>JAUHVR010000008.1 GCA_030424865.1 Alphaproteobacteria bacterium | reverse complement strand
TACATTGAGCTATTCTACAACCCAAAGCGCAAACACACGAACAACGGCATGCTGTCGCCCGTTGACTTCGAAGAACGACAGCTCAAACTGGAAAAGGCAGGCGTCTAGGAAACTAGGGGCACCTCAAATCCCGCTCTTCTAGCTCGTCTGCGTACTCGGCGGGATCCTCACTGATGAAGTATTCCGAGTTAGGATCAGACACCATCTCTCGGATCTTGTTTTGCTGCTTTACGAAGGTGTCTGAAATATACTTAAGGAAGATGAGTCCCAAGACGATGTGCTTGTACTCAGCAGCGTCCATCTGCGCCCGCAGCTTGTCTGCTGCTTTCCATAGTGTTTGTTTGAAGTCTGCGCTCATCTAAATCTCTGCCAATCCGCAACTTTTGCCTCTTTGGTAAGGTTGCCAGACCCAGCCAGAATTGCAAGATTCCTTGGCTTGGCTTGCAGCCTTATCGATGTGCAGCTTGCGCTCTCAGTAGAGAAGGGGAGCCATGCCTGTGAGCGACCGAAATCTGCCCCGAAAAAGTTTATAACTGTTTATAACTTTTCGTGACACAAAAACCAAAGGGCGCCGATGGTCTAATCCATTGACGCCCCTAGATTTATTGGCTCCGGCGGTAGGGATCGAACCTACGACCAATTGATTAACAGTCAACTGCTCTACCGCTGAGCTACGCCGGAACATGAGGGGGCGTATAGCGAAGGCGTGCGGGCTTCGCAAGACGGTTTTTACAAGTTTGTTTCACGAATTTTCACCGCACCAGAAATCCTGGGCATGCAGGACCGTATGTGCCGCCGTGCCCCTTAAGTCATTGAATCATCGGTCAAGACAGCGAATATGAGACCTCGGTTGCTTTGCCTTTGGGGCGGGTGACGATCCCGCGCTGTTCAAGGTCCAGAAGATGCGCCAGGACATTGCGTGCGGCGGCACCCAGCAGCCTTGGGTCGACATCCGTGTAAATCGCCCGAGTCAGCCCTTCGACATCGCCTGGCCCGCCCTCCAAAGCAGCGATGATCTGTGCTTCGCGCTCTTTTCGATGCGCAATCAAGGCCGAGACCCGCGCTATGGGATCCTTGATGGGGGCGCCGTGGCCGGGGAAATACACGGCGTCGGTGCGGGCTCGAAGACGTTCCAACGACGCCATGAAGGCGGTCAGGTCACCGTCAGGGGGGGACACCATCGAGGTTGCCCAGCCCATGACATGGTCCCCGCTGAACAAGGCGTCCTCCCATGCCAGAGAGATATGGTTGGCCATATGTCCGGGCGTATGCAGCACGTCCAGGGTCCACCCCTCGCCCTTGATCTGCGCTCCGTCCGGCAGATCGATGTCGGGGGCAAAGGGCAGGTCGACACCCTCTCCGCCGCTGACCACGTTCTGGGCCGCAAGCGCCTGCATTTGCGCGCTGCGCCCGGCTTCGGCGGGGCCGAATGCGCAGACGGGCGCACCCGTTTCGGCAGCCAAGGCGCGCGCCAGCGGGGAATGGTCCACATGGGCATGGGTGACGATGATATGCGAGATGCGCTGACCCGTGGTCACCGCGGCCCGGATGGCCTGCAGATGTGCGGGGTCCTCGGGGCCGGGGTCGATCACGGCCAGACCTTCGGTGCCCAGCACGTATGTGTTCGTTCCTCGGAACGTCATCGGCGAGGCATTGGGCGCCAGGATGCGCCTCAGGCCAGGGCGCAGTGTCTCGGCGACACCGGGCGTCGGGCGGAAACTGGGGTCGGGATCTTGCATTGTGCACTTTCAGCTTGGACGGCCCGAGGCGGGCACGATAGCCTTAGCGCATGTTCTTCAGATGGCTCAAACGCTATATGCCCCGAGGCCTGTACGGCCGCGCCGCATTGATCCTGATCTTGCCCGTGGTCACGCTGCAACTCGTGGTCTCGGTTGTCTTCATCCAGCGCCACTTCGAAGGCGTGACGCAGCAGATGAGCCGCGAAGTGGCCCGCGAGATCCGGGTCGTCCTGGCCGGGACCCCGGATCTGGGCGAGGCGCTTTCGATCCAGACCGCCGAGCTGCCGCGCTCGGCGCTGCCCGGGGCGGACGTGCGACCATGGTATGATTTCACCGGTATCGTCGTGATCCGGACCCTGCGCGAAACGTTGCCGGACCTGGCCTCTGTCGATCTGAGCGATGGCCGGCGGGTCGTGGTCTTTCTGGATCAGGACACCGGGGTGCAGCGCGTGCAATTCGAGCGGCGGCGTGCGTCGGCCTCGAACCCACACCAGCTTTTGGTGAACATGGTGTTCTTCGGTGCCCTGATGACCGTGATCGCCTTTATCTACATGCGCAACCAGTTGCGGCCCATCACCCGGCTTGCGCGCGCGGCAGAGGCCTTTGGGCGGGGGCGTTCGGTGGCCTATACACCCAGCGGTGCGGTCGAGGTGCGTGCGGCGGGAAATGCCTTTCTGGACATGCGGGCCCGGATCGAACGGCATATCGAGCAGCGCACGATGATGCTTTCAGGGGTCAGCCACGACCTGCGCACCCCGCTGACCCGGCTGCGGCTGGAGATGGAGCTGCTGGATGACGAGACCCGCAAGCCGATGGAACGGGATGTCGCCGACATGCAACGGCTGATTGATGCGTTCCTCGATTTCGCGCGCGGGGATGCCGCCGGCGGCGATCCGGTGGCAACCGATCCCATTGCGCTGGTACAAGAGGCGGTCGAAGACGCCAGACGCGGCGGCGGAGAGGTCTCGTTGGTGCTGCAGGAAGGGCAGGGCGAGGTGGTCCTGAAACCCGAGGCGATCCGCCGTGCCGTTCAGAACCTGATCGGGAACGCCGTGCGCTATGGCACGCGGTGTCAGGTCTCGGTCCTGCTGACGCCCAAGACCTTGCGGATTTCGGTCGAAGATGACGGTCCGGGTATTCCCAAGGAAAGCCGCGAGGACGCGCTTCGGCCATTCGTGCGGCTGGATCCGGCGCGCAACCAGGACAAGGGGCCCGGTGTCGGGTTGGGTCTGGCCATTGCCGCCGACATCGCCCGAGCGCATGGCGGCATGTTGCGCCTTGCCGAAAGCGCGACGCTGGGGGGATTGAGGGCCGACATCGTATTGGCGCGGTAGGGATTTCCCCAACTGGACGGAAGCCGCCCGGACAGGCAGAATAGGTTTACGTAAAGGGCAACTGGCATCGCGTGCGACGCCAAGCGCCCGGCGCGTCAATTAGGGAGAGTAGATTTGTTGGCATTTCTCATGGGCCTTACTGGGCTGATCTATCTTGTCGCCACAGGGGCAATCATCTGGGCCGTCGCGATGGCATTTCAAAGCGGGGCGCAGACGCTTCCCGATATCATGATCGCTCTTCAGGCGATGCTGGCCGGGTCTTCGGTGGATCCGGCGATCATGTTTTTCGTTTTTCTCTTTGTGGTCTGGATCATCTTCAGCTGGCCGGCCTTCCTGTTGCTGGGGCTCTGGGGCATTTACCGTGTCAACCGTCGTGCCGCCTTGCAAACCGAAGAGGTGCGTGCACTTGTGCGGGAACAGTCGCGGACCCAGTCCGAAGTGCTGTCGGCCCTCAAGGACGTGAGGGATGGCAAGGGCAATTCCGCCTGAGCCCCCGATCGGATTGACAAGAAAGGATCAGCAGATGCGCTTTTGCTTCGAGGCGCGGCCTCAGCCATGCCTGCCCGTTTCGGGGGAAGACACGTATTACCCTGTCGGCCGGATCTTTTGCATTGGCCGCAACTACGTGGCGCATGCCGCAGAGTTGGGCAACACCATTGATCGCAATGCGCCTTTCTTCTTTACAAAATCCGCTCATCACCTGGCAGGTCACGGGGCGCACCTGCCTTACCCGGCGGGCACGTCCGACTATCACCACGAAGTCGAATTGGTTGTGGCTTTGGACAAACCGCTGTTTCGCGTCGATCCGGATGCCGTTTCGGATGCCATTTTCGGATATGCCGTCGGGCTGGACATGACGCGGCGCGACCTGCAGTCCGAGGCCAAGGACAAGCGCCGCCCGTGGGACGCCGCCAAGGATGTTGAAGCGTCGGCCGTTATTGCCCCGCTGGCACGTGCCGAGGGATTGAATGGGCTGGAAGGGGCATCCATCCGGTTGGACGTGAACGGCGAGACCCGCCAGTCCGCGCCGCTGTCCGAGATGGTGTGGACAGTCGAAGAGCTGGTCGCCTTTCTGTCGACGCTCTACCGGCTTCAACCCGGCGACCTGATCATGACGGGCACACCTGCCGGAGTCGGCCCGGTTGTGCCCGGCGACCGCCTTCACGCCAGTGTGGATGGCTTGCCAGCGCTCGACTTCAGCTACGGCGAGCGTGAGTAGCGCGCACTTTGTGCAGCCGGAAACGAGTGGTCACGGACATCTTGGTTTGCCCGACCTTTTGGGGGTGCGGTCTGGTCCGGGGGTATCGCGGGATTGGTCTGTTAATGCCGGAACACAAAAGGCTCGGACGTGGCAAAGCGTTCAGGCCGATAGATGCGCGGATCGCAGGTCGGCGTCGCGCCATCGATGATCTCGGCCAGCATTTCGGCGGCGGCGGGGGCGTTGGACAGGCCGTTGCCGGAAAACCCGGTGATGACGGCCAGCCCGCTGACATTCGGGACGGGGCCAACAGTTGGCGTGCTGTCGGGAACGGCGTCAATGATGCCCGCCCATTGGTCTTCGCGTCTGGCCCGCGCCAGATCCGGGAACGCCCGCCCCAGCGCAGCCCGGCTTTCGTCCAGCGCTTTGACATCCACCCGACCACACAGGTCGCGCTGCCTCAGCGGGTCAAGCCTTGTCCAAAAGTCAGCGCCCAGACCGATCTCCATCATATCGCGGGTCTCTTTCAGCGAGGGCAGGAAATCACGGATAAACCGCAGCGTGTCGGGAGTGACAAAAGCGGTGTGGGACAAGGTTCCCACCGCGTAGCGCCCGTCATTTTGCCGACGCCACACGAAATCCGGCCCAAAGCCCGCGCCTGCCAGCGGGCCCTGTCCGGCGGACAAGACCTGCATCGAACTTGCGATCCCCAGTTGGGGCAGGGAAACGCCCAAGGCCCGCACCAATTTGGTTGTCCAGACACCGCCTGCGACCACCACGGTGCGCGCGTCGATCGGCCCCTTTTCGGTGAGTACGCCTGAAACCGCCCCCCCGGCGCGCTCGATCTTTTGCACCGCGCAGGACGACACCATGCGGACTCCCAGGGTCTCGATCCCCTGAACCAACTGCGCCATGGTCCATTCCGGCTCAATTGTCCCGTCACCGGGTTGCCAGACCCCGGCGCGCCAGGATCTCGACGCATCGGGCACCAGCGTCTCCAGCGCGCGGCCTTCGATGATTTGCGCGTCAATACCGGGCGCGGCCTGACGTGCCTCGTTCAGCCAGTGCTCTTGCGCCTCAAGATCCGCGGCGCTGTCCACGATTGTCAGGTTGCCGCTTTGGCGAAACCCGACATCGCGTCCCAAACGCTCGGAAAATCCGGCCCAAAGCGCGCGGGATCGCAGTGCCAATTCCAGTTTCTCGGGGTGCCAGCCGTTGGCATAGACCCAGCCAAAGGCGCGGCGCGATTGTTCGCCGCCGAGCGGCCCTTTGTCCAGCACGACCACGTCGTGTCCACGTTCGTGCAGAAAAAGCGCGGTGCACAGGCCAGCCAGACCGGCCCCGATGACAACGACATTGGCTTTGCGGGGCACAGAACCTGGGCTTCTGACAAAAGGCGCGGCCCGTTGCCAGGGCCGAAGCGACAGTCGGATCATGCCTGAGTTGCCCGCAAAAAGCCCCGCTTGAACAGGCCCTGGACCAGATCCATCCGGTAGTCGGCGCTGGCGCGGATGTCGGAAATAGGTAAGGCCGCTTGTCTTACAAGATCGGCCGCCGCCTCAATCGCGTCGGGTGTCTCGCGCAGCAATGCTTCGGCCTCCGGGACGCGGCGCACGGTGGGGGCCACGGCACCAATGGCGATCCGCACAGCGCGGGTGCCGTCCGAGGCGGTCCAGATATGGCAGGCCACCGACGCGCGCGAGATGGTCTGCGCCTTGCGGGGGCCGGATTTTTCAAAGAACGCCACAGTGTCTTGGCGGTCGTGCTCAACGGGGACTGAAACGGCGCGAATGATCTCGCCCGGTTCTAGGCATGTTTTGCCGGGCCCGGTGATAAACGCCTGTATCGGCACCGCACGCTCGCCTTTGGCCGACAGGCACAGAACCTGCGCATCATAGATCGCCAGGGGTGGCACGCCATCCGCGGCAGGCGAGGCATTGGCCAGGTTGCCACCGATCGTTGCGCGGTTCTGGATCTGGCGCGCGCCGACCTCTGCGGCGGCCAGTGCCAGCACCGGCGCGTGTTCCCGGATCTGCGCATTCTCGCGGATGTCGGTCCACGAAGCCCCGGCGCCGATCTCGATCCGGTCGTCGAAACTGTCGATCCGGGTCAATTCTGTCAGTCCACTCAGATCCAGCAGCGTGAGCGTTTCCAGCCCATGACGGTTCTGCACCATGAGGTCCGTTCCGCCTGCTATCACACGCAGCTTTTCGCCTGGGTCGCGCAAGGCATCACGCAGCGCATCCATTGTCGCCGGTCTTAGATAGCCGTTCAGACGCAGGTCCGGGACGGGATCAGGCCGCCGCGCACGGATCGGCGACACGGGCCGCGTCGCAGCGGTGGTCTGAAGTGCCTCAAGGATCTTGGCATAGCCTGTACACCGGCACAGGTTTCCGCCCAGCTCGGCGCGCAGCGTCTCGGGGTCCTTGCCGCTGGCCCTCTGAACCGCGTCCCAGCCCTGCATCACGAAGCCCGGGATACAAAAGCCACATTGAACCGCCCCGGCATTGGCCATGTTTCGCACGATTTCTGTGCCGACGGGGTCGTTGTCCATGCCCTCGATCGTCGTCACCTCGGCCCCTTCGACCGAACCTGCAAGCACCAGACAGGCGCAGACCGGCGCGCCATTCACGATCACCGTGCACGCGCCACATTCGCCCTCGCCGCAGCCGTGTTTCGAGCCGCGCAGGTTCAGGTCTTCACGCAGCACGTCCAGAAGCGGGCGGCGGGGGTCTGTCTCTACGGCGTGTTTCGTGCCGTTCACGTTTACTGTGGTCATTTGCCTTGCTCCTGCCGCAGGCCGTCAAGGACCGCTTGCGGTGAGATGGGAAACCGGTCAAAGCGCAGCCCGGTTGCGTCGGCCACGGCGTTTGCAATGGAACAGGGGGTCACGGGCAGGCCCAACTCGCCAAGCCCGCGCACGCCCAAGGGATTGGTCCGGTCCGGGTTTTCATAAAGATACGTCCGGGTTGAGGCTGGCAGATCCAGTAGGGTCGGAAGGATGTAATTGGTGAAATTGGGGTTCTTTACCCGTCCTTCTTCCAGCACCAGATCTTCGTAAAGCGCAAGGCCAAGCCCCTGCGCGACCGCGCCATCGATCTGGCCTTCAACCCCTTGGGGGTTGATCATCCGGCCGGTTTCCACGTGGTTTTCAATCGCCGCAACAGAGACCTCGCCCGTCAGAGTGTCGACCTCAAGCGCGGTCACCTGCACGATGTAGTTGTAGTCGATATGGGGGATGCCGCGCACCAGCATTTCGGGTTGGACCGGCTGGAAAAAGGCCTCGACCACCGGGTCGTCGGTGCCTGCATCCAGCTTTGCGCGCAGCTCTGAGGCGGCCTTGGCCACGGCGTTGCCCACAACATAGATGGTACGCGATCCATGGGTCGCGCCCGAGTTCGGACCCGCGCTGTCGCCCATCACATAGTCAAGGTCTTCGATCCGGGCCCCCAGCCCCTCGGCGGCGATCTGCAAGAATGCGGTCAGATTGCCGTTGCCAACGTCCGGTACCCCCAACTCAAGGGTAAAGCGCCCGGTTGGGGCCTGTGACAGCCGCACCGTTGCACCGGCCTCGCCCCCGGCGCCAAGGCCATAGCTGTACCAGACCGATGCCATGCCCACTCCGCGCTTGCACCATGCGGGTGCTGCGGCGCGATAAGCGTCACGCCCTTGCCAAAGCGCGCCCGATTCAGCGGCGTTCAGCAGAGGGGCCAACAGAGTGTCGGTCTGAAGCCGGAAACCGGGCCCGGCCAGATCGCCGGCCTTCAGCAGATTGCGGCGGCGCAGCTCAAATGGGTCGATGCCGCTTTGACGCGCCAGAACGTCCATGGCCTGTTCGATGCCCAAAAGCGATTGCGGACCGCCAACCCCCCGGAAGGCCGAGGCAATGCCGTTATTGGTATAGGCGGCTCGGGTGCGCACCTTGGTGCTGGCGAATTTGTAAGGGCCTGTGCAATGCTCGGTCGCCTGATTGGTCACGACCGGCGTATAGGCGAGATAGGCGCCCGCATCGGCCAGCATCTCCACATCCGCGTGCATCAGGTGCCCCTGCGCATCCGCCGTCACGCGGCAGCGCGTCTGAAAAGCGTGGCGTTTGACGCCCACGCGGATGGATTCATCGCGGTCATACATGAGGCGGCTGGGGCGTCCGGTGATCCACGTCGCCAGCGCGAGCGGGAACTGCACGTTCATGTCCTCTTTGCCACCAAACGCGCCGCCCATCATGGGGTTGAGCACCCGGACCTTGGTCTGCTCAATGCCCAGCCCGGCGGCGATCTCGGCCACGTCGAAATGCGGGCTTTGCCCCCCGACCGAGAGGGTCAGGACGCCGTCCTCGATCCAGGCAATCCCGGCCTCGGTCTCAAGGAACGCGTGCTCTTGGCGTGGTGTTTCAAAGGCAATCTCAATGTCGTGGGCAGGCGCTGCGTCGGCTTGCGTCCCAAAGCCGAGATCCATGTCGATGCAATACCGTGTGTCATGCAAAAGCGGATCGCCGGGCGCAGGGGGAAAGCCCGCCACGGGCAGGTCTTCGTAAGTCACCTCCACCAAAGCAGCAGCCTCGCGGGCGGCGGCCTCTGTCTCGGCTGCGATGACGGCAAGCGCCTCTCCGTCATACAAAACCCGGTCTTCGGCCAGAAAGGGCTGGTCGCGCTGGATCATGCCAAACAGGCGGTCTCCGGGAATGTCCTTTGCGGTCAGCACGGCCACGACACCGGGCACCGCAAGGGCCCGTGTGGTGTCGATTGACACAAGGCGCGCATGCGCCCGGTCGGCCCGGGCCAGACGCAGGAACAGCGCACCGTCACTGGCCAGATCGGAGGGAAACATATGCTCTCCCCGCGCTTTGGCGACGGCATCGACACGCTGATGCCTGTTGCCGATCAAATCACTTGGAACTGTGTTCATGGGTCTATCCGGCAGCGCAGCTTAGCTGCGCTCTCCCAACAAGCGGAGGCGTATACGGTCGCCGCCCAGAGCGACAAGAAGGATGACGCCAAGGACGATCTTTTGCAGGTAACTTTGCACTTGCAGGATGTTCATACCGTTGTTCAGCAGCGTCAGGAACAGCGCGCCCAGAATGACATTGCCGATCCGGCCCACGCCCCCCATCAGGGACACGCCCGCGATCACGCAGGCCGCGACCGATTCAAGCGCGTATTGCGATCCAATTCCCGCGGCCCCGGTCCCGGTTCTGGCCAGCATCAAAAGACCCGCAAAGCACGTCACGACCGAGCACAGAAGGTAAGACACCAAGCGGATCGACCTGGTCGGAATACCCGACAGTTTGGCCGCGCGCTCATTCGAGCCGGTGGCGTAGAGGTGGCGGCCAAAAACCGTGTGATGCAGCAGGAAATAGCCGCCCGCAAAGATGACGATCACCGCGATCAGAGGTGCCTGCAGCCCAAGGTACCGGTTGATCGAAAAGACCTCGCCGAACTCGAATGGAATACCGCCCACGGGCACGCCGTTGCTCAGCGTCAGCGACACGCCGGTCAGGGCGGTCATCATGGCCAGCGTGGTGATGAAGGGGTTGAACCCAAAGAAGGAAATGCACACGCCATTGATCATTCCGACAATCAGGCTGACCCCAAGGCCCGCCGCCATGCCCATGGCAATCGCGGTCGGAATGTCCGCACCGCCAAAGATCTGCGCGTTCATCACCACGCCCGTGGTGACCGTGACCAGTCCCACAAGCGAGCCAACTGACAGGTCCAGCCCCTCGTTCAGAATGACAAAGGCCTGCGCCATGGCGACGATGATCAGGAATGTCGACTGGCGGGCCACGTTCAACAGGTTCTCACCCGACAGGAACCGAGGTTCGGCCGCGCCAAAGGCCACCAGCACCACCAGCAGCAGGAACGGCAGGATACCAAAGCGCAGGAAGGCGAATTTCAGCCATCCCAGGGCGCGGTGTCCCGGCGCGCGTGCGGCGTTTTCGGCAGGACTGGGTACAGAGGTCGAAGTTTGCGTCATAGGGTCAGTCCTTTGGAGCGTGTTCGCGGAAGAAGCTGTCCAGAAGTCGGGCTTCAGAGACTTCGCTGGCGGTCATTTCGTCGGTGATGGTGCCGCCCGAGACGGAATAGCACCGGTCGCAGAGGTGGATGATTTCCGGCATGTCCGACGAGATCAGCAAGATGCTGGTCCCTTCGTCTGCCAGTTCAACGATGGATTTGTAGATCTCGACCCGGGCGCCCACGTCTACCCCGACGGTGGGCTCATCAAGGATCAGAATCTCGGGTCGCGTGGCAAGGGCGCGGGCGATGACGATCTTTTGCTGGTTGCCGCCAGAGTAGTTCGCCACATCGGCATCAAGGGTCATGGGGCGCAGGTGGATCTTTTCCGCCAGCGCCTTGACCAGTCGCCGTTCAGAGATCAGGCGTAGAATGCCGTTGCGCGAGAACTCGGCGCGGGGCAGGGCGGACAAGGCAATATTGTCCGAAGTGTTGCGCCCCATCATCAGACCTTCGTGGCGACGGTCGGATGAGATATAGCACACCCCCTGTCGCAGCATGGCGCGCGGGGTTGGCTTGTCGATGACAGTGCCCTCAACGGTCAGTGTACCGTGGTCAAAGGCCTGCGCGCCAAAGATGGCGCGCCCGATCTCGGACTTTCCGCAGCCGACAAGCCCGGCCAGCCCGAGGATTTCTCCGCGTCTAAGGGTCAGGCTGATATCGTGCAGGGTTTGGTCCTCGGTGCCAAAATTCTCTAGCGTCAGGATCGGCTCGCCAATGGGTGTGCTGCGGCTGGGATAGAGGTTGCCGACCTTGCGCCCGGTCATCAGTTCGACCAGCCGGTCGTGGTCCGCCAGATCGGCGTCCAGCGTTGCCACGTGGCGGCCATCGCGCATGACGGTGATGCGGTCGGCAATCTGATTGATCTCGCGCATGCGGTGCGTGATGTAGATGATCGCGACACCCTTGGCGCGCAGCTCATCGACAAGGGCAAACAGCGTCTGGGTTTCGGCCTCTGACAGGGATGCTGTCGGTTCATCCAGAATAAGGATCTTGGGCTCGACCAACAGCACTTTGGCCATTTCGACCATCTGTTGTTCGGCCCGGTTCAGCGTGCTGACCTCGCGGCGGGGATCGAGCGCAAAGCTGCAGCGCTCAAGAACCTCATCAACCAGGGCGCGGGTTTCGCGAGGGCGCAGCACACCGCCCCGGGCAGGCTCATTGCCCAATACGATGTTTTCCTCGACCGTCAGATGCGGCGCGAGGCTGAATTCCTGGAACATTGCGCCGATCCCTGCGGCGCGGGCCTCGTGCACGTTGCGAAACTGGCATGGCTTGCCATTCAGCATCATCTGGCCTTCATCCTGGGAAAACACGCCCGAGATGATGTTGATCAGTGTCGATTTGCCAGCGCCGTTTTCCCCGAACAGCACATGGACCTCGCCCGCGCGCAGTTCCAGTTCCGCGCCATCCAGAGCGCGCACCCCGGGAAATGACTTTCCAATACCGGTGAGCGTCAGAACGGGGGTGAGCGTGGCCGGCTCCCGTCGAAGTTGAGCGTTAAGCTGTGTCATGGTTCGTGTCCTGGCTGGCAGCTCGGCGTTGGGCGAAGACTGCGCTCCGCCCAACCTTTTGAAAGGAAATCAGTTGGTCTTGAACACCGGTTTCCAGCCCTGAGGGGCAAAGTTGGCTTTCTCGACCATCTCATCCATAGCGTTGGCCTTTGTCACGACCGTGACCGAAGGAATAAGGTCGGTGGGCGCGCCGCTGCCTTCCAATTCAGCAACTGCAAGGTTGACGCCAATCGCGGTCAACATGACCGAGCTTTCCGCCGCACCGGCCAGAACCCGGCCCTTGGCGATGGCGGTTTGCAGGCCCTTGTCGAGATAGGTCGCCAGCAGTTTGATGTCTTCGGTCTTGCCGCGCTGTGCCAGAACGTTTTGTGCCTGACCGACGGTCAGACCGGATCCGACGATGTAGTTGACGTCCGGGTAGGTGACCAGGGCGTCCTCGACCAGCTTGAGCTGGGCCGCCGGGTCCATGTCGCCATACATGACATCGAGAATCTCAACCTCGGTAGACTCAAAGGCTTCGCGCAGGCCGACAATGGTGTCTTCGACAAAAGGCAGACCGGCCGGGCCGGGAATGACCAGAACCTTGGCCTCGGCACTGGCGTCTTCGAGATCGCCAAGGATGGTGTCCCCCAAAAGCTTGCCGTTGACCCGGAAATCCACGACCGAGCGGCCATCGACCATGGCGTCAAGCGCCTCGGAAACGTTGACAACCACCACGCCCTTTTCCTGGGCATCGGCGATGTCCGCTTCCCAGCCCGACGGGTTCACCGGTTGGATCAGGATCGCGTTGGCGCCCGAGGTCAGGCAGTTCTCGAACTGGGCACGCTGGTTGACGTCATGGCCATAGCCGCCCGCGTCAAAGATGGTCAGGGACTGGCCCAGACGTTCGGCCTGAGAAATCGCACCGTACATATAGGCAATGAAAACGGGGTCTTGGGTGTGCGGCATCAAAAGGCACATGTCATAAGACGTGTGGCCGCTGCCTGCCAGGAATGTGAAGTCCGACACGGCCGGCAGATCCACATGGGCAGAGCCTTTGGCGCGCACGGCGTCCAGCTTGTAGACGGGGAACACGTCTTCGGCCGTGGCGGTCGTCGCCAAAAGCGCAAGGCCGGCAGCGGCAGCTTTGAGTGATTTGGTCATGGTGCGTCTCCTATTGGACTGTTGGTTTGGTGCTTGCGGTTTTCCGCTTTGGTTGGGGTTGGGTCGTTTGGTGTGTTGTTCGGGGCTGCTCTGTCGCCCTAGATGCGGACCGTTTCGTAGACAGACGGGGCGAAAAGCTCTTCGATGCCGACCTTGCGGGGCGAGAGCCCCTGGTCGTGGTGATGATGGGTAAAGGCCTCGAGCGTCGGAAGATTGCCCGCCACGCCATAGGACCAGAAATCAGGCCCCATGATCCGGCGCGCCTGATGCAGGCGCTCTTCGACAAAGGGGAGCGTGGTCTTGGTGGCCGAGGTGTCGGCCAGCGCGTCTAGACAGGCCGCTTTTGACTGGCAGAACGCTTTGAACACTGCGGCTGGCAGCCAGTGGTGCGCTTCGACCAGAGTTTTGCGGATGCCGACCACGTGCATGATCGGAAAGACCTTGGTGCGCTGGTAGTAGTCCAGCGATGCCGCGACCGGATCGTCAAACAGCCACCCGATGTTGGGGTCCTGCCCAAAGGCATGCGGCGCGCGCGGGGCCATGATGGCGTCGATCTCTCCGGCTTCGAGCAGCGCGTTGATTGTCAGGCCTTCGGGCGCTTGCTGCATCTCGACACCATCCGGCAGTGCGATCTTGATCTTTTCGGGCCGGCCTGGATCGTTCAGCCCGCCACGGACCCAGGTCAGGTCCTGCGGCAGGATGCCGAAGTCGTCCTTGAGAAAGGCCCGCGCCCAGACATGGGCGGTCAGTTGGTACTCGGGGATGCCAATCCGCTTGCCGCGCAGATCCTCGGGCTTGCTGATGCGGTCCTTGCGCACATGGATGCAGGTATGGCGAAACGCCCGGCTGAGAAAGGCCGGAATGGCCACATAGTCACTGTCGCCCCGCGCCAGACGCAGCAGGTAGCTGGAAAACGACAGTTCGCAAACGTCGAATTCCTGATTGCGGAAGGCCCGGAAAAAGATCTCTTCCGGGGAGAGACGCATAAAGACCGGGTCCACCCCGTCAATCTGCACATCCCCGTTCATCATCGGGCGGACGCGATCGTAATCGCCAAGTGCAAAGGACAGTCTGAGGTTGCTCATACCGCCACCTCGAGGGTGTCGAGGTACGCAACGGTTTCGTCAAGGCTGACCACATCGGCATATTTCTGGTGCAGATCGAACAGCGCCTGGTCATGGGCCGGGGCCGAGCGGTCGCCGACGCCTTCGCGCAGAACCATGGGGCGGAAGCCGTACTGGCAGCAATCCACCGCCGTGGCGCGCACACAGCCCGAGGTCGAGGTGCCGACCATGATCAAGGTGTCGATCCCGGCCGAGGCAAGGCGCGGCACAAGGTCGGTGCCGAAAAAGCACGAGGCGTATTTCTTGAACAGTCGCTGGTCCTGTGGCTGGGGGTCCAGCCGGGGATCGACCAGGTGGCCATCACCATCGGCGGTCAACGATGCAGAGCCCTTTTGCTTGATGGCCCAGATCCCGGCGTCGGCCAGACCTTCTTCATCGTAGCGCACGGCGCTCCAGATAACGGGCACGTCTTTCTTGCGCGCGGCCTGAAGCAAGACATTGGTTGCGTCGATCTGAGATCCGAGGTCAGAGCCAAGCGGCCGGGCCGGGTCGGTAAAGCCAAGGGTCAAGTCAATCACGATCACGGCGGGGCGTTTGCCAAAGCCGATTTTGACGCCAAACCCGCGTTCGGCGAAGAACGCTTCCTGGGTTTCCTGAGTGGCTATTGTCATCTTGGATTCTCCTCAGCGGTAGGTACTGCCGCCGTTGACACTGATTGTTTGTCCGGTCACGAACGAGGCTTGGGAACTGGCCAGCCACAGCACCGCGTGAACGATGTCATCGGCCTGACCGCGTCGCTGGATCGCCTGGATGGGCAGGACATCGTCGAAGTGTTCGCCGATCTGGGACAGCACGCCCGGTGTTTCGATCAGCCCCGGCGCAACGGCATTGACGCAGATGCCATGCTGGGCGCCTTCGCTTGCAGCCACGCGTGTCAAACCGACGACGCCGCCCTTGGCGGCCGTGTAGGCCGAAGTCTTGGCAAGACCGGAATAAAACACCTCGGACGCGATGTTCACGATGCGGCCATAGCCCTGCGCCTTCATCAGTCCAAAGGCCTGACGGTTGCACAGGAACGCCCCCGTCAGGTTTACGTCTACCACCTTGCGCCAGTCGTCCAGGCTGGTCTCTTCCAGCGGGATGTGCGGGTAGATGCCCGCATTGGCCACCAGAATGCACAGCCCGCCAAACACGCGCTTGATCTGGTCAAAGGCGGCAAGAACCGATGGCTCATTTGCCACGTCGACCTGCAGGGCGATGGCGGTTTCACCGATCTCATCGGCAACGCTTTGGGCGCCAGCCAGATCCAGATCGGCCACGACGACCCGCGCTCCGCGCTCTGCCAAGGCAATGGCGACCGCGCGCCCAATGCCCTTGGCTGCGCCGGTGATCAGGGCCGTTTGGTTTTCAAAATCCTGTGTCATGGCTCAGATATCCAACACCAGGCGGCCGCCTGCCTTGGCGCAGCGCCCCACGCAGACCATCATCAGCCTGCCTTCGGCCTTTTCCTCGTCCGTCAGGATCACGTCGTGATGTTCGGGCGTGCCGCCCAGCACGCGGGTTTCGCAGGTGCCGCAATAGCCGGACTCGCACGAGAAGGTGACGTTGGCCCCGTTTTCCAGCAGCACATCGCGCAGGCTGCGATTGGCTGGAACCTGCAGCACTTGCCCGGTTGAGGACAGTTCGACCTCAAAGGCGGTGGGCTCGGTTTCGAAATCGGGCAGGACCAGGCCGTCGGCGCTAAAGTGTTCGATATGCAGTTGGTCGCGGCACCCAAGCGTGGCGCATTTCTCTTGAAGCGCCTTCAGCATCGCGCCCGGTCCGCACGCGTAGACATGCGCGCCTTCAGCAGTGGCAGACAGCAGAGCGTCCAGATCCAAAAGGCCAACTTGGTCCTGAGGGGCAAGGGTGACTTTGTCACCATAGCTCTGCACTTCGTCCAAAAAGGCCATCGTGTCCGTGCTGCGGGCGCCATAGGTCAGCGTCCAGTCCGCGCCTTGCTGTTGCAGCGTGCGGATCATTGGCAAAAGCGGCGTGATCCCAATGCCACCGGCGATGAACACATATTTCGGCGCAGGCTTGAGCGGAAAATGGTTGCTGGGGGCCGAGACCTCGATGGTGGCGCCGGGCTTTAACACCGCGTGGCATTCCGCCGATCCGCCGCGCCCTTCGGCCTCGCGCAGGATGCCCAGCTTATGGCCGGTGCGGTCACTGGGGTCGCCCGCAAGCGAATAAGACCGCACAAGCCCCGAAGGCAGCCGCAGGTCCACATGCGCGCCTGCGTCCCATGCTGGCAAAGTGGCGCCGTCCGGGTCGGCAAGCGTCACAGAGATAACGTCCTCGGTTTCCGCCTTGCGCGCGATGACAGTCAGAGGTGTCCACGCGCTGTCCTTGGTCTTGGTCGCCTCGGGCGTTTTTGTGACTGCCGGGGTCCATTCCACCGTCAGATGCTTGAGCGCGAGCACGGTGAGGGTCGGCAGATAGTCCAGCCGCTGCCCGGGCGTGACGCGAATGTCGGGAATGCGGCGCAGCAGCTCTTCCATCGCGGCCTTGATCTCGACCCGCGCAAGGGGTGATCCCATGCAGGCGTGGCGGCCATGGCCAAAGGACAGGTGCTGATCGGCGTTTTCGCGCCGGATGTCAAAGCGTGCGGCGTCTATGAACTTGTCGTCATCCAGACCGCCCGCGGCAAAGAGCAGCCAGACATTGGCATGGGCCGGGATCGTCACACCGCCCAGCGCGGTCTCGCGGGTGGTGAAGCGGAACAACCCGGGCGAGGTGCCGCGAATGCGCAGGGCCTCTTCGACGGCGTTTGCCATCAACTCGGGGTTTTGCGCCAAATCTTCACGCTGTGCCGGGTGGTCGGTCAACAGCTGGACCATGACGGCCAAAAGGTTGGCGGTGGTGTCATTGCCCGCCGCGACCAGTTCCTGGATGTGGCGCAGCAATCGCATCCGGGGGATCGCGGGGTTGCCGTCCTTGTCCTTGGCCTGAAGCATCTTGGACACAAGGTCGTCTTGGGGGTTGCGCTCGCGCTCGTCCAACAGCGCGTCGAAGAAGTCGTTATAGTCCAGGACACCGCTCCAACGGGCGCGACGCTCTTCTTCGGTGATGGGCTTTACGTTGTCTTCCGAACGCGGCGTGAACAGCTGAAAGATATCGTCCGTCCAGCGGCGATAGTCTGCAGCGCGGTCCTGGGGGATGCCCAAAAGCTCCATGATGACCCGCAGCGACAGCGGATAGCAAAAGTCATGCATGAACTCGCACGAGCCCTTTTCGATGAAGTCATCGATCAGCTCATTGGCGATCCGCCGAATGTCGTCTTCCAGCGCGACAAGCTTGCGTGGGGTGAAGAACGGCGCCAGACCCATGCGGCTTTCGGTGTGCTGCGGCGGGTCGATGGCGATGATGAACTGCTCTTCCATCTTTTCCGGCACGCGATGGGCCAGATCCGCCGGAGGGGGCACAAGGCCCAGGGCCTTTGAGGAAAACACCTCGGTGTTCCGCGCGGCCTGACAGATGTTGTCATAGCCCGTCACGACCCACATCCCGAGCGGCGGGTAGAAAAACACGGGCGAGACGGTGCGCGCGTTTTGGATATGGGGGATCGGGTTGCTCAGGAAATCCTGCGACAGAGGGTCAAATCCATCGATCACCGGTGGGGTCTGGATATTCATGACGCCATCTTTGCTTGTTTGACGAGGGCCGGTTTGCGCAGGTCCAGTTCCGGGATCAGGAACTCGCCTTCGTCGATGACCTGAAGATCGTCGAGCCAGAGGCTGCAATTGCGCATTGGGATGTCCACATGGGCCGGGGTGTCATTGTCGCCGCCCATCTCGGTGTTGGGTCCGATGGCAAACATCACGTTGCCATAGAAGGCGCGCGCCTCTTGGCCAAAGCTTTGGGTGCGGGCGGTCGAGGTCCAGGTGACGTTTTCGTTCACCCCCCAGCCAATGTGGCTGGTCTGGTAGGCGCGGGGGTCGTTGTAGCTGGCCAGGTATTCGCGCAGCATCTCGGCATCGCGCCCGCCCGAGATCTCGGTGATGGCGCCGCGCTCGATCTTGAGGGTGATGGGTTTGTCCACGTAGCTGCGGAAGGGCATGACAATGATATCGCCCGTGTCGATGACAACGGTTCCGTCGACGCCTTCGGGGTTGCCGCCGGTAAAGACAAAGCCGCCGGGCCATGCCTCCCACCGTCCGGGGGTGTCGGTGTAGCCGAACTGCTCGACCACTTTGTAGTGGCCCAGTTGGTAGGTCACATCCATGCCTGCTGCATTGGTGATGCGCATGGTCTTGGCCTTGCGGATCAACTCGGCCGAGAACTCCACCCGGCGGCGTTGATCCGGGGTGGGGAACATCTGCTTGAGCGTCCCGCGCGGCTCGATCACCGTCAGGATGCGCGTGCCGGCATCCTGGATTTCGTGCTGTTCCCTGGACCACAGCAGGAAGACCAGATCGATCACGATATCGGCCTGTTTCAGGGCGTCCACGGCAGGTTGGTTCCCCATCAGGGGGTTGATGCCCACCTCGGCCGTGGCGGGGCCGTTCAGCACCGACGAGGTGTTGCCCAACCGGATGTTATAGGCCTCGGCGCCCAGTTTGCGGGCCGCCGACATGAACGCATCCGCATAGTCCAGCCGGTCCGCGCCCTGGGACAGCACAATCACCGTTTCGCCGGGCTTGACGGCGCAGAGCTCAAGCTCGCGGCGGCAGAGGTCTTCGAACTCGAAATCTTTCAACAGGTCGGACATATGCGAGGCTACCTATCCCTTGGTCGTTCCAATCACCGTCCAGGCCAGGTGCCGCAGGGAAAGACGTGTCACGGTTCAGCAAGCCGCAAGATACCGGGCCGCAAAATGCGGCCTAACACTTTGATTTGCCGAAGCTTTGTTCCCTGTTGCCCCAACACGAACGGTCGGTTGGCATTGTCGTTTTTTTGCTTCCTGTGAATCAGCTTGTCGTGACAAGCTTGTCTAGTCAAGCAAAAAAGATTAGGATCCAAATCACAATATTGGATTGAACAAGACCCGCCGGGACCGCTAACCAAACAGGCAGTTCAGGTGACCAGGCCGCGACCTTGGTCAACAAACTGGCGACAAACAGGGAGGATGAGCTGCGCATGGACGAGCTGTCACAAGACCATGATGACTACACGGTGCACGATTTTCTGGCATTCTGGTTGCACCGTTTGTCCGCGGCAGTTCTTCAGCAATTCGAACGTGAACTGGCCAAGGCGGGGCTGACCACCGCGCAGTTCAACATCCTGCATTCGGTCTATTCCGAGGTGGCCAACACCCCGCGCGCCATTTCGCGCTTTATCGGGATCGATATCGGCTCGGTCAGCCGTGGTCTTGGGCGACTCGAGACCAAGGGGTTGGTCTCAAGGCGGGCCAGTTCTGATGACGGACGGTCGATCGCCGTTGAGATGACCGATACCGGTCAGGCCAAGATGCAGCAACTGACCAATATGGCGATTTCGCAGGACAAAAGCTGGGTGGATGGGCTGGCCCCGGAAGAGCGCGCGCTACTGGCACGCATGATCCAGACTTTGCTCAAGCATCAGGGCATCCCCGCCGACGGTCTTCATTTTCAAGCGGCAAGCACGTCGCGGACGGACTGAACGAAACCACCCAGGTTGTCGAACGGCACCATGTGCCCGGCCTCTGGCACAGACAGGATCGGCGCGTTCGGGTTGGCCGAAGCGATCTCGTTTCGGCCGTCCGGGCTGACAACCTTGCTGGTCTCACCAACGATGCAACAGGCACGCGCGCTGACCTTGGCCCAGATCGGCAGAAAGTCCTCGTCATGAAAGCTTGCCAAGGTGCCATCGATGGCTTGGGTCGCGACGCTGGGCAACCACTGGACGCGCTCTTGCAGGCGGGCGGCCTCCCAGCCGGGTTCCGCTGCCGCAAGATCCTTGGCCGTTGCGCCGGCCAGAACCTTGGCCATCTGGCCGAGGTAAAAGTCACGCGCCATGGGGTAGGGCGCGCGGCCGGGCCCGGACAGGGGCGGATCCACCGCAATGACACCCGAACACAGTCTCGGATGCGCAGCGTCGACGCCCGCAACCACGCGTGCGCCCATCGAATGTCCCAAAAGGATCGGTGAAGTTATTCCCAGGCTTTCGATAAGACACACGATGTCCGACACATAGTCCGCAATCGCATAGCCACTGGCGGGACTGGAAGAGAGCCCGCGCCCCCGCATGTCTGGCACGATCACCCGGTTCGGCAGGTCCAGCGCCTCGATCACGAAGGCCCATGTGGCGGCCGGACTGGTGATCCCGGGAACCACGACAATCGCTGGTTCCGAGCCAGCCCATTCGCGCAGATGCAATCGGATGTCCCCGTTCTGCACCCAGCGCGACGCTGCGGCGGCGGTCATGCCTTGTCCTTTTGCGCGGCAAATGTCGTGGCCAGATCCTGACCGCCCGCGTACCAGTTTGCCGGACCCGCTGGCGTGAGCAACACATTGACCGCAGCATCGGGCACGCCCAATTCCTCGGTCACGGCGTCATGCACACGTCGGGCAAGTCGCTCGAGGCTTTCACGGGGTTGGACGTCGGCATAGGTGATATTGACGATCGGCATGGCATTCCCTTTCACAGTCGGTGCGAGTGTAGGAAAGCCAATCTGCTTGTCAAGACAAGCAAGTGGGTGAGACGCCGTCCGCTCACCCCAGTGCTCATTGTTTGAAAGTGCGCCCCCCTGTCCGGTGGCGGTGCCTAAGCGGGGCGGGTCAAATCATCTTGATCATGCGCTCGAGTCGCTCCATCGCACGAACACCGTCTTCGATATTTGGCACCTCACGCGTTTCGCCTCGCAAGACGGCCGCGACGTCAGACAATAGTGCGTCATAGCCTTTGTGATCCTCGTTGGCCGCAGCGGTGAAATTTGGTGTCCAACTCAACGTGTCGCAATCAGGTGACAAAAGCGCCTTTGGATCTTGGGCTTTGAACGGAGGGTCGCGATACATCGAGACGTTGATGACATTGTCTACGTGCAGTCGTGCATGATCCCCCATGATGCGGATCTCTTCCATCGGGGTGCCACGCGACTGGACGGTGCCCATGACAATATTGCCGATCTTGCCCTGGTCGGTCGTGAAATTCAGATGCAGCAGAAGCTTGCCTGGCTGAGGAGACACGCTTCGAACCTGCATGTCCCCAAAATCTTCGCCAATGAACCAGGGGATCAGGTCCATGTAGTGAATGCAATGATGAAGGTAGAAACCGGTGTAGTCCGTCTCTCCCTCAAAATATGTTGGAGCCGTCATGTAGGTGCCGGTGATACCGAGGACCTCGCCGAATTGACCGGCGTTCAATACGTTCATCGCGATCTTGTTGCCGGTCGAATACCGTTTCATGAAGCCGACAAGCACAGGCTTTACTGCTTTCTGCGAGGCCCTGGCAATTTCCCGGGCGCCCGCCGCGTCGGCCGCTGGCGGCTTTTCCATAAAGACCGGCAATCCTGCCTCAAGTGCCGCCAGGGTCGCCACATGGTGCAACTCGGGACCAACGGCCATGCCAATCGCGTCGAGGCCAGGTGTTTTGATCAAGTCTGCAAAATCATCGGTTAGGGTCGTTACGCCATATTCCGAAGCTGTGTCTTGTAGAGCTTTGCCATCCCGATCGCACAGAGCAGCAATCCGAAACCCGTTGCGTCCCAGTTGCGGCAAAAGCATATGTCTGGCGTGGGTTCCGCACCCTATCCACCCAATCTTAATCATTGATCCACCTCGGCAAGTGCCAGTGCGTTTCGGATGACCCCCAATCCCGCCCGCAGTTTGTCATCTTCGTTTTCATGCGGGGCCCGCCAATGCGCGATCGGCAGGGCAACCCGGTCGTCTGCGCGCCGAAACGGCTCTAGCGAGATCGGACCGGAATAGTTGACTTGCGCCAAGGCTCTCATGACTGCGGTCCAGTCGATGTGTCCGGTGCCGGGGTGCCCCCTGTGATTTTCGTTGGCCTGAAAGTGCGCAATGCGATTGCCGGCCATACGGATCGCGTCGGGGATTGAACGCTCTTCCATATTCATATGGAACGTATCGAGCATGAGCTTGAAGGCGGAATTGTCGACTGCGTCAACGACTTCACAAGCCTGACGGGTCGTCGAAATGATGTCCGTCTCGAAACGGTTCAGGGCTTCTACCGCCAGAACAACACCAGCAGATTGTGCCAAGGGTGTGATCGCACTGAACGCAGAAATTGTGCGATCTGCCCGCCTTGCAATGTCCTCGTCACTGCGCGGCACCGGTGGGCGACCTGCAAAGACCATTGGTTCGCCATAAAGCGGTCCACCAATGATGCCGCTTCCCAGTTGGGCCGCAACATCGATACATCTTTTCAGGTAATCCATACCGCCGGTCTGCTCCGAGGGATTGTCAGACGCGATGGAGCGCTGTTGATTCACGCGAGCGGCCAGAACCAATGATATGCCTGCGTCTTCGGCTGCGCGCCGCGTCACTTCGATGTCGAGATTGTCTTCTGGCTCTGGAACCAGCAGTTCGACGAAATCGAAGCCAAGATCTGCGGCAGCCTGAAAGTAATGAAGATCTGCCCCGGTGAACGGTCGTACAAACTGCATCGAAATGATGCCGATAGGGTTTTTCATTTTTGGTCCTTTTGTGTCACCCTTTGACCGCGCCCTGGGTCAAGCCGGAAATCAGCCGTTTCTGCACAATCAGAAACAAAACAGTGGCTGGCAAAGCGCCCACTATTCCCCCCGAGGTCAGCAGGCCCCATTGCACTTCGTATTCGCCAATAAGGGTTTGCACGGCGACCGTGATGGTCCTTACGTCGCGTCCCCCAAGCGTCAAGGCGTACAGATATTCATTCCAGGAGGTGATGAATATGTAGATCCCTGTCGCAATGATGCCGGGCATGCACAAAGGAAGCACGACGCGACGCAGAGCTTGCAGGCGTGTGCAACCATCCGTCATGGCCGCCTCGTCAAGCGAGCGTGGGATGCCATTGATGTAGCTGACCATCATCCAGATCGAGAATGGAATGGCGATGGTAGAGTTCGCGATGATCAGTGCCACATGTGTGTCCAGCAAACCGAGCATGCGCATGAGAACAAACAGCGGCAAGATCAGCAGGACCAGCGGGAACATGTTGATCAGCAGGAACTGCAGCATCAGTATCCGCTTGCCTTTGAAGTTGAAACGGGAAAACGCGTAGGCCGCTGTCACACTCAGGGACAGTCCGACGATGACCGTGCCCACCGCAACGATGAAACTGTCGATCAAATTGTCGGAAAACCCAACCGTATTGAACAACCTTGCATAGTTTTCAAAGGTCGCATTCAGCAAGGATGGGCCGGTCGTGAAGAGCGTCTCCTCCGGGCTGACCGACGTGATGAACATCCAAAGGTAAGGGCCCAGGGTAAAGACAAGAATCGCCAACATCGGAATTTCAACAGTCACGATCCGTTTCAGTCTCGAGGGTTTGCGAAGAGCCATCAGTCCATCGCCTTTCTTGTGCGACGGAGGTAGAATACGACGACGACCATCAGCATTATCGTGAACAGAACAGCGATGGACGAGCCATACCCGAAATCGAGATTTGTCCGCGCTTTGATGAAGGCGTAGAGCGGTAGCGTATGTGTCGCGTAACCCGGTCCGCCGCCCGTCATGACAAAGATGACGTCAAAGCTGTTCGCCACCCAGATCATGCGCAGCAAGACTGCCGTCATCATGACCCCGGCAATCCCGGGAAGGGTAATGTGCCAGAACTGGCGCCAAGCGCTTGCCCCGTCGATCGACGCGGCTTCATAGTAGCTGGCCGGGATGGATTGCAGTCCTGCCAAAATCATGACGGCAAAGAAGGGGAAACCCTGCCACGTCAGCGTCAGGATGATGGACGCCAATGCGGTATCCGGATTTGCAAGCCATGGTACCGCTTGTTGAATGACGCCCAGCCGCAACAGAAATTCGTTCGCGACCCCATAGTTGCTGTCGTAAATCCAACTCCACATCAGGGCGATGACCACAGAGGGCAATGCCCAGGGAATGATGATCAAGGCGCGCGCGATGGGGCGCCACCAGAAGTCCTGGTTCAAGAGCAGGGCAGTGACCAGTCCAAGAAACAACTGAGCCGGGATCGTTGTGAGCATCCAAATGGCTGTGTGTCTCAGCGATATCCAGAACACTTCGTCGGCCAGGGCCGCTTTAAAATTCCCGAGCCCCACCCAATTGAAATCCTTTGGGCGAAAAAGCACGTATTCGTGCAGACTCATCCAAGCAGTTTGGACCATCGGGAAAAAGACGATTGCGAGGGTCACCAATACAGCAGGTGAAAGCATCGCATAGGGAAGAACGCGACGCCCGATGACAGAGCGGCGCGCCGAAGTGCTTGGGTCAGTTGTTGCGGTCGTCATGGGCGGCCAACTTCAAAATGAGTAAAGAGCTGAATGCTGATTCCGGCATTCAGCTCTCTTCTAGACATTATTCAGAGAACAATGCGTCGATGTTTGCGTTCATTTCTTCGGCAGAGATTTCCCCGATCAGAACACGCTGCATGTTGGTCGGCCAGACCGTATTTACGAAGTCGGACGTTGCAGAGCTTGACGGCAACAGCTGAGCGGCGGCAACGCTGTTCTGGGTCGCTTCGACGAAACGCGCAGGATGCAGTGTCCAATTCGCGGCATCGGCCTTGACGACCGGCAGCTGGCCGGTGGCCTCGTTGAATTTCGTGTTGTTCCCCTCGGAAGACAGGAATGAAATCCATTTGAAGGCCGCATCCGGATCTTCGGCGTTGGCAAAGACAGCCGTGCTCTCATCACCAAATGCGGTCCAGGAACCGCCACCGCAGACAGGTACGGGGGCCGCGGAGACTTTGTCACCCAGCGCTTCAACCATCCCGTTGGCCGACCCAATGTGGTGGATGGTCATGGCAGTGCGACCCGCTTTGAAAGCACCGATGATTTCCTGGAAACCGTCATTCGGCGCGGAAAGCGGAAAGACTTTGTCCTTTTGGAACAGATCCGCGACAAATTGAGTGCCCGCGATGCCAGCTTCAGACGTAAGACCGTCTGTCAGGCTCACACCCTCTGCGCCCAGAACAAACGTTCCCCAGTGGTCGTGGCCCCCTTTTGCTCCTCGGAAACCAAACCCGTAAACGTCCGTCTGGCCATCGCCATCGGTGTCACGGGTCAGAGCCTTGGCAACATCACGGAATTCTTCGCATGTCGTCGGGACGTCCAGATCAAGCTCGGCCAGCATGTCCGCGCGGTAATAAAGGTAAAGCGCAACATACTGCACGGGCAGATAGTACTGCGCGCCATCGCCACCCTTGACCAGATCGATCAGGCCGTCCTCGATGTTCGCGGCCCCGTCCCAATTCGCGAGATAGTCATCAATTGGCTGCAAGGCGCCCAGTTCAATCAAGCGAGGTTGCGCAAAGAGCTTTACCATCGCTGCGTCGGGTGCGTTCCCACCGACAATCGACGTGTAAAGCTGGTCGTAGTAGCTGTTCCACGGAATATTTTCCGCTTCTACTTTGATGCCAGGATTTTCCGCTTCAAACTTGGCCACAATCTCGTCCATTGGATTGTCGGCGTTGTCGAAATGGTACCAGAACCGCACCGTCGAATCTGCGTAGGCCGCGCTGGACAGCAGGGCAAGTGCCGAAGCTATCCCCAGAAATTTGGATGTTTTCATCGTTTCCTCCTCTGATGGTCACCGGCTTTCAGGCGGTGATGTTTGAAAACACTTCTCCGGCTCGCAGAAACGCCTCCCGCGCTTCTGGCAAGACGGAACTCATTTGCATGAACCCATGCACAACACCGGGAACGTGATCGAAAATGTCGTTGCGACCGAGGGCGCAAAGGCGCTGCGACAGCGCTTGAGTATCAAAAAGCAGGGGATCAAGTTCGGCGGCATTCAAGTAGAGTGGTGGCAAGCTGACCAGCATCTCGTCGGTCGCCGTCAGGGGCGCCACCAAGGGGTTGTTCCGTGCCTCTATCGGCGCATACCAATCCCAGTATCGCATCATCTTGTCACGTGTCAGCCCAGGCCCATTCGCATTGCGGATGTAGCTTTCGGTTGAAAAATCAGCACCATAAACGCCATAGAACAGCAGCCCGCAGGCAGGCAGCGTTTCGTTTGTCTTGATCAGGGAAAGCATGGCGGCCAAGCTCAAATTGGCCCCGGAACTATCGCCGGCAATGCTCCAGCGCCGATCAGGGGACCGCGCACGCCAAGCCGCAAGAATGTCCTCGAGGCCAGCGGGAAACGGATCTTCGGGGGCCAGGCGATAGTCCACCGTCAGAACGGGACAAGCGCAGGCGTTGGCAAGCTGTCGAGCCGCGCCTTCATGCGTTGACGGCGAGCAAAGAGACCACCCCCCGCCATGAACCTGCAAGATCGCATCAGTGCCCCTATCGTTCGTGGGGGCCACCCATCTTGCGGGCATTCCGGCGTGCGTCAGAGTTTGCGCATCAGCCATCGTGGGCAGATCCGAGTTCCAGCGCATGTTCGTTGCCTCGGCAACAGCCCGCGCTTGCTTCGGAGCCATAAGTGTCGGATCACCTATGCCAACATCTTCTGTGGAAAGCCGTTCGATTACGGCTGACATGGTGGGGCTTAGACCGCTCATCACTCAAGTCGCAGTGCTCGAAATGACCGGACCAATGTCGACGATTGTCGCAATGTGATGCGATAGAAGTTCGGTTAGGCGGCTCGCATCGCGGTCCGAAACGGCTCGTACGATTGGCATGTGCCGTTCGGCTGTTGCGTCCAGATCCCGGGGGCCAGTCGAGTTCAAGATCTTGAAGCGATGATTGTGGATCAAGCAGCGCGCCAGCATCGGTGCGACCAAGGGTAGGTCTGCCACTTGAAACAGCCGCAAATGGAACGCTCTGTCACAGACGGACAGCATGTATTCGTCACTGTCACGCGCTGCATTGCGCATGGCATTCAGCAAGTCGTGCAGATCGCGGTCCAACGAAGCATCTGCGTTGGCAATGACGCGATCAAGGAAGCGGCACTCAATCTCACTTCTGATGTGCAGAAGGGCCTGCGCGTCGGTTATTTCACAGGGCGACACAAACGTCCCGTTGTTGGGCTGCCGTTGCACCAGCCCGACTTCGCTCAATTGCATCAACGCTTCACGAACGGTTCCTTGGCTGCAATTGAATCGCCCCGCGAGCTCCATTTCGGTCAATGTCTGCTTCGGGCTTAAAGCGCCCAGAACGATCTCTCGTTGGAGTTTTTCGAACAGGACGCTGCTGCGACGCTTGGGGGGCTTCGGGAGCAACTGTGAATACCCAAAATTTTCAAAAGATTCTACAGCCATATCAAGCCCTGTCTCCTGTCGAGGTCGTCGAGCGCAATGGTTTTGTGCTTGTTCGCCATTATCGATAATGCTACCATTATCATTATCGATAATGCAACTCAAAAAAAGTGCAGGTCCTTGGGAGTAAGACGTTGGCGAGCATCGAACTACATGACATCGTTAAGAATTATGGCGCGCACAGGGCTATCCACGGCGTTGATTTGCAGATCGAAGACGGACAATTTGTTGCGCTCGTTGGCCCGTCTGGTTGCGGGAAATCAACGATGCTGCGCATGATCGCGGGTCTTGAGGAGATTACCGCAGGTGTGCTTCGGATCGGTGAAAGGCAAGTCAACGAGATGGAGCCAAAGGACCGCGACGTTGCGATGGTTTTTCAGGACTACGCGCTTTATCCCCACATGAGTATCCGCGAAAATATTGGGTTTGGCTTGAAGATGCGCGGATGGAAAGCAGAAGAGATTGCGCCACGCGTCGAACACTCTGCCGGTATTCTTCAGATCAGCGATTACCTTGACCGAAAGCCGGGGCAACTGTCCGGTGGGCAGCGCCAACGCGTGGCGATGGGGCGTGCCATTGTACGCGAACCTTCCGTATTTCTTTTCGATGAACCTCTCTCAAATCTTGACGCCAAACTGCGCGTTGAGATGCGCACGCAAATCAAGCGCCTTCATGCAATGCTGGGCACGACGACGGTCTATGTGACACACGACCAGACCGAAGCAATGACGCTTGCGGACAAGGTGGTCGTCCTGAAGGATGGGCATATCGTGCAAGAAGGTCCGCCGATGACGCTATACAACGAACCGAACTGTCGGTTCGTTGCCGAGTTCATAGGCTCACCTCAAATGAACATCTTTTCCGGCACGGTACAGCGAACCGCCGAAGCGACCTTGCTGAAAATCCCGGGCGCAGAACTTCAGTTGGGTGAAATCGACTTGGCCGATGGTATGTCGATAGACGTTGGTATCAGACCAGAACACTTGGAACCTGCACCGTCAGGAGGAGAAACGATCTTTGCGCAAGTCGAAGTCATCGAGCCTCTTGGATCTGATACGATGGCGATTTGTCGAGTGGGAGATAACGAATTGACCGCGCGGCTGGATTCGCAAATGCCATTGAGCGTCGGGCAGTCCATCGGATTGAAGTTCTCACAGTCTGACTTGCACTTCTTCGATCCAAAAAGTGGATCACGCCTGTAAACGTCGAAGGGGCCACAAGGAACCAAGATCAGGCTTTTGCAGCCCCCTGAAGCGACCGAGTGGTTCGATGGTCAAGGCGCACTCTTTTCCAATGCATCCCTTCGACCGGCCCAGCTTTGCAAACGAACAGAAAAGCCAAGGCCCAGGCGAAGGGCCCAAAAATTCGACTCTTGCGAAAAATGTCACGAGTATTTCCGGGCGCGCCCAAACGCATGTTTCCTAGCGCTTTGTTTTCCCTCGGAGAAAACCCTTGGAGTGGAGGTATCAGAGATTGGGTGATGGAGGCGAGTACCGGAATCGAACCGGTGTACACGGATTTGCAAGACTTGGCATGTGCCTGAAGTCGTTGAAAAAATAGCTTAGATCATGCGCCAATTTCACAAGAACATAATGGGAATGTTTAGACGCTTGGAGAATGGCAAAGCAGACCGGTTAAGCCCCAAAGCAACGACAACTGGAAAATCAAGTTCGTGAACTTAGGTGCGACACGAACCATTTTCAGTCACAGGTATCCAAAACTCACTGTGCCTATCAATCATAGATTGATTGAAGCCATCTTGTCGGAATAGAGTCGGCGCGAGTGCAAAGGATCTGGTGACCAGTTGAACGTCGAACAATTCATCGAGCGATGGTCGGGATCAGGCGGTAGCGAAATGGCAACTGCTCAGTCCTTCGCAATCGAACTCACAGAGCTACTCGACGTCCCCCGTCCGAACGTTTCGGACAAGGATGGGGACTTTCTGGATTATCGGTTCGAGCGTCCGGTGACCTTGACCCATACAGGTCGCAAAAGAAACGGGCGTATAGACCTCTACAAGAAAGGTCATTTCGTCCTCGAAGCGAAACAGTTCGTCACGTCAGAACCCAAAGACCAATCCACACTGGAACTGTTCCTGGAAAAGGACGCCCCAAAGCAATCAGGGCATGGAAGGCGAGGTTCGGCCAAGTTTGACGACACCATGCTTAAAGCGCGCAACCAAGCGGACAACTACGCCAGGGCAGTGTCACGCGAAGACGGGTGGCCGCCGTTTCTGATGGTTGTCGATGTCGGCCATGTGATCGAGCTCTATGCCGATTTCTCGAAGCAGGGACAGGGCTATAATCAGTTTCCCGATGGCAACCGGTACCGCTTGCATCTGGAAGATCTGAGGCAGCCTGAAACCCTTGAGTTGCTCCGCAAGATCTGGACTGATCCTTACAGTCTGGACCCGTCCCTTCAGTCAGCCAAGGTGACCCGCGAAATCGCTGCGCATTTGGCGGAATTGGGAAAGAGCTTCGAAGGGCAGGGCCACGACAGCGAAACAGTGGCGCGCTTCTTGATGCGCTGTCTGTTTTCCATGTTCGCAGAGGACGTCGATCTGATACCACGGCGCAGCTTTACAGAACTGCTTACAAAACTCCGTGGCCATCCTGAGCACGCCAAACCGTCGCTCGAAGGCTTATGGCAGGCAATGAATGTTGGCGGCTTCTCGCAGGCGTTGATGACGGACCTCAAACGCTTCAATGGCGGGTTGTTCAAAGAGGCTGAGGCCCTGCCTCTCGACAACCTACAACTCGGCCTATTGATCGAAGCGGCCGAGGCGGATTGGAAGCAGGTTGAACCTGCCATCTTTGGCACGCTGTTGGAACGCGCCCTGGACAAACGTCAGCGCCACAAGCTGGGGGCGCACTACACGCCACGCGCCTATGTGCAGCGGTTGGTCACGCCGACAATCATAGAACCCCTTCGGGACGATTGGAGAGACGTTCAGGCGGGCGTACAGCGCCTCTCGCAGGACGGGAAGGGGGAAGAGGCACAAAAACTTGTAAGGGCCTTCCACGCGCGTCTTTGCGAGACCACGGTGCTCGACCCCGCCTGCGGCTCGGGCAACTTCCTTTACGTCGCGCTGGAGATGATGAAGCGGCTGGAAGGCGAGGTCACATCGCTCATGCACGATCTGGGTGACACGCGCCCCCTGATCACCGTGGACCCGCACCAGTTCCTGGGGATCGAGCTGAACCCATGGGCCGCCAACGTGGCCGAGCTGGTGCTCTGGATCGGCTACCTGCAATGGCATTTCCGCACCTATGGCGACGCCGCCCCGTCAGAGCCTGTGTTGCGCGACTTCAAGAACATCCGCCAAGGCGACGCCGTGCTGGAATGGGCGGATCGGACAGAGCGCGTGGACGAAGACGGCACGCCCGTCACCCGCTGGGACGGCGTGACCACCATGCGCCATCCTGTGACGGGGGAGGAGGTGCCGGACCCTGACGCGCGCGTGCAGGTCTATGACTATGCCAAGCCCAAGGCGACGGTCTGGCCGCAAGCTGATTTCATCGTCGGCAACCCGCCGTTTATCGGAAACAAACGGATGCGAGACAATCTGGGGGACGGCTATGTCGAGGCGTTGTGGAAGGCCTATCCCAAGATGCCGCAAAGTGCCGACCTAGTCATGCTATGGTGGGAGAAGGCCGCTCTGGCCGCGCGAGCTTTCAATGCCAAGACCGGCAAAGGCACCCGCCGCTTCGGCTTGATAACTACTAACTCCCTACGCCAGACCTTCAATCGCCGTGTACTGGAGCCGCATCTGAACGACCCCAAAAGGCCGCTCTCACTGCTCTTTGCCATCCCCGATCACCCTTGGGTTGATTCGCTTTACGGTGCGGCCGTGCGGATCGCGATGACAGTGGGCGCGGCGGGCAACAGGGCTGGACGGCTGCTGAGCGTGGCGTCCGAGAGTAAGGAAAAAAGCGAGGCTGATGGGGTTCAGGTATCGTTCGACGTATCAATCGGGAAGGTGTTCTCGAACTTGCAAATTGGGGCGGATGTGGCTGGTAGCAAATCGCTTAAGGCCGCATCCGGCTTAGCGCATCAAGGGGTAATCCCACATGGCAAAGGAATGGTAGTTGATTTAGCCACTGCGCAGAGTATTTGCGGCGGCGCAAAAATTCCGAACTCGCTACTACGCCCCTATTGCAACGGCAAGGAACTCATCCAAGGTAAGCTAAACAGGTTTGTTATTGATGCCTACCCGCTCACTGAACGGGAACTGATGCAAAGCGCCCCAAACGTCTATCAATGGATATCCGACACAGTAAAACCCGAACGCCTAGCAAACCGCGATAAAGACTTGCGCGAAAAATGGTGGCTCCATCGACGCAGCAACGCAGATATGCGTTCCGCCTTGTCTTCGCTTCCGCGCTACATTGCGACGTGCCGAACTGCGAAGCATCGAGTATTCACCTTTCTCGAAGGCGATGTTCTTCCAGATACTAAACTAATCGCAATTGGTCTCGATGAAGGATGGCACTTGGCCGTTGTTTCATCTCATTTTCACGTCACTTGGGCAATTGCTGCTGGTGCTTGGTTAGGGGTGGGAAATGATGCCAGCTATAACCATGCGCAGTGCTTCAATCCATTCCCCTTCCCTGACTTCACCGACGAACAGCGCACCCGCCTCCGCGCCTTGGGTGAAGAGCTCGACGCGCATCGCAAGCGCCAGCAAGCCGCCCACCCCAAGCTGACCCTGACACAGATGTACAACGTGCTGGAAAAGCTCCGCGCCGGGGAGAGCATCGAGGGCAAGGACCGCGAGATTTATGACCAGGGCCTGATCGGCATCCTCAGGGACCTGCACGACCAGATCGACGTCGCCGTGGCCGAGGCCTATGGCTGGCCCGTAGACCTTAGCGATGAAGACATCCTCTTCCGCCTCGTCGCGCTCAACAAGGAACGCGCCGAGGAAGAGGCGCGCGGCCACATCCGCTGGCTCCGCCCCGATTATCAGAACCCCGAAGGCCGCGTGGCCGCGAAGGGCAAGACCAAGGACATGGACCTCGGCGTCACGGCCAAGGTCGAGAAAGCCCCCTGGCCCAAAACCCTCCCCGATCAGATCGCCGCCGTCCGCGAGGCCCTCACCGAAATGGGCGAAGCGACGCCCGAGCAAATCGCCCGCAAGTTTACCCGCGCCAGAACAACTGCTGTACTTCCACTCCTTGAAAGTCTCGCGGCACTTGGACAGGCGGAAGCCGTCGAAGACGGGCGGTTCGCGGCTTGACACAGACGTAACAACCGTCCGAAATGCAGCGCGACGCTAGCCTTTTGACCCCGTAGATCCTCACAAATCGAAGGGGGCAAAAGGCGGGCACCTACAACCCTTGTTCCTGTATACATCTAATGACACCCCTAGTTTTGTAACATTTGCAGTTTCCGAGTGTTTGCGGTCATTTCGCCGACTACAAAAAAATCGCAGTTCATACATCACAAATTCTTTGTGATTTGTTTCAGTTTAGGTGCAAGCCTTTCGCAACTGACTGACACCCGCTTGAAATTGAATCCTTTTCTCATTTGCGTTGGGTTTGCGGTGCTTGGGGTGTCAGTAAATCAGGGGAATTGTCAGCCGAACAACCAATGCCTTAGAATCTTCCCAATATGGTTTGCATGGGCTTTCACCCATTCGTCCCATCGGACGCGCGAACCGTTGCAATGGGAAGGGCGGGCATTGGGTTCGACAACCACAACGGAACAGAAGGCAATCAGGTTGCTCAAAGCGCTGGAAAGCGCGGGAAAGTCCGTTTCATCTGTCGTGGTTGAGGGGCGGCGCATCGAAGTCAAGTTCGATGGCGGATTGTACACCGACGAATTTGAAAGGATAGAAATGCGTCATGACAAAGCGTGAGCTGCCAAAGTACGTCTATCGTCAGCGCAACGGAATATATTTCCAACGTCGTGGATGGCCATCGAGAAAGTTCCAAAATGTGTTTGGAACGCCAAATTTCTGGAAGGAGTATGCGGACGTCCTAGCGGGACAGGTCGAAGCGAAACGCGTCAACGTACGCAACTTCAAGTCACTAATTCGAAACTACAGAAGCTCGCCCCGATACCAGCGCCTCAAACCCCGTACTGCTCTCGACTACGATAAGTATTTGGATTTCTTCCTTTCGATCATGGCTGATGCCAATCCCGCAAACATGAAACGCAAGGATGTGATTCGACTGCGTGATTCAAACGCTGAGAAGCCCTATTTTGCAAACTACTCTCTGCGTGTTCTTCGGGTGGTAATGGAGCATTGCGTTGATCTAGGTTGGCGCGAAACCAATCCGGCTAAGGGCGTACCAGAGCTAAAAACAGAGAGGGTCGAGCGTGAACCATGGCCGCAGGCGTTATTGCAAGCATATCGTCAAACCTGTGAGCTAGGCACTCGTGAACGGCTTGTGATGGAGCTTTGCGTTGGCACTGGGCAACGGATTGGCGATGTGCTCGAAATGCGTTGGTCCGACATTCAAGACGATGCATTTGTCATTCGCCAGAACAAGACCGGCAAAGAGCTTTGGGTTCCGATACTGCCGGAGCTTCAATCCGCGTTGGGTGCCGCAAGTCGGCACTCGGTCTTCCTACTTACCAATGAACGTGGGACGAACCGTTGGTCCTATCGTGGAGCCTCACAGGCTGTGAGGAACGTCAGGGCGGCAATTGGAGCCCTCAACTATGACATCCATAGCTGGCGGTACAACGCTGCCTGCGAGCTTGTTGAGGCCGGTTGTGGCGATGACCTGGTCGCGTCAGTAACAGGCCAGAGCCCCGCGATGGTTCTTCACTACACCAAAAAGGTTCGACAGAAGGTCAGAGCCATTCAGGCCCAGAAAAAGCGAACCGAGCGGACTCGAAACTGACATTTAGATTGGTTGCAGCGGGGACAGAACGCTCTGCTTAGCTACTGGAGAACGCCATGGAAGATCCTGTCGCCTTAATCCCTGGCATAGTGCTTGTCATTGCCTCATTCGTGTTCGCTTATTGGTTGTGGATCAAATTACCGGCAGATATGGCGCGTGCGCGGCATCGCGATCCAGTTGGATGGGTACTTGTCTCGATTTTCGCCAGTCCATTCCTTGCCATCTTCGTTTTATTGCTTGTGGGCGATGCTGAGTGATGGCTCGTAAGCTAGGCGTTCCGGTTCACTGTCGACCACGACTGTAGAACGGAACAAAAACAGAATGCTTAGACATTTGTTTAGACGGGTCTTCGAACAAAACCGTTGTGATCTCTAAGCTGTTGAAAAGATTTGGAGGCGAGTACCGGAATCGAACCGGTGTACACGGATTTGCAATCCGCTGCGTCACCACTCCGCCAACTCGCCGCAAAGGGTGTGACGTGCCGCATATCTGATCTGTCACCGTGCTGCAAGAGCACGCGTGCGGGAAATCGCAGTACGGGACGTTGCCGCGCCCGAATAAGTGTGGCACAACAATTCAGAGAAATCTGAACGAACGAGTTTAGTAGATGACCGACTACGCTGCCCGCCGCACCATGATGGTTGATACTCAGGTGCGTCCCTCGGATGTCACCAAGTTTCCCATCATCGATGCCATGCTTTCTGTCCCGCGCGAAGCCTTTGTCCCGCGCGAGAAACGAGAGGCGGCTTATGTCGGGGAAACCATTGATCTTGGGGCTGGCCGCGTCGTGCTCGAACCGCGCACCCTGGCCAAGATGCTGGACGCTCTGGATATCACCGGCGATGAGCTGGTTCTCGATGTCGCAACAGGCTACGGCTATTCATCGGCCGTAATCGCCCGCATGGCCGAGGCCGTGGTCGCCGTCGAGGATGACGAAGAGCGCGCGGCCGAGGCGCAAAGCGCGCTGAGCGAGCACAATGCCGACAACGTCATCCTGCATGTCGGCGCGCTGACGGAAGGCGCAGCGCAGCACGGTCCCTTTGATGTGATCCTGTTGCAGGGGGCTGTCGAGCATCTGCCCGAAACCATCATCGATCAGCTGAAAGAAGGCGGCCGCATTGCCTGCCTCTTTGCGGAGGGCGCCCTTGGCGTGGTCCGGATCGGCTACAAGATTGACGGCGCCGTCACCTGGCGCTTTTCCTTCAACGCCGGTGCGCCGGTGTTGCCCGGCTTTGAAAAACACAGTGCCTTCACGCTTTGAAGGCCTAGAACGATAAGAAGAAACCTTTTGGGAGGCGTCATGCGCAGAGTAAGAAAGTCGATTGCCGTTTTCGTTCTGAGCCTGGCAGCAGCCACGCCGACGCTCAGCGAAACACTGTCTGACGCATTTGTCGGAGCATACAACCACAGCGGCCTTCTGGATCAGAATCGTGCTGTCCTGAGGGCCGCGGATGAAGACGTGGCAATTGCCCTCTCGGCGCTGCGCCCCGTGGTGTCCTGGTCGGCTGGCGCAACGCATCGCTACGAGCGGGGCCGGTCCTCTGTGCCGCTGGATCCGATTGTCGGATCGACAAGCACGACGGCCAGTGTCGAGCTTTCGGCGTCCCTGACGGTTTACGATTTCGGGCGCAGCAAGCTGGCCATTGATGTCGCCAAGGAATCGGTTCTGGCGGCACGGCAGGCCCTGATCAGTGTCGAGCAGCAGGTGCTGTTCTCGGCAGCATCGGCCTTTATCGAAATGCGCCGCGCCATTGAAACCGTGGCATTGCGTGAAAACAACGTCCGTCTGATCACGCAGGAATTGCGCGCGGCCAATGACCGGTTCGAAGTGGGCGAGGTCACGCGGACCGATGTGTCGCTGGCCGAGGCCCGTCTGGCGGCGGCGCGCAGCGGTCTGGCCGCAGCGCAGGGCAGCCTTGCGATTGCAATCGAAAGCTACATCGCGTCCGTCGGACGCAAGCCGGGTGCGCTTGTGCAACCGGGGTCCTTGCCCTCGATTCCGGGCACGATTGAAAAGGCCAAGGCGATCGCGCTCCAGTCTCATCCGGACATGCTGCGAGCGAAGATCCAGGTGACGATTGCCGAACTGAACGTGCTGCGGGCGCGTGCGGCGATGAAGCCCACCGTCGGAGTGACAGGTGTTCTGGGCGCCAGCGACGACCTGGCAGGTCGCGGCTTTGGCACCAGCGCCAGCATCACGCTAGGGGCATCCGGAACGATCTATTCAGGGGGACGCCTGTCCGCCCTGTTGCGCCAGTCGATGGCGAACCGCGACGCGGCTTTCGCAAATCTGCACCTGATCAGCCATGCCGTCGAACAGAACGTTGGCGAGGCCTATGCCCGTCTGGCGGTCGCACGTGCCAGCCGCGAGGCCAGCACGCGGCAGGTCGCGGCCTCGCGTGTTGCTTTCCGCGGTGTCCGCGAAGAAGCAACGCTTGGAGCACGGACAACTCTCGATGTGCTGGACGCAGAACAAGAGCTGCTGAACGCGCAGGCGCAGCTGATCTCGGCCCGTGTGGACGAACAGATCGCCGTCTACGCCGTGTTGGGCACCATGGGATATCTGACCGCGAAACGTCTGAAACTGGGCGTGCCGGATTTTGATCCCGAGGGTTACTACAACCTGGTCCGCAAGGCACCGATCCAGCGCAGCAAACAGGGCAAGGAACTCGAGCGCGTCTTGCGTGCACTGGGTAAACAATAGAATTTTTTGTATCTGTTGTGACACTTGCCGGATGAAGGTAATGTTGCCCCGAGCAACAGGTGGTGCCCAATGTCCGACTCGGTCACGCAAATTGAAATAGAGGACGTGCTGTCCTCGATCCGGCGTCTGGTTTCGGAAGATGCGCGCCCCAGACCTGCCAGAAAACCCGGCGGGGCTCAGGACCGGCTGGTTCTGACCCCATCGCAGCGGGTCGAATCGGATGGCGATGTTTCCGCCGCCTTCCGCGACGCGGCGGCGGACACGCCTGACGCCGAAGACGCTGGCGAGCCCATCGCAGTCGCTGCGTCCGTGCGTGAAGAGGTCGCGCGCGTTGTCCGGACGGGGGACACCCCACCGGTTGTTGATGCCCCCGCAACGCAGGGATCACCGCTGGATGCCGTGGCGCGCCTGGTCGAAAAAGCCGTCGAAGACGAGGTGACGGCGGTCTTTGCCGAAGAGGCGGCACCGCAGGAAGACGAGACAGTCGAAGTTCTGACCAAAGAGGTGGTCGAAGAGGTGGAACCTCTTGACGACGCCGTGGCAGAAGCCGTCGCTGCGGCCACTGCCGCGCCGCAACCGGAACTGTCGCCCCTCGAACGCAAGATCGCCGAGCTAGAGGCCCTGGTCGCCCAGGGTGCCGATGATTTCGAACCCGATGTGCAGGAACCCGGCGACAATGCGCCGGAAGAGATGTCCGCCTCGGATGCCCCCGACTGGGAACCGGAAGAGCTGGATGCCGATCCGTTGGAAAACGACAGCCTGACAGAGCTGTTGAACCGAACCATGTCGGACGAACCCTCTGTCGAGGACGAGCTGGAAATTCAACTGATCGAAGTGCCCGAGGCAGAGCCCGAGGACGCCAAGATCGTGGATCTGTCGCTGGTCGCGTCTGCTGTCACACCCGTCGCGCCATCAGAGGCAGACGACGCGCCCGAAGAGGACGCCGTGGACGATCCCGTTGCCGAGGTCGCGGAAGCCCCGGAACCGGAGGTCTCGGCTGATCCGGGCGACGCCCAACAGGGGGCCGAAGAGTCCGAACCCGCCCGCTTTGTTCGGTCACCGCATCTGACGGTGGTGCAGGATGATGTTGAAACGCTGGACGCCGAGATGCTGCGCAGCATCGTGGTTCAGATTGTCCGCGAAGAGCTTCAAAGCACCCTTGGCGAACGCATCACGCGGAACGTACGCAAGCTGGTCCGGCGCGAGATTCAGCGCGCGATGATGCACCATTCGATTGACTGAACGGCGGCCGGGATGAACACCCCGGCCCATGTGCTGATAAGCGGCGCTCTTTTCGCCAGACCCGGCAATCGCAAAGTGACCGGCGCGGCCTTTTCTGGAGCGCTTCTGCCGGACGTGTCTCTGTACCTGATGGCGGGTACAGCGTTGTTTCTTTTGGATATTCCGCCGAATGTCGTCTTCGGGCAGCTGTATTTCTCGCCCAGTTGGCAAACGGTTTTTGCCATCGACAATTCGTTCGTGATCTACGGCGCCATTGCCCTGGTGTCCTGGTGGCGGTCCAGCCTGACGGGCCTGAGTTTCTCGGGCGCGGCGCTGGTGCACGTTCTGACGGACTTCCTGCTGCACAACGACGACGCGAGACGCCACTTCTATCCCGTCAGCGACTGGGTGTTTCACAGCCCGGTCAGCTATTGGGACAGCGCACACCACGCCAATTGGGCCGCGCCCATCGGAGCGGTGGTCGCAACATTGGCGGGCGTTGCAGTGTGGCGCAGCTTTCACGACCTGCGGATGCGGACCGTGGTGCTGGTCATGATCGCGATGGAGCTTTGGGTGGCTCGGCAGTGGATCTTGTTCTTTTGACGGTCTGTGCCGACAAAAAAGGGCGCGCCTGACGCGCGCCCGATCCAACAGTCAGGCGATGGTTCAGGCCGCTTCGGCCTGCTGCGCTGCTGCATTGCGGCGTTCACTCTCTTCGCGCGACAGCGCGACCGAGGTGCGCACACCCTTGCCGACAAATTCCATCAGACCCGAGACAACGCGTTCGTTGGGATCAATGCCGGCGCAGGACAGCACTTCGCGACCATCGCGCGAGCGCGCCCACCGGGCGATCTGTTCAGGGCCGTTGCCGTATTTCTTGTCGTCGGCAATGGCGTCGTCCAGTGCGGCCAGAACAACGGCGGCAAAGAGCTTGCGCGCCCGGTTGCCCTGTTCGCTGTTGAAAGCCGTACTATCAACGAAATCCTTCATGGTTCGTCCTTGAATTATTGCTCTTGTGTTTTTTGACGTGGCGAGCGTTATGGCGCATTCCTGACGATTCGGGTACCCTCATTTTGCATGGCTCTTATGCGCTTGTTGCATAGCTTTCTGCGCCTGCAGCACGAGATTTGGTTGTCTTGCCAGATACTCACACGCGAGATATAGGATCGGTCAAAATCCGATCAACCTTTTGCCGAAGAATAGCCACATGCCGAAAATCAACGGAAACGAAATTCGCCCGGGCAACGTTCTGGAACACAACGATGGCCTGTGGGCCGCGGTGAAAGTCGACCACGTCAAGCCGGGCAAGGGCGGGGCCTTTGCCCAGGTCGAACTGCGCAACCTGCGCAATGGCTCCAAGCTGAACGAACGCTTCCGCAGCGCCGACAAGGTCGAACGCGTGCGTCTGGAACAGAAGGACCAGCAGTTCCTCTACGAAAACGACGGCATGCTGGTGTTCATGGACTCCGAGACCTATGAACAGATCGAACTTCCCGCGGAAATCCTGGGCGACCGTCGCCCGTTTCTGCAGGACGGCATGACCATTGTTGTCGAATTCTATGAAAGCGAAGCGCTTAACGCGACGCTGCCGCAGAAAGTGACCTGCAGGATCGCCGAGACCGAGCCTGTGGTGAAAGGTCAGACAGCGGCGAACAGCTTCAAACCTGCGATCCTGGACAATGGCGTCAAGGTCATGGTGCCGCCGTTTGTGGGACAGGACGAAGACATCGTCGTGAATACCGAGACCATGGAGTACTCGGAACGCGCCTGACGCCTGCGTCTGACCGAGAGGTCAGAACACAAAGGCGTCGTCTTCGGGCGGCGCCGGCCGCGCAGGCGGCGCACCGTAGAGCGCTTCTATGGTCGCCGCACTGACGCCCTGCAGCGTTACGGAATGCGTGAAGTTCAACGGGTTGTTGACTGCTCCGCCGACATGGCCGTAGGCCAGAACCGCGCCCTGAACGTTGTCGAAGACGACAAGGTCATCGAAATCCTTGGCTTCGAATTCAAGCCGGTCCTCGTTTTCGTCAAAGTCCACAACGATGTCGTGGCCCCCCATTGACTGTCCGAAGTTGAACACGAAGGTGTCGGTGCCGGCGCCGCCAATCAGGGTGTCACTGCCGCCACCGCCGCGCAGAATATCGTAGTCCGCGCCGCCATTCAGGCGATCGTCGCCATAGCCGCCGTCCAGGCTGTCGTTGTGCGCACCGCCCAGCAGCAAGTCCGCGCCATTGCCGCCCAGCAGGGTGTCGGCACCATGGGCCCCGTTCAGCGTATCCTGACCCCCTCCGCCAAGGATGCTGTCACCGTGGTGGCCACCGAACAGATAGTCGTTCCCGACACCACCGGTCATAAGGTCGGACCCGGCCCCGCCCTTTGAGCGGTCGTTGCCCATTCCGCCGTGGATCGTGTCATGTCCCGCGCCGCCCATCAACTCGTCGTTGCCTTCGCCGCCCGCGATGAAGTCGTCGCCCGAGCCGCCATCAACGATGTCGCGCCAGCTGCCGCTCAGCAGGGTGTCGTCGCCGTCACCGCCAAACAACTGGTCCTTGCCGTGTCCGCCGGTGATCTTGTCGTTGCCGTCACCGCCATCAAGCACGTCGTGGTGCCGTCCGCCGTGCATCGTGTCGCCGCCGTCCTGGCCCCAAAGCGTGTCGTTGCCGTCTCCGCCGGTCATCAGATCCGCGCCCGAGCCGCCATCGACCTGGTCATCACCAACGCCTGCGTCCAGCGTATCATTGCCCCAAGAGCCGTACATCGTGTCGTTTCCGGCGCCACCGGTTGCCCGGTCGTTGCCCGAGCCGGCGTCGACCAGGTCGTTGCCGCTGCCACCGTCGACGCGGTCATGACCGGTTCCGCCAGACAAGGTGTCGTTTCCGATGCCCCCGTCCAACCGATCGTTTCCGCTGCCTGCCGAGGCGCTATCGTCGCCATCGCCGCCGGACACCCAGTCCTGGCCATCGCCGCCGCTGAGAGTGTCGTTTCCGGCACCGCCGGTCACTCGGTCGTCGTCGTCGCCGCCATAGGCCAGATCGTTGCCTGCACCGGCGTGAACCGTGTCATTTCCGGTCGACCCTGTCAGAAAGTCACGACCCTTGCCGCCCGAAACTTCGTCGTTGCCCGCGCTGCCGTGCAGCGTGTCGTGTCCGTCACCGCCGATCACGGTGTCGTTGCCATCGCCGCCCGCAGCCGAGTCGTTGCCGGTGTCTCCGAACAGGAAATCCAGCCCGATCGAACCGATCAAGGTGTCGTCTCCGGCGCCGCCGTTCAGACTGTCGTCGCCGGCGCCACCATAAAGGGAATCCGGGCCCAGGCCTCCGGCGAGGGTATCGTTGCCGTCAGTCGCGCTCATCAAGCTGTCTCCGAACTCGCACCACGTGAGCCTGGTGGAAAGATCGCACCAAGCGAAAGCGCTTATCGCAGCTGTTTTTGTTCAATTTTTCGCTTAATTATGTCTCAACCGAGGCCATTTCCCCGGAGAAGAAGTTGTTCAGGATGTTGTTACTATCATCGCCACGCAGATACTCTGCTACACTCATACTCTCTGATACATTTGGGTTCCAAACAGTCCCAGTCACTCGTACCAACATCCTGAACACCAGCAGCACTCTGCGCGGCGTTGATTCTTGCACTCTTCACCTCGATGCGGGCCGGTCCTCCCGCATCGACACTCGTCAAAACATGATGCTTTTGTGACAGTCGATTGGGAGGAATGTGAGGCGGGACCTAGATGTAATTTCGACTCGGCTCAAAAACGCCTCTTTTGTCCCGGGATTTGGGACAATTCTTGGGGAAGCGGGGCGAATGTCGCCGCAGGGTCCTCAAGTAAGACTCGGACAGGTCAACAATCAGACCGCTATCCCGAAACCGTTTCCAATTTCGCAATATTTTCGAAGTGCATCAAATTTGATCAAAACAATCCAGAGTTGACCTGCGCCCAGTTCTTGCCACATTTTCGTCGCTGGGTTGCGTTGACGTTACGTTAACGTCACCTTTGGTTTGGCGCTAAGTCGCGTCGGATTTTGACCAGCTGACACGCGCCGAATCTGCCTGCATATACAGGCTGGCGCGGTCGAATCTCAGGTAGGCCATCGCCTTGGTTCCAGCCTGGGAATACAGCGTTCCAACGGGCTTTCCATCAGCCTCGATCGCCGTTCCCGGCGCGGCTTCGCCCACAATATCTACGGTCACAAGTCCCTTGCGCAACTCTGTCTTGTGTTTCATGCGCGCAGTGACCTCTTGCCCGACATAGCACCCCTTGCGAAAGTCGACCCCGTTCAGCCGCTCGAACCCGGCCTCCAGAATGTAGGTGTCGGGAGTCAGTTCGATGCCCGATTGCGGGATGCAGGCGGCTACGTGAAGTTCTGCCCAGTTGACGCTATTCTGCGCCGGAGCCCCGCTGTAGTCACGCCATCCCAATGACGGATGTCTGGGGTCAAAAAAGGCAGTTTGTGGCATCGCATCAATGCCGCAAGACACTGTTAAATCGGTCTTTTCCAGCTCAATTTTTGCGCGAAGTTTGTATATGCTCAGACGCTGAAGCAGGGTTTCGGCCAAAGATTCATCGACATCGATCAAGATTCCATCATCCGATGGAACGAGAAAGAAATCGGCAATCAGTTTTCCCTGCGGTGTCAAAAGCGCGGTATAGACCAGCCCCTCGTCCAAACCGGCAACGTCATTGGTGACAAGCCCCTGCAGGAAGTCCTTGGCCTCGTCCCCGCGGACCCTAAGTAGTTTACGGCGTGTACCGGTCATTTCGCGCTCCAACCTTCGATGGCATTCAAATATAAACTTCCGAACGACGTTCAACAGGAACCAAGATCATGCGCGCCCCGATATCTGTCATCGTACCGACACTCAACGCCGCATCCGAATTGCCTGCAACCCTGACGGCGCTGATCGAAGGTGTCGAGGCAGGCCTGATCGGTGAATTGATCATCAGCGATGGGGGTTCCGCCGATCACACGCGCGCGATTGCCGATGACGCTGGCGCGGTCTGGATCGAGGGACCCGCATCGCGCGGGGGGCAATTGCGGCGGGGGGCCGAGGTCGCCCGGTGTGAATGGTATCTGTTTCTGCATGCGGACACCCGGCTTGAACGTGGGTGGTCCGGACCGGTGCGAGAGGCGATGGAGACCTCGGCCGCCTATCATTTCCGGCTGCGGTTCCGGGCAAGCGGTCTGGCCCCGACCCTTGTTGCGGGCTGGGCCAACCTGCGGTCACAGGTGTTCAAGCTGCCCTACGGCGATCAGGGCCTGTTGGTCCATCGTCGGGACTACGAGGGGGCCGGGGGCTACCCCGACGTGCCCCTGATGGAGGATGTCGCCCTGTCGCGCGCCTTGCGCCGGCGCTTGCAGCAGTTGCCGGTGCAGGCCTCGACCTCGGCGGATCGCTACGCGCGGGACGGGTGGGTCCGGCGCGGTACGCGCAATCTGCTTTTGTTGCTGAGGTACCGGCTGGGGGCCTCGCCCGAAAGGCTGGCGCGTGCCTATGCGCGGTCGGGGCCGTCTTCGAACTGAAGCCGGTAGAGATCGGCATAGGTCCCGCCGCGCGCGATCAACTCGGCATGCGTGCCCTGGTCGATCACCTTGCCCTTGTCCATCACGACAATCTTGTCGGCATTTCGCACGGTGGACAGGCGGTGGGCGATGACCAGCGTGGTTCTGCCTTCCGACAGGGTGTCCAGCGCCTTTTGCACAATCGCTTCGGACTGCGCATCCAGTGCCGACGTCGCCTCGTCCAGCAACAGGATCGGCGTATCCCGCAGCAGGGCTCGGGCGATGGCGACACGCTGCCTTTGACCGCCTGACAGGTTGGTGCCCCGCGGCCCGGCGGGGCTGTCCAGGGCAGCAGGCAGGCGCGGCAGGAAGTCCGACACATGGGCGGCATCCAGCGCCCGGGTCAGGCGGGCCTCTGCAATGTTGTCCTGCCCCAGCAGAATGTTGTCACGCAGCGTTTCGTCAAACAGCAGGGCCTCTTGGCTGACGACCGAGAACATCCCGCGCAGATCGGCCAGACGCATGGCCGAGACCGGGATGCCGCCGATGGTGGCCGTGCCCTCGGCCGGGTCGACAAGCCGTGTCAGCACGTTGAAAATGGTCGATTTGCCTGCGCCCGAGGCCCCGACCAGCGCCGTGGTCTTGCCCGCCTCGGCGACAAAGCTTGCGCCTTGCAGCACGGGCAGGTCGCCATAGGCCAGATGAACATCGTCCAGCACGATGTCCGGCACGCCACTGGGGGCGGGCATGGGGTCTTCGGGGTCGGTCAGCTCGGATCGTTCGTCCAGCAGCGCCCGGATACGCTCCAGCCCGGCGGCGGCCACTTCCCAGGCGCCGCTGACGGCGCCCAGTCGGCGCAGGGGTTCAAAGGTCAGGGCGATGGCGGTGAAAAAGGCCATGAAGTCGCCCACCGTTTTCTCTCCGGTGATGATCTCACCACCGCCGTAGAAGAGCACCAGCATGAAGCCCACGCCCGACATCACGTCGATCAGTCCGGGGAACGAGGCCTCGCCCAGGCTGGTGCGCACCTCGTTGTTGACCCGGGTGCGGGTCAGGGCGCGATAGCGTTCGGACTGATAGTCCTCCATGGCGTTCAGCTTGATCGGAATGATGCCGTGAAAGACCTCGTTCAGGCGGGTGTAGAGATGCGCCGAAACTTCGCGCACGCGCCGCGCCTGTCGCCGGACATAGCGCTGCAACAGGGCTGTCGGGGCAATCAGAACAGGGATGCCCGCCATCGCGACCAGGGTCCATTGCCAATCCACCACCAAAGCGACGGTCAAGAGTGAGATCAGGGCAATCAGATCCCGGCCAGCACCGGTCAGGATCAAACGCCAGACACGATCAACGCTGTCGACATCGTTCTCGACCCTCTGCATCAGGTGCCCCGGAGGGTGCGTCTGGTGAAAGCTGGCGTCCAGCGTCATCAGGTGGTCCAGCATGTCGGTGCGGATGTCAGCGATGGTTTTCTGGGAAATCCGGGTCAACAGCACCTTTTGCGCCACGCCGGACAGGGCGCGAACGCAGAATATTGCAAAGACCAAAACGCCCACCCAGACCAGAGCATCCATGTTGCCCGCCAGAAAGACCCGGTCGAAAAGCGGTTTCATCATGTAGCTTAGCGCGCCGAACATGCCGCCTTCGACCGCCATGAACAGCAGGGCGATGACCAATGTCCCGGCATGGCGATGCAGGTATCCCCGCCAGATCCAGCGCAGCAGTCGCCGCGCGTGGGCGGGGTCCACCTTGGCCGGGGCGTCGTCCGTCTGTGTCACGCAGCGGCCAGAAGCTTTGCGGCCGGAATGCGCTGGTCAAATCCGGCCTGAACCGCATCACGGTCGTATTCCGTCGCGATCCACTCTTCAAACCGGATGTGCTCTGCGGCCTGCAAACGGGCGGCATAGACTTCGAGCAGGTAGTCCAGGATGCCGGTCTTGGTCGACTTCAGGTGGATGTAGCGAAAACTCAGCTGCTTGGCGGCCACCTCAACCGGCTGATCTTCGAAGACCATCAGGTAGGTGGCGGCGCACAGACCCGCGCGGTCGGCACCGGATTTGCAGTGGAACATGAAGGGTCGCTCGACGGTGCGCATCACATCGATGACATGAAGCAGCGCCTCGGCATCGGGCGCACGGCGGGCCCAAAGCTTGGCATTCACAAGTGTCAGGCCGAAATCCGCGCAATCCTCTTTTTCGAAGAGGTAGTTGGCATAGATTTCTTCACCGCGCAGGTTGATGACGGTCTTGATGCCCATCTCGGCATAGCGCCGGAAGCGTCCGCGGGTCGGCAGGTTCGACCGATAGACGCCGGGCGCGACCTCGTCGAAATTGGTCCAGAGAATACGCAAAAAGGCGTGGTCGAAGACGTGATAGTGCACCTTCGCCCAGAACCGATCCCTCGGCGTATCGATCGAATGACCAAACGACCGCCTAAACCGGCGTTCTGCATCGGTCACCTTTGTCCAAAAATTCGCCAGCATCCTGCGCCTTTCGCGTTTGCCGGGGGTTTAGAGGCTGCAAGGGGCACTGGCAAGCGCGACGGGTCATTGACGGCGCGTCTTGGCCCGCTAGTGTCGGGCGCAACGGCCTGAGCGCCGCACTTTCCAGTCACGGAGTTCCCTCATGTCCCTCGCCTCGGGCCGCAGCTATTTGGCCATTCCCGGCCCTTCGGTCATTCCTGAACGGGTGCTTCAGGCGATGCACCGCTCCTCGCCCAACATCTACGAAGGCGAATTGCTCGAGCTGACCCACAGCGTTGTTCCGGATCTCAAACATGTGGCGCAGACCGACGGTCATGTGGCCATGTACATCGGCAACGGCCATGCCGCGTGGGAGGCAGCGGTGGCCAACGTCCTCGCGCCGGGGGACCTGGTGCTGGTCGCCTCGACCGGGCGCTTTGCCCACGGCTGGGGTGAGACGGCGGCGGGGCAGGGTGTCGAGGTCGAGGTGCTGGAGTTCGGCATCAAGACCCCGGTTGATCCAGAACGGCTCGCCGACCGTCTGCGCGCGGATACGGACAAGCGGATCAAGGCGGTTATGGTGGTGCATGTCGATACCTCAAGCTCGATCCGGTCCGAGATCGCGCCGGTGCGGCAGGTGCTGGACGCTCTGGATCACCCCGCGCTTCTGATGGTGGACTGCATCGCCTCGCTGGGCTGCGACCGGTTCGAGATGGATGCCTGGGGGGCCGACATCATGGTGACCGGGTGCCAGAAGGGCCTGATGGTGCCGGCGGGCATGTCCTTTGTCTTTTTCAACGACCGCGCGGCGCAGGTCCGCAGCGGGATGGAGCGGGTCAGCTGGTACTGGGATTGGGAAAAGCGCAGCAAGGCCGACTATCTGTACCAGTTCTTTACCGGCACCGCGCCGACGCATCACCTCTATGGCCTGCGGGTGGCTCTGGACATGATCAAGGACGAGGGGCTCGAGGCGATCTGGGCCCGTCACGCGACCCTGGCGCGGGCCGTTTGGACGGCGGTCGAACACTGGGGCCAGGATGGGCCCCTGACGTTGAATGTCGCCGACCGCGCGCACCGCAGTCATGCGGTCACTTCGATGCGGATCGGTCTGCCCTATGGCGCAGACCTGAGACGCTGGTGTGAGACCGAAGCGGGTCTGACGTTGGGGATTGGCCTTGGCATGTCGGAACCCGAAGATCCCGATGGACGTGGTTTTTTCCGCTTTGGCCACATGGGGCATGTGAACGGTCAGATGATCATGGCGCTTTTGGGCACTGTAGAGGCTGGATTGACCGCCATCGGCGCGCCACATCGCACCGGTGGTGTTGCGGCTGCGGCGCAGGTGATCGCGCGGGGCTAGGCCTCGCGCCGCGCTTGCAGCCAGGTGATCAGGCGGTTCAGGACCAGACCCGCCAGCACAACAGCCCAAAACCCGACGATCGCCCAGATCGCCATGAAGATCCAAAGCAGGTTGACGCCCAGCGAGACCAGGGCGGCGTTGGTATAATCCTCGACGCGCTTGGGCCGGGGGCTGTTCATCGATGTCTCCTGACTGTCGGCTGTATCATGTGCGACAAGATAGCGCACACGGACTGGCTGTCAGGTGAATTTTTCGAGATCAGGGCGGATTTGCGCCTAGCTGCCCGTTTCGCGCGCTGATTTCAGCGCTTTGGGCAGGGCCTGTGCAAATGCTGTCATGTCCTCGGGCCGCCCGGCGCTGATGCGGATGCATCGGTCCTGCGGGGCAACAAAGGGCATGCGCACAAAGATGCCGTCCGCCACAAGGGCTGCCAGCACCCGACGGGCAAAGTCTCCGTCCTGGCCACAGTCTATGGCAACGAAATTGGTGGCCGAGGGCAGGGCGGTCAGGCCGTTGTCCTGCGCGATCTGCCCGATCAGAGCCTTGGCTTCGGCCACTTGGCCTTGCACCTGCGCCAGATAGTCCTGGTCCAAAAGCGCAGCCAAGGCTCCCGCTTGCGCGGCCCGGTTCATGCCGAAATGATTGCGGATCTTGTCAAATGCCTGGATCAGCGGCGCGGCCCCGATGCCATAGCCGACACGGGCCCCCGCCATGCCATACCCCTTTGAAAAGGTGCGAAAGCGGATCACCCGCGGATCTGTCGGGTCGATCCGGGGGGCGGTGCCGTCGGGCGCGAACTCGATATAGGCTTCGTCCAGGATCAGCACCGTACCGTCGGGAACCGTGTCTACGGCGCGTTCCAGCGCCTGGGCGTCATGCCAGGTGCCCATCGGGTTGTCGGGATTCGCGAGATAGACCAGCTTGGCATCGACCTCGGCAGCCTTGGCCATCAGTGCCTCGGGGTCCTCGTGGTCGCCTGTGTAGGGCACCTTGTGCAGCACACCGCCATAGCCCGCGACGTGGTAGTTGAAGGTCGGATAGGCGCCTTCGGATGTCACAACCGCATCGCCGGGTTCGACCAGCAGGCGGGTGAGATAACCCAGCAGACCGTCGATGCCTTCGCCGATGATGATGTGCTGGGGCGCGATACCGTGATGCTCGGCCAGCGCGTTGCGCAGGTCGAAATTTGTCGGGTCGGCATACATCCAGATGTCACCAGCGGCGGCCTGCATGGCCGCAATCGCGCGGGGCGAGGGGCCAAAGACCAGTTCGTTGGCACCCAATCGGGCGTCAAACGCCGCGCCACGGGCGCGTTCCTGCACTTCGGGGCCGACAAAGGGCACGGTAGAGGGCAGGGCGTCGATCAGGGCGGGGTAGCGAGGTCCAGTCATGCCCGCCACTATGCCCAATCCGGGCGAGGGGGCAATGGATTACGACATGGACATCGGCCGAGGCAGGGCGAGATAGACGCTGTCGCACCATTCATCCCCCAACTTCAGGGTGTTCGCCTTTCGCCCGACTTCGACAAACCCCAGCCGGTCCAGCAAACGCAATGACGCTACATTGCGCGGGTCTACGTCGGCCACAAGCCGGTCGATCGGCAGGGTTTCGAAGGCATGCGGGATCACTGCTTGCAGCGCTTCTGTTGCCAACCCCTGTCCCCAATGGTCCGGATGCAGGATGTAGCCGATCTCTTCCATGCGCCAGCACCCGGCCTTGCCGATGGCGCGGCCCTGGTATTCGACGACAAAGTCATCGCTGGTGTCGTGCGAAGCCTGCGTCATTTCACTCAGAAACGCCGCGGTCTGCGCACGGTCTGTGTGGGGCAGACTGGACCAATAGCGCATCGCCGCAGGGTTCGAAAACACGCGATGCATGTCGTCGACATCGTCCATGCGCGCGCGGCGCAGGGTCAGGCGGTCCGTGACGATCAACTCAGCGCCTCAACGCAGGAACTTGCGGCGCGCATCCCGAGCGATTTCATACCGCATCTGCAGTTTGGCAATCCGGGCCATCGCCTCTTTCTTGCGGGCCTCATCCGTTTCGGCCTGCCAGATCCGGCGCGCCTCGTCCAATTCGGCCTTCAGCGCAATCTCTTCGGGCAGGGCACCTGCCTCGGCCATCATGCGAAAGCCCACGGCCTCACCCGCGTCAAGCAGGGCGTCACCGGGACGGTCGGGCAGGGGTTTGCCCGCGCCTTCCAGATCCTTGAACTGGCCCTCGGCTTCGGCCTTGCGGATCTGGGCTTCGGTCAATCTGTTGAAATTGGGCATATCGGTGCTCCCTTCCTTCCCAATCTAGGCAGACGCACCCCAGTCCGAAAGGCGCGAAATGCCGCCATGCGGTGCACGCATGCTTGACCGCTGCCGCGCAAACCGCCACTTTCCGCCCGAGCAGCGACCAAGAAAAAGCCCATGGCCCAGACACCCGCACCCTTTGCCCGCTTCGAGTGGATGATCGCCTGGCGCTATCTGCGCGCCAAACGCGCCGAGGGCGGGGTCAGCGTGATGACCTGGATCAGCCTTGTCGGCATCACGCTTGCCGTCTTTGCGCTGATTGCGACCCTGGCTGTAAGGTCGGGGTTCCGAACCGAATTTGTGGATACGATCCTTGGGGCCAACGCCCATGTGACCGTTTACAGCAGTGCGCGCGTGAACGATGCGGGCCAGATCGTGCGCACGATCCCCGATTACGAGGCCGTCGCCAAACGCCTGCGCGAGGTCCAGCATGTGACCCGCGTGGCGCCACTGATCAAAGGCCAGATCATGGCCAACCACCGGGATCGCAACGCGGGCGTCGAGGTTTTTGGCATCTCGGCCCAAAATCTGGCCACGATCCCGCGCATCGCCAATCCCGTCGAGTTCAGCGGCGACATCGCGCGCTTTGATCAGGGCATCGCCATCGGATCGGGCGTGGCACGCGAGCTGGGGGTGGGCGTTGGCGACAAGGTGCGTCTGATCTCGCCCAACGGGGTCAAGACCGCCTTTGGCACCAGCCCTCGGGTCAAGGCCTACGAGGTTACCTATGTCTTCACCGCCGGCCGGTATGACATCGACCGCACGCGGATTTACATGCCCTTTGCCGAAGCGCAGCTCTATTTCAATCGCGAAGGTGTGGCCGATGAGTTCGAGGTCATGGTCACCACGCCCGACGCGGTAGAGGACCTGACCCTGCCCCTGCAACGGGCGGCCTTTGACACCGCTTTGATCTGGACATGGCGCGATGCCTCGGGCGGGTTCCTGCGCGCATTGGAGGTCGAGGACAACGTGATGTTCGTGATCCTGTCGATCCTTGTGTTGATTGCGGCGATGAACATCGTCTCGGGGCTGATCATGCTGGTCAAGAACAAGGGCCGCGACATCGGGATCTTGCGGACGATGGGCCTGACCGAAGGCTCGGTCCTGCGGGTGTTCTTTATCTGCGGGGCCTCGACCGGCTTGATCGGCACGCTGGCTGGCGTGATTCTGGGGTGCCTGTTCGCGATCTACATCGACCCGATTTTTTCCTTTGTGAACTACGTCGCAGGCGGCGGCGTCTGGGACCCGGCGGTGCGGGGGATCTATCACCTGCCCGCGCAGTTGCGGATGCAGGACGTGGTCAGCGCGGTCTCGCTTTCGCTGTTCCTGAGTTTTGTCGTGACGATCTTTCCGGCCCGCCGCGCGGCCCGGATGAACCCGGTCGAGGCTTTGCGTTATGAGTGATCCGGTGCTGCAACTGGATGGTCTGACCAAGTCCTACAACCCCGGCACATCTGCCGAGGTTGCGGTGCTGCGCGGTGTCGACCTGACGCTGGGCGCGGGCGAGGTCGTGGCGCTGGTCGCGCCTTCGGGGGCTGGCAAGTCGACGCTGTTGCATATCGCCGGACTGCTGGATACACCCAGCGAAGGTCGCGTGCTGATCGGGGGCGAGGATATGACCGGCCGGTCAGACCGCCGCCGCACGTTGGTGCGCCGGCAGGACATCGGCTTTGTCTACCAGTTCCACCACCTGCTTCCCGAGTTCACCGCGCTTGAAAACGTGGTGCTGCCGCAGCTGGCCAACGGCGTGCCTGCCGGGCAGGCTCAGAGCCACGCAAAGGCTTTGCTGGACAGCGTTGGTCTGGCCGAGCGGTCCGGGCATCGCCCGGCGGCGCTGTCGGGCGGGGAACAGCAGCGCGTCGCCTTTTGCAGGGCCATGGCCAACGGGCCAAAACTGTTGCTGGCGGATGAGCCGACGGGCAACCTTGACCCCGGAACCTCGGACCAGGTGTTCGGCGCCTTGCTGGACCTGGCGCGCCAGACCGGGCTTTCGGCGCTGATCGCGACGCATAATCTGGATCTGGCCAAGCGCATGGACCGTCAGGTCCGGCTGGACGCCGGGCGGCTGACGCCGGTTTAGGCCTGCTGGGTTGCCCAGACCCCAAGCGCCATCAGGCCGATCCCCGCAGCGCGGGTCAAGGACAGCGGACTGACCTGCGCGCCGAAAAGGCCAAAGTGGTCGATCGCAGCGGCGCTGATCAACTGTCCCAGCAGGACAAAGAACACCGCGTTGCCGACGCCGAATTTGGGCGCAACATAGGTGATCGACAGGACGTAAAAGGCCACGAGGCATCCCGCGAGGAACAGGTGCTTTGGGGCCTGCGCCATGCCTCCCAGGCCCTTGGCTCCGCTCAGCACAAAGACCACTGTCACCGTCGTCAGGGCAACGGCAAAAAGCACCACGCTTGCTGCATAGGGTGAGCCCAATCGCAGGCCAAGCGCCGCGTTGAGCGCGGCCAGAACGGGAATGCCAATGCCCGCGATAAGCATTGTGACAGCGTAGATGGGCATGGGGCGGGTCTCCGGGACGTGGTCGTTTGGCGGGCACGTTACCCTGTTTGCAGGCAAACGCCAGATCGGCCTGAGTTTCTGCCCACGGTGCATTGACCCATGTCATGGTTTTCGCCTCCACTCTGGTTTGAGACTTGAACTCGCGCCGCAGAGTTGCGAGACGCCGTACTCGAGATGCCAAACTGGAGAAAGCCGATGGTCCTTCGCTTCCTTGCCATGTCCCTTGGACTGGGCACGCTGGCTGCGTGCCAGGTCAGCGAGATGCCGCAAGCGCAGGACGGGCGTGGTCTGTACCAGGCCAATTGCGCCGCGTGCCACGGGGCAAACGGCAAGGGCGATGGGCCCATGGCGCGGGCCATGGCCAAGGCGCCCAAGGATCTGACCCTGATCGCGGTGCGTCACAACAACAGCTTCCCCAAGGCCAAGGTCATGTCGATCATCGACGGCTATGCGCGGTCGGATATGGATGGGCCGGGGATGCCGGAGTTCGGGGTGCTGCTCGAAGGCGACGAGGTGCCCTTTGACAGCGGAGACGGTCGCCAGACGCCGACCCCGCGCAAGCTGGTGGCCCTGCTCGAATACATCGAGTCGATCCAGGAAACCCGTTAATCGGGCTGCAACAGCTTTCCCGGGTTCATCAGCCCCTTGGGATCAAGCATCGCCTTGACGCCCTGCATCATCGCGTATTCAACCGCAGGTTTTTGCTGGCGCATCCGATCCGTGAATTCCGAGCCGACACCATGTTCGGCGACGATGGACCCACCCATTGACCAGATCAGCTGATCAACCAGTGGGAGCAGGATATGCCCAAGCGCATCGAATTCGGGTCCTTTGGGGATCTCGGGGAAGATGTCCAGGTGGATGTTGCCGTCGCCGATATGGCCCGAGATGCACAGCGCAGCCTCGGGCGCCTTGTCGCGGGCGATGTCTTCAATTTGGGCGATGAAATCTGCCATGCGGCTTATCGGGACCGAGACATCCCATTTGTAACCGTGATGGATGAAGTACTGATGCGGGATCATCTGTTCGCGCAGTTCCCAGATATTGGCCTCTTGCGCGCCGGATTGGGCGATGATCGCGTCCTCCAGAAGCTCGCCTTCCAGCGCCTGCTCCATGAAGGTCATCATGGTGTCCGAGACCTCGTCCTTGTCAGAGAACCGGACCAGCAGGTAGTAGGGCGCCCGTGTCTGCATGGGGTGCCGCAGGTCGGGGTAGCGCGCCAGCGCCTTGTCGATCAGCAGCCCCGACATCAACTCGAAGGCCGTCAGCCGGTCGCCGCCGATGTCGCGGGCCAGCTCCAGCAGATCCATCATTCGGGACATGTCGGCAGGCACTGCCATGGCCGATTGCGAGATCGGCTGGGCGGGGTGCAGCTTGAAGACGGCCTTGGTGACAACGCCTAGCGTGCCCTCTGAGCCGATGAACATCTGTTTCAGATCATAGCCCGAGTTGTCCTTGCGCAGGGCACGCAGCCCGTTCCAGATCTGCCCGTCCGGCAGCACGACCTCCAGCCCAAGGATCTGGTCGCGGGTGGTGCCATAGCGGATGACGTTCAACCCGCCGCCGTTGGTCGCGATGGCGCCACCTATGGTGGCCGTTCCCCGCGCGCCCCAGTCGGGTGCAAAGCAGCGATGGGCCTCGGCCGCGGCCTCTTGCGCGACCTGTAGCAGGCAACCGGCCTCGGCGGTCAGGCTGTAGCAGGCGGCGTCGACGTCCAGCACGCGGTTCATACGCGACAGCGACAGCACGATCGAGGGCTGGTCTGGTTCGGGTACGGCCATGCGGCAGATGTTCGTGTTGCCGCCTTGCGGTACAATCGCGACGTCATGGGCATGGCAGAGCGCGACAACGGCGGCGACCTGTTCGGTGTCGCCCGGGCGGACCACGGCCAGCGCAGGGCCTTTCGGTCCCTTCAGATCGCTGAGAAACGGTGCCGCGTCCTCGCCCTGAAGCACCCATTTGTCGCCAACACTGGCTTGCAGTTCATCCAGAAACGCCATCTTGCACCCCGCTTTCCAATAGGCACATGACGCATAAGGTCATCCCTGCGCAAGGGCCGGGGATGGGATGGGTCTACTTGAGCAGAGCAATCCGGGTCGCAAATTCCTGCTGCGGGGCCTGCGTGCACCACAGATCGCCTGCGGCAACCCAAACGGCCGGGGCAGTTTCGGCATTGATCGTGATGACGCCGGGTTCGGTGGTCACAATGTCCGTTCCGAGGATGTTCAGAAAGACGGCAAGGGCTTCGAGTGTCAGACACATGGGGCTCTCCTTCGGCTGGTGTGCCGTCACGCCGCTGCCCCTCCCTTGCTGCAGGTGACGGGCATAAAGTCTGGAAAGCTGACCTATCTGGCAAGCGTTCATTTGCTGCAGCGCAGCGAAATCGGGGGTGGTGTCGCAGGGATTGCCTGATTTTTGGGCGCGAGTCGTCCAAAAGTGGACTGAACATGCATCTTTCGGTCGCTCGGGTTGCCCCTAGCCTAGGGCTTCGACGGCGAACTTGCGAGACAGGGGCAGGCAGGCCGCGCCCAGTGCTCGGGCATCCGGGCCGACTGTTCCCGGCAAAACCGTTGGGGCCACGATGCCTGACAGGTCAAAGCGGTTCAGTTCATCCTGCGTTGCCTCGGTCAGGCGGGTGCGCAGCCACAAGGGCATCCATCCGTCAATGACCGCGTGGCTCAGATCCACCGTGCTGGTCGCCGCCGTGATGCTGAACGCAATGCCCCTGGCCGCCCCGGCGATCCAGTCGTCCAGTGCGTCCTGATCTACGGTCCAGGCTTCGGGCGAATGCCACAGCCAGGCGGTTTCAAGTCCGCGCTCTTCGTGCATGCTTTCGAGCAACCGCAACGACGCAACATCGATCAACTGACCGATGCGTCTGCCAATCGGAACGGGCATCGATCCCAATGCCCCGGCATTTCCCGAAGGGCCGGTAAACACGCGATTGTTCAGAACCAGGCCGCCGCCGATGAAATACCCCAGGTAGAAGTACAGAAAATCCGGCAGCGCTTTGTGTTCGCCCAACATCAACTCGGCCCCGCAGGCCGACGTGGCGTCGTTTTGAAGGAGCACCGGCAAACCCGTGTGGTCCTCAAGCGCCCCGCGGATATCGAGATCCCGCCACGGCGTCATGTCGTCTTCGGGGACGCCAAGCGTATTGGCCCAATCCCACAGCTGATAGGGCATCGCGATGCCCATGCCGTAAATGCGTTCGCGCTGGGCGGGCGTCAATTGGGCACGCAATTGATCGTAAGCGTCTACCGCAAACTTGAGAGTCGCGGCTGCCGTTGGATAGCGATAGGTGATCTGGGCGCGGGCCTGAACCTTGCCCTGAAAGTCGATCAGGATCAGGTCGCTGCTGCGCCGTCCGATTTTCAAACCAAAGAAATAGGCCCCTTCGGGTGAAAGGCGCATCGGCACCGAAGGTTGCCCGACCTTGCCTCTGACAGGTTCGCCACGCGCCAGCAGGCCATCGTTTTCCAACGCGCGCATGATCACGGATACGGTCTGGGCCGAAAGTCCGGTCATTCGCGCGATCTCGGCCTTGGGCAAAGCGCCTTCGCGTCTGACCAACGACAAAACCAGCCGTTCATTGTGCGCACGCATCCCGGCCGCGTTGGTTCCGCGATTCTCGGGCAGCGGCGTCGTCGTGGACTCCATGACGATCCTCCTTGCCTGCTCAGCATGCGGGTCCGTGTCTCGTCTGTCAATAATAATTCACTATGATTTATTTATTGACAGACGAGGCGAATCTGCAGATGGTTATGTCAAGGCGACGCCAAGACCAAATCGGCGGAGTCTCTGTTGGGCAATCCAACGACATAGCATCTGGGAGGACGCACTTTGAAACTTACTCATCTTCTGAGCGCATCGGCGCTGGCCATGACTGCAATGGCAGGCAGCGCATTTGCAGGCGGCCATGGCGTCAGCGCATGTCTGATCACCAAGACCGACACCAACCCCTTCTTCGTGAAAATGCGCGAAGGCGCCGCCGCCAAGGCCGAAGAGCTGGGTGTGTCGCTGAAGTCCTATTCGGGCAAGATCGATGGCGATAACGAAAGCCAGGTGGCCGCGATCGAGACCTGCATTGCGGATGGCGCTTCGGGTATTCTGCTGACGGCATCCGACACCGCAGCCATTGTTCCTTCGGTTGAACAGGCAAAAGAGGCCGGTCTGCTGGTCATCGCACTTGATACCCCGCTGGAGCCGATCGACGCGGCTCACGCGACCTTTGCCACTGACAACTTCCTGGCAGGTGAGCTGATCGGCGCATACGCCGCGGCCAAGCTGGGCGATGCGGCGGCCGACGCCAAGATTGCGATGCTTGACCTGGCCATCAGCCAGCCGACCGTGGGCGTTCTGCGCGACCAGGGCTTCCTGAGCGGCTTTGGCATCGACATGAAGGACCCGGCCAAGTGGGGCGATGAAGACGACTCGCGCATCATCTGCAACGAAGTGACCGCCGGCAACGCCGAAGGTGGCCGGACCGCGATGGAAAACTGCCTGGCGCAGGATCCGTTCATCAACGTCGTGTACACGATCAACGAACCCGCCGCCGCAGGCGCTTACGAAGCGCTGAAGGCGATCGGCCGCGAAGGTGATGTGACCATCGTTTCGGTCGACGGCGGCTGCCCGGGCATTCAGGATGTTGCCGACGGTGTGATCGCGGCGACCTCGCAGCAGTATCCGCTGCTGATGGCGTCACTTGGCATCGAAGCGATTGCCCAGTTCGCCAAGGACGGCACGCTGCCCGCCAACACCGAGGGCAAGAACTTCCTCGACACCGGCGTTGGCCTTGTTGCCGCCGAGCCGATCGACGGCATCGAGTCGCTGTCGGTCGAAGAGGGCATGAACCTCTGCTGGGGTTAATTTGAAACCTGAAATCGGCAATCATATTGCCTGAAGTGCTGAGGGCGGGCTCAGGCCCGCCCTTGGTGTATCTGCCCATCGGAAGAGAGACCGAGGGCGAGCTCATGGAAGGAGCTTGGGATGGCATCCACACAAGAATTCGAAAAGGTTATCGAAGACGCGTCGCAGACCGTGGCCGAATTCGAAGACCAGCACAAAGGCTGGATTGGTCGGCTGCAGCATGCGTTGCATGTCACGCCGGCGCTTGTGCCGCTGATCGTTTTGATCTTCGCAATCGCGATTTTCGGGATCCTCTTGGGGTCAAAGTTCTTTTCGCCATTCGCACTGACGCTGATCCTTCAACAGGTTCAAATCGTGGGTGTCTTGGCAGCGGCGCAAACGCTGATCATTCTGACGGCAGGCATCGACCTGTCGGTCGGGGCGATTGCTGTCTTTTGCACCGTGATCATGGGACAGTTCAGCTTCCGTTACGGGATCCCGGCACCGATCGCCGTCGGCATCGGACTGGCTGTCGGCACCATGCTCGGGGCGATCAGCGGATGGCTGGTCAGCCGGGTCAAGCTGCCGCCCTTTATCGTGACGCTTGGCATGTGGCAGATCGTGCTTGCCGCGAACTACCTCTATTCCGCAAACGAAACACTGCGCAGCCAGGACATTGCCGAACAGGCCGCATTCCTGCAGTTCCTCGGGACCAAGATCAAATTCGGCGGGGCGACCTTTACCTTTGGTGTGATCCTCATGGTGCTGCTTGTGATCGTCCTTGCCTATATGCTGCGATCTACCGCTTGGGGCAGGCATGTTTACGCGGTGGGGGACGACCCCGAGGCGGCAGAGCTTGCCGGGGTTGATGTCCACAAGACGCTGATGTCGGTCTACATGCTGGCGGGCTTTATCTGTGCCCTGGCGGCCTGGGTCATGATCGGGCGCTTCAGTTCGGTCTCGCCATCGGCCTCGACCGGTGTTGTCGGCAACATCCAGGCCATCACGGCCGTGGTGATCGGCGGCATCTCACTCTTCGGCGGACGCGGCTCGATCGTGGGTGCCTTCTTTGGCGCGCTGATCGTGGGTGTGTTCGAGCTGGGGCTCAGAATGGCGGGCGCGGATCCGCAATGGACCTTCATGCTGATCGGCATGCTGATCATCGGCGCCGTGACCATCGACCAATGGATCAGAAAGGTGACAGGATAATGGGACCTATTCTTTCCGCAACTGGCCTGACGAAACGCTACGGCAAAGTCACCGCGCTGGACAATTGCGACTTCGAGCTCATGCCGGGTGAAATCCTGGGCGTCATCGGCGACAACGGCGCGGGTAAATCGACCCTGATCAAGGCGCTGTGCGGCGCGGTGATCCCAGACCAGGGCGATGTGTTCCTCGAGGGGCAGAAAGTGAACTTTCACTCGCCAATCGACGCGCGCAAGCACGGGATCGAGACCGTGTACCAGACGCTTGCCATGAGCCCGGCACTTTCGATTGCCGACAACATGTTCATGGGGCGCGAGTTGCGCAAATCCGGCATCATGGGCTCGATGTTCAAACAGCTCGACAAGAAGAAGATGCAGGACTTTGCGCGGGAAAAGCTGTCTGAGCTGGGGCTGATGACGATCCAGAACATCAACCAGGCGGTCGAAACCCTGTCGGGTGGTCAGCGTCAGGGCGTGGCTGTGGCCCGTGCGGCGGCCTTTGGATCCAAGGTCATCATTCTTGACGAACCAACCGCCGCGTTGGGGGTCAAGGAAAGCCGCAGGGTGCTTGAGCTGATCCAGGATGTGAAATCGCGGGGCATCCCGATCATCCTGATCAGCCACAACATGCCCCATGTCTTTGAGGTGACGGACCGGATCCACGTCCACCGGTTGGGCAAGCGACTGTGTGTGATCAATCCAAAGGATTACACCATGTCCGACGCCGTGGCCTTCATGACCGGTGCGAAAGAGCCGCCCGAAGAAGCCAAGGCCGCATGACACCCGCACCTCGCGATCCGGGCACGCTTGCCCGGATCATCACCGACAAGATGCAGGCGGTGCGGCCCTGGACCGGACGGTCCCTGGTGGCACTCGCCGGACCTCCGGCGGTGGGCAAGTCGACCCTCGCCGAGGCCCTGGTGGACGCGCTGCAAGCCGACGGCGCGCGGGCCAAGCTGGTGCCGATGGACGGGTTTCACCTGGACAACACGGTTCTGGCCGAACGGGGCATGCTGGCCCGCAAGGGCGCGCCCGAGACCTTTGATCTGCAGGGCTTCCTCTTCGCCATGTCCCGGCTGCGCTCAGGCGGTGAAGTGATCCTTCCTTCGTTTGACCGCGACCTTGATCGCTCGATCGCGGGCAGCATTGTGGTCAAGGACGACATCGAGATCGTGGTGGTCGAAGGCAACTACCTGGCCTTTGACGCGCCGGGCTGGCGGGATCTACTGACCTATTGGCGGTTCTCGGTCCGGCTTAGGGCCTCGCGCGAGGTGCTGCAGGACCGCTTGATCCAGCGATGGCTGGATCAGGGGTTTGATCCGGTGTCCGCAGAACGCAAGGCGCTGGAAAACGATATCCCGAACGCCATACGCATTGTCGAGGCGGAACTGCCGACCTCGATGGTGCTCGAGGCCTGACCTCACTCGGGGTGGCAGACCTCGTCCCGCGCGATGGCCAGCGCCGTCCGGGCGACAAGCCCCGCCAGTATGCAGACCAATAGCGTCAGAAACACCAGTGACAGCCCGTCGAAAAAGGCGATGCCTGTGGCCTCGGCATAGCCCAGTGTTGCCACCGTCAAGGCGGCCACTGGGAAGCTGAGTGCCCACCAGGACAGGGCAAAGGGCAGCTTGGCAAAGCTGCGGGCCTGGATGGCGACGATAATCGCAAAGACGAGCGCGCCATAGAACAGGATGCGCGCAAAGGGGTCGATCTGCCCCCCGGTCAAAAGCATCCAGTCCTGGAAGGCCAGCGCGGGCGGGGCGATCAGGATCACCAGAGTCGGCAGCAGCTTGCCGGGCAGGGGGTTGTGAAAGATCAGGCGGTTCACGACCAGGGTCAGCAGGATGATCCAGAAGATCAGGCCAAGCGAGAAAAAGAACCACGACAGTTCGATATAGCCGAAACCGACCCCCGACAGCGGCACGACCACGTTGCCAACTGCCGGGATGAACCAGGCGGGTGTCATCTGCGCGGGTTGGAAGGCGCGGCCTCCGATCCAGCCGGTGATCACGGCAAAGGTCAGGATCGCCTGCAGCGAGACACCAGACAGCCAGATGATTTCGGCCACCCTTGGGTCAAGCATGCGAAGGGCCGTGCCGACCAGCAGCAAAGAGATCGAGATGGCCGGGAAAAAGGCCATCTTGACCGGGTGGTGCCATTCCTCGTGCAGGGCTTGGGGATAGCGGATGGCCTTGAGGCAGAAGAGCCCCGCCACGGCGACAAAGGCGGCAATCGTCAGTACCAGCGCCACCAGCGAGGCAACCTGCGGCACCTGAAAATGCGCCTCGGCCCGATGCAGTGCCAGCGTAAGGCCCGCCAGCCCCATCACGCAGGCAAAGAACGTGACATGAAAATACTTCAACCGGCTGTCGCGGGTCGGGGCAGCTGTCTGATCCGTCATGGCGGGGTCTCCGTGCAGTCGGGGTGACCATACACATGGCATTCTTGGAATGTCGAAGGGCCAAATCGGCGCGGCCCTTTCAACTGGTTGTCATGATCTGATCAGGCGCGTTACACCAGATCGACAGCGGCGCGGGCGATGACCAGCTCTTCGTTGGTGGGCACCACCATGACACGCGTCCGGCTGAAGTCCGAGCTGATCAGCGTTTCGTTGGCCATGTTGCGGGCCTCGTCCAGTTCGATCCCCAGCCAGGCCATGCCGGCGCAGACGCGGGCGCGTATTTCGCGTGCGTTTTCGCCAATGCCGCCGGTGAAGACCAGCGCGTCCAGCCCCTGCAGGGCCGCCGCAAGCCCGCCCAGCTCGCGTCGAATGCGGAAGACGAAGTATTCGACGGCCTCACGCGCCTTCGGATCGTCCGAGGCCAGCAGGGCGCGCATGTCATTTGACAGTTCCGACAGACCCAGCAGCCCCGATTGCTTGTACAGCAGGTCCGAAACCTCGGCCGTGCTCAGCCCCTCCTGGTCCAGCAGATAGAGCATCACGCCGGGATCCAGCTGCCCCGAGCGCGTGCCCATCGGCAGGCCGTCCAGCGCCGAGAACCCCATGGTCGAGGCCATGCTGCGCCCGTTCAGCATCCCGCACATCGAGGCGCCATTGCCCAGGTGCGCCACCACCACGCGTCCGGCGAGCAGGTGCGGGGCAATGCGCTCCATCTCGCCCGAGATGTAGTCATAGCTCAGCCCGTGAAAGCCATAGCGGCGGACGCCCTTGTCGTAGAACCGGCGCGGGATCGCGAAGGTGTCGTTCACGAAGGGATGGTTGCGGTGAAAGGCGGTGTCGAAGCAGGCCACTTGCACCGCGTCGGGAAAGGCCACCTGTGCGGCGTGGATGCCCGCCAGATTGTGCGGCTGGTGCAGCGGCGCAAAGGGCGTCAGCGCCGCAAGACCGTCAACGGTTTCGTTGTCCAGAATCACCGGTTCGGCATGGTGCTGCCCGCCGTGCACGACGCGGTGGCCGACCGCGCGCACGTCTGCATCCGGAAACCTTGCCATCAGCTCTTTCAGCGCGGCCGACAAGGACGAGGCATGTGTGGTGCCATCCTTGGGCGACATGTCGCCCCGGGTCAGGACGCTGCCCTGGGCATCTTCCAGCTGAAAAGTCGCGGCACCGCCGATGGCGCCAATCAGGCCCGTGGCCAGCGCCTTTGGGGCCGTGTCCTTGGTGAACAGGCCAAACTTCAGCGACGATGACCCGGCATTCAGGGTCAGGACATGAGACATCTACAGCGCTCCGCTCATCCGCGCGTGGTGCAGGGCGGCCACGGCGCAACTTGCCAACCGGGCCATTTCATCGTCTGCACGGCTGTTCAGGATGATCGGAACACGCGCGCCCATGACCAGCCCGGCCCCTTCGGCACGGCTAATATAGGCCAGCTGCTTGGCCAACATATTGCCAGCATCGAGGTTCGGTACGACCAGAATTTCGGCCTGACCCGCCACCGGAGAGGTGATGCCCTTGGTCCGCGCGGCCGCCATGTCGACCGCATTGTCCATCGCCAGGGGGCCATCCACGACACCGCCCCGGATCTGGCCGCGCTCGGCCATCTTGGACAACAGCGCGCCGTCGACGGACGAGGGGATATCGGGGTTCACGGTTTCGACCGCCGACAGGATGCCCACCTTGGGGGTCTGCATCCCGATCGAGCGGCCCAGGTCGATGGCGTTCTGCACGATGTCGGTCTTGGTGCGCAGGTCCGGCGCGATGTTGATCGCGGCATCGGTCACCAGCAGGGGATGTGACAGGCCCGGCACGTCCATGACAAAGACATGGCTCAGCCGCCGGCGGCCGCGCAGGCCCGTGTCGCGTTTGATCACCGGTTTCAGCAACTCATCGGTGTGCAGATGTCCCTTCATCAGCGCCTCGGCCCCATCGGCATTGATCAGAGCCACGGCCCGCGTGGCGGCGGCATGGTCGTCGGGCTCGTGATGGATCTCGATGTCCGAGATATCTTCGCCCATCTCGCGCGCGGCCTTGGCGATCTTTTCCGCGTCGCCCACAAAAACAGGGTCGATCAGCGTGTGCTTGCGCCCCAGCAGCGCGCCGCCCAGCGAATTCGGCTCGTCGGGGCAGACCACGGCTGTCTTGAGCGGACGCAGCGGTTGGGCCTGTTCCAGCAGCGCTTCGAAATGGCGGTGTCGCTGAACGATCAGGCCGGGCAGGGCGTGCTCTTCGATCTCAAGCCGATGGCGGGGGGCCTCGACCACGGCTTGACCCGTCAGGATCAGGGCGTCATCACAGCAGCGCCGCACTTGCGTTTCCAGCGTCACGGTGCCGTCGTGGTCGTTCTTGCTGATGACGGTGACACGCGACTTGACCTCGTCCCCCGCATGGGCGCGGTGCACGAACTCGAAGAACTGGCTGCGATAGAGCGTGCCCGCGCCGGGCATCACGTTGCCCAGCACCGCGCTGATCAGCGAGCCCACGAAAAGCCCCGGCGCCACCGCCTCGGGGCTGCCATCGCCGTCGCCGTCCAGGTCATGCAGGTGCATCGGGTTATGATTGCCGGAGACATTGGCAAAGACGATCAGGTCATCGACGGTCACCAGCCGCCGGATCTCGGCCGTGTCGCCCGGTTTGATTTCGTCAAAGGTCTTGTTGCTCAGCATGGCACTTGGTCCTTGGCACCGCGTTTGGTCACATGTGTGGACCGGATCGCAATTCAGGATCAAACCCGGATGACAAAAAAGCGCGAGAATTTGGCACAGGCTCTGCCTTTCGCCTTGTGGGCGTGCGGTGCCGGAATACCTGTTACGAAATGCGAAACAGATTGAGGTTTATCTTTTCCCGGTGGCGGTGCGTCGCGATAGGTCTTACGCACTGCACCAGAACCAGTGGTGCGTGGGGGACCGATGCCCAAGAAACGATTCTTGACCGAGTTCGGCATGGGCACGTCCCTGCGCCGACAGGATTATACCCAGGCCGCCGTGCGCGCGGTGCAGGACGCGCTGTGGCACAACTCGATCAACCTGGCCGAGCTGCTGGGCCGCGACAAAAGCGCGATGATGATCGATGTTGAGGTGGGCGTGCAGCAACCCGAGGCGGTCGATATTGCAAAGGTGGCCGAGGTCTTTCCCTATGGCCAGGTCAGCGTGACAGCCCGGCACGGCGGTCTTGACGTGCCGCGCAGCGATGGCGGCAAACCGACGGTCATCGCCAATGTCGCGATCTCGGTCAGTTTTGAAATGGAGGGCGCGGAATGACCCAGCGCTTCATCATCGAAATGGGCATGGGCAACAGCCAGTACGGTCAGGACTATACCAAGGCCGCTGCCCGCGCGATCGAGGATGCGATACGTCACAGCACCATCCCGATGTTCGGCACGCTGGGCATTGCCCACGAGATGATGCAGGTGAAGGTCACCATCGGGGTGCAGGCGCCCGATCAGGTGGATTGCGAGGCGCTGAAGGCGCATCTGCCGCGCGGCACCGTGACGGTCAAAGCGGTACCCGGCGGGTTGGATGTGACCAACCCCGACACCGGCAACGTCACCGTGATGGCCACCGCCGCGGTCGAGGCCTTTCTGGATCCGCAGGTGCTGAGCGACACATGACCGATCCGGTGCGCGTCCAGACCTATCGACTGTCCCTGCCGCGCTGGCCCGTTGGCGCGCGGTTGAAGATCGTCATGGTCTCGGACCTGCATGCCTCGTGGCCCTGGATGCAACCCGCGAAGATCGCGCGCATCGTCGATCAGGCCAATGCGCTGGGCGGGGATCTGATCGCCCTGATGGGGGACTATGTTGCGCATTATCTGGTGGGGCTTGGCATCAACCGGCGCGCTGTGGTGCCGACCGAAGTCGCGCGTCAGCTGGCACGGTTGGATGCGCCCCTGGGCCGCTATGCGGTTTTCGGCAATCATGATTGGCACGACGATCCGGCGGCCAAGAAAGGACAGCTCGAAGAGACGCTGTGGCACCGGGCCTTTGCACAAGCAGGAATTCCGACACTCAACAACAGCTTCACGACCCTGCAGGTGAACGGCAACCCGATCACACTTGCCGGCATCGACAGCCAGCGCGCCTTTCACCGCCGGTTCAAGCGGCCGATCATGGGGGCACATGACCTTTGGCGGGCGCTGGATGACGCGCCGCGTGATCGGTTCACAATCCTGCTGGCCCATGAGCCCGACATCTTCACCGAGCTGCGCGACACCGTTGATCTGACCCTCTCGGGCCACACCCACGGCGGCCAGATCCTGATAGGAGGCCGGCCACAGATCGTGCCCTCGCTGCACGGCACCCGGTTCGCTTATGGACACCATCAGATCGGCAATCGGAACCTTGTTGTCTCTGGCGGGCTGGGCTGTTCGGGCGTGCCGTTCCGATGGGGGGTGCCGCCTGAACTGACGGTCGTCGAACTGGGCGCCGGGGCGTAAGCGGCCTGCCGCGCGTCGTTTCCGGGGTTTCGCCCTGCGCGCAAACATGGTTTCTGTGCCGCCCATGAACAAAGCCATTCTCATCACAGGCGGCGCGCGTTCTGGAAAAAGCGCCTATGCCGAGCGTGTGACGCTGGGCCTGACGGGCCACGCGACCTATATCGCCACGGCCGAGGCGCTGGACGACGAGATGGCGCAGCGGATTGCCCTGCATCAGGCGCGACGGGGCCCCGAGTGGACCAACCTGCATGCGCCTTTGGATCTGTGCGCGGCTCTGCAAGGCAGCGACACCCAGCCCCGGCTGGTGGATTGCCTGACGCTTTGGCTGTCGAACCTGATGTTCGCCGACCGTGACTGGCGCACCGAGGGCGCGGCGCTGGCGGCGCTGCTGCCCACGCTCAACGCCCCGGTGGTCTTTGTGACCAACGAGGTCGGCGCCGGCATCGTCCCCGAAAACGCCCTGGCTCGCGCCTATCGCGATGCGGCGGGCTGGATGAACCAGACCATCGCGCAGGCCTGCGACGAGGTCTTTCTGACTGTCTCTGGATACCCGATAAGAGTGAAACCAAATGACCACCTTCCCTGACTTTTCGTCCTTTGACGTGCTGTTGGCCTCGGCCGCGGCCATGCCCGCGTTTGATGCCGATGCTGCCGAGGCCGCGCGTGCCCGTCAGATGGAGCTGACCAAACCGCCGCGTGCGCTGGGGCGGCTGGAGGATCTGGCCGAGTTCATGGCCGGGTGGCGCGGCGATGCGCGCCCGGTGATAGCCAAGGCTCAGGCGCTGGTCTTTGCGGGCAACCACGGGGTCTGCGCGCAGGGCGTGAACCCCTTTCCGCAGGAAGTGACCGTGCAGATGGTCGCGAACTTTCAGTCGGGCGGTGCCGCGATCAACCAACTCTGCCGCGTTGCGGGCGCAGAGCTGGGCGTGGTGGCGATCGAGCTGGACCGCCCGACGGCGGATATCTCGGAAACGGCGGCCATGTCGGCTGACGAGTGTCTGAGCGCGATGCGGCAGGGGGCCGAGGCCGTCGACGCGGATGCTGATGTGCTGATCCTCGGCGAAATGGGCATCGGCAACTCGACCATCGCGGCGGCGCTGGCGCTGGGTGCCTTTGGCGGCGAGGCCGCGGATTGGGCGGGTCGGGGCACCGGGTCGGATGCCGAGGGCGTCTCGCTGAAGGCGCAGGTCATTGCCAAGGCGGTGGCGTTGCACGGTGGCCTGCCAGCGCTCGAGCAACTGGCCGCTTTGGGTGGGCGCGAACAGGCGGCGATCTGCGGCGCGGTGCTGGCCGCACGGGCGCACCGCATTCCGGTCATTCTGGATGGCTACATCTGCACCGCCGCTGCCGCGCCGCTTTTCAAAGCTGATCCCGAACTGCTGGCCCATTGCCTGGTTGGCCATCGCAGCGCAGAGCCGGGGCACCGCAAACTGCTGGAGGCGATGGACCAAGCCCCGATCCTCGATTTCGAGATGGCGCTTGGCGAAGGCTCGGGCGCGGCGCTGGCGCTGAACATTCTGCGCGCGGCGTTGGAGTGCCACAACGGCATGGCAACCTTTGCCGAAGCCGCCGTCAGCGGCGCCTAACCCGCCGGGCGCGCGACCTCGACCCCGGTGCCCCAATCGCGGCACCGCTGTTCCAGGGGCCGGGGCAGGGGGGCGTCGGTGATCACCCGGTCAAGCCCCTGCATCGAGCCGATGCGTGCGGGCGCCTTGCGCTGAAATTTGGTCTGGTCCGCCACCAGGATGCGCTGGCGGGCCTGCGCCAGGATCGCCTGGCTGACCTGTACCTCGGCGCTGTCGAAATCCAGCAGGTCCCCGTCTTCGTCCAGCGCCGAACAGCCGATCACGGCAAAATCCAGTTTGAACTGACGGATGGCCGCCTCGGCCAGCGGGCCGGTCAGCCCGCCGTCTGCCGCGCGTAATGTGCCGCCGGTGACGACCACCTCGCAATCCGCGTGGCCTGACAGCTGGCGGGCGACGTTCATGTTGTTGGTCACAACCAGCAGGTCGCGGTGTTCCGACAGGGCGCGCGCGACGGCCTCGGTCGTGGTGCCGATGTTCAGAAACAGCGAGGCGCCGTTCGGAATGTGCTGCACACAGGCAGCGGCGATGGCGGCCTTGGCGGCCTCGTTCAGGCCCTGCCTATCCTCGTAGCCGATGTTGCGCACACCCGAGGGCAGAACGGCCCCGCCGTGCACCCGGTCCAGCTTTCCCGCATCCGCCAGATCGGTCAGATCGCGGCGGATGGTCTGGACCGTGACGCCAAAGTGGCTGGCCAGATCCTCGACCATGACGCGCCCCTGTTCGCGGGCGAGTTGCAGGATTTGCGGATGGCGCAGGGTTTGGCTCACGTTTGCGTTCTCTTTTGCTCGTATTGGGCTGGAGGCGATGACTTTAGTCGTAATAGTCCGCCAAAAGTGTTCGTATTTTCCAAAAAAGAACACAAAACGAAGAAAAGCGAAACTAAAAAATTGACGACTCACCCGAAACCATGCTTTCGCTGCGCGCAACACCAGAAAAGGCACGGATCATGGCGCAGGACATCACCGATCTCTTCATCATCGGCGGCGGCATCAATGGCTGCGGCATCGCCCGCGACGCGGCGGGACGGGGGCTAAGCGTCACGCTGGCCGAACGTGATGATCTGGCCTCGGCGACCTCCAGCGCCTCGACCAAGCTGTTTCACGGCGGGCTGCGCTATCTGGAATACTTCGAGTTCCGCCTCGTGCGCGAAGCGCTGATCGAGCGTGAAACCCTGCTGCGCGCCATGCCCCACATCAGTTGGCCGATGCGCTTTGTGCTGCCTTATCACCGCGACATGCGGTTCGAGAACTCGACACCGACCTCGCGCCTGCTGAGCTTTGTGATGCCCTGGATGAAGGGCCGTCGCCCGGCCTGGCTGATCCGGTTAGGGCTGATCATGTATGACAATCTTGGGGGGCGCGCGATCCTGCCGGGCACCAAGACGGTCGATCTTGTCACCGGCCCCGAAGGCGCGCCGCTGCAGGACCGCTTTGAGCGGGCCTATGAATATTCGGACTGCTGGATCGAGGATTCGCGTCTGGTCGTCCTGAACGCCCGCGACGCGCAGGCGCGGGGGGCAAAGGTGCTGACCCGGACCGAGGTCACCTCGGCCCGCCGCACCGACGATCATTGGACCATTGACCTGCGCGATGTCGACACTGGCGAGACGCAGCAGGTGCGGGCACGGATGCTGGTCAATGCGGCGGGACCCTGGGTTGGCGATGTGATCCACGCCAAGCTGGGCCTGAACTCGCGCGAGAACGTGCGGCTGGTGCGCGGCAGCCACATCGTGACCAGGCGGCTGTTCGACCATGACAAATGTTATTTCTTTCAGGGCACCGACGGTCGGATCATCTTTGCGATCCCCTATGAGCGTGACTTTACCCTGATCGGCACAACCGATCAGGAACACAGCGACCCGTCTCTGCGCCCGACCTGCACCGATGCCGAGCGCGACTACCTGCTGCAGTTCGCCTCGTCCTACTTCAAGCAGGGCCTGACGGCTGAGGACGTGGTCTGGACCTATTCCGGGGTGCGCCCGCTTTATGATGACGGGGCCAGCTCGGCCACGGCGGCGACGCGGGACTATACGTTGAAGGTCGACGAAAACGGCGGGGCGCCGGTGCTGAACGTCTTTGGCGGCAAGATCACAACCTATCGGCGGCTGGCTGAGTCGGCGCTGGAAAAGATCCTGCCCTATTTTCCGGGCACTCCGGGCCAATGGACGGCGGGTGTCGCCCTTCCCGGTGGGGACTTTCCCGTGGACGGCTTCGATGCTCTGGTTGCTGACCTGCAGGCCGCATATCCCTTCCTGACGCCTGACTGGGCCTGGCGGCTGGTACGGGCCTACGGCACGGAAGCGCAAGACGTCCTGGCCGGCGCCACATCCGCTGATGACATGGGCGAGGACTTTGGCGCGACCCTGACCGCACGCGAGGTCGACTGGCTGGTCGATCATGAATTCGCCTGCAAGGCCGCTGATATTGTCTGGCGGCGCAACAAGCTGGGGTTGCGGATGACCGAGGCGCAGATTGCGCGCCTCGAGGCCTATTTGGCGGACCGACGCGGCGGGTGATTCCCGCCGTTCGCGGCGAAGGCGGGTATACCTGACTGGCGCCGCGCTTTCCTTAAGGGCATTCTAAAGCTGTGTCTGGCGCGTGTCTTTGCGTGTCCAGCCTTGTTTTTATTGCGTGTTTGGGTAGGCTGCTTTCAGGGAGTCACTGAAACATTTAAATTTTTTTGGGGTATCGAAACGCTCATGCTTGGTCTGCCAGTCCCACTTTTGCTTGGCGTCATCATTCCGACCGCTCTTATTTTCCTGAGCGGCGGCAACACCAGTCTGCAAAGTCTCGTGGCCCTGTCCGCGGGCGCTTCGGCGTTTACCCTGATGGGGTTCAACCTGTTTCTGGCCACACGTCCCAAGTACGTCGAGCGTTGGTTTGGCGGTCTGGACAGGCTTTATGTCAGCCACAAGTGGATCGGAATCCTGGTTCTGCCGCTGATCCTGTTTCACAAGAATGTCGGCATGCTGGACATCGATGGCCAGATCGCGGCAACGGGTTTGGCGCGCACCTCGGTGGAAGTAGCCGAGCTTGTGTTCTGGCCCCTGGTCGTTCTGCTGCTGATCAGCTGGCTCAAGAAGTTCCCCTTCCAGTCAAAGATCCCGGGTCTCAAGAACATCCGCCGGGACCTGATCCCCTATCACTGGTGGCGCTGGTCGCACCGCGCACTGGGCGTGGTCTTTCTGGCGATCGTGTTCCACCAGCTGTTCGTCAAGGTCCCGTTCAACATGAACGCGCTGGCCTCGCAGTACCTGAATTTCTGGGCGATCGTCGGCGTGATCAGCTTCATCTACACACAGTTCCTCGCGCCGATGCGGCCGCGGGCATACATCATTTCAAAGGTGGAAAAGCACCCGGCGGCAACGATCATCGATGCCGAGCCGGTTCGGGGCTTCAAGCGCATCAGGCCGGGCCGCTTCGCCGTGATCTCGATTGCGCGCCGTGGCCTGCGAGAGCCGCACCCCTTTACCGTGTCGCGCTTTGGCGAAGACGGGTCCATCCAGTTTTCGATCCGCGGGCTGGGCGATTACACGCGTCGACTGCGCGACCTGGTCGAGGTCGGCGACAAGATGACGGTAGAAGGCGGCTATGGTGCCTTTGACTACCGCCGGGGTCCGGATCGTCAGGTCTGGCTGGCAGGTGGGATCGGGGTCACCCCGTTCCTGACCTTTGCCGACAGTCTGACCGCCGATGACACAAGGCGGTTCCAGATGGTATACTGCGTGAACAAACCCGAAGAGGCCGTCGGCCTCGACCGGTTCCGCGCAGCGGAAGAGCGTTGTCCGGGCTTCAAGTTCCGGCTCTACGTCAGCAAGGAGGAGGGTCGTTTTTCGGCAGAAAAGCTCACTGAGCTTGTTCCATTCGACATGAAGAATGCAGGGTTCTGGTTCTGCGGACCGGCACCGATGCGCGAGGCGATCCTGAAGGATCTCAAGTCCTCGGGGAACAATCCGAAAAGCGTCCACTTTGAGGAGTTCGAATTCAGATGAAAGGATTTGAAAAAATGAAACTCAGTTATCGATTTGGAACCACGGCCCTGGCCTTGTGCCTTGCCGCTCCGGTGGCAGCGCAGGATTTATTTGCGCAAGGGGTCTACAACGACTACCAACCCAACATTGAAAACGGGAAGGTGATCTTTTCTGCCGCCGGGTGCGGCACCTGTCACGCTGTTGACGGGGCTGATGACATCCTGGCGGGCGGGCGCGAAATTCGCACCAAGTTCGGCGAGCTTTATGCACCGAACATCACGGCTCATCCCGGCGAAGGTCTGGGCAACTGGTCAAACGCGGATTTCCTGAACGCCGTGCTGCGGGGCAAGTCGCCGGATGGGCGCACCTATTTCGGTGCGGTGTTCCCCTATCCGTCCTATGCCCGGATGAAGCCCGAAGACGTGCTTGATCTGCGCGGCTACATTGCCACGTTGCCGCAAAGCGATGCGCCCTCGAAAGAGCACAACATCAGCTATCTCAGCCAGACGATCCTCGACCTGTGGTCCACGGGTCGCGAGCCGCTGCCTGCCAAGAACGACGAGCAGCTGCAGCGTGGTCAGTACCTGGTCGAGGCCGTAGGCCACTGCGCCGAGTGCCACACGCCGCGCGATACCGGCTTTGGGTTCACCTACAAGCTGGACAACGAGCGTGCCTTCCAGGGCGAGACCGGCCTGCTGGGCGATTATGCGCCTTCGATTGCCGGCAACCGCCTGGAACAGTTCGGGGCCGAGGCCTTCATCATCGGGGCGATGGCCGAATCGAAGAAGCTGAACGGCAACCCGATGGTCAGCGCCTCGATGCGCCGTATTGCACGCTCGACCTCTGCCTTGTCGGTGGACGATCGCGCCGCGATGTATGCTTACCTGACCGGCAAGAACGTCGATCCCACGCCGTTCCGCGACGTTGTCGCCGCCAAGACCCAGGACAAGCAGGTCGAACAGATTGTCGGCCGTCGCGATGTCCAGCCGGGTGAACAGAACCCCGGCGAAACGGCGATTGCCGTGGCATCGGCGATTGACGACCTGACCGGCGCACCCGCGCTGATGTCAAAGGTCGACGCGCACTGCGAGGCCAAGAACGCCCCGCTGCAGGTCGAAGTGGCCCCGGCGGTTGTTCAGAATGCTGCGGCCTCGGGTCCCAAGCCCGTCGATCCGGCCTTGAAGAAAGAGGCCGATCAGTTCATCGAAACCTACTGCCGTGCCTGCCACGGTCCGGGCAAGACCTACTCGGGTGTGTTCAACACCGGGTCGATCGATGACATGCCGTTTGACAAGAACATCATGAAGCCCGGTGATCCGGATGGCTCGCCGCTTTATGAATCGATCCTCAACAACCGCATGCCCACCGGCAAGAAACCCAGCGCCGAGGAACTGGACGTTCTGCGCCGTTGGATCGTTGCCGAAGGCGAGGCCCGCAAGCAGCCCGCAGCTGCCGCGGTTCAGCCTGCTGTTGTTCAGCAGACCGGTATTCCGCAAAAGCCGGCCATCGACGTGCCGCTGCCGCGCTTTGCCGGAGGATCGCGTGAAGCGATTGTTCTGGCGATGGTGTCGGACATCAACAGGGTCGACGAATTCGATCGCTCGTACATGCGTTACCTGAGCTTTGGTCGCACGACCCTGGCCAAGATCGACTGCAACGAGGACGGTGCCCTGCGCAACCCGACGCACTATCTGCACTCGGCGTTGAACAAGTTCATCAACTCGATCTCGAATGGTCCGCGTGTTGTGCCCGTGACGCCGATCCCGGCCACCGAAGGTGCGCTGGTGCGGATCGACATCCGTGACTACAACTGGACCGAAGACGATTGGGACTCGATCTCGACCGGTATCTTCACCCAGGGGTCCGCGGATGCGAGCTTCAGCCGTGAAGCCTGGGAAGAGCTGGCAGAGGTCTACCCCTATGCCGTCGACCCGACCAGCGATCCGCTGCTGGCCGTTGTCGCCCAGGCGACCGGCGCCGTGGTGCCCATGATGCGGGCAGACTGGTTTGTCCGGTTTGCGTCGGAATCGCCCTACTACGACATGTTCCTTGGTCTGACGGATGACATCCGTGACCTGGAATACCGTATGGGCATCGACGTCGACCGCGAGATCCTGTCACGCCGTGCCGTGCGTGCAGCCATGCTGCCGGGCAACTCGGGTGTGTCGGATCACAACCGGATGCTGGAACGCTTTGACCTGCCGTTTGGTGGTTACTACTGGAAGTCCTATGACTTTGCCGGTGACAGCGGCGAGCAATCGCTGACGCTGCACCCCGATGGCCCGCGTGAGATCGGTCGCACCGCCTCTGGCACCGCACCGTTCGAACATGACGGTGGTGAGATGATCTTCTCGCTTCCCAACGGTCTGCAGGGGTACTACCTGTCCACCAACCTGGGCGAACGCCTGCTGGTGGGTCCGGCCTCGATCGTGTCGTTCCGCACCAAGCCGATCGGCAAGGGTGTGGAAGTTGTGAACGCCCGGTCCTGCTTTGACTGCCACCACGACGGCATGATCCGCAAGAAGGACCAACTGCGTGACACGCTTCTGTCGTCCTCGCTGTTCTCGCGGGATGAGCTGGAAGTGCTGCTGACCATGTATGTCGACAACGACACGTTGTTTGACTACTACGAAAAGGACAGTTCCTTCTTCCTCAGCCGTCTGCAGATGCTAAACGCGACCGAACCGGGCGTGAACGGCAAGCTGACCAGCCTCCGGGCCCCGGAAAGCGTTGGCGGCGGCGAGATCGTGACCTACCTGGCCGACAAGCACTTTGAAAGCCTGGATGTCGAAGAGCTGGCGCGCGAGTTCTACCTCGACGAAGACACCTTCCGGTCGCGGGCCCGCCGCATGGGCGACCCGGTCCTGACGGTGGTGGTCCTGGATTGGCTGTCGCGTCTGGATGCAGGTGGCAAGATCCACCGTTCGGAGGTGGAAACCTATTATGCCGCACTGCTGCCGCGGCTGACTGATCTGGAGCCCTACATCCCGGCACAAAGCACCTACAAAGTGCAGCGTGGCGTGGCCTTCAACGACTATGAGGCCAAGGTCGAAGTTGCGATCAAGGCAAGCGTCAAGAAGCAGGAAGAACCCTACAAGCCGGCTACCGTCAAGCACATCGAGAAGGATCCTGCTTACAAACCGCCGGTCGATCGTCTGAAGCTGTCGCTCAGCGTGCCTTACACCGAGGTCTACGTGAACGATCTGCTGGAATTCGACGTCCACGCCAACAAGCGGTGCGAACTGCAGGTGTTCTACGTCGAGGAAAGCAAAGAGATCGTCGAGATGCCGCAAGAGATCCTGGGGCCGCGGTTCCTGGAAGCTGGCGAAACCCGCCGCATTCCCTACGCGGGATCGGGTCTGCAGATCCGATTTGACGAACCGGGCGAAGGTGAAACCATGTTGGCCTTCTGCCGCGAAGGTGGCCTGGCCGACAAGGGCATGAAGGCGAACGACGTGCTGGACTACGCCAAGTCCCGCGGTCAGCCGCTGACCCGTGGCATCACCATCGAAGCGGCCAAGAAGGTTCAGGTTGACGAAGGTCAATCGGCAACCAACTCGGTCACCTTCACGGTCTTCAAGTGATCGATTGAGAGGAGGATGAAACAATGAAACGCACTCTACTCTCTACACTCATGGCGGGGGCCGTTCTGGCCCTCCCCACCACCGCTCTGGCTGATTGTGCATCGGATTTGGGCGCGCTGAAGGCCTCGTACGATTCAGGATCGAAAGACGCGATCCTGCAAGCCGCCGAGACCTTCCGGACCACATCGTCGTGTTCCGAGCCAACCGTTGTGCGGGCCATGTCGGATGCCTCTGGCATCCTGGCGCGGATGGCACAGCAGCTCTTTGCCGCCGGGGACATCGACGGTGCCGAAGAGATGCTGAAAGGCGCACCCGGTCTGCATTGGGCGGTGCAGGTGACCCGTGCCGAGATTGCCGTGAAACGTGGTGACCGCCTGGCGGCTGCCAAGCTTTACAACGCGGCGCTCGACACGATCACCGATCCTGCGATCACCAAGCCCAACCCTGCGCTGGTGCCGATTGCCGATCGCATCACGCGTCTGGGTCAGGAAAACCTGATGCTTGCCGGCTCGCTCGAACCGATCGTGACGCGCAGCGGCGGGGCTTCGGGTGTTCTGAAGTCGGCAATGCGCGGCATCGCCATCGAGGCTTATGGCACCAAGCCACCGGTCGAAGATGACTATGTCGAGGACGTCAAGAAAGACGACGACTACGTCGAGGAAAAGAACGACGACGTATACGTCGATGACGATGGCTATGCCGATATCGTCTATGTCGAGCCCGAGCCTGTCTATGAAGACAGCGAAAAGGACAACGACATCGCCTATGTCCAGCCGGTCGAACCAGAGCCCGACTACTATGTGAAGGCCGAGGTGAAAACCGAGGTGAAGGTCGAAGTCTACGCAGAAAACAAGCCCAAGGAAGATTACATTGTTGCGGACAAGGCCGCCGAAGCGGCCAAGATTGTCTATCTTCCGATCCAGTTCGGGTTTGACAGCTTCGAGCTTGATCCTTCGGGCGTCAAGGCCGCTGACACGGTTGCGGACTTCCTGATCAAGTCCGGGATCAAGTCGCTGACCCTTGTCGGCCATACCGATGAAAAGGGCTCGGACGCCTATAACCTGACCCTGTCGGTCAAGCGGGCCGCCTCGGTGCGCAGGCATCTGCAGGCCAAGGGTGTCTATGCGCAGATCTACGTCGAAGGCGTCGGGGAACGGCATCCGCCGAAATACACCGACATCAATGCCTATTCCGACGAAGAACGTCGGGCCATTGCGCGGAGGGTTGAACTTGTCCTTCATCAGTAAAACAGCTGCGGCTGCTTTATGCTTGGCCATCGCGGCGATGCCCGCGATGGCCAAGCAATGGGGCATGGTGGTTGGCGTTGATGACTACAAGCACTTCCAGAAGTTCCCGGCTCCGCCCGGTGAACTGTCTGACCTGGAAGGCGCAGTCAACGACGCCCGCCGGATTGCAGGCGCGATGCGCCAGACGGGCATCGACCTGCCTGACCATCGCATCCTGCTGGACGGCCGTGCGACGCTGGAAAACTTCCTTAAGGGCTGGAACGAGATGCTGGCCAACGCGGAATCCAGCGACACCATCATTGTCAGCTTTTCGGGCCACGGGGCGCAAGAGCGTGAGATCGACGAACCCTTTGACGAAACGACAGACGGGCTCGACGAAACGATCATGTTCCACGAATTCGACCCGCGCAACCCGCGGGTCGGTCGCCTTTCGGACGACCAGTTGCGTGACATGCTGGTCAAGGCCTCGGCCTTCCGGATCATCTGGGTGATGGACAGCTGCCACTCGGCTGGCCTGACGCGGCAAGTGAACCGCGAGAACATGGGCCTGACCCGAAACGGGGGCATCTGGGACATCCCGATCGAACCCATCGAGGGTGAGATCAAGGCGGGCGAGGGTGACACAGGCAAGGATGACTTGCCTCATGTCACGCAGATCCTCGCGACGGCGTCCGAGGATCGCCTGGTGACCGAGACCCGGTTTGACGGCAAGGCGCATGGTGCGCTGTCCTGGTACTTTGCCGAGGCGCTGACAGGTGCCGCGGATCTGAACGGCGACAAATCGGTGTCCCGTTCCGAGATTGCCGAGTATCTGCAGGACCGCGTGTTTACCCACATGAACCAGAACCAGCAGCCTCGCATTCTGCCGCGGGGCGACAGCCAGGCGCTGTTGTCGCTGGTTCCGGCGCCCCAGCCGAAACCCAAACCCAAGAAAGGGGCGGTTGCGGTCAAATTCAAAGGCGCAAAGCCACCAGGTCTGGATCATCGGTCGTATGTAGAAGTGAACACCAGCCCCTCGCTTGTCTTTGAGAACAAGGGCGGCAAGTGGGATGTGTTCAACCATACGGGCGACCAGATCACCACGATCGACAAGGGCGCGCAGCGCCTGATCTCGCGCGCGAAAGCGCTTGACCACGTGCGCAAGGCCAAAAAGCCCGGCATTCCGCCGGTCGTGGTCGAAGCGCTGCATGAAAACAAGGTGGTGCCGATTGGCGAACGGGTCGGCTATGTCTTCAAGCCTCCGGCAGAGGACGTCCGCTTTCTGACGCTCTTCAACATCGCCAGCGATGGAACCCTGCAATATTTGCATCCGGTTCCGGGCAGCAAGGACGACCCGGTCGATATGCGCGGTGTTCGTGTCAGCTTTGACGTGGTTGCGCCAACCGGCGCAGATCAGATCGTGGCCGTTTTCTGCAAGCGCCCGCCGCTGGATTTGCGCAAGACGATGCATTCGTTCAACGGCAAGACCGTCCCTCGGGACGATACGTTGAAAGTCGCATTGCAGTCACGGTCGTGCCAGGTCGGTATCGTGGGGCTTTATACGAAAGCGCGATAACCCTAAGGTAGACAGGCAAGAGGGGGATTATTGCCTGTGACCCATTGGATTTTCAGGGTGCAGGCGGCAGTCATTGCCGCCTGTTTCGCTTTTTCAGCCTTGGCCGAAACCCGCGTTGCGCTGGTGGTCGGCAACTCTGCCTATGACAACGCCACGCCGCTGGCCAATCCCGGAAACGACTCGCGTGCGATTGCGGAAAAATTGCGCGGTCTGGGCTTTGATGTGGCGCTTGAAACCGATCTGACGGGGCAGGGATTCCGCATCGCGCTTGGCCAGTTCACCGAAAAGGCCCTGCGGGCCGATCTGGCGCTGTTCTACTACGCCGGTCACGGGATCGAGCTAAGCGGAAAGAACTATCTGATCCCCACGGACGCCTCGATGACATCCGAGGCCACCGCCAAGTTCGAAACGATCTCGCTCGACGATGTTTTGTCGGCGGTGCGCCAGGCAAGCGGACTTGGCATCGTCATGCTGGACGCCTGCCGCGACAACCCTTTTGGCGCGACGATGACGCGAAACAACGGCACGCGTGCGATCACGCGCGGGCTGGCGCCCGTGTCGGTCGAAGGGGAAAGCGGCATCGTCGTCAGCTTTGCCGCCCAAGAGGGCCGCACCGCGGATGACGGCGACGGGATGCACAGCCCCTATACGCAGGCCGTGCTGGACGTGATCGACGAACCCGGGCTCGAGGTGGGGCGCGTCTTCCGCAAGGTGCGTGCGCAGGTGCGCACTGCCACCAACGGCCGTCAGGTGCCGATCGAGCGGATGCAACTGCCGGACCGGGCCATCTATCTTGCGCCCGAGGTGGTTGTCTTACCGGACCCGGAACCCGAGCCTGCGCCCCAGCCTGATCCCGTTGTGGTGCAGCCCGAGCCTTTGGCCGAGGACCCCTACGTGGTCTTTCTGGACGCCGTCACCTCGGGCGAGTCCAGGCCTCTGGCCGAATTCCTGCGCCGGTATCCCGATCACCCCAAGGCCAAGGACGCCCGAGCGCTGCTTGAAAGCTACGAGGATGACGCCTTTTGGGCGCGAACGGTTGAGATGAACACGGTGACGGCCTATCGGCGCTACATGATCGCCTTTTCGTCGGGCCAGTATGTCGATGAGGCCGCACAACGGATCGCGGCGCTGCAAAAGCCGGTCGTCGTCCCGGATCCAGAACCAGAGCCAGAGCCAGAGCCCGAACCGGAACCAGAGCCGCCTGTCGTGACACGCGTGTCCCCGAGCTTTGATTGCGCCAAGGCGCGGACCTCGGTGGAACGCGCGATCTGCAACAGCAACACGCTGGCGCGGCTGGATCAGCAATTGTCGGCCTCTTACAAACGTGCGCTGGATGCAAGGCGCGTCACGGCTGCCAGCCAGCGCAGTTGGGTGGGGCTGCGCGAGGCGATCTGTGCCAATCAGGAGGACCGCCTTGATCGGTGTGTCCAGACACTTCTGGAGGTGCGTATCGCGGGACTGGACAGCGGCACCTTCAGCGGACGTATTGCCCCATCGTACAATTGCGCCAAGGCCTCGACCCCGATCGAGTTGGCCATCTGCCGGGACGATTCCTTGGCCCAACAAGATCAATTTTTGCTAAGTGCCTACAAAAACGCGCGAAATCTCGGTAAAGTGACCCCTGCACGTCAGCGTGACTGGCTCAAACAACGGGACGCACGCTGTGGACGCAGCGGCAACGGCATCGCGATTTGCGTGGCAAAGATGACGGCGGACCGTGTGAACGACCTGCTGCGCTAGGTCGGACTAAGGGAGGAGAGACCCATGCGGTCGATAGCTCTGGCAATGGGAATCGCCATTTTGTGGTGTGTTCAGGCCTTGGCCGAAGTGCGGGTTGCACTGGTCATCGGCAATTCGGCTTACCAGAACGCCACGCCGCTTCGAAACCCGGCCAACGACGCGCGCGCCGTGGCGGCGAAGTTTGAAACCCTGGGTTTTGAAGTCGACCTGCATGAGGATCTGACCGGCCAGCAGTTCCGCATCGCGCTTGGCACGTTCACCGAAAAGGCCCTGCGTGCCGACATTGCCGTTGTTTTCTACGCCGGGCATGGCATCGAAATGAGCGGTCAGAACTACCTGATCCCGATTGATGCCCAGATGCGATCCGAGGCGACAGCGCAGTTCGAGACCATCTCGCTTGAGCAGGCCTTGTCGACCGTGCGGCTGGCCAAGAAGCTGGGCATCGTCATGCTGGACGCCTGCCGGGACAACCCCTTTGGCGCGCAGATGGTCCGGAACAACGGCACGCGCTCGCTGTCACGCGGGCTGGCGCCGGTTTCGGTCGAAGGCGAAAGCGGCATCGTGGTCAGCTTTGCCGCCCAAGAGGGGCGCACAGCGGATGATGGCGACGGAATGCACAGCCCCTACACACAGGCTTTGCTTGCCGCGGTGGATGAACCGGGGCTTGAGGTTGGTCGCCTCTTTCGCCGCGTGCGATCGCAGGTGCGCGAGTTGACCAATGACCGCCAGGTGCCGATCGAACGCATGCAGCTTCCGGACGAGGCGATCTATCTTGCCGGGGCCGAAACCGGTCCGGTGATTCAGCCGCCCGTCGAGCCCGAAGAGCCCGAGGTCGTCGAGGCGCCGGTGGTGCGCGAAGACCCTCTGGTGGTCTATCTGGACGCTGTGGCCAGCGGCGAACGCCAACCGCTCGAGGATTTTCTGGCCCGCTACCCCAACCATTCCCGCGCCCCGGATGCGCGCAAGCTGGTCGATGACTTTGCCGACCGAGAGTTCTGGGATCTGACCGTGGCCAAGAACACCGTCTCGGCCTACCGGACCTACATGCTGGCCTTTTCCAGCGGTCAGTATGTTGAAGAGGCCGCCGCGCGGATCGCCGCCCTTGAAAAACCGGCCGAGCCTGTGACACCTGTCGAGCCGCCTCAACCGCCGCAGCCGCCCGTGGTGAACCGTGGGGACGATGATGTTTCGACCGACATGATCGGCATCCGCACGCAATGCCCCTCGCAGACGGGGTCCTGGGTGGTCACCTCGATCCCGACCGATGACACGCTGTTTGTACGCGGGGGCCCCAGCACGCGGTTCTCGCCTATCGGGGAATTGCCGTTCAACGCCGAAGGTCTAAGCCACGTCAATTGCCAAAGCTCGGGTTGGTGTGAAATCGTCTATGGCTGCATCAAGGGGTATTCCTACGGCAAGTACCTGCGACAGGGGCGCAGCACGGCCGCGCGCTCGCGGTTCTCGGGCAGCTATCAGGTCACGGATCACCCGATGAACGAGGCGCTGAACGTGCGCGCCGGGCCGGGGACGCAGTATCAGGTCGTGGCCGAGCTGCCGCCGACCGCAAATGGCATCTCGGTCAGCGATTGCCAGATCGAAAAGGGCTATCGGATGCGCTGGTGCACGGTGTCCTGGGGCGGGATTTCCGGTTGGGCCTATGGCAAGTACCTGCGAAACCAGTCCACCGGGCAAAAGCCGGCGCCCTGATCCCGCCGCACGGGATCAGTCCGCGTCGAACTCGAAATCCGGCAGGCTGTCGAAGGCCAGCTTCAGCGCGTCGCCCCAGCCGGTCGAGATCGTGTTGAAATAGGGGTCGTCTTTGCTGATCCGCCGCTCTTCGCCGCGGGCAAAGCTGTCCTTTTCATAGATCTGCAGATCGAGCGGCAGGCCGACCGAAAGGTTGGCCTTTATGGTCGAATCGAAACTCACAAGCAGCAGCTTCACCGCGTCCTCAAAGCTCATCGACGGATCATAGGCCCGCACCAGGATCGGGCGGCCGTACTTGGTCTCGCCGATCTGGAAATAGGGGGTGTCGTCGCCTGCCTCGATAAAGTTGCCCTCTGGGTAGATCAGGAACAGGCGGGGTTCGCTGCCCGCGATCTGGCCGCCCAGGATCAGCGTCGCGCCAAAGCCCGCGTCGGCCTGCTGGCCGTTGCGGGAATGGCCGTCGATCACCTCGCGCAAAAGGCCGGACACCAGTTGCGCCGCCTGGAACATCGAGGGCACCTGCAGTATCGAAGGATCCCGATCATCGGGCGCCTTGGTGCGTTCCTCAAGCAGGCTGACCACGGCTTGCGTGGTCGCCAGGTTGCCCGAGGACATCAACGTGATCATCCGTTCGCCAGGCGTTTCCCAGGTGGTCATCTTGCGGAAGGTCGAGATATTGTCGACGCCGGCGTTGGTCCGAGTGTCCGACATGAACACCAGACCACGGTCCAGCCGCATTCCCACGCAATAGGTCACCAGATGTCCCCTCTTATTGGCTCTGGCTCTGCTGTTGCGACGAAACCGTCACCGAAACGGTCAGGTTCTCTGCGGTCGAGCCGTACAGGTGACCCGATACAGGGGCTGCCTCGGAATAGTCCAGCCCTGTTGCGACCCTTACGTATCTTTCGTCCGGGGAAATCTCGTTCGGGACGTCGAATCCGACCCATCCCAGAGCGTCCACATGGACTTCGGCCCAGGCGTGGGTGGCCTCTTGTTCCTCACGGTCTTCCATCATCAGGTAGCCCGAGACATAGCGTGCCGGAAAGCCCAGGTGGCGAGCGCAGGCGATGAAGACATGCGCATGGTCCTGGCAAACGCCTTTGCCCGCGGCCAGCACCTCTTCGGCGGTCGAGCTGCTGTTGGTTTCGCCGGTCTCGTAGCTCACGGCGCTCAACACTTTGGCCGACAGGTCGTGCAACAGGCCCAGATCGTTTTCACCCTCGGCGGTCTTGGCCAGTTCGCGGCAGGCCTTGCCCGCCTTGGTCTGGGGCGTGTCTCGCTGAAACAGCCACAGCGGTGTGTGCCCTTCGTGCGGGCCAACCACGCCGTGGGTGTTGGACAGTTGCACAAGCCCCTCGGCCCGGACCACCAGAGATTTCGCGCCGGGGTCAAAGCTGAACAGCTCGACCGTGTTGCGGTTGTGGTCCTCGAACCCAAGCTCACGCTTGCCGCCGTCGACGGTCGTGGACCATTGCAGCACCGTCTGCGCCCGCGTTGACTTGGGCGTCAGGCGCACCTGCTGCAGGCCGTAATCGACCGGTTCGTCGTAGTTGTACTTGGTGACGTGGGAAATTCGCAGAAGCATGGCGTCACTCATAGAAGCGATAGTCGATTTCGATCTGGCGGCTCAGGTCCGCCAGTGCGGACAGAAAGTCCTGGATGTATTCGTGCAAGCCGTAGTCAAAAATCGCGTCGATGTCGTGGGACATGAAGCGGCGGCAGAGCGTGTCGATGCAGGACTGACTGTCCAGGCGTTCGCCGTAGTCGCTGGCCAGATATCCGAGGTTGTCGCGGATCTTCGAGCAACAGAAATTCAGGCTGCGCGGCATGCGCTTGTCCAAAAGCAGGAACTGCGCAATCTCGCGCGGGCGGATCTTGTGGCCATGGGTCATGCGATATCCGCCCTCGGCGCTGACCGAGCGCAGGATCGTTTCCCACTGCACATTGTCCAGCCGCGACCCGACGGACGAGGCCATGGGCAGCAGGACATAGTATTTCACATCCAGAATGCGGGCGGTGTTGTCGGCGCGCTCCATGAAAGTGCCGATGCGGATGAAATCGTAGATGTCATTGCGCAAAAGCGTGCCATGCATCGCACCGCGCACAAAGGCGCTGCGCTGGCGGATCGTCGCCAGCACCTGCGGCAGATCGCGTTCGCTGACGCGGCGGGCCAGAAGTTCCTTGATCCTCAGATAGGCGGCGTTGACCGCTTCCCAGCACTCGTGCGTCAGCGCCGTCCGCACCATGCGGGCGTTGTTGCGGGCGGTTTCGACCGAACACAACACGGACGAAGGGTTGGCCTTGTCGCGCAGCATCCAGTCAATCGCGTTTTCACGGGTGACGGTGTCATATTTTGCGGCGTGGCCCGAGCTCACGGCGGCGGTGCGCAGGATCGAGGCCCATTCGCCATCGCTGTCGGCCCCACGCGTCAGCGCGATGCGCTGGCCGGTTTCAATCATCCGGGCGGTGTTTTCCGATCGCTCCAACTGGCGCGACATCCAGAACAGGCCCCCTGCGGTTTTTCCCAGCATCGCCTCAGTCCTCCAGCACCCAGGTGTCCTTGGTGCCGCCGCCCTGCGACGAGTTCACCACAAGCGAGCCTTTTTTCAAGGCAACGCGCGTCAGCCCTCCGGGGGTGATGTTCACACCGTCGGGCGAGACAAGGACATAGGGGCGCAGATCGACGTGGCGGGGCGCAAGTCCCGCCTTGGTAAAGATCGGCACCGTCGACAGCGACAGCGTCGGCTGGGCGATATAGTTGTTCGGACGCGCACGCAGCTTGGCCTCGAACTCGGCCAGTTCCTTCTTGGACGAGGTCGGCCCGATCAACATGCCGTAGCCGCCCGATCCATGCACCTCTTTGACCACCAGGTCCTTGAGGTTGTCGAGCACGTATTGCAGGCTGTCGGGTTCGTTGCAGCGCCAGGTCGGCACGTTTTCAAGAATCGCCTTTTCGCCGGTGTAGAACTCAACGATTTCAGGCATGTAGCTGTAAATCGCCTTGTCGTCCGAAATGCCGCCACCCGGGGCATTCGCGATGGTGATCCGCCCGGCACGATAGACGTCCATGATGCCCGGAACACCCAGCATGCTGTCTGGGTTGAAGTTCAGCGGGTCGATGAAGTCATCGTCGATCCGGCGGTACAGCACGTCGATCGGCTGATAGCCCCGCGTCGTGCGCATGGCCACATGACCGTCGACAATCCGAAGGTCGGACCCTTCGACCAGTTCGACTCCCATCTTGTCGGCCAGGAACGAATGTTCGTAGTAGGCCGAGTTGTAGATCCCCGGCGTCAGCACCGCGACCGTGGGCGGGCCATTGCAGCTTTCGGGGGCACAGGCCGCCAGCGACTGCTGCAGCGCGCGTGGATAGCCCGAAACAGGCTGCACCCGCGTCTTGCTGAAAAGCTCGGGGAACATCTGCAGCATCGTCTCGCGGTTTTCGAGCATGTAGCTGACACCCGAGGGGGTGCGGGCGTTGTCTTCGAGCACGTAGAATGTGTCTTCATCCGTCCGCACCAGATCGATTCCGACGATATGGGTGTAGATCCCCCCCGGCGGACGCACGCCGATCATATGAGGCAGGTAAGCTTCGTTCTTTTCGATCATCTCGCGCGGGATGCGGCCAGCGCGGATGATCTCTTGCCGATGATAGATGTCGTGCAAAAAGGCATTGATGGCGCGCACGCGCTGGTCGATGCCTTTCGACAGCTTCTTCCATTCGCGGGCCGAGATCACCCGAGGGATGATGTCAAAGGGGATCAGCCGTTCCTCGGCCTCGTCGCGGCCATAGACGTTGAAGGTGATGCCCGTCAGCCGAAACAGCTCTTCGGCTTCACGTTGCTTGGCCCGCAATCGGGCGGGTTCCTCGCCCTCGAACCACTCCGAGAATTTCTTGTATGGCGCTCGGGTCTGCTGCGACAGGCCCCACATCTCGTCGAAATACTCTGTCATTCCCTGTCTTTTTCTATGGTCTTCATCAATTCGTAACGAACCGTAACACGAGAAGGTTGGCCAGAGGCCAGCCGAAAATGGCTGTGGATACGAAAAACATGCGCCTAAAATTTGGGCAGATCATTCGGCGACGGCCCGCACGCCGTTGCGGCACAGGGCAAATGCCGCGTGAAACGGGGCTTCCCAGAGGTCGCGACGCGTCTTAGAACTGCTGAAAATGGGAGCGCTCACATGACATTCGTATTGGCCATCGATCAGGGCACAACTTCAACCCGTGCCATCGTCTTTGACGGCGCACTTGGCGTGGTCGCCAGCGCGCAGCAGGAATTCGACCAGCATTTCCCCGCCAGCGGCTGGGTGGAACACGAGGCGGGCGATCTGTGGGCGACGACCCTTGCGACCTGCAAACAGGCGCTGGACACGGCGGGAATTGCTGCGGGTGATGTCTCGGCCATCGGGATCACCAACCAGCGCGAAACGACGCTGCTGTGGGACCGGGCGACCGGGCAGCCCGTGCACCGCGCCATCGTCTGGCAGGACCGCCGCACGTCTGACCTGTGCCAGGCGCTGAAGGCCGAGGGGCACGAGGGCATGGTGACCGAAAAAACCGGCCTGCTGTTGGATCCCTACTTTAGCGGCACCAAGCTGAAGTGGCTCTTGGACAATGTCGAAGGCGCCCGGGCGCGGGCCGAGGCCGGGGAACTGGCTTTTGGTACCGTCGACACCTGGCTGATCTGGAACCTGACCGGTGGTGCCGCGCATGTGACGGATGCCACCAACGCGGCGCGCACGATGCTTTACGACATCCGCGCCGGGCACTGGTCGGCCGAGATGTGTGATCTGCTGGATGTCCCGATGTCTGTGCTGCCCGAGGTCAAGGACTGCGCCGCCGAGTTCGGCGTGACCGAGGCGGCGCTGTTTGGCGCCGCGATCCCGATCCTGGGCGTTGCGGGCGACCAACAGGCGGCCACCGTGGGGCAGGCCTGTTTCCAGCCGGGCATGCTGAAATCGACCTATGGCACCGGGTGCTTTGCGCTGTTGAACACGGGCGACACGCCGGTGACCTCGAAAAACCGGCTGCTGACGACCATTGCCTATCAGCTTGACGGCAAGCCGACCTTTGCGCTGGAAGGTTCGATCTTCATCGCCGGGGCCGTGGTGCAATGGCTGCGCGACGGGCTGGGGGTGATCGGCTCGGCGGGCGAAACGCAAGGGCTGGCCGAAAGCGCCGACCCGGCGCAAGAGCTGATCCTTGTGCCGGCCTTTACCGGCCTTGGCGCGCCGTATTGGAACGCGGACTGCCGGGGCGCGGTCTATGGTCTGGCGCGGAACTCGGGACCCGCTGAATTTTCGAAGGCGGCGCTGGAAAGCGTCGGCTTCCAGACGCGTGACCTGCTGGAGGCGATGCAGGGCGACATGGGCAGCACTGGCAGCAGCCAGTTGCGCGTCGACGGCGGGATGAGCGCCAGCAACTGGGCGATGCAGTTCCTGTCCGACATCCTGGGCGCGCCGGTCGACCGGCCCAAGGTGCTTGAGACCACCGCGATGGGGGCCGCCTGGCTGGCAGGCTACCGCGCCGGGGTCTATCCGGGCCCGGACGAGTTTGCCGAGACCTGGGCGCTGGAACGCAAGTTCGAACCCGCGATGGAGGCCGAGACCCGCGACCGCCGCTATGCTGCCTGGCAGCGCGCGGTTCAGGCGACGCTCAGCGTCTGACGCGACCCTGCGTCTCAGGGACCCGGCTGGACTTCCCGGGTCCCGTGCTATCTGCTTGGCGCAAGGCAGGCAGGGCTGATGCTGAAGATCGACACCGTCACCAAATCCTATGACACCGGCGCGCAGCACCACCGCGTGCTGCAAGGTGTCTCGCTGCATCTGGCAGCGGGCGAGGCGCTGGCGCTGACCGGTGAAAGCGGCAGCGGCAAAAGCACGCTTTTGCATCTGGCTGCGGCGCTTGACGGGTTCGACAGCGGAGAGATCACGCTGAACGGCGCCGCCTATTCGGGGCTTGATGACCGGGGGCGGGCGCAGCTGCGGCGCGAGACACTCGCGCTGGTCTTTCAGCAGTTCAGCCTGGTGCCCAGCCTGACGGTGGGCGACAACATCCTGTTTCACGCCCGCCTTGCCGGGCGGCCCGATCCGGCCTGGGCCGCCGAGGTGACCCGACGGCTGGGTTTGTCGGATCTGACGGGCCGCTGGCCCGAGGCTTTGTCCGGCGGCCAACAGCAGCGCGTGGCCATCGCCCGCGCCATCGCTGCGCGTCCGCAGCTTTTGCTGGCCGACGAGCCGACGGGCAACCTGGACGAGGACACCGCGACCCGGGTGCTGGATCTGATGCTTGAGTTGGTGCGCGAAACCGGCACGGCGCTTTGGCTTGTGACCCATTCCGAGGCCGTGGCCCAACGGGTCGGACGGCGGGTGCACCTGAGCGGCGGGGTGCTGGCGTGACCCGGGTTGCCTGGGGCGCGCTGATCTCGCACTGGCGGCGGCAACCGCTGCAACTGGTGACGCTGATCCTCGGGTTGGCCCTGGCGACCGCGCTTTGGTCGGCGGTACAGGCCATCAACGCCGAGGCGCGCGCCTCTTACGCGCGGGCGTCCGAGCAGCTTGCGACCGGCACGCAGGCCATCATCGACCGTCCCGGTGGGGGGATCGCCCTGGCAACCTATGCGCAGATGCGACGCGACGGTTGGAACGTGGCCCCTGTCTTGCAGGGTCGGATCGTCCTTGAGGGCCGACAGGTGACGATCGTCGGCATCGACGTTCTGACCCACCCCGCCGCCGCCGTGACCGGCGAGACCCCCGATCTGACCGAAAGCTTTCTGGCCGAGGGCCGCCTTTTTGCCCGCCCCGACCTGATCGCGCGCCTGTCAGGCGTGCCTGACCTTCCGCCCCTGCAAGCCAACGCGGCGGTGCCGCCCGGAGAGCTTTGGACCGACATCTCGGTCGCCGAGCGTCTGTTAGGGCAAACCGGGCAACTGTCTCATCTTCTGGTTTTGGACCCCATTGATGCGGGCGACCTCGCCCCCGGCCTGCGGTTGCGTGTGGAAGAGGGCAACGACACCGTCCAACTGACCCGCAGCTTTCATCTGAACCTGACCGCCTTTGGCTTTCTGGCCTTTGGCGTCGGGCTGTTCATCGTGCACGGCGCCATCGGTCTGGCCTTTGAACAACGCCGTGCGCTTTTCCGAACGCTGCGTGCTCTTGGGGTGCCCTTGCGCCGGTTGATGCTGGTGCTGAGTATCGAGCTTTTGGGGCTGGCGGTGGTCGCGGGTGCGCTTGGTTTGGTGCTGGGGCATCTGGTGGCCGCAGCACTTTTGCCCGACGTGGCGGCGACCCTGCGCGGTCTTTACGGGGCCGAGGTCGACGGCGCGCTGGCGCTGCGCCCCGCCTGGGTGCTGGCAGGATTGGCCATGGCCCTTGGTGGCGCGGTCGTTGCGGGTACCGGCGCCTTGGCCAAGCTGCGCCGCTTGCCGATCCTGGCAGGCGCCACCGTGGTCGTCTGGGCCGAAAACGCGGGTCTGGGCAGTCGCAGGCAGGCAATGGCAGGCGTGGCGCTGGCCGTCTTGGGCGTCATCGCGCTGGCGCTCTTCGACGGGCTGGTTGCTGGCTTCGCGCTGCTCGCGGGCCTTTTGCTGGGCGCCGCGCTGTGCTTGCCGCTGTGCCTTTCGCTGATGCTGCGGCTGGGGCATAGCGCGGCCAGTGGACCGGTGGCGCAATGGGTCTGGGCCGACGCCCGCGCGCAGCTTCCGGGGCTGTCCTTGGCGCTGATGGCGCTGATGCTGGCGCTGGCCACGAACGTGGGCGTCTCGACCATGGTGTCGAGCTTTCGCCTGACATTCACGGGCTGGCTGGATCAGCGTCTGGCCGCCGAGCTTTACGTCACTGCCCGCGATGACGCGCAGGGCGCCGAGATCGAGGCTTGGCTGGCCCCGCGTGTGCAAGCCGTACTGCCCATCCGATCCGCCGGGGATCGGCTGAACGGGCAACCGGCGACGATCTTCGGGATCATCGAACATCAGACCTATCGGGATCACTGGCCCCTGTTGCAGGCCGACCCAGCGGTCTGGGCGCGGATCGAGGCCGGAGAGGGCGTTTTGATCAATGAGCAGCTGGCCTATCGGCAAGACCTCTGGCTGGGCGATCAGGTGACGCTGGCCGGGCAGAGCATGCCGGTGGTGGGCGTCTACTCCGACTACGGCAACCCGAACCCGCAGGCGATCATCGGCATGGACACTCTGCTGCAGCTTTACGGGGATGTGCCGAACTATCGCTTCGGTCTGCGGGTGCCGCCTGCGCAGGTCGACGCCGTGCGTGCCGAACTGGCCGAACGTTTTGACCTGCCACCCGGCGGGCTGCGGGCGAATACCGAGGTCAAGCAGGTCTCGAAGGCGGTCTTTGAAAACACCTTTGTGGTCACCGGCGCGCTGAACGCCCTGACGCTGGGCGTCGCAGGCTTTGCGATCCTGACCAGCCTTCTGACGCTCTGGACCAGTCGTCTGCCCCAGATCGCGCCGGTCTGGTCGCTGGGGCTGACCCGCCGGACCATCGCGCTGGTCGAGCTGGGGCGCAGCCTGATGCTGGCAGCCTTCACCGCGCTGATTGCGGTGCCGGTGGGGCTGGGGCTGGCCTGGGTTTTGCTGAACGTGATCAATGTCGAGGCCTTTGGCTGGCGCCTGCCGATGTTCCTGTTTCCGCGCGACTGGGCCCTTCTGACGGGCCTCGCGCTGATCGCTGCGGCGCTGGCGGCAGGCTGGCCCGCCTGGCGCGTGGCGCGCGTGCCGCCGGCGATGCTGCTCAAGGTCTTTGCCAATGATCGCTAGGCTCTGGATTGTCCTTTTGGTGCTTCTCGCGCCGCCTGCTTTCGCCCAGGGGTTCGCGGGCCTTGGCACAACCGCCGAAGGGTTCGCGCTGCCGGACCCGGACACGACCTTTGACTTCCCGCAAGACCACCTGCCGCACGAAGGGTTTCGGATCGAATGGTGGTACTTGACCGCGACGCTCAGTGGGGCGGATGGTCTGGACTATGGCCTGCAGTGGACGCTGTTTCGCACGGCGCTGGGGCAAGGGGCGGACCAGGGCTGGCGCTCGCCCCATGTCTGGTTGGGGCATGCGGGGATGACCACACCGGACCGACATTTCGCGGCAGAGAAGATCGCGCGTGGCGGGATTGGTCAGGCCGGGGTCACATCCGGGCCTTTCGACGCCTGGATCGATGACTGGCGGATGCTCTCGACCGACAACAGCCTGAATGCCTTGCGCCTGACGGCGGGTGAGGGTGATTGGGGCTACGACGTGGCCTTGCAGGCCCAAGGACCGTTGATCGCCCACGGCGCCGAGGGCTATTCGGTCAAATCGCCCACGGGGCAGGCCAGCCACTATTACTCGCAGCCCTTCTACACGGTTTCGGGCCGGTTAAACCTGCCCGAGGGTCCGGTTGAGGTCACAGGTCAGGCCTGGCTGGACCGCGAATGGTCGAGCCAGCCCCTGGCCGAGGATCAAAGCGGCTGGGACTGGTTCTCGCTCAGTTTCGACAGCGGCGACAAGTTGATGGCCTTCCGCCTGCGGGATGGCGGGGCGGGGTTCCGCTCGGGCACGTGGATCACGGCTTTGGGGGAGGCGCAGCCGCTGGGCGATGATCAGATCGTCACGACGCCGCTTGCACACGCCCAGGTCGCAGGGCGCGAGGTGCCGGTGCATTGGCGGCTTGAGGTGCCCTCACGCGGGGTCTCGGTTGAAGTCCGGGCGCTGAACCCGCAAAGCTGGATGGGGCTGTCGATCGCTTATTGGGAGGGGCCGGTGCAGGTCACCGGGTCCCATACCGGGCGGGGGTATCTGGAGATGACGGGATATGAATGACGCGGTGCCCCTGACGCGGGACCTGGTGCTGATCGGAGGGGGCCACACCCATGCGCTGGTGTTGCGCAAATGGGGGATGGATCCGTTGCCCGGCGTGCGCGTCACGGTCATCAACCCGGGGCCGACCGCGCCTTATTCCGGCATGTTGCCGGGGTTCGTCGCGGGGCACTACTCGCGAGAGGCTCTGGACATCGACCTTGTCCGATTGGCGCGCTTTGCGGGCGCGCGCGTGGTGATCGGCGCTGCGGTCGGGATCGACCGCGCGGCGCGGCAGATCCATGTGCCGGGGCGGCCTCCGATTGGATTCGACGTGGCCTCGGTCGACGTGGGCATCACTTCTGAAATGCCTGCTCTGCCGGGATTTGCCGAGTTCGGCGTGCCCGCCAAACCTCTGGGCCTCTTCGCAACGCGGTGGGAGCAGTTTCTGGCCGCGCCCGGACAGGCGCGCGTGGCGGTGATCGGCGGGGGCGTGGCGGGGTGTGAGCTGGCCATGGCCATGGCCTTTGCCCTGCGCGGGCGCGGGCGGGACGCGCAAGTGATGCTAGTGGATCGGTCCGAGGTCGCGCAAGAGCTGCCAGATCCCACCCGCAAGGCGCTGATGGCGGCTTTGCAGCGCAACGGTGTCGCGGTGTCGGCGCAGGCGGATGTCAGCCATCTGGACGACCGGGGCGTGCATCTGACCTCGGGTGCCTGCATTGAGGCCGATCTGATCGTGGGCGCCGCCGGGGCGCGGCCGCATGACTGGCTGGCCGAGACCGGGTTGGCCCTGAACGCGGGGTTCATCACCGTGTCGCCGACCTTGCAATCCAGCGACCCGGCGATCTTTGCCGCAGGGGATTGCGCCGATCTGGCATTTGATCCCCGCCCCAAGGCCGGGGTCTACGCGGTGCGGGCCGCGCCGGTGCTGCTACAGAACCTGAAGGCCAGCCTGTCCGGCGCGCCGCTGCGCAAGTTCAAGCCGCAAAAGGACTATCTGAAGCTCATCTCGCTGGGCGAGAAACGCGCCCTGGGGCAGCGGTTCGGGACCACGCTGCAAGGCCCGCTGATGTGGCGCTGGAAAGATCGGATCGACCAGCGATTCATGCAGAAGTTCCGCGATCTGCCCGCGATGGCGCCTGCCCCCTTGCCCAAACCCCACGCGTTGGGCGTGCCCGAGGCGCTGGGCCCCAAGCCGCTGTGCGGCGGCTGTGGGGCCAAGGTGGGGCGTGGCGTTCTGGGTGAGACGCTGTCGCGCCTGCCGGTCAGCGCGCGGGATGATGTCCTGTCCGCCCCCGGCGATGACGCGGCGACGCTGCAGATTGGCGACATGCGGCAGGTGCTGACCACCGACCACCTGCGCGCCTTCACGCAGGACCCGGTCCTGATGGCGCGCATCACGGCGGTGCATGCCTTGGGGGACATCTGGGCCATGGGCGCGGATCCGCAGGCGGTGCTGACCTCGGTCACGCTGCCGCGCATGAGCGCCGCGCTGCAGGCGCGCACGATGGACGAGATCATGACTTCGGCCAACGAGGTCATGACCTCTGCCGGCGCGGCGATTGTAGGCGGGCACAGCTCGGTCGGGGCCGAGTTGACCATCGGGTTCAGCGTGACGGGGCTGTGCGCGCGGGCGCCGATCACGCTGGCGGGGGCGCGGGTGGGGGATGCGTTGATCCTGACCAAGCCGATCGGCACCGGCGTGATCCTGGCCGCCGAGATGCAAAGCGCGGCGCGCGGCGAGTGGGCCGCTGGGGCGCTGGCCTCGATGGCGCGGCCGCAGGGCGACGCGGCGCAGGTTCTGGCCGGGGCCCATGCGATGACGGATGTCACGGGGTTTGGGCTGGCCGGGCACCTCATGGGGATCTGCGAGGCCTCGGGCGTCGGCGCGCATCTTGCGCTGGATAAGATCCCGGTGTTGAAGGGCGCCTTGGAACTGGCCGGGCAGGGCCATCGCTCGACTCTGTTTGCTGACAACGCGGCGTTGCTGCCGGGGCTGGCGCAAGATGCGCTGACCGAGTTGCTGTTTGATCCGCAGACCGCCGGGGGGCTGCTGGCCTCGGTTGCCCCAGAGGCCGCGCCGGGTGTGCTGGCTGCGCTACAAGACTTGGGATACAAGGCGGCCCAGATCGGCGTCGTGACCGAAACGCGCGGTCAGATCACGCTGTCCTGAAGCGCGGCGGCCACGTCATCGGCGACCTTTGCGATGCCGTCGTCATCCAACGACCGCGCCTGCACAACCCGTGCCGGACCCGCGCCGATCAATCCGCGAGACTTGGCATAGGCGGGGTCATAATGCTGCACCATCAGGGCGCGGGTCAGACCGGGCAGATCTCCCTTTGCGATCTGGGCAAACCAGGCGTCAACAATCTCGTGCCCCCGGAACTGCCGCAGAGGCGACAGGTTGGCGCGCAGGCGCTCGGCATCTGCCAGAACATCGGCATAGGCCTGCACCAGATAGTCGGTCCGGTCCTCAATCCGCGCCGCAATCTCGATCCGGGGCGCGGTCTTCATCGCATCCCACAACGCAGGCGGAATCAGGCGCTCGCCGATCTTGTTCGATTCGGCCTCGACCACCACAGGCCGGGCGGGATCCAGAGCATGCAGCACCCCCGCCAGACGGCTTTCGAACATCTTTTGGCTGGGCTGGTCACCCAGCCCCCCCAACAGCGAGCCGCGATGCCCCGCCGCGCCTTCGAGGTCCAGCACCTGCACGCCCCGGGCGGCCAGCAGATGCAGCACCTCGGTCTTGGCGGTGCCGGTATAGCCGTCCAGCAGCACGATCCGATGCGGCAGCACACCGTCATAAAGCATGGCATTCACCAGCCGCCGATAGGTCTTGTACCCGCCGGTGATCACATCCGCCCGCCAGCCGATCTGACCCAGCATCCAGGAAAACGCGCCTGACCGCTGCCCGCCGCGCCAGCAATAGACCAGCGGTCGCCAGGCGCCTTCCTTGTCGCGCAAAGGGCCCGCGATGTGGTCGGCGGCGTTGCGAAAGACCAGCGCCGCACCGGTCTTGCGTCCCAGAAAGGGGCTTTCCTGTTTGTAGATCGTGCCGACCTCGGCCCGTTCGTCGTTGGACAGGACCGGCAGGTTGATCGCGCCGGGAATGTGATCCTCGGCAAACTCGGCGGGGCTGCGCACGTCGATCACCGTGTCAAAGCCGTGGTTCAAAAGCGCGGTCAGGGTGTCATAGGTCTGGGCCATGCCGCCAGAGGTATCGCGCCCCGCGTCCAGAGGAAAGCATGTTGCCTTTGCCGGCACCATGGGGCTAGCGTTTCCGGGCAACAGAGAGACCCCGATGCGCGCCTTTTTCGACCCCCGCCAGCTGAACCACGACCCTCAGATGTTCATCAAGTCCGGCAGCGTGACGCCAAACCCGGAAAAGCCGGACCGCGCGCGGGTGTTGAAAGCCGGGGCCGAGGCCGCGGGATTGGTCTTTGAAGGGGCCAACGACTATGGCAGCACGGCGCTGGTGGCGGTGCATAGCCCGGAATACCTGTGGTTTCTGCAAACCATCCATGAGCGCTGGCAAGAGCTGCCGGGCGCCACGGACGAGGTGATCCCGAACGTGCACCCGGTCTGGCAGCCAGCAAGCTATCCCGAGGGCCCGGTCGGGCAAGCGGGCTGGCATCAGGCCGATACGGCCTGCCCGATTGCTTCGGGCACATGGGAGGCCGCCTATTGGTCCGCACAAACCGCCATCAGCGGTGCACAGGCGGTGCTGGGGGGCGACACGGCCTATGCCCTGTCACGTCCCCCCGGGCACCATGCCTTTGGCGACAAGGCCGGGGGCTTTTGCTTTCTGAACAACGCAGCCATCGCGGCGGCAGTCCTGCGCACCGCGGGCAAGCGGCCCGCGATCCTGGATGTTGACGTGCATCACGGCAACGGGACGCAGGCCATTTTCTATGACCGCAGCGACGTGCTGACGGTCTCGGTCCACGCGGACCCGATGAATTTCTACCCTTTCTTCTGGGGGCATGCCTCGGAACGCGGCGCAGGCGAGGGCGAAGGGTTCAATCTGAACCTGCCAGTCCCCTTCGGAACGGACGATGCGGCCTATGCGCCGGTTCTGGACCACGCGTTGCAGGCGGTTGCGGATTTCGGTGCCGATGTGCTGGTGGTGTCGCTGGGGCTTGATGCCTTCGAGGGCGACCCGTTTCAGGCCTTGAAGATCACGACGCCGGGGTTCGGCGCGATTGGCGCGCGGATCGCCTCGGCCGGGCTGCCGATGCTGATCGTGCAAGAGGGCGGCTATCTCTGTGACGCGCTGGGCGACAACCTGAAGGCTTTTCTGACGGGTGTGCAAGATGGCTGATACATGGCCGGTGGTCCGAACCGTCGGGGTGGACCGCATGTTGGTAAGCTTCGGGCCTGCCTTGTCCGAACCCGCAAACCGCGCGGCGCTGGCCTTTCGCTCGGCCGTCGAAGCCGAGGGCTGGGAGGGGGTTTCGGAAACCACGACCTCGCTTGTCTCGGCCTGCGTCGTCTTTGACCCCCTGACGCTGGCCCACGCGGACCTGAGCGCGCGGCTGATGGCGCTGATTGCCCGGCACGACTGGTTTGCCGCCGCCTTGCCCGAGGGGCGCAGACGGTGGCAGGTGCCCACGGTCTACGGCACCGATCTGGCCCCGCAGCTGGCCGAGGCCGCACAGGTCGCAGGTTTGACGGAAGGCGAGGCAATAGCCTCGCTCTCTGCCCAGCCGGTGCGGGTGCAGACCATCGGGTTTTCGCCCGGGATGCCCTATCTGGGGCAGTTGCCGCCGGTCTGGGACATCCCCCGTCAGCAGGATCTGACGCCGACCGTGCCCGCCGGTGCGCTGGTGGTCGCGGTGCGGCAGCTGGTGCTATTCTCGGTCACCACGCCCACAGGGTGGCGGCACGTGGGGCAGACTGCCTTGCAGCTGTTCCAACCCGAGGCCGAGCCCCCCTTCGTGCTGCGCCCCGGCGACGAGGTGCAGTTTGTCCCGGTCGAGCGTGCGGCGCTTGAACCTTTGCAGGACGATCCGATGGGTGGCGCGACCTATCAGGTGATCTCATGACCTCGCTTCGGATCCAGCGCATCGGGCCGGGGGCCAGCCTGCAGGACCTCGGGCGGCCCGGCTGGCTGGCACAGGGGCTGTCGCGCGGCGGTGCGGCGGACCGGTTGGCGCTGTACGAGGGCGCGGCGCTTCTGGGGCAGGATCCGGGAACGGCGGCGATCGAACTGCCAGGCGCGGGGGGTGTCTTTGTTTTTGACCGGGACGCGCGGGTGGCACTGACCGGCGCGCCCATGGCGGCTTCGGTCGAGGGACAGGCGCTGGTCTGGAACGCCAGCCATCTGGTGCCAGCCGGAACGCCGCTTGAAATCGGCGCGGCGCGGGCCGGGGTCTACGGCTATTTGCACGTCGGCGGAGGCTTTGACGTGCCGTCTGTTATGGGTGGACGATCCGCGCAGTTCACCGCCGGGCTGGGGGCAGCCCTGCAAGCGGGGGACAGCCTGCCCTTGGGGGCGGACCCGGGCTCGGTGACAGGTCAGGCGCTGGACGTCGACCCAAGGGGCAGCGGCGGCACGATCCGCGTGGTGCCCAGCCTGCAAACACCGATGTTTGGCGAGGCCACGCTGGACCGCTTTGCGCAGACCACTTTTGCCCGCGACGCCCGGGCCAACCGCATGGGGGTACGTCTGAATTCCGACGGCGAGGGCTTTCTGGTCGAGGGCGGCCTGAGTGTCGTGTCAGAGGTGATCACCCCCGGCGACATCCAGGTCACTGGCGATGGCGCGCCCTATGTGCTGATGTCGGAATGCCAGACCACGGGCGGCTATCCCCGGATTGCCACGGTCATCCCCTGTGATCTGCCGCGCGTGGCGCAGGCCCCGGCGGGGGCTCAGATCCGCTTTGCCTTTGTCACGCTGGATGAGGCGGTCGAGATCGAGCGCCGCGCGCTTGCCGCCCGCGCAGCCCTGCCTCGGGCAACCAGTGCCTTGGTGCGGGATCCACACGACATTCCCGATCTCTTGTCCTATCAACTTATCAGCGGCGTGATTGCCGGAGACGAAGACCAGTAAGGAGCCCGCCATGACCCGAACCGTAGATCTGAACGCCGATATGGGCGAAAGCTTTGGCCCCTGGGTCATGGGCAACGATGCCGAGCTGCTGAAAATCGTGACCTCGGCCAATATCGCCTGCGGGTTTCACGCGGGTGACTGGGATGTCATGGCCGCGACCATGGGCGAGGCGGTGCAAAACGGTGTTGGCATTGGCGCGCACCCCGGGTTTGCCGATCTGCAAGGGTTCGGGCGGCGGCGTGTTCAGATGTCATCCGCAAGCCTTGCAAACCTTGTGCGCTATCAAGTCGGCGCGGCGGTCGCCATGGCGCGCGCCGCGGGCGGCGCGGTTCGGCACGTCAAGCTGCACGGGGCGATGGCCAATATGGCGTCCGAGGACGAGGCCATGGCGCGTGCAGCCTACGAGGCGGTGCTGTCGGTCGATCCCGAGCTGATCCTAGTGGTGCTGGCGGGCACTGCGCAGGAACGCGCGGCACGCGCGCTGGGCGCACGCTGGGCTGGCGAGATCTTTGCCGACCGCGCTTACAACGCTGACGCGACGCTGGTCGATCGAAGCAAACCCGGCGCGGTGATCCATGACGCCGATCTGGCCGGTCCACGCATTGCGGCCATGGTCAAGGACGGGGCCATCCACACCGAAGACGGCACCCGCATCCCGGCGCGCATCGACACGATCTGCCTGCACGGCGATGGCGAGACGGCACTGGCGATTGCCCGCTCGGTCCGCGCCGCGCTTGAGGCAGAGGGGATCGCCGTCCAGCAGTTCGCCGGGGCGCGTTAACCCGCGCGGGGACGCAGCAACAGGACCTGAACGTCAGCCACATTGGTGCCGGTCGCCTCGGTGATCAGCAGATCACCGGCAGCGGCCAGCGCGGCATTGCTGTCGTTGTTTTCCAACAGGGCGCGTGCGTCAGGCCCGATGCGTGCGACCGTGCCTGCATCGGCAAAACCTCCCGCGGCCTCGGTCGGGCCGTCGCGCCCATCGGTGCCGCCGCTGAGGAACAGCCAGTCGCCGTCTACCGCCGGAGCATCAAATGCCACACGCAGCGCCATTTCCTGGTTCCGCCCACCGCGCCCGGTGCCGGTCAGCACCACGGTTGTTTCACCGCCAAAGAGCAGCGCCCTTGGCTGCCGAGACGCCTTGATCAGGGATGCCACCTGATCCGCTGCATCGCCCACATCCCCGACCAGCGCGTCGCTGGCAATCTCGCCACTCCAACCTGCGGGCACAGCCTCCAGCATCGCCTGCAGGCTTTGCCGGTTCGAACCGACCAGGATGTTGGTGGCCTCGGGCAGCGGGGCGTTTTCACCCTTGGTTTGCAAATGAGCCTGCGCGGCTTCGGGGATCTGGTCCCAGATTCCCGCGCCCTTCAGCACGTCGATGGCCTCTGCCGCCGTGCCGATCGGGCTGACGGTCGGACCCGAGGCGATGGCCCGCAGATCGTCGCCAATGACATCAGACAGGATATACGCGGTGACCGGGGCCGGGGCCGCGATCCGAAGGACCCCTCCGCCCTTGAGGCGTGACAGCTGCTGCCGCACCAGGTTCATCTGCTGGATTTCAAGCCCGCCGCCCAGAAGGGCCGCGTTGACCCGCGCCTTGTCCGCCAGCGTCAGACCTTCGACAGGTGCAGGCACGAGGGCAGAGCCGCCGCCCGAGACCAGGGCGATGACTTGATCCTGCGCGGTGCAGCTTTCCAAAAGCGCGATCACCTCTTTGGCGGCGGCCTCTCCGGCCGCGTCAGGCACAGGGTGGCCGGCTTTCATCAGGCGCGCGCCGGGCGCTGCATCGCTGTTTTCGTGGTGGGTCACGACCAGCGCCTCGTGTGGGCCGCTGACGTGTTGCAGGGCCTCGGCCATCATCCGCGGGGCGGCCTTGCCGATGGCCAGCAGAACGGTCCTGCCGCCGTCGTCCGGGGTCGGGAAAGGCGCGCGGTCAAGCTGGCGGCGCAGGGCCAGGGCGGGGTCAGCGGCCTGAACGGCTGCGTCATAAAGCGATCGGGCCAGGGCCCGCAGGTCTTGGGTGTCGGTCATATCGGGCTCTAGGGAATGACGGCTGCCGCGCGGGCGGCCTCGGAATCGGAGCGCGCCACACCCAGCTGGTCTTCGACCAGGTCGACAAGTGCGGCTTCGCGGGTATCGGTGACGCCATCGGCCAGAACGACGCGCCATAGCGCCTCGACCGTGCCGAGCCGCTCTGCATAGTCCACCGAATCGCGGATGATCACGGCAAGATCGGTATCGTCGGGCAACTGGCGGGCCAGTTCTTCGCAGGTGGCGCGCATCCTGGCGGCCTCGATCGGGTTCAGCGCATTGGCAGCGGCCAGGATCTTGTCGATCTGCTGGACCTCTTCGAACACATAGGCCTTGTCCGCCATTGCCGTTCTGACAAGCAGCGTACCAAGCGCCAGTTTGGCATCCGGTTCCGGAAGCGCCTGTCGGGGCGCGGGGGAATTGAACAGGGTCAGCAGGCGTTCAAACATGTTAGCGGTCTCAGGCAGGGGTTGCGCGCACCCTACTGTGCCGTTTGGCGCTTGTCACAGGGGAATTTGCGCCTCAGCGACTTGCGCCGAACAAAGCGCCCACCTCGGCGGCGGCCCTATCCAGACCATAGGGCGGGTTCAGCACGAACATGCCCGACCCGATCATGCGGTGCCCCTTGCGGACAGGCGGAAACCGCACCTCGTGGCAAAGCGCCTGTGGATGGGCCTTGCGCAACGCCCGCACCATCGCCGCTTCGGCGCCTGTGGTCAGAATTGGATACCACAGCGCGATGACGCCGACATTCCACTTTCGGTGAAATTGCTCGATGATCTTGGGCAGGCGGGTAAAGTCGTCTTTCAACTCGTAAGACGGATCGATCAGCATCACGCCGCGCCGAGGCGTCGGCGGGCACAGCGCCTGCGCCATCTCGAACCCGTCCCGTTTGTGGCAATGCGCGCCCGTCCCGCGCATGGTGGCGCAAAGCGCGGTGAATTCCTGTGGGTGCAGCTCGGCAAAATGCGCGGTGTCGATCCCGCGCAAGAGCGCCTGCGCAATCAGCGGAGAGCCCGCATAGGCCGCCGCGCCATGCCGGGCCTCGACCTGCGCCAGCGCCCGCAGATAGGGGCTGTCGGCGGGCAGGGCGTCGCGCAGCCGGGCGATCCCCTGCGCGGCCTCGCCGGTCTTTTGCGCCTCGGCCGAGCCCAGATCATAAAGCCCGCGGCCCGCGTGGGTTTCCAGATAGGTCAGCGGTTTGTCCTTTTGGACCATGTAGTCGAGCATGGCCGCCAGAAGCGCGTGCTTGTGGACGTCCGCCGGATTTCCCGCGTGGTAGATGTGCTGATAGCTGAGCATGCGCGCGGACATAGGGCCCAGAGGCCCGGTTGTCACGCAGAGAACCTGTAAAGCTTGGCGGTTTTGTGCCGGATCAGCGGCGCAGCGACCCAAGGGGTCTGTGACGCAGCCAGACCTCGACCAAAACGAGGTAGGGCAGGAAGAAGGCAAAGATCTGGATCTGGTCAAACCAGCCCGAGAAGTCGGGCTGCATCCCCGCGCCTTCGGTGGCGATGTACCACAGCGTGTAGTGGACGCGATAAAGCCAGCTGCCGATGGCCAGGACAAACAATCGCAACGCCCAGGCGCGGTGCAGCGCAAAGCGGCGGGCCCGGGCGTGACGCAGGGTTTGCGCAGCACATAGCAGCATCAGCATGCCGTAGAGGCCGAACCCGAATGACATCAGCGGCCCGCCAATGGTGCCCTGCAGCAGAATGTAGGTCAGCCCGCTGATGCCCGTGACCAACGCAGCCAGCAGGATGGCATAACCTGACAGATGGTGCACCCGTGGCCATGCGCGTCGGACCTGTGGGATCACCTGCAAGGGGGCGGCAAGGGTCAGGATCGCGCCGGTCATCATATGAGCGAAAATGCCCAGGTTCGACAGCTGCGCGCCCTGGTGAAAGAGGCGATGAAAGCTGCGGTCGCCTTCCAGCCCGTCGAGCCCGAACTCAAAGGCGCGCAACGCAAACGGGACCGCCAAAAGGACAAGCAGGCCAAGCACAACAGGGGAAAGCCAACGGGTCATACGGGCACCCTAGGCCCGTGATCCCGTCTTGGACAGCCCCGGAAGAGGACGTGACGCGTCAGGGTCCCGTCGCGTCAGTCTTACACCAGACGCGAGACATCCTTGGCCGCACGCACGAAGTCGCGGAACAGGGGATGAGGGTCAAAGGGTTTGGACTTCAGTTCGGGGTGGAACTGAACGCCGATGAACCACGGGTGGTCTGTCCATTCGACGATCTCGGGCAGGCTGCCGTCGGGTGACATGCCGGTGAACTTCAGACCGGTCTCTTCGAGCTGGTCCTTGTACTTGATCGCGACCTCGTAGCGGTGGCGGTGGCGTTCGTCGATGGCCAGCGACCCATAGACCTCGGCCACGCGCGAGCCCTCTTTCAGGGCCGCGTCATAGGCCCCCAGACGCATGGTGCCGCCTTTGGCATCCTCGACCTTGCGGGTGACTTTCTGGTTGCCCTGCACCCATTCCTTGAGGTGGTAAACCACCGGCTCGAAACGCTTTTTCCCGGCTTCGTGGTCAAATTCCTCGGACCCGGCATCGGCCACGCCCGCGACATTGCGCGCCGCTTCGATCACGGCCATCTGCATGCCGAGACAGATGCCCAGATAGGGCACCTTGCGTTCGCGGGCGAACTGCGCGGCCTTGATCTTGCCTTCGGTCCCGCGCTCGCCAAATCCGCCGGGCACCAGGATGGCGTGATAGCCCTCCAGATAGGGGGCGGCGTCTTCCTTGTCGAAGACCTCGGCATCGACCCAGCTGACGTTGACCTTGACCCGGTTGGCCATGCCGCCGTGGGTCAGGGCCTCTTTGATCGACTTGTAGGCGTCTTCCAGCTGGGTGTACTTGCCGACGATGGCCACGTTTACAGCGCCGTCGGTGTTGTGGATGCGGTCGTTGACGTCCTGCCAGACCGACAGATCGGGCCGCGGCGCGGGCGCGATGTTGAAGGCATCCAGAACGGCCTGATCCAGCCCTTCGCGGTGGTACGCCAGCGGTGCTTCGTAGATCGACTTGAGGTCATAGGCGGCGACCACGGCCTCTTTGCGGACGTTACAGAAGAGGGCGATCTTTTCGCGCTCTTTCTCGGGGATCGGCTGTTCGGACCGGCAGACCAGGATGTCGGGCGCGATGCCGATCGACTGCAGTTCCTTGACCGAGTGCTGGGTCGGCTTGGTCTTCAACTCGCCGGATGCGGCCAGCCAGGGCAACAGCGTCAGGTGCATGAAAATGCACTGCCCGCGCGGCTTGTCATGGCTGAACTGCCGGATGGCTTCAAAGAAGGGCAGGCCTTCGATGTCGCCGACGGTGCCGCCGATTTCACAAAGCATGAAATCGACCTCGTCTTCGCCGATGCTGATGAAATCCTTGATTTCGTTGGTGACGTGCGGGACGACCTGAATGGTCTTGCCCAGGTAATCGCCGCGCCGCTCCTTTTCCAGAACGTTCGAGTAGATGCGGCCCGAGCTGACCGAGTCGGTCATGCGGGCAGGCACGCCGGTAAAGCGTTCGTAGTGGCCCAGGTCCAGGTCGGTTTCGGCACCATCGTCGGTGACAAAGACCTCGCCATGTTCAAAGGGGCTCATCGTGCCGGGATCGACGTTCAGATAGGGGTCCAGCTTGCGCAGGCGCACCGTGTATCCACGCGCTTGCAGCAAAGCGCCCAGCGCCGCCGAGGCCAGGCCTTTGCCAAGCGAAGAGACAACACCGCCGGTGATGAAGATAAAGCGAGCCATGGTGGAGTTGCCCCGTGAGTCATTGCAGTTATGGCGCCCTCGACAGTGCAAAATGTCGACGCATCACGGGACTTAAGCCATATAGGATTCGGATCAAAAGTGCAAGGGAACCGCAAGATGCTGTTGCGGTTCGTTGCAGAATATCAAGGTGTAGGGTGCCGTTAGTCGGCGCGCGGAACCAACGGTGCCGAGGTGTCGCTGTTTTCCAGAGGTGGCGGCAACAGGCCATCGGTGCTGGGCAGACCCGGCACTTCCTCGGTTGCATCCCCGCCGATGGTGACACGATCGGTGACCGAGCTGCCCGCGGCATTCTGCGCTGCGATGATCGTCAGGGTAAGCGATGTACAGATGAAGGCAACCGCCAGAACCCAGGTGACCTTGCTCATGGCCGTCGCCGCCGAGCGTCCTGCGACGGCACCGCCGCCTCCGCCACCCATTCCCAGGCCACCGCCTTCGGACCGCTGCAGCAGCACAACGCCAATCAGCGCGAGCGCCAGCAAAAGGTGGACGATCAGGACAACGTTTTCCATAGGGCGGCCTCAAGTTCGGATCACGGGGCTATCTAGAGCCTGCGGACGCCCGCCGCAACCCTTTGTCCGCGTGCAGCGCGTCAAAATCCGCTGAACAGGATGCGCGCCCGCCAAGGCGTCATTCGCTGCAGTGTCGGAAAACGGCGTGGTCCAGAGGTAGAAGCCGATATCGTGGCAAGGGGCGGCGGCCTTGATATTGCCACAATTTGGCCAAATTCGCCGCAATTCCGTCAACAGTCTTGCGCGTTTTCAGGGTATTGTGATCCCGCATCCGTGGGGGAGTGAGCACGGGAGGCGTCGTCATGAAGAGGTTGGGTGTCCTGATCTCGATGATCTTTTGGGTTGCAGCCGCCAATGCCGGCGAGCTGCGGTTTCTCTCTGACGGCTCGGAAGACCTCTGTCACTACCGGTTCGAAGGCCGCATTGCGAAAGGGGATGCTGCCAAACTAGATGCGATTCCGACCAGTGCTGGCACCAAGACAGTCTGCTTCGACAGCCCGGGCGGCGATTTTGTCGAGGCGCGCGCCATGTTTGACGCCCTTTGGGCGGGCAACCTGCGATCCACGGTTCTTCCCGGGGAGCGTTGCGAAGGCGCATGCGTGCTGGCGTTTCTGGGCGGCAGCGCTCAGCGCGGGGCAGGGCAGGACCGGTCCGGGATGCGGGAACTGCACCTTGGCGGAACAGTTGGGGTCCACAGTCCCGGCTTCCCAGTGCAAAGGGGGCAAAGCTTTTCGGCGCGGGACGTCGAGGTCGGCATGCAGAAGGTCGCCAGGGCCACGCAGGCTTTGCAGGATGTGCGCCTGACCCGACGAAATGGCCTGCAAGGGATGACCGGCTACCTGTTTGACCGCTTTCTTCGTACGCCTAGCACCGCGATGTTTCAGATCGACCGGGTCGGGCGTGCGGTCATGGCCGATCTGCAGATTTTTGGCGTTGCCTATCCAGGCCCCTTCAGCAAACGCCATGCCCTCTCTGTTTGCGATCTGGCTTACCTGCAATCCCGTCCGCTGGCGCGAGACGGCGTTTCGATTGAAAAATCCCTGCGGGCCATGCAGCGCGACGCGGGCAAAGTGGTGCAGGGTACCTCGCACCTGGACCGGGTACAGGTGGTCTCGCACAACGGGGCGCAGGCTACCCTGGTGCGCGGGTATCCTGCCGCGGCTCACCAATCCGAGTTGCTCTGTCGGATCGATCTGCCGGTCGGCGAAAAGTTCGCGGGCTATGCCGGCATCCACGACTATCGCAAGCAGGCGCAGGACCGGGGTTTTGATGTCGCGTTCGTGGTCGTGCCGCGTCTTCAATCCCGCGACTTTCGCCGCTTCGACACCGGGCAACTCGATGCGCCGAATTTCCGGACTTTTGTGCCCTTCTACGCGATCTATGGCGCCGAGACCCGGCTTGAGGATCTGCCCCGCCAGATCGAGGTTGTCACATCGCGCAGGGCCGATCTGCCCCGCCTGAACTTTGCCGAACCGCAAGAGTTGCCGCGCGCGCGCTTCACGCGGCTAGAAAGCATCGACCTGGTCGGCGCAGACCTGACCACGCGCGGGTTCCGGCCCGTCAGCCTGAGCGCCTGCGAACGCATATGTCGGGAAACCGACGGCTGTCGGGCCTACACCTGGGTGCGCGACAAGGAATGGTGCTTTCCGAAATCCGGCGACGATGGGCGCAAGATCAACGACGGCATGGTCAGCGGCGTGCGGCGCTAGTCCTCGACATCGTCCATATCGACCTGGCCGGTCAGCTTGCGGCGGATCAGGCTCCAACTCAGGCCGATGCCCAGAACAACCGAAAGCGCAAAGATCCCAAGCCAGAGGTTCAGATCCCTGTTGTTGAGATCCAGCAGCCCATAATCATAAAGCACCCACAGCAGCGCGCCGACCAGGGCCAGCACCAGCGCCATGCCAAAGGCGCCGATCGACCGAAGCGTCGCGCGCAGGTAGATGATGTAGCCGACCACCAGCACCAGTCCCAACAGGACCACCATGGCCAGTTGACCCTGATAGTTGTCCAGCGACCAGCGCACATAGTTCCAGCTGGTCGGGTTGTAGGTTGCCGCCAACAGGACAAAGGCAAAGAGCCAGCGAATGACAAAGCCCATGGGGCGCCTCCGAATTCCGATCTTGCCCATCCATCGCCCGAACAGGTGGCCTCTGTCCAGCCCTGCGGCAAATATGTGGTTCCCCCTCGGGCGATGTGCCTTTAAGAGGGGGCCGGTTTTGGACCGTCAAGGAAGAAGGGCCTGCAGAAATGGCAAACGTGGTTGTCGTGGGCGCCCAGTGGGGCGACGAAGGCAAAGGCAAGATCGTGGACTGGCTGAGCGAGCGCGCTGACGTGATCGCCCGCTTCCAGGGTGGCCACAACGCAGGCCACACGCTGGTCATCGACGGCGAGGTCTACAAGCTGCACGCGCTGCCCTCGGGCGTGGTGCGTGGTGGCAAGCTTTCGGTCATCGGCAACGGCGTGGTGCTGGACCCCTGGCATCTGGTCAAGGAAATTGCGACTGTTCAGGCGCAGGGCGTCGAGATCACGCCCGAGACGCTGATGATCGCTGAAAACACCCCCCTGATCCTGCCCTTCCACGGCGAGTTGGACCGCGCCCGCGAAGAGGCCGCCAGCAAGGGCACCAAGATCGGCACCACCGGCCGCGGCATCGGCCCGGCCTACGAAGACAAGGTTGGCCGCCGCTCGGTCCGCGTGGCGGATCTTGCAGATCCCGCAACGCTCGAGGCGCGCGTCGACCGGGCGCTGCAGCACCACGATCCCCTGCGCAAGGGGCTGGGCGTCGAAGCGATCGATCGCGACGCGCTGCTCGCGCAACTGCGCGAGATTGCTCCGCAAATCCTGCCCTTCGCGGCCCCGGTCTGGAAGGTGCTGAACGAAAAGCGCAAGTCCGGCAAACGCATCCTCTTCGAAGGCGCCCAGGGCGCGCTGCTGGACATCGACTTTGGCACATACCCCTTCGTGACCTCGTCGAACGTCATCGCGGGTCAGGCCGCAACCGGCGTAGGTATCGGCCCCAGCGGCATCGACTACGTGCTGGGCATCGTCAAAGCCTACACCACCCGCGTCGGCGAAGGCCCGTTCCCGACCGAGCTTCTGAACGAAGACGGCACCCCCGATGCGGACGGGGCGCGTCTGGGCGAACGCGGCCATGAATTCGGCACAACCACGGGCCGTCAACGCCGCTGCGGCTGGTTCGACGCCGCGCTGGTACGCCAGACCTGCGCCACCTCGGGCGTCAAGGGCATCTGCCTGACCAAGCTCGACGTTCTGGATGGGTTCGAGACACTCAAGATCTGCACCGGCTACGAACTCGACGGCACGCGCCTCGACTACCTGCCGACCGCCTCGGACCAGCAGGCCCGCTGCACGCCGGTCTACGAAGAGATGCCGGGCTGGAGCGAATCGACGGAAGGCGCGCGCAGCTGGGCCGAGCTGCCGGCCAATGCCATCAAATATGTCCGCCGCGTCGAAGAGTTGATCGATTGCCCGGTCGCACTACTTTCCACCTCGCCCGAGCGCGAAGACACAATCCTTGTCACGGACCCGTTTGCAGACTGATGTCACTTTCCTACAAAGCCCGCCGCCGATGGGCGCTTGTGATCCTGCTGGTTGGCCTGCCCGCATACATTGTGGCGGCCGTGACCGTGGTCAATCTTCTCAACCGCCCGCCTATCCTGGTGGAACTGCTGGTCTACATCGTCCTGGGAATCATCTGGGCCATTCCCTTCAAGTTTGTTTTCCGCGGGGTCGGTCAGGCCGATCCCGATCAACCGGACGACTGATCTTCTTCTTGCCGAAAATATCCCGGGGGGAGCCGCAGGCGATGGGGGCAGCGCCCCCTCAGCGCAAGCCCAACGGGCTTGCTCATAAAGCGCGCACCGCAGGTGCGCTCAATTTGAAACCCTCTCAGCCGACAGCGCGGGCTTCGGGCTTGAAGTTGATCGTCTCCGAGGCCACGTAGCGCCCGCTCTCGGTCTTCTCGATCTTGCCTTCGCGCAGCAGCTGGCCAAAGCTGCGCAGACGATCCTCGCGCGAGGATTCCTGCGCTTCGGCCTGGCGCACCTTGGTCATCAGCTGTGGGCGAGAGAACTGTTCGCGCCCTTCGACAAAGGACATGTAGGCCGCTGCCGCTTCCAGCAGATCCGGCAGGTCCGAGGCGCCGACACGTTCTGCAAATTCGTTGAAGCCACCGCCATCGGCACCTTCGAGCGCGGCATCCTCTTCAACCGCGCTGACCCGGCGTGGACGGACGGATTGGGCGGGGGCCGGTTCCACGGCCGCCGGGGCATCAACCCTTTGTTCCGCCACAAGCTTCAGTGGCGCGGGCTTTGCCTCAACTGGGCGCTCGGAACGGGACGCGGCAGACTGCGGGCGGCGCGGCCGCACCACGTTGGCCAGGTCTTCGCGATAGGCTTCGGTGCTGTCTTCCTTGCGACCACCACCAAGGATCCGGTCGGCCCGTGTCGCGGCCACGGCAGCGCGCAGATGCGCGATGGCGCTGCGTCGGCGGTTGCCTTCGGGCTCGTCCAGGTGGGTGTTGGTTTCGTCGATCAGGCGTGACACCGAGGCGGCGTCTTCTTCAACCGCGTTCTCGGTCAGCATGGCGCGGGCCGGGCTCGACATCTTGACCGTCTTACGCACGCTTTCGCGCGCCAGTCGGTCGATGGTCGCTTCCATCTCGTCTGCTTCGGCCTTTTCCTCGGCTTCCGCCTTCAGGCGTGCTTCGGCCTCGGCCCACTTGCGAGCCTCTTCCTCATCTTCCTCGTCCCAGTCGTCCCAATCGTCGTCGTCCGACGCAACGGCAGGGGACATGTCGGCCACCGGTTCGGCCAGCTGTTCTTCGACCGGTGCAAGGTCCGCACCCTCTTCGGCAAAGACCTCTTCCTCGTGTGACAGGTCTTCGAATGCATCCTCGACCTGTTCCGCGGCGTCTTCGGTGACGTCATCGGCCAAATTATCCAGATCCTGCGAGACCTCGGCCAATTCCCGGGCCAGGTCTGCCTCGTCTTCCTCGGTCAGGCTCGATTCGCCGGGCACGGCATCCAGGGCGGCCAGATCGTCAAGATCGGCTTCGTCCTCTTCGATTTCTTCCAGCTGGCCCGCAGCAAGGGCGGCATCGAATTCGGCGCGCTTGATCTTGGTCACCCGTGCGCGGATGCGGGGGCGGGCGGATGGGGTGTCTTCGACTGCGACCTCGTCTTCGATTGCGATCTCGTCACCCTCGGGTGCGAGTTCGTTGTCCAGAACCAGCGGTTCGGAAACGTCTTCGATCGGGTCTTCGGCAACCAGCGGTTCCTGTGCCTCCATCGCGGGATCGTCAAGCGGCACCTCGACTACGTCGGCCTCTGCGATGACGTCTTCGGCTTCGGTTTCGGCGGCCTCGGGCGCACGACCAACGGCGGCACGAATGCGCCGCAGCTTTTCGGCGATGCTGGATGGATCGGCGACTGGCACATCCTGTACGACCTGGGTGCCCCAGTCCTGATCTTCGGCCTCGGCGTCCTGGTCCAGCACGTCGGCCTCGGCGCTGCCGTCATCGGCATCGGCTTCCATGCTTTGCATGACCGAGGCGATGGTGTCCTCGTCGCCTTGCTCTTGCTCAAGATCGGCCGTCGCCATCGAGACGTCGGTGTCAATCTCAGAGGCTGGCTCGGACACCAGGTCCAGCTCGGCGGCGACCTGTTCGGGTTCAACTTCAGCGATCGGCGTTTCGTCGATTTCGGCGACCGGTTCACCCTGGTCTTCGGTGACGTCGGCAATTGGGTCTTGCAGCGGTGCGGCTTCGGCCACAGGTGCAGGCTCGGCCACGGGGGCCGGTTCGGCCACCGGCGCGGCGATCGAAGGCCGCAGAACCACGCCACCTTGTTCCACACGAGCTTCGACCCTGCGTTCAATCTCGCGTTCCGCGATGCGGGCGAGCATGTCCGCATCGGGGGTGGGGGGCTCGGCGCCAAAATAGCGGTCGTCTGCGGCCAGATCGCGGAAGTACTCTGCAATGGCTTTCATCGTGTCGAACGAGTCGTCGAACCCCTCGAGCGTGCAAGAGAACGTCCCATAGGAAACGGTTAGGATCTTGCTTGAACTGACCATGTGCTACTCACCTTCCAACTATACGCAACGGAGTGTTTAGCATAATCGACACGTCGAAACGTGCCCGAATCTGTGCAACCGAGCGTATCATTTCGTGACTAGATTGTGATCTGTTTCGCCTGAGTGAATGAAGTGCCCATGAAAAATGCTATTGTTCGTTCTTCGGGAACAGTCCTGTTGGTTGGTGGCGGAAGCTGCGACAATCGGCAACTGATGTCTTTATTAAAGACGTCTGATGCCGTGGTCGCCGCGGACGGAGGCGCAAAAGTGCTGGCCAAGGCCGGTGTGATTCCTGATGCGGTGATCGGAGACTTCGACTCGGTTGATGCACAGACATTGGCACGCCTGCCTGACGGGGTGGCTCACCACATCGCCGAGCAGGACAGTACCGATTTTGACAAATGCCTGCGCAGCATCGATGCGCCGCTTGTCATCGGTCTGGGGTTTCTGGGTCTGAGGATGGATCACGCGATGGCGGCGCTGACGGTTCTGGCCCGGCGTGCGGATCAGCGCTGCATCTTGCTGAGCCAAGACGACGTCATTGCCGTCGCGCCCCCCAACCTGTCTTTGGACCTGCCGGTCGGGTCACGATTTTCGCTGTACCCTCTGGGGGCTGTGTCCGGCACGTCCACCGGGCTCGAATGGCCAATCGACGGTTTGGCGTTTCATCCCAATCAGCGCGTCGGTACGTCCAACCGCGTCACCGGCCCGGTGACGCTGACCATCGACGCACCTGACATGCTGCTTATTCTGCCACCTGAGGCTGCGGGGGCGTTGCAAGCTGCGCTGCGCGATCCTGAGACCGGCTCGTGGCCCGCTCGCGTATGACGATGTAGAGGCCGGCCGCGATGGTGATCATGATGCCGATCGCGGCAAGGCCGTTGGGCAGGTCGGAAAAGACAATCCAGCCAACCACCGTGGCGATCGGGATTTCAAGGTATTGCATCGGCGCCAGAGTCGCGCTGGGGGCGTAACGCAGGGACCAGGTCATCAGTAGATGGGCCAAGGTGCCCAGCGTGCCGATGGCAAACAGAAGTGTCCAAGTCAGGCCGTCCGGCGCGACCCAGCCCAGACCGGGCAGGGACTCCGCCGGAACGATCAGCAGGATCGGCAGAATGATTGCGACGGCCATCACCCCGCTGACGGCTTGCAGGCCAATCGGATCCGTGTCCTTGGCAATCTGCCGGGTCACCAGCATGAAGACCGAGAAATTGATCGCCACACCCAGCGGCAGCAATGCGGGCCATCCGACCTCTTGAAAGGAGGGTTGCACAACCAGCAGCGTGCCAACAAAGCCAACGGCACAGGCGATCAGGCGGCGCCAGCCGACCTCTTCACCCAGAACGAAATGGCCGAGCAACAACATGATGAAAGGCATGACAAAGGCGATGGCCACGGCGTCTGCCAGCGGCAGGTACCACAAGGCCGAGAACATCATTCCGATTCCGATGATATGCAGAACGGTCCGAAGGAGCGTCAGCCAAAGCACGCGACCCTGCATGCGCCACATCCGACCGGTCAGGGCGATCAGCGGGATCAGCAAAAGGGCCTGAAGTCCGAACCGGCACAGAAGCAGCTGAACAAGTGGCACCCGATCGCCCAGCAGCTTGGCGGTCGCGTCGCCCATCGGCGCAACCAAACAGAACCCCAACATCAACAGGACACCCAGCAGGGGCCTGTCATTTCTTACAGACGCACTCATGGTTTTCACGGTATTTTGATCACTCGGCAAAAGCAATCTCAACTTTGAATAAATTCGCGCCGCTTTGTTCAACCTATGGGCTGTGTGGTGGATGTGTTGGATTGGCCTCGGTCAAAAGGGCTGCTTTGGCTTGCTTGGTCCGCGACCGGTCGTTTTCGAGCGATCAGGGGTTTGAACCGTCTTTTATGATCTCACGGAGTTTCTTATAGGAAACGCCAAGGGGGACGGGATGTCGGACTACAGATTGCACTATGCACCTGACAACGCCTCGCTTGTCATTCGGCTGGCGCTTTTGCAGCTTGGGCAACCCTTCGAGACCTGCCTGGTGGATCGCGCGACCCAGGGGCACAAGGCACCCGAGTATCTGAAGATGAACCCGAACGGTCTGATCCCGGTTCTTGAAACCCCGGACGGCCCGATATTCGAGACGGCCGCCATTTTGCTGTGGCTGGGGGATCGCCATGGTGCCTTGGTACCGCCGCCGCAGTCGCCGCAAAGGGCGTCCTTTCTGAAGTGGCTCTTCTTTGCGTCGAACACCCTGCACGCAGGTTTGCGGATGAACTTCTATCCGCAGACCTACATCGGTCCGGATCCCGACCTGCAGCGCGCGCTGTTGCGCACGACACGGGAAAATCTTGTGACGCATTTTGGCAAGCTGGACGCCCTGCTGGATCAGGGCCCGACCTGGTTCGGCGCGTCCAATCCCTCGGCGCTGGATTTCTATGTCGCCTGTTTCCTGCGCTGGGCAGCGCTTTACCCGGCCGGAGACACCAAATGGTTCGACCTTGGACGTTTTGCCAATCTGCAGCGGCTCGCGACCGGGCTCGAGTCGCTTGACATCGTGGACCGGGCGCGCACGGCCGAAGGACTTGGCCAGCACCCGTTCTCTGCCCCACACCCACCAAACCCGCCGGAAGGGACGGTTCTATAGTCATGTTTTTGTCGGTCTTTGACATGTTCAAGGTGGGCATCGGCCCGTCCTCTTCGCACACGATGGGGCCCATGGTGGCCGCGGCGCGTTTTCTGGACATGCTGCGTGCCTCGCCCTTTGCGGTGCATGGCCTGCGCGCCTCGTTGCATGGGTCGCTGGCCTTCACCGGGGTGGGGCACGCGACGGATCGTGCGACCATCCTGGGGCTCGCCGGGTTCAGCCCCGAAAGCTACGACGCTGAAAAGGCTGAAGCCGCGTTGCAGCAGATCCGCGAAACACAGACACTGACACCGGACGGTTTGCCGCCCTTGCAGTTTGATCCCCGCGCAGACCTGACCTTTGACTTTGGTCCCAACCTGCCGGGCCACGCCAATGGCATGATCCTGATGGCGACGGACACTCAGGGCGACGTGATCCTGCAAGAGACCTATTATTCCATCGGCGGCGGATTTGTTCTGACCGAGGCGGAACTGGCCGACGGACAAGACACCGACGAAGGGGCGCCTGTGCCCTATCCCTTCAAGACCGCGACCGAGATGCTGCTTCTGGCCAAGACCAGCGGCAAGAGCATCGCCGAGATGAAACGTGCCAACGAAGTGTCGCGCGGCGGGGCCGACAAACTGAACCAGGGCGTTGCGCGACTGTGGGACGTCATGAACGCCTGCATCGAACGCGGGTTGACCCACGATGGCATCTTGCCCGGCGGCCTGAACGTCAAGCGGCGTGCCAAGGGCATTCACGATGCCCTGCTGGCCGAACGCGGCATGAACCTGACCGCGCCGCATACGATCAACGACTGGATGAGCGTCTACGCGATGGCGGTGAACGAGGAAAACGCCGCCGGCGGGCAGGTTGTGACCGCTCCGACCAACGGCGCGGCGGGCGTGGTGCCCGCAGTGATCCGCTATTGGCTGGACCATGTGCCCGGCGCTTCAACCTCGCGCATTCCGGATTTCCTGCTGACCGCCGCGGCCATTGGTGGCCTGGTCAAGTTCAACGCCTCGATCAGCGGGGCCGAGGCGGGGTGTCAGGCCGAAGTCGGCAGCGCTTCGGCGATGGCCGCTGCCGGGCTTTGCGCGGTCATGGGCGGGACGCCAGAGCAGGTCGAGAACGCGGCCGAGATCGCGCTGGAACATCACCTGGGCATGACCTGCGATCCGGTCAAGGGACTGGTTCAGGTGCCCTGCATCGAACGCAACGGTCTGGGCGCGATCAAGGCGGTCTCTGCCGCCTCGTTGGCCCTGCGCGGGGACGGCACCCACCTGGTGCCTTTGGACGCCTGCATTGAAACGATGCGGCAAACCGGCGCGGACATGAGTGAAAAGTACAAAGAGACGTCTCTGGGCGGGCTGGCGGTCAACATTCCGAATTGCTGAGGCTTGTCGCCGCTTCGGGCGCGCGCGGCCTGACCGTTTGGCTGTCGCGCGTCCGTTGCGCGTCAGGCACGCGCGACTACGCTTGGTTGACTGCCATGCAAATGCCTCTCGCACAGGCGGTTTATGTTACTTATAACGTAGGCGGGATGCATTTGGAGCGCAGGCAATGACGACAGAACTCTCACCCATCGACAAGGCAAAATACGTCGCAGCAAAGCGTGCAGCGCAATTCGTGGAAAAGGGCATGCGCGTGGGGCTGGGCACCGGGTCAACGGCGGCCTGGTTGGTGCGCTGCCTGGGTGAGAGGGTCAAGGACGAGGGGCTGCGCTTTCGCGGTGTGCCGACCTCGACCCGGACGGCAGAGTTGGCCAAAAGTGTCGGCATCGACGTGATCACACTGGACGAGGCGCGCTGGCTGGATGTCACCATCGACGGCGCGGACGAGTTCGATGGCGAGCTGAACCTGATCAAGGGCGGCGGCGGTGCCTTGCTGCAGGAAAAGATCGTGGCCACGGCCAGCGATCAGATGGTCGTCATCGCGGATGCGGCCAAAGAGGTCGAAACGCTGGGCGCCTTCCCGCTGCCGGTCGAGGTCATCCCCTTTGGTTGGCAGACCACGCAGGCGCTGATCGAGGAAATGCTGATCTCGATGGACGTCATGGGCCGCAACTCGGCCCTGCGCATGAATGGCGAGACGCCGTTCATCACGGACGAGGGCAACTATATCCTTGACCTCAACCTGGGCCGCATCGGTGATGCGCGCCAGATGGCCATGGTCCTGAACCAGATGCCGGGTGTGGTCGAGAACGGGATTTTCGTCGACATCTGCGACACGGTGATCATCGGTTTCAGCGATGGCCGGGTCGAAACGCGCGACATTAACGAGGGCTCGGTGACCGAGGATCGCATCGACGTCGCAGAAAGCGACAACCTGTTCAGCGATCTGGGGGATTAAACCTCTTTGCCGTTCACATCCGCGTAAGCACGTTGAAGCAGTCTTGCCAGCCCCTTGCGCTGGCCAATAGGCGCGCCATGTGAGATACGCTTTGCAACCAATACCCAAGGGGCGGATATGACGGCTTTCGATTACGATCTTTTTGTCATTGGCGGTGGCTCGGGCGGCGTGCGCGCCGCGCGCGTGGCGGCCGGAGAAACCGGTGCCAAGGTCGGACTGGCCGAGGAAAGCCGCTATGGCGGCACCTGCGTGATCCGGGGCTGCGTGCCCAAAAAACTGATGGTCTTTGCCTCGACCTACCCGGTTCTGGCCGCCGAGGGCGCGGACTATGGCTGGGAGATGACGGCAGGCGCGTTTGACTGGGGCAAATTCAGCGGCCACCTGAACAGCGAGCTGGATCGGCTCGAGGGCATCTATCGCAACCTTCTGGCCAACTCGGGTGTCGAAACCTTTGACCAGCGCGCCACGGTTGTTGATCCGCACACGGTCGAGCTGGCCGACGGTACGCGCAAGACTGCTAAGCACATCCTTGTCGCGACAGGCGGCTGGCCGATGGTGCCCGATCTTCCGGGGCGCGAGCTTGCCATCACCTCGAACGAGATCTTCCATCTGCCGGAACTGCCGAAATCGATCCTTATCGTCGGCGGCGGCTATATCGCCTGTGAATTCGCCTGTATCCTGAATGGTCTGGGTGTCGAGGTGACGCAGTACTATCGCGGCGCGCAGATCCTGCGCGGCTTTGATGACGAGGCGCGCGGGCTGGTCAGCGAAGAGATGATCCAGAAGGGCATCGGCATCCACTTGGGCACCAATGTGCTGGAGATGAAAGAGGCCGAGGGCGGCGGCATCTGGGTCAAGGCGACCAACGGCGACGAAAAGGTCTTTGACCAGGTGATGTACGCCACGGGGCGCGCGCCGAACACCAAGGGGCTGGGGCTTGAAGAGCTGGGCATCGAACTCGCGCGCGGTGGCGCGGTGCCGGTGGATGCCTACAGCCAGACCGCGGTGCCCTCGATCTATGCCATTGGCGACGTGACCAATCGCGTGAACCTGACACCTGTCGCGATCCGCGAAGGCATGGCCTTTGTGGAAACCGTTTTCAAAGGCAACCCGACGCCGGTGGACCATGACCTGATCCCCTCGGCCATCTTCACGCAGCCTGAAATGGGCACCGTGGGCCTGTCGGAAGAGGTGGCCCGCGACCAGGAAGAGATCGAGGTCTATTGCACCTCGTTCCGCCCGATGCAGACGGCCTTTATTGGTCGCCCGGACCGTGTCTTGATGAAACTTGTGGTGTCCAAGGCCACGCGCAAGGTGCTTGGGTGCCACATCGTGGCGCCGGGCGCAGGTGAAATGATCCAGATGGCAGGGATCGCGATCAAGATGGGCGCGACGAAAGAGGACTTTGACCGGACGGTGGCCGTGCACCCGACCATCTCGGAAGAGTTGGTCACGATGCGGAACCCGGTCCGCAGCGCTTGATTTCCGCGCAAAACTGCACAGGTTATGGCGCATAGACGGAAAGACGATGAACCAAGAGGAACCACTCCATATGGCAGGTAACAACGGCGGCCCCTGGGGCGGCGGCGGAGGCGGCCAGGGCGGCGGCAATCGCGGCAACAACGGCGGCGGCGGTCGACGCCCTGATGACAACGATCCGCAAATCCCCGAGATCGACGAACTGGTCAAGAAAGGCCAGGAACGTTTGAAGGTCCTGATGGGTGGTCGCGGTGGCTCGGGCGGGGGACGCACGGGCGGAACAGGGGGCGGTGGCCCCATGTTCACCCGTGGCACTGTCGGGATCGGCCTTGTGGTCGCGCTTGGCCTTTGGGCGTTCTCGAGCTTTTACACAGTGCGCCCGGAAGAACAGTCGGTGGAGTTGTTCCTTGGTGAATACTCCTCGACCGGCAATCCCGGTCTGAACTTTGCGCCCTGGCCCATTGTGACGGCTGAAATCCTGCCGGTGACACGCGAACAGACCGTCGACATCGGTGTCGGTGGCCGCGGGTCCGAGGCCGGCCTGATGCTGACCGGGGACGAAAACATCGTCGACATCGACTTCCAGGTGGTCTGGAACATCAATGATCCGGCGAAGTTCCTGTTCAACCTGCGTGATCCGGCCCAGACGATCTCGGCCGTGTCGGAATCGGCGATGCGCGAAATCATCGCGCAGTCGGAACTGGCGCCGATCCTCAACCGTGACCGTGGTGTCATTGCCGAACGTCTGGACGAGCTGATCCAGTCGACGCTCGACAGCTACGACAGTGGTGTGAACATCGTTCGTGTGAACTTTGACAAGGCCGACCCGCCCGAGCAGGTCATCGATGCCTTCCGCGAAGTTCAGGCGGCGGAACAGGAACGCGACCGGCTTGAAAAACAGGCGGATGCCTATGCCAACCGTGTCCTCGCCGAGGCGCGTGGTGAAGCGGCGCAGGTTCTTGAACAGGCCGAAGCCTATCGCGCGCAGGTCGTGAACGAGGCAGAGGGTGAAGCCAGCCGCTTTACTGCTGTCCTGGCCGAATATGCCAAGGCGCCCGAGGTGACGCGCAAGCGTCTGTACCTCGAGACCATGGAAGAGGTGCTGGGCCGCGTCGACAAGATCATCATCGACGAACAACAAGGCGGGCAGGGCGTCGTGCCTTATCTGCCGTTGAACGAATTGCGTAAGGGGTCGAACTGATGCGTGGTGCAACCGTATTGCTGATTGGCGCGGGTCTGGTCGTAGTTGGCCTGCTGTCGTCGATCTTTATCGTGGACGAGCGTGAAAAAGCGCTGGTTCTGCAGTTTGGCCGGGTTGTTTCGATCCAGGAAGAGCCGGGACTGGCCTTCAAGATCCCGGTGATCCAGGAAGTCGTGCGCTACGACGACCGGATCCTCAGCCGCGACTTGGACCCGATCGAAGTCACGCCTCTGGATGACCGCCGTCTGGTTGTCGACGCCTTCGCGCGCTACCGGATTTCGGACGTCAACCAGTTCCGTGAAGCGACCGGTGCCTCGGGTGATCAGGCGATCAACGTGGCTGGCAGCCGGTTGGACTCGATCCTGCGCGCCGAAACTCGCGAAGTGCTGGGTTCGGTCTCCTCGAACGACATCCTGTCGTCGGATCGTTTCGCCCTGATGCTGCGCATCCGGAACAGCGCGATCACCCAGGCGCAGGCGCTGGGGATCGAGGTCATCGACGTGCGTCTGAAGCGCACCGACCTGCCGCGCGAAAACCTGGACGCCACTTTTGCCCGGATGCGCGCGGAACGTGAACGGGAAGCCGCGGACGAGATCGCGCGCGGTAACGAGGCCGCGCAGCGGGTTCGGGCACAGGCGGATCGTACCCAGGTCGAGATCGTTTCGGAATCGAACAAGACCTCCGAGATCATCCGAGGTGAGGCCGATGCCCGCCGGAACGCGATCTTTGCCGAAGCCTTTGGCGCGGATGAAGAGTTCTTTGAATTCTATCGCTCGCTGACGGCCTATCAGCGCTCGCTTCAAAGCGGCAACTCGACCCTGGTCATTGCGCCCGACAGCGAGTTCTTCAACTACCTGAAGTCCGCGAACGGGGCCAACCAGGACGCGGCGACGGCAGGTCAGTGATGACAGAGGTCCTCACCGCCCTTGGGCTGGTGCTGGTGATCGAGGGGCTGGTGTACGCACTGGCCCCTTCGCTTGTGGAACGCATGCTCGAGGCGCTGCGCAGCCTGCCAGAAGGCGCGCGCCGCAGTTTCGGTGCGCTTGTGGTGGTCAGCGGGCTGATCCTGATCTGGTTCGCCAAGATTTGAGACACCGGCAAAACTCTGCCAGTCACGCCTTGGTGATTGGTCATTAACCCTTATCTGTGCAGGTCACGACACGGGGGCTGCTCCGGTAAAATTCCAGTAACATTGGCTTGAGTAGGGAATTCCTTCCTAGCCTGTTGCCGGAAAGCCCCTACATTTAACAGCGTTAAAGAGGCAGATGGCCCGTCCCCTCGTGCGGGCTGCCGGCAATGATAAGGAGTTGAGTTTTGAGACCCCAAGCCCCCGCTTTGATCCGGGAAGGCGCGACACCGCTTCGGCTGTTCTGGCTGTCGGCGCTTTCCATGGTTCTGATCCTGTCCCAATCGCTGATATCCCAGGCCCGCGCCGCGCCTGACAGCTTTGCCGATCTGGCCGAAGCGATCAGCCCATCGGTGGTGAACATCACCACGTCCACACTGGTTGCAGGCCGCGCCGGACCACAGGGCGTCTTGCCCGACGGCTCGCCTTTTGAGGATTTCTTCCGCGAGTTCCAAGATCGCCAGGGTGAAGGCCAGCGCCCGCGCCGCAGTTCTGCGCTGGGGTCGGGTTTCGTGATCTCGGAAGACGGCTATATCGTCACCAACAACCACGTCATCGAAAAAGCTGATGAGATCCTCATCGAATTCTTCGAGGGTATGGAACTGCCTGCCAAGGTGATCGGCACCGACCCGAACACCGACATTGCCCTGCTGAAGGTCGAAACCGATCAGCCGCTGAAGTTTGTCAGCTTCGGCGACAGCGACACCGCGCGCGTCGGTGACTGGGTCATGGCCATGGGCAACCCGCTTGGCCAGGGCTTCTCGGTCTCGGCCGGCATCGTTTCGGCCCGCAACCGCGCGCTGAGCGGCACCTACGACGACTACATCCAGACCGACGCGGCGATCAACCGTGGCAACTCGGGTGGTCCGCTGTTCAACATGGACGGCGAGGTGATCGGCGTGAACACCGCGATCCTGTCGCCCAACGGTGGCTCGATCGGCATCGGTTTCTCGATGGCATCGAACGTGGTGACCCGCGTTGTCGACCAGCTGCAGGAATTCGGCGAAACCCGCCGTGGCTGGCTGGGTGTGCGCATTCAGGACGTGACAGCTGATGTGGCCGATGCCTTGGGGCTGGCCGCTGCAGAAGGCGCGCTGATCTCGGACGTGCCGGATGGTCCTGCCAAGGATGCAGGCCTGCTGGCGGGTGATGTGATCATCAGCTTTGATGGTCAGCCCGTGGCCGATACGCGTGAGCTGGTGCGGACGGTGGGCAACTCGCCCGTTGGCAAGGCGGTCCGCGTTGTCGTGAACCGCAACGGCGAGACGCAGACCTTCAAGGTCGTGCTGGGCCGCCGCGAAGAGGCCGAGGCCGCTGTGCCCGCGGTTCAGCCGGTCGAACCACAGGCGCCCGAGCAGCAGCAGGTGCTGGGCATGACGCTGAGCGAAGTGACCGAGGCGATCCGTGGCGAGCTGAACCTGCCCGGCAACGCTGAAGGTCTGGTGGTGGTCGACATCGACCAGACCAGCCAAGCCTATCAGAAAGGCGTGCGCGCCGGTGACCTGATCACCGAGGCCGGTCAGCAGGTTGTGCTGACGATCGGTGACCTGGAAGGCCGCATTGCCGAGGCGCAAGAGGCCGGTCGCAAGTCGATCCTGCTTCTGGTCCGCCGTGGCGGCGACCCGCGCTTTGTGGCGCTGAGCTTCGACAGCTGATCCAGGCTCGATTGAACAAGAAGAAGGGGCGTCGGTAATACGGCGCCCTTTTTTTGTGTCTAGCCTGTGGTGTCGCGGTCAACCGCGATCAGCCCCAGTTCGCGAGCCGTATCAAGGGACAGCTGCCCGCTCTGCAACCCACGTTCGCTCTGATATCGCAAGACACCGCGCCGGGTGGCGGCGTCATAGACCGAGGTTGTGAAACTGCGGAAATAGCCACGGGCGCGCAGGGCACGCTGCAGGGTGCCGATGAACTCGGGCGTCATCATCGAGGGGCAGGGGGCACGGAACCGCAGTTCTTCGCGCGGTTTGACCACCTTTGGCACTGGGGCATTGCGATAGATCGGCGCGCGCAGGACGGTGCCATCAGGCGCAATCTCGGCCTGAACCACCTGGATCTGGCCCATGACGGTTTCATAGACGGCAGGTGTGACTTCGGTCGCCCAGCAGTCGCCGTTGCCCCTGTCCTCGACCGTCACACCCAGCGCGGCAGATCGGCTGACTTCCGCCTGCGGGGCCACGGGTGTGGTCTCACAGCCGCTCAGAAGCGCCAGCGCCGAAAGGGCGATCAGGGGTCGGATCATGCCTGTGTGGCCTTGTTCTCTCTGCTCTGCGGCAAAGTCTACTCGGTTTGGCTGTCTTGGGGAAGCGTTTCGGGCACCTCGAGCAGGCTGTCGAGCATGGAGGAGATATCTTCGACCACTTCCGCCAGCACATGGATCACACCGTTTTCGCGCTGGATGCGGCCGGTGACGCGCAAAAGCCGCCCGGCGATGACCGCGCGGCGGTAGCGTTCAAAGAGCTTCTTCCAAACCACGATGTTGATCACGCCGGTTTCATCCTCGAGCGTGACAAAGATCACGCCCTTGGCGGTTCCGGGGCGCTGTCGCAGGATCACAAGGCCCGCCACGGTCACCCGCGCGCCATTGGGCGGTTCGCCCAGGCGGGCGGCCACAAGGCACGAGGGCGGGCGGGGCCAGGTGTCATAGGGGGCGCGGGTCATGGTGAACAAATATAGAACACGTGTAACTCGTGTTCAACATCGACGTGATGGTGTCGCAATTGGGGCTGGAAGGGGGGCATCGCCTCGCCTAGGTAAGGCAGGACGAGATTTTCAAGGAGCATCCAGCAGATGGCGAAGATCACCTATATCGAGCACAACGGCACCCAGCATGTGGTCGAGGTGGCAAACGGGCTGACCGTGATGGAAGGCGCACGTGACAACAACATTCCGGGCATCGAGGCTGATTGCGGCGGCGCTTGTGCCTGCTCGACCTGCCATGTCTATGTCGATCCGGCCTGGGTCGAAAAACTGCCGGGCAAGGACGACATGGAAGAAGACATGCTGGACTTTGCCTTTGAACCGGACCCGGCGCGGTCCCGTCTGACCTGCCAGCTGAAAGTGACCGATGCGCTGGACGGTCTGGTGGTGCAGATGCCGGAAAAGCAGATCTGATGTCCGCCGGGGCGCCGCGTCTGCTCTTGCGCCTCTGGCGCGGTCTTGCGCGCGGCGCGTGGCTGGCGGGTGCGCTTGTGGCGGGCGCCGCCAGCGCCGAGGGCACCAGCTGTGTCCAGGGGACGGACGGGCGGCTGGCCGAGGTCTGCTATCGCAACGTCACCGGCACCGCGCCCTATGGCCACGGCGTTCTGGGCGACACGCCCGAGTGGGAAACGCTGACGGTCCGGGCCGTCAGCGGCCCTGCGGCGGAACGCGCTCCGATTTTCATCAAGCCGCGTCGGATTTTCGAAGACCTTGCACCCCGCCTGATCGACCTGGACGGCGACGGTCTGGACGAGATCGTCACCGTGCAAGCATCGTTTTCGCAAGGCGCGCGTCTGGCGATCTTTCGACTGACCGATGACGGTGAAATTGCTCTGGTTGCCGCAACGCCTTTCATCGGCCGGTCCTTCCGCTGGCTCGCGCCGGCGGGTGCCGCGGATCTGGACGGCGATGGCTATATGGAACTGGCCTATGTCGACCGGCCGCACCTGGCCAAGACCCTGCGGGTCTGGCGGTTCAAGGACGACCAACTGACCGAAGTGGCAACGCTGGCCGGCGTTTCGAACCACCGGATCGGCTGGCCGTACATCATCGGCGGTATTCGCACCTGCGGTGACCGGCCCGAGGTGATCCTCGCCGATGGGGGCTGGTCCAGCCTGCTGGCTGTCTCGATGCGCGACGGGGCCTTGCGGGCAAGACGGCTGGGATCGTGGAGCGCCCAGGCCTCGGAGCGGGCCATGGCAACCTGCCCCTGACCTTCATCTTTCTCCAAATACTCCGGGGGTGAATTGAGCCAAGGGCTCAAGAGGGGGCAGCGCCCCCGTCTTCCGTCGGATCGTCTGCGCGATCCGATCCAACCCCGTCCAGCGCCTCCAGGATGGCCGGGACCAGCGCCACCGGCACTTTCGGCACCGGCTTCCACGGCGCGTGAGAGCGCACCACGACAAATCCCAGCAGGATCAATCCAAGCATCGGCACGGCCGCGGCCGCCATGCGGTCGCCAGAGACCCCCGTGATCATTGCCGCGATCCCGATCCCGAGACCTACCAGCAGCGACAGCGCCCCGACCACGAACATGCCCCACCGTGCCCCGCCAGTTGTGCCCATTGCAACGGCCATGTCCGGGTGCACTTCGGCCAATCGTTCCGCAATGGCGCTGCACAGCGCGCGGTGCGCGGCCCTATCCTGGTCCCAGGCCGGCAGATGCTCGTCCTGGTTCAGGCCCAGGTGCAGCTTGCCCTTGGATGTCACCAGTTCAAGCCGCCGCATGCGGGTGCGCTTGATCACATGTTCGGACATCCCGGCATCGCTGACGTCGCGCAGATCCACCACCTGGCCCGGGCCACGCAGGATCGGGCCCTCAAGCTCCCATGTCTGGGCGGGCTTCAACAGCGCCGGCTTGTAGGTGAAGCGCTGCGCCTCCACGGTTACAGGGCCCGCCAGCCGATGTCGCGGCGATGCACGCCATCCGTCCAGTCGACACCATCCACCAGCGCATAGGCCCGGTCACGCGCCTCTTGCAGGGTGGCGCCACGTGCCGTCGCATTCAGAACACGTCCGCCGTTGGCCAGCACCTTGCCGCCCTCGGCCTTGGTGCCCGCGTGAAAGACCATGTTCGAGGCATCTGCGGCCAGCGCCTCGAGCCCCTTGATCTCGGTGCCCTTCTGATAGGCGCCGGGATAGCCCGAGGCCGCCAGAACCACGGTCATCGCGTGGTCGTCGGCCCAGTTCACCTGAGCTTCCTCCAGCCGCCCGTCCGCGCAGGCGTGCATCAAATCAAAAGCCTGCGCCCCCAGCCGCATCATCAGCACCTGGCATTCGGGATCACCGAAGCGGACATTGTATTCCACCAGTCGCGGCTGGCCGTTTTCGATCATCAGACCGACGTAGAGCACGCCCTGATAGGGCATTCCGCGCCTGGCCATCTCAGCCATGGTCGGGCGCACGATCTCATCCAGCGCCTTTTGCGTCACCGCATCGGTCATCACCGGCGCCGGGCTATAGGCACCCATGCCGCCAGTGTTGGGGCCGGTATCGCCTTCGCCGATCCGCTTGTGATCCTGCGCGGTGCCAATCGGCAGCACCGCTTCGCCATCGACCAGCACAAAGAACGAGGCCTCTTCGCCCGTCATGAACTCTTCGATCACCACCTCGGCCCCCGCCGCGCCGAACTCGCCGCCGAACATGTCGTCCAGCGCGGCTTCGGCCTGCGCCACGGTTTCGGCGATGATGACACCCTTGCCTGCAGCCAGACCGTCGGCCTTGACCACGATCGGCGCGCCCTGAGCGCGGACATAGGTCTTGGCGGCCTCAAGATCGGTGAAATGCGCGTAGCCTGCCGTGGGGGCCTTGGCGGCGTAGCAAATCTCTTTGGTAAAGCTTTTTGACGCCTCCAGCCGCGCAGCCGACTTGGAAGGTCCGAACACCAACAGCCCCGCATCCCGCAGGCGGTCGGCGACACCTGCCGCCAAGGGCGCTTCGGGGCCGACGATGACCATGTCGATGGCTTCGGCCTCGGCAAATTGGGCAACGGCCCCGCCATCCTCGATATCCAGCGCGGCGCAGGTGGCGATGGCCGCGATGCCCGCATTGCCCGGCGCGACGATCAGCTTGTCGCATTTGGGGTTCTGCATCACCGCCCAGGCCAGGGCATGTTCGCGCCCGCCGCCGCCGAGGATGAGAATGTTCATGGGCGCGTCTCCTGCTTTTCCTTCGTTCCCGCGCGTTCTAAGCTCGGGCGAAGGCAAGAGCAAGCGAGGCGCACCCCATGTCAGATCTGCTGGACGACCCGATCCCCGGGAGCAATACGCCCGAATTCACGGTGGCCGAAATCGCCGGCAAGGTGAAACGCCTGATCGAGGCGGAACTGGGCTGGGTCCGTGTGCGCGGCGAGGTGGGCCGGGTGACGCTGGCGCGCTCGGGGCATCTGTATTTCGACCTCAAGGATGATCGCAACGTGCTGTCCTGCATGACCTGGAAAGGGCAGGTGCCCGGCATCGGCGTCATGCCCGAAGAGGGCATGGAGATCGTGGCCGAAGGGCGCATGACCGCCAGCGGGTTCCAGTCGCGTTTTGCGCTGAACGTGCAACACGTGGCCGTCGCGGGCGAAGGCGCGCTGATGGCGCTGTTGGAGAAACGCAAAAAGATGCTGGCGGCCGAGGGGCTGTTTGCGCCGGAACGGAAAAAGCCGCTGCCCTATCTGCCGGGGATCATCGGCGTGGTGACCTCGCTGCAGGGGGCGGTGATCCGGGACATCCTGCACCGGTTGCGCGACCGCTTTCCGCGCAAGGTGCTGATCTGGCCGGTGGCCGTTCAGGGCGCCGCCTGCGCGCCCGAGGTGGCCCGGGCTATCGCCGGGTTCAATGCCCTGACGCCGGGCGGTGCGCTGCCACGCCCCGATCTGCTGATCGTGGCGCGGGGCGGAGGCTCGATCGAGGACCTTTGGGGCTTCAACGAAGAGGCGGTTGCCCGCGCTGTTGCAGCCTCGGACATCCCGGTGATCTCGGCCGTCGGGCACGAGACAGACACCACGCTGGTCGATTTCGTTTCCGACCAGCGCGCGCCGACCCCGACCGCTGCGGCCGAGATGGCAGTGCCCGTGCGGGCCGAACTGATGGCTTGGGTCAAGGATCAGGACGCTCGCCTGACACGCGGCATGGCGCAGGCGCTGGACCAGCGCGGGCAAAGGCTGCGGGACCTCTCGCGCGGGCTGAACCGGCCCGAGACCGTGTTGGAAGGGCCGCGCCAGAAACTGGATCTGATGTCGGATCGCCTGTCCAACGCGCTGATGCGCGGCGTGCAGCGGCGGCGGGTTGGCTTTTCCGAAACCGCGGGGCGGTTGCGCCCACATCTTCTGCGCTCGGTCGCCTCGGCACGGCAGGTGCGGCTTGATGCCCTGTCTGCCCGTCTGGCGCCGGGGTTGGGCCTTGCGGTGCGCAGCAAGCGGGAACAATTGCTCAGAACCAGCCCGAGGATTACGGCGCAACTGGTTGAGCAAAAACGCGAAAGGGCCGAGGAACGCCTGAACGATCTGTCCCGACGTTTCGCCGACAGCGCCTCACATCAGGTTGCCTCGTGGGCGGATCGCCTGGCCGCGCTCGAGCGTCTTCGGCTGTCCCTGGGCTATGTCGCCACGCTGGAGCGCGGTTTCACCGTGGTGCGCAGCGGCACCGAAGTCGTGACGTCGAGAACCCAAGCCGAACAGGCGGGCGCTTTGGAGATCGAATTCAAGGACGGACGGCACAAGATCGGCGGTGCGCCGAAGCGGAAATCCACAGCTGTGGATAAACCGGCGCAAGGATCGCTTTTCTGAAAGGAATTTCCCAAGTTCTGTGGATAAGGCGCCCGGATTGTTTGGACTCATGTGGGTCTAAACGCCCACTTCGGGTCCATAACACAGCATTGGCTCATCATTCTGACGGGCCTCGTATAATGTCGTCTGTTGTGGATCACCATCGAAGATGGCGCGCAAGCCATTGGTGTCCTTGATAAAAGTCCAACATTGCGGATCAGGACGATCTTCGTAGACAAAACAGATCAAACCGCCCTCTTCGTACCAGAACCCGTCTTTGCAGTTGCCATCCAGAAAAGACCAACGAACACGGCGGTTTTCGAGGTATTCTTCGATTCCATAGTCACGTCCGCTCTCACCGAAGTAGAGCGTCTTGCCGGTGACATAGGCCTCGAACTCGGCGGCTGTCATGCCGCCCTCGGCGAAGGAAGCGGTGGCCGACACAAGGGCCGCCATGATCAGAAATGAACGTTTCATAAGCGTATTTTGTCAGATTTTCCAAAAGGGCGACAGGCGCGGGGCCTTCACGCTTGCGGCATTAGCTGGTCTTTGCCGGTTTTCCAAGCTTTCGCACGCGGGGTCATCACCCGACGCCAGACCGGCGGTAGCAGCGCCAGCACGGCCATGACCGGCAGGCTGTAGGGCAGCATCGGCATCGCCTCGCGGTCCAACTGCAGGCCGGGATAGGCGCGCGACGGGTGGGCATGGTGGTCGGAATGGCGCGGCGCGTTCAGCATCAGCGCCCCGGAAAACCAGTTCGGCGCGTTCCAGGAATGCTGAGGTCCGACCGCCTCCCACTTGCCATTGCTCAGTTTTTCCCGACGCAGCCCGTAATGCTGAACATAGTCCGACAGCAGCAATTGCAGTTGCGCATAAAGAGCCAGTCCCATCAGCACCGCCACTCCGGCAGCGCCTCCGATCATGGCTGCGGTCAGAAGCGTCATTGCCGCTCCCGCGGCATAGGTCCAGTACGGATGGACGCTCTGACGACCTGCGGCCCGTTGCCTCAGCCTGGTTTCGGCCTGCCAACCCGATCTAAACGAGCCAATCCAGGCGCGCAGGGCAAAGCGGTAAAACCCTTCGCCCAGCCGCGCCGAGTTCGGGTCCAGGTCAGTTGCGGCGTGCACATGGTGCACGCGGGTGTGGGCCGACACGTGATGGCCAAAGAGCATCGAACTGTAGATCGCGGTGCCCAACAGGCGCAATGGCCGCGCGGGCCGGTGGATCAACTCATGAGCGTTCGAATTGCTGACTTGTCCAAGAAAAAGGGAGAGCGCGACAAAGAGAAACACCTTGTCCGCGGCCCCAAGGTGCTTACCTGAGGACAGCACGACAACTCCCCAGAAAAGAACTACAAAATGAGCTATCCCCAGAGTTGCTGACAGGCCGGTTCCTGCCGGAAATTCACTGTCCGGCCTGTCTGGCGCGGTCAAGGCAACAAGCTTGTCCATGAAGAAGGTGAATACCGTGATGTAAAGCAGCGCCACCAGCGGCCACAAACCGCCTAGCCCGAAACCAAGCCCCAACAGGACGACCATCAGCAATGTCGTGGCGGTAAAGCGCAACATTCGGTTCGCCATCTTTCCCCTATGCAACGCGTCCCGCCTATCCCGACAATGCGACCGCGACAGGGCCAAAGCGGGGGGATTTCGGGGTGGATCGTCGCGAAGTCTTCCCTCTCGGCCCGCAGCGTATTAACTGAGAGGCATTGTAGATCAAAGGCCACCCTCCATGTCCCTCTTCGGCAAGCTCCGCGACCGGCTGTTCAAATCCTCGTCCCGCCTCGAAGAAGGCCTTGATGCCATCGTCGACGAAGGAGAGGTGACCTCGGAGATCGACGAAACGCCGCCGCCGTCTCCGGCGCCAAAGCCCGCTGAACCAGCCGCGCCTGAACAAAAGGGCATTCTGGCCCGCCTTGTCGGACGCGGCGACAGCGGCCCGGTGGCGCGCCGGGTCCTGGACGACGAGATGCTCGAACAGCTCGAAGAGCTGCTGATCACCGCCGACATGGGTGTCGACACCGCCCTGCGCGTGACCGCCAACATGGCCGAGGGCCGTTATGGCCGCCGCCTCTCGGTGCGCGAGATCAAGGAACTGCTGGCCGCCGAGATCGCCCGCATCATGGAGCCCGTCGCCCGCCCCCTGCCGCTTTATCCCAAAACCCCTCAGGTGGTGCTTGTGGTCGGCGTGAACGGTTCAGGAAAGACCACGACCATCGGCAAGCTTGCCTCGCAATTCCGCGCCGCCGGAAAATCCGTGGTCATCGCCGCCGGCGACACCTTCCGCGCCGCTGCCGTGGAACAGCTTCAGGTCTGGGGGGACCGCGCCGGCGTGCCCGTGCTGACCGCCCCCGAAGGCTCTGACCCCGCCAGCCTGGCCTTTGACGCCATGACCCGGGCCGAGGCCGACGGCGCCGACCTCTTGATGATCGACACCGCCGGTCGCCTGCAGAACCGCGGCGACCTGATGGAGGAACTGGCCAAGATCGTCCGCGTGATCCGCAAGAAAGACCCCGAGGCCCCGCACAACACGCTGCTGGTGCTCGACGCCACAACCGGCCAGAACGCGCTCAGCCAGGTCGAGACCTTCCAGAAGATGGCCGATGTCTCGGGCCTCGTGATGACCAAACTCGACGGCACCGCCCGTGGCGGCGTGCTGGTGGCGCTGGCCGACAAGTTCGGCCTGCCGATCCATGCCATCGGCGTTGGCGAACAGATTGACGATCTTGCCCCCTTCGACCCCGAGGAATTCGCCGCGGCGCTCACCGGTCTGTCCGAGGAATGACCCGCCTTTCATCTTTCCCGAAATACTCACGGGGGTCCGGGGGCAGTCAGCCCCCGGCGGGCTGAAATTGAGCGCCTGGCTCATCAGTCTTGAGGGCACCTCGCAGGGCCACACCCTTGCGCTGATGCTCGCCGTCCTTGCCGCCATTCTGCACGCCGTCTTTGGCGCACTGCAAAAGGGTCGTCACGATCCCTGGCTCAGCCGCGGGGCCATCGACTTCGGCTACGGCAGCATGGCCGCGCCTTTTGCGCTTTTTGTCGTGCCCTGGCCCGGGCCGCATATGTGGATCATCTTTGCCGGCGCCTTTGTGATCCACTCCGTCTACAAGCTCTTGCAGGCCTGGGCCTACACCAAGGGCGCCTACACCGTGGTCTACCCGGTGGTGCGCGGCACCGGGCCGCTTTTTGCGGTCATCGGCGCCTACCTGATCTTCAACGAGACCTTCACCGGTATCCAGTGGCTGGGTGTCGGCGTGTTGCTGGCCGGGATCTTCGGGCTGGCGATCTACAACATGATCTTCCTCGAAACCGCGCGGGAAACGCTGATCCCGGCGCTGCTGATCGCGGGGCTGACAGGTGTCTTCGTGGCGCTCTACACCACCTATGACGCCTACGGCATCCGCGCGGCGGCCGATCCTTTCACCTTCCTCGCCTGGTTCTTCATGATCGACGGGTTGCTCTTCTTTCCCGCGCTGGCCCTGACCCGCTGGCTGCGCATGCCTGACCGTCCTGCAGCCGGCCCCCTGATGCTGCGCGGCTATATCGGAGGACTGGTCGCGTTCCTCAGCTTTGGGTCGATCATGCTGGCCACGCGGCTCGACAAGGTGGGCGAGGCGGCGGTCCTGCGAGAGACCTCGACCGTCTTTGCGGCCCTTATCGGCTGGCTTGTCCTGCGGGAAACCGTGGGGCCTCGTCGCATCGCTCTCATGACTTTGATCGCAATCGGCGCGGTGATCGTTGAGTTCGGTGGCTAAAGCCCCTATCTGAACGCCTAATCAGGAGGCCACATGTCAGAACCCCGCGAGATCAACCCGATGTTGAAATCTGCCCTCGAGCTTGGGCCGGTCGTTATCTTCTTTGTCGCCTACATGTGGGTGCGCGATCGGGTCTTCACCATTGGTGGCACCGATTATGACGGGTTCATCGTCGTGACCGCGGGCTTTGTCCCGCTGATCCTGGCCTCGACGGCGGTGCTTTGGTGGCTGACAGGTGTCCTGAGCAGGATGCAGGTGGTCACGGCTGTTCTGATCGTCGTGTTCGGTGGACTGAGTGTCTGGCTGAACGATGACCGGTTCTTCAAGATGAAGCCGACAATGATCTACGTGCTCTTTGGCGGGGTTTTGGGCTTTGGTCTCATGCGCGGGCAAAGCTATCTGCGCTTCGTCATGGAAGATCTCATGCCGCTTGCCGACGAAGGCTGGATGAAGCTGACGCGCCGTTTGACTGCCTTTTTCCTGAGCCTTGCGGTCCTGAACGAGATCATCTGGCGCACCATGAGCACGGATTCCTGGGTCTATTTCAAGACATTCGGTCTGACCGCCGCCGTGTTCCTGTTCTTCATCGCGCAGTCCGGCCTTTTCAAGGAATACAGTCTGGAAGAAGACGCCGAAGGCTGATCCGCCCCGGTTTTTCCCTTCCTGAACCATTTCGCGGCCAGAATGCCCTGATAGGCAGGCACAGGCTGGCCGAGGCTATGGCTTTGGCAGACCAGCTTGGGTTAACCTTGTCTTGGCACGGCGACCTTAGTCTGGTGTGACGCCGGATGTCTCTGGCCTTGCCGACACGCGCGGTGACCGCCTGCTCACGATCAGTTTCATGGATTGTGGGCAAGGCGTGCCCGATCTCTTTCATAAGAAAGGGGCGCTATAGGGCCGTGTTGGACCGGAAGGGATTGGAATGACCGAACCGCAGTTGGGTGACAGGATCATGGGATGGTTCCGGCGGCGCTTTGCCACCGGGCACTCTCCGTTGTCGCCGCAGCGCGGGCCGCGGGATCATGTGATTATCCTTGACGGAACGATGTCGACCTTGATCGTCGGAGAAGAGACAAACGCCGGTCTGACCTATCGCCTGCTCTGCCGGTCCAAGGGCAACCTGTCTTTGTACTACGAAGCGGGTGTGCAGTGGTCGCACTGGCGGACCACGCCGGATGTCATGATGGGGCGTGGGATCAACCGGCAGATCAGGCGGGCCTATGGATACCTGGCGTCTCGGTACCGACCCGGGGACCGGATCTTTCTGATAGGGTATTCCCGCGGGGCCTACGCGGTGCGGTCTCTGGCAGGTGTGATCGACATGGTCGGCCTTTTGCGGGCGGACAAGGCGACGGTGCGCAACATCCGGCAGGTCTATCGCCTGTACCGATACGACCCGAACGGCGAAAGCGCGCGTGCTTTTGCTGCGTCGCGCTGTCATCCCAACACTCCGATCGAGGTTGTGGGCGTCTGGGACACCGTCAAGGCGCTGGGCCTGCGGTTGCCCTTGTTGTGGCGCCTGACCGAACCGTCCCATGCCTTTCACAGCGCCGAACTGGGCCACGGCGTCCGCAACGGTTATCACGCTCTGGCGATCGACGAGACGCGGGCGGCCTATACGCCGGTGCTTTGGCAAAGCGCCCCGGGGTGGGAAGGACATGCCGAACAGGTCTGGTTCCGCGGAACACACGGTGACGTTGGAGGCCAACTTGGGGGCTTTTCGCCAGCGCGTCCCCTGTCAAACATCCCGCTTGTCTGGATGCTGTCGAAGCTGGAGCACCACGGACTGTCGCTGCCCGAGGGGTGGCGGCAAGAGTTTCCCTGCGATGCCGATGCGCCGTCTTGCGGGACGTGGCGGGGCGTCGGAAAGCTGTTCCTGATCCGGGGACCGCGGCAGGTTGGCGGCGACGCTTCTGAACGGGTGCATGAGACCGTGCCGTCCGAAACGCCGGCGTTCGGCTCTCTCGCGCATTAACCACGTCAAGCGCCTGTTCACGATTTCTTTATGAAACCTTTTAACTGTGACGTTTATGCCTACATCCTAGGCATGGTTCGCAGGGCCGGAACCCTTGCGACCCCTTCACTGTCCCTCGTTCCGTACCTCGTGCCCAGGGTTCGCCCTGGGCGCTTTTTTATTCGGGCTGATCAGGGTAGGGACAGGCATGACATATTCCGACTCGTTCCTGACCTCGATCCTGAAGCGCACCAAGTCCATTGCCGTGGTCGGCGTGTCGCCGAACCCGGTTCGACCGAGCTATTACGTGGCGCGCTACCTGTCGCTCAAGGGTTACCGGGTCATCCCTGTGAACCCCGGGCATGCGGGAAAAGTGCTGTTTGGTCAAACGGTTCAGGGCAGCTTGTCGGACATCGACCAGCCGGTCGACATGGTCGACATCTTCCGCCGCTCCGAGGCCGTTCCGCCCATTGTGGACGAGGCGCTTGCCGTCTTTCCTGATCTGCGCACGATCTGGATGCAGATCGGTGTCGAGAACCCCCAGGCGGCCGACGTTGCTCGGGCGCGGGGCGTCGATGTCGTGATGAATCGCTGCCCGAAGATCGAGTATCAGCGGTTGTTTGGAGAGTTGCGCATGGGTGGATTCAACACGGGAATCATCAGTTCACGGCTGTGACCGGCCTTACTCTGCCGGGGCGAATCCGACGATCAGCTGCCTGAGCCCCAGCTTTGCGCCCAGAAAAATCGACACAAACGCCACCGGCGCGCTGTAGGCGAGCACCGAAAAGGCCGAAAGGCCCTGCCCAACGCTGCAGCCCACTGCCAGTATCGCGCCCGGTCCCATCAGGGCTGCGCCCAGCAATTGCCGTTTCAGCTCTCGCGGGTCCTCGCAGGCCTCCCAACGGAAGTGGCCCTTGCCAAGTGATCCCAGGAACGCGCCAAACACGACGCCGACAACCGAGCCGACACTGAACGAAAGCGCATTGCCCGAGGCGGTCATGGCGTAAAAGATCGTGTCTCCGATGGGCGCGGCAAAGGTGTGTGTCTCGATGGGTTCGGCCTCGAAACCCGTCACAGAGATCCAATAGGTTCCGACCCAGCCGGACGCGACGGCGAGGCCCACGGCAACGCCCCAGAAGATGTGCCCCGGAGACCGCAGCATCTCGCGGCTGGACAGGGCCAAGGCCATCAGGGCGCCCCCCAGCACGATGCCCACAAACGCGGGGGCCAATCCCCAGACAGCGGCCAGCTGGGTCAGCCCCTGCGGTGTCTCGGCGTCGAGTTGCACCGGGAACAGCCAGACACGGGCATGGGCCAGCGGGCCCGACATCACAAAGTAGGCCGAAAGCCCCAGCACAAGGGCGATCATAAGGCCGCGAAGGTCGCCTCCGCCCAGCCGGGCCAATGCGCCGTAGCCGCAGTTGCCTGCCAAAGCCATGCCATAGCCGAACAGCAACCCGCCGATCACCGTGGCGACCGGGTTCCAGACCCGGTCCAGATAGGCGGTTTCGCCAAGGTCCATCAGACCCGCGGACATGGCAACATGTGTGCCGATCACTGCTGTGCCAATGGCAAGGCCCCACATCCGCAGGCGGCGGTCGTCGCTGGAATAGAGGAAATCCTCGATCGCGCCGAGCGTGCAGAACCGCCCTATGCGTGCGGCAAGGCCTAGCAGGATGCCGCCCAACAGGCCGACAAGCGCCGCCGCATTGGCTTCGCCCAAAATATCCAACATGCCAGCTCCTCCCAAAGACTGGCGCTGCCGCGGGTTAACTCACGTCGTCTTGGCGGCAGAACAGGTCATAGACCACTTCGATGATTTGGCGTGCCCGGTCGTCTGTCAAGCTGTAGTAGATCGCCTTGCCTTCGCGCCGGGGTCTGACCAGCCCTTCCAGCCGCAGGCGTGTCAGTTGCTGCGACACGGCGGCCTGGCGCGCGGACAGCAGATCCTCTAGTTCGGTCACGGATTTCTCGCCCGAGGCCAGATGACAGAGGATCATCAGCCGCCCTTCGTGCCCCAGGGCTTTCAGGAAAGCCGAGGCGCGCTCGGCGTTCTTGATCATGCGTTCCATGTCTGCCGCGCACATGTCGGTGCTAAAGACCGGCAGGCGGCTTTCGGATGCCTCGATATTCTGTGCTTCGCTCATGTCGTTCATCCCGAGGGCTCCATCGCGATGCCTTCGCGGTCCAGTATCATGCCCAGCAGTCCCCAAAAGAAATCCTCGCCCGGATAGCCTTCGATCCGGCCCAACTCGGCGCCGTCCCGGACCAGAATGAAGGTCGGCGTATACATCACGCGGCGGTCAAAGGTGACGTCGCGGGGCGGGGAGAGGATGTCATACCGCTGCAAAGGCGCGGCGCGGCCCTCGGCCGTTTTGCCGTAGATCGGGCCTATTTCCTTGTTCCACCGCGCACACCAGTAGCAGCCCGGCTCTTCGGCCATCAGCATCACGGTTTGCGCGGACGCAGCAAAGGGCGCGGCCATCAGGCCCGCCAAAAGCACCAGAATTCTAGTCACCCACGTCTTCCTTGGATTGACGTCTCCCACGTCGTCATCATAATCTTATATTTGAATACATCAAGGAGCGAGCCCCAAGAATGTTCGATGTGACGGCATATGGCGCCCTTGTTGCCGGGATTTTGTCGTTTTTTTCACCATGTGTGCTGCCGATTGTGCCGTTTTACCTGAGTTATCTGGCCGGGGTCGGCATGAATCAGATCTCGGCTCAGGCAGACCTGTCCCCTGCGGTGCGCCTGCGCGCTGTGATGGCGGCCAGTCTTTTTGCGCTGGGGGTGATCACGGTATTCATGGGGCTTGGGGCCGCCGCGACGGGGTTTGGGCAGTTGGTGCGCGACTGGTTCGACGTGCTGCGCTGGGTTGCCGCCGCGATCATCATCGCGATGGGCCTGCATTTTCTGGGCGTCGTGCGGATCGGCATCCTGTACCGCCAGTTTCGCGCCGATGCCGGCGATACCAGCAACGTCAGCCTGCTGGGCGCCTATGTGATCGGCTTGGCCTTTGCCTTTGGCTGGACGCCTTGTGTCGGCCCCGTTCTGGCGGCGATCCTGTTCACCGCGGCGGGGCAAGAGACGGCCGGGCAGGGGGCTTGGCTGCTGTTCGTCTATGGCGCCGGGATGACGCTGCCCTTTGTCTTTGCCGCGCTCTTTATCGGGCCGTTCATGCGCTTCATGGCGCGGTTTCGGCGGCACCTGGGGCTGGTCGAGAAACTGATGGGTGCGCTGCTGATTCTCTTTGGCGTGCTCATCGCGACCAATTCGATCAACATCATTGCCCAGTGGATGCTTGATACCATCCCCTGGTTTCAATCCATCGGTTAGGGAGGACGTTTCATGAAACGATTGCTGGCACTACTCACAGGGGGGCTGATGGCCTTTGGCGTTCAGGCCGCAGAGCTTGGCGACGACGGGCTGCACAAGACCGACTGGATGCGCGACACCTTCAAGGACCTTTCCGAGGATCTGGCCGAGGCCAATGACGAAGGCAAGCGCCTGCTGCTGATCTTTGAGCAGCGCGGCTGCATTTATTGCACCAAGATGCACAAGGACGTGTTTCCGGATCCAACCGTCGCCCAGTTCATCCACGACAACTATTTTGTCGTGCAGCTGAACCTGCACGGGTCCACCGAAGTCACGGATTTTGATGGGGAAACGCTGGAAGAGCGCCAGATGGCGCGCAAATGGGGTGTGTTGTTCACGCCCACCATGATGTTCCTGCCGCAAGAGGTTGGCGAGGGTCTGTCCGCCCCGCAGGCCGCCGTGGCGCAGATGCCTGGCGCATTTGGGCGGGGCACCACGCTGGACATGCTGACCTGGGTCGCAGAAGAGCGCTATCTGAACGATGACGAGGATTTTCAGCGCTACCACGCCCGCATGATCCAGGAACGCAACAACGGATCGTTCGACTGATGGGTAACGCAACAATAAATTCACCTAAATGAATTTGTTGTTGCGATTCGTGCGAACCGTGCGCTACGGTACACAAAACAGTGAGTAAGGGAGGACTCATGAGGAAGCTGATATTTGCACCAGTTGCAGCGCTCTGCCTGAGCGCCGTCGCAACAGGTGCTACTGAAATCGCCCCATTAGACGTGTCGTTTGACGAGTACGGAGCCGTGGCGCAGTCGCTCTCTGGTGCTCCGGGCGATGTCGATAATGGCGCAAAACTCATGAACAAGGGGGCGGGCAACTGCATTGCCTGCCACGTGGTCACAGAGCTGAGCCACTTGCCGTTCCACGGCGAGATCGGGCCCAGTCTGGATGGTGCAGCCGATCGCTGGAGCGAGGCGGAACTGCGGGGCATCGTCGCCAATGCGAAAAAGACGTTCCCCGATTCCATGATGCCGTCGTTCTACAAGGTCGAAGGGTTTGTGCGTCTGGGCAATGCCTTCACCGGCAAGGCGCACCAAGGGGATGTCGCACCCCTTTTGACCGCGCAGCAGATCGAGGACGTTGTCGCGTTTCTTATGACGCTCAAGGAAGAGTGAGCAGGAGGATTATCATGTCTCTGACAAGACGAGAGCTGTTGGCAATCGGGGCAAGCGCCATTGCAGCGGCAAGCGCCGGTCCGGCATTCGCCGCGGCGGACTTCATCGAAGGTTTCACTGAAGGTGCCGACGTCGGCGAAGGCGGGGTGACCATCACCGCGCCGGAGATTGCCGAAAACGGCAACACCGTTCCGATCGGTGTCGAGGCGGCTGGCGCGGTCGCAATCGCTGTCTACGCCGATGGCAACCCGGTGCCCAACGTGGCGGTCTTCAAGTTTGGCGCCCTGAACCCGAATCAGTCGGCCACGACCCGCATTCGCCTGGCGAGAAGCCAGAACGTCGTCGCGGTCGCCCAGATGGCAGACGGCAGCTACACGATGGCCCAGGCCGCTGTGAAAGTCACAATCGGCGGCTGCGGCGGCTAAGGTTAGAAAGGATTTAGAAATGGCATCCGGAGTAAAACCCCGCGTCAAGGTCCCCAAGTCGGCATCGGCAGGTGACATCATCACAATCAAGACACTGATCAGCCACAAGATGGAAAGCGGCCAGCGCAAGGACGGCGACGGCAACATCATCCCGCGGTCGATCATCAATCGCTTTACGGCGGACTTCAACGGGCAGAACGTGATCGATGTGGCGATGGAGCCCGCGATCTCGACCAACCCGTATTTCCAGTTCGATGCGACGGTCCCCGAGGCCGGTGAATTCACGTTTACCTGGTATGACGACGATGGTGACGTTTACGAAACCAAGAAGTCGATCAAGATCGGATAAACCGGCCACCAACAGGGAGGGGTTGCCACGTGAAGAAACTCGCTACACTTGCAACGTCGTGCGCGCTTGTCGCAAGCATGGTTCAAGCCGGTCCGGACGAAGACCAGCTGATCGTGAACGACGAAATCTCAATGGTCACCGAAGTGGCCGCACCGGCGCATATGGACGCCGTCGATACCATCTATTCCGGGTGGCGGTTCCGGTCTGACGAAACCCAGGCCTTCCAGATGGACGATTTTGACAATCCCGGCATGATCGGGGTCGAAAACGCCATGGTCGACTGGGAAACTGCGGATGGGTCCGAAGGAAAGTCCTGTGCCGACTGTCACGGCGCGGCCGAGGACATGGCGGGTCTCCGCGCGGTGTATCCCAAGTGGAACGACGCGATGGGCAAGGTCACCACGCTTGAGAACGAGATCAACAATTGCCGCGAAACGCGCATGGGTGCCAAGGCCTGGAAATACGATGGCGGTGATATCACCGACATGGTGGCTTTGCTGTCCTATGTATCGCGCGGCATGCCCATGAGTGTGGCCATCGACGGTCCGGCTCAGCCGACATGGGAGCTTGGCAAAGAGCTGTACTACTCGCGGACCGGACAGCTGGAACTGTCCTGCGCCAACTGCCATGAAGACAACTATGGCAACATGATCCGCGCGGACCATCTGAGCCAGGGTCAGATCAACGGGTTCCCCGTCTATCGTCTGAAAAATACCAAGCTGAACTCGGTGCACGCCCGTTTCAAGGGCTGCGTGCGGGACACGCGGGCAGAGACTTACAAGCCCGGATCGCCCGAGTTTGTTGCGCTTGAGCTTTACGTCGCCTCGCGCGGCAACGGCCTGAGCGTCGAGGGCCCCTCGGTCCGCAACTGATTGGAAAGGCCCCCCCTCGTCTGCGGGTGGGGCCTTTTTCTCATCTTAGAAATTCACACATACGAATGTGTTATTCGGAGAGCGCACCATGATCTCACGCAGAGATTTCCTGCAGGTTGGAATGGCCGCCGCCGCGATGGTTGGCGGTTCAGGTTTTGGCAACTGGGCCCGACTGGCAGCCCAACAAAGGCTGTCGCAGGATGACCTGTTGCAGTTTGACACCTTCGGGAATGTCTCGCTGATCCACGTGACGGACATTCACGCGCAGATGAAGCCGATCTACTTCCGTGAACCCTCGGTCAACCTTGGTGTGGGTAGCAACAAGGGCGCGGTGCCGCATCTCACCGGCGCGGATTTCCGCAAGTTCTATGGGATCGCTGATGGCTCTCCGTCCCATTACGCCCTGTCTTCGGGGGATTTTGCTGCGCTGGCGCAAGGCTATGGCCGGGTCGGCGGATTGGATCGCGTGGCCACGGTGATCAACGCCATCCGGGCCGACCGACCGGATGCGCTGTTGCTCGATGGCGGCGACACCTGGCACGGCAGCTACACCTGCTATCACTCGCAAGGCCAGGACATGGTCAACGTGATGAACGCGCTGCGTCCCGATGCGATGACATTCCACTGGGAGTTCACGCTGGGCAGCGACCGGGTGCATGAAATCCTCGACGATCTGCCCTTTGCCGCGCTGGGCCAGAACGTCTTTGACAAGGAATGGGATGAACCCGCCGAGTATTTCCCGCCCTACACGATGTTCGAACGGGGCGGCACCAAGATCGCGGTGATCGGTCAGGCCTTCCCCTACATGCCGATCGCAAATCCCGGCTGGATGTTCCCCGAGTATTCCTTTGGCCTGCGTCAGGAAAACCTGGCTGCGATGGTCGAAGAGGTGCGCAGCGAAGGCGCGGAATGTGTTGTGCTGCTCAGCCACAACGGCTTTGACGTCGACAAGAAGATGGCGAGCGTCGTGCCGGGCATCGACGTGATCCTGTCGGGGCACACCCATGACGCGCTGCCGGAACCGGTGGTGGTCGGGCAGACGATCATCCTGCCGTCGGGATCAAACGGCAAGTTTGTGACCCGCTGCGATCTGGATATCCGCGACGGGCGGATGATGGGGTATCGCACCAAGCTGATCCCGATCTTCTCGGACGTGATCGCGCCGGACCCCGAGGTTGCGGCCCTGATCGACGCGCAGCGCGCACCGCATGAAGACGCCCTGAGAGAGGTGATCGGCAAGACCGACAGCACGCTGTATCGGCGTGGGAACTTCAATGGCACCTGGGATGACCTGATCTGTGAAGCGCTGTTGAATGAGCGCGACGCCCAGATCGCGCTTTCGCCCGGTGTGCGCTGGGGGCCTTCGATGATCCCGGGGCAAGAGATCACGCGCGAAGACATCTGGAACGTCACCTCAATGACCTATCCGAATGCCTACCGCACTGAATTCACGGGGGAATTCCTGCATGTCGTGCTTGAGGACGTGGCTGACAACATCTTCAACCCCGATCCGTTTTTCCAGCAGGGCGGTGACATGGTGCGCACCGGCGGGCTGGGGTACCGGATCGATGTGTCGAAGCCGCAGGGCGAGCGCATCACCGACATGACGCTGCTGGCCACGGGCGAAAAGATCGACCCGGCCAAATCCTACGTTGTCGCCGGTTGGGCAAGTGTCAATGAAGGCACCGAAGGTCCGCCGATCTGGGACGTCGTGGAAAGCCACATCAGGAAACAGGGCACCGTTTCGGTTGCCGACAACAATTCCGTCATAATCGAAGGAGCGTAAATCGTGACCACCCGACGCAACTTCCTCAGAGGCGCGGCCATGGGGGCTGGTGCCCTTGCGGCAGGCAAGGCTTCTGCTGCGGGCCCCGACCCGCTGATCACCGAATTGCAGGACTGGGCCAGCTTCACTGGCGCAGGCGTGGATGAAACGCCCTATGGCCTTCCGATCCGATTCGAAACGGACGTGATCCGCCGCAATGTCGAATGGCTGACGGCCTCGCCGATCAGTTCCATCAACTTCACGCCGATCCATGCGCTGGACGGCACGATCACGCCACAAGGCTGCGCGTTCGAGCGGCACCATTCCGGCGCGATCGAGCTGTCGAAGCAGGATTATCGTCTGATGATCAATGGTTTGGTCGACAAGCCGCTGGTCTTTACCTACGCCGACCTGGAACGGTTCCCGCGGGAAAACCATGTCTATTTCTGCGAATGCGCGGCGAACACCGGCATGGAATGGGCCGGCGCGCAGCTGAACGCGGTGCAATACACCCACGGCATGATCCACAACATGGAATACACTGGAATTCCGCTGCGGCTGTTGTTGCAAGAGGCCGGTGCCCAGATGGACGACAACCTGTGGGTCTATGTCGAAGGGGCGGACGCCTCGTCAAACGGCCGCTCGATCCCGATGGCCAAGGCGCTGGATGACGTGCTGGTGGCCTTCAAGGCCAATGGCGAGGCGCTGCGCATGGAGCATGGCTATCCCGTGCGCCTTGTCGTGCCGGGTTGGGAAGGCAACATGTGGGTCAAGTGGCTGCGCCGGATCGAGGTGACCGATGCCGCCGTGGAAAGCCGCGAAGAAACGAGCAAATACACCGACGTGCTGGAAGATGGCACCGCGCGCAAATGGACCTGGGTGATGGATGCCAAATCGGTCATCACCTCGCCCAGCCCGCAGATGCCGATCGAGCACGGGCCGGGGCCGATGGTGATCTCTGGTCTGGCCTGGTCCGGTCATGGCCAGATCACGCGCGTTGATGTTTCAAAAGACGGCGGCATGACCTGGGAAACCGCGCGTCTGGGCAAGCAGGGCGACAGCAAGGCGCTGACACGGTTTTACCTGGACACGCAGTGGGACGGAAAGCCGATGCTGCTGCAAAGCCGTGCGATGGATGAAACTGGATATGTGCAGCCGACCAAGGCCCAGCTGCGTGAAACGCGGGGCGAAAATTCGGTCTACCACAACAACTGCATCCAGACCTGGGCTGTAAACGAACAAGGAGTGGCTGAGAATGTCGAAGTCTCCTAACATCATGCTGCCCGCACTGGGCGTGACGGGCATCGTTCTGGGGCTGGCCTATGGCCTGTCGACCCGCACCTACAAGGCGCAAGAGGCCGAGGTGGCCGAGGTCACGGCGCAGGCAGCGCTGATCCGGGCAGAGGCCTCGGAAACCAAGGTTTCGATGCTTGAGGCGCGGCTTGTCGAAGTGCAAGCCGAGGCGGAAGAGGCCATCGCCGTGGCGGCGGCCTCGGTACAGTCGTTGACCGGGCCTGCGCCCGTCGCCAATGGCGCCTTGGGCCTGGGACGTGCGGCCTTGCCCGAAGAGATCGCGGCCTGGGACGTGGACATCTTGCCCGACGGACGCGGCTTGCCCGAAGGACGCGGCGATGTGCTGACCGGGGAAGAGGTCTTTGCCGACTACTGTGCGTCGTGCCACGGCGACTTTGCCGAGGGCGTCGACAACTGGCCGGTTCTGGCCGGCGGTTTTGACACTCTGGCGGACGTGGATCCGGTCAAGACCGTGGGGTCGTACTGGCCCTATCTCTCGACCGTTTGGGATTACGTGCATCGGTCGATGCCCTTTGGTGGCGCACAGACTTTGACGGACGACGAAGTTTACGCGATCGTAGCCTATATCCTCTATTCCAACGATCTGGTGGATGAGGAGTTTGAGCTGAGCCACGAAAACTTCACCGAGGTCGCCATGTACAACACTGATGGCTTTGTGATCGATGACCGCGCGGCGGTCGAATACGCCGCCTGGTCGGCTGAGCCCTGCATGGAAAACTGCAAGCAAGCGGTCGAGATCACGCGTCGGGCCTCGATGGTGAATGTGACACCGGTCGATGAGTTCATGCATCCGGTGATGCGGGGCGAGATGGTCCACGACGCCGCCGCCAAGGCACCTGTCGAAGAGCCCGAGCCGGTGGCCGAAGGCGGCGTGGATCCGGCGCTGATCGCGGCGGGGGAAAAGGTGTTCAAGAAATGCGCAGCTTGCCACGAGGTGGGCGACGGGGCCAAGAACAAGTCGGGCCCACAGCTGAACGCAATCATGGGCCGGGCGGCCGGAACCGTCGAAAAATTCCGTTATTCCAAGGCGATGGCCGGGTCTGGCCTGACCTGGGATGAAGAGACGATGGCAAGCTTCCTGGAAAACCCCAAGGGCTTTCTGAAAGGCACCAAGATGAGCTTCCGCGGTCTGGCCAAGGAAGAGGACCGGGCAGCGGTTATCGCCTATCTCAAGTCGGTCTCGCCTTGAGGGCAGTTCTGATACCGATCCTGCTTGCGTTGGCTGTGCCAGCGCAGGCAGCCGAGGATCTTGGCGACGCCGAAAACGGCGCCAAGATCTTCAAATCACAGTGCCGCACCTGTCACATGGTGGGAGAGGGGGCCAGGAACCGCGTTGGCCCACAGCTGAACGGCCTGTTTGGACGCGCAGCGGGCGGTCTTGAGGGGTTCAAATACTCCAAAAGCCTGGCACGCGCGGGCGCGGATGGGCTGGAATGGCACTTTGATACGCTGAACGCCTATATCGACAACCCCAAGGTCTTTGCCTCGGGCACGCGCATGAACTATCGCGGGCTCAAGGACGCAGGGCAACGGGCCGATCTGCTGGCCTATCTGCGGATCTATTCGGACGATCCGGCCAACATCCCCGAGGCGGATCCGACAGCGGTCGGAACCGACCATACGGTCGCGCCCGAGATACTGGCCATCGTGGGCGATGCGGAATACGGCGAATACCTCGCAAGCGAATGCCTGACCTGCCACAAGGCCGATGGTGCCGACGACGGCATCCCGTCGGTCACCAACTGGCCGGCCGAGGATTTCGTGGTCGCAATGCACGCCTACAAGGACAAGATCCGGCCGCACCCGGTCATGCAAATGATGGCGGGACGGCTCAATAACGAAGAGATCGCGGCGCTCGCGGCGTACTTCGAAACACTGGAAGACTGATCCAAGGGAGGAAACGATGAAACTGAACAGACGGCTATTCCTGGGGGCAACCGCAGCAACGCTGGCTGCGCCCATGGTCAACGCTGCAGGGCACGGCAAGCCTCGGGTTGTGGTGGTCGGCGGTGGGGCAGGCGGTGCAACCGCCGCGCGCTATATCGCCAAGGACAGCAAAGGTGAGATCGACGTCACGCTGATCGAGCCCTCGCGGACCTATTACACCTGCTTTTTCTCGAACCTCTATCTGGGCGGCTTCAAGACCATCGACGATATCGGCCATACCTATGGCGGTCTGGCCTCGAACCACGGCGTGAATGTTGTGCATGACTGGGCTGTGGGCGTGGACCGCGATGCCAAGACCGTCAGCCTGGCGGGGGGCGCCTCGGTGCCCTATGACAAGCTGATCCTGTCGCCGGGCATTGATTTCGTGGACGGGTCCGTTCCCGGTTGGGATCTGTCGGCGCAGAACGCGATGCCGCACGCCTACAAGGCGGGGTCGCAGACCGAACTGCTGAAGGCGCAGATCGCGGCGATGCCCGAAGGCGGGACCTATGTGATGGTCGCCCCGCCGAACCCCTATCGGTGCCCCCCCGGCCCCTACGAGCGGGTTTCGATGGTGGCGCATCAGCTCAAGATGACCAACCCGACGGCCAAGATCATCATTGCCGATCCGAAGCCCAAGTTTTCCAAGCAGGCGCTGTTTGAAGAGGGCTGGCAAAAGCACTATGGCGGAATGATCGACCTACTGGGCCCCGATTTTGGTGGCGAGAACGTCACCGTCGATCCTGGCGCCATGACCGTTGATGTGGACGGCGAAGTCATTCAGGCCGATGTCTGCAACGTCATCCCGGCGATGAAGGCAGGCCGTATCGCCGAGTTGGCGGGCGTGACCGATGGCAACTGGGCCCCGGTCAACGCGATCGACATGTCGACCAAGGCGGACCCGGATGTCTATGTGCTGGGTGACGCCAGCCAACAGGGCGACATGCCGAAGTCGGGCTTTTCGGCCAACAGCCAGGCCAAGGTCTGCGCCAATGCCGTGCGCGGCGCGCTGACCGGCAGCCGCGTGTTCCCGGCCAAGTTCTCGAACACCTGCTGGTCGCTGATCGACACCAACGACGGCGTCAAGGTGGGCGCGACGTATGAAGCGACGGACGAAAAGATCGCCAAGGTCGACGGCTTTGTCAGCCAAACAGGCGAAGACGCAGCGCTGCGCAAGGCAACTTACGAGGAAAGCGAAGGCTGGTACGCGGGGATCACCGCGGACATGTTCAGCTAAAGGTATGGGCGGAGGGGCCGCGGCCCCTTCGCCTACTCTGCGGGCACTGCTGCGGGGGCGCGATCCGACACCAGGCGGTGTGTCACGATCCCGCCAACCACGATGGCCACAAGGGCCAGCAACGCCGCGACGCTCAGGCTGGCAGCGCCTGCCAGACCGGCACCCACGGTGCAGCCTCCGGCCAGAACCCCGCCGACACCCATCAGGCCCGCGCCCGCCAGGTAGCGCAGCGTCTGTGCACCGTTGTCGAAGCTTTGCACGGCCAATTCACCGCGCGCTGCGGCGCTGGCAAAGCTGCCCAGCAGCACGCCGCCAATCAGGCCGACGCCAAAGGTTGCCGGTATGGCCGAACTGGCGATGACCCAGAACAGGCTGTCGGTATAGGGCAGGGTAAAGGCGATGGACTGCACCGGAAGTGGGTCAAATTCGTCCATCAGCAGCACGCTTGTGCCTGCCCAGCCCAGAACCGGCAGCAGGCCGATGACAACGGCAAGCGCCACGTGCAGCGCCGAGGGACGCGCTCGATTGATCAGCGCCACGGCCACGGCCAGCGCAAGGGCGGCCAGGCCATAGGCCAAAACGGGTTGGTCAAGGAAGGTGCCGAACGGCAGTTCGAGGTTCACAGACCCCAGGGCGACACGCACCGGCGCCAGGACGCCCTTCAACGTGGCATGGGCCACGACGGCAAAGACCACCAGGACCAATGCAGCGCGCAGGTTGCCTGTCGCGCTCAGGACCGTCAGGCGCGAAATGCAGCCGCGTGTCAGGATCATGCCCGCGCCGAACATCAGACCACCCAGCGTGATCGCCAGAACCGGCAGTTCGGGGGCCCAGAAGCGGTGCTCGGACAGGTCAACCAGACCAAAGAGGTTTGCGCCCAGAAAACCTGCGATGCCAATGGCAAAGGCGGTCAACCACACGGCGCCTGCTTGCGCGCCATCACGGCCCTCGCCTGCAACAGCCCGACGGATGCAAAAGCGCGAGATCTGTGCAGCCACGCCAAAGATCAGGCCAATCAGCCCGCCCAGTGCGACGTGCAGCAGCCGCACGTCCCCGTCAAATTCCAACAACTCCAGCAACATGCCCAAGTCTCCGAAAAGCAAAGTTGATGGGGTATCTGTTCTATTTTAACTGTGGTCAAGCGTGTCTCGTGGAACGATTTGACCTGAATGGTGGCCGTGATCGGAACAATTTCCCGTTCAGGCGCCCAATCCGCGCACCGGAATTTTCACGGTCAGGCGGGGCTGCCGTCCGATTGTTCCTAAATCACAGCAAACCAGCGTGTGCTGCGTTATTCGAACTCCATCTCGGCATAGACGTAGCCTGCATTGCGCCGCGCCAGTTCCTCGAAGGTATCAAGATGCGCATAGGGCGATTGGTCGACGTAATAGGCGTCGTCCAGTTCTCCGCCTGCGTCCAGATGTGCGCCGACCTGTTCGCGCAGGTAGACGAGGTAATCCCGCGTGTACCGCCGGACTTGCGCCATGTTGGTCGGATGCCCGTGCCCGGGGATCACGTAAGTCGCGCCAAGCGCCTCGAAGGCGGTGTCCCAAGTCTCGATCCAGTCATAGGTGATGGTGTCCGGAAAGATCGGCAACAGCCGTTCGTGAAAGGCCATGTCACCGGCGATGACCAGACTGTGCTGTGGCAGCCAGACCTGAATGTCACCGGGGCTGTGGGCGGGGCCGAGATGCAGGACCTCGATCACGAAATCGCCCATTTCGATGACGCGGGTCTCGTCAAAGGTTTCGGTTGGACCGGCCAGATAGGTGCGTTCCGCCTTGTCACGGTTGTAGCGCCTCATGCCCTCAAGGATCTGCGCGCCGCGGTCGTCAAACTCATGTGCGGCATCCACATGCGCCAGGATCGGCACGCCCTGATCGACCCAATAGCCATTGCCCAGCATCGCGTGACCCTGGCCGTTTTCGTTGATCACCAGCTTCACCGGCTGGTCGGTGATGGCCTTGATCTCGGCATGCAATGCCTCGGCCAGCACGTAGGCTGCGCCGCCGTTGATCACCACAACGCCATCACCGGTGACGATGAAGCTGAGGTTGTTGTTGTGGCCGGTGTTTTCATAGGTCGGCGGGGCGGTCGCGCCGATGGCGGACCACACGTGCGGGATCACCTCGACCGGTTTCTGGTAGAGCGGCGAGCCGGGGTACTGGTCAGCGATGTCTTCGTCGGCGAAAGCGGGGCTGGCCATCAGGGCAAGCACGGTCAGAATACGCATCATTCAGGCCTCTGCCACAAAGCGATAGCCGTCGCCGTCGCGGTCCACATGTCCAATCCCCCCGCCCGGCAGATGGAACCCAACGATTCGCATCTGTTCCGAGGTGATCCGGTCAAACAGACGCTGGCGCGTGGCGACCGCTTGGGCCGCGTCCTGATCCGATCCGCTTTCCCAATCGGGCCGCGCAAAGGCGACGTGGTGGTTGCCGATCGCATCCCCCAGAACCAACGCGCTGTCCGATCCCTGCCGGATCTCAAAGGCCATGTGACCCGGGGTATGGCCATAGCTGGCGACCGCCGCAATGCCCGGCAGGATCTCGTCCCCGTCGTCAAAAAGCGTGATGCTGTCCTCGATCACCTCCATCCGGCGCTTGGCCCCGACGGCAAAGGCGGCGCGGGCGTCGCCGATGGTGTTTACTGTTTCAGGGTTCCACCAATAGTCCCACTCGGCGCGGCCCATCATGTATTCGGCGTCATAGAACAGCGGGTCATCGAAGTCGTCCAGAAGCCCCCAGATGTGATCGGGGTGGGCATGGGTGAAAACGACATGGGTGATGTCCTCCGGCGCAAGGCCCACTGCGTCGAGGCTGTCGACGATCTTGCCGGCGCTGGGCATGAAGTCAGGGCCCGAACCGACGTCGAACAGCACGTTGCGGTCGCCGTCCTGATAGAGCGCGAGGTTGCATTCAGGGGTCAGGCGTTCCGAGGAAATCCCCTGCGCCGACAGGATCTGCGCCAGGGGTTCCTTTGGCATCGGCTCGAAAATGAAAGAGCCGGGCAGGATCAGGTTGCCATCGCTGACGGTCGACAGACGTGCCTGGCCCAAGGTGATCTGCGCCAGTACAGGGGCCATAGGCGCGCCCATTAGCGGCAGGGCTGCCGCGCCGCCCAGAAATGATCTGCGTCGCATGAAGACGATCCTCCCCTCTCGTCAAATTCTTTCATGCGAATATGTTCGAATGTTGGGCAGGACGCAACCAAAAGCTTGCAGTGCGGGGCAGGGATCAGTCCAGCCAGATCGGGTTTGACCAGGCCCGTGCGCCGTTGCGGTCGACAACCGTGACACGGATCCAAGCAGAGTTCCTGAAGCGATCCAAGGGTACTTCAGCACGGGTCATTGACTGGCCATGCACCGAAAGCACTGCTGATCCGTGCCCCTGCACGATGACGGCAGACACAGCCGAACACGCGACTTCGACATGGCGCGAGGTGAGGGTGATGTTCCGCAGTTCCGGCCCCTGGCTGGAATACATGTGCCCCTGCTTCAATGCCTCGACCAAGGCCTGTGGCTCAAGTGTCTCGGCCTTGACCATCGTCCAGCCGCCAAAGTGATCCGGCTGGGCAAAATGGGCGTCATCGGTTGCAATCAGGTCCAGCTTTCTGCCTTCGGACAAGAGCAGATCAAGCGTATGGAAGCCGCCAGGCCGGTCGGCTTCGACGGCGCAGCCGTGGTTATAGACCTCGACGGCATGGGCGGCCTCGATGGTGCGGGCATCTTCCAGTGTCAGACCCGACCACTGGGGGTGCGCGATTGCGACATAGGCACCGGCGTCACGGGCCCTTTGGGCGAGTGCAGCGCCTGTCTCTTGCCCGGACACAGGGGCAAAGTCTGGCGCGTTGGGGCGGGCGAAATCGGCGGGCAGGCCGACCGCCAGAATGTGCCACAACTCTCCGTTTGCCATTGCGCCCGAGTGCAACTCGGCGCCGGGAATGGTGGTGAAACTATCTGTGCGAAACGCGGATGTATCCGTGATCGGATAGTCATAGAGACCCACGAAGTGGTCGGTCAGCGCCATGAAGTCATAACCTTCGGCCCGGTAACGGCGGCAGACCTCGGCCGGGTCCAGCACCCCGTCTGACCGGTTCGAGTGGGTGTGCAGGTTTCCGCGATAAAAGCGGCCCGGTGCGGTAAAGGCGGCGGGGGTCATGGGGTTGTGTTCCTTGCTGTCCGGGGCTGGCCATCATCCCTTGGCGTAGAGAGGTGACAGGCTCATGACACCTTTGGGCAGGTGGCGATCCGGAGCAAGAGTTTTGATCAGGTCGTCGCGCCGGGCACGGTCAGATAGCCGATGTCCGAGACCGGCTGAACGGCAGACCCGTGCAATGTTGACAACAGCTTTTCGGCTGCCAACTGGCCCAGCCGGACATGGCGTACCTTGACCGTCGTCATCTTCTTGCGAAAGACCGACAGAACCGGCAAATCGCCCCAACCGACGATCCCGATGTCCTGCGGGATTTGCAGGGCGTGACTTTCGCAGAATTCGTATCCGCCCACGGCCATGTTGTCATTTTGAAAGAAAATCGCCTCGATCCCGCGTTGGGCATTCAACAGTTGTTCGGTGCCGTAATAGCCCGGATAGAAGCCGGGAATGTCGTTCAGACACAGGTGGTGCCGCACATCCCCGCCACCGTCAGCGACCGCCTTTTGGAACCCTTCGAGACGCGATTGCGCGGCATTGGCGACACCGTGGTCGGTGCCCACGTAACCAAGCCTGCGATACCCTTTCTCGATCAGGAAACGACCAACATGATAGCCGCAGTCAAAGTGGTTCAGCCCGACGCACATATCCATGGGCGAGGAGTTCAGGTCCCACATCTCGACCACCGGAATGGCCGCATGTTTCAGCATCGAGATTGCCTTGGGTGAGTGCACACGGCCCGTAAGGATCATTCCTGCCGGTTGCCAGGACAGGATCTTTTCGATCCATTTCTCTTCTTCTTCGGGCAAATTGCGGGTCAGACCCAGAACGGTCTGATGCCCGAACGTGCCCAGCTTGTGGTCGATCCCTTCCAGGATTTGAGAGAATGCCTCGTTTCGCAGATCCGGGATCGACACCCCGACAAAGGGCGAAGATTCCCCCGCCGCAAAGGCGGTTGCCATGCGGTTGGGCAGATAGCCCAGTCTTTCGACTTCGGCCATGACCCGATCACGGGTCGAATCCGAAAATCCACCCTGATTCCGCAGCACCCGACTGGCCGTCATCTTGGACACGCCAGCCGCTTTGGCCACTTCTGCAAGACTTATCTTCTTGCTATTATTTGGTTTTTCCTTGCTCATTGTTATTTAGTTATCGTTAACAAAATTTCGTTGACAAGATGTGACTTGGTTTGGATAGTAAATCCACGTTACGGGTAACGCAACGGTTCGCAGGAGGAGGCCGCCGCTTTACGTTACCCGTAAACCAAGAGGAGCGACAACGTGAAAACCATCTCGGCAGGTCTGTTCTTTGACAGGGTCGAAAAGCACTTTGGCGGCACCTATGCGTTGCGTAATGTCTCGCTTGCCGTCGAGCGTGGCGAGATCCTGGCGCTGCTGGGCGAGAATGGTGCGGGCAAGTCGACACTGATCAAGGTGTTGGGTGGCATTCACAAGCCCGACGGCGGGCGGGTGATGATCGACGGCGACCCGTACGAGCATCGGCCCGGCGGGTTTGGAGAGCGACAGTCGGTGGCCTTCATCCATCAGGATCTGGGCATGATCGAATGGATGACCGTGGCAGAAAACATTGCCCTGGCACTGGGCTTTGCCCGCCGTGGCGGATTGATCAAATGGGGCTCTGTCGAGCAGTTGGCGCAGGACGCGCTCGACAAGGTGGGGTGCGAGTTCGACCCCACCACCCGCGTGCACGATCTTTCTCGGACAGAGAAATCTCTGGTCGCGATTGCCCGGGCGCTGGCGGTGGAATGCGATTTCCTGGTGCTGGATGAACCCACGGCCTCCCTGCCGGCTGACGAGGTCGAGAGGCTGTTTCAGGCGCTGCGCCCGCTCAAGGAACAGGGCGTCGGGATGATCTATGTCTCGCATCGGCTGGACGAAATCTTTCAGATCGCCGACCGTGTGGCCGTGCTGCGCGACGGGGCGCTGGTGGGCGTGCGGGCGATCGATCACACCACGCCCGAGGAGCTGGTCCACATGATCGTGGGTCGCAAGACCAAGGAAGTGCGCAAGCCCAACGCTGAAAAAGGGCGAACGCTCTTGTCCCTCAACGGTGTCATGGCGGGGACGACTGGGCCTGTCGACATGACATTGCAGGAAAACGAAATCGTCGGACTGGTCGGTCTGCGTGGGGCAGGGCACGAAGACATCTCACGGGCGCTTTTTGGTGTGACCCAGCACAGCGGCACAATTGTCCTGGACGGATCACAGCCCGACTTGTCTTCTCCGCAGGCCGCGCTTCGGTCCGGCGTGGGTCTTGTGGCCCGCGACCGGACCGAAGAAAGCGTGGCGATGTCGCTGAACATTCGCGAAAACACCTTTCTGAACCCAGAAACTTTGGGGCGAAAGCTCTTGTCTTTCATGTCGCCGGGGGCCGAGGCAGAGGATGCGCGCAAGATCGGTGACCAGGTGGCGCTTAGCCCCAATGACCCCGATCTGGCGATCGAGGCGCTGTCGGGGGGCAATCAGCAAAAGGTGGTCATGGCCCGGTGGCTGGCCACCAAGCGGAAACTTCTTCTGTGCGAAGATCCCACGGCGGGGGTCGACGTCGGCGCCAAGGCTGAAATCTACGCGCTGCTCAACAAGGCGCTGGCCGAGGGGGTGGGGATCATCGTGATCTCGACCGACTTCGAAGAGGTGGCGGCGATCTGCCATCGCGCCATCGTCTTCAGCCAGGGCCAGATCGTGGGCGAGTTGAGCGGACCCGAGCTGAGCACAGACAACCTGATACAGACGGCTGCGGCCGGAAATTTTGCGGCGGAGTAGAACGATGCAATCCCTAGAATCCAACGCGCTGGAGCCGACCAAGGCGGAACTCAAGGGGCTGACCCTTGGCCAGCGCATGATGCGGTTCCTGCCGGTCTATGGCCTGGTCATCCTGACCGCGCTGCTGATCCTGCTGTTCTCGATCCTGCTGCCGAACACCTTTCCGACCATTCTGAACCTGCGGGCGATCATTTCGGACAAGGCGATTATCGCGCTTTTGTCGCTTGGGGCCATGATCCCCATGGCCGCCGGGCGGATCGACCTGACGGTGGGCTATGGCATCGTGCTCTGGCACATCCTGGCCATCTCGCTGCAGACCATGCTGGGCATTCCCTGGCCGATTGCAGTGGCCATTGTGCTGAGCCTGGGGCTGTTCACCGGCTTCCTGAACGGCCTGCTGGTCGAGGTGGCGCGCATCGACAGCTTTATCGCCACGCTGGGCACCGGCACTGTGCTATACGCCATCGCGCTTTGGCACACGGGCGGTCGCCAGATGGTTGGTCTGTTGCCGGACGGGTTCTATGCGATCAACGGCACATTCGTGTTCGGGCTGCCGATCACCGGGTTCTACGTGGCGGGCATCACCATCGCCATGTGGCTGATCCTCGAATACACGCCGGTGGGCCGGTACCTCTATGCCATCGGCGCAAACCAGCGCGCGGCCCAGCTGAACGGCATTCCGACCCGTAAATACGTGATCGGCGCCTTCATGAGCTCGGGTTTCCTGACTGCTTTGGCGGGCGTGATCCTGGCATCGAAGCTGCGGATCGGACAGGCCAGCGTGGGGCTCGAATTCCTGCTGCCGGCCCTTGTCGGGGCCTTTCTGGGGTCAACCACCATCAAGCCGGGACGTGTCAACGTCTTTGGCACCATCATCGGGGTCGCCATCCTGGCGGTTGGGATCTCGGGGATCCAGCAATTCGGCGGCTCATTCTGGGTCGAGCCGATGTTCAACGGCGTCACCTTGCTGATCGCGATCGGCATCGCGGGATACGCGCAACGTCGCAAGGGAGCCAAATCCTGAAAAAGGCATAAAGGGAGGAAACTTATGCTGAAACGAACATTCGTGAACGCGCTTCTGGCCAGCACAATCCTGGCGGGCGCGACCGGAGGAGCCTTGGCTGAAGTGCCCTTTGACGGGCCGACCACCGGACCAAAAGCCGCCGAAGGCAAGTCCATCGTGGTGCTGGCAGGCGATCTGAAGAACGGCGGGATCCTGGGTGTTACCTCGGGTGTCGAAGAGGCAGCTGCAACCATTGGCTGGGACGTGCGGGTGCTGGATGGCGCAGGCTCGATCCAGGGGCGGACCGCCGCCATCGGCCAGGCGCTGGCGCTGTCGCCCGATGGGATCATCATCAACGGCTTTGATGCCGTCGAGCAGCAGGCCGCCTTGGAAGGCGTGGTCGGCGCAGGCATCCCGATGGTCGCCTGGCACTCTGGCCCCAAGATCGGCTGTGACGCGCCGGGCGGCATCTTCGCCAATGTCTCGACCGATGCGATGACCGTGTCGGAAGTCGCGGCGGAATGGGCGATCAAGGATGCGGGTGAGGGCGTGGGCGCCATCATCTTCACCGACTCGACCTATCAGATCGCCATCGACAAGGCCGACCGCATCAAGGAAACCATCGAGGCGATGGGCGGTACGGTGCTGGAATATGTCGACACGCCGATTGCCGACACCTCGACCCGCATGGGTCCGCTGACCATCAGCCTGTTGCAGAAATACGGCGACAGCTGGACCCACGCGCTGGCGATCAACGACCTGTACTTTGACTTCATGGGCCCGGCACTGGCCTCGGCCGGCATCAGCAGCGCCTCGGGTCCACAAGCCGGTTCGGCGGGTGACGGGTCAGAGGCGGCGTTCCAGCGCATCCGCACCGGAAACTATCAGACCATCACCGTGGCCGAGCCGCTGAACCTGCAGGGCTGGCAACTGGTGGACGAGCTGAACCGGGCGATCCAGGGCGAACCCTGCTCGGGGTACATCACCTCGCCTGCTCTGGTGACCCAAGAGGGTCTGAGCAAGATCGAGGGGAACCAGTTCGACCCCGACAGCCCGTACCGCGAAAGCTACGCGGCGATCTGGGGCAAGTAACCCCGGGCCTCTCCCTGCTGCTTCCGGCCCTTCGGGGTCGGAGGTGGTGTGAATATCAAAAGGACATTCTGATGCTTAAGACACTCGCCTGCGGGCTCTTGACGTGCGCCTTGTCGACAGCCGCGTTTGCGGATGTGGTCGACAACCGACGCGCCGCCATGGACCAGATCCGCGTTGGCGCCGCCACCCTGGTACCGATGATGAAAGGCGCCGCCGATTTTGATGCCAAGACCGCCGAATTGGCGCTGCGCATGACCTACGCCGCGGCCATTGCCTTTGACGGGTCGCTCTTCCCCGAAGGCTCATCCTCGAAAGGGGCGAGCCCCGCGATCTGGGACACCACAGAGGACTTTGACGCCAAGCGCGCCGAGTTTCTGACCAACGCGGCCGCTGCTGTCAGCGCGCTGCCCACCGATCTTGAAGGACTCAAGGCCGTCTACCAGCCACTGCTGGGGAACTGCGCGGCCTGTCACACGTCCTATCGGATCAAGAACTGACACAAGGGACAATCGTCATGACCGAACCACTGGTTCAAATGAGGGGCATCACCAAGCGTTTTGGTGGCGTGACGGCCCTGTCGAACGTCGATCTTGACGCCTATGCCGGCGAGGTCCTGGCGATTGTCGGCGACAACGGCGCCGGGAAATCGACGCTGATCAAGATCCTGACAGGGGTTTATCAGCCGACCGAAGGCTCGATGAGCATCGCCGGTCAGCCGCTGGTGTTGAACAGCCACTCGGACGCCATCGCTGAAGGCATCGACGCCGTCTACCAGACGCTTGCGCTGGCCGACCACCTGGATCCGGCGGCCAACATGTTCCTGGGCAACGAACTGACCACCAGGTTTGCGGGGATCACCGTGCTGGACAACAAGCGCATGCGGGCCGAGACGGAACGGGTGCTGATGGAGCGCCTTGGCGTTCGATTGAAGTCGCTGGATGCGCCGACCGAAAGCTTGTCGGGCGGTCAGCGGCAGGCGGTCGCCATCGCGCGTGCCGTCTATCACGAAGGGCTGCGAGTGCTGGTGATGGACGAACCCACCGCTGCGCTGGGCCCGCAGGAAACCGCGCGGACGCTGAATCTGATCGAAGCGCTGAAAGATCAGGGGCTGGCGGTGATCCTGATCAGCCACTCGCTGGATGACGTCTTTCAGGTCTCGGACCGGGTGCACGTGCAGCGTCGGGGACGCCGCGCCGGTGTGGTCAAGACCGCCGAAAGCACACAGCGGGAAGTGCTGGGCCTGATCGTCGGCGCCGAAGAAGCGGCGTGAGGACAAGGACATGACAACAATGGCAACCAACATCGAACCCAAATCGCTGCAAGAGCGGTTGGAGCCCTATCTGGCCATCATCGGCCCCATGGTGATGATCCTCGCGATCCTGCTGTTCATGGGCGTGGCTGAACCGACGCGCTATTTCCGCCTGTCGAACCTGAACCTGATCCTGCTGGACGCAGCGCTGTATATGCCCATGGCCATGGCCATGACCTTTGTCATCACCCAGCGCGGGATTGACCTGTCGATCGGCTCGATCGCCGCACTCAGCGGCATCCTGATGGCCTTTCTGATCAAGCAATACGCCTTTCCGGCCTGGGTGGCGCTGCCCATCGCGATCATGCTGGGCGCGACCATGGGCCTGATCAACGGGCTGGTGATCACCCGCTTCAAGGTGCCGGACCTGATCGGCACGCTGGCCATGGACCTGGTCTATCGCGGTCTGGCGCTGGTGATCGCCAAGGGCCTGGTGCTGGCGCGCTTCCCTGACCTGATCACCGATGTCGGGCGCGGCAAGATCCCCGGTTTTGTCCCGGTGCCTGTCGTGATCGGCATCGCCACGATGATCGGCGGCTACTGGCTGCTGAAAAAGACCTACTTCGGGCGCTACACCGTCGCCATCGGATCCAGCCCGGAAGCGGCCGAAATGACTGGCATCGCGGTCGACCGTCACAAGATCTATGCCTATGTCCTTATGGGCGCGGCGGCAGCGCTGGCCGGTGTCATGCTGACCGGCAAGTTGAATGCGATCCAGGCGACCTCGGCCCCGTATTTCAACCTGCATGTCATCGCGGCGGTTGTTGTGGGCGGCACCTCGCTGTTCGGCGGTCGCGCCTCGATGCTGGGATCGTTCGCTGGCGTTCTGCTGCTGTCGATGATGATCAACGCGCTGGTGACCCTTCGGATCGAGTTCTTCTGGCAGTCGGTCGCCTCGGGTGTCGTGATCGTCAGCTCGGTCGCTTTGTACACCTGGATGCAAAAGAAAGACCGCGACGGGTCGCGTGGGCTGCTGGCTGGCCTGATGACCCCCGAAGGACAGAAACTGATGCGCTTTAGCGCAGCACTGATCGGTGTCCTGATTGCCCTTCTGGCAATCGGTGCATTGCTGGCCGGCAACCCCGTGCCAAGCGGCTGAGCCGTAATTCCGGAGCGGTGAGGCGGGGGTGCAGCCCCGCCCCACCAGTGGCTCCATCACAATCTTCAAAAGGGAGGAAACCACAATGAAGAACGTAACCGCAGGCCTGATGGCCACAAGCCTTTTGTGCGCGACCGCAGCATGGGCCGGAGGTCACTCGACGCTGCCCCTGATAGAGCTGCCGGGCATCGAGGACCGCGACTACTGGGTCCCGGGCGAGGTCAACGCCGAGGGCAAACTCGAAGCGCTGCAGGCTGTTGTCGGCGCTGAAGCCGTTCCCTTTTCCGGTATGCAGGACGACCCGATCCAGATCGCTTTGATCTATCCGTCGGCCGACACTTCGGACTTCTGGGCGCGCAACTATCTGGCGCTGACCAAGCGTCTGGACGAGCTGGGCATCAAGTATGAAACCACCGAGTTTGCAAGCCGCCAGATCGAGCACTCGCTGCAGTCGACCTATGCCAACCAGGTCGAGCAGGACGCCGATCTTTATGACTTTGTCATCTTCGGGCCTTCAGAACTGGCGATCCAGGCGGATAACATCGACAAGCTGTCGGGCAACGACGGTTTTGCCACCTTTGTCTGGGCGTTCCACACGCCGCTGAAGGATCTGACCAACCAACCGGACGCCTGGTTCGACTTTTCGTCAGCCGCCGGGGCGCTGACCATGTGTGATTACATGCTCGGCCGTCTGGGCAACGATGTCATCATGTCGATGAACCGCGGCATTCCGGGCATCACCGACAACCAGCGCTCGGGCGACTTCAAGGCCTGTGTCGAGGAAAAGGGCAACTGGACCACCGAATACGAGCACTATGGCGAGTACCAGCGCGAAGGTGGTTTCGAAGGCACCACGTTGATCATGCAGGCCTATCCCGACAGCGCCGTGATCCACAACGCCAACACCGCCATGGCCATGGGCTCGGTCGAGGCGCAGATCGCCATGGGCAAAGAGAAGGACATCTTCTCGACCGGTTGGGGCGGCACTGGCCTTGAGCTTGACGCCATCCGCCGCGGTGAACTGGATGCGACGCCGATGCGCATGGGCGATGACGTGGGCGCGGCCACTGCCGAGGCGATCAAGGCGCATCTCGAAGACCGTGCCGGCGACCTGCCGCTGGTCTTCCTTGGCCGGATCACCGTCGCGCATGACCAGATGAGCGCCGAAGAGATCGACGCGCTGGAGCAAGAAGCTTTTCGCTTCTCGGGTGTCGGCGCGCTTGAGCGCTAAGCGGACCTGACCCTGTGACCCAAAGGCCCGGCCCCGGCGATGTCCGGGGCCGGGTCCTTATCGTTTGGCGGTCGAGCGCGAGACCTTGAGCGTCGGACTGATCCGGACAATCTCAGGCGAGGCATCGTCTGACAGCTCCCCCCGCAGACGGTCTGCCAGAAGCGCCCCGGTCTTTTCCCCGATATCGTAGGCATGCGCATCGACCGTGGTCAGCGAAGGCACCGTGATCTCTGACAGGTCGAATGCGCCGAAGCCGGCCAGCATTATGTCGTCGGGGACCGAGATGCCGCGCCTCTGACACTCGGTCAGGGCTCCGAATGCCGCCAGGTCGGACACGCACAATACGGCGTCCGGACGTGGATCCGATGCCAGGATTTCGGCCATGGCCAGCGCGCCTTCGCGCATCGAAACAGGAGGTTTGCCCAAAGACACCAGACGGTATTCCAACTTCAGCGCCCGCGCCTTGTCGACGAAACCGCGCCGTCGGTCGGCACCGCGGGTGTCGCCGTTGTCGTCACCGCCGATAAAAGCCAGGCTACGTGCCCCGGCGGCGTGCAGATGTTCGACCATCTGCCCCATGGCATCCGCGTTGGAAAAACCCACCGTGTGGCCAACGGGGTCCTCGGGCAGGTCCCAGGTTTCGACAACCGGGATCCCGGCGTTTTCAAGCAGCCGCTTGCCGCGCTCGGTATGCCGTCCACCGGTGACGACGATCGCCTCGGGCCGTCGCCGCAGCAGTTGCTCGATCAGGCGTTCCTCGTTCTCGATGCTGTAATCGGTATAGCCCAGCAGGACCTGCAGGCCCTTGTCGCGCATTGCCTCGGTCAGGCCGCGGATGGTGTCGGCGAAGTTGGCGTTGTTCAGGGATGGAATGGTGACCGCCACAAAGCCCGACTTCTGCGAGCGCAGGTTCGAGGCGGTGCTGTCAAAGACATAGCCCAGCTCTTCGGCGATCTTCAGGATCTTTTCGCGGGTCTTCTTGCCCACCGAGGCATCCGACTTGAAGGCCCGCGAGACCGTCATCGGAGACACGCCAGCCGCCTTTGCGATGTCGGTCATTTTCGGGGCTTTGGCCATGCGTTGCTCAGGTATTGGTATCGGTAACCGTAACTATCTCGTCAAAGCAGGGCGCATTGCAAGCCGCATATCGCGGCTTGCGCTAATTTGGACCAAAGCGGTTCAGATCATGCAGCGAATTCGTTCAGTTGCGTGACATGGTGGTGAATGCGGCCGTCAAAGAATTCTTTCACGATCTCACCCGTGACGTCTTTCGACTGGTATCGTGCGGGGCTTTCCAGCGCCTCTTCCATGGCGGCTGCGCTGGGGTAGGTCACGGCCAGGATCAGCGGAAATTCCGGCGCGCCGTCGTCGCGGTCGTCGCTGAACATCACGCGGACATCGCGGTTGTTGGTGAACTGCGTCCAAAGCGGCACAAGCCGGTCCAGGACCGCGGCGCGAAAGGCTTCGGTCTGGCCGTCGCGGATGCTGCCCTCGAACAGGGCGAAACGGGTGATCATGCGAAATGCTCCTTGTTGGGGCCTTTGAAAAATTCCATGACGGCGGCCTGATCCTCGCCACCCAGACCCGAGGCGGTCAGCATCCGGTGGATCTCGGCGCAGGCGGCTGTCAGGGGCATGGCCGTGTTGGTGAGCCGCGCCAGATCCTGCGCGCCGTTCAGGTCCTTGACCATATTGTCGATGCGGCCCGTGCGGCGGTAATCGCGGGTCGCGAAACGCGGCATGTATTCCTGCAAGAGGGCACTGTCGGCGCGACCGCCGCGTAGCGCCAGCGGGATTTTCTTGGCGTCAACACCGGCGTCCAGCGCCAGCTGCGTGGCCTCGGCCACCGCGACAAAGCCCAAACCACACAGAACCTGGTTGATAAGCTTGGTGGTCTGCCCCGCGCCCGAGGGCCCCATATGCGTGTAATTCGATGAGACATATTTCAGAACACGATGCGCGGCGACGACGTCTTCGGCGGTGCCCCCGGCCATCAGCGTCAGTTCCCCGATCAGGGCCTTGGGCGCGCCGCCGGACAGCGGGCTGTCGACCCAGCGCAGGCCCTTTTCGGCGGCCTTGGTGGCCAGCGTCTTGGTTGCCTCGGGATCGATCGAGGACATGTCGATGATCACCGTTCCCGGCTGGGCACCTTCGGCCACGCCGCCGGGGCCAAAGACGGCCAGTTCCACGATGCGCGGCGAGTTGAGGCTGGTGATGACAAAGTCGCTGACCGCGGCGGCCTCGGCGGCAGAGGCCGCGGGCGAGGCGCCCTTGTCCACCAGTTCCTGCACCTTGGCGGTGTCCAGATCAAAGACGGTCAACGTGTTTCCGGTTTCTGCCAGGCGGGTGCCAATGGCCCCGCCCATCGCTCCGGCACCGATCAAAGCTACTTTTTCGGTCATTGGGTGTTCTCCTGAATGCGGGTGACCATCTGATCGACGAGAGCGTCGAACGGCTGGTCGATATCAAAAACGAATGCGCCTTCGTCGGCGCCGGGGTGTTCCAGCGTGGCCAACTGGCTGTCGAGCAGCGTGGTCGGCATGAAATGCCCGGGTCGCGTGCTCATGCGTTGCATCAGGACCTCGCGGCTGCCGTCGAGCAGCAGAAAGCGTACTGGGTTCCCGGCCGTATCGCGGATGATGTCGCGGTAAGCGCGCCTTAGCGCCGAACAGCCGATCATCGTCGGCTGTGTGATGTCGCTCAGCGCCGCACCCACCTTGCGCAGCCAGGGCGCGCGGTCTTCGTCGGTCAGGGGCTCGCCGCTGGCCATCTTTGCAATGTTGGCGGGGGGGTGCAGATCGTCGCCGTCCAGAAAGACGGCACCGATCCGTTCGGCCACGGCCGCCCCGACCGAGGATTTGCCGCAGCCCGAAACCCCCATCACCACATAGCGCATCACAGGCAGGCCGTGATGCCGCCGTCGACAAACAGCGTGTGGCCGTTCACAAAGCTCGAGGCCTCGGACGACAGGAAGATGGCCGCGCCGACCAGTTCCTCGACCTTGCCCCAGCGCCCGGCGGGGGTTCGGTTTTCCAGCCATGCCGAGAATTTGGGGTCGTTGACCAGCGCCGCGTTCAGCGGGGTGTCAAAGTAGCCCGGCGCGATGGCGTTGCAGTTCAAACCGTGCGGGGCCCAGTCGGTGGCCATGCCCTTGGTCAGGTTGCCGACCGCCCCCTTGGTTGCGGTGTAGGGCGCAATGCCCGGACGGGCGAGGGCGGTCTGCACACTGGCAATGTTGATGATCCGCCCGGCACCGCGGGGGATCATGTGGCGCGCGCAGGCCTGCCCCACGTTGAAGACGGTCGAAATGTTGGTGCGCAGCAGCTGCTCGAATTTATCAGCCGGGAAGTCGTGCAGCGGCGTGCGGTGCTGCATGCCGGCATTATTGATCAGGATGTCGATCTGCGTCGCGGCCTCGAACCCGTCGATGGCTTCTGCCACGGCCGCATTGTCCGTCGCATCAAATGCCAGGGTGTGAACGGTCGCGCCATCAGACCGAAGAAAATCTGCGGCCTTTTCCAGTTTCGCGGTGTCGCGACCATTCAGCACAATCGCGGCCCCGGCCTGCGCCAGGCCCTTGGCCAGCGCAAAGCCGATCCCCTGAGACGATCCGGTGATCAGCGCGGTCTTGCCGCTCAGATCGAACATGGCAGTGCCAGTGGCCATAACGTGATTCCTTATTTTGACTCGACAAACGGTTTCGAATACCTTTATGTTATCGATAACAAACAAAGTCAACATGAGATCGGAAAATGACACAGATCGAGATTTTGCAGGTGGGGCCCTACCCCGAATGGGATCAGGGTCCGCTGGACCAGGCCTTCAAGATGCACCGCTACTTCGAAGCCGAGGACAAACCGGTCTTTCTGGCGCAGGTCGGCCCGCACATCCGCGGCATCGCCACGCGCGGAGAGATGGGTGCCGACCGCGCCATGATCGAGGCCTGCCCGAACCTGCAGGTGATCTCGGTCTATGGTGTCGGCTTTGACGCGGTGGATCTGGAGGCCTGCAAGGAACGCGGGATTCGCGTGACCAACACGCCGGACGTGCTGACCAAGGACGTTGCCGATCTGGGTGTTGCCATGATGCTGTGCCAGGCGCGCGGCATGATCGGGGCCGAGGCCTGGGTGCGTGATGGCGACTGGGTCAAGCACGGGCTTTACCCACTGAAGCGCCGGGTGCACGAGGCTCGGGTCGGGGTGCTTGGGCTGGGCCGGATCGGCTATGAGGTCGCCAAACGCCTGGCCGGTTTCGACATGGACATCGCTTATTCGGACATCGGCGCCAAGGATTATGCCCCGGATTGGGACTTCATCGCCGACCCCGTCGAACTGGCCAAACGGTCGGACTATCTGTTTGTGACGCTGGCCGCCTCGGCCGCGACCCGCCACATCGTGAACCGCGAGGTGATCGAGGCGCTGGGGCCTGACGGCATGGTCATCAACATCTCTCGCGCGTCAAACATCGACGAACAGGCCCTGCTCGAGGCGCTTGAGACCGGGACGCTCGGATCGGCGGCGCTGGACGTCTTTGAAGGCGAGCCGGACCTGAACCCGCGCTTCCTGGCCTTGCCAAATGTCCTGTTGCAGCCGCATCATGCTTCGGGAACGGTCGAGACCCGCAAGGCCATGGGGCGGCTGGTCCGTGAAAACCTGCAGGCGCATTTCGACGGCAAGCCGCTGTTGACGCCAGTTCTGTGAGGAAGTGATGAAGTCGATTGTCATTCACGCGGCCAAGGACCTGCGGATCGAAGAGCGAGAAACGCCCGAGCCGCGCGAAGGCCAGGTGCAGATCGCCATCGCAGCTGGCGGCATCTGCGGGTCCGATCTGCACTATTACAACCACGGTGGGTTTGGCCCGATCCGGCTGAAAGAACCGATGATCCTGGGCCACGAAGTGGCGGGGCACATCACCAAACTGGGCGACGGCGTGACCGGCCTGCACGAAGGGCAACTGGTCGCCGTGTCGCCCTCAAGGCCCTGTGGTAGCTGCAAATATTGCCGCGAGGCCCGGTACAATCAGTGCCTGAACATGCGGTTTTATGGCTCGGCGATGCCTTTTCCGCACATCCAGGGCGCCTTTCGCCAGGTGCTGGTGGCCGAGGCCGCGCAATGCGCGCCGGCCGATGGGCTGACGCCCGGCGAGGCCGCCATGGCCGAGCCGCTGGCCGTCTGTCTGCACGCGGTCAAGGGGGCGGGCGATCTGATGGGCAAGCGGGTGCTTGTGACGGGCTGTGGCCCCATCGGCCTGCTGACGATCCTTGCCGCACGGCGGTCCGGTGCAGCCGAGATAGTGGCGACCGACCTGTCGGATTTCACATTGGGTATGGCCGCCAAGAACGGTGCAGACGTCACCATCAACGTCGGCGAAGCGCCCGAGCAACTTGCGACCTACGAGGCGGACAAAGGCCATTTCGACGTGCTCTTTGAATGCACAGGTGTCGCGCAGGCGCTGGCGGGCGGTATTCAGGCGCTGCGCCCCGGTGGCGTGATCATGCAGCTTGGGCTGGGCGGTGACATGACCCTTCCGGTTCAGGCCATGACCGCAAAGGAACTGCAGCTGCGCGGCTCCTTTCGGTTCCACGAAGAATTCTTCACCGGCGTCGAAATGATGCAGAAGGGGTTGATCAACACCAAGCCCCTGATCACGCAGACCGTGCCGTTGGCCGAGGCCGAAACCGGGTTTCACCTCTCCTCGGACCGTGGCAAGTCGATGAAGGTCCAGATCGCGTTCTGACCGCACGCTCCGGACCTTGGGGCCACGTTCTCGGGTCAGGTTTGGTCAAACAGGTCCGCGCCGATCGCCGACAGGGCGGCGCGGGCCACCTGCAGGTCCTGGTCCGCCGACCCGGACCCGACGCCGATCCCGCCCAGAACCTCTCCGTCGATGCGGATCGGGATACCGCCGCCCAGTCCGGTGACCTCTCCACCGGTTGCGGCCGCGATGTGCAGGCGGACCGGTTCTGGGATCTGGGTCGTCAGGGCGCGGATCGAGGCCGCGGTGCGCGCCTTGGACCGCGCGGATTTCCGGCTCAGGAACTTTGCTCCGGACATTCGCAGTTCGCCCAAGACCTCGCCGCTGGCGTCCACGACAACGATGCACTGGGGCTGGCCCATTGCCTCGGCTTCGGCAGATGCGGCCTGAAGCATGGTCAGGGTGGCATGATGGGTCAGGGTCTGCGACGGTGTTGTAAAGCTCATGGCGAGGGTCCGGGAATCAGGTTGACGTTGCGCTATGGTATCGATAACAGTTATTTGAGAAAAGCCCCGGAGGTCCCCATGTCTTTCTTTGAAATTCACGATCCGGTCTTTGGCAGTTACGTGATGGGCAACGCGCCGGTAAAACAGCTGGCGACAGGGTTCGACTGGGTCGAAGGGCCCGTCTGGTTTGGCGATGCGGGGTGCCTGTTGTTTTCGGACATTCCGAACAACCGCATCCTGCGGTGGACGCCGGACAGCGGCATCACCACCTATCGCGCGCCGTCGAATTACGCCAACGGCCACACGCGCGACCGCGAGGGGCGGTTGGTGTCCTGCGAACACGGCACCCGGCGCGTGACCCGGACCGAGTTGGATGGCTCGATCACGGTCATCGCGGACAGCTTTCAAGGCAAACGGTTGAATTCGCCCAACGATGTGGTCGTGAAGTCGGATGGCAGCATCTGGTTCTCGGACCCGCACTACGGCATCAAGACCAACTACGAGGGATACGCGAGCGAACAGGAATTGCCGTGCAACCTTTACCGTGTCGACGCAGTGAGCGGCGAGATGACGGCGGTTGTGACCGATGGCAACTGCCCCAACGGGCTGGCCTTTTCACCCGACGAGAGCAAGCTTTACATGGCTGACACGGGCCGGATGTTCAGCGATGATCCCCAGCATATCAGGGTGTTTGACGTGATCGGTGATGGCCTGAGCGGCGGGGAGGTCTTTCACACGATTGATCCGGGCTGTGCGGATGGGATCCGTGTGGATACGGACGGCAATCTCTGGTCCTCGGCGGCGGACGGGGTGCATTGTATTGCGCCCGACGGGCGGCTTTTGGGCAAGATCCTGGTGCCAGAGCTTGTGTCGAACATCTGCTTTGGCGGCAGGGCCAAGCACGAGCTTTACATCACCGCGACGACCTCGGTCTATCGGGTCACCCTGAACCGGGTTGGCGCGCAAAGACCTTGAACTTTTTGTAGCGACTGACACCCTTTTTGACCCTCCCCCGGAAAGGGGAGGGGGGTGGCCGGAATTGCTCAGGTCGGGTTGCGTTCGGCCCAGCCGGCAAAGATCCGTTCCAACGCGACAACGATGTAGTAGAGCACGATTCCCAGCACCGCGAGCGCGATCAGGACGGCAAACATCAGCGGGTAGTCCGAGTTGGTCTTGCCGCTGTCAAACAGCGCCCCAAGGCCGCGACCGTGGGGAGAGACGATCTCCATCAGGTTAGTGCCGATGAAGGCCAGCGTGACCGCGACTTTCAGTGCGCCAAAGAACTCGGGCAGGGTTTTCGGCAGGGCGATCTTCCAGAAAATCGTCATGTTCGACGCGCCCAACGACCGCAGGATATCGCGGTATTCGGGCTCTAGCGTCGAAAGGCCGATCGAGACGGAAACGGCGATGGGGAAGAACGAGATCATGAAGGCGATCAGCACGGTGTTGAAATCATGCGCGCCGACGAACATCAGCGCCACAATCGGCACGACGGTGGCCTTGGGTACGGCGTTGAAGCCCACCAGAAGCGGATAAAGCGCATCGCGCATGACGCGGGAAAAGCCCATGACCATGCCGATAAAGGTGCCCACGACGATGGCCAGCAGAAGCCCAACAACCGTGCGCCAGAGTGTCTGCCAGCCGTAGATGATGAATAGCTCGGCATAGCGCGTGTAGGCGGGCCAGAGGTCCGAGGGCGAGGCCATCTTGTAGTTCGGCCAGCCGTTGACCCAGACCAGAAGCTCCCAAAAAATCAGGAACACCACCATGGCGATCAGGGGGACGATGACTTTCTGCAGTTTCATGCCGCGTCCTCCGCCGTGGCGCGGCCCTGCGCGATCTCGATCTGGTGGCGCAGTATGGCCAGCCGTTCGGCCGATTCCGGCGTGTAGAGGTCGTCCAGCACCCGCGGACCGTCAAAGGGGATGTCCATCACGTATTGCGCATGCGCAGGGCGGCCGGACATGACCACCACCTGGTCCCCAAGGAACAGGCTTTCGCGCAGGTCGTGGGTGATCAGCACGCCGGTAAAGGGCTCTTCGGCCTTCACCTTGTGCATGGTCTGCCAAAGATCCTCGCGCGTGAAAGCATCAAGCGCGCCAAAGGGTTCATCGAGGATCAACACCTCGGGGCTGTGCACCAGAGACCGGCAGAGCGAGGCGCGCTGGCGCATGCCGCCCGACAGTTCCGAGGGCTTCTTGTCCTCGAAGCCTTCCAGCCCCACCAGCGCCAGCAGGAACTCGGCCCGTTCGACCTGTTGCTTGCGGGTCAGCTTGGTTGGCACGATTTCCAGTGGCAGCATGACGTTTTTCAGGATCGAGCGCCATTCCAGCAGCACAGGGTTCTGAAAGGCCATGCCGACGGTCGAACGCGGGCTTTTGACCCGTTCGCCGTGCAGCCAGACCTCGCCTTCGTCGGGGATCATCAGGCCCGCGATCAGGCGCGTCAGCGTGGATTTCCCGCAGCCCGAGGGGCCAACCACGGCGCAGAAGCCGCCTTCGGGGACAGAGATGTTCAGATGGTCCAGAACGTGCAGCGGGCCGCCGTCTGTTGCGAATGTGTGAGACACATCCTTGATGTCGATGAGATTGCCCACACCAGCCTCATGAATTGCTTTGGTGTGGCGAGCCGGGGTGGTCCCGGCTCGCCAAGACGCGCTTATTTCAGCGCAAAATTGCCCTCGGGCAGGAAGCTGGCGTCGAAATACAGCGCCGCATCCGGGGTGTTCTGGAACTCGTAGTTCTCGCCAATCTGGGCGATCGCCGCGGCCAGACGTGCCGGATCGATGCCGCCCATGCCATTGGCCATGGTGTAGTCGGTCACGACGTTGGCATCGATGGCCAGCTGCAGGCGGCGCTGTTCCAGCGCCACGTCACCCGCCGGGTTGCGCGCGATGACGGCCTTGGCGCCCATCTCGGGGTCGGCGATCACATCGACCCAGCCTTTGGCGACCGCGCCCAGGAAGCCCTTGACCAGATCCGCGTTCTCAGCCGCGAACTCGGTGTTCACGATGATCGCGTTGCCGTAAAGCGCCAGACCGTGGTCGGCCATCAGGATGGTCGAGATGTCGTCCTCGGGCACGCCCAGGCGCACCAGGTTCAGGTAGGACGAAAAGCTGAAGCCGGTGATCGCGGCCACTTCGCCCTCGGCCAGCATCGGCTCGCGGGTCGGAAAGCCGACGGGTTCGACGGTGATCTTGGACATATCGATGCCCGCGGCCTTGGCAAAGGCAGGGAACTGCGCCCAGGCGCCATCGGGCGGCGGGGCGCCCAGAACCTTGCCTTCCAGGTCCGCCGGCGCGCTGACGCCCAGCGATTTGCGGCCCACGACAGCAAAGGGCGGCTTGTCATAGACCATCATGATGGCGGTCACAGGCGCGCCGGGGTTCTGATCCAGGAACTTGATCAGCGAGTTGATGTCGGCAAAGCCAATCGGGAAAGCGCCGGTGGCGACCTTCGGGATCGCGTCAAGCGAACCCTTGCCGGGCGAGATTTCGACGTCCAGACCAGCCGCTTCGAAATGGCCGTTGTCGATGGCCGCGAAATAGGCCGCCGAGGGACCTTCGAATTTCCAGTCCAGTGCAAAGGGCACCTTGGTTTCGGCCTGGGCGGCGACGGTGCCGACCAGTGTGGCGGCTGCCAGAGCCAGCGCCTTGAATGAATGGTGTTTCACCAGTTGTCCTCCTGTTGTCAGTTCTTCTCCGGCTCAACCTCTTGCAACAGCGCCTGAAAGGCAGGGTTTTCTCCGGTTTTTGCGGCGCCTCTGCCCGACAGATGGGCGCGGTGCCCGTTTCTTGTGCAGAAGCGATGCAAGTTTTGGCAGGTCCGAAAGAAAAGTCACGTCTTTTCGACGTTTACGCTGTCAGCGTCTCGTGCGCGTGGTCAGCCGATGATGGCCTGAATGCGGTCCAGCGTCGCGACGTTGACCGGCACGCCCTCGGTTCGCGCGCGCAGCCGGTGGGATTTGCGACCGTCCCCGGGCAGCCTTGCGCCGTCCTGCGCGTGTATCGCCCCTGCAAGGCGTTCGACCAGAGGGGCGAAGGCCTCTCCAGCGGTCGCTTTGGGGTGGATTGCCAGAAAGAACTGACCGGTCCGGAGCGGGCCACCCGCCGTGCCGGAAAAGGGTGAGGCATCAATGCCCAGTGTCGCGCCCGTCAAAGCCGCCGCCATGGTTTCGACCAGCAGCGCCGCGCCCACCCCCTTGTAGCCGCCCGAGGGCGCCATCGAGCCCTTCAGACCGACCTCGGGATCCGTCGTCGGGTTGCCATCGGCATCCAGCGCCCAACCCACGGGAATGGGTTTGCCTTCGCGCGCATGTTTCATCACCTCGCTCTTGGCGATGGTGCTGGCGCTTTGATCGATCAGGATGGCCGGTTCCCCGTCAGCGCCGGGCACGGCGATGGACAGGGGATTGGTGCCCACCACGGGTTTCGACCCACCCGAGGGCGCGATCGAGGCGGGCGCATTGGTGAAGCCAAGGCCGACCAGCCCTTCGCGCGCAAGCCGCGCTGTGTGGTAGCCCAGAACGCCGCAGTTGTAGCTGTTGCGTATGGCCAGCGACGCGACACCCTGTTGCCGTGCAAGGGGAACCAGTTGGTCAAACCCCAGATCAATGGCGGAATGCGCAAACCCGGTGGCGGCATCTACTGTCAGAACGGCGGGCGCCGGTTGTTCCAGGTGAGGCACCGCTTGCCCATCGACCTTGCCGCATTGTACATGTTCGCAATAGATCGGGATGTAGGCCATGCCGTGACTGGCCACGCCATCGGCCTCCGTCGCCGCGGTGGCAATGGCCAGAGGGCGGGCGTTCGCCTCTGACGTCCCGGCGGCGACAAGGGCGTCGAAGCTGATGGCCTCGATATCGGCCAGGCTGAGCGTTTTGAATTCGGGCATGAAGACCTCGTATCAATCGTTGTCGGACAAATCGGATCCAGCACCGCGGGCGCGCGACTCGTCGGTTGCCGGGGCATAGGTCCGATGGGCAAAACGGGCGAGAACCGCCCAGACCTCGGGGTCGGGGCTGGCACGATGCAACAGAGGCGTCGGGGCGCCGACGGTGCCTCCGGGCACAACCCGCGCCTCGGGCCAGATGTCTCCGCAGCTTCCCGTCATCGACGTCCGTTCGCCGTTGGTCACGCATTGAACCGACAGGCAGGACAACGTCATCGTCGATCCGCGTTGGGCCGCGACCTGCGCGACAAAGGGCAACAGCAGCAAAGGTTGCCGGATCAGCCCCAAGCGCTGTCCCGTGTCCGGCAGGGCGTGGGCCCGGTCAGCCAGCGCGGCCCCGGTGTGGATCGGGCACAAGCCCGCGCCATCAGCGGCTGTCCAGGGTTGCCGGTCAACACGGGGCGACAATCGGAACAGATTCTTACCGTCAGAGGCAGGCAACAAGGCGGCCAGGGCCGCACAGCCGTCAAACCCTTGCGAACACAGCCAGCGCACCGCCTTTCCGGCGTCTTCGGACAGCCCCCAGCCGTAGCCCGCGCCGCGCGCCGCCTTGCGGGCCATCGTCTCTGCTTCGTTGAGTGAAAAGGTCATGGCGGGGCCTCTGGATAAACCCATGCGTCGGCCGTCTCGGGCCGCAGGTCTTCGGGGTAGGGGGCACCGGCGTACATGCATATTCTCACCCATCGGTCAGAGCGGGGGTCAAAGTGGGTTGCCCCGAAAAACGAAAGCTTGGCACGCAACATGTCGATCGGAAGGACCGAGGCGCCAATGGTGTTGTCGCGGATTTCGCCATAGGGCGCGCGCCGGAAAAGCTGGGCGCGACGCAGGGTGTGGCGGTGTTCCGGGTGGTCGGTCAGGAACGCGGCGATCGGGGTGTCGTCAGGCCAATCCGCCAGATCGGCAAAGGCCTGTGCGGCGTCGCGGGCCGGGGCCAGCGGCTGTTCATAAGGGGCCACCGGTTCGTCGAACCTTTCGCCAAGGCGTGGCTCCAGCTTTTCTTCCGAGACATACCATGCGCGAGCGCAGTTTTCGCGGGCCGTCCAGTCGATGTTCAGGGCCCAGCCAAAGGCGCGCCGCAGCAGCGACCTGGCCTGATCAACTGGCATTGCGCCGTCGATGGCAAAGGCATGGTCGTCGTCGGCCATGCAATGGGACAGCCCATCCACCAGCGCGGCATAGGGCTCCAGGATCAGCGAAACGATCAGCTCCTGCCCTTCTTCGCTGAGCGCCGTTTCCGACCACACCACCAGCCGTTCCCACGGCGACGGTCCTTGCAGAGGCGCGTCCTTCAAGTGGTGCCGCAGAGTGACCAAGTCCGCCCGCAGGTGCGCCAGCTTTTCGATCTGCAAAGGGTGCGCCGAGGTCCAGCGCGCGACCGAAATCTCGGTCCGCGACAGCCGGTCAAGGAAGACGTCGATCTCGTCCGCCTGCGCGGTCTCGATCGAGCGCACCCGCGCCAGCGCCTCTTCACGCACCATGATCCAGTTGTTGAACAGAACCGGGTGGTTGACGATGAACGGGGCCATGCCAAGGCCGGTTGAATTGCCGATGCCAAGCTGCCGGGCCAGGCCGGGGTCCAGCGGAACTGCCGCCGCGCCGCCGGTGACCCGGGCCATGTGGGTGACCAGATCACGGACGAAGGTGCGGATCAGATAGACCGTCAGCATCTCGGCCTGAAACGGCGCCTGCATTTCGGGGCGGTCGGCGATGCGCTCGCGGTCCGCCGCGCCGAACTTGCCAGACCCATAGACGGCCGTTGTCCGCATCAGGTAGCCAACGCTGTCGATCATCTCGGGGTCGGGCTGCTGCCCGCTGGCCAGCCGGGCGACCACGTGATCCCACAGCCGCACCGAGCGGTTGGCGCGGGACAGGGTCAGTTCGCTCTCGCTGACCCGCCCGGCCTCTTGCAGCGGAACGTTGCGCGACAGCCGGGCAATGTCTTCGGACGTGGGCACCCCGTCGAACAGGGCAAAGGTCGCGTCCCAGGCCTCGGCAATCACCCGGTCCGAGCGCTGCTCGTCCGGCAGATCATGGGCAAAGGCCACCAGCGAATAGCTGCGCTCGGGGCCGGTGGCGGAGTAGACGGCGTGCCCGACGCCTTGGTCGTCGATCTGGAACTCTGGTCGCGTGAAGGTCCAGCCTTCCCCGGCCATGCGTCGCGTCAGGATGCGCATGAAGCTGAGGCGGCATTGATGGAACGACCCCAACCGGCTGAGCCGCATCACCTGTGCGGGCGCCCGGCGAGGGATGGATTGGGCCGCTGCGCTCATGTCGTCACCGGACCAAAATTATCGCGGAAAAAGCGGTACCAGTTGCCGCCCATGATGCCCGCGACCTCATCCTCGGACATGCCGGTCGCGCGCAGGCCTGTTGCGAGGTTGCCAAAGTCGCGGTTGTCGCGGAACCAGCCGGGCATCTCGGGGAACCCGGGTGCTGCGGCAGAACCTTCGCCATAGTCCGTTTCCTTGCTCCAGCGACCGTTGCGCATCCATTCGACCACGCTGTCGGGGTGATCCTGACAGAGGTCCGAGCCGATCCCCAGATGCTGCACCCCGAACCGGTCCGCCGTTCGCGCGATCATCTCGCAAAAACCCTGCAGGGTGCAGTCGGTCTTGCCCTTCAGGTGATGCGGATAAAGCGAAAAGCCGAACATCCCGCCGCCATCGACAACCGCCTGAATGACGGTTTCTCGCTTGTTGCGCAGGGCAGGGCACCAGTCGTGCGGATTGGCGTGGGTGACGGTGATCGGCCGTTCCGAGATCTCGGCCGCCTCGATGGTCGAGCGATCTGCCGAATGGCTCATGTCGATGACCAGTCCGACGCGGTTCATTTCCTTGATCACCTGCCGCCCCATGCGGGTGATTCCGGTGTCATGCGCCTCGTAACAGCCCGTCGCCAGCAGCGACTGGTTGTTATAAGTCAGCTGCATGAACCGCGCGCCCAGGGTGTGGACGATCTCGACCAGCCCGATGTCATCCTCGATGGGGCTGGGGTTCTGGAACCCGAAAAAGATCGCCGTCCGGCCCGTGTCACGCGCCAGGTCGATGTCGCTGGCCTGCGTGCCCTTCAGGATCAGGTCGGGGTATTGTTCGAACCAGCGGTTCCAGCGTTCGAAATTCAGGACCGTTTCGCGAAAGCTCTCGTGATAGGCGATGGTCACATGCACCGCGTCCAGCCCGCCCTGGCGCATCTGTCGAAAGATCTTTTCCGACCAATTGGCATATTGCAGGCCGTCGATCCGCATCAGCTGGGCTTTCCTGCGCTGATGTAGGCAGTTTTGACGGTTGTGTAGAACTCGGCCGCCGCGCGGCCCTGTTCGCGGGGGCCGTAAGAGCTGTCGCCGCGTCCGCCAAAGGGCACGTGATAATCGGTGCCCGCTGTCGGCAGGTTCACCGTGACCACGCCGGTCCGCGCATTGCGGCGGAAGTGCGTGGCCCGCGCCAGGTCACGGGTGACAATCCCCGAGGTCAGGCCGAAATTGGTGTCGTTGACCGTCGCCAGGGCCTCGTCATAGCTGCCAATCTTGATGACCGAGGTCAGGGGGGCGAACATCTCTTCGCGGTTGATGCGCATCTCATTCGTGGTGTTCAGGAACACGCCCGGCGACATGTAAAACCCGTCATGCGGCATATCCAGCCGCGCGCCGCCGCAGGCCAGCTCTGCGCCCTCGGATTTGCCCAGATCCACATAGGCGAGGTTCTCGGCCAGCTGCTGTGCGCTGACGACAGGCCCCATCTGGGTGCCGTCGTGCAGGGCATGCCCGACGCGCATCGACTGCGCCCCGGCCACCAGCTTGTCGACAAAGGCGTCGTGCACGGCCTCGTGCACGATCAGCCGCGACGAGGCCGTGCACTTCTGCCCGGTCCCGCCAAATGCGCCGCCCAATGCGACCGAGACGGCAAGATCCAGATCGCCGTCGTCCATCACCGCCAGCGCGTTTTTCGACCCCATCTCCATCTGCACCTTGGTCAGGTTCTGAACCGCCGCCGCCGCGATGCCTTTGCCCACCGGCACCGACCCGGTGAAGGAAATCGCGTCAATCAACGGGCTGTCGACCAGCCGTTGGCCGATGGCGCCGCCCGCCCCCATGACCAGCGAGAAAAGCCCCTTGGGAACGTCCTGACGGGCAATGATTTCGGTCAGCGCCACCGCCGAGGCCGGGGTTGCATTGGCCGGTTTCCAGACCACCGCGTTGCCGTAGCACAGCGCCGGCGCGATCTTCCAAGAGGCTGTCGCAGTCGGGAAATTCCAGGGCGAGATGATTGCCACCGTGCCAACCGGTTCGCGCCGCACGTCGATTTCGACGCCATCACGCACGCTGTCGGCATTTTCGCCGATCTGGCGCAGGCATTCGGCGGCGTAATAGGTGAAGAACTGTCCGGCGCGATAGACCTCGCCCTTGCCTTCGGCCAGCGGTTTGCCCTCTTCGCGGCTCAGCAGGGTGCCCAACTCGGTCGCCCGTGCCATCAGCTCGGTCCCGATGGCCATCAGGACAGTTTGCTTGCGTTCCATGCCATAGCCCGCCCATTCGGCCTGCGCGTGGCGCGCGGCCTCTAGCGTCTGGTCCAACTGCGCTGCGCTGGCCTGCGCGTACACTCCGATCAGGTCGCTTTGGTCCGAGGGATTGCGGTTCTCGATCTCGCCGTCCCCGGCTGCCCAGCTGCCTGCAATGAGATTGAGTTCTGTGTCGGACATGCCTGACCCCGTTGATCACCGTTGATGCGGCACTGTGGACAATCGGAGCGTCATCAGTCAAATTCAAACTTGTTAATCAAATTCAAGGAAAATTGAAGTTTTGATCAAGGTCGAGACCCTTCGCTGTTTCGCCACCGTGGCGACCACCGGCAATCTGGCAGATGCCGCGCCGCGCCTTGGACGCACGCAGTCGGCGGTCTCGATGACCCTGAAACGGCTCGAAGAGCATCTGGGTCAGCGGCTTTTCGAAAACGAACGCAAGAACCGCCTGACGCCGCTGGGGCAGGATATCTTTCACCTCGCGCAGCAACAGCTTCGGCAATATGAACAGACGGTCGAGGCCATCGAGGCCGCCGCCCGCGCGCCGCATGGCGTGTTGCGGCTGGCCGCCATCCCCTCGGCTGCGGGCCTGATCTTTCCGCATGCGATCGAGGCATTGACGGCACGCCATCAGTCGCTGGGGGTCGAATTGCGCGACATGGACACCGGCATGGTGATCGAGGCCATGGTGCAGGGGCGCGCCGACCTTGGCGTGGTCTCGGGCGCGCCGATTTTGAACGGGATCACCCAGGTGCCGCTGTTTCACGACAGCTATGGGCTGCTGTGTCGGTCAGACCATCCCTTGGCGAAGCAAGGAACTGCCCCGACGTTCGAACAGGTCTTTGCGACCCGATTTGTGCGCAACGCGCTGTTTTCGCAAATCCAAGCGGCCCAGGTGCAGGCCGCTTTGCCGCAGGCCCAGGTGACCGTGCACAACACACATTCTCTGCTGGCCATGGTGCGGGCGGGGCCCTGGACTACAATCCTGCCGGAAACCGTCGCCCGCGCGATGTCCGGGGATCTGGCGTTTCTGCCGATCGCGGGACTAAAGGAAAAACGCACGGTCTCGATGCTGACCAGCTCGCGTACGCGGTTTCCCGAATTGGTCAAGACCTTTTCCGAAATCCTGATCGAGGACCTGCGTACCCGCCATCCGGACCTGGTTGCCGGGGTTTAGAAACAACGCGCTGGACAGTGTCTGGGATATGGACTCTTGCCCGGCAATCGACCAAGCTTTTTCCAAAGCGGTCACAGCAGGAAGGTTCAAAAATGTCCAAAATTCTTTCACTGACAGTTGCCCTTGCGATGGTCTCGACCACCGCGATGGCGGGCGGCCATTGCGCGGCAGGCAAGACGCTGACCGAGGGCAAGCTGACCATCGCAACCGGCAACCCGGCCTACTACCCCTGGGTCATGGACGACGCGCCGGAAAGCGGGCAGGGGTTCGAAGCCGCCGTGGCCTATGCCGTCGCGGGCGAGATGGGATTTGCGTCCGAGGACGTGGTCTGGGTTCGGTCTTCGTTTGACGAGGCGATCCAGCCCGGGGCCAAGAATTTCGACTTCAACATGCAGCAGTACTCGATCACACCCGAACGGGACGAGGTCGTGGATTTCTCGGCACCTTACTACACGGCCCCGATGGCCGTCCTGGTTGGACCGGGCGCGGTCGACACCGAGGCGACGATGGCGGGCCTGAAGGCCCTGAAATGGGGCGCCGTCGGATCGACCACCGCGGTTCCGAAGCTGGAAAACGTGATCCAGCCCGACAGCCGCCCGTTGCTTTACGGTGACAACGCCGACGTGAACGCGGCGATCAGCGCCAACCAGATCGATGCGGCGTTGTTCGACCTGCCGACGGCATTGTTCCTGAGCGCCGTGATGATCGAAGGGTCCAAGGTGATTGGCCAGTTTGCGCCCGACGCCAGCGACAACCCCGATCAGTTCGGGATGCTGATGGAAGAGGGCAATGCGCTGAAGGCCTGCGTGGACGAAGCGCTGGCGGCCCTGACCGAAAGCGGCGCACTGGCGGCCATCGAGGCAGAGTGGTTGCAGGACACCACCGGCGTTCCGCTGATCAAGTAACATGGCACGACCCAAGGCGACGGGTGCGGCGGGGATGACCCGCCGCGAACGTTATGACGCAGAGCAGCGGCGGCGATCCCTGATCGTCGCCGCAACCAGTACGGTGATTGTGCTGGCGGCCATCATCCTCCTCGTGCCCTTGGCACCGGGTTGGGAGAAGGTGCAGAAAAGCTTTTTCAACGGGGCTGTTCTGGCGAAATCTTTCCCCAAGTTGCTGGACGCTTTTCTGGTCAACGTGATGATCTTTGCCTGGTCGGCCCCCGCAATCGCGGTGCTGGGCCTGTTGATCGCGCTGGCGCGGGACGCGAAATCGCCGGCGCTTTTTCCGCTGCGCATCTTTGGCGCGGCCTTTACCGACATCTTCCGCGGCGTGCCGGTCATCCTGACCGTCTACCTTATCGGTTTTGGTATCCCGGGATTGGGCCTGCCCCGTCCGTGGAATTCGCCCTACATCTGGGGGTCATTGGCGCTGATCCTGACCTATTCGGCCTATGTGGCCGAGATCTTTCGGTCCGGCATCGACTCGGTCCACCACAGCCAGCGCTCGGCCGCCTTGTCGCTGGGCCTGTCCGAACGGCAGGTCATGCGGGACGTGGTGCTGCCGCAGGCGGTGCGCAACGTGGTGCCCAGCCAGATGAACATGCTGATCGCCCTGCAAAAGGACGTGTCCTTGCTAAGCTTCATCGGCCCGGTTGAAATCTTCCGGCAGGCGGGCGTCTTCAAATCGCTCTTGGCGAATTTCACACCTTACGTGGGCGCAGCGATCATCTTTCTGGCGGTGACGATCCCGGCCACGCGTTATGCCGATTACCTGATGGCCCGGCAACAGAAAGAGCGGCGCTGATGGCCAAACTGGAATTGCGCGGCGTCGTGAAACGCTTTGGCGATGTGACGGTCTGTGACGGCATCGACCTGGACATCGAGGCGGGGCAGATGGTCTGTCTGATCGGTGCTTCGGGCGGTGGCAAGTCAACGCTTCTGCGCTGCATCAACCTGCTGGAACCCATCGAGGACGGAGAGATCCGGCTGGATGGCGAGGATATCTCGATCCCCGGCCTGGACCCGCAGGGCGTGCGGGCGCGGATCGGGATGGTGTTTCAAAGCTACAACCTGTTCCCGCATATGACGGCGTTGGAAAACGCAATGCTGGCGCCGCGCCGGGTGCACGGCAAGACGCGGGATCAGGTCCGCCCCGAGGTCGAGGCGCTGTTTCAGCGGTTCGGTCTGGCCGACCGGATGCAGAACTATCCCGACCAGCTGTCGGGCGGGCAGCAGCAGCGGGTGGCCATCGTGCGCGCCTTGGCGATGCGGCCCGAGGTCATGCTGTTTGACGAGATCACCTCGGCGCTGGACCCGCAGCTGGTGGGCGAGGTGCTGGACGTGCTCTTGCAGCTCAAGGACGAGGGCATGACGATGGTGCTGGCCACGCATGAGATGGGCTTTGCCCGGCAGGCGGCAGACAAGGTCTGTTTCCTCAAGGCCGGCAAGATCGTCGAAGAGGGCCCACCGGCTGATCTGTTCGGCGCGCCGCAACACCCTGAAACGCAAGCCTTTCTGGCGCGCGCGCTGAAATAGACCCTAGGTCTGAGGCATCCGTGCCGCGCCGCTGATCGACTTGATGTCCTGAAAGGCGCGGATGCCCCAGATCCCTGCCTCGCGCCCCTGGCCCGAGGCCCCGCGCCCGCCAAAAGGCGCGCCCTGCACCCGGCTGGTGCCGTTCACCTGGATCATTCCGGCGTTCAACTGCCGTGACACCCGGTCGGCGCGCGCCGGGTCCGAGGTCTGGACATAGGCCGCCAGGCCGTAAGGTGTCTGGTTGGCCAGCGCGATGGCCTGATCTTCGCCGTCAAAGGGGGTCATGGTCAGAACCGGTCCAAAGATCTCTTCCTGGAACAGGCGGTTTTCCGGCGTCACATCGGCAAAGACCGTGGGGGTCACGTAGTAACCCTGAGCAAAGCCATCGGCGCGCCCGGGCCCACCGGAGATCAGGCGCGCATCCGAAGTCACGCCATAGTCCAGATAGCCCTGCACCCGCTCATATTGCGCGCGGTTGACCAGCGGCCCAAGGTGCGGGCCGGGCGCGGCGGGCGCGCCCAACGGGGTCGCGCGGGCGATCTCGGCGGCCAGCGCCACCGCGCGGTCATAGACCTGCCGCTCGACCAGCATGCGCGAGGCGGCGTTGCAGGACTGGCCCGAATTGCGGAAGCAATGCGCCACCCCCTGCGTCATCGCCGTCTCGAGATCGCAATCGGCGAACAGCAGGTTGGGCGACTTGCCCCCAAGCTCGAGCGTCGTGCGCGCAAACCGCGCAGCCGCCGTGGCGGCGATATGAGAGCCCGCCCGCGTCGAACCGGTGAACGAGACAACGTCGACGCCCGGATGCGCCACAAGGTCCGCGCCGGTCTGCCCGTCGCCGATCACCAGGTTGAACACACCTGCGGGCAGGTCCAGTTCGGCCATCACCTGCGCGAACAGAACCGCCGTTCGGGTGGCGTATTCCGATGGTTTCAGCACCATCGGACATCCTGCCGCCAGCGCCCCGCCAACCTTCAGCACCACCTGGTTCAAGGGCCAGTTCCACGGCGTGATCAGGGCGGCAACGCCCATCGCCTCGTAGCGCACGCGATGCGCGGGATCCGGCCCCAGTTGGCTGTCGTTACTTTCGCATTCCAGGGCGGCCAGCGTCGCACGTAAATGCGCCAAGGCCGCGGCAACCTGTTGCTTGTGGCAGAAATCAATGGGCGCGCCGATCTCGGCGCTGATGGTCTGTGCAAAGATCTCGCGCCGTGCCTCGATGCCTTGGATCAACCCCTCAAGCGCGTTGCGCCGCACAGTCCGGGGGGACCGCGACCACTCTCTCAGGGCGTCACGGGCGGCCCTTACTGCCTGATCCACAAGCCCGCTCTCGGACGCCACCAGCGATCCTGCATCCGCTTCACTGTGAGGATCGACCAGCCCCAGAACGCGCGGGCCTTTTGCCTGCATCCAGAGACCCGACACAAAAGACTGGTTCAATTCGGCCTGTGTGGCGTGGAAGGAATGTGCGGAAAATCTTCCGTTGGTCATCAAAGCATCTCGGGCAAGGCGCCCTGCCTGATTCCGGCATGACGCAGCGTGTCAGTTCAGTTTCCCTGCCTTTGTCATGCTGCCATGACCTTTGTGAAGCGGATAATGCTGATCAGACCGGAAGGCAACGCAGGCTTGACCAAATTCGGGGTGACGATTTCCGCAAATTGCCCGATGCACGCCGCCGCACCCGAAAAGAACATTAGCCTTTCTGCACCAGCCCCGGCTGTGCGCAGGAGTCCGTTCCACGCCTTTCCACGGATGGATGTCAGCATGATGGTTGGCATGTATCGGCTGCCGGACGGGTTCGTCAGACCGTCGACAGATAAGCCAAAGATTTTCGTAATTTCGTGGAAAACTTTGGAGCGGGCGATGAGATTCGAACTCACGACATTTACCTTGGCAAGGTAACGCTCTACCCCTGAGCTACGCCCGCATCCTGATCCGGCTGGGTCGACCGGTGGGTCCAACTGGAGCGGGCGATGAGATTCGAACTCACGACATTTACCTTGGCAAGGTAACGCTCTACCCCTGAGCTACGCCCGCATTCCGTTGGGTGTCGAGGATGTAAAAGCTACTGCGTCAGGCTGCAAGAGGAAAATTGCCCCTTTGGGCGGGAATTTCTGCCATGCCCGGTCGTCTTCGTCTTATAGTGGCCACAGCACATTTCAGACGGGGGTGGTATGAAGATTGCAGTCATGGGCGCGGGCGCGCTTGGTGGTTATCTTGGCGCAAGACTCGCGGTGTCGGGTCAGGATGTCGGATTTGTTGCCCGGGGCGCGCATCTGGAGGCCATCCAAAGCGACGGGTTGCGCGTGACCAGCCCGAATGGCGACCTGCATCTCAAAGAGGTCACCGCCACGGATACCCCTGCCGATCTCGGGCCGGTCGACATGGTGATGTTCATGGTCAAGAACCGCGATGTCGAAAGCGCCGCAGAGATGATACGCCCCATTCTTGGTCCTGACACGTTTGTCGTCACCTGCCAGAATGGCGTGACCGCCCCGTTCCGGGTGGGCGAGATTGTCGGGCTCGACCGCGTGGTGCCCGGCGTCGCACGCTTTCCCGCCGACATCGCGGCGCCCGGCGTGATCCGTCACAGCGCGCCGCATGATGGCCTGACCTTTGGCGAATTGGGCGGCGGTGGCTCGGCGCGCTGCGATCTTCTGCACGCGGCGCTGGCCCAGGCAGGCACCAGCCCCAGCATTCACCCCAACATCACCCATGACATGTGGAACAAGCTGGTCGGCCTCTCTGTCCTGTCCGGCATGACAGCCATGACCCGCCTCGACATGGGACCGATCCGCGAAACCCCCAAAACGGGAGAGATGTTTCAGGCCGCGCTGGCCGAGGCCGAGGCCGTGGCTCGTGCCGAGGTTCCCGATCTGCCCGCAGGCGGCGCCGAGGCCGCCTGGTCCTTCATGGCCACCCTGCCGCCCAGCATGCACGCCTCGATGCTGGACGACCTCGAACGCGGCAAACCGCTGGAGCTTGACTACCTGTCCGGCGACATCGTGCGCTACGGCCAGAAACACGGAATCCCAACGCCGCTGCACGCAACCTTTGTCGCGGCGCTCTGGGCCTATCGCGACGGCCGACCCGAAACCACCTACGGCTGACGCTCAGACCAGCGCATGCCCCAGCAGGCCAAGCGCGGTCGCGCCGATCATCGTCAGCGTCAGGGCCATTCCGCCAACCCGCAGGCGCATGTTCATGGGCTTTTGTGAAAACCCCCAGGCATGGGCCGCGCGCCCCATCAGCAGCATGGCGCCCAGGGCATGCACCACCAGCCCCGGCGCGCCCTGTGCCTCGGTCAGCGCCAGAAGAAACAGCCCGATCGGCGCGTATTCGGCACAATTCGCCTGCGCCCGCATCCGCCGCACCAACTCGCGGTCTCCGTGATCCCCCAGGCCCAGACGGTGCTCGCGACGATAGGTGATGACCCGCACGCACAGCACAAGGAAGACCAAGGCCAGCAAGGCGGCGTAAAGCGCGGTGACCTGCAAATCCATCTTTGAATCCCCTTCTTAGCCCTAAGCCAACCGATCCAACCCTTGGAGCCATGTTACGGGTGGTACACGCGGATGGATCATTTGAACTCGATCAGATCCCAGCGATTGCCAAAGGGATCTTCAAACACGGCGACCGAACCATAGGGTTCGTGCCGGGGGTCTTCCTGAAAGGCGACCCCTGCAGCGTGCAAGCGCGCGTGGTCCCGGGCAAAGTCATCGGTCTGCAGAAAGAGCCATACCCGGCCACCGCCCTGGTTTCCAATTGCCGCTTCCTGCTGTTCGCCCACGGCGCGGGCCAGCAGAAATTGCGTCTCGGCCCCCTCTGGCGCGACCCGCACCCAACGCTTGCCGCCTCCCATATCGGTGTCTTCCAACAGCTCGAAGCCAAGAGTGTCGACAAAGAACGAAAGCGCCAGATCGTAGTCCGGCACCACGACAGCCACCAGCGCCAACCGAAGACCCATCGCGCATCCCCCGCTTCTTCTTGCCTAAAATATTCCCGGGGGTCCGGGGGCAGAGCCCCCGGTCCGACGCCGGCCTTATTCGAGCTCGATCAGCAGATCCTTGGCATCGATCTGCGCACCGGGCGTGATGTGCACGGCCTTCACGGTTGCCGCACGTTCGGCGCTGATGCCCGTTTCCATCTTCATGGCTTCGATGGTCAGCAGCAGGTCACCTTCTTCAACCGTCTGTCCCGCCACAACCGAAACCGTGGCAACCACACCGGGCATCGGCGCGCCGATGTGGTTGGCGTTGCCAACTTCCGCCTTGGGCCGCGCCGCAGTGCTGGCGGCGACCTTGCGGTTCGGCACGCGGATCACTCGGGGTTGACCGTTGAGTTCAAAGAAGACCTTGACCTCGCCCTTGTCGTCGGTTTCGCCGATGGCCTGCAGGCGGATTTCCAGCGTCTTGCCCGGATCGATCTCTGCAGTGATCTCGTCACCCGGCTGCATACCATAGAAAAAGGTCTTGGTCGGCAGGGTGCGGACCGGACCATAGGTGCGGTGACGGCCCATGTAATCCAGATAGACCTTGGGATACATCAGGTAACCGTTCAGATCCTCGTCATCGACGGTGAAGCCTTCCAGCTCGGTCGACAGCTTGGCGCGCGTGGTTTCCAGATCTACGGCAGCAACACCCTTGCCCGGACGTTCGGTGTTGGGCTTTTCGCCCTTCAGCACCTTCTTGATCAGCGCCTTCGGGAAGCCGCCCGGAGGCTGGCCCAGGTTGCCGCGCATCATGTCGATGACGCTGTCAGGGAAGGCGACCTCTTTCTTGGGGTCCTCGACGTCCGCGCGGGTCAGACCCTGGCTGACCATCATCAGCGCCATGTCGCCCACAACCTTTGACGAAGGCGTCACCTTCACGATGTCTCCAAACATCTGGTTCACATCCGCATAGGTCTGCGCAACCTCGTGCCAACGTTCTTCCAGTCCCAAGGACCGCGCCTGCGCCTTGAGGTTGGTGAACTGGCCACCCGGCATCTCGTGCAGATAGACCTCGGAGGCGGGCGCCTGCAGCCCGCTTTCAAAGGCGGCATACTGCCCGCGAACGGCCTCCCAGTAGTTCGAGATGTCGCGGATCGCGCCCACGTCCAGACCGGTGTCACGCTCGGTGTTGCGCAGGGCCTCGACGACCGAACCCAGTGTCGGCTGGCTGGTGTTGCCCGACAACGCGTCCATGGCGGCGTCAACCGCATCGACGCCCGCCTCGCTGGCGGCGATGATCGTCGCAATCGCAGCACCCGAGGTGTCATGCGTGTGGAAGTGGATCGGCAGGCCGACTTCTTCCTTCAGCGCCTTGATCAGCGGACCTGCGGCCGAGGCCTTCAGCAGCCCCGCCATGTCCTTCAGGCCGATCACGTGGGCGCCCGCGTCGCGCAACTCCTTGCCCATTGCGACATAGTACTTCAGGTCGTACTTGGCGCGGTTGGGATCGAGGATATCGCCGGTGTAACAGATGGTGCCTTCGCAGACGCGATTGTTCTCAAGAACCGCGTCCATCGCGACGCGCATGTTTTCGACCCAGTTCAGCGAGTCAAAGACGCGGAAGACGTCGACGCCGGTTTCGACCGCCTGTTTGACAAAGAACTTCACCACGTTGTCGGGGTAGTTGGTGTACCCCACGCCGTTTGCACCGCGCAGCAGCATCTGGGTCATGACATTGGGCATGGCGGCGCGCAGGTCGCGCAGACGCTGCCAGGGGCATTCCTGCAGGAAGCGATAGGCCACGTCAAAGGTCGCGCCGCCCCAGCATTCCATCGAGAAAAGCTGCGGCAGGTTGTGCGCATAGGCGGGTGCCACCTTGATCATGTCGATCGAGCGCATGCGGGTGGCCAGCAGCGACTGGTGACCGTCCCGCATGGTGGTGTCGGTGATCAGCAGCTGTTTCTGTTCCGACATCCAGTCCGCCACCGCTTGCGGACCCTTGTCCAGCAGCAGGTTGCGCGTGCCATAGGCGGGCTCGTCCGCCAGGAACGCCGGGGGTCGGGCGGGCTTCAGATCCTCTGCAGGCTTCGGACGGCCCTGCACTTCGGGGTGACCGTTGACCGAGATGTCGGCGATATAGGTCAACACCTTGGTGCCCCGGTCGCGGCGCTTCTTGAACTGGAACAGGTCCGGCGTCGTGTCGATGAACTTGGTGGTGTACTGGTTCGTCGTGAACGTCGGGTGCTTCAGCAGGTTGATCACGAAGTCGATGTTCGTGCTGACCCCGCGGATCCGGAATTCGCGCAGCGCGCGGTCCATCCGGGCAATCGCCTTTTCCGGTGTCGGTGCCCAGGCGGTCACCTTTTCCAGAAGCGAGTCGTAGTACCGCGTGATGTAGGCGCCTGCATAGGCGGTGCCGCCGTCCAGACGGATGCCCATGCCGGTGGCCGAGCGATAGGCGGCGATGCGGCCATAGTCGGGGATGAAGTTGTTCTGCGGGTCCTCTGTGGTCACACGGGTCTGCAGGGCGTGGCCGTTCAGGCGGATGTCGTACTGGCTGGCGCGGCCCGTGGCCTCGGACAGCGATTTGCCTTCGGCGATCTGGATCTGTGCCTGCACGATGTCGATGCCGGTGACTTCCTCGGTGACGGTGTGTTCCACCTGGACGCGCGGGTTCACCTCGATGAAGTAGAACTTGCCGGTCTCCATATCCATCAGGAATTCGACCGTGCCCGCGCATTCATAGTTCACATGGGCGCAGATCTTGCGGCCCAGCTCACACAGCTCTTCGCGCTGCGCTTCGCTCAGATACGGCGCAGGCGCGCGTTCCACCACTTTCTGGTTCCGGCGCTGGACCGAGCAGTCGCGTTCATAGAGGTGGTAGATGTTGCCGTGGGTGTCGCCCAGGATCTGCACCTCGACGTGGCGGGCGCGGGTGATCATCTTTTCCAGATAGCCCTCACCGTTGCCAAAGGCGGCCTCGGCCTCGCGGCGGCCTTCCAGCACCTTTTCGGGCAGTTCTTCGACGTTTTCGATCGGGCGCATGCCGCGTCCGCCGCCGCCCCAGCTGGCCTTGAGCATCAAAGGGAAACCGATCTCGGCGGCCTCTTTCTTGATGGCCTCCATGTCGTCGCCCAGCACCTCGGTGGCGGGGATGACGGGCACACCGGCCTCGATCGCGACGCGGCGGGCACTGGCCTTGTCACCAAGCGCGCGCATGGTTTCGGCCTTGGGGCCGATGAAGGTGATGCCGTTGGCCGCACAGGCGTCCACGAAGTCGGGGTTTTCCGACAAAAGGCCATAGCCCGGGTGGATCGCGTCAGCGCCGCATTCCTTGGCGACACGGATGATTTCGTCAATCGACAGATAGGCCTGAACCGGGCCCATGCCTTCGCCGATGCGATAGGCCTCGTCTGCCTTGAAACGGTGCAGCCCCAGCTTGTCTTCCTCGGCGTAGATGGCCACTGTTCGTTTGCCCATCTCATTTGCGGCCCGCATGACGCGGATGGCAATCTCACCTCGGTTGGCGATGAGGATCTTCTTAAACTCGGGCATGGCAACTGTCCTGACGTTTTTCGTTTGAGCGCTGATACGCAAAAACGTGGCGTTGCTCAACTCGTAGAACTGCGTAGAGCCTGAACGTTAGCGATGCCAGCTCTGTAGGTGTCTGAAATTTATAGGGTATTGGAAATAACTTAAGTACCCAAATTTAATGTTTGCGCTCACATTTTGTTGTCATCTTGCCACGCATCGGGCCGCTCTTGGCGAAATTCGAGATCTATCCGTCATTGAACAGTCGCTTTTGTGCGCCGGCCTCTCGGCATCTTGGGCTTTACAAACAGTGGCGTTGGGCGAGCATACACGCGCCGCGTTGGCCCCATGTCCAGGAAGGGTGTTACAGATCCGTCAGGGGCGTACCGCGGTCCCAGATCGCCTTTCCCCGGGCGTCTTGCAAGGTCCGGAAGCCAAGCTGCCCCATGTTGGCCAGCATGTCCTTGCGCAGGATGTCGATCAGATGCGCCGGTCCACTGGCCCCAAGCGCGGCAAGGGCGGCATGAAACGGGCGACCCATCATCACCAGATCGGCCCCGAAGGCGGCCGCACGCAGGATGTCCAGCCCGCCCTCGAACCCGCCGTCAACAATCAGCGGCAGATCGGTGACCGGCCGGATTGCGGACAGCGCCTCGATTGACGAAGGCGCGCCGTCGAACTGGCGGCCCGAGTGGTTGCTGATCCAGATCGCATCCACGCCCTGTATTGTCAGGAATTCGGCATCCGAGGGCTTGAGCACGCCCTTCACCACCAATGGCCCCTCCCATGCGTCGCGCAGCCAGCGCACGTAGTCAGGGTCGGGCGAGGTGCGCAGCATGTAGCCCACGTGGGCAGTCGGATCGCGACGGGTCGTGTCGTTGTTGTACGCCTCAAGCGTGCGCATCGTCGGCATTCCGGCGCGGGCGGTGCCCAGCGACCATGCAGGCCGGATCGCGCATTGGGCCAGCATGCGCAGCGTCAAAACCGGGGGCTGGCGCAGCCCGGTCCGCACCTGCCGTTCGCGGCGGCTGGCGACGGGGACATCGGCGGTCAGCACCAGGGTGTCAAACCCCGCGTCCCGCGCGCGCCGCAACATGTCCTTGCGGATTTCAACGTCGCGCGGGGGGTAAAGCTGGAACCATCCCTTGCCGCCGACCTCGGGCCCAACGGTCTCCGGCGTCTGGCTGGCCACGGTCGACAGCGTGTAGGGCAAACCGGCCTGGGTCGCGGCGCGCGCCAACAGACGTTCAGCATCCGGCCAGACCAGGCCCGACATGCCCACGGGGGCGATGCCGACCGGCACCTGCAAGGACTGCCCCAGAAAGGTGCAGGACGGATCGCTGGTGATCTCGCCGTGCAGGATCGACGGCATGAACAGAACCCGGTCCAGCATCGCACGATTGCGGCGGGTGGTGGCCTCGGTCCCCGTGCCGCTGTCAAGGTAATCCCAGACAAACCGAGGCACGCGACGGCGGGCCCGGGCGCGCAAATCGGACAGAGCGGGGTATTTTGCATGCAGGTCCATTGACGCGGGATTAACCTGTTCAGGGCAGGGATTGTCCAGAGCAGAACGCCATGAATTCAACCCGCACCTCTTGCAGCCCCTCAGACCCGACACTAAGACTCTGTCGACGCACAATGAGAATTCACATCTTAAGCACCGCAGGCAGGCCCAGATGACCGATCCCTATGAGACATACATGAACCTTGTGCCGATGGTGGTCGAACAGACCAGCCGCGGCGAACGCGCCTATGACATCTTTTCGCGCCTGTTGAAGGAACGGATCATCTTCCTGAACGGCCCGGTGCACGACGGAATGTCGTCGCTGATCGTCGCGCAGCTCTTGCACCTCGAGGCGGAAAACCCCTCGAAAGAGATCAGCATGTACATCAACAGCCCCGGTGGTGTCGTGACCAGCGGCCTGTCGATCTATGATACGATGCAGTACATCAAACCCGCCGTCAGCACGCTGGTCATCGGCCAGGCGGCCTCGATGGGATCGCTCTTGCTGACCGCCGGTCACAAGGACATGCGCTTTTCGCTGCCCAACAGCCGGGTGATGGTGCACCAGCCGTCGGGCGGATACCAGGGCCAGGCGACCGACATCATGATCCACGCCGAAGAGACGCTGAAGCTGAAGCGCCGGTTGAACGAGATCTATGTCAAGCACACCGGCCAGGACCTGGAAACGGTCGAAGCCGCGCTAGAGCGGGACAACTTCATGACGGCCGAAGACGCCAAGGAATGGGGTCTGATTGATGAAATTGTTGAAAATCGCGTCAAATCGGACGACGGCGAAGGGGAACAGTAACACCGCTTTGTGAGCATTGACCACGAAGCGTATTTTGCGATTGTAGACCTGCAGGCGCTGTCCTAAGCTACCTCACTATCGGAGGACGCGGCATAACAGGGCAGTGCCGGACCGGTCAGGCAGTCGAAACAAAAGCCCGAAAGGTAGACCATGGCCTCAAATTCAGGCGGAGACAGCAAGAACACTCTCTATTGCAGCTTCTGCGGCAAGAGCCAGCACGAAGTGCGCAAGCTGATCGCCGGGCCGACCGTGTTCATCTGCGACGAATGCGTCGAGTTGTGCATGGACATCATCCGGGAAGAGACCAAAGGCTCTGGTTTCAAGTCTTCGGATGGGGTGCCAACACCCAAGGAAATCTGCGGTGTGCTGGACGATTACGTGATCGGGCAGGCGACGGCGAAACGGGTTTTGTCGGTCGCGGTGCACAACCACTACAAACGTCTGAACCACGCGCAGAAATCCGGCGACATTGAACTGGCAAAGTCGAACATCCTGCTGATCGGCCCCACGGGCTGCGGCAAGACGCTTCTGGCCCAGACGCTGGCGCGCATTCTGGATGTGCCCTTCACGATGGCCGACGCCACGACGCTGACCGAGGCCGGTTACGTGGGTGAGGATGTGGAAAACATCATCCTCAAACTCTTGCAGGCCAGCGAATACAACGTGGAACGCGCGCAGCGCGGCATCGTCTATATCGACGAGGTCGACAAGATCACGCGCAAGTCCGAAAACCCCTCGATCACCCGCGACGTCTCGGGCGAGGGTGTGCAGCAGGCGCTGCTGAAGCTTATGGAAGGCACCGTGGCCTCTGTTCCGCCGCAGGGCGGGCGCAAGCATCCGCAGCAGGAGTTCCTGCAGGTGGACACCACGAACATCCTGTTCATCTGTGGCGGCGCCTTTGCGGGGCTCGACCGGATCATCAAGCAGCGCGGCAAGGGCTCGGCCATGGGCTTTGGTGCCGATGTGCGTGACGATAGCGAGGCGGGCGTGGGTGAGACCTTCAAGGATCTCGAACCCGAAGATCTGCTGAAGTTCGGCCTGATCCCGGAATTCGTCGGTCGTCTGCCGGTCATCGCCACGCTCGAAGATCTGGACGAAGACGCGCTGGTCACCATCCTGACCGCGCCGAAGAACGCTCTGGTCAAGCAATACCAGCGCCTGTTCGAACTGGAAGATGCCAAGCTGACATTCACGGACGAAGCGCTGAGCGCGATCGCCAAACGCGCCATCGAGCGCAAGACTGGCGCGCGGGGCCTGCGCTCGATCCTCGAAGACATCCTGCTGGACACGATGTTCGATCTGCCGGGCATGGAAAACGTCGACGAGGTGGTCGTGAACGAAGAGGCGGCCCAGTCGGACGCAGCACCGCTCATGATCTATGCCGACCAACCGGCCGAGGGAGCCTCGGCGGGGTAAGACGGAACATTGGATGACACAAACGGCGCGTCGGGGACGCGCCGTTTTTCTTTTGGGAGTAAGACAATAATGAAACGCATCTCATCCGGCGGAGAGTTCGAAGCCAAGGTCGGTTATTGCCGCGCCGTTGTCGCGGGCGGCTTTGTCCACGTTGCGGGCACCGTGGGGCAGGGCGAGACGGTCACCGACCAGTGCCGCTCTGCGCTTGAGGTCATCGGCAAGGCATTGAACGACGCTGGGGCGTCTTTCGCCGATGTTGTCCGTGTGAAATACTACCTGCCCGACCGCGCGGAATTCGAACCCTGCTTTCCGATTCTCGCCGAAACCTTCGGGGCAAACCCGCCCGCCGCAACCATGATCGAATGTGGATTGATCGACCCCAAGTACCGGATCGAGATCGAAGTCACGGCAGTCGCGCCGGATTGATGCCGATGCGGCATGGTGGCGGGCCTGTGCTCTGGACCTTGGCCCGCCTTTGGTCCATATCTTGCACCAACACTTTCCGGAGGGCCCGATGGGAATTCTGAACACTCTGCTGCGCGCCGTGACCTGGTGGAACGGATCGACGCTGAACACTGCGATCTACACCTCGCGCAAGGGCGTCAAGGTTGGCGAAGACAGCCAGGGCAACGTGTTCTACGAAACCCGCGACGGCAAGCGCCGTTGGGTGATCTTCAATGGCGAGGCCGAGGCCAGCCGCGTCGATCCCGACTGGCACGGGTGGTTGCACCACACCTTCAAAGAGCCGCCAACCGAGCGACCGCTGGCCCACAAGTCATGGGAAAAACCGCACCAGGAAAACCTGACGGGCTCTGCCCTGGCCTATGCGCCGGCGGGCTCGATCCGCGCCCAGGCCCCCGCCGACCGGCGGGATTACGAGGCCTGGTCGCCGGAATAAGCGCATGTCGACCCAAACCACCGAAGTTCTGGTCGGAGGCGTGGTCCTGGCTGCTGCGCTGGCCTTTGGCGTCTACACCGCGCAGACTGCGGGCCTGTCATTGGACCGAGGAGGTTATGAACTGACCGCCAGCTTCCGTTCGCTCGAAGGCGTCAGTGTCGGCACCGATGTCCGCCTTGCGGGCGTCAAGGTGGGCACGGTGACCTCGGTCGAGTTGAACCCGCAGACATATCGGGCGGACACGGTGGTCACGATCCTGGATGGCATCGAAATCCCGGATGACAGCGCCATCGTGATCTCGTCCGAGGGGCTTTTAGGCGGCAATTTTGTCGAGATATCTCCGGGCGGGTCGCCTTTTGCCTTTGAACCGGGTGCCGAAGTGCTGGACACCCAGGGCTCGATCAGCCTGGTGTCGCTCTTGATGAAATTTGTCTCGGGCAGCGGGGACGAGGCGCAATGAGGCACCTCGCTGCGGCGCTGCTGATGCTCTGCGCCGGATCGGTCGCAGCGCAAGAGGCCGCCAGCGATGGCACAGGCGCTGTGCTGCGTGGGCTCGACAAGGTGACCGGCAAAGTTCTGGATCTGACGCTGGGCAATGGCGACGAGGCGCTGCTGGGGCGTCTGTCCGTGGTCCTGACCGCCTGCCGCTTTCCCGAGGGCAACCCGGCGGGCGATGCCTTTGCTCATCTTACGATCCGCGAGGCGGGAAACGCCGATCCGGTGTTCGACGGCTGGATGATCGCCTCGTCCCCCGCCCTCAGCGCGCTGGATCACGCACGTTATGACGTCTGGGTGCTGCGCTGCACCACGCCTTGACCCGTGGCCGCGACAGGGTGTGCAGTGATGTCTGCCGGAACGTGCAAGGCCTCGGCCAGTTGCGCGCGATAGTCGGCCCGGCTGATCTCGATCGCACCAAGTGAGGCCAGGTGGTCGGTCAGAAACTGGGTGTCGAACAGGACAAACCCCGTGCGCCGCAGCAAATCGATCAGCCAGGCAAGGGCCAGCTTTGATCCGTCGGTCTGGTGCGAGAACATGCTTTCTCCGAAAAACGCGCCACCGATGGCCACGCCATAAACGCCGCCCGCCAGCCGGTCCCCCTGCCAGACCTCAAGCGAATGGGCATAGCCCATATGGTGTAAGGCGCTGTATAGGTTGAAGATTTCTTCGCTGATCCAGGTTTCGGGCCGATCCGCACAAGCGCGCACCACGGTCGCAAAGTCGCGGTTCAACGTGGCGCGAAACCCACCCCGCTGTAGCCGTTTCGCCAGGCTGCGCGAGATGTGGAAACCATCCAGAGGAAAGACACCCCGGCGTTTGGGGTCCACCCAAAAAATCTCGGGGTCGTCGCGATGCTCGGCCATGGGAAACACGCCCGAGCAATAGGCCTGCAACAAGATCTCAGGCGTAACGGTCACAGGCGATCAGCCCTGATCGTAGGCTTGCTCCAGCCACTTCTCCAGCCAGTGGATGTTGTAGTCGCCCGAGTGGATGTCGGGTTCCTGCAACAGGGCGTGGAACAGCGGCACGGTGGTGTCGATGCCGTCGATGATCAACTCGCCAAGCGCGCGGTTCAGACGCGCCAGCGCCTCGGTCCGGTCGCGGCCCTGCACAATCAGCTTGCCGATCAGGCTGTCGTAATAGGGCGGGATCGAATAGCCGTCATACAGCGCCGAATCCATCCGCACACCCAGGCCGCCGGGGGCGTGATACTGGGTGATCTTGCCGGGGCAGGGGGCAAAGTTCGGCAGACGCTCGGCGTTGATCCGGACCTCGATGGCGTGGCCGTTGATTTCCAGATCGTCCTGGCTGAACGACATCGGCAGACCAGCGGCGACGCGGATCTGTTCGCGCACGAGGTCGACGCCGAAAATACCTTCGGTGACAGGGTGTTCCACCTGCAGACGGGTGTTCATCTCGATGAAGTAGAACTCACCGTTTTCATACAGGAACTCGATCGTGCCCGCGCCGATATAGTTGATCCGAGCCACGGCATCGGCACAGATCTTGCCGATCGAGGCGCGTTCCTCGGCGGAAATTGCCGGGCCGGGCGCCTCTTCAAACACCTTCTGGTGGCGGCGCTGAAGCGAGCAGTCCCGTTCGCCCAGATGCACGGCGTTGCCCTTGCCATCGCCAAAGACCTGGATCTCGATGTGGCGCGGCGTGGTCAGATATTTCTCGATATAGACCTCGGGGTTGCCAAAGGCAGCTTTGCCCTCGGCCCGCGCGGTGCGATAGGCGGTCTCCATGTCATCGGCGGTCTGCGCAACCTTCATGCCGCGCCCGCCACCACCGGCGGTGGCCTTGATGATGACTGGATAGCCGATTTCCTCGCCAATCCGCAGAGCATCTTCCAACGAGTCGACGCCGCCATCGGATCCGGGCACGCAAGGCACTCCCAGCTCTTTCATCGTGTCCTTGGCGGTGATCTTGTCGCCCATGATGCGGATGTGTTCCGCGGTGGGGCCGATAAACGTGATATCGTGGTCCTCGACGATCTGCACGAACCGGGCATTTTCCGACAGAAAGCCGTAGCCCGGGTGGATCGCCTGGGCACCCGTCACTTCACAGGCCGAGATGATGGCCGGGAATGACAGATAGCTGTCAGCGCTGGCCGGGGGGCCGATACAGATGGTTTCATCTGCCATGCGCACGTGCATCGCATCCGAATCGGCGGTCGAGTGCACGGCGACGCTCATGATGCCCATCTCGCGGCAGGCGCGGATCACGCGAAGGGCAATTTCCCCGCGGTTGGCGATCAGGATTTTGTCAAACATCTCTGCGCCTTACTCGAGAATGACCAGCGGAGCGCCGAACTCTACCGGGGCGCCATCCTCGACCAGGATGCGCGTCACGGTGCCGGCGCGGGGCGCCGGGATGTGGTTCATCGTCTTCATGGCTTCGACGATCAGCAGGGTGTCGCCTTCGTTCACACTGTCGCCGACTTTGACAAAGGCCGGGGCGCCCGGTTCCGCCTGCATGTAGATCGTGCCGACCATCGGTGATGTCACGGCACCGGGATGAGCCGCGGGATCTTCGCTTGCGGCGGGGGCAGCTGTTGCAGCTGCGGCAGGTGCCGCAACGGGTGCGGGCGCGGCGACGGGTGCAGCAACTGCGGCAGCAACAGGTGCGACGACAGGACCAGCGCGGCTGACGCGCACATTCAGACTGTCAGCTTCACCGTAGTCGCGTTTGACCTCGAGTTCGGTAAGGTCGTTTTCGCGCAGCAATGCCGCGAGTGCCTGAATAAATGCCACATCGGCGTCGTGGGTCTTGTCGGTCATCTCATCCTCGCCCTTTGGTCCGGAGCCGTCTTGAGCGGCCCGGTTCTGACCCGGTGCTTATAGGGCAAGGATTTTGGCGTGAAAAGCGATGTTGTTAGCGATTTTCAGCCAACTTCTCTTCTTTGTGGGTCGTGGCCGAGCGCGCGTCAGTCACGGCGATCGCGTCCGGACCCTCGTAAGGTCGTTCGGCTGGGAATGGTTTCGCGTGTTCTTCGGACGTTTCCTCTTGTACGACTTTCTTGGACTGCGGCTCTTCCGTTTTCTTTTCCGGGGCCTGGTCCACAGGGGCAGGCTCTACGTTCTCGTACTGAGCCTCGGCCTGTTTCTGCAACATCGACGTAATCTTCAATTGCAAGGCGGAAGGCGGCGCCACGTGGTCCTTGCCGGGTTTGCCGTCCGGTCCAATTCCGTTTTTGGGCGGCGCCTGCCGCTGGGTATACGTGTCTGTTTTCGCAGCCTTCAGGACTGGAACGACACGGCGGTCGTCCACTGGCTGCGATTGATGCGGGTCAGGCGACACCACGGGAGTGACGCTGGACATTACGGGTTTCGACGGAACGCCTATGGAATTCATGGCAATGCTCCACAAGTGGTCATTGCCCCCAACCAACGCCAGTGTCCCAGCCAAGCCTTGCGAAAGTGTTAAGCTGACAAAAAAAGGCCGCGGGATGCGCGGCCTTTTCATGGTCAAGCCTTCGGCTCACCCCTTGTTCATTCTGTTGTCGATGAGGTCATCGACGACGGCGGGTTCAGCGAGTGTTGATGTGTCGCCCAGGGAGCCATAGTCGTTCTCTGCGATCTTGCGCAGGATGCGGCGCATGATCT
>JAUHVR010000007.1 GCA_030424865.1 Alphaproteobacteria bacterium | reverse complement strand
GCGTTGGGGGCCTCACGACAGCCAATTCTGGCGCTACGAGCCCAAAATCGGTTCCTGTCTGCTCAATCAAAGCCCGATTCCACGGAAATCGGCGTAGCCAAGACGGTAGATCAGACGTTCCTTAACACATGAGGACGATAACCCCACTTTCACAGATTCGCCTAATTTGCGCCGCAAACGCTGGCGCTCAGAATTCAAATTGGAAACAATGCCCCAATAGAACGCCTATTCCACGCCTATTCCTGCACAAACATGAGGGTCGACATGGCCGGAACGGTGATTTCGATCGATTGCGCCATTCCATTCCATTCAATGGATTCGGCCTCTACACCGCCCAGATTGCCCTCTCCGTTGCCGCCGTATTCGCTTGCATCGGTGTTCAGGACTTCCTTCCAACGGCCTCCGCCCGGCACACCAAAGCGACGCGAGCCCCGGCTCACAGGGGTGAAGTTGCTTATGACGAGAACCGGTGGCGACACCGGCGAGCCATAGCGCGCCCAGGCGTAGATCGACTCTTCCGCTGCGTTGACCTCGATCCATTGGAAGCCACCCGGATCGCAATCGCGCAGATGCAGCGCGGGCAGCGTGCGGTACAGCCTGTTCAAGTCGCGCACCAAGGCCTGCATGCCCGCATGTCGGGGATCCTCAAGCAGATGCCAGTCCAGCGAAATGTCGTGGTTCCACTCGCGGCCCTGCGCAAACTCCTGCCCCATGAACAGCAGTTTTTTGCCCGGATGCCCCCACATGAAGCCGTAATAGGCCCGCAGGGTCGCAAAGGCTTCATCGCCCTCGGCCGGCATCTTGGCGATCATCGAGCCCTTGCCGTGCACAACCTCGTCATGGCTGATCGGCAGGATGAAGTTCTCGGTGAAGGCGTAGTTCAGGCCAAAGGTCATCTGGTGATGATGGTGCTTGCGGTGGATCGGGTCGCGCTGGATGTAATCCAACGTGTCGTTCATCCACCCCATGTTCCACTTGAACCCGAATCCCAGCCCCCCGGCATCCGCCGGACGTGACACGCCGGGCCAGGCGGTGCTTTCCTCGGCCACGGTCATGATGCCCGGCACCTGCCCATAGGCTTCGGTGTTCATGCGGCGCATCATCTCGATGGCTTCCAGGTTCTCGCGCCCGCCAAACTGGTTGGGCACCCACTCTCCATCCTTGCGCGAGTAATCGCGGTAGAGCATCGAGGCGACGGCATCGACCCGCAACCCGTCGATGTGGTATTCCTTGAGCCAATACAAAGCGTTGGCAACAAGGAAGTTCTGAACCTCGCGCCGCCCGAAGTTGTAGATCAGGGTGTTCCAATCCTGGTGGAACCCTTCGCGCGGATCGGCATGTTCATAAAGCGCCGTGCCATCGAACTGGCCGAGACCATGGGCATCAGTCGGGAAATGCCCGGGGACCCAATCCAGGATCAGACCCAGGTTCGCGGCATGGCAGGCCTCGACAAACTGGCGGAACTCTTCGGGCGTGCCATAGCGGATCGTCGGCGCATACATGCCCGTCGGCTGATACCCCCAAGACCCGTCGAAGGGGTGTTCCGAGATTGGCAGCAGCTCGATATGGGTGAACCCCATGTCAGCAGCGTAATCGACCAGTTGCGTTGCATGTTCCAGATAGCTGAGCGGGCGATAGCCGTCCTCGGGCACACGGCGCCAGGACCCCAGGTGCACCTCGTAGACCGAGATCGGCTGGTCCACGCGCTGCTTTGACACCCGGTCCCGCATCCAGCCCGAGTCGGTCCAGACATGTTCGCGCAGATCGCGCACGACCGAGGCGGTTTCAGGCGGGTGTTGCGACCCGAAACCGACCGGGTCGGCCTTTAGAAGCAGGTCGCCCGAATGCGTTCGGATCTCGTATTTGTAGACCGCGCCTTCACTGACATCCGGCAGGAAGATTTCCCAGACACCCGTTGTCCCGCGGGACCGCATGACATGCCGACGCCCGTCCCAGGCGTTGAAATCGCCCACCACGGAAACCCGTGCCGCGCCAGGGGCCCAGACGGCAAAATGTGTGCCCGTCGCCCCTTGCAGGGTCATCGGATGGGCCCCCAGCTTGTTCCACAGCTCCAGGTGCGCGCCTTCGGCGAGCAGGTGTTCGTCCAGTTCGCCCAGAACCGGGCCAAAGCGATAGGGGTCGTCAAAGGTCCATTCGGTGTCACCGGCGCGGGCGCGCAGACGGTACCCTTCGGTGCCAAGCTTGCCCGGAACAATGCCGGAAAACAGGCCGCGCCCATCGATGCGCGCAAGCTTGGCCTGCGGCAGGCGCAGTTGTGCGTCCAACACGGCCATGTCCTCGGCGCCGGGGGCCCAGACGGTCAACCGCCACTCTGTCCCCACACGGTGGATACCCAGCCAGCGGAACGGTTCGGCACAGGTGCCTTCGACCAGTTGCTGCGCAATGGTCGTCGGGAATTCCGTGTCCTGGTTGGCCTCAGCGACCATTCAAATCACTCCACCAGCGGGCGAACATCCCAGATGTCGCGTGCATAACCGGAAATGGTCCGATCCGACGAGAACCAGCCCGACAACGCCGTGTTCAAAACGGCGCGACGATGCCAGGCGGCGGTGTCGCGGAAATCGACGTCCACACGGCGTTGCGTTTCATAATAGTCCGAGAAGTCCGCCGCGACGAGGAAGTAGTCATCCTTTTGCAGTTTTTTCAGCAAAGCGTGATAGCGCGCAGGATCTTCGGGGCTGAAATACCCGGTCTTGATTTGCTTGATGACTTCCGAGAACCGCGGATCGGCGTCGATATAGGACTGCGTGTTGTACCCGGGACGCGCCGCGGCGACGCCCTCGGTCGTCAGGCCGAAGATGTAGATGTTGTCGGGGCCGACGAACTCGCTGATTTCAACGTTGGCACCATCCATCGTGCCGATGGTCAGCGCGCCGTTCAGGGCAAACTTCATGTTGCCGGTGCCCGAGGCCTCGAACCCGGCGGTCGAGATCTGTTCGCTCAGGTCCGCCGCCGGGATCAGCCGTTCGGCCATGGTGACGTTGTAGTTCGGCGGATAGACGATTTTCAGCCGGTCGCCGATGACAGGGTCGTTGTTCACGTCCCGCGCCACGTCGTTGATCAGGTTGATGATGTATTTCGCGTCGATATAGGCAGGCGCGGCCTTGCCGCCAAAGAACTTCACGCGCGGGGTCCAGTCCGCATCCGGGTTCGCGCGGATGGCATTGGCCAGCGCGGCGGCTTCCAGGATGTTCATGAACTGGCGTTTGTATTCGTGGATGCGCTTGATCTGGATGTCGAACATCGCGTCGGGCGAGATTTCGATGCCCTGCGTGTCCTTGACCCAATCCGCCAGACGCACCTTGTTGGCGCGCTTCACGGCCGCGAACTCTTCGACAAAGCCCGCATCCTCGGCCTTGGGGGCCAGATCCTTCAACCGTTCCAGATCGGTCACCCAGCCCTCACCCAACTCGCGGGTCAGGATGTCGCGCAGGCCGGGGTTGCAGCCATAAAGCCAGCGACGCGGGGTCACGCCGTTGGTCTGGTTCACGATCCGATCCGGATAATCGCCATGCAGATCGGCAAAGACCGTCTGTTTCATCAGGTCGGTGTGCAGGGCTGACACGCCGTTGACCTTGCGGGCGCTGACAAAGGCCAGGTTGCCCATCTGCACATGGCCATGATCGATGATCTTGGTCGAGGGCGCGCGGCGACGGCCCTGCGCCATGGCGGTCTGTGCCTCGGCGTCGTCGATCATCTCGATGATCTGCATATGGCGCGGCAGCACCTCGGTCATCAGCGGCACACCCCAACGCTCCAGCGCCTCGGGCAGCAGGGTGTGGTTGGTGTAGTGCAGACAGCCGTTTGCCACCTCAAAGGCCTCGCCAAAGGGCAAACCGTGCTGGTCCATCAGCAGACGCATCAGTTCGGGCCCGGCGATCGCCGGGTGGGTGTCGTTCATCTGGATCGCGACGTGTTGCGGCAGCGCGCGGATGTCGTCGTTATGCATCATGAAGCGGCGCACCAGATCCTGAAGCGAGGCTGCGGTAAAGAAATACTCTTGCTTCAGCCGGAGATGTTTGCCGATGTCAGTGCTGTCATCTGGGTACAGCACCCGGCTGATCGTTTCCGCCAGCACCTCGGGCTGGGCCGCGGCCATGTAGTCGCCACGGTTGAACGGCTCCAGCTCAAAGACCTTTTTCGGCAGCGCCTGCCACAGGCGCAGGGTGTTGGTCCATTTGGCCTGCCAGCCGGGGACCGGCGTGTCATAGGCGCGCGCGACCACAACCTCGTCCGGTTGCCACAGCTGCTTGCCTCCGACGGTCTTCAGCACCCCGCCAAAGCCGATGTCATAGGCGGCCTCGCGCCGCTCGAACTCCCAGGGGTTTGTGGCGGCCAGCCAATCTTCGGCCTCTTCGACCTGCGCACCGTTCTCAAAGCTTTGACGGAAAAGCCCGTGTGCATAGCGGATGCCATAGCCATAGGCCGGGATGCCGAGACAGCTGAGCGAGTCGAGGAAACAGGCGGCCAGACGCCCCAGCCCGCCGTTGCCCAGCGCCGGGTCGGGCTCGCTGCGCACAACCGTGTCAAAGTCCTGCCCGCGTGCGGCCAGCACCTCGCGCGCCTCGTCCGTCAAGCCCAGGTTGTTCAGCCCGTCTTCCAGCAGACGCCCCAGCAGGAACTCCATCGACAGGTAATACACCCGCTTGTTGCCCTGCTCGTAGGTGCGCCGCGTGGCGTCGAACCAGGGGTCGACCATCTGGTCGCGCACCACCCGGCTGAGCGCCATGCGCCAGTCGTCTGCCGTGGCGGCCTTGGCGGTTTTTCCGATGGTATGGGCGAGGTGCCAATCGAGGGCATCACAAAAGGTCTTGGTCATATGTCGTCCTGTTCGCGCGGAAGGCGGCGCTGATCGTCGGTTTGGCGGATGGCAGCGCGTACGCCAGCCGTTAAGGATTATGTCACAACGTCGGGTTCGGACCGGCCTGTTTTGGCGGTCAAACCGATCATCTCGTAGGCAACTGCCACAATTTCAGACAAAGCCTGATCGACCGGCAGCGCCAAATCGCCATCCGGGCCGGTGTAGCTTTCAAGGTACAACCGGATCGTGGCGCCCTCGGTCCCCGTGCCCGACAGGCGGATCACGAAGCGCGAGCCGCCCTCGAAGGCGACGATCAGGCCCTGGTTTTCCGAAACCGAGCCGTCGACCGGATCGGTATAAGCAAAGTTGGTGCCGCCAGCGACGGTGAAGGGGCCAAAGCTTTGGCCCACCAGTCCCGGTAGCGCCTCGCGCAGGGTGTCGACCAGATCGTTGGCCTTGGCCTTTTCGACGGCTTCAAAGTCATGGCGCGCATAATAGTTGCGGCCGAACTTGGCCCAATGCGCCGCGCTGATCTCGGCCACGCTCTGGCCCTTGGCCGCCAGGATGTTGAGCCACAGCAGAACCGCCCATAGCCCGTCTTTTTCGCGCACGTGGTTCGACCCGGTCCCGGCGCTTTCCTCTCCGCAAAGCGTTGCGCGGTCGGCGTCCAGCAGGTTGCCAAAGAACTTCCAGCCGGTGGGGGTTTCAAAGCATTCGATGCCCAGATCGGCGGCCACGCGGTCCACCGCCTGGCTGGTCGGCATGGATCGCGCCACGCCCGACAGGCCCTTGGCATAGGCCGGCGCATGGGTCGCGTTGGCGGTCAGCATCGCAAGGCTGTCAGAGGGCGAGACGAACTGCCCGCGCCCCATGATCATGTTGCGGTCACCGTCCCCGTCCGAGGCCGCGCCGAAATCCGGCGCATCGGCGGCCATCATGGTGTCGACCAGTTCCTTGGCCCAGACCGGGTTCGGATCAGGGTGACCGCCGCCGAAGTCGGGGCTGGGCACGCCATTGATCACGGTGCCGGGCGCCGCGCCCAGGGTGCCTTCGAGGATTGCCTTGGCATAAGGGCCGGTGACGGCGTGCATCGCGTCGAAACACATGGTGAAACCGCCCGCAAACAGCGCCTTGATGGCGTCGAAATCAAACAGCTCGCCCATCAGTTCGGCGTAATCGGCCACAGAGTCGATGACCTGAACCACCATGCCGTCCACGTCCGAGGTGCCCAGCACCGACAGATCCGGCGCAGCGGCGTCCGAGATCCGGTATTCGCTGATCGAGGTGGTCGCCGCAAAAATCGCCTCGGTCACCTTTTCTGGCGCGGGGCCGCCGTTGGGGATGTTGAACTTGATGCCGAAGTCGGCGTTCGGGCCACCAGGGTTGTGGCTGGCCGACAGGATGATGCCGCCGTCGGTCTTGTTCTTGCGGATCAGGTTCGAGGCGGCGGGCGTCGACAACAGCCCACCCTGCCCGACGATCAGCTTGGCCGCGCCGTTGGCGGCGGCCATGCGGATGATCGTGCCAATCGCCTTGTCATTGAAGTACCGACCGTCGCCGCCCACGACAAAGGTCTTGCCCTCGGCCCCACCGATGCCGTCAAAAATCGCCTGAACAAAGTTCTCGACATAGCCCGGCTCCATGAACACCGGGGTTTTCTTGCGCAGCCCCGAGGTGCCGGGTTTCTGGCCGTCAATCGGCTGGGTGGGGGTGACGATGGTGGTCATCGGGCTCTCCTGATCAATCTTTTGCCTGTGCTCGGCCGGCCTTGCGCATCAGGGCGGCCTGCGCGCCGAGTTCGGCGTGTGTTGACATATCTTCTACGGCAATTCTGTGACGCTTCCGCCAGTTGGGGTGTTCGTCCACCGTGCCGGGCAGATTCTGCTGCATTTCTTCAACAGTCACATCGTCCAGCTGCAGTGAGACCAGCGCAGCAGGGCTTTCGGCCAGTTGCTTGTGCAGACGGTCGCGCGCCCGGGGCACGTCGCCCGAGACGATCGGTTTGCGGGCCTTGGTCTGCGCGGCCAGCTGTTTTTGGTCCAGAAACCCCAGCTTGTGCAGGTTTTTCAGATCCGTACCCGTCACATAGCCCGCAAGCGTCGGCGTGTCGTGGGTGCCAAACCCGGCAATGGCGTGGGGGCGAAACTCTTTCGGCGGCAGATCGGCCTGCGCGCCCTTCATCCAGAATTGCGCGATGTCCAGGCCATAGATCCCGCGATCCGCCAACGCCTGACGAAAGCCCTTGGGCACGAGGCCCAGATCCTCGCCCACGACCAGCACGCCGGCCTTGTGCGCCTCGATCATCACGACGGCCAGCATCTCTTCGAACGGATAGCGCACATAGGCCCCCGGTGCGCCGTTTTCCGGGATCAAGAAGGCGCGGAAAAAGCCCAGCACGTGGTCGATGCGGATCATGCCGCATTGGCGCATGACCCCGCGCAAAAGCGCGGCGAACTCGCGGTACCCGGTCTGGCGCAACCCAAAGGGCGAGAGGGGCGCAAGGCCCCATTTCTGGCCGGTACTGCTGACGGGATCCGGCGGCGCGCCCATGCTGACGCCCTGCAGATGGCTCGCGCCGCCCATCCATGTTTCCGCCCCGCCGGGGCGCGCGCCGACGGCGTAGTCAAGGTAGAGACCCAACGCCATGCCGCCGTCGCGGGCGGCGGTTTGCGCCTCGGTCAACTGGGTCTGTGCAATCCATTGCAGCCAGACGTGATGCGCGATGCGTTGGGCATTGTCTTTGGCGAACCTCTGGCAGGCCGCGCTGTCAGGCGTCTGATACTCGACTGGCCAATTGGGCCAGTCGCCGCCATGCACCTCGCTGAGCGCCTCAAACAGCGCGAACTGCGCCAGACGTGTTCCGCCCGCGTCACGGAACGCCTGCAAGCCCGGCAGATCCTTGGCCTTGGCGACCTCCCAGGCCGCATCCAGCGCAGCCGTCCGCGCCGCGTGGCTGGCGGCATAGTCGATCACGCCGCCGGGCGCGCCGCCTGAGCCGCTCGCATCCACGCCGCCAAATCGTTGCAGATTATCGATGGCGATGTGCCAGGTGTTCGCGAATCCGCGATGCGACGGCGAATAAGGGCTGATCAGGCCGGGGTCCGACGCAACCCCGATGGCGTGCACGGGGTTGATGCCCAGAAAACCCGCGCCCTGGCCGCCCAGCGCCCGGGCGGCATCCGCCAGATCGCGATAATCCCCCAGCCCGGTGTTCCGGCCCGAGGCCAAGGCATAAATCGCACCCGTCGCGCCCCAGACCTTGGCCTGCCCGGTCAGGTCTTGCAGCAACGGCGCGGTGGCAGGGCGTGCCAAAAGCCAGCAGGTCTGCCCTTCATCCTCTTGGGTCAACGCATGGATGCCCACGGGCAGGGGCGGCAAGCGCAAAGGTGCGCCGCGCAGGGCATGGGTCTCCCCCGTCTCAAGGCTCAGCGTCCATGCGCCTGTGACGTCGAATTCGGTTTGGGTATCCGCCTGAAGCTCATGACAGATCGGCAGCGCCCGCGCGGCCTCGTCGGCCTGCAAGGTTCGCAGCGCCACTTTGGCCTCGGCGTCCGAGGTGACGGCAAACCCAAAGGACTGCAGCAAGGCCTCTTGCGTTGCGCGCCCGGTCTGGACCGGCTGGCTGTGGAAGTCGGTGTATTCCTCGACAATCCCCAGATGCGCCGCCAGTGCCTGAAACGCCGTCCGGGTCATGATGCGGCCCGGTAGAAGGCGACCAGCGAAGTGGCCGCCAGCGGCTCTTGCGGCAGTGCCGGGCGCGGATCGGCCTGCGGAAGGGCGGTGTCCAGGGCGCGCACCCAGTGAAAACCTTGTTCCGGTTCTGGCATCTGGACGGTCTGGTCGTCCTGAAGACCGTTGACGGCCAGCAGCACAACGTCGTGGCTGTCGTGATAGGCGGGCGCCTCGGCCGCGCCGCGCAGGATCACCAGGAACCCGTCCAGCAGGGGGTCGCGCCAGTTCACCGGGCGACCATCCAGCCCCCGCCAGGCCACGTCGGGCAATTCGTCTGCGGGCCGTTCCTGCGCATGCAGGAAATGTTCCTGCCGCAGCGTCGGATGATCGCGGCGAAAGCCGATCACGCGGCGCACGAAATCAAGCAGGTCGTCATCGGCCTGCGACCAGTCGATCCAGCTGGTTTCGTTGTCCTGGTTGTAGGCGTTGTTGTTGCCGTGCTGGGTGTGGCCCATCTCGTCCCCGGCCAGCAGCATCGGCACGCCCTGGCTAAAGAACAGGGTCGCCAGAATGTTGCGCTGGCGCAGGGCGCGTTTTTTCAGCACCTCTGGGATGTCGGTGTCGCCCTCGACCCCGCAATTGTCCGAGAAATTGGCATGGTGCCCATCGGCGTTGTTTTCGCCGTTGGCGTGGTTGTGGCGGTGGTTGTAGGCGGTCAGGTCAGCCAGCGTGAACCCGTCATGTGCGGTCACCAGGTTGACGCTGGCACGCGGACGGCGACCCGAGTGGTCAAAGGCATCGGCGCTGCCCATCAGCGCGCTGGCCAGCCCCTGCGCGGTGTGCGCATCGCCACGCCAGAACCGGCGCACCGTATCGCGATAGGCGTCATTCCATTCGGAAAACTCGGGCGGGAAAGCGCCCCGCTGATAGCCTCCAGGACCGACGTCCCAGGGCTCGGCGATCAGCTTGACGGTGCTCAGGACCGGGTCCTGCCGCAGCGCGTCCATCAGGCCTCCGTCCGCCGCAAACCCGTGTTGTTCGCGACCCAGCGTGGTGGCAAGGTCAAAGCGGAAGCCGTCGACGTGCATCTCGGTCACCCAGAACCGCAGGCTGTCGAGGATCAGCCGCAGCACCATCGGATGCGCCGCGCGCACCGTGTTGCCGGTGCCGGTGTCATTGGCATAGCGATGCTGCTGACCCCGGTTCAGCACGTAGTACGACGCGTTGTCGAGCCCCCGGAAACTGAGTGTCGGGCCAAGGTGATTGCCCTCGGCGGTATGGTTGTAGACCACGTCCAACAGCACCTCGATCCCCGCCGCATGAAGTGAGCGGACCATGGTCTTGAACCCGTCCAGGCCGTTCGGCCCGAAATACCGTGCGGCAGGGGCAAAAAAGCCGATGGAGTTGTAGCCCCAGTAGTTGGTCAGGCCCTTGCCGATCAGGAAGCCCTCGTCCACCATCTCATGCACCGGCAGCAGTTCCAACGCGGTGACGCCCAGCGCCTTCAGATGATCGATGACCGCCGGATGGCCAAGGCCTTCGTAGGTGCCGCGCAGCTCTTCCGGGATGGCGGGCAGGCGCTGGGTCAGACCTTTGACATGGGCCTCGTAGATCACCGTGTCGGACCAGCGGTGGAAGAGATGCCTGTCACCCTGCCAGTCAAAGCTGTCGACCTTTGGCACCACGCATTTCGGCACAAAGGGCGCGCTGTCGACGAAGCTGGGCATCAGATCGTTCTGGTCCGGGTCATGGCCCAGGGTTTCAGGCGCCTGGTGCCAGGTGCCGTGGAACGCCCGCGCATAGGGATCGATCACCAGCTTGGTCGGGTTGAACCGATGCCCCTGCATCGGCGCCCAGGGGCCATGCGCGCGATAGCCGTAAAGCTGACCGGGCCCGATGCCGCTGATGTGCCCATGCCAGATGGCACCGCGCTTTTCCGGCAGGGGGATGCGGGTGAGTTCGGTCTGGCCATCCTGGGAAAAAAGGCACAGCTCGATCTTGTGCGCGTGCTCCGAAAAGACGGCAAAGTTCACGCCCTGCGCATCCACCGTGGCCCCGAGCGGTGAGGGGCGTCCTTCGCTGACGGTCAGGTCGGTCATGCGGGTTGCGCAAGCTCTTGATACAGCGCGACGTAATGCGCGGCCGAGGTGGTCCAGCTGACATCCTGCGCCATGGCGTTGGACACCAGCCGTTTCCAGATGTCGCGGTCGGCATAGGCGTCAAAACACCGGTCCAGCGCGTGGATCAGCGCACCTGTGGTCACCGGCGCGAACTGAAAGCCGGTGGCGCAGCCCGCGTCCAGCGCGGCCGGGTTGGCGTTGATCACCGTGTCAGCCAGTCCCCCGGTCAACGAGACCAGAGGAATCGTGCCATAGCGCAGCGCGCACAGCTGCGTCAGTCCGCAGGGTTCAAAGCGCGAGGGCACCAGCATGACGTCGGACCCGGCCTGCAACTGATGGGCCAACCCTTCGTCAAACCGCGTGTCAAAGCCCACGCGGTCGGGATAGGCCGTGGCCAAATCGGCAAATGCGCGTTCCAGCGCCTTGTCGCCGGATCCCAGCACCACAAGATTGCCGCCCCGCGCCAGCAGATGCGGCGCGGCCTCGACCATCAGGTCCAGACCCTTTTGCGCGGTCAACCGGCTGACCACACCGAACAGGGGGCCCTTGTCCGGCACGTCGACGCCAAAGGCCTCGGCCAACGCCTTGCGGTTCTTGGCTTTGCCTTTCTTGGACCGGGTGCTGTAGTTCGCCGCGATCCGGGGGTCGGTCGCGGGGTCCCAATCTTCGACATCGATGCCGTTCAGGATGCCCGACAGCCGGTCGCTGCGGGCGCCCAGCACACCTTCGAACCCCATGCCGAACTCGGGCGTCAACAGTTCGTGCGCATAGGTGGGGCTCACGGTGGTGATGTGATCGGCGTAGACCAGACCCGCCTTCAGGAAGCTGACCTTTTCCCAGTATTCGAACCCATCAAGCGTGAAGCGGCTGGCCGACAGGCCAAGCGGGGCCATGACCGATGGGGGAAAGATGCCCTGAAAGGCGATGTTGTGGATCGTGATCATCACCGGCACGTCCGATCCGGCCTGCCGCAGATACAGCGGCACCAGGCCGGCCTGCCAGTCGTGGGCGTGCACGACATCGGGCGTCCAATCCGGGATCAGACCCATCGCAATCTCGGCCCCGGCCTTGCACAGCGCACCATAGCGCAGGTGGTTGTCGGACCAGTCCTTGCCGCTGGCGTCCAGATAGATATGACCCGGCCGGTCAAAGAGATGCGGCGCGTCCAGAAGCAGCAGGTCCACGCCCGAGGCGCGCACCTGCAGAACCTTGGCCGGGCCGCCCATCAGTTCATCGAAACGGGCGACCGGCTTGGCCTTTTCAGCAATCGGTTTCAGCGCCGGGTAAAGCGGCATGAGGGTCATAGGGGTCAGACCCGCCGGCCCCAGCGCCTTGGCAAGGGCGCCGGCGACATCCGCCAGCCCCCCCGTTTTGGCAAAAGGGGCACATTCCGAAACGATGCTGAGGACGTTCAACGGCTTAACTCTCCAGGGCGTCAATCATGGGCTGCGTGATGAGGCACGTGCCGTCCTCTGTCACGCGAAAACGCTTTCTGTCGTCCTCTGGATCCTCTCCGACAACCAAACCGCGCGGAATTTGAACACCTCGGTCGATGACCGCATTGCTGAGTTGCGCGCCGCGCCCGATGTCGACGTAAGGCAGCGCCACGACGTTGTTCAGCTCTGAATAGGAATTCGCGCGGACCCCGGTGAACAACAGGCAGCGCTCCAGCTTGGCACCCGACACGACGCATCCGCCCGAGACCAGCGAATTCACCGCCATGCCGCGACGCCCGTCTTCGTTGTGCACGAACTTGGCCGGGGGCGAGATTTCCGAATAGGACCAGACCGGCCAGTCCTGATTGTACAGATCCAGCTCGGGTTCGAAATCCGTCAGGTCCAGGTTCGCCTTCCAGAAGGCATCGACCGTGCCGACGTCGCGCCAATAGGGCTGGGTCTGGTCGCCGCTCAGGACGCAGGACTTGGAAAAGGCATGCGCCATCGCGCGGCCTTCGCGCACCAGGCGCGGGATGATGTCCTTGCCGAAATCATGCTCGGTGTCCGGCCGCGCCGCGTCTTCGCGCAAAAGTTCGAACAGAACCTCGGTCGAGAAGACGTAGATGCCCATGCTGGCCAGCGCCCAACCGGGGCGGCCCGGCATCTCGGGCGGATTGGCGGGCTTTTCGACAAAGTCGATAATCTTGTCATTGGCATCAACGTCCATGACGCCATAGCCCGTCGCCTCGGCGACGGGCACTTCGACACAGCCGACAGTGACATCCGCACCCGAGTTCACATGCTGTTCCAGCATGATCGAATAATCCTGCTTGTAGATGTGATCCCCGGCCAGGATCAGCATGTATTTCACCGGCAGATCCTGAATGATGTCGATGTTCTGCGTGACCGCATCGGCGGTGCCCAGGTACCAATCGCGCTCGGTGACCCGCTGGGATGCGGGCAGGATGTCCAAGGATTCGTTGCGCTCTTCACGGAAGAAGCCCCAGCCACGGTGCAGATGGCGGATCAGGCTATGCGCCTTGTACTGCGTGGCAACGCCGATGCGCCGGATGCCCGAATTCATCGCATTCGACAGCGCAAAGTCGATAATACGCGTCTTGCCGCCAAAATAGACCGCCGGTTTGGCGCGCCGATCCGTCAATTCCTTAAGGCGGCTCCCCCGGCCGCCGGCCAGAACAAATGCCATCGTCTGACGGCTGAGTTCGTTGGCCCTGATCACCCTGGTCATATGTCTTTCCCCCTCAATGACACGCCCCCTTACCGTAGGGTCCGTACGCGGGGGGATGCGACTTGTTAACGCTATCAGAAAAAAATTTGAGCGTGTGTGACCGTCAGACAACCACCTCGTGTCGGTCTTGCGCACCAACACCGAAGACGCGCTTGTAGCGCTCGACCTGATCGGCGGGGCCCATGGCCTTGTTCGGGTTGTCGGACAGCTTGACTGTCGGACGCCCGTTGGCGCTGACCGCCTTGCACACAAGGCTGAAAGGCGCCAGCCGGTCATCCGGACTGAGCCCCCGGAAATCGTTGGTCAGCAGTGTGCCCCAGCCAAAGCTGACACGCACGCGGCCCTGAAACTGGGTATACAGCTCGGCGATCTTGGTTTCATCCAGACCATCCGAGAAAATCACCAGCTTCTGGCTTGGATCCTCGCCCCGGCTTTGCCACCAGCGGATCGCGGTTTCCGCCCCGGTGGCGGGGTCGCCGCTATCGATGCGGATGCCGGTCCATCCGGCCAGCCAATCGGGGGCGTTCTGCAGGAACCCCTCGGTGCCATAGGTGTCGGGCAGGATGATGCGCAGGTTGCCTTCGTGTTCTTCGTGCCAGTCGGCCAGAACCTCGTAGGGTGCGCGTGCCAGTTCTTCGTCGGTGTCGGTCAGCGCCGAATACACCATCGGCAGTTCGTGCGCGTTGGTGCCGATCGCCTCGAGGTCGCGGTTCTTGGCGATCAGACAGTTCGAAGTGCCAGCAAAGCGTTCGCCCAGGCCTTCGGTCATGGCCTGCACACACCAGTCCTGCCAGAGGAACGAGTGCCGCCGCCGGGTGCCGAAATCGGCGATCCGCAGATCGGGCAACGTGCGCAGGTGTTCGATCTTTTCCCACAGCTTGGTCATGCCACGCGCATACAGTACCTGAAGCTCGAACCGCTTCATGTCGTGCAGCACGGCGCGGCCACGCAGCTCCATCAGGATCGCCAGAGCCGGGATTTCCCACATCATGACTTCGGGCCAGGCCCCTTCAAAGGTCAGCTCGTACTGGTCACCGACGCGTTCCAGGTGATACGCGGGCAGGCGTAGGCCCTCGAACCACTCCATGAAATCGGGGCGGAACATCTGGCGTTTGCCATAAAACGTGTTGCCGCGCAGCCAGGTGCTTTCGCCACGCGTCAGCGACAGCGACCGCACGTGGTCCAGCTGTTCGCGCAACTCGCCTTCGTCGATCAGACGCGCGAGGGGCACCTTGTTCGAGCGGTTGATCAGGCTGAACACCACCTGCGTGTCGCGCTTGTTGCGGAACACGGATTGGCACATCAGAAGTTTGTAGAAATCGGTGTCAATCAGCGAGCGGACGATCGGATCGATCTTCCACTTGTGGTTCCACACCCGTGTTGCAATGTCCAAGTCGTTTCCTCGCAATCAGGTCGTTAACCTGATACGCGAACCGCGCCGTCGGGTCCAAGAGGTTTCTCGCCCGGTTCAATCCCGGACAAAGCGTCCAGCAGGGCACGGCGATCCACCGGTTTCAGCAGGAATGTTTCGATCCCGAATGCCCGCGCCTTGTCCCGCTCGTCCGGCAGGGCACCGCCGGTGATGGCGATGATGCGCGGTTGCCGGATGTCCAGGGCACGAATCTGGCGCGCCGCTTCAGGTCCGGACAATTCCGGCATCTGCATGTCCATCAACACAACGTCGGGCCGATGCTGCGCTGCACGTTCGACCGCCTCGCGCCCATTGACGGCAAAGAACAGCTCTGCCCCGGTGCCATCCAGGAACCTGTCCAGAACCATGCGGTTGGTCGCGTTGTCTTCGGCCACAAGGATGCGCAGCCCCTCTGGCACCTTCGGAAAATCCTCGGCGCGATCCCCGGGCGGATTGGTAAGGTCGGTCCCGCGCGCATGATCCTGTGCGTCCGTCGCCACCGGAAGTGTCAGCGTCAGAACAAAGACAGCGCCCGGATCTTCGGTCGGTTTCAGGACCAGATCACCACCCATGCGCCGCGCCAGATGGCGCGATATTGCAAGCCCAAGCCCGGTGCCGCCGAACTCTTTCACGATATGGTCACCCGCCTGGGCGAACTGGTCAAAGATCGCCTCGGCCTGATCGGGATCGACCCCGATGCCGGTGTCCCGCACTTCGATTGCGAATTCGATGGCCGACGGTGCCTTGTTGGCAGAAACAGTGATCGAGACCCCGCCCGACTGGGTGAATTTCAACGCGTTGCCGATCAGGTTCAGCAAAATCTGGCGCAAACGGCCAGCGTCGCCTTCAACGCGGGTGGACGTCGGCCCATCAAAGGAAACATCCAGCGTCAGCGCCTTTTCCTGCGCCAGCGGGCGCATCAGCATGACCGCGGATTTCACACAGGTCGGAACAGAAAAGACCTCGGCCACGATGGGCAGCTTTTCCCCCTCGAGCCGTGACAGATCAAGGACGTCGTCAATGACCTTCAGCAGGGCCCCGGCCGAGTCGCGGATCGTGTCGACCTGCGCCTGCTCTTCTGGCCCCAACCCGGCACGGGACAGAACATCGGTCATGCCCATGATGCCGTTCATTGGCGTCCTGATTTCGTGGCTCATGGTGGCCAAAAAGGTCGAACGGTCCTGTGCCAGTGCACGCGCTTCCTGCGTGGCCTGGGCCAGGCCGTCCATCTGGCGCCGCGCCTCGGTCACGTTGCGTTCGATGGCAATCACGATCCGCGCGGTCCCGTCCTCTTCGGTCAGCGGCACGATGTTGGTGTCGACCCAGATCTTCTGCCCGGATTTCGTGTAGTTCAGGATGTCCGTCCGGCAGGGTTTGCCCGCTTTCACCGCCCGCGCAATCCGCGCGATGGTGTTTGGATTTGTTTCAGGTCCGTTCAGCAGATCCGCCACCGAACGGCCGATCGCCTCGTCCGCGGCATACCCGGTTGTCTTGGTAAAGGCCGCGTTCACCCAAAGGATCGGGCCATCGACCTGCGAAACGATGACGCTGTCATTTGCGTGGCGGGCGACCAGCGCAAGGCGGCGATTTTCGTCCTGGGTCTTTTTCAGATCAATGCCTGCCTGTTCGATCTCGCGCTGACGATGCAGGATGTCGCGGTTGCTGGCAAAGCCACGCAAGGTCGCCCCTTCCAGACCACGCACGCAGGACCAGACGACAAAGGCAAGGACGGCAACGCCCACAACCTCGAACAACAGATCATCCCCGCGCCCGCCAGAGCCCATCACCCGATAAACAAAAAACGCCAACAGCGTCGCACCGTGGATGGCGAGGCGCACCAGCGTGGCAATCCGGTGAAAGGCGATCAACATCAGATCGCCAATCGCCATCGCAAACAGAAAGGCGATCACAAAGAGGGCCACAGCCGGATCAGGGCGCGAGGCATAGGTCAGGGCAAAACACGCGCTGACACTAAGCGCCTGCAACCCCGCCGAGGCCGAGGTCAAAAGGACAAGTACCCCCACTTCGTCTGGTTGCGGGGCCCGTCGCCGGACCTGGGCCATCATGAACCCGTCGATGCATTCGCCCAGGACCGCAAGCGCCAGCGTGACGCCCGCCAGAGACGGGGAAATCAGGGTTCCGACCAGGATCACGCCGACCAGTGCCATCAGCAATCGGACCGGCATCAGACGCAACCGGGCACGCGCATAGCGCCGCAACAGCCCAAGTCGGCTGTGACGGGCTTCGAATTCCGCGATTTGGGTGTCGGTCGTCAACTCGACAGATGGCATAGAATGAGTCCGGATCTGCGCCTGACAGGACTATCTTTAATTTGTTAAATTTCAGGCAATGGCATTCGGCGCGCCCGTCAGGGTCACACCGGCGGCTTGCAATTTGGTCAGAGCCTCGGCCAGGGATCCGTCAAGATCGATGGCACGGCAGGCCTCTAGCGCAACTGTAGCACGAAATCCGCGCGATGCAGCGTCCAAAGCGGAATATGCAACACAATAATCCGTGGCGAGCCCCACAAAGGTCAGATCCGTGATCCCACGGGACGTGCAATAGCCCTCTAGCCCCGTTGGCGTTTCATGATCGTTCTCGAAAAACGCCGAATAACTGTCGATCGGACGCCGGAACCCCTTGCGGACGATCAGATCGGCGCGGTCAACGTCCAGATCCGCGTGGAACGCAGCCCCTTCGGTGCCCTGCACACAATGATCCGGCCAAAGGACCTGCGGCCCATAGGGCATCTCGGTCAGCTCGAAGGGGCCTTTGCCCGCATGTTGGCTGGCAAAGCTCGAGTGATCCGCCGGGTGCCAATCCTGTGTGAGAATCACCGCGTCGAAATCCCCCATCATCGCATTGACCAGCGGAACGATCTGATCCCCTTCGGCAACCGCAAGGGCACCGCCCGGGCAAAAATCGTTCTGAATGTCGACAACGATCAGGGCATGCATGGCGGGGCTCCTTTTTTGGCGGGCATTGTGCCCCTTAATTCGGTATGTCGGGACTTGAGACCCGTCAAGGCCAAGGCCCGAGACTTCTGATGACACAGGACCAGGTGACACTTTCCACGGCGCAGGCCACGCGCCTTGTCGACCGCCAGTTCCCCGACTTCGCGGGACGGCAGGTGCGCCCGGTTGCGTCGTCCGGCACCGACAACTGGCTGTTCCGTCTGGGGTCGGAGCATGTCCTGCGCTTTCCGCGCAGGCCCTCAGCCGTGGGCCTTTTGCGACGCGAGGCCGAATGGCTGCCGCATCTGACCGACCTGCCCCTGCAAATCCCCAGCTACGTCGCGATGGGGGATCCGGACGAAGGCTATCCCTGGCCCTGGGCCGTGCTGGACTGGATCCCCGGCGACCGAGCTGAACTGTCCGTTCTCGACAATCCCGCACAGGCCGCGACCGATCTGGCCGGTTTTGCGCGCGCGATGCGCGACATGCCCAGCCAGGCCGGGCCGATTGCCGGGTCGGCCAATCACAACCGAGGCGTCCCGCTGGAACGGTTGAACGACGTGACCGTCGAGTCGATCGGCCAGCTTGGTGACCTGTTCGACACCCGCGAAATGCTGATGGTCTGGGAGGCCGCACTGAACACGCCCAGCTGGACCGGCCCCCCGGTCTGGCTGCATGGCGATCTGAACACCGGCAACCTGCTGGCGCGCGACGGTCAGTTGGCTGCCGTCATCGACTTCGGCCTGATGGCGCGTGGCGACCCGGCTGCCGATCTGACCCCTGCCTGGCTGCTGTTCGAACGTCCCGAGCGCGAGGTGTTCCTGCGTGAAAGCGGTCTGGACGATGCCTCGCTCATGCGGGGGATGGGCTGGGCACTTTATGCCGGTGTGGTCGCGCTGGCCTATTACCGGCATTCGAACCGCCCCTTGGCGCGAATGACCCATCGGGCAATTGCCGAGGTTCTGGGCGACATGCTGGTCTGATGCTTGCACCGGCCTGCGGGCTCTGATACCCGGCGCGCCTTCCCAGATCCCAGAGGCTGACATGGCACGTCTTGGCATTGACTTTGGCACCTCCAACACCGGGGCCGCCGTGATGGCGGGCCCCCGCCCTTACGCGATCCCGCTGGAACCGGGCGAGGCGACGCTGCCCACCGCCGTCTTCATCGATTTCGCCGAGAAACGCTATGTCTACGGCAGCGCCGCCGCGCGCGCGATGATGGACGGGGCCGAAGGGCGGTTCATGCGGGGTCTGAAAAAGATCCTGGGCACGCCGCTGGCGCGCGAACCCCGGCGGCTTTTGAACGAAAAGCTGACCCTGATCGAGGTCATCGCCCGGTTTCTGGCCGAAATCCGTATCCGCGCCGAGGCCCACACCGGTCTGAGTTTTGACACTGCCCTGTCGGGTCGCCCGGTGCATTTCCACTCCGCCTCCGCGACGCGCGACGCGCAGGCGCTGGAGGATCTGGCCGAGGCCTATCGCCTTGCAGGCTTCGACAGCGTCGATTTTCTGCCGGAACCCGAGGCGGCGGCCCTGGCGGTCGATGGCACAGGCCGCATGCTGATTGTCGATATCGGCGGCGGCACCTCGGACTTTACGGTCTGCGATCGGGCGAATGGGAAAACGCAGGTACTGGCCAGCGGCGGCCTGCGCCTTGGCGGCACGGATTTTGACAAGACGCTCAGCCTTGGCCATGCGATGCCGCATCTGGGCCACGGCGCGCTGATCGGGGCCGAGCTGGGGGACAAGACCCACACCGCCCCGAACGCGCTGTTCAACGATCTGGCCAGCTGGGAAAAAATCCCCTTTGTCTATGACGCGGGCCTCTTGCGCGATGTGCGTCGCTGGATTCGTCTGGCGCGCGAGCCGCATCTTTTCGAGCGCCTCGCCGACGTGCTGGAATCGCATCTGGGCCATGACATCGCCTATGCCGTCGAAGCAGGGAAGATCGAGGCCAACAGCGCCGACATCGGCCGCATCGGGCTGGAGGTTGTCGAACGCGGCCTGACCATCGACCTGCCTCAGACCGCCATGACCGCCGCGCTGGGCACCTATGGTCAAGAGATCGCGGCCTGCGCGATGGCGACCCTGAAGACCGCTGGATGCGCACCAGACAGCCTTGACCAGATCGTTTATGTCGGCGGCTCCAGCCTGCTGACGCCGGTCCGCAGCGCCATGCAAACTGCGTTGCCCGATGCGCAGCCTGTCGATTCCGAGGTCTTTACAGCGGTTGTACATGGCCTTGCCATTGCGGCAGAATAGCCGCTGGACGCGCCCCACCCATCTGCCTATCGGAAAGCCATGTTCACCGTCTGCGCACTTTATCACTTCACCCGTTTCGACGACCCCGCCACCCTGCGCGGACCTTTGCTGGATCTCTGCCGCGATCAGGCCGTGACCGGCACGCTGCTGCTGGCCCAAGAAGGCATCAATGGCACCGTCGCAGGCCCCAAGGCGGGCATCGACGCTCTGTTGGCGCATATCCGGGCGCTGCCGGGCTGCGCTGACATCGAGTGGAAGCTTTCGACCGCGCAGGACCGGCCCTTTGCCCGCATGAAGGTGCGGCTGAAGAAAGAGATCGTGACGATGGGCCAGCCCGACGTCGATCCGAACGCCTCGGTCGGGCACTACGTCGACCCCGCCGACTGGAACGCGCTGATAACCAGCCCCGATGTGGCAGTGATCGACACCCGCAACGACTACGAGGTCGCCATCGGCACCTTCGACGGGGCAGTCGATCCGAAAACCGAAACCTTCCGCGAGTTCCCGGCGTGGTGGGAGGCGAACAAGGACCGCTTTCACAACAAGCGCATCGCGATGTTCTGCACCGGCGGCATCCGGTGTGAGAAGTCCACCAACTACCTGATGAGCCAGGGGGTCGAGGACGTCTATCACCTGAAAGGCGGCATTCTGAAATACCTCGAAGAGGTGCCGCAGGACGACAGCACCTGGCAGGGCGAATGCTTTGTCTTTGATGGCCGCGTCTCGGTCGGGCACGGGCTGGTCGAAGGCCCGCATGTGTTGTGCCACGCCTGCCGCCACCCGATCCTGCCCGAGGATCGAGAGCGGCCCGAATATGAACACGGCGTGTCCTGCCACCTGTGCATCGACCAGACTTCGGACGAGGACAAGGCGCGCTTTCGCGAGCGGCAGAAACAGATCGCTTTGTCCGAGGCGCGCGGCGAACGGCACCTTCATGCAGATGTGGTTGACGAGGCAGGCTGACACCTGCGCGGAAAAATTCTGAAAATTTTTCCAAGGATTGACGATCCGCGCGCGTCCAAGCTTTGTGATGCGTATGGATACCAGCGACGAGTCCCTGGCACTGGCCGCCGCCAACGGCGACCGCGCGGCCTTTGCCGTGTTGATGGAGCGGGTCTATGACCGGCTCTTTGCACTGGCCTTTCGCCTGACCGGCAGCCGGGCCGAAGCCGAGGACCTGACACAGGACATCTGCGCCGCCCTGCCTGCGAAACTGCGCAGCTTTCGGGGGCAGGCCAAGGTGACGACCTGGCTCTACCGTGTCACGGTGAATGCCGCCCAGGACCGGCGGCGGCGGCAGATGACCCACGCCAGGGCCGCCGAGGGCTGGGGCGATTGGGAAACCGAACGCCGCGCCGCCGATGATGAACAGGCGCAGGCGCTGGACACCTTGCAGGCAATGATGCGCGCCCTGCCTGATGATCTGCGCGACACGCTGGCGCTGGTTCTGGATGATCTGACCCACGCGCAGGTGGCCGAGGTTCTGGGCGTGTCCGAAGGCACGGTCAGCTGGCGCATATCCGAGGCCAAGAAACGCCTGCGCGCAATGAAGGAGGTGACGGAATGAGCGACGATCTCGACGACCTCAAGGACCTGATGCAGGCCGCAACCCCGCAGGCCGATCCCGCGCGGAAGGTGGAAAACCTCGCCCTGGCGCAAAAAAATTTCGACGACCTCCAAGGATCGACGGACGACATGCGTCAAACCTCTGTTCGCCCCCCAAAGGGGCTTTTCAGAGGAGTCATTCACATGTTTGCCAATTTCCCCCTGCGCGGCGCCCTGGTCAGCAGCACGGCAATTGTCGCCGTGGCCATGATCGCCGTCTTCCCGATGACCCAGAGCGAGCGCGTCTCGAATGGCCCGCTGGGCGGGTTGACGTCGCTGACCGGTGGCGCGCCCGAAGCCGAGCCGGTTGCCCAGTCTGCCCCCATGGTCGAGCCGGTCATCGTCGAGGAAGCCGCCGAGATTTCGCTCGATGCCGTCGAAATGCGCGCGCGTCCGTCGCCGCAACCGGTCGCCAAAGCCGCGCCGCGCGCCTTGATGCCCGCGATCGCCGCCGACCCCGTGATCATCGCCCCCGAGATCGACACCGAAACCTTTGCCAACGCCGACGACAACCCGCTGAAGGTCACCGCCGAAGAGCCCGTCTCGACCTTTTCGATCGACGTCGACACGGCCTCTTATGCCGTGGTCCGCAATTCGCTGATGTCCGGCCGTTTGCCGCCCGCCGAGGCCGTCCGGGTCGAAGAAATGATCAACTATTTCCCCTATGACTACGCCGCGCCCGACGCGGGCAAGGCCTTTCGCCCAACCGTCAGCGTGACTGGCACGCCCTGGAACGGGGGCACGCAACTGGTGCACATCGCTTTGCAGGGCGCGCAGGTGACAGACCGCCCGCCGCTGAACCTGGTGTTCCTGATCGACACCAGCGGCTCGATGAATCAGGCAAATAAACTGCCCCTGCTGAAACAAAGCTTCCGGCTGATGCTGGGACAGTTGCGGCCCGAAGACGAGGTCTCGATCGTGACCTATGCGGGCAGCGCGGGTCGGGTGCTGGATCCGACACCGGCCAGCGAGCGTGCCAAGATTCTGGCGGCGCTGGACGCGCTGGATGCCGGTGGCAGCACTGCCGGGCAGGCGGGTCTGCAACAGGCCTATGCCACCGCCGCCGAGATGGCCGAAGACGGTCAGGTCAGTCGTGTGATCCTGGCCACGGACGGAGACTTCAACGTCGGCCTCAGCGATCCCGAGGCGCTGAAGGACTATATCGCGGACAAGCGCGACAGTGGCACCTATCTGAGTGTGCTGGGCTTTGGCCGTGGCAACCTTGACGATGCCACGATGCAGGCGCTTGCGCAGAACGGCAACGGCACGGCGGCCTATATCGATACGCTGAGCGAGGCGCAAAAGGTGCTGGTCGATCAGCTGTCGGGCGCGCTGTTCCCGATTGCCGATGACGTGAAGATCCAGGTCGAATGGAACCCCGCCGCCGTCGCCGAATACCGGTTGATCGGCTATGAAACCCGCGCGCTGAAACGCGAGGATTTCAACAACGACAAGGTCGACGCCGGGGACATTGGCGCAGGCCATCAGGTCACCGCGATCTACGAGGTTACGCCCGTGGGGTCCGACGCGCGGCTGACCGATCCCCTGCGCTATGGCGCGGCGCCCGTGGGCGGGGACCCAAGCGAGTTGGGCTTTCTGCGCCTGCGCCACAAGGCGCCCGGCGCGGACGAAAGCCAGTTGATCGAAACCCCGATCCTGGCCGATATGGGCGGTATCTCGGCCGACGCACGGTTCGGCATCGCGATCGCCGGGTTTGGGCAAATCCTGCGCGGGTCGGACCTGATGGGGGACTGGTCGATACAGGATGCCGAGGCTCTGGCGACCGAGACCCGCGGCGCGGATCCCTATGGCTATCGGCAAGAGGCCATCGGCCTGATGCGGCTGGCCAACAGCCTGTCCGAACGGGTGGAGTGACCATCCACACCCTCTGACGCCAAATTCGTGCCGCTCAGACATTACTTCGCAGAAAATGGCGCAAAGAGATCATTGCGCCATTTTCCTGATTGTCTCTTTTCGAGAAAAATTATCTGAAAATCTTGTTTCCAAATGCGTTGCCCAGACCCTGACCAACACCGTTGATGAAGCTGTTAAACCCATCGTTGGAACCACTGCGGCGCGACGAAGACCCGCTGGAAACCCTGGAAGACCCTTGAAATGTCTGCTGCGCCGGTCGCGTTGAAAGCCAACTCTGGTACTGCAGTTCAGACTGAACAATCAGCAGTTGGTACTGCGCAACGTTCAGAAAACCGGTCCCCGGCAACGTGTTTCCCATCTGCCATTGTGTGATCCCGGCGCGGGTCTTTCTGCCCCAGGACCCATCAACTCCGCCGACATTGATGCCAAGGGCATTCAGACGTGCTTGCACCGACTTCTTCTGCGCGCGGTCAAGGTTCAAAAGCACCTCGTCGTTTTGGTTCGAAGGCTGGAATCGCACCGCATCCGTAACCGCAAGACTGAGCGGCGCTGCGAGCGACCGGGTGACCTGCTGCTTTGCGCTGTCGTCAACCGGTTGGGTGACCGGTTCGGCGACAGCGGCGACTTCGACCGGCTCTTCCTCGACCTCAACCGGCTGTTCGGCCACAGCCTGCTGCACTGGCTGAACCGGCGCTGCGGCGTCTTCGATGCGCTTGATCGCATTGCGGGCGATTTGGGCAAAGCGTCCCTGCGGAAACAGATCGAGATAGGCCTGGTAGTCCGCCGGATCGCCGCTGTCCTTGGCAAGCTCCAGCATGAACTTTTCTTCCTCGAAGCTGCTGGCGCCCCGCGCCGCCACCTGCGGCTGGACCTGCTGAACCGGCGCCACGGCAACCACCTGCGGCTGTGGCTCTTGAATGGCCACGGGGTTCAGGATCAGGTCGCCGTCAAGCGAGGCGTTGATCCACGGCCGCTGCGCCTTTTCGGTGATGTCCATGACCTCGCCCGTGACGCGGTTCATCACCACGCTGATGTCGGTGTTGGCCGCGCCAATGTGCTTGAGCAACGCTTCGGTGAAAGGCGAATGGTCGCCGGACCCGTCCAACGCCACGTCGCCGGGGCTGGTGGCAAAGGCGATAGCCAGACCGCTGGTGCGGTCCTCAACCTCGATCGGGGCCAGGCCACGCCCACCGGCGCTGCGCGTGTTCAGCCCCAACGAGCGGGCAACTTCCTGTGGCAGCGGGTTGTCGCGGCAAGCATCCAGAAACACGAGACTTGCGCCCGAGGCCCGCTGCGCCTGCTTGATGAAATCCTCGATCGGGGTCACTTCGAATTCCCAGTCGAAACTGTCGTTCAGCCTGGCGTCGACCGGCACGAGATAATTCTTGCCGTGCACCTGGATCCCGTGACCCGCATAAAAGATCGCCGAAATCTCTGCCGAGTTGGCGGCGCGGGCAAAGGTGCGCAACTTACGTGTCAGGTCGGTCTGGTCCAGGTCGTACCCTTCGACAACTTCGAAACCCAGGCTTTCGAATTTGTCCGCCATGGCGCGGGCATCATTGGCCGGATTGGGCAGCGCCGAGACATGTTGATAGGCACTGTTGCCAATCACCAGCGCGACACGTTTGGCGTGTGCTGCGGTTGCAAAGACCAATCCTGCCAAAAGCACCGCTATTGTCCTGAGAAACGACATAATCAATTCCTTCCGCTGTGCTTATTTCAACGATGTGACGTTAATAAATTCTATACGCTCATTCAGGGCATCCCCCGGCGCCGTCGGGTTTGACAGCTTCATGTCGCCATATCCGACAGGGATCAGGTTTTCGCGCGGGATGCCATAAAAGGTGGCGAGGTGATCCACCACGACCTGCGCCCGGCGCGAGCTAACGGGCAAGGCATCGGCAGCTTGTGGCATATGCGCCGCCACCTGGAACCTGAAGCTGCCCAGGTCGGGATCCAGCATCGCCGCCGCAATCGAGCGCAGCGCGCTCATCCCCTCGTACGAGATCATGTGACCCCCTGATTCAAAGGGGATATACATCGTGTGCGTGGGGAAATCATACCCCGCCGGGATGAACCGGTCTGCCGACAACATGGCCGTCGCCGGATTGTTGATCGACCGTGTCGCGGGGCCGGAATCCAGAGCCTGCACGATGGAATCGACCTGTGCCGCACCCTGTTGCGCGATGGCGGCCTGCCCCAATGACAGGCACACTGCAGCCGTACCAAGGCTGTGCAAGAGCATTTTCATAATCAATACGTCCTCAAAACAACATCTACATCCCACGAATAGCGAGGATCGTAGACAACCCGGTTTAAAATTCAATTCCAAAAATATATGTGCAGCGTCTCTTTTGCGCCCAATTTGATAAAACGCACCCAGGTTGTGCACAACCATGACAATCCGCACTTGACTTGCGACAGGTCGTGCGGCAGCCAACGCCCCTTTTACAAAACCGTAACGAAATCGTTGCGCGTTCGTCATCGAAAACCCTCAGGAGGCCCCTGCACTATTCCTTATTGGGGGCTTTCATGGTCATTCGCACCATCTGTCTGACCTCTGCCGTAGCCCTGACCGCTGGGTCGGCGCTGGCAGAGATGAACTTCAACCGCATTGCAAGCTTTGAAACGACGCTGAACATGGCGGCGGGCGAGGACACCTCGCGCGAGACTTCGGCCGAGATCATCGATGTGACCGCCGATGGCATGACGCTGGTCTACACCGACAGCCCGCTCGAGGCGATTGGTCTGATCGACATCACCGATCCGGCGAACCCCCAGCCCAAGGGCAATATCGCCCTGGACGGCGAGCCGACCTCGGTCGCCATCGCGGGCTCGGTTGCCTATGTTGGTGTGAACACCTCGGAAAGCTATGTCGCGCCGTCGGGCTTCCTGGCCGCCATCGACGTTGCCTCGGGCACCGAGCTGGGCCGTTGCGATCTGGGCGGTCAGCCGGATTCGATCGCTGTGTCGAAAGACGGTGCGTTCGTTTCGGTCGCCATCGAGAACGAACGTGACGAAGACCTGGGCGACGGCCGCACCGGCCAGATGCCTGCGGGCTTCCTGGTTATGGTGAACACCAGCGCCGCGGGTCTGGACTGTGGTAGCCTGAAGGCCGTGGACATGATCGGTCTGGCGGAAGTGGATGGCCACGACCCCGAGCCGGAATTTGTGGACATCAACGGTCTGGGTGAAACCGTCGTGACGCTGCAGGAAAACAACCACATGGTTGTTGTCTCGCCCGATGGCACCATCCTGAACCATTTCTCGGCTGGTGCCGTGGATCTGGAAGGCATCGACGCCACGGACGAGCGCGCCATCCTGCGCTTTGACGAAAGCCAGCCGGGCCGCAAGCGCGAACCCGACGCGGTGAAATGGCTGGACGACGATCACTTTGCCACCGCCAACGAAGGTGACATGGACGGCGGCTCGCGCGGGTGGACCTTGTTCAACAAGAACGGCACCGTGGTTTACGAAAGCGGCGTATCGTTTGAATACGCTCTGATCCAGATCGGCCACTACCCGGACAAACGGTCCGACAGCAAAGGCGTTGAGCCCGAGTCGATCGAAACCGCCACCTTTGGCGGCACGCCGATGGTTTTTGTCGGCTCCGAGCGTGGCTCGGCTGTCGGCGTCTACGATGCGACCGACCCGGCGAACCCGGTTCTGAAGCAGCTGCTGCCCTCGGGCATCGGGCCGGAAGGCTATGTTGCCATCCCGGAACGCGGCCTGCTGATTTCGGCCAACGAAGTGGATCTGATCGAAGACGGCGGCGTGCGCGCGCATGTCATGATCTTTGAGTATCAGGACGCCGAAGCCATGTACCCGCAGCTGACCTCCAAAGGCGCGGACGAACTGATCGGCTGGGGCGCGATCTCGGGCATGGTGGCTGATGAGGACGGTATCGTCTGGGCGGTGAACGACAGCTTCTACCTGTTCCAGCCGACGATCTTCAAGATCGACACCAAGACCAAGCCTGCCACCATCGTGGACGCGATCCCGGTGGTTCGTCAGGATGGCAACCCGGCGCAGCAGATCGACATGGAAGGCATCACGCTGGACGGCAAGGGCGGCTTCTATGTCGCGTCGGAAGGCCGCACCGACCGTGTCATCCCCCACGCGATCTACCACGTCACCAAGGACGGCGTGATCAAGAACCGCAAGGGTGAGATCGGCCTGCCGACAGAGCTGATGGCGGTCGAGAAGCGCTTTGGCTTTGAAGGTATCACCAAGGTGGGCGACACCCTGTGGATGGCCGTGCAGCGCGAGTGGAAAGACGATCCCAAGAACCACGTCAAACTGGTGGCCTACAACCTTGAAACCAAGGAATGGGGCGCTGTGCACTATCCCAAGGCCGAGCCTGCCAAGGGCTGGGTGGGTCTGTCGGAGATCGTGGCACACGGTGACCATGTCTATGTCATTGAGCGCGACAACCAGATCGGGTCGAACGTTGTGACCAAGAAGATCTACCGCATCCCTGCTGCCGAAATGGTGCCTGCAGCGCTTGGTGGCGAGCTGCCGGTGGTGTCGAAAGAACTGGTGCGCGACCTGGTGCCCGACCTGCAGAGCTTTGGCGGCTACGTGGTCGACAAGGTCGAAGGTCTGGCAATCTTTGACGATGGCACGGCATGGGTGTCGACCGACAACGACGGTGTCGATGACAGCTCGGGTGAGACCTTCTTCTGGTCGATCGGCAAAGTCGACTGAACAAGACCGCGTATCCCGCCCCTTTCGGGATGCGTTGGTTCCTATCAAATTGTGTGCCCCTTCGGGGGCACGCAGTACGAGACCGCGCAGGGGCGCGGTCAGTTGCAGGTGGCGACCGTTGGCACAAAAAAGGCCCCTGTCGCGCAACGACAGCCCTTCCAAATTGCAGGCCCCGGGCCTAGCGTCTCGCGCGGAACAACAAGAGGTGCCCCAATGTCTGATTTCGAGACCAAACTGGCCGAGCTTGGCCTGACCCTGCCCGACGCCCCCGCGCCTGCGGCCAACTATGTGCCCTATGTGCAAACCGGATCGACGCTTTATGTGTCGGGCCAGATTTCGAACGGACCCGATGGCATGATCCTCGGCAAACTGGGCGACACCATGGACACCGAAGCCGGTGCCACAGCCGCGCAAACCTGTGCGCTGAGCCTGCTCGCGCAGGTGAAAGCGGCCTGCGGCGGGGACATGTCGCGGCTGGTGCGCGTCGTGAAACTGGTGGGCTTTGTGAATTCGACCGCCGACTATGGCGAACAGCCCAAGGTGATCAACGGCGCCTCGGATCTGATGGTTGCGCTTTTGGGGGACAAGGGCCGCCACGCGCGCTCGGCCGTCTCGGCCGCCTCGCTGCCCTTTGGCGTCGCTGTCGAGATCGAAGGCATTTTCGAGATCGCCTGATGCCCGCCCTGCCCGCCGCCTTTCTGACCCGCCCGATTGCCCATCGCGCGCTGCACGATGTGACGGACGGACGCCCCGAGAACTCGCGGGCGGCGGTGCAGGCCGCCATCGACCATGGCTATGGGATCGAGATCGATCTGCAACTCTCGGCGGACGGTCAGGCCATGGTCTATCACGATTATGATCTGGACCGGCTCACTGGCGAGACCGGGCGCCTGCGCGACCGATCCGCCGCCGAGCTGGCCCGGTTTTCCCTGAAGCACGGCGCCGAAGGCATCCCGACCCTGGCCGATGTTCTGGATCTGGTGGCGGGCCGCGTCCCGGTCCTGATCGAGATCAAGGATCAGGACGGCGCCCTGGGCCCCGACATCGGGTTGCTGGAAGACGCCACTTTGGCAGCACTGGACAGTTATCCCGGTGACGTCGCGATCATGTCCTTCAACCCCCATTCCGTCGCACGGATCGCAGCCCAGCGCCCGGACCTGCCCGTGGGTCTGACCACCTGCGCCTTCCTCAAACAGGACTGGACATCCATCCCCGACGCGCGCCTGGTCGAGCTGCGCTGCATCCCGGACTTTGCCCGCACCAATAGCAGCTTTGTCAGCCACAATGCCGCCGACCTCGCCGCGCCGCGTTTGCGTGAACTGCTGAAATCGGGGGCGAATGTGCTGTGCTGGACGATCCAGTCGCCACAGGCCGAGGCGCAAGCCCGGAAATTCGCGCAGAACGTGACCTTCGAAGGCTATCTGGCTTGAACCTTGCCGCAAGGCGCACACATAGTGCCCCGAAAGGCAAAGCATGACCGATCAAAGCCCCGGACAAGCCATCGAGATCGAAGCCGTCTCGTCCATCCACCAGATCGCACAGGCGGACTGGGACGCCTGCGCCTGCCCCGAAGCGACGGACGGTCGGCCACTTGATCCCTTCACGACGCACCGCTTCCTGACCGCGCTGGAAGACAGCGGATCGGTCGGGCGCGGCACCGGCTGGGACCCGCGCTATCTGGTGGCCCGCGACAGAGGTCAGGTGATCGCGGTCGCGCCGCTTTACGCCAAGAGCCACAGCCAGGGCGAATTCATCTTCGATTTCAACTGGGCCCATGCCTATGAAAACGCAGGCGGCGCCTACTACCCGAAACTGCAGATCGCCGTGCCTTTCACCCCCGCCACCGGCCGCCGCTTCCTGACCCGTCCGGGGTTCGAAACCATCGGCCTGACAGCGCTCATTCAGGGCGCCGTGCAACTGGCCGCCAGCAACGAGCTCAGCTCGTTGCACGTCACCTTCTGCACCGAAGCAGAGGCCATCGCTGGCGAAGAGATCGGCCTTCTGCGCCGCACCTCGCAGCAGTTCCACTGGGTCAACGACGGCTACGCGACCTTCGACGATTTCCTGGCCTCGCTCAGCTCGCGCAAACGCAAGAACATCCGCAAGGAACGCGCGCGCGCCCAGGCTTTCGGCGGCGAGATCGAAACCCTGACCGGCGACGCAATCGAGCCCCACCATTGGGACGCCTTCTGGCGCTTCTACCAGGACACCGGCGCACGCAAATGGGGCACCCCCTACCTGACACGCGCCTTCTTTGACATCGCCCAGGACACCCTGCGCGACGACATCGCGCTTGTGATGGCGCACCGCGACAACACCTATGTCGCGGGCGCGCTGAACTTCATCGGACGTGAAACGCTCTATGGCCGCTACTGGGGCTGCATCGAAGATCACCCCTGCCTGCATTTCGAGGCCTGCTATTATCAGGCCATCGACTTTGCCATCCAGCACGGCATGCAGCGGGTCGAGGCCGGGGCCCAGGGCGAACACAAACTGGCGCGCGGCTACCTTCCGGTGGAAACCCATTCGCTGCACTGGATCGCCGACCAGGGCTTTGCCGAAGCCGTGCAACGGTTCCTCCGCGCCGAACGCGCAGCGGTGAACCAGGACATTGAAGTGCTGACAAGCTATGGTCCCTTCCGAAAGGACCGGGTGGAGGAACAGGAATGACCGAAAAACTCAGTTCAGACGACCGCGCGGCGCTCATTTCCGAGCTCGCAGACACAGGCTGGACGCAGGTCCCTGACCGCGACGCGATCACCAAGACCTACCAGTTCAAGAATTTCGTGCAGGCCTTCGGCTGGATGACCCAGGCCGCGCTCTGGGCCGAGAAATGGAATCACCATCCGGAATGGTTCAATGTCTACAAGACGGTGACGGTCACGCTCACCACCCATGATGCAGGCGGCCTCAGCGACCTTGACGCAAAGCTAGCGCGCAAGATGGACGCCCTCGCGACCTGATCTTCTTCTTGCCAAAAATATCCCCGCCGGAGGCAAACCCGCAGGGGACCGCCAAAGGCGGACCCCGAGATATCATGCATGCGCCGCAGGCGCATTCCTTTCGACAGAAGCCAAGGACGCCGCGGCCTCAGCCTTGATCCAGCCAATCCAGATCTTCGCAAAACATCAGTGTGTTGCCGGCCGGATCCACAACCGACATGTCGCGCCAGCCATAGCTCTGGTCATGGCTCTCAAGCGGCGCGCCGAGGACCCCCTTGGCGTTCAGCTGATCGCGAAACCCAGCCACATCACGCATGGGAATGCGGACCGAGCTTTCGGTCGCTGACACATTTCCATGCTCAGAAAGGTGCAGCTCGCAGTCGCCACGCTTGACGGACATGTAAAGCGGCAGACCGGGCGCAAACCGATGCTCAAAAACAATCTCGAAGCCAAGAAAATCGACATAAAACGCCCGCGTCTCAGTTTCGTCGAAACTGCGCAGGATCGGGATGGGCGGGAACATTCAGACCTCCTCTGGTGCACCCGCCCATCCTAGCAGATCAGATCATCTCCAACAGCGTTTCCCCGGCGGCGATTTCGCACTGACCGGGCACATCGCCCTGGTTCAGGATCTTGACGACCCCGTCCTCGACCAGCATCGCGTGACGCTGCAGGCGTCCGAAAAATCCGACCGCACCGGCGTCGAACGCCATGCCAATCGCCTGCGCATAAGCCCCGCTCGGGTCGCCAAGGAAGGTCAGGCCAGCGTCAGTCGCGCCGGTCGATTCGCCCCAGGCGCCCATGACGAACGGATCGTTCACGGCGATGCAAATGATCTCGTCGACGCCCTTCGCTTCGAAATCCGGTTTGGTCCGCATGAAACTCGGCACCTGTGCCGTCGTGCACGTGCCGCTGAACGCCCCTGGCAGACCAAAGATCACGACCTTGCGTCCTTTCACCTTGTCGCCAAGCTGAACTTCTTCGGGTCCTTCGGCGCCCATCCGCAACAGCGTGGCGTCTGGCAGTGTATCTCCAACCGAAATCGACATCTTTTGTTCGCTCCTAGAATTGCGTTTCCCACATTCGGGCATATAGCGTTCAAACGGAATTGACCAACCGGAAGACGCAAAGGAGCGGCAGATGACAAACGTGGTGGTGATCGGCGGCGGACAGGCCGGGGCCTCGCTGGTGGCGCGTCTGCGCGGCAATGGGTTTGACGGCAAGATCACCCTGATCGGCGAAGAGCCCGTGCCGCCCTATCAGCGCCCGCCCCTGTCCAAGGCCTATCTTCTGGGCGAGATGACCGAAGACCGCCTGTTGCTGCGTCCCGAGACCTTTTATGGCGAAAACGACATCGACCTGCACCTTGATGTGACGGTCGAGGCCATCGACCGGGCCAACAAGCAGGTCACGGCAGGTGGCCAGACCATCGCCTTTGATCACCTCGCGCTCTGCACCGGCTCCGTCCCCCGCAGCCTGCCCGCCAGGATCGGCGGGGCGCTCGACGGTGTCCACGTGGTCCGCACCCTGAAAGACGTCGACCAGATGGCCCCCCGCTGCACCACGGGCGCCAAAGTCCTGATCGTCGGCGGCGGCTACATCGGGCTCGAGGCCGCAGCGGTTGCCGCCAAGCTGGGCCTGCAGGTTACGCTGGTCGAAATGAGCGACCGCATCCTGCAGCGTGTCGCCGCCCCCGAAACCTCGGCCTATTTCCGCGACCTGCACACCTCCCACGGCGTCGACCTGCGCGAAGGTGTGGGCCTGGACCACATCACCGGCGACACCGCGGTCACGGGCGCGGTCCTGACCGATGGGACCGAGCTTGAGCTTGATTTTGTCATTGTCGGCGTCGGCATCACCCCTGCCACTGACCTGGCCGAGGCCTGCGGGCTTGAGATCGAGAACGGCATCAAGACCAATGCCCTGGGCCAGACCAGCGATCCCAGCATCTGGGCCGCGGGCGACTGCGCGTCATTCCCACACAACGGCGGGCGCATCCGCCTTGAAAGCGTTGGCAACGCCATCGATCAGGCGGAATGTGTGGCCGACAACATCATGGGCGCGGAACGAGACTACGAGGCCAAGCCCTGGTTTTGGTCCGATCAGTACGACGTGAAACTGCAGATCGCGGGCCTTTCGACCGGCTACAACCGCGTTGTCACCCGGCAGGGCGAAGGCGGCACCGTCTCGTTCTGGTATTACCGCGATGACACCCTGTTGGCGCTGGATGCCATGAACGACCCGCGCGCCTATATGGTCGGCAAGCGTTTGATCGAAAGCGGCAAATCCCCTGACCCTGCGGCGGTCGCGGATCCCGAAACCAACCTCAAGGCGCTGTTGAAAGCGTGAGGATCGTTGCAGGCAGGTTCCGGGGGCGGGCGCTGACCGCCGTTGGCAAGGGCGACGCGGGCGCGCATCTGCGCCCAACCACCGACCGGGTGCGCGAGAGCCTGTTCAACATGCTGGCCGGGGGCCGCTTTGGCGACCCCTTCGACGGCACCCGGGTGCTGGACCTGTTCGCAGGCACCGGCGCGCTGGGGCTCGAGGCGCTGTCGCGCGGTGCGGCGCATGTGACCTTTGTCGATGATGGCCGAAAGGCGCAATCGCTGATCAAGGGCAACATCCGCCTGCTGGGCTGTGCCGACGAAACCACCGTCCTGGCCCGCGACGCCCGCCGCTTGCCGCCGTCGGATGCGCCTTGCGATCTGATCTTCCTCGACCCGCCCTATGGCAAGGACATGGGCACAACCGCCCTGACCGCCGCGCGCGAGGCTGGCTGGATTGCCCCCGAGGCACTGATCGTCTGGGAAGAAAACGCCGCCCAGGACGCGCCCCCGGGCTATGACCTGCTGGAACACCGCCGCTACGGCGACAGCTGGGTCACCGTTCTGGAGGCCGCCTGACCCGGCATCGCAGGAAAGTGTGCCTGATGTTCACGAATCGGTGCTAGGGTATCGGCATGAGCACGCTTGCCACCTTTGCCCCACTGTTCGCCACCCGCGAAAAGGAAGAGGTGCGCACCGCCCCGCCGCGCCCGGACACCGGGCCGGTCTTCATCCACGACGCAATTGTCCCGATTGGCCACAGCACACTGTTGCTGCAGCTGTGGCGACGCTGGGATGACACCAAACCGGATGATCAACCGTAGGTCGGGTGGAACTTGCCTGACGGCGAAAGGGTAAAGATCTCGACCCCGTCCGAGGTCACGCCGACCGAGTGTTCGAACTGCGCGCTCAGCGACTTGTCGCGGGTCACGGCGGTCCAGTCGTCGGACAGCACCTTGGTTTCCGGGCGGCCCAGGTTGATCATCGGCTCGATGGTGAAGAACATGCCTTCCTCCAGCACAGGCCCTGTGCCCGCGCGGCCATAGTGCAGCACGTTGGGCGGGGCGTGGAACACGCGGCCCAGCCCGTGGCCACAGAAGTCGCGGACCACCGACATGCGCTGACCCTCGGCATAGGTCTGGATGGCGTTGCCGATGTCACCAAAGGTGTTGCCGGGTTTGACCGCCTCGATCCCCAGCATCAGGGCATCGTGGGTGACCTGGATCAGCCGCTCTGCCTTGCGGCTGAGCTTGCCCGCCACATACATGCGGCTGGTGTCGCCGAACCATCCGTCCACGATCACCGTGACATCGATGTTCAGGATATCGCCATCCTTCAGCCGCTTCTCACCCGGAATGCCATGGCAGACCACGTGGTTGATGCTGATACAGCTGGCGTGCTTGTACCCCTTGTAGCCAATCGTGGCCGAGGTCGCGCCTTCCTCTTCGACGCGGCGCTGGATAAAGGCATCAAGCGCGCCCGTGGTCTGGCCGACAAAGACATGCTCGGCCACCTCATCAAGGATCTGCGCCGCCAAAGCGCCTGCCTTGTGCATGCCTGCGTAATCGGCCTCGCTGTAGATGCGGATGCCGTCACGGGTCAAACGGCCACGTGTGTCTTCGTTCACGGTCAAACTCCTGACTTTGAGGCCCTTATGTAATGCGGTTCACCGCCAGTGACCAGAGGCGCGCGCTTGCCTGCGACGCAGGCGCTTTGCTAGGCTTTGAGCCAAGGGATTTTCGGAGGAATTTTTCATGAAATTTTCGGCAGTTGCAGCATGCCTGCTGTGCGCTACGCCGGTTTGTGCGGACGACTGCGCCAACACAATCGCGGCACTTTATGACGACGGCGGGGCTATGGACCCGTTTTCGCGGGTGCCACATGTACAGACCGTGTCGCGCTTTGACAGCGAGGGCGTTTCAAAAGAGCGGCACGAGATCAGTTTTGCCTATGATCCCGCGCTCACGGTGCCAAGGCCCTGAGGATCACGCCAGAACCGGCAAGGCCCGCCCAAGGGTCACGCCTTCGGGCGTAATCCCGCAGTCGAAACACAGCGCCTCGACCCCCGCCTGTCGTGCCGCTGCGAAGGCCGCCGCATAGGTCGGGTCCAGATCTGCCGCCAGATCGAACCCTTCGCAATCGGTGCGTTGGACCAGATACAGCATCACCGCCCGATGTCCCTGGGCGACCATCTCGGCCAGTTCGCCCAGATGCTTGGCCCCGCGCGTCGTCACGCTGTCGGGAAACTCGGCCAGTCCGGGCTGGCGCGACAGGGTCACCGATTTCACCTCGACATAGGCATCTGGCCGCCCAGCGCCGGTCAGCAGGAAATCGATCCGGCTGCCGGTGCCGTATTTCACCTCGGGCCGCACGCTCTCATACCCCTCCAGCCCCGCGACCTGCCCCGCCTCCAGCGCGGCGCGCAGCATCCGGTTCGGCACGCCGGTGTCGACACCGGTGAAATGGCCCGAGGTATGCTCGACCAGCCGCCAGCCGAATTTGAGCTTCTTTTTCGGGTCGTCGTTGGGCTCTAGCCAGATCCGCAGGCCCGGGTCTGCCAGCCCCATCATCGAGCCGGGGTTGGCGCAATGGGCTGTGACCTCGCGCCCGTCCTGCAACCGGCAATCGGCCAGAAAGCGTTTGTAGCGGCGGATCAGCGTGGCGGGGATCAGCGGGGTTTGAAACTGCATGGCAGGGGCCTATACCGTGGGCAAACCGCTGACAAGGATGCCCCCATGCCCAACCCCACCGCCGCCATGCTTGTGATCGGAGACGAGATCCTTTCAGGCCGCACCCGCGACGCCAATATGCACTACCTCGCCGGTGAACTGACCAAGGCCGGCATCGATCTGAAAGAGGTGCGCGTGGTCTCGGACGAAGGGCCGGCCATCGTGGCGGCCGTCAACGCCCTGCGCGAGACTTATGACACTGTCTTTACCTCGGGCGGGATCGGCCCGACGCATGACGACATCACCGCCGACAACATCGCCGCCGCCTTTGGCGTGCACATCGACATCCGCGATGACGCCCGCGCGTTGCTGCAGGCGCATTACGATCGACAGGGGTCCGAGTTCAACGCCGCCCGCCAGCGCATGGCCCGAATCCCCGATGGGGCGACCTTGATCGACAACCCGGTCTCGATCGCGCCGGGTTTCACGCTGGGCAACGTGCATGTCATGGCGGGTGTGCCCTCGGTCTTTCAGGCCATGGTCGCCAGCGTCCTGCCCGGCCTGACCGGCGGCGCGCCGCTGCTGAGCCAGAGCCTGCGCATCAATCGCGGCGAGGGAGAGATTGCCGGGCCGCTGTCCGAGCTTGCGCAGGCTTATCCCGACCTGTCCATCGGGTCTTATCCGTTTCAGAAGAACGGCGTCTTCGGAGCCAACATCGTCATCCGCGGGCAGGATGGCGCGCAGGTGGACGCGGCGATGACCCGGCTGGCGGCGCTGTTCCCCGCATAGCCCGGAATACCGGACTGTCGCGGCGCCCCAAGGTCGGGCAGTCTTGGTCGTATTCATATGACCGAGGATATTTCAATGACACGCTTTCTTGCCCTTGCCCTGACCCTGTCCACGCTTGCTGCGCCCCAGGCCTTTGCCACGGGCCAGACGACGCTCCAATCCAACAGGGATCGACCTGATCCGCAAGCTCTGCAAATCCGGATGAAGAACGTGTTGGTCACCAGTTACCAGACCAGCGGTTCAGCGGACTGAGGCGGATTTCCACGCATTGCATGGACAGCCTGCCCCAGAGGCCGCATAACGGAGCGGACGAAATTTTGTGACCCTGCCGAATGCCCGACACCACGCGCCTGCTTCAGACCATCGACGCCACCTGGCCTGCCGCGCGGGTGCTGCGGGCTGGCCCCTGGACCCTGCGCGAGGGCCAGGGCGGCGGCAAGCGCGTCTCGGCCGCGACCGCCAGTGGCCAGGTCGACCCCGAGGATCTGCCTGCCGCCGAAGAGGCGATGCGCATGCTTGGGCAAGAGCCACTGTTCATGATCCGCGACAAGGATCAGGCGCTGGATGCGGCGTTGGTGGATCGCGGCTATCGCCGTGTGGACCCGGTGAACCTCTATCGCTGCAAGGTGCATGACCTGACCGATCTGCCGCTGCCGCCGGTCAGTGTCTTTCACATCTGGGAACCGCTGGCGATCATGCGCGAGATTTGGGAACAGGCCGGCATCGGGCCCGCCCGACAGGCCATCATGGACCGCGCCAAGCCGCCGCGAACGGGTCTTTTCGGCCGGATCGATGACCAGCCTGCAGCCACAGCCTTTGTCGGCATTCACAACGGTGTGGCCATGCTGCACGCGCTGGAAACCCTGCCTCAGCATCAGCGCAAGGGTCTGGGCAAATGGATGATGCGCGCCGCCGCGCATTGGGCCAGCGACTGGGGGGCGACCTGGCTGACCACGCTTTGCGTGCAGGACAACCGGCCTGCCAACAAGTTATACCAATCGCTGGGCATGCAGGTTGTGGCGCAATACCACTACCGCGTGCCCAAGGACGTCTGAGGGGGACAGATGAGCAAAACCGACATGCCAACCGCGCTGGACCTGCCAATGGTCGATCCATTGCCCGAGGACACGGCCAAGTATTTCGCCATCTGCGAGGAAAAGCTGGGCATGGTGCCCAATGTCCTGAAGGCCCACGCCTTTGACATCGAAAAGCTGAACGCCTTTACCGGGCTCTACAACAATCTGATGCTGGCCGACAGCGGGCTGAGCAAGCTGGAACGCGAGATGATCGCCGTTGTGGTCAGCAGCATCAACAAGTGTTTCTACTGCCTGACCGCCCACGGCGCGGCGGTGCGCGCCCTGTCGGGGGATCCGAAACTGGGCGAGTTGATGGTTATGAACTGGCGCGCGGCGGATCTGTCGGATCGCCACCGCGCCATGCTGCTGTTTACAGAAAAGGTCACCAAGGCCAGCGCCGAGGTCGAAGAGACCGACCGCGCCGCACTGAGGGATCAGGGGTTCACCGATCGTGACATCTGGGACATCGCCAATGTCACGGCCTTTTTCAACATGAGCAATCGGGTGGCCAGCGCCACCGCGATGATGCCCAATGACGACTATCACAGCCAGGCCCGTTAAATACCTCGTTCTTCTGCTGGCGCTTTGGGCAACCGACGTCACGGCATTGGACCTGCAACTGCCCGGGGGGCTGGTGCAGACCTTTGACGATGCCCGCGATCCCGATACCTATTTCATTCCGGTCGGCGCCTGGGATGGGGAACGCGTGCCCGCGGTGGCTGTCGACGGGCTTATCCAACGGCAGGCCTGGCGCCTGCCTGCTGATGCCGTCACGCCTTTGCAGGTGATGTCTCCGCTGCGCGACCAGGTGGCCGCGGCGGGCTATACGACGCTGCTGGACTGTGTCGACGTCGAATGCGGCGGATTCGACTTCAACTTCGGGACCGAGGTGATCCTGCCGCCCGACATGTATGTGAACCTGTCCGACTTCCGGTTCTTTTCCGCGGTGCATGAAGACGACGGCCAGTTCCTGTCGATCCTGGTCAGCCACTCTGCCAGCAGCATTTTTCTGCAGATCTTTCAGGCCGGTCCCAGCGGGCGCGCCCCGGCCGAGATCACGGTCCCCAAAGCGCCCAAACCTGTCGCGGCCCTGCCCCGGTCACTTGTGCAACAGCTGGAAACCAAGGGGCATGTCGTTCTCGAGGATCTGGTCTTTGAAAGCGGCTCGTCCGAGTTGGGCGGCGGCGCTTTCCAGTCGCTGTCAGACCTGGCGGTCTATCTGCGTGCCAATCCGGACCGGCAAATTGTGCTGGTCGGGCACACCGATGCTGTCGGCACGCTGGTCGGCAACATCGCCCTGTCCAAGCAACGCGCCACAAGCGTCGCACAGCGCCTGGTTCAGGATTATGGCGTCGCCAAGGAACAGATCTCGGCGCAGGGCGTCGGCTTTCTGTCCCCCATCGCTTCGAACCTGACCCCCGAAGGCCGGTTGAAGAACCGCCGCGTCGACGCGGTGCTGATCTCGACAAAATAAAAAAAGACCGGGACCCGAAAGTCCCGGCTTGCGCAGGTTTCCTGGAGCTCAGGAGGGAAAACTTACCAGTCGGTCGGGCCCTTGTCGGCAAAGGCATGGGCCAGGCAATCGATGAAGGCGCGGACCTTGGGCTGGGTGAACCGGCCCGGCGGGTAAACCGCGTAGATGCCCTGGGTCTCGGTCGGCAGATCCGGGATAGCATCCTGAACCAGCCCTTCGGACATGGCCTCGGAATACAGGTAGGACGGCAGATAGGCGATGCCCAGCCCGGCGATACAGGCGTTCAGCAGGGATTGCCCGTCGTTGACACTCAGCCAACCAGCGGTGCGCACCTGGCGCTTTTCGCCCGATGGCGCGGTGACCTTCCAGACGTTGCCGCTGGCCTGGTTTGAATAATGCAGAAGCTTGTGTTCGTTCAGATCGTCGATCCGGCGGGGGCGGCCGAACTTTTCGAAATACGCGGGCGCCGCGATCATCCGCTTGGTCGTCTCGGTCAGCTTCCGGGCACGCAGGGTGCTGTCTTCCAGCTCGCCAATACGCACGGCCATGTCGAACCCTTCGGAGATCAGTTCCACGTAGCGGTTGTTCAGCACCATGTTCACGGTGATGTCGGGGAATTCGGCCAGGAAATCCCCCAGCATCGGGCTCAGGTGATTGACGCCGAAATCCGTCGCCACGCTGATGCGCAAAAGCCCCGAAGGCGCCGACTGCATCGAGGTCACCAGGGCATCCGCCTCGCCTGCATCGTTCAGAACGCGGCGGGCGCGGTCATAATAGGCAAGGCCGATTTCAGTTGGGCTGACTCGACGCGTGGTTCGGTTCAACAAACGGGCTCCCAATCGTGCCTCAAGCGATGAGACATGCTTGGATACAGCAGATTTCGAGATCCCCATTTTCTTTGCGGCATCGGTGAATCCCCCCTGATCCACCACTGTCGCGAAAGCCTCCATCTCGGTCAGACGGTCCATACTCGCGTTCCTCAATCTTTAGTCAGGTCAAGGGTATGATGGTGAATTCTGGCACAAACGCGGCGCGTGCCGGACAATACCGGGGTATTTGCGGGCAGTGTCTGAGGCACGGAAACGATTGGACGCGTAATCCCGCCTATCCCGCGCTGTAGCCCCGAAAACCGTGGTATTGTTGACAGATTGCACCGGCAGAATCTGTCGGAAACCAATAATGGGAGGATAAGCTATGTCATTCAAAGCACTGGTCTGCAGCCTGGCTGTGGCCACACTACCCTTCGTGGCACAGGCTGGCGACACCCCGGCGCCCGAGGGGGCCTATGTCTATTTCATCAATCTGGAAGACGGGCAATCCGTCAGCAGCCCGATCACGATCCTGTTCGGCCTGTCCGGCATGGGCGTCGCGCCTGCGGGTACGGAAAAAGAGAACACCGGCCACCATCACCTGCTGATCAACCGCGCCCCAATGGGCGAAGGCGAAGAGGGCGAGATGGATTTTGGCATCCTGTCAGATGAGCACCACATGCACTTTGGCGGCGGCCAGACCGAGGTTCTTCTGGACCTCGACCCCGGTACGCACACGCTGCAACTTGTGCTTGGGGATCTGAACCACATTCCGCATGCCAATCCGATCGTGTCGGAACAGATCACGATCACCGTCACGGACTGATGGAAAAACTGCCCGGACCGCGCCCCGGCCCGGGCAATGTGCTGATGCAGCTATGACCAAATTTGGGAATCGATCAGGAAATCGCTGAAAACGGAATAGAACGGGACGTTCGAGGTAAACTCCTCGACCGCCGGAGGGAGGATCCGATTACAGCGGCTTGAGCTCTCCGGCCATCATCCGACCGTCGCGCCCTTCCTTCAACTCGTATTCAATCTTCTGGTTGTCCGCGAGCCCCGTCAGACCCGACCGTTCGACCGCCGAGATGTGCACAAACACATCCTTGCCGCCATCGTCGGGTGCAATGAACCCGTAGCCTTTTGTGGTATTGAACCATTTCACGGTGCCGCTGGGCATCTCCCGTGTCTCCTTTTGCCTTGCTTCCGACCCCTGCAACCCAGGAACCGCCTTTGCCACCAACGCCCACGTGGAACACGCAAGAGCACGGGATGTCGCCAGCCCGCGCCCGATCGACGAAAGTCACATGTTCCAAGATTGCACCGCTTCGATGAAAAGCAAGCAAAACAGGGTGCAAAATGCCCGACTGATGATTATTTGATCGACGTGACGCGAGAGGGTGCATGAAAATTTACGGTCTGAAAACCTGTGACACGTGCCGCAAGGCGTTGAAATCACTGGAAGGCGCCACCCTGGTGGACGTGCGGGGTGATGGAGTGCCCGTGTCGGTTCTGTCACAGGCGGTTTCCCGCTTTGGCGATGCCATAGTGAACAAAAAATCAACAACCTGGCGGAATCTGTCCGAGGATGAGCGTCAGCTGGATGCCGCGCAACTGATCACGCTGCATCCCACCGTGATGAAACGCCCCCTGATCGCGCAGGATGACACGCTGCACCTTGGCTGGACGCCCGAGGTCCGCGCCGCCCTGGGTATCGAGTAAAGGAAAGACAATGCGCAACGCAGCCTTGGTGCTTGGCATCATCGCCGGCCTTCTGGCCATGATCGTTGGCTTCTTCAGCTTTGGCTATACCGAGCTTACGGGCCGCTTCGAAGAAGTCGGCGAGACCTTCGGGCTCTTCGACGACCCGCAGACCATCCGCATCGTCTCGCTGCTGGCACCTGTTCTGGCCATCGCCGGCGGCGCCATGGCCCGAGCCCGCGCGCTTTGGGGCGGCATCCTGCTGCTGCTGTCGGCGGCGGGCATGTATCACGCTTTCGGCTTCAACGTCTTCACGATGTTCCCGATCGCATTTGCCGGCCTTGGTGGCCTCTTGGCCCTGGCGGCCGGAAAACCCGACGAACCCAAGGCGCATTTCTGAACCGCGCCCCGGTTTTCTTCTTGCTTAAAAATATCCCGGGGGGACAGGGGGCAGAGCCCCCAATCAGACCGACGCAAAGTCGGTCTGCGCGTAGCCCTGCAAATACAGAAGTGCGGTCAGATCCCCGTGGTTGACCCGAACGTCACATTCCGCCTGGACCGAGGGTTTGGCATGCAGGGCAACGCCCATGCCCGCCCGACCCAGCATCCCCAGATCATTCGCGCCGTCGCCCACGGCCAGCACCGAATCCTCTGAAATTCCCAACTGCGCCGTGATCTCTTCCAGCGCCTCAACCTTGGCCTGCCGACCCAGGATCGGGCGGCCCACATCCCCTGTCAGCGTACCCCCCTCGGCCAACAGCGTGTTGGCACGGTTCTCGTCAAATCCCAGCGCGGCCGCCACATGGCCCGTGAAGGCGGTGAACCCGCCCGAAACCAGGGCCGCGTAGCCACCGTTGGCCTTCATCGTCGCCACCAGCGCCGCGCCCCCCGGCATGAAGGTGATCCGCTCGGCCAGCACCTTGGCAATGATGGTTTCCGGCATGTCCTTCAGCAGCCCGACCCGTTCGGTCAGGGCGCCCTCGAAGTCCAACTCGCCATTCATTGCCCGCGCGGTGATATCTTTCACGCGCTCGCCCACGCCAGCCTCTTCGGCCAGTTCGTCAATGCATTCCTGCTGGATCATCGTGCTGTCCATGTCCGCCAGCAACATAGCCTTGCGCCGCCCCTCGGCGGGCAGGACGTTCAGATCAATGCCCAGCGCCTGCATGTCGTCCCATACCTGCGCCCGGTTGCCGGGCACATCGGCCACGGAAAACTCGGCGGCTTCATCCGGGGCCAGCCAGACCAGGTCGCCGCCGCCCCAGGCATTGCGCAAAGCCTCGGCTGCTGCCGGGTCCAGGCCGCCCTTGGCCGCGATCAAAGAGACAATATACATGAGGCCCTCCATGGTCTGACGGGGCGCATAAAGCACGCCCCGCCTCAAAGGACCAGAGCCCTTACCCGTCTGACGGCAATGGCGGGATGGTCCGCAGGTACATCACCAGCGCCTTCAGATCCCCTTCGGTCATGCGTGCATAGTGGTGATAGCCCATTGGCGGGTTCATCTTTGACCCGTCGGGCCGGATGCCCTGCGTGATCATCGTGATGATCTGATCGTCCGTGTATCCGGCCAGACCGTCCTCATGGCTGGTGATATTGGCCGCCACCGAAATACCCCAGGGACCGTGCCACTCATGACCACCGCCACCAAAGTTGCCGGCGAAGTCAGGCATCCCGTCTTTGAGCGAATGGCACTCGGTGCAATGCGCCACCGGCCCGGCAAGGTATTCCCCGTAGGCCACGCTGACCTCGCGCGGCACGTCGGGGACGCTGTCGATCGGCGGGCCATAGGCAGGAGGCAGCGGGAACGGATACTCCGAGGCGACAAACTCGCTTTCGACCGGTTCGAGCGTACGGATATAGGCAACAATCGCGTTCAGGTCGCTGTCCGACAAATTGCGGTACAACATGATTGGCATCGGCGGACCGATGACGCTGCCGTCGGGACGAATGCCTTCGCGAATTGCGCGGGCAAGCTCTGCATCGCTCCAGTCCGCGATGCGCCCACCGGGGGTGATATTGCTGGCCTGGGCCACAAACCCGGGTTCGACCAACGCCCAGCCCGCATAGGGGGCCGACCCCGGCACCGGACTGGTGTGGCAGTTTCCGCATCCAGCCGGACCTTCGACCAGGTATTCACCGCGCTCCACAAGCGTTTCGCCAGACACTGCGCTGGTCCAAAGGCATATTCCGGCCGCGACAAGCCACTTCACTGATGTCATCACGATCCCTCCCTTTTTTTGTTGTGAGTCGGGGCCCAAAAATTTGGCCCTGTCCGAGCCTAGCACGATCAATTGCAATCGCAGGAAGTTTCCTTTCGGCGACACGGGCGTCGCTTTTTCGACGCCAATCGTCGGTCGTGCGCAACTTTGGCGGTTGCCGGCCCCGCCTGCCTTGGATACATCCGCCCGTGGGACACCCCTCCCCAACGAGGGGCATCTATCTGGAAGGTTAGGTCAGATATGACGACGACGACACCGGCAACGCGGCCGGCCAATCCGCGTTTTTCCTCGGGCCCTTGTGCCAAGATCCCCACATTCGAACTGTCGAAACTTCAGGACGCCGCCCTGGGCCGGTCACACCGCGCCGCCGTGGGCAAGGCCAAGCTGAAGGCCGCCATCGAAGAAACCCGCGACCTGCTGGGCGTGCCGGCGGACTACAAGATCGGCATTGTGCCTGCCTCGGACACCGGCGCGATGGAAATGGCGATGTGGTCGCTGCTGGGCGCGCGCAAGGCCGAGATGCTGGCCTGGGAAAGCTTTGGCGCAGGCTGGGTCACCGATGTGGTCAAGCAGCTGAAGATCGAGGCCGAGGTGAAAACCGCCGACTACGGCCAGATCGTCGATTTTGCGACAGTCGATTTTGACAATGACGTTGTCTTCACCTGGAACGGCACGACTTCGGGTGTGCGCCTGCCAAACGGCGACGCGATCCCGGCGGATCGCGCCGGTCTGACGATCTGCGACGCGACCTCGGCGGCCTTTGCGATGGACCTGCCCTGGGACAAGCTGGATGTGGTGACCTTCAGCTGGCAAAAGGTGCTGGGCGGCGAGGCCGCACACGGCATGCTGATCCTGAGCCCCCGCGCTGTGGACCGCTTGGAAAGGTACACGCCTGCCTGGCCTCTGCCCAAGATCTTCCGCCTGACCAAGGGCGGCAAGCTGATCGACGGCATCTTTTCGGGCGCGACGATCAACACGCCTTCGATGATGGCGGTCGAGGATTACCTGGTGGCGCTGGACTGGGCACGCTCGGTCGGCGGGCTGCAGGGGCTGATCGCCCGCGCGGATGCCAATGCGCAAGCCGTCTGGGACTTCTGCGAAGCCCGCGACTGGATCGACAACCTCGCCGAAGATGCCGCGACGCGGTCGAACACCAGCGTCTGCCTGAAGTTCACCGATGCGCGGATCACCGATGGGGCCGCCTTTGCAAAGGCCGTCGCCAAACGGCTCGAGGCCGAAGGCGTGGCGCTGGATGTCGGTGCCTATCGTGACGCACCGGCGGGTCTGCGGATCTGGTGTGGCGGCACGATCGAGACCTCGGACATCGAGGCGATGCTGCCCTGGCTCGAATATGCCTTCGAGGCCGAAATCGAGGCCCTGGCGCAAGCCGCCTGACCGGTGGCGGCGGGGTAAACCCCGCCCTACCACAGCTTCAAACGTTTCAATTCATGCGTAGGGCGGGGTTTACCCCGCCGCTCCCCGCACTCCAAAAGGACCACACTCATGGCCCCCAAAGTTCTCGTTTCCGACAAGCTGTCCGAAACCGCTGTTCAGATCTTCCGCGACCGCGGCATCGACGTCGACTTCATGCCCGACCTGGGCAAGGACAAGGAAAAGCTGGCCGAGCTGATCGGCCAATATGATGGCCTGGCCATCCGCTCGGCCACCAAGGTCACACCCACCATCCTTGACGCCGCAACCAACCTCAAGGTTGTCGGCCGCGCCGGCATCGGCACCGACAACGTCGACAAGGATGCCGCCTCGAAAAAGGGTGTGATCGTCATGAACACCCCCTTCGGCAACATGATCACCACCGCCGAGCACGCCATCGCCATGATGTTCGCCGTCGCCCGACAGATCCCCGAGGCCAGCGCCTCGACCCATGCGGGCAAGTGGGAAAAATCCAAGTTCATGGGCGTCGAACTGACCAACAAGACCCTGGGCGTCATCGGCGCAGGCAACATCGGCGGCATCGTCTGTGACCGCGCCCGTGGCCTGAAAATGAAGGTCATCGCCTATGATCCCTTCCTGTCGGAAGAGAAGGCCAAGAAGATGCAGGTCGAGAAGGTCGAACTGGATGACCTGCTGGCCCGCGCCGACTTCATCACCCTGCACGTGCCCTTCACCGAGTCCACGGCCAACATCCTGAGCCGCGAGAACCTCGCGAAGACCAAGAAGGGCGTCCGCATCGTCAACTGTGCCCGCGGTGGCCTGGTCGACGAAGAGGCCCTGGCCGAGCTGCTGAAATCCGGCCACGTCGCCGGGGCCGCCTTTGACGTCTTCAAGGAAGAGCCCGCCAAGGAAAACGCCCTGTTCAACCTGCCCAACGTCGTCTGCACCCCGCACCTGGGCGCCGCGACCACCGAGGCGCAGGAAAACGTTGCCCTTCAGGTGGCCGAGCAGATGTCGAACTATCTGCTGACCGGCGCTGTCGAGAACGCGCTGAACATGCCCTCGGTCACCGCCGAAGAGGCCAAGGTCATGGGCCCCTGGATCAAGTTGGCTGACCACCTGGGTGCCTTCGCGGGCCAGATGTCGGACGCACCGATCAAGGCCATCAACATCCTCTATGACGGTGTGGTTGCCGACATGAACCTCGAGGCGCTGAACTGCGCCGCCATCGCGGGCATCATGAAAAAGGCCAACCCCGACGTGAACATGGTGTCGGCCCCGATCATCGCCAAGGAACGTGGCATCCAGATCTCGACCACCAACCAGGACAAGTCGGGCTCGTTTGACGGCTACATCAAGATCACCGTGGTGACCGAAGAGATGGAGCGCTCGGTCGCGGGCACCGTCTTCTCGGACGGCAAGCCGCGCTTTATCCAGATCAAGGGCATCAACATCGACGCCGAGGTGGGCGCGCATATGCTCTACACCACCAACGAGGACGTGCCGGGCATCATCGGCACCCTGGGTCAGACCATGGGTGGCAACGGCGTGAACATCGCGAACTTCACGCTGGGCCGGTCCGAGGTCGGCGGTGGCGCCATCGCGCTGCTTTACGTTGACGAACCCGTACCCACGCCGGTCATCGACGAACTGTGCAAGACTGGCATGTTCCGGCAAGTCAAACCGTTGCAGTTTGACGTGGCCTAAGCCCGGGCTCTGTACAAAGACCGATAAAGGCCGCCGCTTTGGCGGCCTTTTGTTTTGCCGCGCCGCCCCCTTGCTTGGACACTTGGCGCAGCCCCGTGTAAAGGAGCGGCAGTTGATCAAGGACGCATTTCGATGACTTCTGCTATCTACGCCGTTGGCGACATTCACGGAAACCTGACCAAGCTGGACAATGCGCTGGAGCACATCGAGGCTGACGGCGGCCCGGATGCCCGGATCGTCTTTCTGGGTGACTACGTGGATCGCGGCCCCGACAGCCAGGGCGTGATCGAACGCCTGTCACAGGGGCTGGCCGAAGGGCGCAACTGGACCTGTCTGAAAGGCAACCACGACCGCCTGTTCGAATGGTTCCTGGCCGAACCCCACCCGCTGCATGACCCACAATTGCTGGTGGGCTACCACTGGCTGCACAAGAACATCGGCGGGCTTGAAACGCTTGCCTCATACGGCGTCAGCGTCAAGGAACGCGCGCGCCTGCGTGACGTTGCCTTTTCGGCACGCGAAATGGTGCCCGAGGCACACAAAGGCTTTCTTCGGTCGCTGCACCTGAGCCACGAACAGCCCGGCCTTTTCTTCGTTCATGCCGGGGTGCGCCCCGGCATCCCGCTTGCCAGCCAGGACGAAGATGACCTCGTCTGGATCCGCAGCACCTTTCTGATGGATCCCGGCGACCACGGCGCGCTGGTGGTGCACGGTCACACGGTGGTGGAAACGCCCGAACGTCACCGGAACCGGGTCAATCTGGACACCGGTGCCGGGTATGGACGGGCGCTGACCGTGGGCGTCTTCGAGGATGGCGAGATCTGGACGCTTGGCGCTGACGGGCGCGTTCCGCTGCCTGTCCTGTCTTAGGCCGCCGAGAAACCGGCGTCTAAGGCATCCAGGATGACCTGAACCTCATCCTCGGTGATCGTCAGCGGCGGTGACATCAGGATGTTGTGCATGCCCAGCCGCACCATCGCCCCGGCCTCGTAGGCCGCCCTGTGTATGCGCTTCATCGTCTCGCCATCCATCGGGGTCTTGGCGGAACGGTCGCTGACAATCTCGATCCCGGTCATCAGACCGTGGCCGCCCCGCACGTCGCCGATGATGTCGTGCTTTTCCGCCAGTGCCAGAACGCCTTCGTACAGCTGCCGCCCGCGCGGTGCGGCGTTGTCCTTGAGGTTCAGCCGCTGCGTTTCCGCCAGACAGGCCACAACCGCCGCCGCGCCGACAGGGTGCGCCGAGTAGGTATAGCCGTGGAAGATCGCAGCATCCGACCCGCCGCTTTCAAAAACCTCGGCCACCTTGTCACCGATCAACGCCGCGCCGACCGGAAAATAGCCCGAGGTGATGCCCTTGGCGGTGCTCATCATGTCAGGCTGCACCCCCCAGTGCCGCGCACCGGACCAGTCGCCAGTGCGGCCAAAGCCGGTGATCACCTCGTCGCTGATCATCAGGATGCCATGCCGATCACAGATCTCGCGCAGCAGCGGCATAAAGGTGTCGTGCGGCACGATCACCCCGCCAGCGCCCTGAATCGGCTCCATGATGAAGGCGGCGATGGTGCCCGCGCCCTGAAAGGCGATCTCGTCCTCCATCGCGGCCGCGATCTTTTGCGCCAGCGCCGCGGGGTCCGTTTCGTCAAACGGGTTGCGATAGGCATAGGGCGAGGGCAGGTGAAAGACCCCCGGCAAGAGCGGTTCATAGGCCGTGCGGAAACGGATGTTTCCGTTGACGCTGGCCCCGCCGAAATGGGTGCCGTGATAGCCCTTTTTCAGGCTCAGGAACTTGGTGCGCGCCGGTTCCCCGCGCAGCTTATGATACTGCCGCGCCAGCCGCAGGCAGGTTTCGACCGAATCCGAGCCGCCAGAGGTAAAGAACACCCGCGCCATGCCGTCGGGGGCAAAGAATTCCTGCACCGCGTAAGCCGCCTCGATCGCCGCCGGGTTCGTCGATCCGGCAAAGGCCGAGTAATACGGCAGGTCGGTCAGCTGACGGCTGATCGCCTCTTTCACCGTGTCGTTCGAATAGCCCAGGTTCACGCACCACAGGCCGCCCACCGCGTCCACCGCCGTGTGGCCATCGATGTCGGTGATCCGCACACCCTCGGCATGGGTGATGATCGCCGGAGGCGTTTCTTGCGATTCACCCGGATGCCCCATGGGATGCCACAACTGGCGGGCATTGTTTTCCTTCAGAAAGTTCTGATCCTTCATCGCGTGTTCTCTCCGCCAAAAAATTTGATCAAATTCTGCACCCCACCGAGCCTTTGCGCAATTGCTATTTGCGCAGGGCAGGCAATCCGACCCCGGTCGAGTCAAAGCCGCCGTCCGCCGCAATCACCTGTCCGGTGACATAGCTGGCGGCATCCGAGGCCAGAAAGACAATCGCCTCGGCGATCTCGCGCTCGGACCCATAGCGGTTCAGCGGGATGGCATCGTGATAGGCGTCGATGATTTCCTGCGTGTGCACGGCCATCGCCAGCTTGGTGCGCACCGGCCCCGGCGCGACACAGTTCACGCGGATGCCGTATTCCCCCAGCTCCGCCGCCTGTTGCTTGGTCAGCTGGATCACAGCCGCCTTCGAGGTGCCATAGGCCACCCGCAGGGTCGAGGCGCGCAGGCCGCTGATCGAGGCGATGTTCACGACGCTGCCCTTGCTGGCCTTCAAAGCCTCGGTCGCGGCCTGCACGCACAGGAACACGCCGTCCAGATTGGTCTCCATGACCCGCCGCCACTTCGCGAAATCCGTCTCTTCGATCGGGCCGAACTCGGCCACGCCCGCGTTGTTGATCAGCGTGTCGATGCGGCCGCCCCAGTCCAGCGTATCGCGCACCATGGCGGCAACCGCCTCGGGGTCCGAGACGTCATGCGGCAGCGCCAGCACGTTTTCGCGGGCCTTGGCCTCGGGGGCCAGCGCCTCGACATCGCGGTCGACCATGGCGACCTTGACCCCGCGTTCCAGAAACAGATCGGTTGTTGCCAACCCGATCCCGCGCGCCGCGCCAGTCACAATGGCCACTTTTGCCTGCATGATGATCCCTCCCTCTCTGCCGCGCAGGCTTTCCCGCCTTGCCGCAGGTGTCAAGCGCGATGCCCTTGCACGCGGGCGGCCAAGGCTCTACCTCCTGTCGGACAAGGAAAACGTCGGAGGACGGATGGCACAGGCACTGGACACCCTGACAGAGGCATTGCTGGCGGCGGCCAAGGCGGCAGGCGCGGATGCGGCGGATGCAATTGCCGTAACCGGCAGCTCGGTTTCGGTCGATGTGCGCAATGGCGCGCTGGAACAGGCCGAACGGTCCGAGGCGACGGATATCGGCCTGCGGGTCTTTGTCGGGCAGCGGGTGGCAAACGTGTCGGGGTCTGATGCGCGGCCCGAGACGCTGGCCATCATGGCCGAACGCGCCGTCGCCATGGCGCGCGAGGCTCCCGAGGATCCGGACGTCGGCGTTGCCGACCCCGACCAGTTGGCGCGCGACTGGGATGCCGCCGCGCTGGAACTGGCCGACCCGACGCCCGAGCCCGCACCCGAGGCCCTGCAGGCCGATGCGCAAGAGGCCGAGGCCGCCGCGCTGGCGGTCGAAGGCATCACCCAGGTCAGCGCCGCAAGCGCCGGATACGGCGCGCGGCAGGTGCATATTGCGATCTCGAACGGGTTTTCGGGCGGCTATGCCCGCACCAGCCGGTCCGTGTCCTGTGTCGCCATCGCGGGCGAAGGCACGGGGATGGAGCGCGACTATGACGGCGACAGCCGTATCTTTCAGTCCGACCTGCGTTCGGCGCGCGACATCGGCACGCGGGCTGCGGAACGCACATTGGAACGCATGAACCCCAAGCGCCCCAAGACGGGTGCCTATCCGGTGCTCTTTGACGAACGCATCTCAAGCTCACTGATCGGCCATCTGATTGTGGCGGCCAACGGCAGTTCGGTGGCGCGCGGCGCCTCGTGGCTGCGCGAGGCCTTGGGCGAAGAGGTTCTGCCAACGGGCCTTAGCCTGACCGAAGATCCCCACCGCCCCCGGGCCGAGGCCTCGCGCCCCTTCGATGCCGAGGGTCTGCCGACGCGCGCACGGGACGTGGTCAAGGACGGGGTGCTGACCGGCTGGACGCTGGATCTGGCGACCGGGCGCAAGCTGGGCATGCCCTCGACCGGGAACGCGGCGCGGGGCACCTCGGGTGGGCCCTCGCCCACCGTCTGGAACCTTGCGCTGACGCAAGGCGACCAAAGCCGTGCCGACCTGATGGCCGAGATGGGCACCGGGCTTGTCGTGACCTCGATGATCGGGTCGACGATCAACCCCAACACCGGCGATTATTCTCGCGGGGCCGCGGGCTTTTGGGTCGAAAACGGCGAGATCGCCTATCCCGTCAGCGGCGTGACCATTGCCGGCAACCTGCGCGAGATGCTGCGCACGTTGCGCCCCGCCAATGACGCCCGCCCCTGGCTGTCCCGCGTGGTGCCGTCGCTGCTGGTCGAAGGTCTGACCCTTGCCGGAGAGTGATCTTGCCCTGCTGATCCGCGCCGCAAAGGCGGCTGCGCAGGCGGTCGAACCAATTCTGGATGCGGAACTTGACGTCACGCACAAGGCCGACAACGCGGGCCCCGTGACCAATGCGGATCACGCGGCCAACGCAATGCTGGAATCGGTCCTGCGCGAGGCGCGGCCCGATTATGGCTGGCTGAGTGAGGAAAGCCCCGACGATGCCTCGCGCCTGTCGTCCGAACGCACCTTCATTGTCGACCCGATCGACGGGACGCGATCGCTGATCGAAGGGTCAAAAACCTGGGCGCATGCGCTTGCGGTCGCAGAACAGGGTGTCGTGACCGCTGGCGTTGTCTTTCTGCCTCAACGGGGCAAGCTGTATGCCGCCGAACAGGGTGGCGGCGCGACGCTGAATGGCGCGGCCATCCGCCCCGCCCGAACGCGCGCACTGACCGGGGCCGCAGTGCTGGCCACCAAGCCCAACCTTGCCCCCACCCATTGGCGCACCGATGCCCCCCGCTTCAACCGCAGCCACCGCCCCTCGCTGGCCTATCGCATGTGCCTGGTGGCCGAGGGCCGCTATGACGCCATGCTGACGTTCCGCCCGGCCTGGGAATGGGACATCGCCGCAGGTGCCCTGATCCTGGCCGAAGCCGGGGCGCGGGCCAGTGACAAATCGGGCGATCCGCTGCGCTTCAACAATGCCCATCCACAGGCCAATGGCGTGGTCGCGGCCAACAGCGATCTGCATGCCGACATCATGGGTCAGCTTGCGCCCGCTGGGCGGCCTGCCGCTTGACCTTGTGCGGCGCTCGGGTAGGGTCTGCCGCAACTCTTGCCCCGGACACAGAAGCCAGGTGATCCCGTGCCATCGCGCCCCTTCAGTCTGAACGCCTATCTTGCGCTGGCCCGTGGTCGCGGCGATGGGCGTTGGAGCCCTGCGCAAAAACGGCCGGACGGGCCGATCCTGTGGCTGCATGCCTCGGACCCAAGCCAACTGCCCGGATTGCTCAGCCTTGCCGAACGTGCCCTTCAGCAACGTGGCGAGCTGGATGTTGTCCTGACCGGCGCGCAGCCCGACACCCTGCCCGAAGGGGTGGTCGCCGAACGCCTGCCAGAGGACACGCTGGCCGACTGCGAGGCCTTTCTGAAACACTGGTCCCCGGCGCTGTGCCTTTGGGCGGGCAACACCCTGCGGCCAGCGCTGGTGCATTGCGCCTCCAAGGCGGGCTGCCAGATGATGCTGGTCAATGCCGAGGACGACATCTTTGAAACGCCTGGCATGCGTTGGTTGCCGGACAGCGCGCCTGCCACGCTGACGCTGTTCCACCGGGTCTTTGCCGCCAATGAGGGCGCGATGGCGCGCGTCATGCGCCTGGGCGTGGCGCGGACGCGGGTGCAGATGCTGGGCCCGCTGGACGAAGCGCCGCTGCCGCTGCCCTGCGACAGCACGCTGCTCGACACCTACTCCGAGGCGCTGGCCGCGCGCCCCGTCTGGTTTGCCAGCTTCGTGACCGCCGACGAGTTGAACTCGGTGCTGTTGGCCCATCGCCGCGCCCTGCGCGCCTCGCACCGGTTGCTGCTGATTCTGGCGACCGTCCCGGACCTGGCCGCCTCGGACAAGGCGCGGGCGCTGACCTACCTGAACCTGCGCGCCGCAGATGCCGACCCCGAGGCCGCGCGCGGCGACAGCAACCAGGTGATGATTTCGCAACGCTGTAGCGATGCCGGGCTGTGGTATCGGCTGGCCCCTGTTTCGTTCATCGGCGGGTCGCTGACCGATGGCGTGGGCGGGCATTCGCCCTATCATGCGGCAACGCTCGGGTCCTGCATCTTTCATGGCCCAAATGTCTCGAACCACTCGCGCGCCTATGCGCGGCTGGGCGAGGCGGGCGCGGCCCGCGTCGTGCGCGACACCGAGGCGCTGGCCTCGGAGGTCACCCGCGCCATCATGCCTGACCGGTCTGCCGCCATGGCCCATGCCGGGTGGGACGTGATCACCGGAGGCGCACAGCTGACCGACACGCTGGTCGAGTTGATCCTTGAAACGCTTGACCGGGCCGAGGTGGCCTGAAATGCGCGCGCCACGCTTTTGGGACGCGCCGCCGGTCCGTCCGGGCATACTGCCCGCGCTGCTGTCACCGCTGGGCGCGATCTATGCGGGCGCGACCGCGCGCCGGGTGGCGAAACCCGGAACACACCTGCCCGTCCCGGTGATCTGTGTCGGCAACCTGAACGCCGGGGGCACGGGCAAGACGCCCACCGTGATCGCGCTGGTGCAGATCCTGCAGGACATGGGCGTCACGCCGCACGTCGTGTCGCGCGGGTATGGGGGTGACCTCGAAGGCCCCATTCAAGTCGACCCGCGCCAGCATGACGCCGCACAGACCGGGGACGAGCCGCTGCTGATCGCTGCGTTCTGTCCGGTCTGGGTCTCGAAAGACCGGCTGCTGGGCGCAAATGCTGCCGCATCGGAAGGGGCCGATGTGGTGATTCTGGACGACGGGTTTCAGAACCCCCAGCCGCACAAGGACCTGTCGCTGATCGTGGTCGACGCGCATCGCGGTTTCGGCAACGGGCGCTGCATTCCGGCTGGCCCCCTGCGCGAACCCGTTGCGGCAGGGCTGGCGCGCGCGCAGATGCTGCTGTCAATTGGACCCGCCGGCGCGCAAAAGCGGTTCGACGCCGCCTGGGGCACGCATGTGCCTTTGCCGCACCTGCGCGGCGCGTTGGAGCCATTGCAAACCGGGATGGACTGGGCCGGCACGCCGGTTCTGGCCTTTGCCGGCATTGGCTACCCCGAGAAATTCTTTGCAACCCTGCGCGCCCTTGGCGCGGATGTGCGGCGCGGCGAGGCCCTGGCCGATCACCAGCCGCTGACACCTGCGCTGATGACCCGGCTGGAACAAGAGGCCTTTCTGATCGGCGCGCAGCTGGTCACAACCGAGAAAGACGCCGTGCGCCTGCCCGACAGCTTTCGGCAAAAGGTGATCACCCTGCCCGTGCGCCTGACCTTTGACGACGAGGCGCCCCTGCGCGCGGCGCTGTCCAAGCTGCTGGACGCCTGAGCCCACAACGTTTCAAGTTTGCGTCGAAGCGCCGGTCTGCAGCCTTGCCCTTCGATCGACCGCGTAGCGGCCTATTCAGCCGCCAGCGCCTGATCGGGCCGCAGAATATCGGCGACCTCGGCGATGACGCCCTGCAGCAGGCTGCGAAATGCCTCGAACCGGGCGTTTGGCACCACGCGGCGTTCGTCCATGTACAGCGATCTGTCGATCTCGACCTGGATGGCGTGGATGCCGCGTGAGGGGCGGCCATAGGTCTGGGTCACATAGGCCCCGGCAAAGGGAGTGTTCCGCGCCACCACCAGACCGGCGCTGGCAAAGGCCGCTTCGACGTGGTCAACCACCTCGGGATGGGCCGAGGCACCGAAACGGTCGCCCAACACGATCTCGGGGCGTTGGGCGGTGTTGACCTGCCCGACCGCCTCGTGCGGCATGGAATGACAGTCGATCAGGATCGCTTGACCAAAGGCACCACGGGTTTCATTCAGCTGCCGCCGCAACTCGGCGTGATAGGGGTGCCAATAGCCATCGATCCGCCGCCGCGCCTCGGCCCCCGAAATCTTGCCGCGATAGATCGCGCGGCCGTTCGACACGACCCGCGGGATCACGCCAAGGCCCGAAGCCACCCGCGGATTGTGCCCCTGCCGCCGCACCCCTTCGATCAGAGCGGGGTCCAGCTCTTCGGGGCCGCGGTTGAGGTCCAGAAAGGCACGCGGCGCGCCAGCCAGCAACAGCGGCGCACCGAATTTCGGCGCGCAGTCAAAGAGTTGATCGACAAAGGCATCCTCAGAGCTGCGCACGCTGTGTTCGTTCAAAAGCGTGCTGCGCAGAAAGGACGCGGGGTAGTCCCGCGACGAATGTGGAGAGGCGAAAACCACACGCGATGTGCGGTGATCTGGCAGTTTCAGCTCAAAGGCAGTTCTTGGCATTTGTCCTCCGGTCCCCGATCAAGATAGACATAAAACTTCCTGCGTCAAAAGCCCTTGATCCCCCGAACGACTCTGTTTATAGACCCGCTACCGGCGCGGAATTCCGCGCCCCATTTTATTCATGGGGCAGGGTTTCGAGCAGGTTCATGGGCGGTTAGCTCAGCGGTAGAGCACTTCGTTGACATCGAAGGGGTCACAAGTTCGATCCTTGTACCGCCCACCATGAATTCATCGCTTCACTGCAAAGTGAGGTGCCCGCAACCCCAAGGCGCTAGCGCGCCGCGATACGAGGAGAGATCTCATGAAGGTCAAAAACTCGCTGCGTTCGCTCAAGAACCGCCACCGCGATTGCCGCGTCGTGCGCCGCAAGGGCCGTGTTTACGTGATCAACAAGACCCAGCGCCGCTTCAAAGCACGCCAGGGCTGATCGCCAACACATCTGATTGAAAAGGCCGCCGGATGCGCTCCGGCGGCCTTTTTCGTTTGTCTGCTGGTTTATGCCTCGGCTTCGGCCTTGAGCGCGGCGTTCATCTGCTTGAAGCCTTCGGTCGTGCTGTCGCCGATCAGCGGATAGAGCACATGCACCAGCATCCCGCGAAAGGTTTCGCCGTGGCGGAACAGCGTTGTGCCATCAGCCTGCTGTTCCAGCACATAGTAGTGTTCGCCGTCAAAGATGCCCTTGAAGCCCAGGCGACCCACCCAGCGCAGCTCACGGTTTTCGTCGGCGACCAGAACGGTCGGGGCAAAATCCATGGCCGAACCGTTGGGCTGCTGGATGGTCACGGCCAGCGTTTCCCCCACGGCGATGGTGCCGTCCAGCTTTTTCACAAAGGGGTTCCAGCTGCTGATGTCCTCGGATTGGGTCAGCGCCTGCCAGACGGCTTCGGCGGGGGCATCGATGGTGATCTCGGTCTGGATCGATTTCTGGGTGAACTGACCCGCGCCATAGGCGGTGATCAGCAGGGCGGCGGTTGCGGCAGCGGCGGTGGTGAAGATCGACATGTGATGGTCCTTTCAGGTGTCTCGGTTTCGATGACCTGAATGTGCCCCCAAGATTGATTTATCTAAATTCCCAGAATATCGACATTTGATATAGAAAATTCTATACTCAACTCATGACCCCTGCCCCCGATCACATCCGCACCTTTGCCTCGGTCGCCGAACTGGGCAGCCTGTCCGCCGCCGCCCGCGCGCTGGGGCTGACACAGCCGACCGTCGGGCGGCACATCGGTCTGCTGGAAGAGGCGCTGCACCTGACGCTGTTCACACGCGGGCGCGACGGCATGGCCCTGACCGAGGCCGGGTTGCGGCTGGTCGACAGCGCAGCCGAGATGATGCGCGCCACGCAGGACTTTCAGCGCCGCGCGGCGGGCATGGACGCGGATATGCGCGGCACCGTTCGGATCACCGCAAACGAGATCTTTGGGGTCCTGATCCTGCCCGGCACGCTGCGCGGGTTTGCCAAGGCCCACCCCGAGATCGAGATCGAGATCGAGGTCACCAACGCGGCCAGCAACCTGCTGCGCCGCGACGCCGATGTGGCCCTGCGCATGTTCCGGCCCACGCAGAATGATCTGGTGGCCCGGCGCGTGACCTCGCTGCCCCTGGGGATCTTTGCGCACGAAAGCTATCTGGCCGAACACCCGCCCTTGACCGTCGCCGAGGACCTCAAGACCCACCGCCTGATCGGCTTTGACCGTGACAGTGGCATCATCGATGCGATGGCGAAGATCGGGGTCAGCCTTGACCGGTCAGACTTTGCGCTGCGGTCCGACAACATCCTGACCCACATCGCGGGCATCCGTTCAGGGCTGGGGATCGGGCCGACCCATGTGGGGTTGGCGCAGCAATGGCCGGGCGTTGTGCAGGTGCTGCCTGATCTGCCGGTGCCGCCGCTGGATCTGTGGATCGCCTGCCATGCGGACGTGCGATACAACCGGCGCGTCCGGTTGCTGGTCGATCATCTGGCACAGGCCCTGCGCACCCCCTACGCTTTTGTGCCTTAACCCGCAGGTTCGTCCGTGGCCAAAAGGCAGAAACAACCCGGTACACTAGGTCGAAAGCAGCGAATCGCCCTAGGCTGTCTGAAACAGAGCCGAGGACACCATGCGCCCCCTGACTTTCGCCCTGATGCTGACCGCCTCATCCGCCTTCGCGCAAGAGCCACGCCCTTTTGCCAGCTACGTCGATGCCAGCGCCCCGGTGCTGGCCGACCCGCATGACCTGGCCTTTGGGCCGGACGGGATGCTGTACATCGCCGACAAGTTTGCGCACCGTGTTGCGATCATGGACCCCGAGACCCTGGAGGTGACCGCCGAGATCGGCCCGGGCCTTCTGCCCGGCGCGCATGACGTATCCTTTGGACCGGACGGCAAGCTTTATGTCGCCGCGACCGGCGCCAACGCAGTGGCAGTCTATGACCTGGGCGGTGATGCGCCGGTGCTTGACGGCTACCTTGGTCCCTTTCCCCGAACCGAAGGCGCTTTGGCGCATTCGAACGGACGGATCTACGCCATGGCGTCGGGCGAGGGGCGGCTTTACGCCGTCGAAGACGGCGCGCTGGTCGCCTCGGCCCAGGGAATGCCCGGAGCGCATGACGTGGCCGAAGCACCTGACGGCACGATCTGGGTTGCCGACAATGTCAACCGGCGGCTGGTGCGGTTTGACGCGGATCTGCAGTTGATCCAGATGCTGGACGACCCGAAGTTCGGCTTTGTCGGGCCACGCTACATGGACATCACACCCGACGGGCTGTTGATCGTGGCCGATCAGGACGCGCATCGGGTGCTGAAGATCGATCCCATATCCGAAGAGGTGATGGGCATCATCGGGACCGGCGAACCGGGTCTGGGCATCAACCTTCTGGACGACCCCGAAGGTGTGGCCGTGCGGGGGAATGAGTACTTCTTTGCCGACAGCGACAACAACCGGATCGTGAAATACCAGGTGGTTCTGAACTGAGGCCTACTCGTCGTCGTCCAGGGTGACGGCGTCCATGTTGGCCTCGTGCACCTCGATCGCCTCGTTGATGTCGTCATAGAATGTCAGCTGCCCGTTTTCGAGCACGGCACCCATGTCGCAGTTCCGGCGCAGCATCGCGGTGCCATGTGACACAAGGATCGATCCGCTGTCCTTCATCCGCTCTTTGAACACCGCCTCGCTTTTCTGGCGAAAGGCGGCGTCGCCGACGGCGGTGACCTCGTCCACCAGATAGGTGTCGAACCGGATGCCCATCGACAGGCCAAAGGCGAGGCGCGATTTCATACCTGACGAATAGGTTCTGGTCGGCAGGTTGAAGTGTTTGCCAAGCTCGGCAAAATCCTCGACGAACTCAACCAGCTCGTCCGTGTCCACGCCATAGACCCGACCGATGAAACGAATATTCTGCAGGCCGGTCAGTTCCGGGTGGAAACTGCCCGCGAACCCAACCGGCCAGCTGAGCGATCCGGTGTTCACGACACTGCCCGAGGTCGGATCCAGCGTGCCCGCGATCATCCGCAACAGGCTTGATTTCCCGGCACCATTCCGACCTAGCAGCCCGACGGCCCGCTTGTCCGGAAAGGTGGCGGTGATCCCGTTGGCAACCACGTTCCGCTGGCCATTGGTCACAAAGACCTTGGTCAGGTTTTCAAGATGGATCATGCTCAGCGACGGTCCCGGATGCTGTAGTAGATCAGAACCAGAATCGCCCAGATCAGGAAACAGAACATCGCAAGCAGTGCCGCCAGCATCTCTTTCTGCGGATATTGCGAGGTCTGCGCCTTTGTCGGCTGCACGTATGCCGCCAGGTAGCGACTTTGCCGCTGCGCTTCCGAGATCGCGCCATCATAGGCTGTCAGGGCGGCGATATACGACTGTTCGGCAAATTCGCGGTCGACCGACAGGCGTTCGTATTCCGAGAAAAGGGTCGCATAGTCGCGGCCCTCGCTGTCGGATCCGGATACGCCGATTTTCTTGCGCTCTTCGTCAATACGGACACCGATGACGTCGATGCGTCGCTGTGCCTGCGTGATACGCGGGTCCCCTTCCCGGGTCGTTTCCCTGAGAAGATCCATCTCGATCAACGCTTCGGCCAGTTGCCCCTGCAGATTGGCAAGCAGCGACATCTGACCCTGAAGGTCCGTCGTCGGATCCACGATCTGGGTACGCGATCGGAATTCCGTGATCGCCAGACGCGCATCCTTGAGCCGCTGAACGGATTTCTCCAGTTCATCCTCGGCATAGCGGGTCGCATCCTGCCGGGCGATGGCCGAGATCTCGTTGATCATACGGCTGCTTTCCTCAAAGACTTCGCGCGCGACGTCCTGGGCATCCTGCGGCTCGAACGCCAGAACGCGCAACTCGATCAACCCGGTGCCGCCGTCATAGGAAATGCGCACCATGCGGCGCCAATAGCTCATCAGATCCTCGATCGAGATATCTGCATCGATGGCAAACACAGGATCAAAGTCAGGCTTGGACCAGATGGCGCGCAGATCCAGCTTTTCGTCGACCGCCTCGACCATTTCCTGACTCTGGATGAACTCGTACAGAATGTCCGTGTCCGAGGTGCTGGAGCCCGACAGGTTGGTGATGCCGCCAAGCAATTCGACAGGAGTGTTGGATTCTTCCTTGCGGACCGAGAAGCCAACCGTCGAATGGTATTGATCAACCGCAATCGCAAAAAGGTAATACGTGCCGACGATGACCGGAGCGACGACCATCATCAGAAAGGTCATCAACAGGATGATATGACGGCCCCGGGCCCGGGCCGGACCGGCCTGCGGCTTGATCTGGACGACGGCGGGCTGAGGAGCGGGTTTGCCGCCTCCACCCGGTTTCTTTGCCGGCGCCGCCTTGGGCGTCTTGGCCGCATCCGGTTTTGGCTGTGATTGCTTGGCGGTCGTCACGGGCTTGGCCTCGTCCTTGTCCTGTTTCGCATCAGCCTTGGCCGTGCGCGTGTCGGCAGCAGTGTCTGGTCCCGCCGGTTTTTTCGCAAGTGCGTCCGCGTCCACAGGGGCGGCAGAGCGGGTTTGCGCCTTGGGTGCGTCACTTTCCACGGTGCCCGCCTCGCTGGAACGTGCCGCGCCCTCTGGTTCTGCGACCGGAGCCTTGCGGGCGTCGGCAGAGGCAGAACGCTGCGCGGCGTCGCGGGCGACAAAACGGATTTCGGGATCCGCTTTCTTCTCGGTCGATGCGTTTGCGGCCGCCTGCGCGCGCACGTCCTTGTAAGACACCTTGGGTTTGTTGCGAGTCCCGGACGCGGCATTGGCCTTGCGTTTTGCCGCGTTGCTGGCAGCCTGGCGTCTTTGGTCCATCTGCTCTTGTCGACGCTTCTGGCGTTCGGCCCTCTGGTCTGACCTGCTTGTGGTCTCGGCCGGGGACTCGGCGTTTTGGGGGCCTGTCTTACCCCCCGCGTCACCCGCTTTCGGGCCAGAGGTCCCGTCCTCGCTCACTTTTTGGGATACAGCTGGATTTCGCGGCTCTTGTGCCGAGCTGTCGTCCTGCATTCTTAACGCCTTTTGCCAACGTCTTGATCAATTTGAGGACTTCCTACATAGGATTGGGGTGTAAATCCAGAGAATGAAGGGTCACAGGCCCATGTCTGCCGGACAATCGACTGCTTTGCGAGCAAAACGCTACAAGGGGCCCCGAACGATTTCGGCATTGCTCCTGCGCGAGATGTCAACAACCTATGGCAAGTCGCCGGGGGGCTATGTCTGGGCGATTGCCGAGCCGATCGCGGCGATTGCGGTGCTTTCGGTGGCCTTTCTGCTGGTCTTCAGAACGCCCCGTCTGGGAACGAATTTCCCGTTGTACTTTGCAACGGGCTACCTGCCGTTCCTGCTGGCCACGGACATCGCAAACAAGGTCGCGACCTGCATCCGGTTCTCGCGAAGCCTTTTGGCCTATCCGATGGTGCGCTACACCGATGCGATCTTTGCGAGGGTCACATTGTCACTGATGACCCAGATCCTGGTCGGGATCCTCGTACTGTCGGGCATCCACATCGTGTTCGATCTGACAAGCATCGTCGACCCGACATCGGTCGTCAAATCCATCGTCATGGGCGTGATGCTGGGAACCGGGCTGGGTGTCCTGAACTGCTATCTGTTCTTCTCGTTGCCGGTCTGGGAGCGCGGTTGGGGGATCATAACGCGGCCTCTGGCCTTGGTATCCGGCGTGGTCTTTCTGTATGACACGATGCCCGACTTCGCCAAGAACATCATGTGGTACAACCCCTACACCCATGTCGTGGCTATGATGCGGCGCGGGTTCTATCCGACGTACGAGGCCGATTACATCTCGCAGACCTATGTCTATGGCGTGGCTTTCATCTGCATGGCATTTGGCTTTCTGCTGCTCTATCGACACGAAAAGGCGATGATCCACAACTGAGCCAACGCTCGTGAAATTGCACGGAATCCGCGTGGCACCGCCCGGAATGCCTGTTTATTGACAGGCTTTTGGCGGTTTGGCGCGGGTATTCTGCGCTGCGGCTATTTCGGCGTGACTCCGGGAAAAGCATTTGTTAAGGCCGACCCGAACCTGATCGATCCAACTTGGGCGAGTAAAGACATTGCAAATTGAAGCAACCAAGATTGATGCCGTTAAAGTGTTGACACCAAAGCGTTTTGGCGACGAGCGCGGGTTCTTTTCAGAGAGCTGGAACCGCAAGGTCATGTCCGATGCCGGTCTTGACTTCGACTGGTGCCAGGACAACCACTCGCTGTCCGCCAAAGTCGGCACCGTGCGCGGCCTGCACTTCCAGTCGCCGCCCCATGCCCAGGACAAGTTGGTGCGCTGCGGCAAGGGCCGGCTCTTTGACGTGGCGGTCGATATCCGCAAGGGGTCTCCGACCTTTGGTCAGTGGGTTGGCGAAGAGCTGTCGTTCGAGAACGGCAAGCAGCTGCTGATCCCTGCCGGTTTCCTGCACGGTTTCGTCACGCGCGAACCCGACACCGAGATCATTTACAAGTGTTCCGATTACTACGCGCCGGAATGTGACGGCGCCGTCCGCTTTGATTGCCCCGACATCGGCATCGAGTGGGACATGGACGGCATTGAACCGGTTCTGTCCGAGAAGGACGCCGTGGCGCCCTGGCTCAAGGATTTTGACAGCCCGTTTGTTTACGAAGGATAAGATACGATGAAACTTCTTGTCACCGGCGGCGCCGGGTTCATTGGCTCGGCCGTGGTTCGGTTGGCCATTCAGCGCGGCCATGCCGTTGTGAATGTCGACGCGCTGACCTATGCGGCCTGCCTGGAAAACGTGGCAACCGTGGCCGACAGCCCGCTTTACGCCTTTGAACGGGCCGACATCCGCGACCGCGCCGCGCTGGACGCGGTCTTTGCCAAGCACAAGCCTGACGCCGTGATGCACCTGGCCGCCGAAAGCCACGTGGACCGCTCGATCGACGGTCCGGGCGATTTTATCGAGACCAACATCACCGGCACTTTCAACATGCTGGAAGCGGCCCGCAAATACTGGACCGAGGCCGGCAAGCCGGCCAGCTTCCGCTTCCACCATATCTCGACCGACGAGGTCTTTGGCTCGCTGCCCGCCGATCCTTCGATCCAGTTCACCGAAGAAACACCCTATGATCCGCGCTCGCCTTATTCGGCGTCCAAGGCGGCCTCGGACCACCTGGTCAATGCCTGGCATGAAACCTATGGCCTGCCGGTGGTGCTGACCAACTGCTCGAACAACTACGGCCCCTATCATTTCCCCGAAAAGCTGATCCCTGTCGTGATCCTGAACGCGCTGGCCGGCAAGCCGCTGCCGATCTATGGCGACGGGTCGAACATCCGCGACTGGCTTTATGTCGAGGACCACGCCGACGCGCTGCTGCTGGTTGTCGAGAAAGGCGAACTGGGACGCAGCTACAACATCGGTGGCGAGAACGAGCGCACCAACCTGGAACTGGTGCAGACGATCTGCGGCATCCTGGATGAAAAGCGCCCGCTGAACGAAGGCAAATACGCCGACCAGATCACCTTTGTGACCGACCGTCCGGGCCATGATGCGCGCTATGCCATCGCGCCGGGCCGGATCCAGAAGGAACTGGGCTGGAGCCCCAGCGTGACCGTCGAGGAAGGCCTGGAAAAGACCGTGCAATGGTACCTGGACAACTCGGACTGGTGGCGTCCGCTGCAGGAACGCGCCGGTGTCGGTCAACGTCTGGGCACCGGTGAGGCCAAGAAGACCCCCGCCGAAGCCGAGGGCTGATCCATGCGCATAGCCTATGTTCACATCGGCATGCACAAGACCGGGTCCAGCTCGATCCAGGGAACTCTGGCCCAGAACCTCTGGCCAGAGCACCACTACGTGCAGGTGGGCCCACCGAACCATTCGGTGATGATGCAGACCGTGTTCAATCTGGATCCCAACCCCGTTCAGCTTCGCGAGACGGGGCTGAATCGCAAGGACATCGAGAACCGCAGCAAGAAGTGGCGCGAGGACCTGGTTCAGGAACTTGAGAACAACACAAAGCCGAACGTCATCCTGTCCGGCGAAAACTTCTCGGGCAACGACATCACAGAAGGGGCGCTCAAGGACCTTCACGGGTTTCTGAGGACCTATGTCGATCGCGTGCAGATCATTGCCTACGTCCGGCCTCCGGTCTCGCTGATGGAAAGTTCGTTTCAGCAAAGGGTCAAGTCGGGACGCATGAATGGCGTCAGGGGCGTTCCGGTCCGATATCGGTCCCGGCTTGAAAAGTTCGACACGGAATTCGGGCGCGAAAACGTCGACCTGATCAAGTTTGACAAATCAGCGCTTTTGAATGGCGATGCCGTGCAGGATTTCGCAAATCGCATCGGCGTGGAGTTGGATCCCGAACAGATCTCGACCAAGAACCAGTCTCTGTCACTGGAAGCCATTGCATTGCTCTATGTCGGAACCAAGTTCGGTGCAGACTTTGGCAAGTATCCCAACGCAAACCGGGATCGCAACGCCGCCATCAAGACGCTGAGCGGGATTGGCTCAAGAAAGCTGCGTTTTGGGTCCGGGATCGCTCAGACCAGCCTGGACGAATGCGCTGACGAGATTGATTGGGTCGAAGAACGCCTGGGCACCGAGATCCGGGATCTGCCCAAGGACGGCGACGATGCAATCCAATCCGAGCAGGATCTTCTGGACATAGCGGCCGCCAACGCGGACAAGTTCGTCGAGCTTTTGGCCGCCGAGGTCGGCATGCAGGAGGACCCGATCCACAAGGTTGCGGAAACCCTGGACATGATGCGGATCCTTCAGATCACACGCCGCGAAATTGCCTCGGGCGATGCCGACGGCAACAAGGAAAAACGGATGGCGATGTTCACCAAAGCCGACAGGGAAGAGCGACGGGCCAAACGCCAGGCCCAGCGCAAAGGAAAGACGTCTGACGCATGAAGATCCTCGTATTTGGGAAGAACGGTCAGGTGGCCACCGAGTTGCAGCGCCAGGCCGATGTCATCGCACTGGGCCGTGATCAGGCCGATCTGACCGACCCGGCGGCCTGTGCCGCCGCGATCGAGGCCAGCGATGCCGACGCGGTGATCAACGCCGCCGCTTACACCGCTGTCGACAAGGCCGAAACCGACGTGGACACGGCGCGCCTGGTCAATGGTGCTGCGCCCACGGCAATGGCCGCGGCCGCGGCGGCCAAGGGCATTCCGTTCGTTCACATCTCGACCGATTACGTCTTTGACGGAAGCGGCGACACGCCGTGGACCGTGGATGCGCCCACTGGTCCGCTGGGCGTTTATGGCCAGACAAAACTCGAAGGCGAAGACGGCGTGCGCGCCGCCGGCGGCCAGTTTGCCATCCTGCGCACCAGTTGGGTGTTTTCCGCGTATGGCAACAACTTCGTCAAGACGATGCTGCGCCTGGGTGCCGAACGGGACCGCCTGACCATCGTCTCCGACCAGATCGGCGGGCCGACCTCGGCTGCCGACATTGCTGCTGCCTGCCTGACGATGGCCCGCATGTTGGCCGAAGGCCAAGGCGCAGCAGGCACCTACCATTTCTCGGGCGGACCGGATGTCAGCTGGGCAGATTTCGCCCGCGAGATCTTTGCACAGTCCGGCCTGACCCCCGAGGTCGCCGACATCCCCAGCTCAGAGTTCCCGACACCGGCAAAGCGGCCCGGCAACTCGCGTATGGACTGTTCGGCCCTCGAAGCGGCCTTTGGCATTCCGCGGCCCGATTGGCGCGACAGCCTGAAGGCCGTGCTTTCCGATCTTTCATCCAATTGACACTTAGGACGACTTTGAAATGACGAACCGTAAGGGCATCATCCTCGCTGGCGGATCCGGCACCCGGCTGTATCCGATCACCATGGCTGTCTCGAAGCAGCTGTTGCCTGTCTATGACAAGCCGATGATCTATTACCCGCTGACAGCACTGATGCTGGCCGGCATCCGCGAAATCGCCGTGATCACCACGCCCGAGGATCAGCCGCAGTTCAAGCGCCTGATGGGCGACGGCAGCCAGTGGGGTCTTGAGCTGACCTATATCGTTCAGCCCTCGCCCGATGGTCTGGCCCAGGCCTTTATCCTGGCCGAAGATTTCCTGGCCGGCGCACCCTCGACCCTGGTTCTGGGGGACAACATCTTCTTTGGGCACGGATTGCCGAAGCTGCTGGGCGAAGCCGATGCCAAGAAAAACGGGGCAACGGTGTTTGGCTATCAGGTCGCCGACCCCGAACGGTATGGCGTTGTGGCCTATGACGAAGACGGCAAGGCCACGGCCATTGTCGAAAAGCCAGAGGTTCCGCCTTCGAACTTCGCAGTCACCGGCCTGTACTTCGTTGACGGCACCGCGCCGCAGCGTGCCAAAGAGGTCAAGCCTTCCGAGCGTGGCGAGGTCGAAATCACCTCGTTGCTGGAGCAGTATCTTGAAGAGGGCAAACTGAACGTCAAGCGCATGGGACGTGGCTATGCCTGGCTTGACACCGGGACCCACGGCAGCTTGCTGGACGCCGGAAACTTTGTCCGGACCCTGGAGAACCGGCAGGGCATGCAAACCGGCTGCCCGGAAGAGATCGCCTATACCTATGGCTGGATCTCGGGCGACACTCTGGCAGAGGCCGCGGACAAATTCCGCAAGAACAAGTACGGGGCCTACCTCAAGGCGCTTCTCTGAAACAGGGTTCGGGCCGCATGACTGTGTTCATCGGCGGCCCACGCCCACACCGGCAAACGCACTGCCGTCTGCCTCTTCGCGTCTTTCAACATGTTGTCTTTTCATCTTATGCGGGAAAACTCACTCCACTTCGTTGCTCTCAAACAACATGGAGCGGGAAATCGTCATGTGTTGCCTCCACAGCCCGTCGGGTGCGGTTTACCGCAAATGAGACGGTTTGCGGGGCATCTGTTTCAGGACGACGTCGTGCATGATCGCGACCGCAGGAAACCGCCTGTCCTCACCGGGCGACTGTTGTCGATGCAACCGTTAAGCGAAACCGCGCCGCTGCCAAAGGTGACAACCACTCTGTTCATCGTCAGCGGCGAACAGAAGGATGTGCAAGCGGTATCATGAACGACACTCCAGAGAACGCCCAGGTCGTCGGTCTTTATTCCTTTCCCAAAAGCGGAAACACTTGGCTTCGGGCCATCGTTGCTGGCCTGACACACATGCCCAACGGACCTGGCGTGTTGCAGAAATATGTGACGGACACGCATTTCGGCAAAGTTCTTGAGAACCCCTGGCATTTCCAGGATCGCGACTGGTACTTCTACAAGTCGCACCACAAGACATTGCTGCTGGAACACGAAGGCGAGGTGTTTGACACCCACAAGGTGCTGTACATCTACCGGCACCCGCTGGACGTCTTCATGTCCTACGTCAATTTCGTCTCGACCTCGGTGTCCCCGAAGGCGGGCCAGTCCTTGCCGTTCCAATATGAAAATGTCGAGGATCTGACCCCCGAACAAATGGATGAGCTGTTCCAGATCTTCTTGCAGCACGCCACCCTGTTCCCCAAGAACAAGGCATTTGGCGGCGTGTTCGAGCATCTGGCGAACTTCAGGAAACTGAAGGAAGAGAACGGCAACGTCATGATCCTGCGGTATGAAGACCTGCACGACGACTTTGCAAACATCGCGCATGAAATCGTCCGCTTTCTCGGCATGGACCGGGTGAACGTCAAACGCGCTTTCAAGACCGCCGACCAGCGCACTGCACAAAACGGCAAGTTCTTCTGGAAGCGCCAAAAGAACAATTATCTCAACTTCCTGACCAACGATCAGATCAACCTGTTCTACGACCGCCACGGCAACAAGCTTGCCGACATGGGTTACGACCGACCAGACCTGACAGAATAAGGCCACAACAAATGCCCACTGCCGGACCTACCGCGATTTATGCCATCGCCCCGGGAAATCACGAAAAACAGTGTATCCGGCTTGCGGTAGATCGCATCGCCTCGGAATGGCCCCGTGTCATTCTGGTGTGCGAAGACAAGTATCAAGAGGTCTTTTCCGAACTGACGGCCCATGTCGAGGGGCGCGAGGTTCGGGTCTTTGATCCGGGCGCGCAGACGCCCTTGTCTGCGGCGAAACAGGTCTTGCTGGCCGAGCGCAACGCGCTGTCCGGGCCGGTCCTGCTGACGGGTGCGCATGTGCTGGGCCCAACGGGCGACATCGCCCCGGATGCCCTGCTGAAAGGGGCCGATGTCTTTGCGCCCTACTGGCAGAATGCGGCCTTGGATCTGCGGTTGAAAAAGACCTCGTGCCCGCAGCACATCCCCTATTTCGACTTCACGGTCCTGTCGCAGGGCCTGCTGGGGATGGACGCGTTTTGGGAGTTTTGGGAGAAGGTCAAACCCGACGCAAACCCATGGGAAGAGTTCACTTCGGCCAATGTTAACTTTGCCAGGCTTCTGGACAAGAACGGTCTGACGGTGCGGTATCCGGCCGAGCCGCATCAGCTGGAAACCGAAGACCCCCGCCTGTTCGAGGTGCACAAGACACTTCAACTTGGTGCGCCGGTTCTGTCGGTTGCGGTGCTGCAACTCGACCCGCTGCTGCATGACCTGAACGCGATCGACACCCGTGCGGCGCTGGACACGCTGCGCGCCTCGGACCCTGAGCTGTATTCGGGTGTCGTGCGCTATGCGACCCGTTTCCTGCAGGCGCGCGAGTTCAACACCATCGCGGACCAATACGCGATCATCTCGGAAACCTCCGAGACGCCGGATCGGCAGGAATGGTCCTTTGGCCCGATCGCGGTGTTCATTCACGCGTTCTATGCCGACATGATGCCCGAGTTCTGGGAGCTGATCGAACGTTTGCCCAAGTCGGCGCATCTGTTCCTGTCGACGGCCACCGAAGAGAACGCCGCCAACATCCGCGCCTTCATCCAGGACAAGGACTGGCCCGAAGGACAATCCGAGGTGCGCGTCGTCGAACAGAACCGCGGGCGCGACATGTCGTCCTTGTTCATCACCTGGCGCGATATCATCCTGGACAACCGGTTCGAGGTGGCCTTGCGTCTGCACTCGAAACGTACGCCGCAGGTGTCACGTCAGGTCGGCGACAGCTTCCGCGATCACCTGTTCGACAATCTGGTCTATACCCCCGGTTACGTGCGCAACGTGCTGGACATGATGGAGCGGGAGCCGGATATCGGTCTGATCATCCCGCCGGTCATCCACGTTGGCTTTGGCACCCTGGGTCACAGCTGGTTTGCCAACAAATCGGCACTGGCCAACCTGATGAAGGAAATGCACCTGGATGTGCCGCTGGATGACGACACCCCTGTTGCGGCCTATGGCACAATGTACTGGTTCCGCACGGACGCGCTGCGCACCATCTTTGAGTGGAACTGGAAGTGGACCGACTACAACGCCGAACCGCATCATATCGACGGCGGTCTGGCGCATGTGCAGGAACGTCTGATCAACTACTGTGCCCAACACCGCGGTTACCGGACGATGCAGGTCATGAACCCCCGCATGGCAGCGCGCAACTATGCACGGCTTGAGTACAAGCTGCAGATGTTCGCCTCGTTCATGGGATCGAACAATGTTCTCGACCAGCGCTATGAGCTGGAAAGCACCCGTTCGACCGCGCGGGTGAATGCCTACCGCCGTTTGCGGCTGGCCTATGGCGAGATGCTGCGCAGGTATCCGGCGTCGCGCCGCTACCTGCGCCCGTTCAAGGACATGGCGATTTCGCTGCTGACCCGCCGCGGCTGAGGGGTCAGGCGGTTTCGGCGGCCAGTTCCCTGGCCGACCACTCGGCCAGCTGCCGCAGGCCTTCGGACAGGGGAATCTGCGGTGTCCAGCCCAGCTGCTCTTTCGCGCGCGAGATGTCGGCCACGGCATAGCGGATGTCGCCGGGACGGAACTTGCCGGTGACGGTGAACTTGTCCGTCGGCTGATCAAACAGCCCCAGCAACATCTGGGCGATGTCGATGATCGTCGTGGGCTCGCCCGAACCGATGTCCAGGATGTCACTTGGCATCACGTCGACCGTGCCCATCATGGCAAAGGCCTGCGCCACGTCGTCGACGTGCACGAAGTCGCGGGTGATCGTGCCGTCTTCGTAGATGTTCAGGGTCGCGCCTTCCTGGATCTGCCGCGAAAAGATCGACAGCACGCCGGTATAGGGGTTGTTCAGCGACTGGCCCGGACCAAAGACGTTCTGCAGGCGCAGCGTTCCCACCTGGACGTCGGTCCCCCAAAATGCCTGACCCAACAGGTATTCCTGCATCAGCTTGGTCGAGGCATAGACCGACGCTGGCGCCACCGGGCAATCGGCATTGGTGGCCACGGGGGTCAGCGGCGCGCCGTCGCGCGTGCGGCACAGGAAATCGCCGGCCTCCATGTCGGAAACCTTGCGTTCGGGCGCGACAACCAAGGCGCCGTCAGCCGTGTGATGTGCGCCTTCGCCATAAACCGAACGTGACCCCGCAACGATGATCCGCTTGACCGTGCCGACCTCGCGCACGGCTTCGATCAGATGCGCCGTGCCCATGACATTGACGCCGTTGTAGCGGACCGGCAGGTCAAAGCTTTGACCCGTGCCGGTTTCGGCGGCGAGGTGATAGATCACGTCCGGCTTGGCGGCCGCGATGGCGGCGTTCAGCGCCTCGGCATCACGGACATCACCGACGATCAGCTCTGCGCCGCAGGCCGTCAGCCGATCCTGGTTTTCAGGGTTGCCGTCGTGCACCTGCGGCAGAAGGTTGTCAAAGGCTGTGACCTGATGCGCGCCTGCCAGTTTCTGGGCCAGGCGGGATCCAATGAAACCCGCGCCCCCGGTGATGAAGATTCGCATCTGACCCTAACCCTTCAAGTATCTCGATTGCCGTTATGACCCCGAGGTAGCACGCCCAAAAACCGCCTTCCAGCCCGCTTCAGGCATCAATCCGCCGATCCGCCTCGGGCACCACATCCGAGTCTTTCGCCGTTTCTACGCGCGTTTAGCCGCTGTAGGCAGTCTTTTGGCGGGCTCGCGCCGGTTTGTCGTGCTGCGGGTGCGAAAAGAACTGCCTATCTCGTTAATCCTGCTGAAAAAATTTGCGGCATTTGCGAATTTCATGTGGTAGCAAGGTAAACATACGGTCGATTGTTCGACCACTTGTAGCGTTCACGTGGTATTGTAAATAAACCCAAGTTTAAGGGATTCTTAAGGATCTGTCGGCTTGGGACGTTCAAGGCGAAGACATTTTTATCAAGGCGCGGGGCGGAATGCTCTGCAGATGGGATCAGTATGACCGCAGACGTTTTTGTTACGGGGACTTCCGGCGTTCTTGGCGTCGAGACTCTGATGCACATGCACGAAAGAACGTCGTTGACGACGATGGGCGTGTCACGACGCGATCTGCCGATTCATCGTCCCGATCTTCCGAACACGCAGGTCGACAACGTCTTTGCGGCGGATTGGCTCTGCGCGGCGGAAAAGAATGCGACCGTCGTGCACTACGCGGGTCTGGCCAATCCACGCGCTCAGTTCGACAATATCGAGGACCTTTGCGAGCGCGAAATCTTTCCGCAGATCAACATGGTCGAGCGGATGCTGGTGCGCGGTTGGCGCGGGCATCTGATCTATGTTTCGTCGGGCGGCGCGGTTTATGGCGACGTGGACACTCTTCCGATTTCAGAAGATCACCCGCCAAGCCCCAAAAGTTTCTATGCGCTGCAAAAGCTGAACGTCGAGAATGCGCTGCAGTTCCTGGCGAACCAATTCAAGTTCCGCCTGACCATCCTGCGCGTTGCCAACCCCTATGGGTCGCACATTCCGAAACCGGGCCAAGGCGTCATCCCGATCCTTTTGAACGCCGCAACCAGCGGGTCCGAGTTCACGATCATCGGGTCGGGCGAAGAACTGCGCGATTACGTCTACATCTCGGACCTGTGCCGCGCGATCGAGAAGTTGTGCCGCGATCCCTTGCCGCGTGCCATCAACACGATCAACATCGGCAGCGGTGTGGGGACCTCGTTGAACACCCTGATCGATATCGTGGTGTCCCTGACGGGTTGCACGCTGAACCTCAAGCGCAGCAGCACAAGGTTCGACGTCAAGTCGAACGTGCTTGATGTGTCCCGTGCCAAGGAATTGCTTGATTGGACACCACAGGTGGGCATTCGCGAAGGTGTGGCAAGCATGGTAGCGGATGTCGCCGCCCTGCATGCGGACCGGCACGCGGAAGGCGGATCTTTCTGAGATCCGCTGCAAATTCAAACCAAAAAAAGCGCCCCCAAGACATCTCTTGAGGGCGCTTTTGTTTGGATAGGGGCAGAGAAGCTTAAGCTTCTTCTTCCGCCGTTTCGGCGACCGCCAGCGACACACCACGGCTTTCCAGCAGGCGAACCAGGCGGCGTGCTTTCTTGACGTACTCGGCGCGCTTCTCTTTGTATTCTTCTTTCTTTTCGGCTGCCGCCTTGGGGTTTTCGCCATCTGCCTCGAGACGATAAAGGCTTACGGCAATTGCTCCGTACAGGCTGCGCTTGCCGTCGTCCTTGGCGTTGTTTTCTGTTTCGCTCATGGTCCTTCAATCCTTAAGTTGTGCGCCAAAACAAGCGGCGCCGGGGTCCAATCTTGCCGACAGTATAGCTTTGAACAGAACCTCTGAAAAGGATTAACCAGCTATAAACAAAAGGAAAATGTGACAGACCGCCGTCCTTCGGCGGAGTCCCGCCCAAGACAGCCTGCTTACGCAAAAAACCTGAGCAACATGCGCAAAAACCTTGTGAATTCAGACGTCTGGAGTGTCCCTATTGTTGTGTTGGATCATCAATTCGTCCATACACCAAGGTGACAAAAACCTTGAAATTGGGCGATATCTCGGGGGCATTTCCCCATCGTTTGAAACCGCCCCGAAGGACCGCGACGGAACGTGTTGGGCGACCAGAAAATTTCGCAAATTGGATGCGTCGGCATCCGGTCGGAGCTGCGAACCTCCGACCTGTCACACACATTTTTCACGAGCAATCAGGGGCCATTCTCCCAATGAAAGCCATCGTTCACATCGGTATGCACAAGACCGGTACAAGCTCGATCCAAGCCAGTTTCGCAAAGACGCCGCCTGTCGGATTTGCCTACTACACGATGGTCGGCCCCAATCTGAACATGTGGGCGCGGACGATGTTCGAAGAAGACGCGGTGCGCCGGTCTTTGAACGCTCAGACCAAACAATTGTCGGATGAACAGCTTGCCGAACAGTGCCAGCAAGAGATCGACAAGACAGACGCGTTCCTGAAATCCTGCGATCAGGACGCCGTGATCCTTTCGGCCGAGCGTTTCACCTATATGTCCGACGAAGCGGTCGCGCGCTTCGCTGACTGGTTGAAGTCGCGGTTCGACAGCATAGAGGTCTATGCCTATGTCCGCGATCCGATGGGTTTCTGCCGCAGCTCTCTGCAGCAACGCATCAAGGCGATATCGCCGGATCTGGCCACGCGCATTGATTTCCCCAACTACCGAAATCGGTTCGAGAAATTCGAAACTCATTTTGGCAAGGACAACATTCACTACCGCTTGTTCCGCCGAGATCGCTTGAAAGAGCACAACGTCGTCCCGGATTTCGCGGATTGGATCGGCAGTTCCTATGGAAACGAAGACATTGTCAGCGAGAACGAGGGCATGTCGATCGAAGCGATGTCCTTTCTGATCATGTTGAACCAGGGAAACCGGCGCGCGTTTCAGACCATGCGTGGAGCGCCGACCGTGTCCCAGCTGGTGTCTGATGTTATGGCGTTTGAAGGCAACAAGTGGCACTACTCTGTTGAAAAGCAAAATGAAATTCTGGCCGAGATTGGCGGGGATTGCGACTGGATGGATGCGCGATTGCCCGAACCGCTGTCCAGAACGGACAGCACCTCTGGACTTAGCGTCGGCAGTATCGAGGATTTTGTGAAGATCGGGACCGAAAGTTTCGACGCTGTCCGCGACCATTTGCTGGCGCTGCGGTTTTCCTCTGACGTCGCCACGACGCGCAAGTCCGCGCTGCAAAATTTCAATATTCTGAAAACGGATTGGTAAGGCCCTGTCATGAAGGCAATTTTGCATATCGGGATGCCCAAGACCGGGTCCTCTTCCATTCAGGACACGCTTGCCCAGGCCAAGCTTGGCAAGGCCCGTTATTTCGACTGGCGTGCCGCGAACCATTCCAGTTTGCTGGCCGTTGTCTGCAAGGACACATCACATGGTTATGCCAAGCGCTACAGCGAGGCCGAACTTGATGAGATGATCGCCGAAACCGCGTCCACCTTTCGCGAAAATGCCGAAAAAGAGGGCACCGAGACCTTTGTCATTTCTGCGGAGCGGCTGTTCAACAGCCCCCCCGGCAACCTGCGCATTTTCAAAGAGTTTCTTGACCAGTTCGCGACGTCCTACAGTGTCATCGGCTACGTCCGCGAACCCTCGTCGTTTCTGGTGTCGGCGTTTCAGCAAAACATCAAGATGGGCAAATGCAATCTCAGGCTGAACAACATCTGGCCGGACTACAAACGCCGGATCGGCCACTTTGATCAGCTGTTCGGGCAGGAAAATGTCAGGGTGCGCCTGTTCGATCGGGCAAGCTTGAAGAATGGCGATGTCGTCGAGGATTTTGCTGATGTCGCGGGGATCGACCTTGATCCGGGTCAAATCGTGAAAACCAACGAAAGCCTGAGCGCCGAAGCCGTCGCCCTGTTGTATCTGGACCGTCAGTTCGGACAGAGTTTCGAAGCGCAAGAAGGCCCAAAGCCGATATTGACCAACAAGCTGGTGCAGAAACTGTCGACCTACAAAGGCCGCAGCTTCACGTTTTCGGATGACCTTCTGCGTCCCGTGTTGGAAGCCAATTCCGACGATATCCGGTGGATCGAAGATCGCCTTGGCACATCGTTTTCCGCAAAACCCAAGAAGGCCGACATCGTGATCTCAAATCAACGAGATCTGGTTGACCTGGCGATGGAAAGTCAGGACGTCCTGCACCAGATCATCCGCCAGACGGCCCCGTCGGTGGACACGGTCACCCCGGCCAGCGCGGCGCGATTTGCGCTTGGTCTGATCGAAAGCCGTTCGAACGAGTAGGGACGCGGGGGCGGATGCCCCCACCCTTATTCGGGGCCCAGCCGGTCTTCGAGCTTTTTCATTCGATTGGACAGGCGCTGCATCTGCGTCGCCTGATTCAGCGTGACCTCGATCAGGTACTCCAGCATCCGGGCGCGCATCGCCTCCATGTCATGCTCTTTGGCGGCTTTTTCCTGGCCCGAGGTAAAGTCGACCCCGATCCGTTCGCCAAGGGCGCGAAAATCGTCCAGATCCTCGGCAAAGACTTCGGTACCGCCTTCGAAGGTCAGATACTTTTGCGTCGCCTCTTCGAGCGTCTGAACAACGTCCCGATTGGGGTTCATGACAAAGCTGTTGAACCGCTCTGGAAAGACCTCGGTTTTGAACCGGGTGTTGAACAAGGCACGCAGGATCAGTTCGACATCTTCGCCCCGTTCCAGAACCCGCTTCTCGACCGGCGGAATTGTGACGCCGATGGTCTGGCCAAAGTCCTCGATCACGTCGACGCCCTTGTCGAACTTGCGGAACGTCAGATACTCGCCAAACCTTTCCTCCCAAACGGCAATCGCCCGGTAGGTGCCGACCCAGCGGTTTGCCTCTTCACGGAAGGTCCGGATCGGACCGGGGCGGGTCTTGTGGCGGATCGCCCATTGCACATAGGCAGACGGCAACCATGACTGGATGTCACGGATATAAAGAATGATCTTCAGATCGACCTGCTTGGCCAGTTCCTCGATCAGCGGGCCGATGCGTTCGACGTGGCCATAGAGATCCTCGTTCGAGAAGACAAAGTTTTCGCAGCCGGTTTCGGCCTTGACCTCTTCCATCTTCTGGACCACCGCATTGGCCCCCATGCGCAGCACCTCCGGGTCACTTTGCATGAACTTTCGCATGCCCGGAATGCCGTCGAACTGCGGACGCACGATGGAAAACCACATGCCCAGATAGTGCATGCCCTGGGCGTGCAACGAATCCTCGGCCTGGCTCAGCGCGTGTTGGATCGAGCTGGTCCCGGTCTTGCCCATGCCGACGTGAAGAAAGAGTTTCATGGTTATCTCCGCGGCTGGTCAGGCTTGCTGATAAAGATCGACTTGTGACCGGAATCGTAGGTCGCGGTCGGCCAAAGCCGTTCGATCAGGTGGAACACCGTCCCGTCGTTTGCGATGGGTTCGTTCGGCCAGGGATAGTCGGTTCCGAAGTAGGAATTCATCTGGTCCACCACCGAACGGCGGGTCCAGAACATGTTGCCGACCGGGAACAGGATCGGGTGGACCGGGAAGGGCGTTTCCACCAGCTTCTGATAGATCGGCAGGATCCGCTTGGACCCGAACCAGCCACAGATGAAGGGATCGAAAGGCGCCACAAGACCGACCTCGGGATCGTTCATCTGCAAGAGCGCGTTCGAGATCTTGTCCTTGTCGCCAAACAGGATCTTCAGCAGGAAGTTCCGCCAGACGTCACCGCCCGGGGTCGACGAGAACGATTTTTTCTGGTGCACGTGCGCCCAGATGTCGTCACCGCCATAAGCTTCGATGTCATAGAACAGCTGCATGAAGGGCAGGATGTCCCGCCCCTGGTTGCCGACCTGAACGATCTCGGCCTTGATGCCGATATCCTTCATGATCTCGTTGATCGTGTTGGCCTTTTTCACCTGATCGGTGGTGATCACAACGCGGTTCGCGCGTTTGTAGACGCCATAGCTGTTGGCATCGTGATACAGATCGTCGGTGTAATAGGCGTGTACGTGGATCGAGAAATCAGGCAGATCCTCGGGTTCGTCCTCTTCGTAACGGACGATGAAGCCGCTCTTGTGAACCGGGTGGTCCGAGGACTGCAGCGCCTTGCTGGCCTCTGCTTCCGATTTCCAAACGGTCTTGCGCCCCAGCGACCAGGCTTTCTGGCGCTCGGCCTCGCGGTAGGGTTTGTCGTCGTCGCGTTCGGTGAACAGAACCGGCAGGTCGTAGTCACCTTCGCCAAGGTAGAAGTGGCGGCGCGTGTCCAGATGTGTTTCCAGCGCGGTCGAGATACGGTGGAACAGTTGGTCGTCGTCCAACGAGTTGCCGTCGTCACGCGCCAGGTCCAGACGCTTGAGGTTCTCGGATTTGCGCGACAGCTTCGTTGCGGTCTCGGCGGCCTCGTCGACACGACCATAGCCCACCCGGTGAAAGCGGGGCTGGTCCTCGTAAGCTGCGTCGTCATAGCCCGAAGCGTTTTCGAACAGGACCACATCGCAGTCGTATTTGACCGCGTCCAGCACCACGTTCGGAAGCGGATCCATACGCGAGGACAGGAACAGCGAATCCGACGCGATGACCAGATCCTTGTAATAATCGCCGCCCGGCAGATAGTGAAAGAAGCCGTCCTTTTCATTGACGTGCGCTTCGACCATCTGCTTTTCCAGCCAGACCCCACAGTGGAAGTCTTCGTGGTTCATGCCGTCACCGATCCAGACAAAGACGGCTTCGGGGTCATGCTTGTGCGCGATCTGCGCCATCAGGATGAACAGGTCGGTGCCCTTGCGCCAATGGGTGCTGCCAGCACCATAAATCAGGCGACGGTTGCCCAGCTCCATCCCCAGGATCCGGCCGATGCGATCCCGCGCGGCCTGATACCGCTTGCGCGACACACGGCCCGGTTTCAGCTCGGCCTGCGGAATGATGGTCGAGCAGCGCTCGACGTCGAAACCCGAGTCTTCCATGATGCCGCGCCAGCTGTCGCGGACGTTCTCGGACGAGAAGATGGCGTAGTCTGCATAAAAGGTCGGGTGGATCGTCTTGTGCAGCGGCAGCGAATACTGGGTGTACTCGTGGATGTAGAACCCGAACGGAATGCCGCGCGCCACCAGCATCCGAATGAAGGGGCTGCTGTCGGTCGAGTTGCACAGGGCGTAGTCGATCTTGGCGACCATGTCCGGCATGACAAAGTCGATTTCTTCATGTGGCATGAAGGTGACGAACACGCAGTGACATTCACGACGGAACCGTTCCAGCAGAGGCCCTGCCTGCAAGCTGAGGACAACGACGTTGTGTGTCTTGGATGCCTGTTTCACCAATTCCAGCGCAACCAGAGGGGCGCCGGTCGTGGTGAACTCGTGCACCGTCATGAGGATGGTCTTTTTCGCCGGATCAAACGCTTTGTCACCGGCATAGAAATTGCGGCGCAGCGATCGCAACGACTGCCGCTGTTCCTTTTTGCCGAACAGCAGGAAGTGATACAGCGGCAGGATTCCGCTGTCTTTCACATCCGGGTACTGCGTCGTGTAATGCGCCGCCGAAAAGTCGGAAAGCTGTTCGTCAATGCGGTGCGGCAAGGCGATCAGCTCATAGGCCAGCTGTGCTGCATCTTCCTGACCTTCGGCGATGGCTTTGCTCAGCTCTTCGTCGATCAGGATATCCTGGATCACCGCATCGATGTTCGGACGCTCGGACCGGATTTTTTGATAAGCGGTTGCGACACGGCCTTCTTTCTTGCCATGCGTCGCAAAGTGCTTGGCATAGTCGATCTCGGCCTTGGCCAGCTCAGGGTACTGCTTTTTGTAGAATTCCAGATCAAAACGGAAATCCGGACGCGCTTCGTAAACACCCAGTTTTTCAGTGTAGGCGCGCCATGTATCATCGAGATTCAGCATGTCTTCAGTTCCCCAGGTGCAGCGGCATCATTTCAAGGCTGGGCTTGGTGTGTTCGGGACCCATCCCCTTGGCCATGAACCGAAAGAACGTCACAAACATCGGGTCCGCCCCGATCTTTTCGCCGCAGATCAGCGTCTGCAGATCGCCATCTTCATCGGTTGTGAACTCAACAGCTTTCGGATCCTCGATCACGCCCTTGGCCCGATCGATTGTCGCCTGGGCGTCTGCGGTGTCGTTGATGAACAGTACCGGGGAATTGGGGCGCGCCTTGGTCCGGTCCGTCGCGACCACAATATCGCGGAACGCGCTGAGCACGCTGGGTGTTTTGCTGGTGAACTCGAACAGGAACCAGTCGTCCGGAGTGTCGAGGTGATCCAGGGAGTTGGGTGCGCCAAGCGGAGCGTAAAGGCAAAAGGGCCCGGGCCAGTCAAACTGCGCGCCTTGAACTTGCGCGGCCGCGTTCCTTGAATCGATTATTAACATTGCGTCGTCCTGAAAGAGTAAACCTCTGGTCAGGCAGCGCGCTTGGGAAAAACTGCCACTATTTTAAACAACAGCACGCCGCCAAGGCATCGTCTCTCGTATTTTGGATAAGCCGTCAACCGGTTCAGGCGCTCTGCGGCGCTTGGCGCGGGACGACGCGCGAATGGGCGGAATTATGCGTGAAAAATGCCAAAAAACCCGGCACTTCGACCAAGGTCACGCACGGGGCAAAAAAACAAGGCCGCCTGCCACTGGCAGACGGCCCTGAAAACCAGAGGTGTTTCCGACGGCTCAGCCCACCTGAAATCCCCAAAAACTTGAGTGCCCCGCGGCAAAATTCAGATCCCCACCCCGGGACGTGCCCTGCAACTCGACTGTGTCGCCCTGCACCAGGGACACCAGCGTCTGGACCTCGGTCGTGGTACGAAGATCGACGTGCCCACTGTTGGTTTCGCTGAAGGCGCCGTTGATCTCGGTCGTGCCATTCAGAACCAGCCTGGACCGGCTTCGCACCGCGGTGCTGAGGTGTTCCTTGTACAGAAGAATACCGCCCATCATATAGGTCCCGTCCGCCGGGGCCGTGAACAGGTTGGTCGCCGCGTCAAAGCACCCCTGGTCATTGTACTCGACCGTATTGATCCCAATCTTGGTCCAGACGTCCTGGGCGACGAAATTGTCATAGTTCGTATAGGCCTTGAACCGCGGCAAGTTGGGCAGGCTGGGCCGGCCCGAGGCATGATCCACCGTCAGAACGTCGTTGTAGGTGGTGCCGTCATCGGTGACCGACAGCCGAAAGGCGTCAGAGCCGAAAAGCCCCATCAACGCGCGCGAGACGTATCCGGTCTGGAACACCAGCCCCAGGTCGTCCGTGGCGGTTTCCTTGTTCAGCGTCGTCACAACCCCGCCGGTTCCCCCATCCGCGGCATTCACGGCGGTCCACAGCGCCTGATTCAGGCGGGCCTGAAAGGGGGTCTGCGCGGTGGCGCTGGTGCCAAGACCCAAGAGCGAAAGACCATCAAGGGCTGTGGGCATCACCTCAACCCAGTTCGTGCCGTCAAAAATCAGATGTTGGCCAGCGCCCTGGTTCCAGCAGCGCCACCCCGGGCGGGGCACGTAGAACACCCAGGTTGTGCCATCAAAGACCGCGATCTCGCCGTCGTGGCCTGCCCAGTCGCTTTGACCGCCGCTGGCCACGACACAGGCCTGACCCGCTTGCGGAGTACCGGGGGGCGTGTCGTCATCAGCGCTTTGCACGGTCATCTGCACCAGCGCATCAAGGATGCGCAGCGCCTCGTTGTGGGTGACATGCTTTTGTGCCTGCGACGGCATGATAAACGGCAAAGACAGGGAATCGGTGGTGTCAGGCATGGCGTGTCCTCGGGCAAGATTTGCCCGCCAAGCTGTGCATTCATGACTTCGATTGCCTTACGGCCCCGACCGCAGCATTAACGCCGCATTGGCGATTTGGTCAGGCGACCGGACGCCCGACAAACAGCCGCGCCCCGTCGCGCACCACCATGCGCCCGTCTGGCAGGATGCGTTCCAGCACCCCTTGGATGGCAATGTACTTGCCAATCAGGATCGTCTTGACCACAACAAAAGCCCCCAATTGTTGTGGGTTTCGAAATAATACGTTTGACGCGTTCTGGCCAGAAAAATCGACGCGATTGGTCGCTTTTTACAACCAATCACGCAGAATCGGGATCAGGGGGATGTCCGCAGGCGGCATCGGATAGTCCCGCAGCTGGTTTGCCCGCACCCACTTCAGCGCCTGCCCTTCCTTCGATTGGGGCACACCCTCCCACTTGCGGCAGGCAAAAAGCGGCATCAGCAGATGGAAGTCGTCGTAACCGTGGCTGGCAAAGGTCAGCGGCGCCAGGCAGCTTTGCCAGGTCTCGATCCCCAGCTCTTCGTGCAGCTCGCGGATCAGCGCCGCCTCGGGTGTCTCGCCCGGTTCCACCTTGCCGCCCGGAAACTCCCACAGGCCTGCCATCGATTTGCCTTCGGGGCGCTGCGCCAGCAGCACCCGCCCGTCGCGGTCGATCAGCGCAACGGCTGAAACAAGGATGATCTTCATGAGCGGTAGTCTGCGTTGATCGTGATGTAGCCGTGGGTCAGATCACAGGTCCAGACGGTGGCTGCACCCGCGCCCAACCCGATGTCGACCGAGATCGTGATCTCGGGCTGAGTCATCTGCGCCGCGCCGTCCTCTTCGCGGTAGGTCTCGGCGACCCAGCCTTTCTCGGCCACCAGCACATCGCCAAAGCGGATCGACAGCAGGTCCCGATCCGCCGCCGCGCCGGACTTGCCAACCGCCATGACGATGCGGCCCCAGTTCGGGTCCTCGCCCGCGATGGCGGTCTTGACCAGCGGAGAGTTCGCGATCGACATCGCGTGGGTCCGTGCATCGGCGTCCGAGGCTGCGCCGGTGACATTCACGGTCACGAACTTTGTCGCCCCTTCGCCATCGCGCACCACCTGGTGGGCCAGATCGGTCATGACAGCTTCCAGCGCGTCGACAAAGGCCGTGGTCTCGGGCGTCACGGTCACGCCAGACGCCCCCGTGGCCCCAAGCATCAGGCTGTCCGAGGTCGAGGTGTCGCTGTCCACCGTAATGCAGTTGAACGTGCGGGCGTTCAGCGTGCTGAGCACCGCCTGCAGGTCCGCCTGCGCGATTTTCGCATCGGTGAAGATGTAGACCAGCATCGTCGCCATGTCCGGCGCGATCATGCCTGATCCCTTGGCAAAGCCCGCGATCTTGACTGGTCCCCCGGGGCAGGCCACCTCGGCTGATGCGCCCTTGGGGAAGGTGTCTGTCGTCATGATCGCCTGCGCGGCGACCTGGGCCTGATCCTCGGACAGCGAAGCCGCCAGTTCGGCCACCTTTGCCGTGATCCGATCATGCGGCAAACGCTCGCCGATGACACCGGTCGAGGCGGTAAAGACACGCTCGACAGGCAAGCCCGTCTCTGCCGCCACCGCGTCGCAAATCGCCGCGACCGATCCTTCGCCCGCGCGGCCGGTAAAGGCGTTCGAGTTGCCCGAGTTCACAAGGATCGCCGCGCCCGCATCGCTGTCGCCGCCAAGCTTGGCCTGACAGTCCAGCACATTGGCCGACCGTGTGGCCGAGGTGGTGAACACCCCCGCCACCGCGCTGCCGGGATCGAGAACCGCCAGCATGACGTCCAGCCGGTTCTTGTACTTCACACCCGCCTCGGCAGCGGCAAACCGCACGCCGCCGATCACGGGCAGTTCAGGGAAATGGTCCGGCGCCAAAGGCGACCGAGGGGTCGTTCCAGCCAAGGATCACTCCTCCAGCAGGCCAAAGTTGCTCATCAGCGAGGTGTCGATGTCATCCTTGCCGGTGCGCGAGATGTCTCCTGCAGCTTCCAGCGCCTGCAGGCGGTCGGTCAGCGCAGCGCGGCGCAACTCGTTTTCCAGCTCGGCGCGGACGGCGTCCAGCGCTGGTGCCTCGACCGGGCGGGTTTCGTTCAGCTTGATCACATGCCAGCCGAATTGCGTCTTGACCGGGCCCGAGATGCCGCCGACGTCCAGCGTTTCGACCGCCTCCTGGAAGGGCGCAACCATCATGCCGGCGGCAAACCAGCCCAGCGACCCACCGTTGGGACCCGAAGGTCCGGTTGATTTCTGACGTGCCAGTTCAGCGAAATCCGCGCCGCCTTCCAGTTCTGTCACCAGCGCCAGCGCCTCTTCTTCTGTGTCGACCAGAATGTGGGCGGCGTTGTATTCCAGGCCCGCATTCTCGGGGGCATACTTTGCCTCATAGGCCTCTTGCAGTGCGGTTTCGGTCACAACTTCGGCACCAATCTTGCCGATCGCGTCCGAAGCCATCAGCTCGCGCCGCAGGTTGTCCAGGGCGAATCCGGTCGCCTTGGTTTCGACCACGCCCTCGATCTGGGTCAGCAGAGTCTGCTGCACGATCTGGTTCAGAACGCCGTCCCACAGCACATCGTCAGGAAGCTGCTGATATTCCTGTGGAAGATTCGCCCTCACGGTGATCATGTGGCCCAGGGTGATCTCGGTTCCGTTGACGGTGGCAACAACCATATCGACTGTCGGTTCATCCTCTGCCCAGGCAGGCAATGCCATCGACAGCGTCACGGCCGCAGCGGCCAAGGTTCCGTAGAGTTTCGACATCGGTTTTGTCCTTACACAGGGCCGCGTCCGTGGGCGGCGTTGACACCGGGTGGGCCGCCCCTTACATGCCGAAAATGGCGTGTGCGGGCCGAACGTTACCCTTGTTTCATATGGGGTACGTGCGACACGGGCAAGCAGATGCCACGCACGGATGATGACAGACGCGAAAGAGAGCTCATGCTAGGGATCGGAAATCTCGCCAAGAAGGTGTTCGGAACGCCGAATGACCGCAAGATCAAGGCGACCCGCCCGCTGGTCGAAAAGATCAACGCCCTGGAACCAGAGTTCGAAAAGCTGTCTGACGAAGGTCTGATCGAAAAGACCGAAGAGCTGCGCAAGCGCGCGCTCGACGGGGAATCGCTGGACGCGCTGCTGCCCGAGGCCTTTGCCAACTGCCGCGAAGGCGCCCGCCGTGCGCTGGGCCTGCGCGCCTTTGACGTGCAGCTGATGGGCGGGATCTTCCTGCATCAGGGCAACATTTCGGAAATGAAGACGGGTGAGGGCAAAACGCTGGTCGCGACCTTCCCGGCTTACCTGAATGCACTGACCGGCAAGGGCGTGCATGTCGTGACCGTGAACGACTACCTGGCCCGCCGCGACGCCGAATGGATGGGCAAGGTCTTTGCCGCCGTGGGCATGACCACTGGTGTCGTCTATCCACAGCAGCCCGATGACGAGAAAAAGGCCGCCTACGCCTGCGACATCACCTATGCCACCAACAACGAGCTTGGGTTCGATTACCTGCGCGACAACATGAAGGCCGAACTGGCCCAGATGTCGCAGCGCGACCACAACTTCGCGATTGTGGACGAAGTCGATTCGATCCTGATCGACGAAGCGCGGACGCCGCTGATCATTTCGGGCCCCGCTCAGGACCGGTCTGAACTTTATGTCTCGATCGACCGCCTGATCCCCGATCTGCAGGACGATCACTTCACCATCGACGAAAAGACCCGGAACGTGACCTTCACCGACGAAGGCAACGAGTTCCTGGAAGAGCAGCTGCACGCCCGCGGCCTGCTGCCCGAGGGGCAGTCGCTGTATGACCCGGAATCGACCACCGTTGTCCACCACGTGAACCAGGGCCTGCGGGCGCACAAGCTGTTCACCAAGGACAAGGACTATATCGTCCGCGACAAGCAGGTTGTCCTGATCGACGAATTCACCGGCCGCATGATGGCAGGCCGCCGCCTGTCCGAGGGCCTGCACCAGGCCATCGAGGCCAAGGAAGGCTGTGACATCCAGCCGGAAAACGTCACGCTGGCCAGCGTGACCTTCCAGAACTACTTCCGCCTGTACGATAAGCTTTCCGGCATGACCGGGACGGCGGCCACCGAGGCCGAGGAATTCGCGCAGATCTACGGTCTGGGTGTGGTCGAGGTTCCGACCAACCGCGACATCGCGAGGAAAGACGAAGACGATCAGGTCTATCGCACCGCGCAGGAAAAATACGACGCCATCGTGAACGAAATCCGCGAAGCGCACGAAAAAGGCCAGCCCGTGCTGGTGGGCACCACCTCGATTGAAAAATCGGAAATGCTCAGCCAGATGCTGACCGCGGCCAAGCTGCCGCACAACGTTCTGAACGCACGCCAGCACGAGAAAGAGGCGCAGATCGTCGGCGACGCCGGCAAGCTGGGCGCGGTGACCATCGCAACCAACATGGCCGGTCGCGGCACCGATATCAAACTGGGCGGCAACGTCGAGTTCAAGGTGATGGAGGCCATCGCCGCCGACCCCGAAGCTGACCCCGACGAGCTGCGCCAGAAGATCGAAGAGGCGCACAAGGCCGACGAACAGGCGGTCAAGGATGCGGGCGGGCTGTTTGTTCTGGCCACCGAACGCCACGAAAGCCGCCGGATCGACAACCAGCTGCGCGGCCGTTCGGGCCGTCAGGGCGACCCGGGCCGCTCGGTCTTTTTCCTGTCGCTGGACGACGACCTGATGCGCATCTTTGGCTCGGAACGGCTGGACAATGTCCTAGGCCGACTGGGCATGAAAGAGGGCGAGGCGATCGTGCACCCCTGGGTGAACAAATCGCTGGAACGCGCGCAGGCCAAGGTCGAAGGTCGCAACTTCGACATCCGCAAGCAGCTGCTCAAGTTCGACGATGTCATGAACGACCAGCGGAAGGTGATCTTCAGCCAGCGGCGCGAGATCATGGAGGCCGAAGACGTCAGCGAGATCACGCAGGACATGCGTCATGACGTGATCGACGAGCTGGTGGCGACGCACATCCCTGAAAAGTCCTATGCCGACCAGTGGGACACCGAGGGGCTTTATGCCGCCGCCATCGAAAACCTGGGCATCGACGTGCCGGTCATCGCCTGGGGTGACGAAGAGGGCGTCGACGACGAGGTTATCCGCGAACGCCTTGAAAAAGAGGCCGACGAGTTCATGGCCAAGAAAGCCGTGTCCTTCGGCCCCGAGGCCATGCGCTCGATCGAAAAGCAGGTTCTGCTGCAGACCATCGACAGCAAGTGGCGCGAGCACCTGCTGACGCTGGAACACCTGCGCTCGGTTGTGGGCTTCCGCGGCTATGCGCAGCGTGACCCGCTGAACGAATACAAGAACGAAGCCTTCCAACTGTTCGAAGGTCTGCTGGACGGTCTGCGCGTCGAGGTGACCCAGACATTGGGCCGTGTACAGCCGATGACCGAGGAAATGCAACGCGAGCTGATGCAGCAGATGGCAGCTCAGAAAGCTCAGCAGCAAGCCGAGGCGCAACAGGCCGAGGCGGCCCAGGCGCCTCAGGCCCAGGAACAGGCGGGCGAGCCCAAGGACGGGTTCGACGAAAACGATCCTGCAACCTGGGGCAACCCGGGACGGAACGACACCTGCCCCTGCGGTTCAGGCAAGAAGTTCAAGCACTGCCACGGCAGGCTGGCCTGACGGACCCTAAATACCGGGTGACACACCCCGAAAAGCGCGCCTGCCCTGGGCGCGCTTTTTTTGTGGCCACCGGAAACACCGGGGCGGCGCGTCGGTGCTGACCCCTATCTCTCTGCCCAGATCCCGCTGTCCTTACGGACATAATTGCGCCCAAACGCCCTTACGACTCCCCGGTTGCGCCCTACGCTTGCCACCTTTGAACGGCATATAACGCTTCAATTTTGAATGACCGGAGGCAAAAATGCCGCGTAAAAAGTCCCTGATCATGGCCGGAGCCACCCTGTCCGTTGCTTTGGCAATTGGTTACGTGATGCAGTTCGGACTTGGTTTCGGCGGCATTCAATCACAGGCGGACAGCGCCCAGCAGGATACGCAGCAGGTCACCGACATCGAATTGACATCGTCGGCCGCAGTGCGCGGCGGACTCACCGCCTCGGGTCTGCCACGGGACGTCACGGCCAATACCACGTTGCCCCGGCTGCCCCTGATCATGGCCGCGGTCGACGACACGCCCGTTTCCGACACCGCGCTACCGATCGAAACGGACTCGCCCGGTTTTGACTGCGTGGTCCAGATGCAGGCCACCGCCATTGCCGGCGCTATGGTCGAACTGGACATCAGCGCACCGTGCCTTGGCACCGAACCGTTTACGCTGCACCACAACGGATTGATGTTTTCCGACATCCTGCAGCCCGATGGCAAGCTGACCCTGGAAATCCCGGCGTTGGCGCAGCATGCCGTCTTTATCATCGCCTTCAACAACGGCGAAGGCGCCGTGGCGCAGGCCACCGTCACGTCCCTGCCCTTTTACGAGCGCGTGGCGCTTCAGTGGAAAGGCGATTCAGGGGTGCAACTGCACGCCCACGAATTCGGAGCCAAATACTTTGGCGAAGGTCACATCTGGCAGGCCGCCGCAGGCGATCTGCGCGAGGCAGCACAGGGCAAATCCGGGTTCCTGCGCACACTTGGCGCTGAAAGCGGGGCAGACACCCTGCACGCCGAAATTTACAGCTACCCCGCCGCCACATCCGGCAAATCCGGGATTGTCGGCCTGAGCGTCGAAGTCGAAGTGACCGAGGCCAACTGCGGACAAGAGATCGAGGCCCAGACACTCGAGCTGCGTCACTCGGCCGATCTGCGGGTGCGTGACTTAAGCCTCACAATGCCGCCCTGCGAAGCGGTGGGCGAGTTTCTCGTGTTGAAAAACCTGATCGAAGACCTGACTATCGCTGCAAACTGACCGATCGGTCTGACAGGCTAGCAGGGGCTTTCCATGGTGAGTGTACGTGCGGCGATCTGCGCCGCACTTTTCTGTTTGGTCAGCGCCACGCAGGGCCTGACACAGGACGTCACGCTGAAATCGCGGGACAGCTCCATTGTCATAAGTGGCACGCTTCTGGGCTTTGACGGCGAGTTCTATCGCGTCGACACCGTCTATGGCGAGCTGACCGTCGATGGCTCGGGCGTGCTTTGCGAGGGGCCGGGCTGCCCCAGCCTGACCGATTATGTCGCCGAACTCGACATTTCGGGCTCGGCCACCATCGGCGAGGTGCTGATGCCCGCGCTGATCGAGGGCTTTGCCCTGCGCAACGGCTATATCGCCACCCGCGAGGCCGAAAGCCCGACGCAATTTGTCTATGAGCTGACCAACCGCACCTCGGACAAGCTGCAGGCGCGGTTTCATTTCAGGGTCACCAACACCGACGAAGGCTTTGCCGACCTGTTGGCGGACGAGGCTGACATCGTGATGTCCCTGCGTGAAATCCGACCCAGCGAGACCGATCTTGCCAAAGAGGCGGGTCTTGGCGACTTGCAGGGCCCGCACCGCTCGCGCGTGGTGGCGCTGGATGCCATGGTGCCGGTTGTGGCCGCCTCGAACCCGGTGAACGAGATCACGCTGGGCAACCTTGCGCGCGTGCTGGGCGGAGACGTGACCAACTGGGCGCAGCTAGGTGGTCCAGACGCGCCGATCACGGTCTATCTGCGCGACGCCGCCTCGGGGCTGTCACAGGCGGTCGAAGACCGCATCCTTCGGCCCGTGGCCGCCACGATGACCACGGACGTGCAGCGACATGACACCAATTCGGGTCTGGCCCGCGCGGTGGCGCGTGATCCCTTTGGGCTTGGCATCGTCAGCTTTTCTGAAACGGGCAATGCCAAACCCCTGATCCTGACCGGACCGTGCGGGTTTGCCCTGCGCCCCACGCGCCGCACGATCAAGACCGAGGACTACCCGCTGACCGCGCCCATGTTCTTGTATCTGCCCGCCCGTCGCCTGCCCCGCGTGGCGCGCGATTTCCTGACCTTCACCCGCAGCGCCCCGGCCCAGATCGTCATCCGCCGCGCCGGTTTCGTGGATCAGGCCCCCGAAGAGGTGCCGATCGACCTGCAGGGCGATCGCTTTGCCAATGCGATCACGGTGGCCGAAACCGCCGGTGGGCTCGATGAGCTGAAGCGCATGGTGCAGGTGCTGGGGCCGATGAAACGGCTGACAACCTCGTTCCGGTTTGAACCGGGGTCCGTGCGGCTGGACGCGCAATCGCGGTCGAACGTCCAACAACTGGCCCGCGCGCTGGAGACCGGCCAATACGACGCGCGGCGCATGGTCTTTGTCGGATTTTCAGACGGGGACGGTCCGGCCGAGGCCAATATGGGCATCGCCCAGCGCCGGGCCGAAGCTGTGCGCGCTTCGGTGGTCGAGGCTGCCGAGACGGCCAATTTCAATCAGATCGACATCGAGGTCGCCGCCTTTGGCGAGGCCATGCCCATGGCCTGTGACAACACCCCTTGGGGCCGCCAGGTGAACCGGCGGGTCGAGGTCTGGCTAGAGTAGCCCCTCGGCCCGGAAACTCAGCGTCTGGGATTTTCCGATCACCAGATGATCGTGCAGGGTCAGCGACAGCGCCCGCGCCGCCGCCTCGATCTGCTGGGTCATGACGATATCGGCCTCGCTGGGCGTCGGGTCACCCGAGGGATGGTTGTGCACCAGGATCAGCGCGCTGGCGTTGTGTTCCAGCGCCCGTTTCACCACCTCGCGCGGGTAGACCGGCACGTGATCCACCGTGCCCTGTGCCTGTGCCTCATCCGCGATCAGCACGTTCTTGCGGTCCAGGAACAGCACGCGGAACTGCTCGGTCTCGGCATGCGCCATCGCGGTCTGGCAATAGTCCAGCAGCGCGTCCCAACTGGACACCACGGGGCGCTGCAAGACCTTGCCACGCGCCAGCCGGTGCGCCGCCGCCTCGACCAGTTTCAACTCGCAGATCACCGCACCGCCCACACCCTTGACCTCGGCCAGCCGGTCGACCGGGGCCGAGACGACGCGGGCGAAATCGCCAAAGCGATCAATCAGCTCACGTGCCAGCGGTTTCACATCCTGTCGGGGGATCGCGCGGAACAGGACCAGTTCCAGCAGCTCATAGTCCGGCAAGGCGTCCGCGCCGCCAGACATGAACCGGTCGCGCAGCCGTTTGCGATGGTCCTTGATGTAGGACGGCAACCGCCCGCCGGTTGGCAGGGCGGGCACCTCTTCCGCCTCAAAGAGCGAGGGCGCAGATTCGGAAAATTCGTGCAACCGGGCCATGACGCGACCTTGCCGCGCCATGGTGAACAGGTGGTTAACGGGTCAAAGCACGTAGCGGCTGAGGTCCGTCGACTTGGTCAGCTCGCCCAGATGCGCCTCGACAAAGGCGGCGTCCACGGTGACCGATTTGCCGGATTGGTCCGGCGCGCTGAACGACAGCTCTTCGAACACCCGCTCCAACACGGTGTAAAGCCGCCGCGCACCGATGTTTTCGACCGTTTCGTTGACCTCAGCAGCAATGCGCGCCAGCGCCGCGATGCCTTCGTCGGTGAACGTCACCTCGACCTCTTCGGTCGCCATCAGTGCCGTGTACTGGCGGGTCAGGGCATTGTCCGTCTCGGTCAGGATGCGCACAAAATCGGCCTCGGTCAGGGCCCGCAGGTTCACCCGGATCGGCAGACGGCCCTGCAATTCCGGCAGCAGGTCCGAGGGCTTGGCGATGTGGAACGCGCCCGAGGCGATGAACAGGATGTGGTCGGTCTTGACCGCACCGTGCTTGGTGCTGACGGTGGTGCCCTCGATCAGGGGCAGCAGATCGCGCTGCACGCCCTCGCGGCTGACGTCGCCGCCGCGCGCCTCTTGCCGGGCGGCGACCTTGTCGATCTCGTCAAGGAAGACGATGCCGTTCTGTTCCACGGCCTCAAGCGCGGCGGTCTTGACCACCTCGTCATCCAGCAGCTTGTCCGCCTCTTCGCCGATTAGCACCTCATAGCTTTGCGCCACGGTCATCTTCTTCTTGACCGTCCGGCCGCCAAAGGCTTTGCCAAAGATATCGCCCAGGTTCATCATGCCCATCTGGCTGCCCGGCTGGCCGGGGATGTCGAGCATCGGCATTTGCGGCGCGGTCTCGGCGACCTCCAGTTCGATCTCGGTGTCGTCAAGCTCGCCAGCCTTCAGCTTGCGGCGGAACATATCGCGGGTGCCCTGACGGGCGTCCTCGCCGGCGATGGCGGTGATCACCCGATCCTCGGCGGCCTGATGCGCGGCGGCCTTGACGTCTTCGCGCATCTGCTCGCGCGTCATGGCAATCGCGGCGTCCACCAGATCGCGGATGATCTGTTCGACATCGCGGCCGACATAGCCGACCTCGGTGAACTTGGTCGCCTCGACCTTGATAAAGGGCGCGCGGGCCAGCTTGGCCAGACGGCGGCTGATCTCGGTCTTGCCCACACCGGTGGGTCCGATCATCAGGATGTTCTTGGGATAGACCTCGTCCCGCAGATCATCGGGCAGCTGCTTGCGCCGCCAGCGGCTGCGAAGGGCCACGGCCACGGCGCGCTTGGCGTCGTTCTGGCCGATGATGAAGCGGTCAAGCTCGGAAACAATCTCGCGCGGGGTCAGGTCAGTCATTTCAAATGTCCCTCGGGGGCAGTCCAGGGGGCCAGGCGGTTCTTGCCCGGAAACTCTGGCAATCGTTCCAGAAGGCCACAGCGGATGGCCTCCCACTTGGCGCCAAGCGTGATCAGCAGCACGCCCAGCAAGAGCACGGCAATGGCCCAGCCCTGGTTCAACTCGGTTGCGATCAGGGCGATCAGATAGCCGATGCCCGACAGCAGGAAAGACCGGCGGTCGATGGTGATGGCGAAAAGCGCCATGACGATGACAAAGACCAATAGGATCGCGTTGGTCAGACCGCTTTCAAGGTTGAACAGCGTGGCCGCGATGGGGTTCACCAGCATCGGCGCGGCGGCGACGTGCAACCAGAACGCATTGGCGGCGTTGCGGGTCACCCGGTAACGGTCCTTCAGGTCGAACCGCAGGGCCGCGATCAGGCACAGCGCGCCGACACCCAGCGTGATGAAAGGGAAGATCCCTTGCCCGCTGAGCAGGAAAAAGCTTTCAAAGTCGGGATCGACGCCCGAGGTCGTTGCCGCGATGGCGTAACAGCTGGCGGCAAAGAACAGGACGCCCACCATCAGGGCAAAGGGCACACGTGCCCAGGCCCAGAACAGCGCTATTCCGACCGTCGCGGCGATTGGTCCCCACAGGAATTCGTGGCCCAGATGCACATCCGCCGCAAAGCCAACCCGGCCCGAGAAATAGGCCATGGTCAGCGTCAGGGCGATGGACGGCGCGATCATGTGGCGCCGCAGGGTGAAATAGCGTGTCAAAAGCACGGTCAACGCCAGCCCCGACAGGGCCAAAAGAGCCACCGAGGTCTGGTTGTAGACCTGGTTCCAGGGCGCATCGGGGTTGGGCGTGCTCAGCGAAATGGCTTCGGACATCCCGACAAATCCCGCAAACAGGATACCCAGGCCGACGACGATGAAGACCTCGTTGAAGCCGCGGAACAGCTCGAACGGTTCGTCCTGCGGCGCACGGCCTGCACGCACGGCCTCGCGGTTGCGGGCCAGCGTCAGCAGCGAGGTCGCCTGCGCCTCGGTGATCGTTCCGGCACCGACGGCGGCGCGCAGATCGTCCTGCTCGATCATCCGCCGATGGCCTCGACCGTCAGGTTGCCGTTGGTGTAGACGCAGATGTCTGCCGCAATGGCCATGGCCTTGCGGGCCACGCCCTCGGCGTCGAGGTCCGTTTCCATCAGCCCGCGCGCGGCGGCCAGCGCAAAGTTCCCGCCCGACCCAATCGCGGCCACGTCATGTTCGGGCTCCAGCACGTCGCCCGCGCCGGTGATCACCAACAGGTCCTTGCCGTCGGTGACGATCAGCATCGCCTCAAGCTTTTGCAGGTACTTGTCGGTGCGCCAGTCCTTGGCCAGTTCGACACTGGCACGCTGCAGCTGGCCGGGCGTCGCTTCCAACTTGGCTTCCAGCCGTTCCAGCAGCGTAAAGGCATCCGCCGTCGAGCCTGCAAAGCCCGCGACCACGTCAAAGCCGCCGGGCGACAGACGCCGCACCTTGCGGGCGGTGCCCTTGATCACGGTCTGGCCCAGGCTGACCTGCCCGTCACCTGCCACCACAACCTGGCCCCCTTTGCGCACCCCGATGATCGTGGTGCCGTGCCAGCCGGGAAAGTCCTGCTCTGCCATACTCGCTCCTGTAATCTCGACCGCCGATATGGGGGTTTGGCGCGCGCGGTGCAAGTCAGACCCCATGCGGCAAAAGAAAAGCCCCCGGTCTGCGCGAGGCAAACCGGGGGCTTTCGCACTCAAACGAGGTGGATCAGATCGAGTCCTTGATCCAGCTTTGCAGCGCCGCCTTGGGCGCCGCACCCGCACGGTTCGAGATCACCTGGCCGTCCTTGAAGATGAACAGCGCCGGGATGCCGCGCACGCCCATGGCGGCGGCGGCGTTGGGGTTGCTGTCCACGTCGACCTTGGCGATCTTCACTTGGCCTTCCATCTCGGCCGACAGCTCTTCCAAGGCTGGGCCGATCTGCTTACAGGGGCCGCACCACTCGGCCCAGAAATCCACCACAACGGGGATGTCGGACTCTTTCACTTCGGCGTCGAACGTCGCGTCTGTCACGGCAACTGTGGCCATCTTGATGTCTCCTTGCGGCTGATGCGCATATATTGGGTCTGGGCCGAGAACGTATGGAGCCGGGTGCCCGACGTCAAGGCAGGCTCACAGCTTCCAATGCTTCGCTCACAAGCGCGTGTGGCAGGCGCATCAGGTCCCCGGTCGCTGTCCACAGGATCGCGGTCTCGATTGTGCGGTCCGGATAGATCTGCGCCAGCGCCGCCGCATAGGCCCCCAACTGCCGCAACAGACCATCCGGGCAGGCCTGCGGGGTGGTGGGCACCGTGCGGTTGGTCTTGAAATCAATGACCAAAACCGAGGTTGGCGTGACGATCAGGCGATCAACGATGGCATGCAGACGGCGGTTGCCGAGCTGTGGCAAGGTCGCGGACAGGGGCGCCTCGGCCAGCACCCCGGGCGTAAAGATCTGTTTCAGATCCGGGTGACGCAAAACCGTCAGCGCCTCTGAAACAATTGGCGCGGCTGCGATCTCGCCTGAAAAAGCGGCATGTGATTCGACCAGCAACTGCGCGAGGTCGTCCCATTGATCCGCCGGGATGTCGGGCAAGGTCTCTAGCAGATGGTGCACCAGCGTGCCGCGCGCCTTGGCCACCTCGGTGGTGTCTCCGTCCGCCCCGGGCAGGGCCTTGGCCCCGCCAAGGTCCGAGGCGCTGAGCGTTTCGACCGGCGCGGGCGCATCGGGTGCAGGGGCCTGATAGATTGCAGGAACGGCAACTGTTGGCGTTTCGACCGCGGGCGCAGCGGTCATTGGCAGTGCCGACCAATCAGCCTCGCCCAGCTGCAGCCCCTCGCCGCCGCCATGCGCGCCGAACGCAAAGCTTTCGCGATGCGCATTGGCCCGCGTCATCCCGGCCTGCACGCGGCTGTACCAATCTTCACCCTTGTTGCCGAGGTTGCCCGAGGCCGCGACGACCAGCCATTTCTCGGCCCGCGTCATCGCGACGTACAGCAACCGGTCCCGTTCCCGCGCCTGCGCGTCCTTGGCGGCCTCGGCCAGATCGCGTTGCAGATCGGGCATGTCCTCGGCGGCCTGTTTCCAGAACACCCGGCCCTTGTCAGACAACAGCCGCCCGCGCAGCTTTCCGTCCGGCGGGCCGCAATCGGGAAGGATCACAATAGGCGCCTCCAGCCCCTTGGCCCCGTGCACCGTCATCACCCGCACCCGATCCCCTGCGCTGTCAAGCTGGCGCTTGATCTCAAGATCATCGGTCTGCATCCACTCAAGGAACCCGGTCAGGCTGGGCACCTCGGTGCGTTCATAGGCAAGGGCCTGTTGCAGCAACGCGTCGATGCCATCCTGCGCCTCGTCGCCCAGACGGCCGAGCAGCAGGCGGCGGCCATCGTGGCGGGTCAGGATGCGTTCGATCAGATCATAGGGGCGCAGGAAATCGGTCTGGCCCAGCAGATCGTCCAGCACCGCCATGACCTGCGAAAAGTCCTCTTTGCGCGCCCGCAGCCCCTGCCACAGGTACTTTTCCGTGCGCCTGTGGGCGAGGTCAAAAAGCTGTTGTTCGCTCCAGCCAAAGAGCGGGGATTTCAGCACCACGGCCAACGACAGGTCGTCCTCTGGTGTGGCCAGGAAGCTGAGCAGCGCGCCGATGTCGCGCACGGCGAGTTCCGCCATGACCTTGAGCCGGTCCGCCCCGGCGATGGGCAGGCCCTGCTGTTTGCAGGCGCGGATGATCTCGGTGAAAAGACGCGAGCGGCTGCGCACCAGCACCAGGAAATCCCCGGCGCTGACGGGCCGCGCCTGATAGGTGCCGCTGTGGCCAATTTCGACGGGCAGCGGCGTCCCGGCCTCGATCGTTTCGCGCATGAAGGTGGCGATCCGCTGCGCCAGCACCACGGTGTGATGCCGTTCGCCAATGCGGTCGACGGGGGCGAACCAGTCCTCGTCCCCTTCGTTTGCGGCCTCGCTGGCCTCGACCACCGGCCACAGATCGACCCGCCCCGGCATCTGGTCCTTGAAGGCGCGGTGCAGGCTTTCGCTGTCCAGCCCGTTGTCCGGCGCAATGTTGAAGGTGGTGTCGACCAGTTCAAGGATCGGAGAGGCCGAACGGAAGGAATATTCCAGCGTCTGATCTGCAAAGGGGGCCTGCACCTGGGCATGACGCTCTTGGAACTCGGCCTTCATCCGGTCGAATTCACGCGGGTCTGCCCCTTGGAAGGAATAGATCGACTGCTTCTTGTCCCCCACGACAAAGATCGTCCGCGTCACCCCCCCGCGCGCGCCTTCGCCCGAGGTGAACTCGGCCGCCAGACGCTCGATCACCTGCCATTGCACCGGGCTGGTGTCCTGCGCCTCGTCCACCAGAATGTGGTCGATGCCGCCATCAAGGCGGAAGAGCACCCATTCGGCCACCGCAGGATCGCGCAGCAGGGCATTGGCCTTGTCGATCAGATCGTCAAAATCCAGCCACCCCCGCCGCAGCTTGGCGGCTTCGTATTTCGGCAGAAAGGACCGGGCAAAGCGGTGCAGCGCCAGATCCTTGGCCACCGCCGCCAGACCCAGACGCTGGTTGCGCGCGTCCTGCACGCGCTGCATCAGGGCATCAAGCCGGGGCATCATCGGGGCCATCACGCCCTGTCGCGTGGCCTTGGTTGGAAAGCTGCCGATCTTGGCTGTGAACGGTGATTTCGCGCCAGAGCCGGTCAGAAAGACGCCCTCGAGGATTGCCAACGCCGAGATGTCTGAGGCGTCGAACCCTTCAAGCTTGTCCGCCGCCTTTTGTTCTGTGCTGGACCCGCCCGCCAGCAGGCCGCGCACATCCTGAATGAACTCTTCCTCATCCGGCGGCAGCACCTGCCACATCAGCGCCTCGGCCGTCAGCCCCTTGGGCAGCCCGTAAGCGGCGCAGAGCTCATCCTCGGTCACCGGCTCACCAAAGGCGTCGCGGGTGCCGACGATCTCTTTCATCAGACCTTCGATGCCATCGTCGGTCAGATGCGCGGCCACCCCCGCGACCAGCGCGGCCTCGGGCCCCTCGGCCATTGCGGTCACCAGCTCTTCGCGCAGCAGGTCGGCGGCGCGGTCCTCGATCTCGGTGAACTGCGGGCTGACACCGGCCTCGAGCGGGAAGCGGCGCAGCAGCGAGGAACAGAACGAGTGGATGGTCTGGATGCGCAGCCCACCCGGCGTTTCGATGGCGCGAGCAAACAGCGTGCGGGCTGTGCGCAAGAAGTCCTCGGGCAGTGCGGCGTCGACGCCCAGCCGCGCCAGTTCCTCGACCAGCGGCGCATCGTCCAGCATCGCCCAGCCGCCCAGCCGCTTGAACAGCCGGTTCTGCATCTCGGTCGCGGCGGCCTTAGTGTAGGTCAGGCACAGGATGTTCTGCGGCTCGACCCCGTCCAGCAACAGCCGCGCCACCCGGTCGGTCAGCACCCGCGTCTTGCCCGACCCCGCATTGGCCGACAACCAGGTCGAGACATCGGGACGCGCGGCATCCACCTGCCGCTGACTGGCCGCGTCGCGGATCATGTCAGGGGCTCCAGCTTTGGCATTTCGGTGATGTCCCATTCGCCAAACCGCGCCAGCTGATCATAGTCCGAGGCATCGTCATCCTTGAACATCGCCCGGCGCGCGGTGAACCCGTTGGGCGCAGCCATGTAATGCGCGATCAGCAGCTTGAATTCGTCCCAGACCTGCATGGGCGGCAAGTCGTCCAGCGGCGCGGGCACCGTCTTGGGCTGCCGCGCAAGCGAAAGGTACTGCGCGTCCATCACCGGATGGGGCCCAAGCTTGTCGAACGCGCCCTCTTCGGTCATCGCGGCCTCGAGCAGCAGTTGCTTGTCAAAGTGCTTTTGTTCCTTCTCGGAGGGCGCGGCCCCGGTCTTGTAGTCGTAAAGGATCGCCTGCCCCAGCGCATCCAGGTCGATCCGGTCGGCCGTGGCGGTCAGGGTAAAGCCCAGCTCCTCGATCAGCGCCTTGCCGCTGACCTCGAACTCTGTCGGGTCGGCGGCCAGACGTCGCTCACCTTCGGTTTCCACAAACCATGCGGCGACGCGGTCAAGGCGCGCCAGCCAAAGATGGCGATGCACGGGCCAGGGGATCTGTTCCCAGATCGCGGCACGGCCAAGGGCCATCAGCTGATCGACAGTTTCGCCGCGCGTGCGGACAAAGCTTTCGAGGATATCGTGCAGCACGATCCCCCGCGCCAGGGCATCGGCCTGCCGTTGCAATGGATCAAGGCGGCGCACCCGCAGGACATGGCGCGCGTAGATCGCATAAGGATCGCGGATCAGGCGCTTGATCTCTGTGACGCTCAGACGCGACGGGCGGCTGAGCGCGGGTGGCGCCGGGGACGGACGGGTGGCGGGCGGCATGGGCGTCGGCGCATCCAGCGCCTTGGCCAGCGCCAGCCAATCCGTGCCGCGCGCACGCATCGCCTCCAGCGCCTCGGGCCCCTGCCTGTCGGGCAACCCGCTCATGAGGTTCGTCAACCGGTTCAACCAGCGCGAGGGCACGCTTTCGGCGTCTTCCGTCTTGACCGACCGGGTCAGCCAGACTTCGGGACCCGCAAGCGCTTGCTGGAAATCATGCGCCGACAGACCGACCCTCCGTTCCGGAAGCAGCATCCCGGCGTCCGAGCGCATCTTGCGGTTCAGCCAGGGATCGGCGCCGGGCAGTTCAGGCCAACTGCCTTCGTTCAACCCGCCCAGGATCAGCAGATCGGCCCCCATCACGCGGGCCTCTAGCGTGCCCCAGATCAGGATGCCGAGATGTGGCGCGTCGCGGTCGCGCAGCTCTTCACCCGCCAGAACCGCGCCAAAAAGATCCGCGTAATCGCGGGCGTCCATTTCACCGCCAAAGCTGGCCTCTTGGATCAGATCCTCAACCACGGCGCGGGCCTTCTGCCCGGCCTTTTGGTCCCAAAGGCCGCCACTGCCCGCGCCCTGACTGCCCTGCGCGATCAGCTCGGCCTTGGCCACATGGGCGGCAATCCGATCCTCCAGCGCCATGGCATCCGCCGCCAACGGCCCCATGAAACAACGAATGAGCCATTCGCCCCACCCGGCGATGCCGCGCGCGGTGGCCCAATCGCGGATCGTGGCGCGATCGGGAAAGGGCCAGCCCTTGCGGCGGATCGTAAGCTCCAGATCGCGGGTGTGCAGCAAATGCAGGTTCCGCCCGTCGCCCGAATGGGTCAGCGGGTGCTTGAGCAGCGTCAGCAGCGCCTCGGCGGTCAGGGGCGCGCGGTCCAGCGCCGCGACGTGGCGCAGGAACCGGCCCGGCGGGGTCAGTTGCATCGGGATGCCCGCGCTGTCATCGGGAAGGATGCCCCAGCGATCCAGCGCGGCGGTGACCTGGCGGGTCAGCATCCGGTCGGGTGTGATCAGTGCGGCGGTCTGCCCGTCCTCGGCCGCCTTGCGCAGGCGCAGCGCGATCACCAGCGCCTCGTCCCGGGCCGAAGGGGCCTCGACCAGCGTCAGATCCCGCGTTGCGCCACCCAGCGACGGCAGACCGGGACCTTCGGCCAGCCAGCGGTCGGTGACCGGGGCCGGGCGCAGCGCGAGCGAGACCAGCTGGTTGCGTGCCGGTGACGGCGGTGCTGCCTCGGTCCAGGGACGTACATCCCCGACGGCGATTTGCATCTCATGCAAAAGCCGCACAAAGCGGAACTGCGGATGATCCTCATCCGCCAGCCGGGTGCCGGGTTTTCGCAGAGGGGCGGCCAGCTGGTCCCAGACCTCGTCCGGCATGTCAAAATCGAACCCCGGCAGCAGAACAGCACCCTGCGGCAGCCCCGCGATCGCCTGCATCAATAGCGCCGTCGTCCCACGCGACCCGGTCGAGCCTGCCAGAATTACCGGATCGCTGGGCGGGCTCGCTTGCCAGGCCTCGACCGTCGCCTCTACCGCCTGCCGTTGCCAGCCCGCGCGGTCCGGAACGGCGCTGTCTTCGAAGAACCCGGCGACGATGTTCAGAAAACTTTGCGCCCGCGCCCAATGGCCCGACTGGTCAGTGACATCCAGCGCGGCGATGTCTGCGGGCGACACGCCTTCGCCCTGCATCTCTTCCATCAGGTCGGCCAGCGACTGCGCCAGATCATAAGCCGAGGCGCGGGCGGCCAGATCGGGTTGGACGTCCAGCAGGGCACGTACCAGCTCGGCCAGCTCAAGCCTGCGGCGCAACGGCGACACCGGGCGCGGAAGGCGCGCCCTGACAGCCGGATCGGCGATCTCGGTCACCAGTTCGATGCGGGGCAGGAACGCTGCCCCGCCTTCGTCAAAGAGCGCGCGCAAGCGGCGGCGCATGCGTTCGGTGTTGACGATGACCCGGACCCGCGCCATCGCCTCGGGCGGTTGATCCGCCATGCGGGTGACCAAGCCCTGCATCAGGGCGCGGGGAAAATCGACACCGCAGGGCAGGGCAAAGACACGCGGGGTGGTTTGAGGTTCAAACATCGGCCGCACCCAGCATCTGTTCCGCAAGGGCGATCCCCTCTGGATGGCCCACGTCACACCAGCGGCCCGGATAGGTCACGCCAAAAAGGCGCCCCGCCGCCAGCATGTGATCCCAGATCAGGTTCAGCGAAAACACCTTGCTCGGTTCCGCCGCCACGGCCTCGGTCTTGAGGATCTGCACGCCGGTGTAAACCACACCCGGACCACGGGTCAGCCTGCCGTCAGCGTCGATCAGGAAGTCACCCGACGTCTTGCGGCCCACGGCCAGGTCATGGGGCACGCAGACCAACAGGGCGTCCATCACCTCGGGCCTCCAGGCAGCGCGCGCAAGGTCAAAGGGGTTCGGCCCCCGCCACACCGCATCGGTGTTGGTTGTGAACACCTGATCCGACTGCAACAGCGGAAGCGCCGCTTTCAGACCTCCGCCGGTGTCCAGAATCTGCGGTTCTTCGTGTGAAATCGTGACCCTGCGCCCCTTCAGCGCCTTTGCGATCTGGTCCCCAAGATAATGCGTGTTCACCACGCGGCGCGGCAGTTTCGCCTCATCCGCCATCCCAAGAGCATGGTCCAACAGGCTGCGCCCACCGACCTGCAACAGCGGCTTTGGCGTGTCACGTGTCAGTGTCCCCATGCGGGTGCCGAATCCGGCGGCAAAAAGCATCACGGCGTCGGGCATGCGGTCCTCAGGTGGGTCAAATGGGCCAGTGTCGGCGCGGGCAGGTGTGGGTCCAGAAAGGCGCGGATGTCCTTTAGCGCGGGATGCGACAGATCGGACTGAAGATGAGCCCAAACCCGTGGGATCAGATCGATGTATCGCGGTTTGCCGGCAACCTGCGCGAGGCGGGCAAATATGCCAAGAATGCGCAGGTTGCGTTGCGCGCCCAGAACCGCCAGTGCGGCCTCGAACCCGGGCGTCGCAGTCCCGCTCAGATAGCTTTCGATGGCAGCCTTGGCTGCGGTGTCCGACACGTCGCGCCGGGCATCTTGGATCAGCGACACGAGGTCATATCCGTGATGCCCGATCAGGGCGTCCTGAAAGTCGAGCAGACCCAACCGCCGCACGCCTTCCCGGCCCGGCAGCCAGATCAGGTTCTCGGCATGAAAATCGCGCAACACCAGGACGTCGGCATTGGGGGCGTGGGCTGCGATGGCGCGCGCGAAAAGCGCGGCACATTGTGCGGCACGGGCGTCAGCCGCGTGGGCGTCAGAACAGTAGAAGTGAAACGCAAGGTCGGTGGCCTGCCCCAGCGCCTCGGGTGTGGTGCGGACCAAACCATCGGGCAAGGGCTGGCGGTGCAGATGCGCCAAAAGCGTGCCCGCCGCGGCGTAATACTGCACCTCGTCGGCGGGGTTCGCCTCACAAAGCCGTGCCACCAACCCATCGCCGAAATCTTCGGTCAGCAAAAGGCCCAGGCCCGCGTCCTCTGCCATGATTTCAGGCGCGCTCAGACCGATGCCGTTCAGATGCCGCGCCAATCGGGCGAACAGAGCGACATCCCCCTGCGGATCATGCATCAGAACAGCTGTGCCATTCGGGCCGGTCAGGCGTTCATAGCTGCGGCTCGAGGCGTCCCCGGCCAGCGGGCCTCTTGCGGCCCCAGCCCATCCCGAACGCTGCAGAAAACCGTCCACGGTGGTCACAACAAGACCCCTTGCAACCTATCCTGCCAGGCCGGTTCTTCGCTGGAAAATCGCAGCAGCCGCGCGGCGCCGTCCTCGACCAGCTCGAACGAAAGCACCAATGCGCCTTTGGGCGTCAGGTCGCCCAGCCGATCGGGCCATTCCACGAGGCACAAGGCGTCGTCCATCGCATCGACAAGTCCCAACTCATCAACCTGATCTTCGCTGGTCAGGCGATACAGGTCCGTGTGCCAGATCTCGAATCCCGGTGTGTCATAGACCTGCACAAGCGTGAAGGTCGGCGAGGGGATGTCTTCGGGGTCGGGCAGCAATGCCAGGATCACATGTCGGGCAAAATGCGTCTTGCCAGCGCCGATGCCGCCCTCGAGCAGCAGAACATCACCCGGTCCCAGCACATGGGCAAGCCTTGCGGCCAGCGCGGCAGAGGTCTCTTCATTCACCTGGATTTGAGCGATTTCGGGCATGGCGCAACACTAGCGGTGCTGCAGTCGGCTGCAAGCGGGATCATGCGCCGAACTGGTGCTTGAAGTCTGTCCCATCCTCTGATTGCGATTGCTGCACCTCGCTGAAACGGACCATCACGTTACCCTGTTCCAGCGGGGTGACCGTGCAGGTCAATCTCTGACCTTCCAAGGTCTGGATCGGTCCCTGCCAGTACACCTTTCGCGCGCTGTTCTGCACGGCTTCGACAATCCGGTCCCAGACAGGCGTCGGGCGGCACCGCGCGGCCAGCGTATCCAGGGTCGCCTGCATGTCTTCGGCCACAAGCGAGGCTTCGGGATCGTGATCCCACAGGTCGCGGAACGCGTCGTTTGCCATTGCCAGGTTGCCGCCAGGCGACAGCAGGACAATTGCGTCGGGCAAGGCATCAAGCGCGGATTGGCTGAGGTCCAGTTCTGCGCGGAACCTTCGGCTTTGAAGGATTTCGCTGCTGATGTCATCGAACAGAAAGGCGACCGCGCCTTCTGGATGCGGCCGCCCCGTCACCCGAAATGTGACACCGTCGGTCAGGTTCCATGTTTCGGCGTACCCCGCCTCGCGTGAGGTTTCGACGATCCGGGAAATGCGTTCCCGCCAGTTGTTGTAGTTCTTGGGCTCGGGCACCATGTGCAGATCCCGCAATCGATCGAAGAAACTGGCCAGATCCGGGCGCGACGACAGGAATTCGACGTTCAGCCCAGTCAGGTCGACAAGCGCGGGATTGAACAACACCAGCTGACGGTCCTTGTCGAAGACGGCCAGACCGGTGCTGAGATAGGCAAATGTGCGCGACAGGGACTGGACAAAGCTGAGCCTTGCGCTTTCGGCGGCGACCTCGACGCTGACGTCGCGAACGTGGTGAAAGGTCGAATGGCCGTCGAACTGCGCGCTGAAGTCAAACCACATATGCCGGCCTGCATGGTCCACAGCAAATCGCTGTGCCGGTTTCTCGGATCGCAGACTGGCTGCAGTCAGTTTCTGGAACGTTTCTTCTGTCTCGGGGCCCAGCCGAAGATCGCGGTACGCCTTGTTTTCCCAGGCCCGTGCGCCAGAGGGATCGGTTTCCCACATGGGATCGGGGCAGGTGTCGATGCAGGCCATCAGACGCGCATTGCGGCGCTCTGCCAACAGCCGACTGTGCCGGCTTCCCACTGTTTCGTCCCGGTCGTGCAGCGTGACACGGGTGACGCGTTTTCCGGGGTCCAAAACCAAGCGCGCGGGGTCGCTGCTGTCCTTGGCGCAAAGCTCGACCGCCGAAGCCGGAGGGGTTCTTGGCCAATCGGAGAAGCGCCAGCCGAAAATGATGCCAAGGTCGCTCCATGACTGGATCGGGGCACCACCCGGAGCCGTGAACAACGCGAGGTCCGCCGAAGAATCCACAATTGACTGGTTATGCACCAGAATTCTAAGCGCAGAGTTCGCCTGACCCGGCGCCGATCCCCGCTCTTTGCGTGCCAGAAACGCAACCAGCAGAAACACCAGCGCCGCAGCAACAAGCGACCCAAGGAAACTCATCAGAGCGCCCAGTGGGTCAATCTCCATTTGCATGCCATCCCTCAATCATCCCTCTGCCGAGCGTGATGGGAGATCGATTAACAAAAGGTTAAGCGTTTGCCTCAGGCCTGGATCGGCACATTTTGTGCGGTAGGCACATCACTCTCGTCTGGCACAAGGGCTTCGCGCGGCCAGACCACCTCGACCAATGCGCCTGCACGCTCTCCGGCGCGGATTCTGCTGCGAGACGGATCCGAGGCATTTGCAAAGTTCAGCTTTGCGCCACTGCGTTCCAGCAGCGTCTTCGCGATGAACAGACCCAGTCCCATGCCCTCGTATTCCGGCCGGGCCGAGCGATCGCGATCGGTTTTGCGCGTGCGCACAAAGGGATCGCCGATACGCCCGATCAGCTGAGGCGGATAGCCGCGCCCGTCGTCGACAATCCGGATCTCGACCGTTTCATCAGTCCAGTTTGCTTCGACCCAGACCGTCGAGGTCGCAAAATCCACCGCGTTCTGGATGAGGTTGCGCAATCCGTGAATCACGTCGGGACGTCGCTGGATCTCTAATGGCAGCTCGCCCATCAACTGTTCGGACGCGTGCTCGATCACAATTGCCTTGCCGCGCCCTTCGTGCGGTTCGGCGGCTTCGCGGATCACCTCGACCAAAGGGGCCTTGCGCATGTGCAGGTCGTCCTTGCCGGCCCGCCCCATGGACCGCAGGATATCGCGGCACCTGTCCGCCTGATCGCGGATCAGCATGGCATCTTCGCGCAGGTCCTCGTTGTCATAAAGCTCTTCGATCAATTCTGAACTGGTCAGCTTGATCGTCGCCAGCGGCGTGCCCAGCTCGTGCGCGGCGGCGGCGACCACCCCACCAAGGTCATTCAGCTTTTGCGCACGGGACAGCGCCATCTCTGTCGCCGCGATCGCATCCTCCATCGAATACAGTTCCCGCGTGATCCAGCGGGTGTAGAACGAGATAAAGATCAGCGCGATGCCGATGGCGACCCAGCTGCCAAAGACAAAGATCTCGGGCATACGCAGAATGAACCCCTGCGCGGTGCGCAACGGGATGTGATAGAACATCATCGTCGTGACCAGCGCAAAGGCCGTAAAGCCCAGAATCAGGGTAAAGCGAAGACGCAGCACCAGGGCCGAGACGGTGACCGGCGCCAGCACCAGAATCGCAAAGGGATTGTTCAGACCCCCGGTCAGGAACAGCAGGAAACAGAGCTGCAGCAGATCGAACATGACCATCATCATGTTCTCGGTCTCGCTCAGGCGCTTGTTCTCGGGGAATACGACGCTGGCAATCAGATTGCCGATCACCGAGATGCCGACGGCCAGGTAGCACAGCCCCAATTCAAGCTGCAGGTCGATCATGTACTGTGCCGTGATGATGGCGATGAACTGCCCGGCGATCGCAATCCAGCGCAACATGATCATCGTCCGCAACCGGATCCAGTTCCCGCGTCGATGTTCGTTCATCAGACCGAATTCACGGTTTGTCATGTGCGCCCTTTCGTCACTTGAAGCCGCTTGCGCTATTGTTAGGTGTCGGATCGCTGGGATCAATTCAATTAGAAAGATGAGATATGGACCGCATCGCTGCCGTGGCCGCCTCTGTTTCCGTTGCCGCCCTGATCGGGGGGATCTGGTATGCCACCGCTCCGACCGGTGGGGGTGAACAATTCGCGCAATGCCGCACCTCTGCCATTGCCGGCGGCGCGGCCGCCATCGGCGGTCCGTTCGAGCTGATCAACGCCAAAGGCCAGACCGTGACCGACACGGATGTGATCACCGGACCGTCGCTTTTGTACTTTGGCTACACCTTCTGCCCTGACGTCTGCCCGCTGGACACCGCCCGCAACGCCGAGGCTGTCGATCTGCTGGACGAAATGGGCCACGAGGTGACGCCCGTGTTCATCTCGGTCGACCCCAAGCGTGACACCCCTGAGGCCGTCGGTGATTTTGCGTTCAACCTGCACGAACGCATGATCGGATTGACCGGGTCCGAGGAACAGGTCAAAGCCGCCAGCACGGCCTATCGCACCTATTACAAGGTGCAGGACGGCGACCCCGACTATTACCTTGTTGATCATTCGACCTTTTCCTACCTGGTCTTCCCCGAGCACGGATTTGTCGAGTTCTTTCGACGGGAACTGACGGCCGAGCAACTGGCGGATCAGGTCGCCTGTTTCGTGAAAGCCGCTTGACCAGCACATGACGGTTTGACGCCACTTTCTGCCACGTCTAAGACTGTTGAGACAGAATGACACGGCGGGAGGGCAACGCGTGGCTGAGCGGACGGTTGAAGAACTCGGTGAAGACAAATCTCTGCTGTTGGTGGACGATGACGAGCCGTTTCTGAGACGTCTGGCCAAGGCGATGGAGAAACGCGGGTTCGAGGTCGAAACCGCATCTTCGGTTGCCGCAGGCAAGGCCATCGGAACCGCGCGAACCCCGGCCTATGCCGTTGTTGACCTGCGGCTTGAAGACGGCAACGGCCTGGATGTGGTCGAAGTCCTGCGGGAAAAGCGCCCGGATTGCCGTGTGGTTGTGCTGACCGGTTATGGCGCGATTGCCACCGCCGTGGCGGCCGTCAAGATCGGTGCGACCGACTATCTGTCAAAACCCGCCGACGCCACGGACATCACCAACGCGCTGCTGGCCAAGGGCGATGACCTGCCGCCGCCGCCCGAAAACCCGATGAGCGCGGATCGCGTGCGCTGGGAACACATCCAGCGGGTGTACGAGCTGTGCGACCGCAATGTCTCGGAAACCGCGCGTCGTCTGAACATGCACCGCCGTACGCTGCAGCGGATCCTGGCCAAGCGCAGCCCGCGGTAACTGCTTTGGGGGCCGAAATGGCCCCCGATCGTCCATAAATCCGACACAGTCTGTTTCTCGGTTTAGCGTTAACGACGTTCCACCGTCCGTTCGCTGCCCATTTTATGTCTTGTTTGCTTGTTTGTTTGGCCGTCGGGCCTGCTGAACGCGGGTCCAACCCTTGTCAAACAAAGCACATGGACAACCAGAATGGCTAATATTCTCACCGGCACGGCCGCAGATGATCTGCTTGCGGGCATCGACACCGCAGATCTGATCACCGGTCTGGAAGGCGACGATACGTTGACTGGGATTGGGGGCAACGACACCATCGACGGTGGTGACGATGACGATGAAATCAGAGGTGGCGAAGGCGACGACAGCCTGTTGGGCGGTTCCGGACGCGACCAGATGTACGGTGGCGACGACAACGACGAGATGTCGGGCGGAGATCACCGGGACAAGATGTACGGCCAGGACGGCGACGACACCATGTCGGGCGACGGTGGCAACGACCTTTTGATCGGCGGAAACGGCGACGACGTCATGTCTGGCGGTATTGGCCGCGACCTGCTGCGCGGTGGCATCGGCAACGATGACATGAGCGGCGGAGATCAGGATGACCGCCTGTTTGGCGGCAACGGCGATGACACCATGTCGGGAGGCAGCGGCGACGACAAGATGTTTGGCGGCGCCGATGACGACGTGATGACCGGCGACGCCGGCGAAGACCGTCTCAAAGGCGGTGACGGCAACGACGACATGTCGGGTGGTGCCGATGACGACCGTCTGCAGGGCGGTGAAGGCAACGACACCATGGCTGGCGACGGTGGTTCGGACAAGCTGTTCGGCAACAACGGCGACGATGTCATGGACGGCGGCGCAGGCAACGACCGTGTTGACGGCGGCGACGGAAACGACAACGTCAGCGGCGGCAGCGGCGACGACTATGTGGTTGGCAACAGCGGCGACGACACGCTGAGCGGCGGGTCGGGTGACGACACCCTGCGTGCGGGCCAGGGCAACGACGTCCTGACCGACGGCGCGGGCGACGACCTGATGCGCGCCAACAGCGGCGATGACGCGCTGACCGCCGAAAATGGCAGCGACCGTCTGGATGGCGGCTCGGGGAACGACGTGCTCACCTCGATCTCGGATGCCAACGGCGGCAGCGCCGATGACGAGCTCAGCGGTGACTCGGGTCTGGACGATTTCGTGTTCGAACTGCAGGTCGACACCTATGCCGAGGTCGCCGAGACCTACATCGATGGCAACGGAACGGTCGACTGGGATGCGCTGGTGGCCAGCGAAACCGACGACCAGTTCTGGGTCGAAGGTATCGGCAACGACACCATCACCGACTTTGACAGCGCCGAAGACACCCTGACCATCAAGGGCACCAACTTGGAAACCTCTGTCGAACTGGTCGACGGGGATTCGGTGATCACCGTCTACTACGTCGATCACGACAACGGCACCGCGATGCTCGAGGTCGGCACGATCACCGTGGAAGGTGTCGAGCTGGACGAAAACGATATCGCGTTGGTCAACGACTATGTGGATGGCGATCAATCCAACATCGCCAACCTGGCAATCGACCCCGACACGCCGGCCACGGCCCAGGAGTTCCTGGAAGGCGCAGACGGCATCGGTTTCAGCGTGACCATGGTCAGCACGTCGTCGGGTTACAACAATACCATCGGCGCCTACGAGGTCGACGCCGACGGCAACCTTGTCGACGTGCAAATCCTCTTTGCCGAAGACGACGCGGGCGCGGGTCAAAGCATCGATCTGACGGATGTGGCAGCGGGCAATGACCTGCGGTTCTTCATCGTTCAGGACGGTGGTGCCTGGGCGAGTGCCCTGCTGGAGACCGACACGCTGGCCTTCACCGACGGTCTTGGCGGAACCGCCAACCTGGATGATGGCGACGATCTGCTGCTGACCGTCAACGGCGTGGACGCGGGCCTGACCTTCTATCTGGGTCTGGATGCTGCGCAGAACGCAGACGGCTTCGACCACTTCCAGGAAACCCTGTCGGACTACGGTTCGATCCTGACGATGGGCATCGAGGATCTGACCGGAGGCGGCGTCAACAACTATCAGGACGTTGTTCTAGAGGTCGACACCTTCATTCTGTGATCCGACACCGGATCACCTGTTTCACCTGCACTAAAGGGGGGCTTCGGCCCCCCTCTTTTTTGCAACTTTTTTTTACAGTTGCGCCAAAAGCTCGGCATGGCGGGCGGTAAAATCCTTGCGGACGTCCAGCGGCGGCCGCAAATGAAGTTGAAGCCCCGCGATGATCCCGGGATCGGGGCGGCCAAAGAACTTGTCGGACTCAGCCGAGGTGAAACCCGCCAGCTGTGTCGCCTCCATCCAAGCGCTGATCTTGTCGGCTTTCTTGATCTGCCGTTTGACCGTTTTCGGGATCGCGGCGGGCAACCCAAAGCGAATGTGGATTGCGGCGGACAGGCGTTCGTCCAACGCCTCGTAATCCGGCCCAACTGCGGCTTTCACCGGCGAGATCATGTCGCCGATCACATATTCCGGCGCATCGTGCAGCAATGCCGCCAATCGCCATTTGATCGGCGCCTCCGGACAGATCCGGCCATAGATTTCCTCGACCAACAGCGAATGTTCGGCGACGGAATAGGCAAAATCGCCCTGCGTCTGCCCGTTCCAACGGGCGACAAAGGCCAACCCGTGGGCGATGTCCTCGATCTCGATATCGACCGGTGTCGGGTCCAGCAGATCCAGTCTGCGGCCTGAAAGCATCCGTTGCCAGGCACGAGCGGGTTTCGCCACGTTTCACTCCAAATCTGATCGGTCTCTTGGCAAATGCCGCAAAATTCAGCGACTCAGCGAGAACATATACGGAACATCTTCTGCCCCGTCACTTGGATTTCCCAAAATGACCGAATTTTAAGGTATCATGTCGCGCATAAACCAAGTGCCGCTGGGGCGAAAGCCAAAGAGTGACATTGGGGGGGAACACGCCGGTTCCGCAGAACCGGAATGGCGTGTGTTTAGGGGTACGACCCGCGCGACACCACTTCTGAACCAGGTGCTTCGGCATTGGACCGGTGCACGCCCCCAATGAAAGGACTGACCCATGTTCAAACGCACTTTGACCGGCATCACGATTTTCGGAACGCTTGCCCTTGCCCCACCCGTGCTGGCCCAGGGCACCGCCTGCGCCCCACGCGATGCCGTGGTGAGCCGTCTGGCGACAAAATATGGCGAGGTGCTTGCCGCAGGTGGTCTGCGCAACGCCGGACAGCTGGTCGAGATCTGGGCCGCGCCGGACACCGGCCACTGGACGGCGCTGGTCACCACGCCCGAAGGTATCTCTTGCATCCTTGCGGCAGGCACCGACTGGCATCAGGAAAAACGGCTTGAGGTGGTGAAAGACATCCCAAGCTAGATAAAAGCCGCCCGACTTGCGCATTGAACGCGCCCGGACAGAGTGCTAGGTGGCCTTTTGACCCTTATGCGCAGTCCGGAGAGCGGAAAATGACGTCGGATTACATTGTCAAAGACATTTCACTGGCCGGGTTCGGCCGCAAAGAGCTGGACATCGCCGAAACCGAGATGCCGGGCCTGATGGCCCTGCGCGACGAATATGGCGAGAGCAAGCCGCTGGCCGGTGCCCGTATCACCGGGTCGCTGCACATGACGATCCAGACCGGCGTTCTGATCGAAACGCTGGTGGCGCTGGGCGCCGAGGTCCGCTGGGCCTCGTGCAACATCTTCTCGACCCAGGATCACGCGGCTGCGGCCATCGCCGAGGCGGGCATTCCCGTCTTCGCCGTCAAAGGCCAGACGCTGGAAGAGCACTGGGATTACCTCGACAAGAGCTTCATGTTCGACGAAGGCGCGAACCTGATCCTGGATGATGGCGGCGACGCAACGCTGTACGTCCTCTTGGGCGCGCGCATCGAAGCAGGCGAAGAGTTCGGCGTACCCGGCTCGGAAGAGGAAGAGGTCATTCAGGCGCAGATCAAAAAGCGCATGGCCGCCAGCCCCGGTTGGTTCACCAAGACCCGCGACGCGATCCTGGGTGTCTCCGAAGAGACCACCACCGGCGTCCACCGCCTGTATGAACTGCAGCGCAATGGCCAGCTGCCTTTCCCCGCGATCAACGTGAACGACAGCGTCACCAAGTCGAAGTTCGACAACAAATACGGCTGCAAGGAATCGCTGGTCGACGGCATCCGCCGCGCCACCGACACCATGATGGCGGGCAAGGTCGCCGTGGTCTGCGGCTATGGCGACGTGGGCAAAGGCTCTGCTGCCTCGCTGCGCGGCGCAGGCGCCCGCGTCAAGGTGACCGAGGCCGACCCGATCTGCGCCCTGCAGGCCGCCATGGACGGGTTCGAAGTGGTCCTGCTGGAAGAAAGCCTGGACGCTGACATCTTTATCACCACCACCGGCAACAAAGACGTGATCCGCATCGAGCACATGCGCGAGATGAAGGACATGGCCATCGTCGGCAACATCGGCCACTTCGACAACGAAATTCAGGTGGCAAACCTGAAGAACCACAAGTGGACCAACATCAAGGACCAGGTGGACATGATCGAGATGCCCTCGGGCAACCGTCTGATCCTGCTCAGCGAAGGGCGTCTCTTGAACCTCGGCAACGCCACTGGCCACCCGTCCTTTGTGATGTCGGCAAGCTTCACCAACCAGACGCTGGCGCAGATCGAGCTGTGGACCAAGGGCGATGACTACAAGAACGAGGTCTATGTCCTGCCCAAGCATCTGGATGAAAAAGTCGCAGCCCTGCACCTGGCCAAGGTTGGCGCCAAGCTGACCAAGCTGGACGCGGACCAGGCGGCGTACATCGGCGTCAGTCCCGAAGGTCCCTTCAAGCCGGAACACTACCGGTACTAAGCCCATGCGCGTCATCGTCTATGGCGTTGGCGCAATCGGCGGCAGCATCGCTGCCGCCCTGGCACGCGCGGGCACCGAGGTCATCGGCATCGCGCGCGGTGCCATGCTGCACGCCGTTCAGACAAACGGCCTGCAGCTGCGCGCACCTGAGCTGGATTTTGTGCAACGTTTTGATTGCGTCGCACATCCCTCGCAGGTGACGCCACGTGCGGACGACATTGTCCTGCTGACCATGAAATCGCAGCACACGACTGGCGCGCTAGAGGATCTGCGTGAGGCCGGTTTCACGGATCAGCCGATCTTTTGCTTCCAGAACGGCGTGGTGAACGAACGATGGGCGCTGCGGCGCTTTCCCAATGTGCATGGCGGCATGGTCTGGATGCCCGCGGGGTATGTGACGCCGGGCCAGGTCGTGGTCTATGCCGCCCCGCGGCTTGGTCACTTCGATCTCGGGCTGGCCAACGGCGGTCACGACGCCGCGGACACCGCCCTTGCCGCTCTATTGATCGGCGCTGGGTTTGCCGCTGTCGAACACCCTGACGTGATGGCCAGCAAATACGGCAAGCTGCTGTTCAATCTGACCAATATCCTGTTCGCCGCCGTGGGGCGTATCCCCGAGGCACAAGACATCGTTGCAGGGCTCGAGCAAGAGGCAACCCAGGTCTTTCAGGCCGCGGGCATCTCATGGCAGACCCACAGTCTGGACGATCCCCGTTTCACCCAGAACGTGCAGTTGACCCCTGTCGATGGACTGGGCTTCAAGGCCACATCCACGGCGCAAAGCCTGATGCGGGACACCGGATCGGTCGAAACGGACTACCTGAACGGAGAGATCGTGCTGATGGGCCGCTTGCATGGCATCAAAACGCCCTTGAACGCGGCCATGATGCGCCTGGCCACCAGAATGGTCACCGAACGCATCGCGCCAGCCAGCCTGACACTGGCAGATCTGGACCTGCCCTGACCACCCGCGCCGCCCGAGCCAAAGCCCGAAGGGCGGCGGCGAGACAAACCTGCGCGCGGTCCCGAAGGGCCGCGCACAATCTGAAAACGCTCAGGCTGAAAACGCTCAGACCCTTTTGAACGCACCCGTATCGACCATCTGGGCGAACATGTCTTCAAGCGAAACCTTCAGTGGTCTGTAGGTCAGACCCAGGGCCTTGATCCCCTTCGAATTGTCAGCGCGCCAGGGCTCGCCCACGCTGCGCGACACGGTCTTGCGCGGCAGCCCAACCATGGGCCCCACCAGCCAGACCAGCCATTTTGGCAGCGCCCGTTTGGGCAACGGGTAATCCGCGCCGTATTTCGCCTGCAACGTCAGCCCCAACTCCAACAAATCGGTCGAATGCGCGGACACGATGTGTCGCCCCTCGGCGTCCGGCACAAAGGCCGCCGCCAGATGCGCCTGCGCCAGGTCACGCACATCGACCGCGCCAAAACTGTATCGGGGGGCCCCGGACTTCATTGAACCATCGCCAAGCTGGCGCATGATGTTGAAACTTTCCGAGGTCGGCGCGCCGTTCACCGCGGGCCCAAGCACCAGTGACGGGTTCACCACCACAAGCTTCCACCGTGCCTGCGCCTTGGCGATGGTCCATGCCTCTTGCTCGGCGACAGTCTTGGAATAGCTGTAGGGCTGATAGTGCAACGAGGCCGAGGTGTTCCAGACGCTCTCGTCGATACGACCGTTCGGACCGTCATGCGTGTCTTTGGCGTCGGTGTAGATCGCCGCGCAGGAACTGGTCAGAACCACCCGCGTGACGGTCTCGGTCCGGTTGGCCGCCTCCAGAACATTGCGCGTGCCCAGCTTGGCCGGGTCGATCAGCTCTTTCTGAGCATCCTTCACATTCACCGTGAAGGGCGAGGCGGTGTGAAAGACCACTCCGCATCCCCGCATCGCATCGTCATAAGATCCATCGGTCAGAAGGTCGGCTTTGAAAAGCTTGATCTCACCTGCCGATGCGTTTGCCAGTTCGATCAGGTGACCAACTTTCGCAGCGTTGTCAGGGTCACGGACAGGTGCGTGCACGGTCGCCCCGGCTTCGAGCAGGCGCTTCACGACCCAGCCGGCCACATAACCCGTCGCCCCGGTCACCAGAACCGGCTTGGAGGTATCTACGGAAAAATCAACGGTGCTCATCTCTCTGGTCCCTTGCGTCATCACAATCCATCCCGCCACAGGTGCGGCGTCTGACGAAGAGATGTGCTGAACAGGCACGCCATTCAATTGCACGGCGCGCCAACGGACTTGCATGTCGTGCCAATCAACTGGTCAGGGGCGACACATAGCCTTCGCGGATCACATCCGGATCATAGGCCTTGCGGCCAAAGACCTCGCGCACCATCGGCTCAAAATGCTCAAGCGGCAGCATATCATAGTCTGGGTCAAAGGCGCTTTGATCCCAACGTTCACAGAACGTGGCACAGCTGTCGAAACAGGGATGGTCGCGGAACTGGTCCCGCGCGTTGGGGTCCCAGTTGTAGTGATGTGCGTAGTAAAGCATCTGGAAAATCCCGTGATGCTCGATCACCCAGGCCACGTCCCAGCGCACGAATGGCCGCACCACCTCGGCTGACATGCGATCGTGGTTCTGCGGTGCCAGACCGTCACCGATATCGTGCAACAGCGCGCCGACAACCCAGTCAATGTCCGCCCCGTCGCGCAGCGCGCGTGTTCCGGCCTGCAGCCCGTGTTCAAGACGCGAGACCTTGTAGCCCTCCAGCGTGACCTCGCCAGCGCGGCGCATCTCGTCCAACACGCGATCAGCCGTCATCGCCAGGAACGGCTTTTCCAGCCGTTCCAGCAGCTCATAGTCTTCGCGTGTGCCGTCTTTCATCTGTGTGAAACTGACCGTTTCGTTCATGCCGTGCCTCCCGTTGCACCATACATCGCCACGTCGCCCTCGGCCCCGGCCGCAAGGGTTGCCGACTGATGCTGCATCACCTCGTCATAAAGCGCCAGCGCCGATGGCTCGAACAGGCGCAAGGGCGGGGCAACGTTGATCCAGCCCTTGTCGGCATCCTTGCCTCGCACCAGCATGGCATAGTCGCGCCCCGCAGCAGATTGCCGGACGCCCGGCGTGACATAGCGCACCGCGCAACCGATCCGCCGGTCGTCCGACTGATTGGGGCCCGAGGCATGAAAGGTGCGCCCGTGATGAAAGGACATCTGCCCGGGCTTTAGCGCACCGTGCACCGCCTTGGCCTCGTCCACGCCAGCGATTTCCTGGCCGCGCGACAACAGGTTGTCGTCGTCGAACGTGTCAGCATGCTCGACAATCCGACCCTTGTGGCTGCCCGGAATGAACCGCATGCACCCGGCCTGAACAGAAACGTCGCTGAGCGCGATCCAGGCCGTCAGCTCTTCGTCGGTTTCGCCCATGCCCCAATAAGTGATGTCCTGATGCCAGCTGACCACGCTTTGCGTGCCGGGTTCCTTGATGAACAATTCCACCGACCAGACCAGCAGGTCCGGTCCCAGGATGTCGCCGACCGCGTCCAGAATGGCCGGCGTTTGCGCGATCTTGGCCAACAGGGGAATCACCAGCTGGCCATTGACCCGAAAGAGCTGGTTCAGGTCGTGCCCATCGGCCCCATCACCATGGTCGCGTTCCAGCGCCTCGACCTCGGCCCGCAATTCCGCTGTCGTGGCCGTGTCAAAGGCCTGCAGTCCTGCAAGAAATCCGTGTTCGGCGTAATCCGCCTTTTGCTGTGCTGTCAGTGCCATGGATGCCTCCCTCAGTCATGGCGTGCCCTTTCAGCCTCGGCGCAAACCGGTCCGGCTTTCTGTCCCAGCGCCGACGCGCCTCGTGTCGCTTTCCGCTGACGGGGAATACCCGCCAAGAATTTTCATTGTCAGATTGCGCTAACCGGGTAACGTGGTGCGCAGGTCGGAGGCGCTGTGTCTGCCCGACCCAAACGTGATGAAAAAACCTGGGAGAGAATTATGGGACGTCGGGACGATCTGATCGCGCAGTACGCAGATGACCTAAAGAACAAATGCGGCATGGAGCCGGATATGGACCTGTTGACCAAGGTCACCATCGGCTGTGGCCCTGCGATCTACAATCCTGACGCATCGACCGTTGCCAGCTCGCAGGCGCACGAGTTGGAAACCGTCAAGAACAACTTCCTGATCAAGAAGCTGGGCCTGTCGGACGGGCCCGAGCTGGACGAAGGCATCGCCAAGGCCATCGAGACCTACGGAAAATCCGAGCGCAACAAGTACCGCGCCGTGGTCTACTACATGCTGACCAAGCACTTTGGCAAAGAAGCGGTCTACGGCTAACCCGCTGAATTTTAGGCAAATGCCGTGAACACGGTGTTTGCCGCAGCCCTGCAGATCGGCTATTGATAAAGGGCGGTCAGGAGGCCGGACATCAGATTATCTGCCGGTGGTGCAATGGGAGCGCCAAGGGGTGGTCTGGGGTTCCGTGTCATCTCCGGAACCCCAGAATTCTTCAGAACAACGTCAGCACGATCCCCATCACGGTGCAGCCGATGGTGGCATAGCCGCCGTCAATCAGGATCAGCGATTTCGGGCGATCCGCAAAGGTGTAATTCGTTGCGATCCAGGGCGTCGCCAGGAACAGGCCAATGCCCAGCCCCGACATCAACCCTTTGCCCACCGTATCGATCGCGCTCAGCGCAAAGACGTGGCGCATCATGCCAGCCACGATGATCAGGCAGAGGATGCTGACGATATAAGGCACCGGATCCGCGCGGTTCTTGGGTTGACCGTCTTCGCCCACCTCGATACCCGCCGCGGCCATCCAGGGCTTGGCCAGCGTCATGTACCAGACCGCGCCACAGGCATAGGCCGCAATGGCCGCGACCAGAACGTTCAGAAATTCCATGGATCACTCCCTCGCTTGTTTGGGCTGACAATCGCCCGCAACGGGCCATTTGGCCAGTCTTTTCAACCGAAGGGGCGGCGACTCAGGCCTCGATCCCGGCCAGTTCGCAGACCACCGCCCATTCCTCGGGCGTGACAGGCTGTACCGACAGCCGAGAGTTCTTGACCAGCACCATCTCACCCAAACGCGGGTCGGCCTTGATCATCTCAAGCGTCACCGGCGTGCCCACCGGCGCAACGGCGCGGATGTCGACACACTCCCACCGGTCGTCATCGGTGGTGCTGTCGGGATGGGCGGTGGCGCAGACTTCGACCACGCCGACCACCGCTTTTTCCTTTTGGCTGTGGTAAAAGAACCCCCGGTCGCCCAGCGCCATCTCGCGCATGAAATTGCGCGCCTGATAGTTGCGCACGCCGTCCCATTCCTCACCCACGTCACCCTTGGCAACCTGCTGATCCCAGCTCCAGGTCGAAGGTTCCGATTTGAACAGCCAATACCGCATCAGCCGATCACCCGGTTCCAGGCGATCAGCTCTACGCTTTCGAACAGCCCCGCCTTGCCATAGGGGTCACCATCGGCAAAGGCCTGCGCCTGGGCCATGTCCTCGACGTTCAGGATGATCAGCGAGCCGCACATTTCGCCTGCCTCGTCCAGAAAGGGCCCGGCCTGTTCGACGATCTCGTTGGCCTTCAGATAAGCGACGTGATCGGGGCGGTTGTCCATCCGCACGTTCAGGTGGCCGGGTTTGTCCTTGGCAATCAGCGCAACGCGCATGGTCATTCCTCCTTCAGGGGTCGGGTCAAGAAATCCTGCACAACCTCGGGCACTGTCAAGCGGCCTTCGACCAGCGCCGCGACGGCGCTGGCGATGGGCAGGTGCAGACCTTCGGCCTTCGCAATTGCGGCCAGCGCGCGCGCCGTGGCCGCGCCTTCGACCGTGACGCTGGGGTCAAAGTCCTGACCGTGGCCCAGCGCCTGCCCAAAGCGATAGTTGCGCGACAGGTCAGAGGTGCAGGTCAGGGCCAGATCGCCAAGGCCCGACAGGCCCGCCAAGGTCTCGGCCCGGCCACCGCGCGACACCGCAAAGCGGGTCATCTCGGCAAAGCCGCGGGTCATCAGCGCGGCCCTTGCACTGTCGCCCAGCCCCGCGCCAATGGTCACGCCGCAGGCAATGGCGATAACGTTCTTCAGGGCGCCGCCCATCTCGGCCCCCGTGACATCGTCGCTGCGATAAAGCCGCAGCGTCGGGGTCGACAGCACCTGCTGCAAATCCATGCCCTGCGCGTCGTCTGCGCAAGCCAGGGTCAAGGCGGTTGGCAAGCCCCGCGCGATGTCGGCGGCAAAGCTGGGTCCTGTCAGCACCGCCGCTATGGCCTGTGGGCGCGCAAGTGCGATGACCTCGGTCGGTCCGCCGCCGGTGGCCATGTCGATGCCCTTGCAGCAGGCCACCAGCCGGGTGCCGCCTAGCGTGCCGTCGATCTGGTCAAGCAGACCAGACAGTGTCTGCATCGGGGTCGCCAACAACAGCGTCGTGGCCGAGGACGCCGCCTGCAGGTCCGAGGTCACCAGGACGCTTTCGGGCAGTGCAACGCCCGGCAATCGCGGGTTTTGCCGAGTGGTCGCCATCTCGCGCGCCCGCAAGGCATCGCGCGCCCACAGCGTCACCGGACCCTTCTGCGCCAAGGACACCGCCAGCGCCGTACCGAAGGCCCCTGCCCCAAGAACCGCGATGCTCATGCCTTGGCCCCCTTCTTGCCGCTGCCCACCAGCGGCGCGGCCGTGCGATCCAACGGCCAACGGGGACGCGCTGACAGGGTCAGATCGCTGCGGTGCCCGGCCCGAAACAACTCGGCCCCGGCATAGGCGATCATCGCGGCGTTGTCGGTGCACAGCCGCAGTGGCGGCGCAACAAAAGCCACGCCTTTTTCTGCGCAGGCCGCTTGCAGGGCCCCGCGCAGGGCCGCATTGGCCGCAACGCCGCCGGCAACGGCCAGGCCCGGCACCCTTGGCGCCTCTTGCAGATAGCGGTCCAGCGCGCGCTGTGTCTTGGTCACCAGCACGTCCCGCACGGCCCCCTGAAACCCGGCGCACAGATCTGCGCGGTCCTGGGCATGCAGCCCGCCCTGCGCCGCGATCAGCTTGTCACGTTCGCGCAACAAAGCCGTTTTCAGGCCCGAGAACGACAGGTCACACCCCGGTCGATCCAACAGGGGACGCGGAAAACGGAACCGCGTTTCGTCGCCGGTCAAAGCCTCTTTCTCGACCGAGGGGCCACCCGGCTGCGGCAGGCCAAGCAAGCGTGCGGTCTTGTCAAAGGCCTCGCCCGGGGCGTCATCGATCGTGCCGCCAAGGCGCGAAAAGTCGTCGGGCCCGCGCACGATCAGGAACTGGCAATGCCCGCCCGAGACCAGAAGCATCAGATAGGGATAGTCCATCCCATCCGTCAGGCGCGGCGTCAGCGCATGGCCCGCAAGGTGGTTCACACCGACCAGAGGCTTGCCCGACCCTGCGGCCAACCCCTTGGCGCACATCACCCCCGCCAGCACGCCGCCGATCAGACCGGGGCCAGAGGTCACCGCAATCGCATCGACATCCCCAAGGCCCAGCCCCGCCTGTTGCAGGGCCTCGGTCACGCAGAGGTCCAGTTTTTCGGTATGCGCCCGCGCGGCGATCTCGGGCACGACGCCGCCAAAGGCGCGGTGCAGCTCTTCCTGCCCCAGAACCACGTTCGACAGGATCTGCGCGCCGCCGTTTACCCGAACGACAGCCGCCGCAGTGTCGTCGCAGCTGCTTTCCAGTCCCAGAACGGTCAGCGGTGTGGTCATTGCAGGGTCCATTGCCAAGGCGCGTCCACGCAGGTACCACCTGAGGTCGATGCCCACAATCCCAACGCCCCGCCCGACCGTGCTGATGACCCGCCCCCGCGCAGCGGCCGAGCGGTTTGTCGAAAGCCTGCGCAGCGATGCGCCTGCCTTCGGCGCGATCTATAGCCCGCTGATCGAAACGGTCACCACCGGCCCCCTGCCCGACCTGAACGGCGCGGGCGCGCTGATCTTTACCTCGGGTGCGGGCGTCACCAGCTACGGCGCGCTGGGTGGGCGCAGCGATCTGCCCTGCTACACCGTTGGCGCTACCACCGCTCTGGCGGCCCGGGCCGCGGGATTTGGCCCCAGGTCAGCCGACGGTGACGCCGAGGCGCTGGTCACAATGTTGTGCAGCGAAACTCCGCCGAGCCCGCTGGTCCACATCCGCGGAACCTACAGCCGCGGCGACGTCGCCGCGCGTCTGACCGCCGCCGGATTGCCCTGCGAAGAGGTTGTGATCTACGACCAGCCACGCCAGTCGGCCACGCCAGACGCGTTGACGGCGCTGAATGGGGAAGCCCCTGTTATTGTTCCCCTTTTTTCACCCCGCACCGCCGGGTTCTTTTCAGAACTGGGCATGCGTCATGGCAGCGTCCACGCGATCTCGATGAGTGGCGCGATCGCGGATGAGGTTGCACATTTGCCCCTGGCCTCCCATGTCGTGAGTGATGCCCCAACAGGCGAAAGCATGCGACATGCCGTCCTGCGACACCTCAGGCAGGTGACTTTGCTTGAGGGTCAAAAACCGGACGGCTAAGGTCGAGGGGAATTTTATTGCGATCGGCAGGCCGGATTCGAAAGGAACGATTCTCTTGGCAGACAAGTCCAAAGACACGCCGAACCCCGAAATCGAAGACATCATCGACGCCGAGGTGATCGAAGAGACCTTGGCCGAGGACGACCTTGCCGAAGATCAGAACGATGATCAGGACAAGGAAGCCGAAGCCTCTGCCGAGGACGATGTGGACGAGACATCGGTCGAAGTGGCCGACGCTGACGCCAGTGCCGAGGGCATCCCCAAAGACGACGCGGACACCGAAGCGCCTTTCGATGAATCGTCCGCAGAGGACGCTTCAGACGCCGAAGATACGGAAGACGCCGCAGAGGCACCCGCCGAAGACGTGCCGACCGAAGAGGTTTCTGAAGAGCCCGTTTCGGACCCCGCCCCTGTTCAGGACCCCGAACCTGTAGCCGCGACTCCGGCCCCTGCTGCCGAGCAACCCGCGCGCGGTGGGTTCCTTCCGATGGCTTTGGGCGGCATCGTCGCCGCGGGACTTGGGTTCGTCGCAGCCGACTTCTCTGGCGCCCGAATGCTTTTTGGCGGGGTGACCGCCGAACCCAGCGCCTTCGAAACCCAGACGACAGAGACTTTGGCCAAGCAAACCAGCCGCATCAACGACCTGTCCGAACGCATCGGCACGGCCGAGGGGCGCATCGGCAAGGTTGACCTGAGCGGCGTGGAAGCCGCCATTGCAGATGTCAGTGCGCGCGTGCCAGATGCGGCAGCGATGACAGCGCGGCTTGATGCCATGGACACCTCGCTGTCCGAGATGGTTGCCAAGATCGATGCGCTTGAAAAACGGCCCGTGGTCGAGGCGGTCGGCCCCGAAATCGTGGCCGCCTATCAGCGCGAACTGGACGCGCTGCAGGATGCCATCAAGGCGCAACGGGCCGAGATCGAGGCCTTTGCCGCAACGGCGGTCGAAGCCGAACGGGCTGCAGATGCCAAGGCACAACTGTCCCGCGCCCGCGCTGCGCTGGCGCGCATCAGCGCCGCTTTGGAAACCGGCGCGAGCTTTCCCGACGATCTGACACAGCTTGCCCTGGCCACCGGAGCTGACGCTCCGGCTGAGCTGTCGGCCGTCGCCGACACCGGCGCCATCACGCAGGCCGAGCTGGTCGAGACCTTCCCGGTTGCCGCCCGCGCTGCCCTGGCTGCCGCACGGTCGCTTGAACCTCCGGCCGAAAATGCCAGCGGGCGCCTGACCAGCTTTGTGCGCAACCAGCTGGGCGCACGTTCCGTTGCGCCGCGCGAAGGGGACGATGCCGACGCTGTTCTCTCTCGCGCCGAGGCGGCCTTGCGGGGCGGTCAGCTTGACGCCGCCCTGACGGAAATCGCTGCCTTGCCGGACGAAGCCAAGGCCGAGCTTTCGGTCTGGCTGACCAGCGCCACCGCCCGCGCCGGGGCGTTGAACACTTTGCGCAGCCTGACTGCCGAACTGAACCAGAATTAAGGGTCCCCACATGCTTTGGTCGCTGATTAAAATTCTGATTTTTGTCGTCCTGGTGGCAGCGCTGACCCTGGGCGCGGGGTACCTGCTGGAGACCGAAGGCGGCATCCAGATCACCGCTGGCGGAACCGAGATCACCTTTGGTCCGCTGGAATCGGTCATCGCTGCCGTGGTGCTGTTGGTCGGGGTCTGGATCTTCCTGAAGCTGGCCTCGCTTCTGGTCGCGGTCCTGCGCTTTCTGAACGGCGACGAGACCGCGATTTCGCGCTATTTCGACCGCAACCGCGAACGCAATGGCTACAAGGCCCTGACCGAGGGGTTGATGGCGCTGGCCTCTGGCGAAGGGCGCGTGGCCATGGCCAAGGCCGCCAAGGCCGAGCGGTATCTGCAAAAGCCCGAGCTGACCGACCTGATCACCGCGCAGGCGGCAGAGATGTCGGGTGACACCAAGAAGGCGGAAGAGGTCTATAAGCGCCTGTTGAAAACCGACACCACCCGTTTTGTCGGCGTGCGCGGGATCATGAAGCAGCGGCTGGCGGCTGGCGACACCGAAACGGCGCTGAAACTGGCCGAACGTGCCTTTGCGATCCGTCCCAAGCACGAAGAGGTGCAGGACGTGCTGCTGAAGCTGCAGGCCGGCAATGCCGACTGGGAAGGCGCGCGCAAGACGCTTGCGGCCAAGTTGAAGCACGGCACCCTGCCGCGTGATGTGCACCGCCGCCGCGATGCCATCATGGCGCTGTCGCAGGCCAAGGACATCCTGGACGAAGGCAAGAGCATCGAAGCCCGCGAAGCGGCGATCGAGGCCAATCGCCTGTCTCCAGACCTGATCCCGGCCGCCTGCATGTCGGCCCGCGCGCTGATCGAACAGGGCAAGAAGCGGCCCGCACTGCGGATCCTGAAAAAGGCCTGGGAGGTGCAGCCGCACCCCGATCTGGCCGCCGTCTTTGCCGAACTGGAACCGGACGAAACCCCCGAGGCGCGCCTCAAGCGCTTTCAGCTGCTGTTTGCGATCCACCCCGAGCACCGCGAGACTCTGTTGCTGAAAGCAGAACTGAACATCGCCGCCGAGGATTTCCCGGGCGCGCGCCGCGCGCTTGGCGATCTGGCCGAAACCGATCCGGATGCACGTGTGTTGACCATCATGGCGGCCGTGGAACGGGGCGAAGGCGCCTCGGACGATGTGGTCAAGGGCTGGCTGACACGCGCCCTGTCGGCGCCGCGCGGCCCGCAATGGGTCTGTGACAGCTGCAACAACATCCAGTCGGAATGGACGCCGGTCTGCACCAACTGCGGCAGCCTTGATACGCTCAGCTGGACCACCCCACCACAGGCCGAAATCTCGATGCCCGCCGGCGCGACCATGTTGCCGCTGATCGTCGGCGACCCAGAGCCCGAGCCAGTCGAAGAGCCCGAAACGGAAACACCCACCCTGGTCGAGGTTCTGGATCCGGTTGTCGAAGAAGATGTGGTCGAAGCCCAGGCCTCGGATGACAGCGAAACCGCTTCGGACGAGGCGGACAAGGACAAATTGGAAAACGTCACACCCCGCTGACGATCCGCTAATCGCCAACTTAGGAAAGCCAAGGCCGGAAGGCCTTGGCTTTTTTCATTCAGTCGGCGACCACGGTCTGTCTCTGCGTGCCCAGACCCGGAATCGAGGTTTCAACCACGTCACCCGGTTTCAGGAAAATCGGCGGCGTCATGCCCAGCCCAACCCCCGCCGGGGTGCCGGTGGTGATGATGTCACCGGGTTCCAGCGTCATGAACTCGGACAGGTGCACAATCACCTCGGCCAGGTTGAAGATAAAGTCCGAGGTCGCGCCGTCCTGCATCGTCTCGCCGTTGACCTTCAGCGTCAGCTTGAAGTCGTTGATGTCCTCGACATCGTCGGGCGTCACGAAATGGGGGCCGATGGGGGCAAAACCGTCGTGGCTTTTGGCCTTGTCCCAAAGACCGCCGCGATCAAACTGCCAGGCGCGTTCAGACACATCGTTCAGGACCATGAAGCCTGCGATGGCTTCCATCGCGTTGTCCAAAGTGGCGCGCTTTGTTCGTGTGCCCACGACGAACGCCAGTTCCACCTCCCAGTCCAGCTTGGTCGCGCCGGGCGGGAAAGGGATCGGATCGTTGGCACCCGACAGGCTGGAGGGCGCTTTGAAGAACACCACCGGCTCTTTCGGGATGTCCATGCCCGATTCCTTGGCGTGGTTGGTGTAGTTCAGTCCGATGCACAGCACCTTGGACGGCTTGGCAACGCAAGGCGCATAGCCATCATGGTCGGCAACAACAGGCTGCGCGGAAAGATCGACGCCCACCAACTTTTGTGTCCCGCCTTCAGCGAAGAAGTCGGCGTCGATGTCAGAAATGACTGACGACAGATCGTGGTAACTGTCATTCACTTTCGCACAGGGCAAAACGGCCCCGCCTTTGCGCAGGCGGCAGAGCTTCATATCAATCTCCTCGGTTTCCTGTTGCTGTGTGTAGGCAAGCTGGCCATGGGCGCAAGCCGTGTTTCTTGCGACGATGTCTTTGGGCAAAGCCAACTCCCCCCTTCTGGGTCACATGTAGGGTGGAAATTGGCCGTTTTCGGGATTTTCCTCCTGAAGCCCACGCGGGGCATCACATGCGTGGTTGGCAGATCATCTAAGACACCAAATTCGGGCTTGATGCCAAACGGACCTGCGATTACACAGCGCCATCGTTCGGGCGTCCCTGTCATCAGGACCAACCCGAATTTTGACTGATCTGTCGAAGTGTCGCTTCAGCGATTGTTCGAGGGACAGGGCCGCTGTAGCTCAGCTGGTAGAGCACGTCATTCGTAATGATGGGGTCGGGGGTTCGAGTCCCTTCAGCGGCACCACTTCAAGGTCCAACGGATCTCTTGAAGCACTGAGACACAAGAAAAATCTCTTGCCCAATGCGATTACGGTCGGCCCTTGGACGATGACCCTGCGGCAAATGCTTTGCCGCTCAGGTTGGATGGCTGCTCTGTGAGTGTGTCCCGGATACGGAAATGTTTGCAGAAGTGTTGAAACACTGGGGATATGTGTCTGCTTCCCCGATCTCGGGTTCAAAATACAGACCTGCGAAAACGCTCGAACCGCTGAGCCTAAATCAAATCCCAAACGTACTCTGTATTTATGAGATCACCATTGTCGTCATACGTTTTTGTCCGGCTCTCCCAAGCCCAGGAATCACTGATGTCTTCATAGTCCTGACGGTCGATCAGCCCATCTGCGCCATACCAACTGGTGACAGCGTCTCCGTTGTCCCGAGTCTGGACGCTTTGCTCGCGTGACCCGTCATTTCTGTAACTGAAGGTCGTTGTGTGGGTGCTGCCATCATCCATCGTAAGCTCACGCTGCTGCAGAACACCGGCCTGATCAAAGTGATCCACGTAGGATGCCCATCGCTTGGTGTCCGAGATATCCTGAACGGTTTTGCTGTCGGGGATGCCATCGGTTCCAAACTGGACCGTGACAACGTCCCCGTTGTCGTAAGTCTGAACACTTTGCTCGCGTGAGCCGTCATTTCTGTAACTGTAGATCGTCGTATGCGTGCTGCCGTCATCCATCGTTTGATCGCGCTGTTGCAGACGGCCTGATTGGTCAAAATGCATCACGTAGGACGCCCAGTTCCAGGCGTCTTCGGTGTCGGTCATTGTCGCTTTGCTGCGGACCCCATTTTCCAATGTTGTCACAAAGATGCGACCGTCTTCGAAATCTCTGACGCGGAAGGTGGTGCCTGCTGTGGTGGCGGCGCTGGTGACAACGATGTTCACCGTTGCGCTGTCGCTTCCTCCATTTCCGTCAGAGACAACATAGGTGAAACTGTCGATCGCAAATTCCCCGGCCCCCAAGCCATCAAAGGCTCCATTCGGATCGTAGCCAAAGGTCCCATCTGCATTGTCGGTGACCAGACCCAACGTGCCGGTCGTGTCAAAGGATGTGATTTGCAGCACATCGGTTTGGTCGATGTCGGTATCGTTCTGCAGAACGGCAATCGATGCGACAGACGTATCGCTGGCCGTCATCAGAGAGTCGTTCCCTGCGACCGGATCGTCATTGAGCCCAGTGACGGTGATTTCCACATTGGCAGTGCTATCTTGAAACTCAATAGGCGTATCAAAATCGTAGAACGTTTGGTTCGAGACATAGTATCTCAGGATAACCGTGGCCGTTTCGCCCATGGCCAAATAGTCATAGTGACCATCCGGATCATAGTTTCGCCGTCCGGCCCGCCCCAAGCCCGATGTCACCTCGAACAGGTGAACACTTAGGTTGTCATTGTCTGCATCACTGTCGTTATCCAGGACTGACGACAAATTGATTTGCGTATTCTGATCAGTCTCGAATGCATCATCTAGGGCAATGATCGGACTATTTACGCCGTCGACACGTATGCGCACGCTTGCGGTGCTGGTGTTGCCGTTTTCGTCGGTCACCGTGTAGCTAAAGCTGTCAACGGCGCTCTGGTTTTTACGCAGATAGTCGAACTGGCCATCGGGATCATAGTGAAATGTCCCGTCGTTGTTCAGAGTGACCAGCCCCGCGGTGCCCGAGCTGTCAAAACTGGTGATCGAAAAGCTGTCCCCTTCGGGATCCGCATCATTTGCCAGCACGTCGATCGAGGCAAGGACGCTGTCTTCGTTGGTTCTGACAGCGTCGGAAACGGCCTGAACAGGATCGTCGATCCCTTTGATCGTTATGGTGATCTCGGCCGTGTCAAAGTGGCCGGCGATGACCGCACTGTTGGACAGGTCAGACGCCGCATAGGTCACAACGACGTCGGCTGTTTCGCCATCTGCCAGATGAGAAAAATCAGAGCCCGGCGCATAAATGAAACCACCATTGGCAAAGGAAATGGACCCCTCACCGGATTGATGACTGGTGCCCCCGATGGACAGGGTGTCTCCGTCAATATCCGTGTCATTCCCCAGCGCCAGAGTCAGATCCAGCGTCTCGTTTTCAAATATCTCATAGGCGTCGTTATTGGCGACAGGCGTATCATTTACGCCGTTGACCGTGATCGTCACGGTTGCCGTATCGGTGTTCCCGTCGCTGTCGCGCAGGGTGTAGGTGAAGCTGTCTGTCGCCGAGTCATTAGAGCCCAGCGTTTCGAATTGACCGTTGGGGTCGTAGTGGAAGGTACCGTCAAGATTTCGGGTGATCAGCCCGGTTGTGCCCGAGGCGTCGAAACTGATCAGCTCAAAACTGTCCCCTTCGGGGTCGGCGTCATTGGCAAGCACGTCGATTGAGGAAATGACGCTTTCCTCATCCGTGCTCGCCGTGTCGTCCACAGCGTCCACAGGATCATCGACGCCGTTGATGGTAAACGTCACCGTGCCCCGACTGGTGCCGCCATTCCCGTCGGACACGAGATAGGTAAAGGTATCGGTGGCCGTTTCATTTTCCAGAAGGTAATCAAACGCGCCGCCTGCCGAATAGCTGAACGACCCGTCGCTGTTGCCCGTGACTTTTCCCAACGTGCCGGTGGTGTCGAAACTGACAAAACTCAGCGCGTGACCTTCGGGGTCCGTGTCATTGTCGATCACGGAGTCCAAGGTCAGAAAGATGCTGTTGCTTGCGACCGAATAGGTGTCGTCCTGAGCATCCGGCACATCATTGACGCCTTCGATGATAAGGGTCACCGTTGCGGTATCTGTCAGGCCGTAGGTGTCCCGGATCGTATAGGTGAAGCTTTCAGTCGCCGTTTCGCCGAGGTCCAGATAGTCGAATTCGTCCTGCAGACGATACAGGACCAACCCTTGATTCAGGGCATCTTCGATGATTTCGCCGGTGATCCCATTGCTCTGAACGCTGACGAGCGTCAGCGGATTGCCGTCCGGATCGGTATCATTGGTCAGCGGTTCAATGATGGTGACTTCGGCATCTTCGCTGATCGTGACCGCGTCATTCACGGCATTGGGCGCATCATTGGTGATGGGGGCGTTGATTGTCAGCGTCGCCTTGTCCGAGACAATTCCATCGTGCGCCCAATACACAAAAGACGTGCTGTTGGTCAGAAAGCTTGGCGATGCCGTAAAGGTGAAATCGCCGTTCTCATAAAGCTTGAGGGTGCCATCGGCAGTGGTTGCCAGCCAAAAGGTGCCGCCGGCGTCGCTGCCCTGAACCGCGTCGTCGCTGCTCATCGCGGTTTTCAGATCAAAATCCGCATTTGTCGCGATGTCCGTATCATTGGACAGCACGTTGCCCGTGATGACCATTTGCCCGTCGACGAGGCTGACGGAATCGTCAACCGCACCAACCGCATAGTTGTAGTATTCGCCGTGGACACGCGTGGCGTCGTTATAAATGTTGTCGACCGGTTTCTGGCCGTTCAGCTGAGACGCAACCGTATCAACCTGAATGTCCAGCTTCCAATTAGAGTCCCCGCTGTTGGACTGGTCTTTGATCTTGCCCGTTGCATCGGCAACAATGTCGACGTCATCGATGTTGTTCAACACCACGGATTTCAACGGAATGGCGTTGCTGTCCGGATCATATGCCGTTGGGTCGAAATTCGGGTCAGAATACATCATGACGCGCTGGCCATTGATGTCCATGAACACAAGTTTTCCGGCACCCGTCGGGGCCTGAGCATAAACAAGGTTCGAGCCGGACCCGGCGCCACCATCGATGACAGACCGCCCCTCCAGGCTGTTCACGACAAAGAACGTATCGGTGTTGCTGCCGCCAGTCGCGGTTTCGTCATCGCGGATGTAGAAAAAGTTCGAGCCGTTTCCGCCATCCATTGAATCGATGCCGGTGCCGCCGTCCAGCACGTCATCCGCGCCCGAGGCGATCAGCGTGTCGTTGTCGACCCCGCCATACATTTCCGAAGTTTTGTTGTCGTCTTCGAACAGATAGTCGTTGCCGCGCTGTCCATACAGCTCGTCCTTGTCACCCCCGTCACCGTAGAGTGAGTCGTTCCCGTCACCGCCAAAGATCCGGTCCCTTGCTTCGCCGCCAAAAAGCGCGTCGTTGCCACCGCCGCCGTAAAGTGTGTCTTGACCGTCGCCGCCATTCAGCGTGTCCGCGCCGCCGCTGCCGGTACCCGACGTGTCTTCTTGGTCGCCGTACAGAACGTCATTCTGGTTGTTGCCGAACAGTTCGTCGTTGCCGCTGCCTCCGACCACGGTGTCCCGTTCCGCCCCCCCCAGCAGGCTGTCATCGCCGCCACCGCCGTGCAGATAATCTTCGCCGGCGTTGCCATAGAGCTTGTCATTGCCGGTAATCGGCTGTTGGTCGAGGAATCCCCATAAAGCGTGTCGTTGTCTTCGTGCCCCCAGATAACGTCGTTGTCCGCGCCACCCTCTATAAGGTCGTTGCCCCGGTTGCCTTCGAGGCTGTCATCATTTGCATCACCGAAAATCGTGTCGGCGTTTGCACCACCGGCGACTGTGTCTTTCCCATCCCCGCCTTCAATGTCATCGCCAGAGCCTGCGCCTTCGATAGAGTCATTTCCTGCACCGCCCCTTATGGTGTCCGCTGCGCCGCGCCCATAAATGCTATCGTTGCCGTCCTCACCGAAAAGAATATTCCCACGCAACGAGCCGGTGCCGCCATAGATCTCGTCCGCGCCAGTCCCGCCATAAATTGTATCGCTGCCGCGACCGCCATCCAGGACGTCGTTGCCACCATTGCCTTCAAGGTAGTCGCCGCCCCCTTCGCCATAGAGAAAATCCCTGTCGTCACCACCAAACAAGCGGTCGCTGTTAGAGCCGCCGTAAAGGGTATCGTTTCCTTGGTTGCCGGTCAGAGTGTCCTCGCCGTCGCCACCATAAAGCTTGTCATGGCCTTCTTCGCCAATCAGTTCGTCATCACCGCTCCTGCCGAAGAGCGTGTCGTTGCCATCGTTGCCGTTAAGCTTGTCGTTGTCTCTTCCGCCATCGAGGCTGTCATTGCCACGATTGCCCTTGATCGTGTCATTCCCGTCGTTGCCGAAAACGGTATCGTCACCGCCCTGGGCAGAAACGTTATTGTCGGTTCCGTCCAGTGAGACGTTGTTGTCATTGTCGTTAAAGGTTGGCATCTTTTCCGTCCGGACCTGGCCAGGTCAATGTCTTCAGAAATTCGCAGTTCAAATTCAGCTTGGCTGGCTGTTGCAACACGCCGTGCCATTGGCGCCGGTCAAACCTTGATCAGAGGTCTTCGCGGCAACCTGCATCTTTCATGCAACTTTACGTGGCCCGTGTAACCCTGACGCAAAAGGGCAAATGAACGTGCCCGCCAAACACCGCTTACTTTTTTTGGCTGCGGTCTGCGGGGGAACTGGCTGGCAGGCTGATACTTTTGGCGACCCTTGGGTGTGCCTGCCTTTTGCCCGATGGGAAAAAGGCAGGACCCAAGGCGCGACGATCAGAGTATGTCGGCGATATCCAGACGGTAGCCGATCCCGTAAAGGGTCTCGATCGCGGAAAACGAGCGATCCACTTTCCGCATCTTGTTCCGGACACGCTTGATGTGGCTGTCGATGGATCGATCCTCGACATAAACCCCTGTCCCATAGACGTGGTCCAGCAATTGATCACGGCTCTTCACGTGGCCAACGTTCTTGGCCAGCACGCCAAGGACCGAAAACTCGGTTGCGGTCAACCCGACGATCTGACCTTTCCACGTCACCTCGTGACGTTGTTCATCCATGGTCAGAGGGCCAATGGCGATGCGAAGCGGGGCGCTCTTGCCCTTGCCCTTGTCCGTTTCCGCATCCCATCCGACGCGTCTCAGACAGGCCTTGATCCGCTCAACCATGATGCGGGGCTCGACCGGCTTGCGCAGGTAATCATCGGCGCCGATGCGCAGGGCGACCTCTTCATCGATAGTGCTTTCGCTGTCATTCATCATCACCACCGGAAGGTGATCCGACTGCCCGCGCAGGCGCTGAAGCAATTCAAAACCGCCCATCTGGGGCAGCTTGGCGTTGAAGACCGCGAGGTCCGGCCGTTTGCGTCGCAGGCTGGATTGCGCAGCATTGGCATCCGTGTAGGCGTCAACCTTGAAGCCTTCGGCCTGCAGGTGATCCGTCAGGTTCCGCAAAATGTTGCGATCGGTGTCCAACAGCAAAACGCTTTTGGTTGGGACTGGTGTGAACGTGTCAAGGCGCATGGCGCCCATATCGTGGATAGTCATGTGTGCCCCCAGGCTTGGAAGACCGAAGCGAATCGGCGTGAGAGCTGGATGTCTGGATCATGTGATCAACCGAATTCTTCCAGCGTATGATGAATCACAATATTGGAATGTGACCCTTGGCGGAATTGGTCACAAAGCATAAACAGTCTGTTCTCTAGACCAGCCCAATCAACGCGAGGATGGGAAATACTATCGTCATGATAGAAAACCTATCCTATTGGGTAGGTAAATTGAGTGTGTTCTTGGAGAAAATTAACCAAAAATAAACTTTTGTTATCAGTGCTAAAGCGATGATTCCATTCCTGGCGCCTTTCAAAGCCACCATTCACATGATGTGAATCAAAGTGTAAATTCAATAAATAGAATACAATCATAACCCTATCTCGCAAAGACGGCGCAAAGTCGTGGACTGAAGGGGAGGTCAGTACATGGGCATTGCAGTGCTTCTTGTTGCACTTTTGGGTGCATTTGCACTCGGGGGCATTTCCAGCGGCGCAGATGAACCTGACGCCGAACCGGATCTGGAAGATGACACGGTTGACGTCGATCCCGGCGATGACGGGTTGACCGGAAATGTCCGTGGCACCGGTGGCAACGATCTTTTGTCCGGTATCGATCTGCTGGGCGCGCATCGCCTCGATGGCCTTGCGGGCGACGATACCTTGCTGGCAGACGACGGCGATGTCTTGAACGGCGGACCCGGGTCGGATGTCTTTTCCGTTGTGGTCGGAACAGCTGATGACGCCGTTTTTGTCGAAGATTTACGTCTCAACCCGGACGATACCACCGGCGAACAGGACCATATCCTTTTTGTTGATCGGGACGGCACCCCAATCCCCTTTCGAGGCGCGCTGGAGGCGGGGATCACTGCCGTCGATGCGGCCGATGGGTCGGGGGCCGAGGTTTGGTTCGACGGGGCTTTGGTTCTGAAAGTCGGCAATGTCGCTGCGGCAGACCTGAACGCTCAGTCCATCTGGATTGGCAATTTCAACCTGCAGCTGGCCGCCCGGGACGGAGACGACTTCCTGGCCGGTGATCTGTACACAATTCCCAACGACATTCTTGGGGGCGGTGCCGGGAATGACACCTTGATCGGTGGCGATGGATCCGACGTCCTGGATGGCGGCGCCGGAGATGACAGCATCGACGCCACCGAACCGGGCGGCGCCACGGCAAATTTCGACCTCGTGCGCGGCGGGCTCGGCGCAGACACTCTGCGCGGAGACGACGGCGATTTTCTGTACGGCGTTTTTGAAGACGAAGACGGTGACCTGCATGTCGATACCAGCGGTACGGATGTGTTCGAGGTGGTTCTGTCGGACGACGAAAACGCAGATCCCGTCATTGTCAGCGGGATGCATTACGAAGAAGGCCTGAACCTGGGCGAGCACCTGTTCTTTTTCCACGCCGATGGCACACCGGTCACACAGGCCGAATTGGACGCCAATCTTGTTTCCGAGGAAATCCTGAACAACCGCGCGCATCGTCTGAGCTATGAGGGCCGCGTGGTCGCCTATGTCATCGATGCGACATGGTTGATCGATCGCTTTGGCGTCGGCTGCGTAAGCGACGCAGCCATAGCGGCGGACCTCGCCGATGAACTGGGCCTCAGCGAGGGTGTCGAGGTTGTGCCAGTTGCTGTCACAGAAGCGACCGGCAACGGCAACGTGGTTCCCGACTCCTTGTTCGGGGGCAACGTCCATTTCAAGGTGAATACAGATGCCGGCGCGCCGCTGGCGTCTTTTGTGGCCACGGCCGAAGAGCTGGATATGGAACACCTTCGGTTTCCTGCGGGACGCGGCGACGGCCTTTTGCTCGAGGACGATGGTGTGGACTGGCTGAACGTCGTTACGCTGGTCGAAACCCCGAGCGGCGCACTGGACCTGAGGCCCGAGCTAAAGTCCTTTCTGGACTGGGCACAGGATCCCGACGGCGACGGGGATGACTCGGACGCCAAGAAGGTCACACTGGTCCTGCCGACCAAGGCCTATGACATCGACGCATATCGCGACTTTGCGCCCGAAATTTCCCGGTTTGCCGAAATCCTGATGCGCGACTACGGCGACATCATCGAAGCTTTGGAGATCGGAAACGAGTATTGGCGCATGGGCGAAACGGTCTATGCCACCAAGGCAAACATCGCGATTGATGCCTTGCTGGACGGGTTCGAAGCCGCGGGACTGTCAGAAACTGACCAACCTGACATCCTGGTTCAGATGGCCACGCCAAATCCCGGATCAGAGTTTCACGTCTCGGTCGATGATCGGGACTATGTCGAGCGTGTCCGCGACGCCAATCAGCGGATCATCGACACGCTGAACGACCAGTCCAAAGAAGCGATCGACGGCGTGATCGAGCACTACTATTTCAACGAGGAAGACGACGTTTTCGCACGCAACAATGGCGATGTGAACTTCATCAACGTCGACTACCAGATCTGGGACAAGGCCTTTGACAAGGACCTGTCGCTGTACATCACCGAATGGAACCTCGCCGGTGAGAACCTGACTCAAAACGGGTTGAAATACACGGGCGTCTTTGCCGAGCAGGTCAGCAACATGCTGGATCTGGGGGTGGACGTTGGACATATCTGGGCCGTGCAGCACAACACGGCGACGGATCTGGCCGGGGGGCGCGAAGACATGCCCAATACGGACGACGTCGACCGACTGACGAATACCGTTCGTGGCACCACTTTCGATATTGCCCAACAGATCCTGCCCGGCGCCGAGCAGTTGGATCTGGTCTTTACCGACACCGAAGGCCTTGTGGAAATCTATGGCTACGAACACGACGACCGCATCGTGTTCTGGGTGTCGTCTCGCACCGATGATGAAATCGACGTTGCCTTGGATTTTTCCGAGGTCGTTCCGGAATTTGAAACGGTTCAGGGCATGTTGATCACCATGGACACCAGCCCTTCGAGTTCCGACGGCGTGCATTTCGTGACCGGCGTCGGTCAGACCGAGGCTGACTTCTCAATCGTACACGGCCAGCGGTTCTATTTCGGCGAACATGATGTCATGGCGCAGATCGAGGACTGCAACTGTCAAAGCAACGTCGTGCAACGAAATCTGCATCCCTTTGAAAGCCTGGTGCTGATTTTTTACCTGGATCCCGAGACCGCGCCAGCGCCGGTCGGCAACCCTGGCGAAGGTCAGGACCTTGTCGGGACAAATGAGAATGATGTGATCGAGGGCGGTCCGGGCGACGACACGATCACAGGCCGCAAAGGGATCGATGCCATTAACGGTCGCGATGGCAATGATCTGATCTTTGGAGGTGACGGCAATGACGACCTGATCGGCTGGCTGGGCGACGATGTGCTCAACGGTGGCGAAGGCCGCGACACACTCTCCGGTCGCGAAGGCGAAGACACCCTCAGAGGGCAGGACGGGCGGGACGAGTTGTATGGCGATGACGGAAACGATCGGCTGGACGGGGGGGATCACCCGGACACTCTTGTCGGCGGGGCCGGAATCGACACGGTCACGGGCGGCGCCGGAGAGGATGTCTTTGCGTTCCAGGAAACTGAAATCTCTGCTGGTGATGTCATCACCGACTTCGAACCCGGGATCGACGTGATCGAGATCGACGTTGCCGGTGTCCGGTCGATCGATGATCTGGAGTTTCGGCAAGATCCGTCCGCTGGCGGCGTGGTGATCGATATCGGCGGTGCCGGCGTGATCCTGGTCGAGGGAAATTTCCTGATCAGTGACTTGCGGGACCCAACAAATTTCGTGTTCGCCTAGGGTAGGGACGCCGCACCGAAACGCACGACGCCCTTGGTTAGGTGGACCGCGACCTAGGCCCGACGCGCAGCTGCCATCCGGTCCAGTTGATCCGAGAACGCCTGTTCGCCAAGCCCTTCCGAAAGGGCGCGCTGGAAAAACGCGGCCTGGGTTTCCGGTGCAAGTCCATTTGTCGGTGGATCACGGTCAAGGTTTGTCGGGAACGAATAGCCCTCGGCGGATGCCGCGATTGCGGCAGACACTTCCGCGGCGGTCAACCGGTTGTCCTGCAGGGCGCGCACAGCGTGTGGAAACAGTAACTTGCACATCCTGTCCCGATCGACAGTCTCCATCGCGCGACCAAAGGCGGATGACACCTGCAGCAGGTTGGCGAAGCGATGGATGTCGGGGCTCGAGTTGGCACCGGCGGCATGAAACAAGGCCGGGCTGAAGAACACGGCGTCGCCCTTTGCCAACTCCAGCTGAACGTAGCGTTCCTCGAACAGGGCCCGGAAATCGGCGCGACGCCATGCGGCATAGCCGGGCCGGTAGGCCTGCGAAAACGGCAGCAGCTTGGTTGGTCCGCTGTTCAGGGGCATGTCACAATGCGCAACCGCGCCCTGAAGCGTCAGGATCGGCGAAACATCATGCACATGCGCCGGATATGAGGCGCTGATCTCGGCGGTCTGGAACCCCAGGTGATAGTCGCGATGGGCCTGCTGCGCGGCGCCGCCCGGATGAACGAGGTTCACCTGCGCAGTCATCTGGTAGTTCGGACCAAGCCATGCCTCGCAGACGGCCGCAATGGATGTGTTGGCAAAGTAGTCCAGGAAAACCTCGGGCGCGGCTTCGCAGAGCTTTTGCAAGGAGTTCCAGATACGGTCATTTGCGCCTGCGGCAGCAAAGTGATCGCCGCCGCCGCCCGACGTCTGTTTTTCGTCCTCGATAATGCGCTCGTAAATGGCGGTGGCCTTGTCCAGAACGGCGGTGTCGGCATAAGCCCGCTTCAGCGCCAGCACCCCGGCGCCGGTGCCCAGCACTTGCGCCCATTCGGACATGATCGCCCTGCGGGTCCGGTCATCGTCCAGCGCCGGTCGCAGATCGTCCATGTCGTAGATCGGAATATTATGTTCGACGGCCGACGCATGCGGCACCTGTTCAGCGCGTGTGGTCTGGTCGATCAACGCGGTGAATGCGTTCAGATCACAGGTGTCTGGGTCGTAATAGGCGACGGTGTTTTCGATGGTGTCTCTCATGACGGCTCCTCCCTCGTCTTGCACAGAATACCTGCGGCACTGTTGCGTTGGGGGCGAAAACGCATCAAAAACACATCAAATGACTCACCGCTTCCCGATCAAGGAAATCGCCCGACAAGCCGGTTTGGGCACCGCCACGGTGGACCGTGTGCTGAATGACCGCCCACACGTCAGCCCACAGACCCGGATGCGGGTGACCGCCGCGATCGAAGAATTGAAGGCGCAGGAAGGTCAGCTTGCGGTCCGCGGAAGGCGGTTGTTCTTCGATTTCGTGGTCGAGGCGCCCGCCCGTTTCAGTCGCGAGGTCAAGGCCGCCGCCGAGGCGATCCTGCCCCAGATCGGAACCGCGGTGTGCCGCCCCCGGTTCCTTTTGCAGGACGTCATGGAAGAGGACGAGGTCGTCGCGGCCTTGGCGCGGATCCTGAAGCGCGGCAGCCAGGGCGTATGCCTCAAGGCCAGGGACACCGCAAGGATCAGGGATGCCGTGGCCCTTTTGACCGCGTCCGGGATCCCGGTGGTGACCCTTGTGACCGACATCGGCGGCGGCGCTCGTCTGGCCTATGTCGGTCTGGACAACGCCGGCGCGGGGCGCACGGCAGCCTATCTGGTGTCGCAATCCCTTGGTGACGTGCCCGGCCAGGTTTTGGCCACGCGCAGCCACGAAGGCTTCCTGGGCGAAGAGGAACGCGAAACCGCCTTTGTCTCGGCGCTCGCGACCCGCTGCCCGAAACTGCAGGTCATCGCGGTTCAGGGCGGCAGCGGTGTTGATTTCGAAACGTCAAAAGTGCTGCCGACAATCCTTGATGGCATTCGGGATCTGCGTGCGGTCTATTCCATGGGCGGCGGCAACAAATCGATCCTGCGCGCGCTGTCGGATCGGGGGCTTGGCCCCGACATCTACGTGGCCCACGATCTGGACGCCGACAACCGGACACTGATCCGCGAGGGACGATTGGACTACATCCTGCACCATGACCTGAAGCAGGACATCAGGAATGCGTTCAACAGGTTCCTGGCCCACCATCGGTTTTCGAGCGACCTTGACGCGACGCCGATCTCGACTGTCCAGGTGCTGACGCCCGAGAATTTGCCCTAGGGTCAGGTCGCGACTTTAGGCGGTCTCTCGTTTGATCGAATAGCCGAACCGTTGGAAATCGGCCTCGTAGATACGGGCAAGCGCTCTGAGGTCCACCCCTTTGGGGGTAATCGGATCACTCTTTGACTTGCCCTTCTTTTCCATCCTGCCGGAATAGGAATTCGCGCGACCGATCTCTCGCGGGCCGTCACTGTTGCCAGCAATCTCATCAAGGTAACGGACCAAGGGATCCAGCCCCTCTTCGAGCTTAAAGACCTTGGCACCCTGCGGAACGATGTCGGACATCGGGCGAATGTGGTTGTCCAGCAGAAACGGATCCTTTCTGTCTGGGTTGTCCAGGTGCCGTCGCACCCACCCGGAAAACTGCATTTCGGGACGCAGCTTTTCCTCTACGTCCCTTTGAAACAGGAACACGCTGCGTAGCCGGTCGACCGGATGGCGCACCACCGTAAAGACATGGTCAAAGAAGCCTTCGGGGAACAACCGGTCCAGGTTCTCGACCGGAATGTGCTGTGGCGAGCTGCGGTTCCAGCGCGTCGCAACCGGTTGGCCGTTGTATCGTCGGTCCATGAACGCCAGCGGGCCGAACCGCTCGGTCAGGTAGTCCTCGACCGAGCTTCCGCCGCATTTTGGCACGTGGGCATAATACACCAACAAGCCGTTGATTTTGATGATCGGCAAGCCTTTTTCCTCCGGAAAAAAAGGGGTCCGCGCAAATGGACAGGCACCTGAAGTGTGAGTGGTGCCCAAGTGTGTCTTGGATGCAGGACGATGGTCAAGTTGATCGCAGGTTGTTTTGAAAACCCGCATTGCGGGAGCGCCGCCGCAGACGATCCACAGCCGCGAGTGGTGCGGTTGGCGTCACAACCCCTGATACCAGGCAACAATCACCGCGCGTTCGGACGGTTCCATCCAGGTCACATTGCCCGGCGGCATGGCGGTGCTGAGACCCGAATGCAGATAGATCAGCCGCGCGTTGCGGGCGATCTCGGTGTCGGTGTCCAGCCGCACCATCTTGGGCGGCCAAAGGATGCCCTCGTAGGACGGTTCCGGCGCGTGGCACATGGAGCACCTGCCCAGCACGATGTCCTTGACCGCGCCATACCCCTCGGCGGTCACGACAGGTTCCAGATGCGCGGGCACGGCGGCGTCTTCATAGGCCTCTTCCGCATGCTGGGGCGGCACGGATGACAGCGCCATGATCAGAACAAAGATCACCGCCGTCGCGGCCCAGGTCCAGTTCGGCTGGCCCTGACGGGCATGCATGGTGTTGAAGTAATGCCGGATCGTGACCCCCATCAGGAAGACCAGCGCCGCGATCAGCCAGGCGTAGGGCGTGCCAAAGGCCAGCGGATAGTGGTTCGACAGCATCAGGAAGATGACGGGCAGCGTCAGATAGTTGTTATGCGTCGACCTAAGCTTGGCGATCTTGCCGTACTTGGCATCGGGCGTGCGCCCGGCCTTCAGATCCGCCACAACGATCCGCTGGTTCGGCATGATGATGAAAAAGACATTCGCCGTCATGATCGTGGCGGTAAAGGCCCCCAGATGCAGCAGCGCCGCGCGCCCGGTGAAGACCTGATTGTAGCCCCAACTCATGATCACCAGGATCACGAACAACAGCAGCATCAGCACCGTTGGCTGATCGCCAAGCTTGCTTTTGCACAGAAAATCATAGAGCAGCCAACCCACAGTCAATGAGGCCGCCGAGATCAGGATCGCCACAAAGAGCGAAAGGTCGGCCTTGGCGTGGTCAATCAGATACAGTTCTCCGCCCGCCCAATAGACGATCATCAACAATGCCGCTCCACTGAGCCAGGTCGAATAGCTTTCCCATTTGAACCAGACCAGGTGGTCGGGCATCTGCGCCGGGGCCACGAGGTATTTCTGTACGTGGTAAAAGCCTCCGCCGTGGACCTGCCATTCCTCGCCATCCGCGCCCGAGGCCAGGTTCCGGTCGCGCCACAGACCCAGGTCCAGCGCGATGAAATAGAAAGACGAGCCAATCCAGGCCACCGCCGTGATGACGTGAAGCCAGCGCACGGCGAATTCCAGCCAGCTCCAGATGACAGCAAGATCGTACATGGGATGCCTCGTTAACTTCCGCGATAGGTGCTCATGCCATAGGGGCTGAGCAGCAGCGGCACGTGATAGTGATCGTCCTGCGCCATACCAAAACGGATGGGGATCTGGTCAAGGAAAAGCGGGTCCTCGGTCGCCTGCCCGGTGGCGCGCAGATAATCACCTGCAAAGAAAATCAGCTCATAGGTGCCCTGCGCAAATTTTTCTGCCGGCAGGATCGGGCTGTCTGTGCGGCCGTCAGCGTTGGTCACGGCCTCGGCAATCTTGGTGTGGCTGTTGCCTGACACGCGATAAAGCGCGATCTTGATGCCCTCGGCGGGGCAGCCGCGTGCGGTGTCCAGGATATGGGTGGTCAGGTAACCTTGGGACATGCCCTTGCTCCGATGTGTGGTGGCTGTCTAAATGCTTGCAGACCAAAGGGAGTTTCGCAATGCCTGACCGCTATCCCCGGAACATGATCGGCTATGGCCCGCGCGTTCCGCAGGCAAACTGGCCGGGCGGGGCCAAGATCGCCGTGCAATTCGTGCTGAACTACGAAGAAGGCGGCGAAAACAACGTGCTGGACGGCGACGCCGGGTCCGAGGCCTTTCTGTCCGAAATCGTGGGCGCTGCCTCGTGGCCAGGGCAGCGGCACTGGAACATGGAATCGATCTATGAATATGGATCGCGCGCCGGATTCTGGCGGCTGCATCGGCTGTTCACCAGCTACGACATGCCGGTAACGGTCTATGGCGTGACGGCGGCGCTGGCGCGCTCACCCGAACAGGTGGCGGCCATGAAGGACGCCGGATGGGAGATCGCCAGCCACGCGCTGAAATGGATCGAATACAAGGACATGGAGGAAGGTGAGGAACGCGCCTTCCTGGCCGAATCGAAACGACTGCACACCGAGGTCGTCGGCTCTCCGCCGCGCGGCTGGTACACCGGGCGCTGTTCGATGAACACCATGCGCCTGATCGCCGAGGATGGCAGTTTCGACTACGTGTCCGACACCTATGATGACGACCTGCCCTATTGGTGGGACCATGACGGTGGCGCGCAACTGGTGATCCCCTATACGCTGGATGCCAACGACATGCGCTTTGCGACGCCTCAGGGGTTCAACGCGGGCGATCAGTTCTTCAGCTACCTGAAAGACAGCTTCGACACGCTTTACGCCGAGGGGCTGGCCGGCACGCCCAAGATGATGTCGATCGGACTGCATTGCCGCCTGATCGGGCGTCCGGGGAGGGTTGCGGCGTTGAAAAGGTTCCTCGACTACATCCAGGGGCACCCAGATGTCTGGGTCGCCCGCCGGATCGACATCGCCGAACATTGGAAGGCCGAACACCCCTATCAACCCCCGGCCCCCCGTCCCTCTGAGATGAAGAAAAAGACGTTTGTCGAGGCCTATGGCGGCATCTTTGAACATTCGCCCTGGATCGCCGAAGGGGCGCATGCGCTGGAGCTGGGACCAGCGCATGACAGCGCCGTTGGGCTGCACAACGCCCTGGCCCGCGTTTTTCGCAGCGCGGATGACGCCGCACGGCTTGGCGTTCTGACCGCCCACCCCGATCTGGCGGGCAAGCTGGCGCAGGCCAAGCGGCTGACGGCGGAAAGCACCTCGGAACAGGCCAGCGCGGGGCTTGATGCGTTGACGGACGAAGAACGCGCGCGCTTTACCGAGCTCAACACCCGCTATACAGAAACCTTCGGCTTTCCCTTCATCATCGCGGTGCGCGACCACGACAAGGTCTCGATCCTCGCGGCCTTTGAGACGCGGTTGGGCAATGACCGGGATGCCGAATTTGCCGAGGCCTGCCATCAGGTCGAACGCATCGCCCTGCACCGGCTGAAGGATCTGCTGCCATGAGCGACACCTACTACGCCCAGACCGGCGGCCACCCGCCGCAGACGCAGGTCATGACCGACCGCGCCGTGTTCACCGAGGCCTATGCCGTCATCCCGCGCGGAACGATGATGGACATCGTGACGTCCAAGCTGCCCTTCTGGACCGACACGCGCCTTTGGGTGCTGGCCCGCCCGATGACCGGCTTTTCCGAAACGTTTTCGCATTACATCATGGAGGTCGCCCCCGAGGGTGGATCGGACCGCCCCGACGACGACGGGGCCGCGCAATCGGTGCTGTTCGTCACCCACGGGACGATCACGATCGACACCGACGGAACCGCCCAGCACCTTGGCCCCGGCGGATACGCCTATCTGCCCGCAGGTCAAGATTGGACCCTGCGCAGCACCGGGGTGGAACCCGCCCGCTTTCACTGGATCCGCAAGCGCTATCAGACGGTCGAGGGGCTGGACGCGCCAGAGGCTTTCTTTGTCCACGAAACCGACATCGCGCCCAGCGAGATGCCCGGCACCAACGGCACATGGTCGACAACCCGCTTTGCCGACCCCGAGGATCTGCGCCATGACATGCACGTCAACATCGTCAACTTCGAACCCGGCGGACTGATCCCCTTTGCCGAAACCCACGTGATGGAACACGGGCTTTATGTGCTGGAAGGCAAGGCCGTCTACCGCCTGAACGCCGATTGGGTCGAGGTCGAGGCGGGTGATTACATGTGGTTGCGCGCCTTCTGCCCACAGGCCTGTTATGCCGGTGGACCGGGGCGGTTCCGCTATCTGCTGTACAAGGACGTCAACCGCCACATGCCGCTGGGACTTGGCGGCACATGATCCGGGCTCAGCCAATCACGGCGTCGGCATTTGCCCCCTTTGGCGAGGTGGTCGAAAGCGGCTGTGCCACGCCGATCCTGATCAACGAGGGCAAATGCCAGCGGTTCACCGATCTGATCACGCTGGACATCGTGGATGGCACCGCGGGCCTGAGCCTGTTTGACGCCGAACTGCGCGAGCTGCCCTATGCCTGCACCCTGATGGAGCGGCACCCGCTGGGGTCGCAGTGCTTTGTCCCGATGCAGGACAGCCGCTTTCTGGTGATCGTCGCGCCGGACGCCGACGGCGTGCCGGGCACGCCGCAGGCCTTTGTCGCCGGGTCCGGCCAATGTGTGAACATCGCCCGCAACACCTGGCACGGGGTGCTCTGCCCGATCTCGGGCAGTGGGCTTTTTGCGGTGATCGACAGGATCGGAGAAGGGCCGAACCTGCAGGAAGTCACGCTGGATCACCCCGTGGTCGTGACAGTCTAGCCCTTGGCCCCTTCAGGGTCGCGGGAATAGACGTCCTCGTATCGGATGATGTCGTCTTCGCCCAGGTAGGTGCCGGTCTGAACCTCGATCAGAACCATCGGCACCTTGCCGGGGTTTTCCATCCGGTGGACAGCGCCCAGCGGCACATAGACCGACTGGTTTTCGCTGACCAGCTTGACCTCGTCCCCGATTGTGACCCGCGCGGTGCCGGCCACGACAATCCAGTGCTCGGCCCGGTGCACATGGCTTTGCAGGCTCAGCGCCGCGCCAGGTTTCACCACGATGCGCTTGACCTGAAAGCGGTCGGACAGGGCCAGGGTCTCGAAGTGGCCCCAGGGGCGATGATCGCGCGGAAAGGCGGTGGCCTGCTTGGCCCCCTTGGCCTTGAGCGCATCAACCGCTTTCTTGACGTCCTGCGCGCGCGAGGCGTCGGCGACCAGCACGGCATCCGGCGTCGCCACGGCGATGACGTTGTCCAGACCGATGCCCACCAGCTCCAGATCGGCGCTTTCAGAGCGCAAAAGGCTGTTCTGACAGTCGATCGACAGGGCGGGCCCGGCAGTCACGGTGCCCTTGGCATCCGCTGTTTCTTCGCGCGCAACGGCATCCCAGCTGCCCAGATCGCTCCACCCGGCCGAGAAGGGCACAACCGACAGGTTCTGCGCCCGTTCCATCACCGCGTAGTCGATGCTGTCATCCGCTACATCACCCCAGGCCTGTGCGTCCAGTCGCAGGAACCCAAGGTCGGGCCGCGCGGCATCGACCGAGGCGCGGACCGGGGCGACCATCGCGGGCGCATGGGCTTCAAACGCCTTCAGAATGTCAGCGGCGGCAAACAGAAAGATCCCGGCATTCCATAGGTAGCTGCCCGCGTCCAGCATCTGTTGCGCGGTCTCGGCGTCTGGCTTTTCCACAAACTGGCGCAGCGCCACCGCGCCGCCACCATTGGGCTGCGCCTCAAGCTCCAGATAGCCATAGCCCGTCTCGGCCCGCGTGGGCGTGATGCCAAAGGTCACCAGGCGCCCCTCGCGCACCGCCGCCAGGCCCTGAGCAACCGCCGCCTGAAAGGCGGCAGCATCTGGCACAACGTGATCAGACGGCGCGACCAGCAGAACAGCCCCCGGATCGGTGTCATAGGCGTGCATGGCCGCCGCCAGGATGGCAGGTGCGGTGTTGCGGGGTTCGGGTTCGATCAGGATCGGGCCGGGGTCGATGCCGACCTCCATCAACTGTTCCCCGACGATGAACCGGAAGTCCGAGGTGGTCAGCACCATCGGCGCAGCAAATTCCAGGTCGCCGCCCGCTGGCGACGTCATACGCAAAGCTGACGCCTGGAACAGGGATTGATCGCCCATCAAGGCTGCAAACTGCTTGGGAAAGCTTTTGCGCGACAGCGGCCACAGCCGTGTTCCCGATCCGCCGCACAAAATTACCGGTGTCACTTTGGTCATGTTTCAATCAGTCCCGACAATCGTTTCCTGCCCCCGCAAGGGATGGGTCAAATCCGACCATTTCTGGTTTTTCCACTTGCATTTGCACTCTGCGCGCCGAAAAGACAAATGTCACCAAGGCACCAGAAAAAAGGCCGTCCCATGCGCATTGCTGTAGTTGGAGCCGGACGAGACGGTCTAGACATCGAGGGTTGTTTTTCCTGCGTCTGCGATAACACGTGTGTCGCGTCTGAACCTGTGGCTGTGGTAGGCTGACCCATGTCTCGTCACGTCCGCATACAGATGGCCACCTACAACGGCGCGGACTTTCTGCCCGAGCAGCTTGACTCGTTCCTTGCACAGAAACACACGAACTGGTCCCTGACCGTCAGCGACGATGGCAGCACGGATGGCACGCGCGACATCCTCAGGGCCTTTCGGGCAAAGAACCGAGATCGCGATATCCGCATTCTTGACGGGCCGATGCGCGGAAGTTCGGCAAATTTCCTGTCGATCCTGCATCGCGACAAGGTTCCTGACGGGGCATTCATCGCCCTGTCCGACCAAGACGACATCTGGATGCCGCACCGATTGAAACGCGCGTTGTCGGTGCTGGAGAAAGGCGCGGTCTGGAAAGCCCAGATCTACGCCAGCCGCACAGCCCTGATCGAGGGGGACGCCTCGCAACGCAAGCTGTCAAAGCGGCACAAGTTCGACCCGGCCTTTGGCAACGCATTGGTGCAGAACGTGCTTGCGGGCAACACCATCGTCATGAACCCGATCGCGTCACAGATTGCCACCGAAACCGCCCAGACCGCGCTGCGGTTTGTTCCGCCCTTTCACGACTGGTGGCTTTACCTGCTGCTGTCAGGTGTCGGGGCCGAGATGATCAATGACGTCCGCCCCGGGTTGCTGTACCGCCAGCATGGGGGCAACGTGATCGGGGCACATCGCGGCGCACGTGACGCCCTGCGCCGCCTGAGCATGGTGGCCGACAAACGTTATGCCCGCTGGATCGATCGCAACATCACGGCACTGACACGCTCGGGCGCGTTGCTAACCAGTGACAATCAGGAAATTCTGGATCGGTTCCACACCTGGCGGCGCCAGGGCAACCGCCATGCCTCCATCAGGTCTTTGAAAGAAACAGGCGTCTGGCGGCAAACGCCTGCCGGAAACGCGATCCTGGTGATGATGGCCCGCAGCGGCTGGTTCTAAAGTGAAATCGGAGCGATCCAGGACATAGAGCATCACGTAACGCGTTGAAATCCTTGATTTCAGGCCGCGTTATGTGATGCAGATTTTCCGATGTCTGCTTTGTTGGCCTCAGACCTCGCGCCGGACGGCCTCGACGATGCTGGTCAGAACCTGGTCGAGCAGGCCCAGATCCTCGGCCTCGCCCATGACGCGGATCAGGGGTTCGGTGCCGGATTTGCGGATCAACAGACGGCCGGTGCCGTTCAGACGTTTTTCGCCGTCGGCGATGGCAGCCTGCACGGCATCCGCGTCCAAGGGCGCAGCCCCTTCGGCGTAGCGCACGTTGATCAGCTTTTGTGGCACGGGGGCAAAGACAGTGGCCAGCGCGCTGGCCTTTTGCCCGGTCTCGACCATAGCCGCCAGGAACTGCAGGGCCGCGATCAGCCCGTCGCCAGTGGTGGCATGGTCGGTCATCACCACGTGGCCGGACTGTTCCCCGCCCAGGTTGAAACCGCCCTCGCGCATCCGTTCGACCACGTAGCGGTCGCCGACCTTGGTGCGTTCCAGATGCAGGCCCTTCTTTGCCAAATGCCGTTCCAGCCCGAGGTTCGACATCACCGTCGCCACCAGCGTATCGCCCGCCAGACGTCCCTCGTCGGCCCAACGCCCGGCAATCAGACCCATGATCTGGTCGCCGTCAGCCACTTTTCCCCTTTCGTCGATCAGGATCACCCGGTCGGCGTCGCCGTCCAGACAAATGCCGACGTCGGCCCGCAGCTCGCGCACCTTCTTGGCCGCGGCCTCGGGGTGGGTCGAGCCACAGCCCTCGTTGATGTTGAAGCCGTTCGGCTCTACCCCGATGCGGATCACCTCAGCGCCCAGTTCCCACAGGACCTCTGGCGCGACCTTGTAGGCGGCCCCGTTGGCGCAATCGAGCACGATGCGCAGACCATCCAGCCGCCTGTTGCGCGGAAAGGTCATCTTGGCGTTCTCGACATAGCGCCCGGCGGCGTCGTCGATCCGCCGCGCGCGGCCGATGTTCTGCGGCTCGGCGGGCTGGATGCCGTTCATCGCCAGCGCCTCGATCCCGGCCTCTGCCTCGTCACTCAGCTTGAAGCCATCGGGGCCAAAGAACTTGATACCGTTGTCCGACGCCGGGTTGTGGCTGGCCGAGATCATCACACCCACATCCGCGCGCAGGCTGCGGGTCAGAAAGCCAATGGCCGGTGTGGGCATCGGGCCAACCAGAAAGACGCTCATGCCCGTCGAGGTAAAACCCGCCGTCAGCGCGTTTTCGATCATGTAGCCCGACAGCCGGGTGTCCTTGCCGATCACCACCCGGTGCGCCTGCTGATCACGGCGGAAATACCGGCCGGCGGCAGCGCCGAGTTTCAGCGCCATCTCGGCAGTCATGGGCCAGCTGTTGGCCTGACCGCGCACGCCATCGGTTCCAAACAGTTTACGCGTCATCGGACATACCCTTTGTCAAATCATCAACGGCCCGCAGCCCCTTCAGCACGCGGGCAAGGTCATCCACAGGTACCATGTTCGGCCCATCACTAGGAGCCGTATCCGGCGCCTCGTGGGTTTCAATAAACACCGCCCCGGTGCCCACGGCGACGGCGGCGCGGGCCAGCGGTTCGACAAACTGCCGTTGCCCCCCGGTCGAGGTGCCAAGCCCACCCGGCAGCTGCACCGAATGGGTGGCGTCAAAGACCGTGGGATAGCCGGTTTCGGCCATGATCGGCAGCGACCGGAAGTCGCTGACCAGCATGCCATAGCCGAATGACGTACCCCGGTCGCAAAGCATCAGGTTCTCGTTCCCGGTGCTTTCCAGCTTGGCGACGACATTCTTCATGTCCCAGGGCGCCAGGAACTGGCCTTTCTTGACGTTGATCGCCTTGCCGGTCTCTCCGGCGGCCAGCAGCAGGTCGGTCTGACGGCACAGAAAGGCCGGGATCTGCAAAACGTCGACCACCTGCGCGGCGATCCCGCATTGCTCGGCCGTGTGAACATCCGTCAGCACCGGCACGCCGAATTCTTCGCGGATGCGGCCCAGCACCTCCAGCCCCTTGTCGATGCCCATCCCGCGCTGCCCGTCCAGCGAGCTGCGGTTGGCCTTGTCGTAGCTGGCCTTGAAGATCCAGGGCGTCCGGGCAGCCTGCGCCGCTTCGCCGATCCGCTCGGCCAGCATGCGCGCATGATCCAGCGATTCCAACTGGCACGGCCCGGCGATCAGCGCAAAAGGCGCGGCGTTCGAGACCTGGATTTCGCCAATCGTGACAGTCTTCATGCGATGCCTTCCTTTTGCAAAACGGCCTCGATCCGGGCGACGTCGACGGGGTTGTTCAGCTCCCAGAACACGCGGCCCCGGCCCTCGACCGGAACACAGGTCACCGGCACGCCGTTTTCGAGAAAGCGCAGCTGCTCAAGCCCCTCGGCGCGTTCCAACGCGCCTTCGTCCCAGGTGCCGTACTTGCGCAGCGCCTCGGGCCGATAGCCATAGACGCCGACGTGATGCCAGACATCCGGGGGGCTTTCCAAATTGCCGACATGCGGCAGCACCTCTTTCGAGAAAAACAGCGCCGTCCGGTCCGGCCTCATCACCGCGGTGGTCCCGCCCACGCGGCCCTCGCGCCGGTCGGTCACAAGGTTGGTCAGGGTCATCCGATCGCACAGCAGCACCGGCGTGACCATCTGCGCATGCGGGGTGTCCCGCATCGCGGCAATCAGCGCCTCGACAAACCAGGCGGGCGTCAGCGGCGCGTCGCCCTGCAGGTTGATCACGATCTCGGGTTCCTCGGCCAGTTGCGCCACACCTTCGGCGCAGCGCTCGGTCCCGTTGCGGGCCGCTTCCGAGGTCATCAGCATCTCGGCCCCGAAGTCACGCGAGGCTTCGGCGATCCGATTGTCGTCAGTCAGCACATAGACGGCATCGACGCCGGGCACGGCCTTGGCGGCCTCCCAGCTGCGCTGGATCAGGCTTTTGCTTTCGCCCGTCGCGCCGGTCAGTTTGACCAGTGGCTTGCCCGGATAGCGGGTCGAGGCATATCGGGCGGGAATAAAGACAACTGTTTTCATCTCAGACAACTCCGGCGCGCAGCGCATCGTGGATGTGGACCAGACCCTGCAGGGTGCCACCCTCGTCAACCACCAGCAGGACGGTGCGCTTATGACTGTTCATGACGCCCAAAGCCTCGACCAGCAGGGTATCGGGCGCGGTGACCATGGGCTGCGGCGTGGCGACATCGCGGGCGGCCTTGTCCATCAGCTGCTTCAGGTTCCGCCGCAGGTCCCCGTCGGTGATGATGCCGATCAAGCGGTCCTCTTCGACCACGGCAGCGACGCCAAATCCCTTGGCTGTCATTTCGACCAGCGTGTCACCCATTGGGGTGTCCGGCGCAACAACCGGCAGCTCGTCGCCCCTGTGCATCACCGCCGAGACCCGCAGCAACTGCGCCCCAAGCGTGCCACCGGGATGAAAGGCCAGATAGCTGTCGCGGTCAAAGCCCCGGTGATCCATCAGCGCCACAGCCAGCGCATCGCCAAGCGCCATCGTCAGTGTGGTCGAGGTTGTCGGCGCCATGCCAATGGCGCAGGCTTCTGGCGCGTCAGGCAGGGCCAGCACGTGATCGGCGGCGCGGGCCAGCGTGCTTTCGGTCCGTTTGGTCACCGCGATCAGCGGCACCGAAAACCGCGCGCAATGGCCGATCATATCAGCCAGTTCCCGCGTTTCACCCGAGTTCGAGATCAGCAGCACCGCGTCCTCGCGCGTGATCATGCCCAGATCCCCGTGGCTCGCCTCGCCCGGGTGCACCAATTGCGCGGGCGTCCCGGTGCTGGCCAGCGTTGCGGCGATCTTGCCCGCCACGTGGCCGGATTTGCCCATGCCCGAAACCACAACCCGCCCCCGCACCTGCAAAAGCAGCGCCACAACGTCATCAAAGGCCGCGGGCAATTCAGCCGCAAGCCGTGTCAGGGCATCGCGTTCGATGTCCAGCACGCCGCGCGCAATGTCAGAGGGGGTCTTGGCCAAGCCTGGCACTCCGGGTTCGGGTTGTCCGCGCCGTGATAGGCTTTTGGCCACAGGTTGTCCAACACTCCCCACCCGCGGTTGCGAGGTGTTGCCAAAGGCCCTACGACTTGCCCCGAAACCCGCGTCAAACAGGTGAGTTCCATGGCAAAACCGCAATCAATCGTGACCCCGAACACCTGGGATTTCCTGCGTGAGCCGATGATCGCGCCGACGGGCTTTCGCGAATATGACGCGCGCTGGCAATTCCCCGAGGCGATCAACCTGCCGGGCATGACCGCGCTTGGCCTGGGGCTGGGCACCCAGATGCAGCGGCGCGGCATCCGGCCCGAGATTGCGGTGGGCAACGACTATCGTGATTACTCGCTGGCGATCAAACAGGCCCTTGTCATCGGATTGATGCAGGCCGGCATCCGGGTACGCGACATCGGCCCAGCACTGTCGCCTATGGCCTATTTCGCCCAGTTCCACCTGGACGCCCCCGCCGTCGCCATGGTCACCGCCAGCCACAATCCGAACGGCTGGACCGGGGTGAAGATGGGATTTGATCGCCCTCTGACCCACGGCCCCGACGAAATGGCCGAACTGCGCGACATCGTGCTGAACGGTCTGGGTGAGCCCCGCGAGGGTGGCTCCTACGAGGTGGTCGACGGCGTGCGAGAAGCCTATCTGGACGACCTCGCCGGAGATTTCCGCCTGTCCCGCCCGCTGAAAGTGGTTGCCGCCTGCGGCAACGGCACCGCCGCGGCTTTTGCGCCCGAGTTGTTGCGCCGCATCGGGGCCGAGGTCATCGAAAGCCACGCGACGCTGGACTACACTTTCCCGAACTACAACCCCAACCCCGAAGCGATGGAAATGCTGCACGACATGGCCGACACCGTCCGCCAGACCGGCGCCGACCTGGCGCTGGGGTTCGACGGCGACGGCGACCGCTGCGGGGTGGTGGATGATGAGGGTGAAGAGATCTTTGCTGACAAGGTCGGCGTGATCATGGCCCGCGATCTGAGCGTCCTGCACCCCAACGCCACCTTTGTGGCAGACGTGAAATCCACCGGCCTTTTTGCCAGCGACCCGGTGCTGCAGGCCAATGGCGTGACGGCGGACTATTGGAAAACCGGCCACAGCCACATGAAACGCCGCGTCCGCGATCTGGGCGCGCTGGCGGGGTTTGAAAAGTCGGGCCACTACTTTTTGGCCGAACCCGTGGGCCGTGGCTATGACTGCGGGATGCGCGTTGCGGTCGAGATCTGCAAGCTGATGGACCGTAACCCCGACAAATCCATGTCCGACCTACGCCGCGCCCTGCCCCGCACCTGGGCGACGCCAACCATGTCCCCCTATGCCGCGGATACCGAGAAATACGACATCCTGGCCCGCATCGTCGAAAAGCTGAAGGCGCTCGACACTCTGGCCGGCCGCGCGGTCAAAGAGGTGGTCACGGTGAACGGCGCCCGCGTCATCCTGGACAACGGCAGCTGGGGGCTGGTGCGCGCCAGCTCGAACACGCCGAACCTGGTGGTGGTTTGTGAAAGCAGCGATAGCGAAGAGGAACTGCGCAGCATCTTTGCCGAGCTCGACGCGGTAATCCGCACCGAACCCGGCGTGGGCGACTACGACCAGACGTTCTGAGGGTCAGATAAAGAAATCACCTTCGACAAGGGCGATTGTCCCGGTCAGTTCGATCTCGAAGTCGGCCAGACCGTCGCCGTTCACGTCACCCTGCACGATTGTGTTTCCACCGGTCTGTTCAAAGCGCAACTCACCGGCGGTGTTCGAAAACGCCGCGTCGGCAATGAACTTGAACCCCTGGCGTCCGCCCTGGGTCGTGTCAGCGTCGAACCGGCGGATCTCGATTCGGTCGAGGCCGGTCTGAAAGTCGGTGATGATGTCGCGGTTGCCCTCACCAACTCCTGTCTCGCTCATGTTGAAAAAGATAAAGCGGTCGGTGCGCAGGTCTGGCCCGCCCGTCATGATATCGACGCCAGAATTCCCGAACAGCGCGTCAGCGCCGGTGCCGCCATTCAACGTGTCGTCGCCCGCGCGGCCATACAGCCGGTCCGAAGATCCGCGGCCGCGCAAATGGTTGCTTCCTGAATCGCCCCTCAGCTGATCGGCGAAATCGCCGCCAAATGCGTTTTCAATGTCTTCATAAGTGTCGCCATTGCCCGCGCCTGCGTCAAAAAACTCGGCAATACCCCAGGTCGAGGCGTCTGTCTGCAGATTGACCAGCACCCGGCCCTCGGCATCGACATAGTCAATCGAATCCCGCAATCGACCGCCGTCATAGTGCATTGTATCGAGTGTAGCCTTGATCTTGTCAGCGTGGCGCGTGCCAAAATAGGCCGCGTCGAAGAATTCGGACAAAGACATCCCGCTCGGACCCACCTTCATTGCCCGACTCGTAAGTCACCGCGATTTGCCCGTTCGGCAAGACTGTAACCCGGCTGTCGTCATTTTCCTGTGAAAACGATTGATCGTCATTTACGTATTGAAAGGAATCAACACCGACACCCAAGGCGTCAAAGCGGCGGGTCGTGGTTGTTTCATCGTCTCCCACTCCATTTCGATCTCGGCTATATGAGACCACAAAGCCACCGTCGATTGTGGCGGCAATATCCACTTCGCGGCGCGACTCCTGAGAAGACGTCCAGAAAATATCTGTGGTACTGGTCCGGTAGCCTGTCCACCAACCTGGTGAACTGTAACTCGGAGGGACAATGACAGCACCATCCGCGTCATACATTCGAACAAATAGACCGCTCTCGCGTTCGCGAATGTCCCACAGACTGCCCGCAACGACAAAACCGCCATCCGATCGACCGACGATCCTGGGAGCGTAGAGAGAATAATTCCCTTGGAGGGTTGAGCTGAATTCAGGTATTTCCACCGGAATCTTGTCCCCGACAGCCACACCGCCTGCATCGAACTTCTGAACGAAGACACGCAGGGAAGACCCGTCATCTGCCGTCCAAACAGCCGCGAATCCCCCGTCCGCAAGCGCGGCGATGGCAGGAAAGTCTTCGTTGGGCGCGTCTGTCGGGTCTACGTCAATCTCGTCACCAAGTGCCTGACCTGTGGGCGAAAACACACGCGCAAACACGTCAAGATTTCCATCGAGCATCCGATCCGAATGCCACGTCACCGCAATATTCCCGTTTTCGAGAACAGCGATTTCCGACTGAGGTTGCACCTCGCTTGCGGTTTGATGCACCGTGATCTCATCCGAGGTCGGCTGCCCATTCGCATCGAAAAGCCGCATGTAGACGCCGTTGCCCGTTTATCCTTGCAGCACGGCATCCCAGACAACGGCAAAACCTCCATCAGGCAAGGCGGCGATATGAGGGTTGTTTTGACCTTCGAAGGTCGTGGTATTGACCCGAGTTTCCGGCCCGATCGCCGCGCCATCGACAAAACGCTGGAAATAGATGCCGTTCCACGAACCATCCTGATCCCAGGATTCCCAGACAACGACTACGGAATTTTCCGTCAGCGCGACAATTGAAGGATCGTCCTGTTCGTTTGACGTGGTTGAATTGACGCGAATTGAGGGACCAGAGGCTTAAATCATTGCTGAAATATCCTGAATCTAAATGCAATTTTGACCTATCGGGTGGGCTGCATTTAGATTCAGGAATATCAAGGCGGAAAAGAACTACCGGATATGGACTCTCTAAATTAGGAAATCACTCTCGACCATTGTGATTGTCCCGGTCAGCTCTATTTCAAAATCAGCAAGACCGTCGCCATTCACGTCGCCCTGCACAATCGTATTGCCGCCGGTCTGTTCAAACCGCAACTCACCTGCCGTATTGGAAAACGCCGCGTCGGCAATGAAATTGAACCCCTGGCGGCCGCCCTGGGTCGTGTCGGCGTCGAAACGACGGATCTCGATCCGGTCGACGCCGGTCTGAAAGTCCGTGATGATGTCGCGGTTGCCATCGCCGACACCTGTTTCGGCCATGCTGAAATAGATGAACCGGTCCATGGTCGCCGCGCCCGGTCCGCCCGTCATCTGGTCCACACCAAGGTTGCCATAAAGCGCATCGACGCCAGCGCCGCCGTTCAGGGTGTCATCTCCGCCGCGGCCGTAAAGCCGGTCCGAGACACCGTTGCCTTCCAGCAGGTTGGCCGCGCCGTCACCGCGCAGATTGTCGGCAAAGCCGCCACCGATCAGGTTTTCGATCTCTTCGTAGGTGTCCCCCTGCCCCGCACCCGCCGCAAAGAACCGGGCGAAGCCGGATCCGCTTTGATCGATCTGCAGGTCGGCCAGCACGCGCCCCGTCGCCGAAGAATAATCCACCGCGTCAGTGCCGCCATTGCCGTCGTAGTGGTCCGCGCCCAGGCTGAAGACAAAGCTGTCGTCGAACCCCGCACCGCTGATCTGATCCACTTCGGACGAGGCGAAGGTGGGCAGGCTGCTGAACAGGATATCGACATTGGGTCCGACCGGTCCCGTGGTCACGGCGCTGAGCGCGGTGACCGACGACGAAAATGCATCGAACTCGGCCGGAGTGGTCATGACCGGAAGAGGATCGCCCGAAAGGACAAAGATCGACACGCTGTCCGTCAAAGAGTTCTGGTCCAACACAACCAGGATCACCGACTGCTTGTCACCGCCCCAGGAAAACTCGGAAATCGACGTCTCGATCGCAAGCTCGCTGGGGGCATAGCGCGCGCCGCCGATGACAAGGTTGAGCAGGTCGACATCCACCTGCACAAGCGCGGCCGAGCCGATCGGTGAATTCTCAATGGATTGGATTGAATACCGAAGCGAATTCACATCGTCGGTGGTCACCAGGTCCAAAGTCGTCGAGACCACGGATTGCGTATCGCCGAAGTCATCAAAGGTGACCAGGACACCGGTAAAGCTGGATGTCGTCATGTTATACTCTTGAAATATTTAAAGGTTTTGCGGCATGCCACGTCCGAACGCCAATAGAACGCTCGTCCGGACAACGCAAGGACAATGCCGCAAAACCAAGGCTTGGGCGGTTTTCGGCCATAGCCTCAGATAAAGAAATCACCTTCAACCAGGTTGATGATCCCGGTCAGCTCGATCTCGAAATCTGCCAGGCCGTCGCCGTTCACGTCGCCCTGGACAATCGTATTGCCGCCCGTTTGCTCGTACCGCAGCTCGCCTGCGGTGTTGGTAAAGGCCGCGTCCGCCACGAAATCAAACCCCTGACGGCCGCCCTGCGTGGTGTCCGCGTCGAACCGCCGGATCTCGATCCGGTCGAGGCCGGTCTGGAAATCCGTGATGATATCGCGGTTGCCCGCGCCGACGCCGGTCTCGTTCATCGAGAAATAGATGAAGCGATCGCCCCGCAGATCGGGGCCGCCGGTCATCACGTCGGCGCCTAGGTTGCCATAGAGCGCATCCACCCCGGTGCCGCCGTCCAGCGTGTCGTCGCCCGCCCGGCCATACAGCCGGTCCGACACGGCCCCGCCTTCCAGCACGTTGTCATTGGCGTCGCCGCGCAGGTTGTCGGCGAAATCGCTGCCGATGACGTTTTCGATGCTGATAAAGGTGTCACCCGCCGCCGCGCCTTCGTCGAAGAAGCGTGCAAAACCGGCGCCGCGCACGTCATTCTGCAGGTCGACCAGGACACGTCCAAGCGCGTCGCCGTAATCGGCCGTGTCGATGCCGTCACCGCCGTCCAGTTCATCAGCGCCAGGGCCGCCGTTCAACGTGTCGTTGTCCGGCCCGCCTTGCAGGGTGTCGTCGCCGGTGTTGCCCAGCACGCTGTCGTCGCCATCGTCGGCAAAAAAGAAGTCGTCGCCGGCCAGAAGATCAACGATGTTGTCGCCATCGTCGCCTTGCAGGGCATCGTTGCCGTCTGTTGGCTGTGGTGCCTCGCTTGTGACGTCCAGTACCTGCACGCGGACGGATCCCAGCGGCACATCATCGTGCACATAGCTCAGCAGCACCTGCGTCCCGCCCAGATGCAGCAGGTCAAAACCGGTCTGCATGCCGTCGGTGTCGCTGACCAGCAGCTTTGGCCCGTCGATCAGCGCTTCGTTCCCGTCATACATCAGGCCAAAGATATCCAGATCGGGGAGGTTCTGATTGGTGCTGCCGACGTCTGTCTTTTGGAACGCGATCATGTAGCCATCGGACAACGAATCCAGGGTCTGGATCGCGACCTCGCCCACTTCGGTCAGCGGCACGCCAAGGTCGATCTGACGTGGCGAAGGCACACTTCGATGGGTGCTGCCATCATTGTTGTAAAGCTCGACAAAGACTTCGGTGCCCGCGGCCAGGGTGGCCGAATAGACGATCCCGAAACCGCCGTTTGGCGCGGCCGAGATCCCCATGATGTCGACACCCAGCGCCGGAACACCACCGTCAACGACGGTCAGCTCGGTCGGGCCCGCGACGATTGACCCGTCCGATGGGTCCATGATCTGAAAGAACGCATCGTCATGAGTGCCGCCTTCGATCTCGAAGAGCACGGCGACATTGCCGTTGGACAAAGACACGACCTGGATCGGTTCGCGGGCGTTGGTCTGGAACGTCGGCCCAAGGCTTTGCGCGGCGTTGTCAAAGAACTCCAGCACGCGGGTGCCATTGGGTGTCTCCATCTCAAGCGCAAAGCCCGCCGAGGTGGGATAGACATTGGTTTCGCCGGGGTGCTGGCCACTGCCGTTGTTGATCACGATCTCGGCGCTGACCGGCGAGCCGTTGGCGTCGAAGGTCTGATAGTGCGCTTCGATGATGCCCGAAAACCCGACATCCTGCTGCCACGCGGCGACAAATCCGCCGTTGCTGAGCGCCGCGACCGAGACGAACTCGGTGTCCTGAAAATTGACCGAACCGAACGCGCTGAAGGTGTCGCTGAAGACGGCGTTTGTCACCGTTTCGGACCCGTCAGCGGGATCAAAGATCTCGGCCACGCCGGCCAAAAGGCCGTTGTACCCCAGAACCACGTCGCCATTGGACAGCTGGGTCAGGCTTGTCGTGGTGAATTTGTCGACACCGGCGTTGTTGCCGGTGCCCGAGGGAAGATCGGGAAAGAACGTGAACAACTGATTGGACAGGGAAATGGTCATGAAAATCCTCAAGTCTGTAATGGTCTTGCGGATGTGAAATTTAAGATGGCTTGCTACGGCGTCAAGTCTGAAGAACCGGACCTTTTGTCCTAGGTTTTTGAACTTAAATCAGAAAGTCACCTTCGACCAGATTGATGATCCCGGTCAGTTCGATCTCGAAATCCGCCAGACCGTCGCCATTCACATCGCCCTGGACAATCGTATTGCCGCCGGTCTGTGCGTACCGCAGCTCACCCGCCGTGTTGGTAAAGGCCGCGTCCGCCACGAAATCAAACCCCTGACGGCCGCCCTGCGTGGTGTCGGCGTCGAACCGCCGGATCTCGATCCGGTCGAGGCCGGTCTGGAAATCCGTGATGATATCGCGGTTGCCCGCGCCGACGCCGGTTTCGTTCATCGAGAAATAGATGAAGCGATCGCCCCGCAGATCCGGGCCACCGGTCATCACGTCGGCGCCCAGGTTGCCATAGAGCGCATCCACCCCGGTGCCGCCGTCCAGCGTGTCGTCGCCCGCCCGGCCATACAGCCGGTCGGACACGGCCCCGCCTTCCAGAACGTTGTCATTGGCGTCGCCGCGCAGGTTGTCGGCGAAATCGCTGCCGATGACGTTTTCGATGCTGATAAAGGTGTCACCCGCCGCCGCGCCTTCGTCGAAGAAGCGCGCGAAACCGGCGCCGCGCACGTCGTTTTGCAGGTCGACCAGGACACGTCCAAGCGCGTCGCCGTAATCGGCCGTGTCGATGCCGTCACCGCCGTCCAGCCTGTCGGCACTTGTTCCAGACGTTTCCGCGCCGGCAATCCGGTCGTTTCCGATACCACCGAACATGGTGTCATCCCCGCTGCCGCCGCGCAGGGTGTCATCGCCGCTTCCGCCGAGCAGGGTGTCGTCGCCATCAAATCCACCGATCACATCATCCCCGGCCCGCGCTTCGATGCTGTCGGCCAAAGAGGTCCCGACAATCCAGGAATTGTCCGAGCCCCAGACCTGGGTCACGACCTGCGTTGTTTCGTTGAAATGAAAACTGATGTTTTCGCTGCTGTCGGTCGTTTGAAGCGTGGGGTGGTTGTAGATGTGTTGCGCGGCTTCGATGTCCAAGGGGCCAAGCTGTACATGACCCGTAACGTTGTAGGACATCACCGTATTGGTGTCGTCGTCCACGGCCTCTTCAAGGCGGATGTCCCCGTCATGGGGATGCTTGAACCCCAGCGCATGGCCGATTTCATGGGCGATCAGGTACCAGGACATCGAGTTCAGCTGGCTGACATCGATAAAGACGTCACCACCGATTTCACCGTCAAAGTCGTGCGATCGAAAGACATAGCGCCAGGGGTAAAAAGCAAACCCCGTAAAGCCCTGCGTGTCAGGTGTCAGGCTGAAATCATAGTTGCCAAAGCGAATGTCGCCCTGACCGGGGGCCACTTCGACAAAGACAAGTCCACTGATCGCCGACCAGTCGTCCAAAGCCTGTTCGGCAAGGGCGATCTGATGGGCCGAGAACTGTTGGAACGAGTCGGCAAAGTCCTGCGGATAGCCCTGCTCTTGCACAACGTGCGCGCCGGGCGAGGTGTCGAAGGAATAGGTGACAACTGTCGGTATCCCCAGGCCCTGGACCCAGAAACCGTAGTCCCCCAGAATTGCTGTGTAGTCGGAAACAAATGTCGGCATACCAATCCCCCTGTGTCAGGGTCCGCGCGCCGCTCTGACAGGTTACAACAAAAAATCCACTTCGGTCAGTGACAGGTTGCCGCTGAGCTCGATCTCGAAATCCGCGACGCCATTACCATCCATATCTGCCTGCACAATGGTTGCGCTGCCCGTCAGATGCAATCGCAATTCACCCGCAGCATTCGAAAAGGCGGTTGTGCCAATGAACGTGAACGCCTGCTTTCCGCCGGTTGTCAGATCAGCGTCGAAGCGGCTGATTTCGATCCGATCCTCGCCGGGGGCAAAATCGGTAATGATGTCCCGATGGCCCGCTCCAACTCCGGATTCGGTCGATTTGAAGTAAATGAACCTGTCGGTGCGGGCATCCGGCCCGCCGGTCATCACGTCGACACCGGCGTTGCCATAGATCGCATCTGCCCCGGCGCCGCCGTTCAGAGTGTCATCCCCGGCGCGCCCGTACAAACGGTCCGAGACGCCACCACCATCCAGACTGTTGTTGCCCCCGTCGCCCCGCAGGTTGTCGGCCAGTTTGCCACCGATCAGGTGCTCGAGATTTGCATAGGTGTCGCCCTGGGCCGCGCCGTCCTGGAAAAACCGGGCATAGCTAGCGCCGCCGACATCAGCCTGCAGATCCGCCAGAACGCGCCCCTGGGCGTATGAATAGTCCGCTGTGTCCTCACCTGCCCCGCCGTCCAGAACATTGGCGCCTTTTCCTCCGTCCAGGGTGTCTTGTCCGGCACCACCGTTCAAGGTGTCGTCCCCGCGGTTCCCGCGCAGGGTGTCGTCGCCGCCGTTGCCGACCAGCTTGTTGTCCGCGCCGTTTCCGTTGATCGCGTCGTCACCTTCGCCCCCATCGGCGGCTTCGATCACAACGCCGTTGGCAATGGTGAAGCCGCCCACGATGCCCGTCGAATACGAGACATAGCCCCCCGCGAATTCACCGCTCAGGGTGGCGGCGCGCAGATCGATGGTGAAATCCCGGGTGCTGCCCTGCGCCGTGATCTTGTCGGTACCGCCGGCATCCCAGATGGCCGTCCAATAGGTGCCGGCCTGGTTCACGTCCGGCAGAACATAGACGTCGTCCCCTGTCGCGTAACCGGTGTTCGACCCGTAGATTTCCTGGATCGCCGCGATGTCCAGCGCGCCAGGGCCGCTGTGATACCCATAGCCGTCAGAGGCGATAAAGGCATTGTGGTAGGGGTACATCTCGGGCCAGCCATCGTTATAGCTGAGAACCGTGTAGATGCCCTGGTTCAGGTTGTGGTCCCCATAATCGTCAAAGGGGCCGGATACCCCGGGAAACACGTGCTGTCCGTCGTGAGGATGGTCCAGGCCCAGGCCATGCCCGATTTCGTGAATCAGCGTGTAGTATCCGTATCCGCCAACCGCCAGACCGGTCGAGGTCCAGCCAATCCCGTCATTGGCAAAGACGCCGTACAAAGGCTGTGCACTGCCCCGGATCGGAATTTCATGCCAGGCCAGCGCGCCCACCTCTGATTCAGGCCCCTGCCAGTACCAAAGATCGGCAAAGCCGGAACTGGGCGATTCGATGAAATCGATGTTGGCGACTGCCTCCCACGACTCAAAGGCCGCCTCCATCGCGGCACGTTCCGGCGCCGACCAGGTGTCACCGCTGGACAACCCGCTGAAATCAAAGGGATCGCTGCCAGATCGCAGGGAATAGTAGAGCGGCACAACAGACTGGAATGACGTCCATGCGCCGCCCCAGATCAGGGCGTCGATCAAGGGGTTTGAACCGCTGTAGGTGAAACTGGTTGTCGTGGCACTGGACACTGCGGGCCTCACATACACTGATTTTTGGCGATCGTAGTTTGTCGCTCAAATGTGTTAACAATATCGCCTCATTCAAAAAAGTAGGGGCGTCACAATAGGAAATCTGTCGCCGACAGGTGCATGACGCCTGTCAGTTGGATCTCGAAGTCCGCCTGACGGTCGCCGTCCATGTCCCCCTGCACGATCGTATCACCAGCGGAATGGTGATAGCGCAGCTCGGCCCCCGCGCCAGAGAACTGCGATGTATGGATCAGCGAAAACGCCTGATTGCGGGGCTGGGTCAGGTCGGCATCAAAGCGGCTGATCTCGATCCGGTCTTCACCCGGTCTGAAGTCGGTGATCACGTCCCGCTGACCGGCACCAACCCCGGTGTCATCGGGTGTGAAATAGATGAAGCGATCAATCACCGCCCCTTCGCCGCCGGTCATCGTGTCCGCGCCGCGGTTGCCATAGATCGCGTCCCCCCCGGGTCCGCCGTACAGCCGATCGTTTCCCGCGCGGCCATAGACCCGGTCCCACCCCAGCCCGCCGTCCAGAACGTCGCGGTCGTCGCTGCCGCGCAGTTGGTCCTGCGACTGTCCCCCCACCACGCGTTCAAAGTTCGCGTACTCGGCCCCCGCCGCGTGACCATGTTCAAAGAACCGCAGGTATCCGGCATTCGAAACGTCAGCGCCGAAATCGACCAGCACGCGACCAGCGAGATTGATGAAGCTCAGCGTGTCAAAGCCCCCTCCGCCATCCAGCATGTCGGCCCCTTCGCTGGCCATGATGGTGTCGTTGCCATCAAGGGACTTGATCAGATCGGCGCGCTGCGTGCCTTCGAGCCGGTCCGCCTGTTGCGTCCCGTTGACCACGACGCCATTGAACTGCACGGCTGGGCCATTGCCGGTGAAATGGTGCGAGATCGAGGTCTCTAACGTCAGATCCTGTGCGCGCAAGGACGCGCCGTTCCAACTGTCGATCTGGGCTTCGAAGGTGCCGAACAGAATGCGCGCGCCGCTGTCAGTTGAAACGACGGTCAACTGGCTGACACCATACAGAAACGGCACATTGGACAGGTCCAGCCGATCCACGCCGGGCCGGTAATCCGTGACAAGATCCATCCCGGTACCGGGACGCAGGACAAAGAGATCGGCTCCGGCATGGCCTGTCAGGATATCGCCGTTCGGCCCCGAGACCAGAATGTCATCTTGCGGGGTTCCGATGACGTTGTCGCCAACGTCTGGCATGAGGACACCGCCAAAGGTCGACAGGTCATAGACCAGCGACGTGGTGCCGGGCTCTGTCGCGCTGGTGCCAAAGATCGCCAGCCTGTCGTCATTTGCATGTGCAGCCAAGGCCGCAAGATTGTCGAACTGCGCGCTGTCGGTATCCGCGAACGAGGTCAGGTGCACCAATCCCCCGTCAGGCGTTAGGGCAAGAACCGTCAGGCCATCATCAGGACCCCCCGCAATGACAAAGCTCTGGCCGTCGTGGGCCACCACCTCTAACGAGCTGATGCGCCCGAACCGGCTGCCCAGCGTGTCGGTGACGTGATCGGTTGGTGTCAACAGACCCGATGGATCAACCCGAAACACCGTCAGGGACCCGCTTTGTGCCGCCCCGACAATGGCAAAGCTGCGTCCGCGCAGATCGACCATCTCGACCAGATTTGGCGCACCCAGTCCCAGGCCATCCAAGGCACCGGCGGTGTCGCGCAGGCGCAGGGCGCCAGAGCCGTCGATGACGTAGCTTGCGACCGCATTTTCGGTGGCCGAAACCGCGACGACCACGCGCGCGCGGCCGACCTCACCGGCCGCGATCTGCGTGACATGCGAAAAGGGTGCAGACTGGATGTCGCGAAGGGAGAGGCTGCCGTTGAAATTGATCGCAAAGGCCAGCAAATCGCCGTTGTCCTGAGACAGGATCAACGTGTCGCCAAGAACCGCAATGTCTGTCGGATCAACAGGCTGCCCGCCACCGATCGATACCAGCGACAAGGTACTGCCGGGCAAACCTGTGTGCGTCACGTCGGATCGCCAGATACGCCCCTGCCCGGAAACGATGCCGAAGACCTGCGTTGAGGATCCGTTCTGGTGCACCGCCATATCGACCTGCGAAAACGGATTGATCTGGCCCGAATAGGCTCTGTCGTCCTGAAACACCCCGCGCCCCGAGCCGCTGACCTGATGCAGCGACAGACCGGTGCCATAGCCGCCGGCACTCAGCAGAAGGGGCACACCATCATGCAGAACCAGATCTAGCGCGGTGATCCCCTGCTGATACCCGAAGGTGCCATAGCTGACATGGTTGATGTCCGGTGCCGTCAGCATCTCTTACCCCACAGTTGGTGCCCGTGGGATGAGACCTGCCAATCAAGGGAGGAGCGGTTGGACCGGAATTCAGGCCGAAACGCGGACTGTCGCTAGGATTTGAGGGGCATTTGCCGAAAATGAAAAATCCCGCCGGTTGCGAAACCGGCGGGACCCTGATGTCAGTTGTCTTGACCGGATCAGTCGAGCTTGCGGGTGATTTCCTCGCGCTCGAAGATCTCGATGACGTCTTGCGGGCGGATGTCGTCGTAGTTTTCGAATGCCATACCGCATTCCTGACCCGACTGAACCTCGGCCACTTCGTCCTTGAAGCGCTTCAGTGTTTTCAGCGTACCTTCGTGGATCACCACGTTGTCGCGCAGCAGACGCACGCCTGCGGAACGACGCGCCACACCTTCGGTGACCAGACAGCCCGCGACCTTGCCGACGTTCGAAACCTTGAAGACCTCTTTGATCTCGGCGTAGCCGATGAAGTTTTCGCGGATCTCGGCGCTCAGCAGACCCGAAGCGGCCTGTTTCACATCGTCCACAAGGTCATAGATGACCGAGTAATACCGGATCTCGACGCCCTTCTGGTTGGCGCTGTTCCGGGCCGGGGTGTTCGCACGGACGTTGAAGCCAAAGACCGGCGCGCCGCTGGCTTCGGCCAGACCCACATCGGTTTCGGTGATCGCGCCCACACCCGAGTGCAGCACGCGCACGCGCACCTCGTCGTTGCCGATCTTTTCCATCGCCTGAACGATGGCTTCGGCAGAGCCCTGCACGTCAGCCTTGACCAGAATGGGCAGCTCGGAAACGTTTTCGTCTTCCTTGGCTTTCGCCATGAGCTGTTCCAGCGTGGTCGCGGCACCTGCGGCGGCGCGTTTTTCCTTGGCGGCCTTTTCGCGATATTCCGCGATCTCGCGTGCCTGCGCCTCGGTGTCGACGACGTTCAGAACGTCACCCGCTTCGGGCGTGCCGTTCAAGCCAAGCACCTCGACCGGGACCGAAGGACCAGCTTCCTTGACGCGCTCGCCCTTGTCGTTGATCAGCGCACGGACCTTACCGTACTGCTCACCCACAACAAAGATGTCGCCCTGCTTCAGCGTGCCGTTCTGCACCAGAACCGTGGCGACCGGGCCGCGACCCACATCCAGCTGCGCCTCGATCACCGCACCTTGGGCGGCACGATCGGGGTTGGCTTTCAGTTCCAGGATTTCCGACTGCAGCGCGATGGCCTCCAGCAGTTCGTCCAGCCCCTGACCGGTAATGGCCGAAACCTCGACGTCCTGAACCTCACCCGACATCTGTTCCACGATCACTTCGTGTTGCAGAAGCTCGGCGCGGACCTTGTTCGGGTCGGCGGCGGGTTTGTCGATCTTGTTGATCGCCACGATCATCGGCACTTCGGCGGCCTTGGCGTGGTTGATCGCCTCAACCGTCTGCGGCATGACCGAATCGTCGGCGGCCACAACCAGAACCACGATGTCCGTCACCTGAGCACCGCGCGAGCGCATGCTGGTAAAGGCCGCGTGGCCGGGTGTGTCGAGGAACGACAGGACGGTGCCGCTGTCGGTTTTCACCTGATAGGCACCGATGTGCTGCGTGATGCCACCGGCTTCGCCCGCGACCACCTTGGCGTCACGAATCGCATCCAACAGCGAGGTTTTGCCGTGATCGACGTGTCCCATGATGGTGATGACCGGCGGACGACCTTTCAGATCCTCTTCGGCATCTTCGACGGTGTCGATCACATCTTCGACGTCCGCGTCCGACACGCGGGTCACCTTGTGGCCGAATTCCTCGATGATCAGTTCGGCGGTGTCCTGGTCGATGGTCTGGTTCTGCGTGGCCATGATGCCGTTCTGCATCAGCGCCTTCACAACATCTGCCACCCGTTCGGCCATACGGTTCGCCAGCTCGCTGACGGTGATCGCCTCGGGCAGCTGCACGTCGCGCACAACCTTTTCCCGCTCGACCGGGCCACCCATCGCCTTTTGACGCGCGCGTTCCTGCTTGCGCTTCATCGCGGCCATGGACTTTTGACGTCCACCTTCACCGCTGCGCAGCGCCTGGTTCAGGGTCAGCTTGCCGGACCGGCGGCCACCATCGTCACCACGGCCCTTGTTGCGGCCACGTTCTTCGCGTTCGCGATCCGATTTGCGCGGGGTCGGCGCGCCGGTGCCCGAAGGCTTGGGACGCGACGAAGGCGCAGCAGCAGCCTGCTTTGGCGCGGCTTTTGCGGCTTTTTCCTCTTCCGCAGCGCGTTTGGCGGCCTCTTCGGCCTCGCGCTTCTTGCGGGCTTCTTCCTCGACCTTGGCCTTGGCGCGCTCTTCGCGCTCACGCTCTTCGCGTTCCTTGGCTTCGGCCTCGGCACGGCGACGCGCACGCTCTTCGGCGCGGGCCTTTTCCTCGGCCTCGCGACGCGCGGCGTCTTCGGCTTCGCGAGCTTTCGCAGCCTGCAGCGCGCGCAGGCGGCGCTCCATCTCGGCGTCCGAGATCCCCGCCGGGCGTTTGCCGCTGCCACCAACAGCCGCGCCACCGCCACCCGAAGGCTTGCCCGCCCCGGGTTTCGGCACCACAACGCGCTTGCGCTTGGTTTCAACCACGACGTTTTTGGTGCGCCCATGGCTGAAGCTTTGCTTCACGTTCCCCGAACGGGACCCGCCACCGCGCAAACCCAAAGTCTTTTTGCCGTCGTTATCGCTCATTAAGCTCTTTTCCTTTCCGGCGACCCCTGCCGCCGTGATCTGCGCCGGACGCTCCGACACGTACGCCTTTCAAACGGATGGCTTCCTCTACAACACGTTCCGCGAGTCCGCCAGTGCCCAAGGCCGCGTGAATCGCAGTTTGTCGGCCAAAAGCCATTCCAAGCTCATCCGCAGTCAGCCATCCGATGTAGCTGCCATAGTGCGGCGTGCTGAGTTTTGTCTTTCCGCGCTCTGACCCATCACTTGCCTGGATCAGAACAGTTGCTTCTTCACGATCCAGCCAACTTTTGACCTTTTCGTATCCTGTCACCGCCTTGCCCGACTTGCGCGCCAGGCTGATCAGGTCGATCACACGGCGGGCCAGCATGCCCTCAAGCTGCGCCACCAGATCATCAGGCACCGTTACCTTGGCGCGCGCTGCCCGGGCAAACAGCCCCTTGGTCGCCGCCTTGGCCAAGGCATCCCGGTCCGCCGAGACCCAGATACCACGTCCCGGCAGCTTGCCCAGCAGATCCGGCACGATCTGATCGTCCGGACCAACCACGAAACGGATCAGCCCGGTCTTGGGCTGACTGTCCCCGGTCGCAATGCACTTGCGCTCGGGGCCTGCCGTCCGGTCCTTGTCTGCACCACCTCTGGTCATTGCTCGACCCTCGGTCCGCGCAGGGCTCAGACCGCGCCCTCTTCGTCGGCTTCGCCGTCGATTTCTTCTTCGGCCTCGGTTTCCAGCTCGGCGGGGTCAACCCAGCCCAGCATGATGCGGGCGGTCATCACCATGTTCTGCGCTTCTTCCAGCGACACATCAAAGGGTTCCAGAATGCCGTCGTCCTTGACGCGTTCGCCATCGACCGTGGTCCATCCACCGGCCAGTTCCCAGTCCGCGCATGTCGCGAAATCTTCCAGCGACAGGACACCGTCCTTGGCCAGGGCTTCCACCATTTGGGGTGTCAGGCCCTCAAAGTCAACCAGACTGTCCTCGACACCCAGTTCGCGGGCGGCTTCCAGCGCCTTGCGGGCCTCTTCTTCCAAATGCTCGCGCGCACGGGTCTGCAGCTCTTCGGCGGTGCCTTCGTCGACACCATCGATGACCAGCAGTTCGTCGATCTCGACATAGGCCACTTCTTCGAGGTTGGTGAACCCTTCCGAGACCAGCAGCTGGGCAAAGAATTCGTCCAGATCCAGCGTTTCCATGAACAGCTTGGTGCGCTCTTCGAATTCCGCCTGACGCCGCTTGGATTCTTCTTCCTCGGTCATGATGTCGATATCCAGACCGGTCAGCTGGCTGGCCAGACGCACGTTCTGACCGCGACGGCCAATGGCCAGCGACAGCTGTTCGTCGGGAACCACAACTTCGATCCGCTCGGCGTCTTCGTCCAGAACCACCTTGCTGACCTCGGCAGGCTGCAGCGCGTTCACCAGGAAGGTCGGCACATCCTCGTTCCACGGGATGATGTCGATCTTTTCGCCCTGCAGCTCGTTCACAACGGCCTGAACCCGGCTGCCGCGCATACCGACGCAGGCGCCGACGGGGTCGATCGAGCCGTCATAGCTGACGACAGCAATCTTGGCGCGCGAGCCCGGGTCACGGGCAACCGCCTTGATTTCAATGATGCCGTCATAGATTTCCGGCACTTCCATCTTGAAGAGTTCCGCCATGAACTCGGGCGCAGTGCGGCTCAGGAAGATCTGCGGGCCGCGCTGTTCGCGGCGTACGTCCTTTATGAAGACGCGGATGCGATCATTCGGGCGATAGCTTTCGCGGCCGATCTTTTCGTTGCGGCGCAGCACGGCTTCGCCGCGGCCCACGTCAACGATGACATTGCCGTATTCTTCGCGCTTGACCAGACCGTTGATGATGGTGCCTGCGCGGTCCTTGAACTCTTCGTACTGGCGATCGCGTTCCGCTTCGCGGACCTTCTGCAGGATCACCTGCTTGGCCGACTGCGCCGCGATGCGGCCCATTTCAACCGGCGGGACCTCTTCGACGAAGGTATCCCCGACTTGCGGGTTCTCCATGTACTGCTTGGCCGTCTCGACCGTCATTTCGGCCTGATAGTTTTCCAGCTCTTCTTCTTCGACCACGGTGCGCACACGAGTAAAGGTCGCACGGCCGGTTTTCCGGTCGATGCTGACGCGGATGTCCATCTCGCTGCCGTAGCGCGACTTGGCGGCCCGGGCGAGCGATTCTTCCATCGCTTCGACCACCAGACCGGGGTCGATCATCTTTTCGCGCGCGACGGCCTCGGCGGTTTGCAGAAGCTCCAGCTGGTTGGCAGAGGTGATTGCCATGTGTCTTACTCCTCCAGGGGCGCGTCGGTTTCGATCGCGTCAAACTTGGTTTCGTCAACAGGCGCCGCCTTGCGCGCCTTGAGCATTTCCTTGATCAGGTCATCGGTCAGCACCAGCTTGGCGTCGCTCAGCCAGTCGAAGTTCAGCCCGATTGTGACCTCTTCGCCGCCCTGCTCGATGTTGATCAGCACGTCCTCGCCCTCGATCCCGGCCAGCGTGCCCTTGAAGCGGCGACGGCCGTCGATCAGCTCGGCGGTTTCGATCTTGGCCTCGTAGCCTTCGTAGGCGTCGAAATCCTTGAGCCGGGTCAAGGGTCGGTCGATGCCGGGGCTGGACACCTCGAGCGTATATGCATCAAGGATCGGATCCTCGACGTTCATCACGGCGCTGACCGCGTTCGAGATGTCAGCACATTCGTCCACTTCGATCCCGCCACCGGGCCGTTCGGCCATGATCTGCAGGGTAGGGGTATTGCCGCCCATCAGACGGATGCGCACCAGTTCGAACCCCATGTCCTCGATGACGGGGGTCACGATCTCGGCCAGGCGTCGGTCCATGGCGGCTTTGGCAATCAGGTCAGACATTTTTGTCAGTGATCCAAACACAAAAAAACGGGCGCGCGGCCCGTTGAACTTTCCCGGTGGAGCCTTTGGAAGTTTCCATCAGCGCCGCTGTTGCAAGGGCATATACGCCCCGATGCCCGTTTGCGCAAGGGGTTTGGCGTTTTGTGGCCCAAGCGCCGACGGAATTGGCGGGCCATTGCGGGTTTGGGCAATTTCCAAACGGTTCTCTTTGCAGGTCAAACCGGGTGATCCATAGTGATTTCAAAAGCTGAGGATCGGAGCGTCAAAGAATGCCAAAAGTCACGATCGAATACTGCGATGTCCTGCCGTCACAGGAGGAACTTGGCCCGATTCTTGCGCGGTATTACGCAACGATCGTCAGCAAGATGGACGAGGTCGGGCTTGCGGTCCCGCCCGAGGCCCCCAAAAGCGCGGTGGCCGAATTCTGGGACAACGCCACGGACTATCTGCCCCCAAAGGGCTGCATTGTTCTGGCGCGCGACCCGTCTGGCGCGTTGCTGGGCTGCGGAATGATGAAACTGCTGGATCCGGAAACGGGAGAGATGAAGCGCATGTATGTTGACCAAGCGCTGCGCGGTACCGGAACCGGGCGCGCCCTGGTCGAGGCGCGCGAGGCGGTCGCCCGTAACATGGGGCTAAAGCGGTTGATCGCAGATTCGCTGGTCTCCAGCGTCGAAATGCATGGCCTTTACGCCAAGATGGGTTTTGTTCGTTCGGCCGACCCGATCGAAACCAGCACCTATCTGGATCAGCCCATGTTGCGTCCGCATCTGTATTACTTCGTCAAAGAGCTTTGACCCCGTGCGCCGCCTTCTTGCCCTTGCCGCCCTTCTGAGCCTGCCCTTCGCCACGCTGGCGCAAGAGTCCAAACCGGTCCGCGCCTATATCTTTGGCAACAGCCTGATCCATCACCTGAGCGACAGCAGCCTGACCAACGTGCCGGTCTGGCTGGACCGCATGGCCAAGGCGGACGGACGCAGCTTTGGCGTCGATGGGCAATGGGGGTTCCTGCGCGATTTCTCGCGGACGCTGCCGCCGATTGCCAACTGGTCGTTTTCTGGCGTGCGCGGGGTCTGGAACCCGGAAGGGGGCGATTTCGGCGGCGCAGGCTTTACCGCGGTCCTGATCAACCCCGCCAATTTCATCCAGTACCAGCCGCCCGACGCGCCTTTTGATGGCGGCGATGGACAGGCCTCGCCAGTCAGCGAAACGCTCAGGGTCTTTGACTGGACCCGGGCACAGGACCCAAACTTGCGTCACTATATATATGAAGGCTGGGCGGAAATGGCCGGGGTGGCCGGGCGCTTTCCGCCCTCGGACCGCGCCTTGCGGCGGTATCACGCCTTCAATCAGGGGGACTATCACAACTGGTATCAGGCCTATCTTGACGCGGTGCGCACCGAACGGCCCGATCTGGACGTGCAGCTGATCCCCGTCGCCTCGGAAATGTCGCGGTTGCTGGCGGCCGAACCCCTGAACCAGATCCCGGTCACAGCGCTTTATTCTGACGACGCGCCGCATGGGACAGACACGCTGTATCTTTTGGCAGCAATGATCACCTATGCCGCTGTGTTCGAGGCCGAACCTCCCGCGCTGGACCTGCCTGACAGCATCCACTCGGTGTTCCGCGACGCCTATGCGGCGACGGCCAAGGCCATCTGGACCCGCATCGCGCCACAACTGACCCAGGCCCCAAAGGTGCCCGTCGTGCAAAAGGCCGAGGTCCAGGCAGAGCCGCTGCCCCTGCCCAAGCCGAAAGTCGCCGAGCCGGTGATCCCCGCCGCAGATGTCGAACCGGGCGCGTTGCCTGCGCTTGGCATGGGACTGAACGGCATCGCCGACTGGTCAACGCAGCACCCCTTCATCAACGTCATGAAAACCGCCCGCGAATGGATCGGCCACCTGCCGGGCCAATGGGGCGGGATGGACGCAAACCAGATGCGCGCCCTTGGCGTTCTGGATGCAGACGGCTGGCCCCAACGCATGCCCGAGGGCGTCACCCATCTGGAAAGCTTTGTCTTCACCGACCAACCGACCGAGGCCACGCACCTGCGCGGGCGCTATGTGCTGACCTATGACGGCGACGGAGACCTGCAGGTCGGCGGGCGCGCCAAGCGTGTCCAGTACAGCCCCGGCGAAATCCGGTTCACTTATGAACCCGGCGAGGGGTTGGTCTCGATCTCTCTGCGCGAGATCGATCAGGCGGACCCAATACGCAACATCCGCATCATCCGCGAAGATCACCTGACGCTGGATCAGGCCGGGGTGATCTTCAACCCCGACTGGATTGCGCGGGTGAAGGATCTGCGCTCGGTCCGGTTCATGGACTGGATGTTCACCAATGGATCCCCCATCGCGCGGTGGGACGACCGACCCCGGGTCACGGACTACACCTATACCGCCTGGGGTGTGCCGCTTGAGGTGATGATCGCGCTGGCCAACCAGATCGGCGCGGATCCGTGGTTCAACATCCCGCACATGGCCGATGACAACTATGTTCGGAACTTTGCGCAGACCCTGCGCGACGGGCTTGATCCCCGTCTGAAGGCCTATGTCGAATATTCGAACGAGGTCTGGAACTTCGTCTTCCCACAGGCCCAGTGGTCCGCCGCACAGGCGACAGCACGTTGGGGGGAAAGCGAAACCGGCTGGATGCAGTTCTATGGCCTGCGGTCTGCGCAGGTGATGGACATCTTCACCGAAGTCTTTGGCGACCAGACAAGAGACCGGCTTGTGCGCGTTGTCGCGACGCACACCGGCTGGCAGGGGCTGGAAGAGGACATCCTGTTGGCCCCTCTGGCCTTTCTGGAACTGCGCAAACACCCCAAGGCGTCATTCGATGCCTACGCGGTGACTGGCTATTTCGGGTTCGAGCTGGGCGAAGGGGACGCGCCACAGACCATTCAGGGCTGGCTGGATCAGGCCGAGGCACTGGCCCGCGCCGAAGGCGAAGCGCAGGGCCTGCGCCGCGTGGCGCTGCGCGAATACCTGCGGGAAAACGGCTATGCCGCTGCCTACGGTCCTGTTGCAGACCTGCTGGCCGAAGGCTCGATCGCCGAGCTGACGCAGGTGATCTTTCCCTACCACGCCGCGGTGGCACGCGCCCACGGGCTACAATTGGTCATGTACGAAGGCGGCACACATGTGACCGGACACGGCGATCAGCTGAACGACGAACGCCTGACCCGCTTTTACATGGCTTTCAACTACACGCCCGAGGTCGCGCGTTTATACCAGTTGCTGCTGGACGGTTGGACCCGCGCGGGGGGCACGTTGTTCAACGCCTTTGTCGACGTGGCCCCGGCCTCGCAATTCGGCAGTTGGGGGGCCTTGCGGCATCTGAACGATGCCAATCCCCGGGCCGATGTGCTGCAGGCCTTTAACGCCGGACCTGCGGGCATCTGGGAAACGCGCGATCCAAACGCCTTCAAGGACGGCGTCATGCTGGTCGGCACAGATGACGCGGATGCGATCATCGGCACGGGTGAAGAGGACATTCTGATCGCCGGTCCCGGCGATGACCTTCTGGACACACGCGGCGGCGCGGATCACCTGCACGGCGGACCGGGCGAGGACCTGGCCCTGCTTGGCGGCGGTCAGGACGACTACAGGTTCACGCGCGACGGCGCGCGCGTGCTGGCCCAGCGCGGCGCTGTCACCGTGCACCTGACCGAGATCGAGACCCTGGCATTTTCCGATGCACCCGACGTCTTTGTTCCGCTGGAGACGCTGGTGTCACCCCGCTGAGGGCGCCTGCAGGCGCGTGATTTCCTCGACCAGCGTTTCGGCCCCCAGGAGGGACCGGAAGTTCGCAACGACATGCGCGCGCCCGGCTTCGCTAAGCCGATGGGCCAGGTCCCGGTCGGCGGCAAGATTGCGGATCACATCGGCCAGTTTCTCGGGGTTCTTCGGCTCGACCAGCAGTCCGTTGACGCCGTCGGTGATCAGCTCGCGGACCCCCCCTGCGGCAGTGCCGATGGTGGGGACGCCGCAGCTCATGGCCTCCATGTAGGCGACGCCCAGCGGTTCATGCCAGCTGGCCAGCACAAAGGCATGGGCCTTCAGCAGATGATCCCGCACGGCGTCGGCGTCGATCGCGCCCAAAAGCTTTACGTGATCCTGCAAATGCAGCTCTTTCAAAAGCGATTCGAGCTCTTTGCGATAGCCATCGCCGCCAGCGTCGTCTTCTCCGGCAATATTAAGGCGAACGTCCACGCCCGCGTCCAGAAGCTGACGCACGGCGTGCATCAGATCCTGATGCCCCTTGACCACGTTCAAACGCCCGCAGGAAAACAGCTGCATGGGCGATCCCAGCTCGACCGGGCGATAGGGCTTGGTCCGTTTCAATGCGTCGGTATCGACCCCCATGGGGCGGATCACGATGCGGTCGGGCAGATGGCCGGCCAGCTCGTCTTGCGCCTCATCGACCAGTTTCTGGGTAATGATCGTGGCAAAACGCGCGTTTTCCCATTTGACCCTCTGACCGGGGCCGTAGTCCGACATCGGCCCGTGCAGAGTGATCGAATAACTGGGCCCGCCCAGCGCCTGACACAGGGTCGCAACCAGCGCCGCACGCCCGCAGGAATGCACGTGCATATGGGTCAAGCCCTTTTCATCACAGTGCTTTTTCAGCATCCATGCGGCCGAGAGCGTGATCAGAACGTCTTTGGAAAACCCGGCCCCTTCGCGCAGCATCCAACGCGGCAGCCCCTTGGGCAGCAGCGCCAGCAAGGCGCTTAGCGCAGCCCCGGCGCGGACCTGCCCCAGATAGGTCGTGCGGGCAATCGCCTCGTCCGACCATTCATGAGAGATCAACCCCGGCGGCGGGGGACGGGTCGACAGGATCGACACGGAATGACCCATCTCTTCGAGCGCCCGAAGTTCGCGCCAGAAAAAGATATGGGTCTGCCCCGGAAACTGGGGGACGAGATAACCGATGTTCAAAGGCCGAGACACAACCAGAACCTGAATTTGTTGTTTTGCTGAAACACTGCCCCCAGCTAGTGCAAGCCTCCATCCTTTGGCCACAGTTTCCTGACATGAGCACTCTGGGGAATAGTTAATCTTTGCAAGTGTGGCGAGACGGGTACGCAAATGACATCAAATCAGAAAGACGCATGTCCTGCGCTGAGCGTCATTCTTCCCGCCAACAACGAAGAAGCCCTGATCGCCACCTGCCTTGACGCTGTGCTGGCCTCGGACTGGACGGCGCCCGACCCGCTAGAGGTCATCGTGGTCGCCAATGGCTGCACCGACGCGACCGTCGCCAAGGCGCGCGCCAAGACGGACCCGTTTGCCGCGCGCGGCTGGTCGTTGCGGGTGCTTGATCTGGAAACCGGCGGCAAGCTTGGGGCGCTGAACCGGGGGGACGCCGAGGCGGCCTCGGGCAACCGGGTTTACTTGGATGCTGATGTCCAGATCGGGACCGGGCTGCTGGACGGGCTGCGTGCCGCCTTGGATACCGTTCAACCGGTCTACGCCAGTGGTGTCGTCGACATTCCCCGCCCCGCGTCCTGGGTCAGCCGCGCCTATGCGCGGATCTACAGGCAGGTGCCGTTCATGACCTACGGGGTGCCGGGTTGTGGTCTTTTTGCAGTTAACGCTGCGGGCCGGGCGCGCTGGGGGGCCTATCCGGATATCATCTCGGACGATACTTTTGTCCGTTTGAACTTTTCCCCTTCGGAACGCATTTCTGTTCCTGAATCCTATCACTGGCCGATCGTCGAGGGGTTTGCGAACCTCGTTCGTGTGCGTCGGCGGCAGAACATAGGTGTTGATGAAGTGGCCGATCGCTTTCCGCAGCTGATCAAGAATGACGACAAGCCCGCCTTTCCGCTGGGCCGCAAGCTGCGCATGGCCCTGCGCGACCCGATCGGCTTTGCCGTCTATTCGGGTGTCGCCCTGATCGCCAGCACCACGGAACGCGGCCGACTGGACTGGAACCGAGGCCGATGAGCGTAGCAGCCCCTTTCATGGCGCGCTTCAACGGAAGCTCGCTGACCGCGCGCGCGCTGCGCAGCTCGCTGTTGACCGTTGGTGGATTTGGCGGCAGCCAGCTGATCCGCCTTTTGTCGAACCTTGTCCTGACGCGTTTGCTGTTCCCCGAGGCGTTTGGTCTGATGGCGCTGGTCACTGTCTTTCTGATCGGACTGGGTCAGTTTTCAGATGTCGGCGTGACCCCAGCCATCCTGCAAAGCAAGCGCGGGGACGATCAGAAGTTCCTGAACACCGCATGGACCATCCAGGTGGTGCGCGGCTTCTGCCTGTTCCTTGTGGCCTGTGCCATCGCCTGGCCCGTCGCGGCCTTATACGACCAACCTCAGCTGAACCAGCTTTTGCCCGTTGCTGCCCTGTCGCTGCTCATCTCGGGCTTCAATCCGACCCGACTGGACACCGCCAATCGACATCTGATGCTGGGCCGCGTGACAGCCATCGACTTTGGCACCCAGCTAACCGGCATCCTGGGCGCGATTGTCCTGGCCTGGATGACAGGGTCCGTCTGGTCGCTGGTGGCGTCGGGTCTGATCAGCGCGCTGGTGCAGCTCTATCTGCTTGACCGCTTCCTGCCGGGCGAGCGCAACCGGTTTCACTGGGACAAATCCTGCGCGCAAGAGCTGATCTCGTTCGGGAAATGGATTTTCCTCAGCACCGTCTGCGGGTTCTTCTTTACTCAGGGCGACAAGCTCTTGATGGGGGAATATCTGCCGCTGGACGTCTTTGGCGTCTACAACATCGGCTTTTTCCTCGCCAGTTTCCCGATGCTTCTGGGCGGCATGATCACCCGCAAGATCCTGATCCCGATCTACCGGGAAACGCCCCCCAGCGACTCGCACGCGAACTTTCTGAAGCTGCGCAAGATGCGGATGCTGGTGACCGCCTTTCTGATGGTCCTGCTGGCGGGCTTTGCCCTTGTCGGTGTCTGGCTGGTCGGTCTGCTGTACGACCCACGCTACCAGATGGCTGGCGCGGTTGTCGTGATGATCTCGGTCACGCAGATCCCTCAGATCATTGTCCTGACCTATGACCAGGCCGCCTTGGCCGCCGGAGATTCCAAGCGCTTCTTTGTCCTGGCTCTGGCACGGGCCAGCTTCATGGTGATCGCGCTGATCATCGGCCTGGAAATGGCGGGGCTGGTGGGTGGAATCCTGGCTCAGGGCGCGGCGATGCTGCTGGTCTATCCCGTGGTGGTCTGGCTCTCGGTGCGCAGCTCTGCATGGGATCCGTTGCACGATGCGGTGTTTGCAATTCTGGGCGTCGGGCTCGCGGTTTTTGCGGTCTGGTTCAACTGGCCCGAGGTCTCGGAGATGATCGACATCGGTATGGGGGCAGGATTGTGACACAGATTCCGGAAAATCGCCCCATTGTTGACACCCGTGATACCGAATCGGCTGGTACCCCACCATTTCGACCAGATTCTGACGCCTGCCTAAAATTTGCCGCAATTGCTGTTGATTCCCTGAAACCGGAGCATCGGGCACTTGTGCGGCGGAGTTACCAAGTATGAGTTTAAACGGTTCACAAGCCCCAGTCGGCGACAACGACATTGCGATCGTGGGAATGGCTGCACGCCTGCCCGGTGCCCACACGATCGAAGCCTATTGGCGCAACCTGCGCGACGGCGTGTCTTCGATCCGTCGTCTGACCGATCAAGAGCTGATCGACGCCGGGGAATCCGCCGGTCTGATCCGGCACAAGAACTATGTTCCCTTTGCGGCCCCCTTGGACGGATTCAAGGACTTCGACGCTGATTTCTTTGGATTTTCTCCGAAAGAAGCCGCCGTGATGGACCCGCAGCACCGCCAGTTTCTGGAAACCGCCTGGGAGGCGCTGGAAACCGCCGGCCATGTGCCCGAGAATTTCGACGGCCAGGTCGGTGTCTTTGCCGGCTGCGGCATGGGCAGCTATTTCTATTTCAACGTCTGCTCGAACCCGGATCTGGTCGAAAACACCGGCATGTTCCTGCTGCGCCACACCGGGAACGACAAGGATTTCATGACCACGCGGCTCAGCCATGTGCTGGACCTGCATGGGCCCTCGATCAACCTGCAGACCGCCTGTTCGACCTCGCTGGTCGCGACGCATTACGCAGTGCAGGCGCTGTTGAACGGCGAATGCGATATGGCACTGGCCGGTGGTGTGACCATCGAGCTGCCTCAGAACCGGGGCTACCTGTACAAGGAAAACGAAATCCTCAGCCCCGACGGGGAATGCCACGCCTTTGACCACCGCGCGCAAGGCACGGTGTTCGGGTCGGGCGCAGGGGTTGTCGTCTTGCGGCGGCTTGAGGACGCGATTGCCGATGGTGACCACATCTGGTCGGTCATCAAAGGATCAGCCGTCAACAACGACGGCGCGGCCAAGGCGGGCTATCTGGCCCCCTCTGTCACCGGTCAGGCCGAAGCGATTGCCGAGGCGCAGGCCATGGCAGGCGTGACGGCCGAGACCATCGACTATGTCGAATGCCACGGCACCGGCACCTATCTGGGTGACCCCATCGAGGTCGCGGCCCTGACGCAGGCCTTTCGCGAAACGACCACCGACAGCGGCTATTGCCGCATCGGCTCGGTCAAGACCAACATCGGGCACCTCGATACGGCGGCAGGGGTTGCCTCGCTGATCAAGGCCTCGCTTGGGCTGCATCACAAGCAGATGCCGCCATCCTTGGGCTTTGAAAAGCCGAACCCTTCGATTGACTTCGAAACCTCGCCATTCCGCGTCAACGACCGGTTGGCCGACTGGACCTCGCACTTGGGACCGCGCCGGGCAGGCGTGAACTCGCTGGGCGTGGGCGGCACCAATGCGCATGTGGTGCTGGAAGAGGCGCCCGTGCGCGGAGCGTCCGAGGACAGCGACTGGCCGTTCCAGATCCTGACCGTTTCGGGCCGCAGCAAAGCCGCGCTGGATGACAACGCCAAAGCGCTGGCTTCGCACCTGCGCGCGCATCCCGAACAGCCGCTGGCCGACATCGCCTGGACCCTGCAAAAAGGCCGCCGCGCCTTTGACAAACGCCGCGTGATCGTTGCCGAAACGCACGAAGAGGCCGCGCGACTGCTGGACGAGGACACTCCGCGCCGGGTGCATTCGCACACCGCGCTGACCAATCCCGACGTGGTCTTCATGTTCCCCGGTGGCGGCGCGCAATACGCGGGCATGGCGCATGATCTTTACGAGACCGAGCCGGTTTTTGCCGAGTGGATGGATCGCGGCCTTGAGATCCTGCAACCCAAGCTGGATTACGACATTCGCGCGCTCTGGCTGCCCGAACCCGGCGCCAAGGTACAGGCTGACGAACGGCTGAAACAACCCTCGGTCCAGCTGCCGCTGATCATGATCACCGAATACGCGTTGGCGCAGCTTTGGATGAGCTGGGGCGTGGAACCCGCCGCGCTGACCGGCCATTCGATGGGCGAAAACACCGCTGCCTGTGTGGCAGGTGTGATGTCGTTCGAGGATTGCATCGGCCTTGTGCACCTGCGCGGCACGCTTTTTGACACGGTGCCCGAGGGCGGGATGCTGTCGGTCAACCTGCCCGCCGACAAGCTGCAGGCGTTTTTGGGCGATGACCTTGACCTCGGCGCGGTCAACGCGCCGGAACTCAGCGTCGCCACCGGCCCGCAGGCCGCTTTGGACGCGCTAGAGGCCCGCCTCAAGGGCAAAGAGATCGACGCCCAGCGCATCCAGATCGACATCGCGGCGCACAGCCGGATGCTGGACCCGATCCTTGATCTTTTCCGCGCCTATCTGCAGTCGATCCAGCTGAACGCCCCGCAGATCCCGCTGACCAGCAATCGCACAGGTCAGTTGATGACCAACGAACAGGCCACCAGCCCCGACTACTGGGTCGAACACCTGCGCGGCACCGTCCACTTTGCCGACGGCATCGAGACCTTGGCGCAGGACAACCGCATCTTCCTTGAGGTCGGCCCGGGCAAGGCCCTGTCGGCGCTTGCACGCCAACACCCCTCGGTCGATGGTCAGGCGGTGCTCAGCTCGCTGCGCCACCCCGAAGAGGAGGTCGAAGATGACCGATTTTTCCTCGAAGTGCTGGGCCGCCTCTGGGCGCTGGGCGCGGAGTTTGACTGGGATCAGATCTGGGGTGACGCAACGCGCCACCGCGTGCCGCTGCCGACTTACGCCTTCCAGCACGCCCCCTATTTCATCGAACCGGGGCAGGCGCAGGTCGATGCGGTTGACCAATACCTGACCCGCAGCGATGAGATCGCCGATTGGGGTTGGAAACCCGTCTGGCGTCCGAAAGCCGCCGAGATCGAGGCTGAACTTGCCGACGCCGACCCGCGCACCTGGCTGATGTTCCTGGACGACACCGGGCTGGGCGAGGCCTGCGCCACCAAGCTGCGCGCGGCCGGACACACCGTGATCGGCGTCCGCCCCGGCGACAGCTTTGCGCGTGTGTCGGATGAAAGCTATCTGCTGGCCCCCGAACGGGGCCGCGAGGGCTATGACCAGCTGCTGCGCGACCTGAACGCGCGCGGGATCGCGCCGGATCGGATCGCGCATTTCTGGCTGGTGACCGCCGACGAAGGTCACCGCCCCGGATCGAGCTTCTTCCACCGCCTGCAGGAGCAAGGATTCTATTCGCTGCTCTTCCTCGCACAGGCTCTGGCCGACGAGGAACTGCCCCGCCCGCTGCAGATCACCGCCGTCACCAACGGGGCCGCGCAACTGCGCGACGAGGGCCTGCCGCATCCGGCCAAATCCACCCTCGCCGGCCCCCTGCGTGTGATCCCGCGCGAGCTGCCGGGTGTCCACTGCGCCGCGCTGGACGTGCAGCTGCCACAGATCGAAGCCGCGCCGTTCTGGAAACGGGCCAACGCCCAAGCCGCTCAGGCCAGGGCGATGGAGACCCTGACCAACGCCGTCATCGAAGATCTTCTGGCCGAGCCCGCCGACCGCACCGCCGCCCTGCGCAGCGACCGCCGGTTTGAGGCAACGCTGAAACCCGTCGCCCTGCCCGCCGACCCCGCGCCTGCCGCGAAACCCGGCGGCACTTATCTGATCACCGGCGGGTTTGGCGGCATCGGCCTGTCGATCGCCCAGCAGTTCGCGACGCTTGGCACCAACCTTGTGCTGGCCTCGCGCGGCGAGATGCCGGACCGCGCCGATTGGGACACCTATCTGCACCGCCACGCGCCGCAGGATGCCACCAGCCGCCGGATCAATGCTGTGCGCGCCATCGAGGACGCAGGCGGCACCGTGATGACGGTTGCGGCGGATGTCTGCAACCTTGACCAGATGCGCGCCGCCGTGGACGCCGCCAAAGCCCGCTTTGGCGGCATCGACGGGGTGATCCATGGTGCGGGTGTGGTCGATGACGCGCCGATCATGGCCAAGACCCCGGCCTCGGTCGAGGATGTGTTCACGCCGAAAATCCACGGCACCACGGTGCTGGATCAGCTTTTCCCGGATGGCGAAACAGACTGGATGGTGCTGTTCAGCTCCTCCTCAACCGTTACCGCGCCAGCAGGTCAGGTCGACTATGTCGCCGCCAACGAATTCCTGAACGCCTTTGCCCAGTCCCGCGCGGGGGGACAGACCAAGGTCATCGCCCTGAACTGGGGCATCTGGAACGAGGTCGGCATGGCCGCCGAGGCCATCGCCCGCCGCAACGGCGCGCAGGCCGACGCGCCTGTGACGCCCGTGGCCCAGCCGATGCTGGAAACCGCAACTTTCGACGACCACGGCAACCGCATCTTCACGGCGGCGTTCAGCCAGGACGACTGGATCATCGATGAACACCGCACCCGCGATGGCACTGCCCTGCTGCCCGGCAGCGGCTATCTGACGCTGGCCGCGCAGGCGCTGCAGGCCCAAGGCGAACCGCAGGGGTTCGAACTGCGCGATCTGAACTTCCTGCGACCGCTGAATGTGCCCGATGGCGCAACCCGAGATGTGCGCATCCGGATGGAGCGGCAGGATCAGGGCTACGGCTTTGACGTGCTGGCCGATGCCGAACTCGACGGTCGCCACGGCCACACGCTGACCGCGCAGGGCACGCTGGCGCTGGTGCCCTTTGGCCGACCCGCCCCGCTTGATCTGGCCCAAATCCGCGCCCGCTGCGCTGCGCCGCAAACCGGCGGGGGCGGCAAGCTGACCACCGGGCAAGAGGTGCATCTGAACTTTGGCCCCCGCTGGCGGGTCCTCGACAGCCGCGCGCTGGGCCGTGGCGAGGGGCTGGCCGAGCTTTCGCTGCCGCAAGCGGCGGAAGACGACGCCGACTGGCTGCTGCACCCCGCGCTGCTGGACATTGCCACCGGCTGGGCGATGGAGCTGATCGACGGCTATCAGCCCTCGCACCTTTGGGCGCCGGTGTCCTATGCCCGTGTCCGCGTGCACGGGCCCCTGCCCGCGCAGATCGTCAGCTGGGTCCGCAACGCCGCGCAGAACAGCGCCGACCAGCAGACCGCGCAGTTTGACATCACGCTGTGCGCCCCCGACGGCACCGTGCTGGTCGAGGTCGAGGGCTTCACGATCCGCAAGCTCGACAGCCTGGCGGTTCTGGGCCGCACCCCGCGCCTGAGCGCCGCCGAGATCGAATTCGACGGCGGGGACGAGGTGCAGCCACTCTCGCCCGCCGAGGAACGTCTGCATTACAACCTGACCCAGGGCATTCTGCCCGCCGAGGGGGTCGAGGCCTTTAACCGCGCGGTGGCGCTGGGCCTGCCGCAGGTTGTCGTGTCCTCGATGGATCTGCCCGCCCTGACCCGTCAGGCGGCGGAAGCGGCCAGCCAACAGGGCGAAAGCCAGAAGTTCGACCGCCCGCAACTCGACGGTGACTATGTCGCGCCCGAGAACGAGATCGAAGAAACGCTGGCCGGGTTCTGGGAGGAACTTCTGGGCGTTCAGAACGTTGGCGTCGAAGACAGTTTCTTCGACCTAGGCGGCCACTCGCTGATCGCGGTGCGGCTCTTTGCGAAGATCAAGAAAGCCTTCCGCGCCGATTTCCCGATCTCGATCCTGTTCGAGGCCCCAACGATCCGCACATGCGCCAACCTGATTGCCGAACGCACCGGCTGGCAGGCGGGTGAGGCCTCGGCGCAAGCGCCCAGCGCCCCGCAGCGCCGGTTCAAGCATCTGGTTGCCATGCACGACGGTGAAGGCGGCAATCGCACGCCTTTCTTCCTGGTCGCGGGCATGTTCGGCAACGTGCTGAACCTGCGCCACCTCGCGCATCTGCTGGGGGCGGACCGGCCCTTCTATGGCCTGCAGGCGCGCGGCCTTTATGGCGACGAAGCGCCTCATGACACGATCCACGAAGCGGCTGCCGACTACATCGCCGAGATCAAGCAGGTGCAGCCCCAAGGGCCCTATCTGTTGGGCGGTTTTTCGGGCGGTGGCATCACCGCTTATGAGATTGCACGACAGCTCGAAGAGATGGGCGACACGGTCTCGATGATCGCCCTGCTGGACACACCCCTGCCGCAGCGCCGCCCGCTGGCGCGCAAGGACCGGATACTGATCCAGCTGCAGGAAATCCGCCGCAAAGGTGTGTCCTATCCGGTGACCTGGGCCAGAAACCGCATCGCATGGGAGATCGCCAAACGCCGCGCCGCGCCTGCGGAAACCGGCGACGCCACCCAGTTCCACAATGCCGAGATCGAGGCGGCTTTCCTGTCCGCCGTCGGCCAATACACCGTGCGCCCGTGGCAGGGTCGCCTGCATCTGTTCCGCCCGCCGCAGGTGGGGCACTGGACCGTTTCAAACGGTCAACAGGTCGACAGCCAGCGCGCCTATCTGTTTGACGACAACGATTGGGGTCAACACGTGCCCGGCGTGCGGGTGCACGAGGTGCCCGGCGACCACGATTCGATGGTGCTGGAACCCAATGTGCGCGTTCTGGCGGGGGCCATGCGCAGTGCGATCCGTGATGCCGAGGCGGCCTCGCAAGGGAAGGAAGGTCAGGTTCTGCACTTCCGGATCGAGGCGGCGGAGTAACCCATGACCAAGCTCTTGACCGTGATCCTGAACTACAAGACCGCCGAGATGACGCTGCAATCGGCCAAGGCCGCTGTGCGCGAGATGGCGGGGCTGGACGCGGAACTGGTGATCGTCGACAACCACTCGCAGGACGGGTCGGTCGAGGCGATCCAGGAGGAACTGGATCAGGCCGATTGGGCCAAAACCCTGCCGGTGCGCCTGATCGCCTCGGACAGGAACGGCGGCTTTGGGGCGGGCAACAACATCGGTATCCGTGCAGGGCTGAGCGACGGCAGCACGCCCGAGTACGTCTATATCCTGAACTCGGACGCCTTTCCTGACGCCGGTGCGATCAAACGGCTGGTCGATCATCTGGACACGCATCCAAAGGCCGGGTTTGCGGGCAGCTATATCCACGGCCCCGAAGGGGATGCCCATGTCACCGCCTTTCGCTTCCCGACGCTTTGGTCGGAACTGGAAGGGGCGGCGCGCTTTGGCCCGATCTCGCGCCTTTTGCGCAGCAAGGCCGTGCCAATTGGCGTGCCAGAGGCGACGCAACGCGTCGATTGGCTGGCGGGGGCCTCTGTCATGATGCGCACCTCGGTGCTGGATCAGATCGGCCTCTTTGATGAGACCTTCTTTCTTTACTTCGAGGAAACCGACCTGTGCCTGCGCGCCGCGCGGGCGGGGCATGAAACGCATTATGTGCGCGACAGCGAGGTGACCCATATCGGTTCCGCCTCGACCGGCATGAAGACCTGGACACGGGTGCCGGTCTACTGGTTCGACAGCCGGTGGCATTATTTTTCCAAGAACCACGGGCGCGTTTATGCCTGTGGCGCCACGCTGATGCATGTGGCGGGCGGGCTGCTGTGGCGCCTGCGCCGCGTGATCCAGCGCAAACCCCGTGCCGATGCGCCGGGCTTTCTGCGCACGCTTGCGTGGCACGATGTAACCGCGCTTTTCCGGCCCCTGCCGGGAAAGCCAGGCGCGGTCGGGGACTCCAGACCCCTGACCGCCGCTGAACCCCCGGCGGAGGAACCAGTATGAGCCAGTTTACCAGTGTCGTGATCGGGAATGAATCGCTGCTTGTGGAATGCAGCGAACGGCTTTTGGCGCGGGGGCATGGGATTGCTGCCGTTGTCACACGCAACCAGACCGTCGCCGAGTGGGCGCGTGGTGCCGGGCTGACTGTTGTCGCGCCCGGCACCGGTCTGGCCGAGCGTCTGCGCAGCACGCGGTTTGACTGGCTTCTGAGCATCGCCAACCTGTCCGTCATCCCAGAGGACGTGCTGTGCATGGCGTCACAAGGTGCCGTCAACTTCCACGACGGCCCCCTGCCCCGCCACGCGGGTCTGAACGCGCCCGTCTGGGCGCTGATCGAGGGCGAGGCACGGCACGGCATCACCTGGCACATGATCGAAGGCGGCGTCGACGAAGGCGACATCCTGATCCAGCGCGGTTTTGATGTTTCCGCCTCCGACACCGCTCTGACGCTGAACACCAAATGCTACGAGGCTGCGATTGACAGCTTTGGCGACCTGCTCAGCGTGCTGGAAGCCGGTGCCCCTGACCGCACCCGGCAGGATCTGGCACAGCGCAGCCTGCACATGCGGGCGGATCGCCCCTCGGCCGGCGGTCTGCTGGATGTCTCGATGACGGCGGCACAGGGCGAACGCATGATCCGCGCACTGGATCACGGGCCTTATTGGAACCCGCTTTGCCTGCCGAAGGTTTCTGTGGGCGGGATGGTCTATGTGATTGGCGGCGCACGTCTGGCGGAAAGCCATGCGGCGCCCGGCACGGTGGTCGAGGTTGCGGCAGACGGCATCACCGTCGCCATGGCCGACAATGGATTGCACCTGACCGGGCTGCGCGATCTGAGCGGGACCAAGGTCGCGGCGGAGAATGTCTTTGCCTCGGGCGCTCAGATTGACGCGGTAGGTAACCTGGCCGAGACATTGGAGCCTGTGTTCCGCACCGATGGCTTTTGGCGCAAACGACTGACCGAACTCAGCCGCGCCGCCCTGCCGGGCTCACGCGACGGTTCGGACAAGATCGACACCCGCGACCTGCCCGCGCTGGGCCTGGAACACGTCGCCGCCTGGGTCAGCCACCTGACCGAAGGCCCCTGCGATGTCGCGCTGCGCCACGCTGATCTTGCAGCGCTTGAGGTCACCGGCCATGTGGCCGGATGGGTTCCGCTGCGCATCGACACCAAGGGCACGCTGGCTGCGATGGCCACCCGCCTGACCGCCGAGACAGAGACGCTGATCGCGAAGGTCGGGTTCGCCCGTGACCTGCCCTTGCGGGATCCTGCCCTGACACCACCCGTGACGCCCGACCTGGCTGTCAGCCTTGGCGCAGGCCCCGTGCCCGGCGCGGCCCTGACGGTGGAACTGGGCGAAACCCCAAGGCTGTACATTGACACCGGTCGCATCGATGCGGCTTTGGCGGACCTGTTGGCAGACCGTCTGGCGATGCTGGCCGCGCAACCGTCGGACACCGCCATCGACGCCCTGCCTCGCCTGCCTGACAGCGAACGCACACTGGTTCTGAGCGGGTTCAACGACACGGCCACCGATCACGACCGCGCGCTGACCATGCACCGTGCCTTTGAGGCGCAGGTTGCCGCCACACCCGAGGCCCCTGCGCTTGTCTTCGAAGACCAGACGCTGACTTATGCCCAGCTGAACGCCCGCGCCAACCGCGCCGCGCATGTGCTGCGCGACATGGGTGTTGGCCCAGATACGGTCGTCGGCCTGTGCACCCGCCGCTCGGTCGACCTGATGGTCGGCGCGCTGGCGATCCTGAAGGCCGGGGGCGCCTATCTGCCGATGGACCCAAGCTATCCCGCTGACCGGCTTGAACATTTCGTGTCCGACAGCGGCGCAGGCGTGATCGTCACGCAGACCGGCGTGACCTTGCCCCCGCATCGGGCGCAGGTTCTGACGCTCGACACTGATCCGCGTGTGGCACAGGCCTCTGACAGCAATCTGCCCGACACCAGCGGGCCCGAGGACCTCGCCTATCTGATCTACACCAGCGGCTCGACCGGCAAGCCCAAGGGCGTGATGATCGAACACCGCAACGTCGCGAACTTCTATACCGGCATGGACCAGCGCGTCGCGCATGATCCGGCGGGCACATGGCTTGCGGTCACGAGCCTCAGCTTCGACATCTCGGTGCTGGAGCTGTTCTACGCCACCGCACGCGGCTTCAAGGTGGTTCTGACCAGCGATGAAGACCGCGGCCTGATCTCGAAAGGGCCTGTACGCTCGGCCCAATCGATGGGTTTCTCGATCTACTATTGGGGCAACGACGGCGGCGCGGGCCGCGACAAGTATCGCCTGCTGCTGGAAGGCGCGAAGTTCGCCGACGAAAACGGCTTCTGCGCCGTCTGGACGCCCGAACGCCACTTCCACGCCTTTGGCGGGCCTTACCCCAACCCCTCGGTCACCGGGGCGGCGGTTGCGGGTGTCACCAAGAACATCGGCGTGCGCGCCGGGTCCTGCGTTTCGCCGCTGCATCACCCCGCCCGGATCGCCGAGGAATGGGCCGTGATCGACAACCTGACCAACGGCCGCGCGGGCATCGCATTTGCCAGCGGCTGGCAGCCCGATGATTTTGTCCTGCGGCCCGAAAACACGCCGCCCGACAACAAACCGGCCATGCTGCGCGACATCGACACCGTCCGCCGTCTGTGGCGCGGCGAAAGCGTTGGCTTCCCCCGCAAGGATGGCGAGATGCACGAGGTCGTGACGCAGCCGCGCCCCGTCTCCAAAGAGCTGCCGATCTGGGTGACCACGGCGGGCAATCCGCAGACCTGGAAAGACGCGGGCGCGATGGGCGCCAACGTGCTGACACACCTGCTGGGCCAATCCATCGAAGAGGTCGCGGGCAAAATCCGCATCTACCACGAGGCGCTGCGCGAGGCCGGTCACAACCCGGCCGATTTCACCGTCACGCTGATGCTCCACACCTGTCTGGCCGACAGCCGCGACGAGGCACGCGAGATCGCGCGCGAGCCGATGAAGGACTATCTGCGCTCGGCGGCCGGTCTGATCAAGCAATACGCCTGGGCCTTCCCGGCGTTCAAGAAACCCGAAGGCGTGAAGAACCCGTTTGAGCTGGACCTCGGATCGCTTTCCGAAGACGAGCTTGAGGGCATCCTGGATTTCGCCTTTGAGCGGTACTTCAACGACAGCGGCCTGTTCGGCACGGTCGAGGACGCGATTGCGCGCACCGAAGAGCTGAAGCGCATCGGCGTGGGCGAGATTGCCTGCCTGATCGACTATGGCATCGAGGTCGACACTGTGCTGGCCGGGCTGCATCCACTGGCGCGCGTCGTGGCTGCCGCTAACCGGGAAACGGAGTTGGCCGAGGACGATTTCTCGATCGCGGCGCAGTTGATCCGGCATGAGGTGACGCATTTGCAGTGCACCCCGTCGATGGCGCGCATGATTGCGATGAACGACGAGGCGCGCCTTGCCCTTCGCGACGTAAAGCACCTGATGCTGGGAGGGGAACCACTTCCCGGCGTTTTGGCAGAGGAATTCGCCGATATTTCGGATGCAACGTTAACCAATATGTACGGCCCGACCGAAACCACGATCTGGTCTTCGACCGAACCGGCAAAGGCCGCCGAAGGCGTCGTGAACATCGGGCGGCCCTTGGCCAACCAGCAGATGTATGTGTTGGACGATGCCCGCCAGCCGGTGCCCGTTGGCATGGCCGGAGAGCTGTGGATCGGCGGCGAAGGGGTGACGCGCGGCTATTGGAACCGGCCCGAACTGACGGCAGAGCGGTTTGTCGAGAACCCCTTTCACGCGGGTCGGATGTACCGGACCGGCGATCTGGTCCGCCGCCGCGCCGACGGCCGGATCGACTTTGTCGGGCGGGTCGATCACCAGATCAAGCTGCGCGGCTACCGTATCGAACTCGGAGAGATCGAGGCCGTGCTCGAAGCGCAGCCCGGCGTCACGCAGGCTGTCGTGGCAGCCCGCGAAGACACGCCCGGCGACGTGCGTCTTGTGGGTTATTACACGGGCCCCGCGGTTCTGGACGACGCCCAGCTGCGCAATGCCATGGCCAGCGACCTGCCCAGCTTCATGGTTCCGGGCAAGTTCATGCGGCTCGACAGTTTCCCGCTGACACCCAACAAAAAGGTCGACCGGGGGGCGTTGCCGGCACCCGTTGCCACCGCCAAGCCGACACCCGTGGCCACCGTCGCCCCTGCTGCCGCCCCGGTTTCGGGTCGGGTTGCCACCGGCGATCTGGAAACGCGCATCGCCACCATCTGGAGCCGTGTCCTGGGGGTGCAGGGCATCACCGCGCGCGACAGCTTCTTTGATCTGGGCGGGCACTCTTTGCTGGCCGTGCAATGTCACCGCGCCTTGCGTGAAGAACTGGGCGCGCAGGCTCTGTCGATCACCGATATCTTCCAGTTCCCCGTTCTGGGTGACCTGGTCACCCGCGTTGCCGGGATGGTCGGCACTGCCCCTGCGCCACAAACGCCAAGCGCCGCCGCACCAAACGACCGCGCGCAGACCCGTGCCGACGCCATGGCGCGGCGGCGCGAGATGCGGGCGCGACGCAGGGCCTGAGATGATGTTGCACCGACTGGCAGAACAGGCAGTCTGGCCTGAACACAGCGCATGGGCGATCACAAAGATCGAAGGCCCCGTGCCGGAATTGCACCCCTCTGAGGCCTGCGCCATCTCGCGCGCCGTGCCCAAACGGCAGGCCGAATTCGCCTTTGGCCGCCAGGTCGCGCGGCGCGCGATGGCCGGGCTGGGATATCCGAACGTGCCGCTGCCCATGGGCCCCGACCGCGCGCCGTTGTGGCCGCCGGGGTTGCGCGGCAGCATCAGCCACGCCGGGGATCATTGCCTGGCCGTGGTGTCGCGTTCGGATCAGGTTTCGGCGATGGGCATTGACGTTGAACCCGACCAGCCCTTGCCAGAGGACGTGATCGACTCTGTCTGTTCGCCGTCAGAGCGCCAAAAGTTTGCAGGTCGCGAGCGGCAGGTCTTTTCGGCGAAAGAGGCGATCTTCAAGGCGGTCTATCCCGAGTGCGGCGTCATCTTCGGCTTTGACGCGCTCGAGCTGGAAGGCCAGCTTGCCCGCTTCACCACCACCATCGGCCCCTTTTTCAAGGGAGAGACCCTGCCCTTTTCGCAATGGGTCGGCGAAGGCTGGATCCTGTCACTTTGCGCCAGAACGGAGCGTGCCAATTGAGACGGATTGCAACCTCTTTGGCGGCGCGCCTGCGCCGCAGCCGCGTGTTGGGTTCCGGGCTTTTGCTGATGACGCTTGCCGCCTGTGGTCTGGTGCGGTGCACCCCTTCGCCGCTGGGTTTGGCCGAGACCGAAGCGCTGTATTCCGACCCGTTGGACCCGCCCGCGGGGCCAATGCCGGTCTATTACCTGGGCCACAGCCTGATCGGGCGGGATATCCCCGCAATGGTCGCGCAGCTGGCAGGGCATGACTATGCCGTGCAACTGGGTTGGGGCACACCGCTGAAATCCCACTGGGAACCGGACGAGCCGATCAACGGGTTTGAACAGGAAAACGCCCATCCGCACTACCGCGACGCCCGCGAGGCGCTGGAAAGCGGAGAATATGGCGCCTTTGTCCTGACCGAGATGGTCGAGATCGAGGCCGCAATCGATTACTTCGACGCGCCCTATTACCTGCACCAATGGGCCCGCCTGGCGCGTGACAGTTCGGCTGACACCCGGATCTATCTGTACGAGACCTGGCACCGTCTGGACGATCCCCAGGGCTGGATGACACGGCTGGACGCCGACACCGAACGGTATTGGGAAAAGGCGATGCTGCGTACCGCGATGAACTACCGCGACGGGGTGCAGCCGATCCACGTGATTCCCGGCGGCCAGGTTCTGGCCCGCGTCGTGCAGGACATCGAGGCGCAGGGCGGTGTCGGTCCGGTCACAAGCCGCGAAGATCTGTTTGCCCGAACCGAGGACGGCGGGTTGGACACGATCCACCTGAACGACCTTGGCAGCTATCTGATCGCACTGACGCACTACGCCGTGCTCTATCACCGCTCGCCCGAGGGGTTGGCCTTTGATCTGCGCCGCGCCGATGGCGCGCCGGCCGTGTCACCCGGACCCGAACTTGCCGCGTTGATGCAGCGAATCGTTTGGGACGTGGTCACGACTTACCCCAAGACAGGCGTCGCGCAGCGTCCAAAGGTTGGCGGGTGATATGGTGAGGATGCAAAGTTTCGCCGGCCGCTGGCCGATCCATTCGGTTTGCGGGACATTGTCCCTGGCGAATGGGCCAATCTCTTGCGAAACATGGCAAAAATATGGCGGCGGTTCCGAAATTGGAAACGATCTGTTGCCCGCGAAACGGGCGAAACACTTGGTAAACAGGAGGCAAATCCTGTAGTTTGTGTCAGGAAAGTGGCGCGCCCTGAGTGATCGTGAAACACTCGTGTTTGTGGGCGCTTCGTTTTCCGAACGCATTGGGGGCACACCTTGCGGGAGCGTAATGAGTAGATGAACCAGTTCCAGTCGTTCGACGAAGTCTTTTCGGCGCTCCGCCGCCGCGCCGTCCTGATCCTTTTCATTGCTATGCTTGGCTCACTGGGCGCGCTTTACTATGCGCTGCAGCAGCCCAAGCTTTACGAAGCCACAGCCGTGATCCAGCTGGAAAGCTCGCAGATCCCCGACCGCCTGGCCGGAAACTCGGCGCCGACCACCGATCCCGCCTTGCGCCTTCGGCTGATCGAACAGCGCCTGATGTCGCGCGACAACCTGCTGGGTGTGATGGAACGGTACAACCTGTTCAATGACCGCCCCGAGATGTCGCTGAACGAGATGATCTTTCAACTGCGTCAGGCCGCGCGCATCACGCAGATCGTGAACCCGCAGCAGGCCTTTCAGCCGAACAACACGCCCTCGGGTCTGATGATCACCGTGCGTCTGGGTGATCCGGTGATCGCCGCCGCGGTGGCCAACGACCTGATGAACAGCGTGATCGAGGTGTCCCGCACCCGCAGTCAGAACCGGGCGCGCGACACGTTGAATTTCTTTGAAACCGAAGAGGCCCGCGTTCGGGGCGAAATCGACACGCTGGAAGACCGGATTGCCGCCTTCAAGCAGGACAACGCTGAATCCCTGCCCGCCGGCGTTGTCGAACTGCGCAGCCAGCTGACCACCCTGCGCGACAGCGAACTGGCCCTCGACCGCGAGATCGTCTCGCTGCAGAACAACGCCACCCGTCAGCGGCTGGAGGTGCTGGAAAACCAGATCCGCCTGCTCGAGAACCAGAAATCGCTGGTCACGGATCGGATCGCCCAGACCGAGGCCCTGCTTGCCGCGGCGCCCGAGGTCGAGCGCGAATTCAACATCCTGGAACGGCAGATGAACCAGTTGCAGGAACAATATGGTGTGATCACTCGCCGCAAGGCCGAAGCCGAGATGGGGCAGGAACTGGAAGATCGCCAACAGGCCGAGCGCTTTGAAGTGCTGGAAACAGCACTGGTGCCCGAGATGCCTATCTCGGGCAGCCGCAAGAAGCTTGCAATGATGGGCGGCGCCGCCAGCCTGATCCTGGGGCTTGCGGTTGCCTTTGCGCTGGAGCTGCTGACGCCGCGCATCCGCACAGCAGCGCAGATGGAACGCATGCTGGGCATTCAGCCGGTCGTTGCCATCCCGCACGTCCGCGCACGCCGCCGCGTGCCCGGCCAGCGGCGTTTTGCCTGGGTTGCTGGAATGGTGGCCCTGATCGTCGCATTGCCCTTGTCCCTGCGCGATATGGGTGTACGGTTTGGTGAGAGCGCCCTGTTCAACGGGACTTCAACGGAGACACGCGGATGACCTTGACGATTGCCACAAGCCTTTGCGCCCTTCTGAGCATCGCGGCCGCGGTCGTCGTGCACAGAATGCAGACCGTCCGCGCCGCCCAAAAGGGCAAATCCCGTCAGTAACTGTATTTGGTGACGTTCGCGCCTTCGGCGTAGTTCAACACCGTTCCCAGCAAGGGCGTCTCGGCGCCCAGCCGACGTTCGACATCCTTGACCTCTTTGGGCGATGTCACTCCGCCTCCAACCACCAACAGCACCCCGTCGAATTGCGGGCGAAAGCCCATGACGTCGTCGTGGTACAGGGCGGGGGGCAGGTCAAACAGCACGATGTCAGGATCGAACCTTGCTTCCATTTCGGCCAGCACCTCGGCCGTGCCGGTTTCCTGCAAAAGTTCTGATGCATATGGTTCAACTTCGTCGTTGAACCCGAAAGCTATGTTGTGCCCGGCGTGAATCTGGTTCTTGCCCATACGCCGCAGGTGATCTTCGGGTGGGATCTTGCCACGTAGCATGTCGCCAATGGCACCGGGGTTCGAAGCGCCCAGAACCTTGTGCAGCGACGGGTTGCGCAGGTCCAGATCCATCAGGATCGTCCGGCAGTTTTCCTGCCGCGACAGGCTGATCGCAAGATTGGCCGCCGTAAAGGTCTTGCCACAGTTCTTGGTCGGCGAGGTGATCGCGACCCGATGCCAACCACGATCCCGCAACGCCTGCAAAAGGCGTGTGCGCAGAATGTCAAAGGCCGCGTGGGCGGGATCCGCGCGCGAGGCTGTGATCACCCGATTGCGATTCAGGTGCTTTTCGTCGACCGTAAAGGTCCGCAGCTTGTCCCAACGGACTCTGTTGGAGTGTGGGACAGCAGGCTCGGGATCCGCCACAGGCGCGGTTTGTGGAATCGGGTCTTCGGGCGGAATGTCGACCCGTGTTTGCGGAGACAACATCACCTTGGCACGCGCCCGTTTGGCCACCAGGTCGTCGGATTGATCCGAAACCGGGCGATCGACCACCGGGTCCTCCAGCAGTTGCGCGGCGCGTTTCGCCTTTTCCGCCGCCAGGCGGGTTCGCTCAGCCGATCTGCGCTGCGCCGCCTCCCGTTCGGCCATGACCTGTGCAGCCTCGGCAAGGTCTTGGGCGGACTGACGGTCCAATGCTTTGCGCACGTCTGCGGGATCAGGCGACCTTGCGGCCTTGGCAGCGCGGGCTTCGGCGGCCTGCTGATCCGCCGCGCGGCGCTTGGCCTCGGCCTCTTGCGCCATCTTGGCGCGCATTTTCTCGGCGCTTTCCCGCTGCGATTTGGCCCGTGCTTCCGCCTCGGCCCTGAGCCGTGCCTCTTCTTCAAGCTTCAGTTTCTCGGCCTGCGCCAGACTTGCCTCTTTCAGCGCGGCCTCTTCTGCGGCCTGGCGTCTGGCCAGACGTTCGGCACGGGTTTCCATTGGGGGAACGGGGGCCGGTTCGACCTCGGGCGTTTGCGCCTTGCGCTTGCGCGTGAACTTGCGCGGCCCGCTCATGGCCACACGCGCGACAACAGGCCGGATGACCTGACCGGTCCCGTCCTGCATATCGTCCTGTTTTGCCTCACTTGCCACACGCACTTGCCTCGGTCAGATCTTGGGTCTGCTCGTTAACTTTCCTTCATAGACCCCAAAAATCTGTCAAAAATAAGTCTCAAACCCGGGGATTGTTTACCGGGATCGTTGTTTCAGATGCCAAAGAGATTGGCATTGGTAATGGCCTTTTCAATGAACCGGGCCCGGTCGGGTTCGGGTGTCCAACCCAGCATCCGCTTGGGTTTGTCGTTCACAAAGGGCGAGAAATGCGCGCGGGATTTCCAGTCGGCCAGCGAGGGGCGGGTCAACCCGGTGCGCCGCAGCGCGTGTTTCTTCAGCTGGTGTTTCACCGCATCAGCGGCAAAGAACAGATGCAGGTTTCCGGTACTGACTCGAATCCGGGCGCCCAGCGCATTGTGGATGGCGTCGAAATAATCCCGCGCAGAAAGCTGAACATCGCCGATCAGGTTGAAATCCTCGCCAAGCGCAGCTGGATCCTCTGCCATCTTGAACAAGCCATCCGCGATATCATCGTTCAACACAAAAGGAAGCGCATTTCGGCCGGGCCCCCAGATGCGCACCGCGCCGGCGCCGTGCCAGCGCCCGATGCCCCAGTGCTGCAGCGGCCCGCCGGGGCCGACCACGATGCCGGGCCGGGCAATGGTCAGCGGCAGGCCCTGATCTGCATGCATCTGCATCAACTGCCGCTCACATTCCGCCTTGGAGCGCGCGTAAAGGTTCCGGTCGGTCATATCCTCGGGGAAACCAGTGTCCTCGGTGATGCGCACAGTCGGGTCGGACATGTCATAGCTGGCAATCGTGCCGGTATAGACCAGGCGTTTCACCCCCGCCGCCTGCGCGGCTTTGGCGATGCCCACCGAGACACCCACGTCGTTTTCCAGGCAATCCTCCCACGAGGTGCCCAGCGCGCGCGCCAGATTATAAACCTGATCAATCCCTTGCATCGCGGCCGTCAGCGCCTCTTGGTCGTGCAGCGACACGCCCACCGTTTCCACCGAATCAACAAGATCGGGGAAAGGCCCGTGCCGCCCGCGTGAAAGGACCCGTACATCGCGCCCTTCGGCCACCAGCCGCCGCACCAGCGCGCGGCCGATGAAGCCCGTTCCGCCGATGACCATGGCCGAGGGCTTGGGGGCCGGCGTCGCCACCATGGGCGCCGCGACCTGCAGCCTCTCTTGCGGCACCAGCGCCAGCGCATCGTCGAGCGCCTGCATCACGGTGACCGCCGTCGCGCCGGAAAACCGCGTATCGGGCCCTCGCCCTGCCGCCAGATCGCCGTAGATCGCGGCGTTCATGCCGCGAAAGCTGAGCGCATAGGGCTGGCGCTTGTTCAGCGAAACCACCTGGCGTGTCGCGTTCACCATGCCTTCGCGCAGATGCTGCCAGCCTTGATCGGTCTGCCGCCGCAACGGGTTCAGGATCAGGTCCGAGGCATTTTCGCGGTTGATGACCAGCGTATCCGCCGCCAGATCCATCCGCGCCACACCGGACGAGCCCCGCACAAGAACCGAGCGGTCATCGACGGATTCGACCAGCTGGATGTTGAAATACAGATCCACATCCCCGGCCCGCGCCATGATCCGCCAGCCTTGCGCGCGCATGTCGTCGCCCGGCAGGGCCACCGGTTTGCTGAGCGTCGCCGCCTGCACCTGCGGCGTGCCGAACAGGTCGACCGCAAAACCCATCAGGTGGGGCCCAAGCTCCAGCAGCAGGTTCTTGGGCTCGCGCAACAGCCACAAATTGAACGGCCCCGACCGCAACGGGGCAAGCGGGAAGGACCAGGTGATCTCGGCCGACGACACCTTGCCCAGCCTACCCGTCGTCACCGCCTGTTTCAGACGTTCATACGACGGCATGCCCAGAAAATTGTGACCCGCGTGAAAGCGTTTCCCGGCGGCTTGGGCGGCGGCCTCGACCTCGGCGGTTTCCGTGGCAGACAGCGCAACCGGCTTTTCGACCAGCACATGCAGCCCGCCTTGCAGGCAGTCGATGGCCAGCCGGTGGTGCAGGTCCGGCGGCGTCAGGATATGCACCGCGTCGCAGGTGTTCGAGGCGATCAGCTCGTCCACCGAGGTGAAGACGACTGCACCATGTGGCGCGGCAATCGCCTGCGCGGCGCTTTTGGACAGGTCACAAACCGCGGCCACGGTGACGCCGGGCGTGGCAGCCAGGGCCTCTGCGTGCCAGGTGGCGATGTATCCTGCGCCGATCAATCCGACGCGTGTCTGGGTGCTCATGGACCTGCCTTACTTGTACTCGATCAACTGCATCGCCGCGCCACGTCTTTGGCGGCGGTAAAAGGTCAGCATGCCGATCAGATTGGGAAACTTGGAAAGGGTGAGGAATACCGCCTGATGGCGGGCCTCGGTTGGGTTCAGGCCTTCGGTTTGCAGCCCCTTGGCCGTTCGCGCCCAGTTGAGGGGGTACAGACCAAGGACCAGACCCGGAATCAGCCAGTGGATCAGCGCGCCTGCAACCGCGACAGCGGGCAAGATTGCGCCATAGACCCAGACGCGTTTGCGTTCACGGGTGAAATACTCGGGGTGAGCATGGCCAACCTGCGCAAAACCGTGGCCGGTGCGCACAGCGCGCTTCCACCATTGGCCGAATGTGGTCATGGCAGCGTCGTGACGGGTCATACCCAAAGGCAGACGTTCCAGCAGCCAGCCGGCCTTGCGCAGGCGGGTGCAGAATTCGTCATCCTCGGCCGCGATCACTGTGGGGTCGAACCCTTCGACCTGCTGAAAGGCCCGGGCGCGGACCATCATGTCGCCGCCGCAGGCCAGTATGCGCCCCGCCGGGCGGTGCCATTCGAAGTCACAAAGCCGGTTGTAGACGCTGACCTCGGGGTGAAGTTCAGACCGCCAGCCGGTGACCATGGCGTGGTCCGGATTGACCTGTAGAAAGGCGCGGCCTGCGTCGATCCAGTCTGGATCCAGCGCGCAATCGCCATCGATGAACTGGACAAACTGCGGATCGTCCAGGGCCTCAAACCCCGCATTTCGGGCGCGGGCGGCGGTAAAGGGCACCGACATGTCCAGTTGAACAACCTTGGCCCCGGCCTGTTCCGCCTGCGCCACCGAGGCGTCGGTCGAGCCGCTGTCGACATACACCACTTGCCGCACCTGTCCCTGCACGGCCCGCAAGGCACGGACCAGCCGGTCGCCTTCGTTGCGACCAATCAGAACGGCATCAACAGGGGTCATGCGGCGGCCTTGGGCTCCGGGGTTTCGGGTTCGGCCATGCTGCTAGTGCAGAAAAGTGCCGAAAGCTTGGCAGCCTCGGTTGCGATCGCAAACTCTGTGGCGACCTTGCCACGCCCCGCCACGCCCATCCTGCGACGCCTGCCCGGATCGGCAAGCAGCGCGCCCAGCGCGTGGGCCAAGGCGTCGACGTCGCCCGGCGGCACCAGCAGGCCCGAGGTTTCGTCCTCCACCAGTTCCGGCACACCCGCGATGCGGGTTGTGACAACAGGCACCTGCGCGGCCATGGCCTCCATCAGGACAACGGGTACGCCTTCGGCAAAACTGGGCAGGACAAAGAGGTCGGTGGTGGCCAGCGCCTCGGCCACCTCGGACTGGGATTTGTAGCCGACAAAGGCGGCCAGGTCGTCAACGCCAAGGGTCTTGGCCTGTTGTTCCAAGGCGCGGCGGTCGGGGCCGTCGCCGATCAGTGTCAGGCGCAGATCGGGGTGGGTTTGGCGCAGCGTCACAAGGGCCTGCAACAGGATCGGCACACCTTTGACGGCGGCCAGACGGCCAACAAACAGCAGCTCTTTGCCCTCATGCGCCGGGGCGGCGTCATAGCGCGCGGGATCGACGCCACAATGCACGATGTGCAGCTTGTCCCAATCCTGCGTCGCGGCAAAGCTCATCAGCTGAGAGCGGCAGAAGTGGCTGATACAGCTGACAAATTTTGCCTCTCGCGCCTTGACGTCGATGCGCCAGTGGTGCGGTTCGAAAAAGATGTCCGGCCCGTGGATCGTGAAACTGAACGGGATGCCAGACAGGCGGCTGGCCAGCATCGCAACGGTGCAGGATGCCTTGGCGATGTGGTTGTGAAGATGGTCGACACCTTCGTCCTGCAGCCTAGCGGCCAGCACGCCGGCCTCGAGGAAATAGAACAGCTGGAACAGCCGCGCCTTCAATCCCGGCGGCGCGGTGCGTGCGGCCAGCCACAGCGCGCCAAGGTACCGGCGCGGGCTGCGCAGAAAACGCAAATGCGCCCGGATCAGGCGCAGGGGGTGTTTGGCGGCGTTCAGCACGTTGAACGTGCGGGCATGTTCGGCGCGTTGTTCGGGACCAACCAGATGTTCGGCGCCGGTGCGTCGGATCGAGCAGGTCAGCACCTCGTGGCCAAGCGCGCGCAGGGCGGCAACCTCGCGCTGAATGAAAGTGTCACTCGCGCGGGGGTATTCGCCCGTGAGATAGGCAAGCCGGGGCAGTGTCACGGAAGCCGCCCCGGCTGTATCGCGGATTGCATCAGGGTCTCGAACGGTTTCGTCTGGCGGATGCCCAGACGTGACCGCAAGGCCGTGCTGTCATAGCGCAGCGGTGACATGCGGGCCTTGAGCACGGCTGGACGCAACAGGCCGGGGACATGTTTGCCCATCGGTTCCAGCGCGCGGGCCACGGGCATCAGCACCTGCCAGGGCACAGGCACGACGCGTTTGGACCAGCCAGAGGCGCGCAGGGTTTCGATAAACCGGCTGCGGTCGGGCAGATCCTCGTCGATGACGTTCAGCGACGAGATATCGGCGGTCTTGGTCTGCGCGGCAGTCACCAGCGCCTCGGCGCAAAGATCCACGTGGCAGACCGGGACCTGGCCGGTGGTGCCCACGCGGAACAGCCAGTTGCCAGAGCCGAACCCGATATGCGCGTTCCAGACCCGACCGGGGCCATAGACCACGCCGGGGCGCATGACCCACAGCTGAAAGCCATCGTTGCGGGCGGCTTCGACAAACAGTGCCTCTTGCGCCAGCTTGCCGCGCACATAGGGATCGCGCGCCGAGTCAATTTCCTCCATCGGCGTCGCTTCGGTCACGACGCCACCCATCGGCACGCACAGCGTGTCATAAACGGCAAGCGAGCTGATCACGACCACGCGGCCCGGCGGCACCGGCGCAATGCGCATGGCATCCAGCAGGGTGCGGGTGGCGTGGACGGTGTCGGCCTCTTGCGTTTCGGGGTTGCCCGACATCGAAGACCCGGCATGGATCAGCGCGTCGACATCCATCGCATGGGTCAGCTTCATCGCCTGCGTGGGATCCGACAGATCGGCGTGGATCACCTCGATCTCTGGATCCGCGTCCCATTCGGGCAGGGGCGAGGATCTTACGATCGCGCGGACGGTCAGTCCACGGGCGCGGGCCTCGGCAACGGTGGCGCGGCCGATAAAGCCTGAAGCGCCTGTAATCATTACGGTTTTTACTGGGCCCATACCATTGGCTCCATTCGTTCACAGGTGGTCGTCATCTTTACAGCGCCCCCGCTGTCACCGGCCGATGACATGGCCAGTGTAACCTCGGTCATATGTAGTGCGAAATCTGCGCTCAGCCGCGATGGGCGGCCTTTCGCCAGTGCGTCCAGCATCTCGGCCGGGCCCAGCATGAAGTTCATCGCCGCCGCGCCCCAGCGTTTGACCTTGGGATGCGTGGGCCCGGGCAGCCGAATGCGGCGCGGCAAGGGGTGCTCCATCAGCCGCCGCCGCAGGGTCAACCGTCGGGCATAGCGCACGGGCGCATCGTTGTCCCAGGCGCGGTTCAGCTTGAGCACACCCTTGTCACCGATCACGCGGATGCTGTGATCATGCGGCGCAAGGATCGAACAGGTCAGCCGCGCCACCATGCCGCTGTCAAAGAACAGCGTGGCCGTGGCGAAATCGGGGGCCGTGGGGCCGGTGCCCGTCTTGTCGGGCAGGCATTCGGCGCTGGCCGCCGTGACGCTGCGCACCGGACCAAACCAGCTGATCAACCAGGTCAGATAATAGCCCGCATGTTCCAGCGTGCAGCCGACCTCGAACTCATCCTGATAGGGCCAGGGCGCGCCGCTTTCGCTGAGCCATTTCTTGTAGGCCGCCTGGGGAATGAACCCGTCATCCAGTTCGGCATAGACCAGGCGGGGCGTGCCGCAGACCTGATTGCGAATCGCATGGCCCAGCGTCTGTGCGGCCTCTCCCAACACCGAGCAGGGGGCCGAGGCCAGCATCAGCCCGGTCTCACCGGCGATGCGGTGCAGGTCCTTGGCCTGATCCAACTCCATCGCCAGCGGTTTTTCGGAATAGACGTGCCGTCCGGCCAAAAGGCAGGCCTTGTTGATGTCGTAATGCGCGCCGGGATTGGTGAGGTTCAGCACCAGCCCGTCCAGAGGCGTGGCGGCCAACAGCGCATCCAGCGTGTCGCAGGACGGCAGGTTCCAATGGGTGCAAAAGACCCGCAGACGCTCGGGGTCGTGATCGTAGACACCCGCCACCGAGATATCGGGGAAGCTCTGCAAGGACCGCAGATACAGGTCGGCAACAAAGCCGCAGCCGATGATCGAAATCCGTGGCACGAGGGCGGGGATCCTTTGGACGAGTCGCGGGCGAACGCCCGCAAATTGGAAACATGGCACTGGTCCGCGCAAGCGATTCTTGCAGCCGTCCCTTTGCCCGCCAAATCAAACGTGTAAAGTTGGCATTAGTTCGGCGAATGTTCGCAAATGATGAACGTCTGTGTGGCCATACTGAAATTGTACACGGACAGACCATAATGTTGCCTTTTTACCGCCCGAATATGGCTTTTTGTGGAACCTGATCCGGCACCTCCTGTATGAAGGGGGTGTGGGGGCCTGCAGTCGGCGGGAAGTGTATGGAGTATTTTGGTAAAGAGTTCCGCGTCAGCGTCAACGTCCCGACCTGGGATGTGCTGGCTGCGCACGTCCGCGACAGGCTTCGGGCGCGCGACGGGTTTGCCCTGGCGACATTGAACATGGACCACCTTGTGAAACTGGCGGGCAGCGCCGAGTTTCGCGCCGCCTATGCCGCGCAGGATTTTGTTGTGGCGGATGGCAACCCCATCGTCTGGACCTCGCGGATTGCGCGCAAACCGGTCGACCTGATCCCGGGATCGGATTCAATTCTGCCCCTCGCGCAGATCGCCGCCAGCGAAGGCGTCAAAGTTGCCCTTGTCGGCAGCACCGATGACACCCTGGCAGCTGCAAAACGTCATATGGAACAACAGGTTCCGGGGCTGCAGCTGGTCACGTTGATTTCGCCGGACTACGGGTTTGACCCCAAGGGGGATGCGGCCCGGGACGTGTTCGAAAAGCTGAATGCAGCAGATATTGGCCTGTGCTTCGTTGCCCTTGGCGCGCCCAAGCAAGAGGTCTTTGCCGCCCAGGGCCGGACACACGCACCCGGCATCGGCTTCGTGTGCATCGGCGCTGGCCTCGATTTCTTTGCCGGTGCCCAGGAACGCGCGCCGAAGTGGGTGCGCCGTGTTGCGATGGAGTGGGCCTGGCGCATGGTCACCAGCCCGCGCCGTCTTGTGCCACGGTACGCGCAATGCCTTGCCATTCTGCCGGGCCAGATCCTGCACGCCCTGTCGCAGCGGTCCGGCAAGGAAGGTGCCGTCTAGCAAAGTCCACCGAATTCGGCGCACCACACCGCAGCATCGGGTGCGCAAGTGTCTGCTCGTGGGGGCAAGCAGACGCGGCCCGGGCCTGTGCGCCCGGGTTTTTCAGATCAAAGCCTGCGCGGCTGGGTGCCTTTCCGCAGAAGAACCAGATCCTTGATCTTGCCCTTCAGCCCTCGGGGCGGCAGCACCTCGCGGTCCTGTTCAAAGACGGTTCCGTTCAGAGAGGGGTCCGCCATCAAGGCCAGTTTCACACCCCAGGCCGCCGAAACCTCAGGCGGCAGACCATCGGGAATGCCCATCCCGGTCTTCAGCATGCCCGGCATCCAGTCGCTGATGACGATGCCCGGAAACCGATCGCCCAGATCCGCAACCAAGGCCCGCGTCAGGATACGCGCCGCGCCTTTCGACACCGAATAAGCCCCGGCCGTCGGCAAGGGCGCGATGTCGGCAAAAGTGGCCACGTTCAGAATGCGGCCAGACCCGCGCGCAACCATGCCGCGCAGGGCCGCCTGGCTGCAGGCCACGACACCACCCAGGTTGGTCGCGACGGTCTGCATGAAACTGTCTGCCGTTTCCTCAAGAAAATCGCGGTGCGGATAGACGGCGGCGTTGTTGATCAGCAGGGCGACGGGACCGTGATCCGCCTCGATCCTGGCAAACGCCTGATCCACCGCCCGTGCATCCGCGACGTTGACGGCCATCGGGACGAACGTGCCCTTGGCGCAGTCCGTCGCCGTGACCTCAAGCGCCGCGAGGCGGCGGCCAAACCCGATGACCGTGATCCCGCGTTGTGTCAGGCCAACGGCCAGCGCGCGGCCCAGACCCGAGCCTGCGCCGGTGACCACGGCGACGCCATCCAAAGGCGCAGTGTCTGTCACGGTGTCGGTCCTTTCCCAAGGATCGCATCCGCCACCCGAAGGGCGTTGGCTGCGATGGTCAAGCTGGGGTTCACCCCCATCGAGGTTGGCATGAAAGAGGCGTCGGCGACATAGAGATTTGTCAGATCATGCGCCCTGCAATCGGCATCCAGAACCGAGTGCACCGGGTCCGCGCCGAACCGCACCGTCCCGCTGGGGTGTCCGAAATTCAGCTCGGGTGTCAGGCCCAGGAACATCCGCCTGCTGCCCTTGAAACCGCGATGGATCGCCTTGCGAAAGGCGCGGCGGCGGGTCAGCAACTCAGGGTGCAAGGTGTAGTCCACCTGGATCCGGTCAGGCGCGGCGGGATCAAAACTCACGCGGTTGTCGGCGTAGGGCAGATCCTCAAGCAGGCCGACAAAGATCTTGGCATCGCCAAACGCCTGCGCCGCAACGGCGGCGGGCAGACGCAAAAGCGGCTTGATCCCCGGCACCCGGCGAAAGCGGGACCGTTCGGTCATCTGGCCCAGGTAGTGCAGGATCTCTCCGTATCCGACGTCAACGCCCATGGCCTGCACCATGCCCATGCGCTGGCCGTCGACCACGTAGTGATCGCGCAGGGAAATGGCCTTGGTCGGCCCGGCGGCGCGGGCGTCCTTGGGGGGCCAGACGGCGATCATCTCGTTCAGGTGGAACATCAGGTTGCGCCCGACAAGCCCGCTTGAATTGGCACAGCCCTGCGGCCAGACCTCGCTTGCCGAGGCCAAGAGGACACGCGGCGAATTCAACGCTCCGCCAGCCAGGATATACCTGCTTGCCCGAAAGGTCAGGGTTTCGCCGTCCCGCCGCGCCTCGACCCCGTCGATCCGGTCGCCCGCACCTAACAGGCGGGTCACGGCGCACATGTCCATCAGCGTGGCATTGCCCGTGGCCAGCGCCGGTTCCACCCCGGCCGAGCGGCCATCCATCTTGCAGGGTTTGGGGCACTTCACACCCAGACAGGACTGACAATCGGGCAGATCCCGCACAGCCGTGTGCGCGCGATATGGATGCAGGCCAGCGCTTTGAAACGCTTGGAACAGCGCGGCATCGGCGGCCGACATCTCTGGCGGGTCGCGCAGTGGCACAGCGGGATCCGCGCCAAGCGGGTCAGCCGTTCCGGACAGCGCATAAAGGCCCGCAGCCCTGTCGTACCACGGCACCATCTGATCAAAGCTGCAGGGCCAGCCCCCTGTCGGGTGCGGCAGGTCGGGCTGTGGGTCCAGGTCATGCCGCTCGGGCCGTTCCAGCGTCGCGGCATAAAAGACCGAGGACCCGCCGACGCCCGCGCCCAGCGGCGCGTAAAAGGACGAGCTGCGCCCATTGACCGTGGCGCTGATCGGGTCGGGCCAATAACCGCGCACCTGTCGCGCCTCGGGCACAAAGACATCGTCGTTCAACCCCTGCTGTTCGGCCCGGTGGCCCTGCGGACCTTTCTCGAGAAACAGCACCTTTTGCCCTGCCTCGGCCAGGGATCGGCCCAGCGTGCCGCCGCCGATGCCGGTGCCGATAACAATTGCGTCCCAGTGCACCTGCGCCAGGGCGTGGCTCATTCGCCAACCCTCAGGGCGACTGCGCGGCGGTCAAAGATCGGATCAAAGAGATCGCGCAAGGCCAGCGCCGCCGAATTGGTCAGGTGATTGTTGTCAAAATAGAACCCGGTGCCCGCATGCAATGCGTTGCAGGTCGTGTCGCCGCACAGCCGCGGCCAGGGGTCGATCCAGGTGATGACGCCTTGTTCCGCCATGTCGACAAACAGCGCATCTCCGCGCGCGGCCCGCGGGGCGATCTGCTGCAGGGGCGCCTTGGGGGATACGGCGTAGGCCCCGGTCAGGGGCAAAGCCTGATGCGCGACGGCCCGCGCCGCGATGCGGGAATCATAATTCGGGATCTCGGGCGGCTGGCGCAGAACGGCGACATGGCCGACATGGTCCAGCAAGGATGACACCGTGGCCCTTGCAGCCCGTTGCAGCAGCATTTCTTGACCAAGATTCAGATCAACGGCCCCGCTGGCCGGCAGGATCTGGATCGTGTTTTCCAGGTCCAGACCGGTGCCGGTACCGGTGGCGTAATAGGCCCAGCGGCCCACCAAAAGCACGGTGTCGACGGTGGGCAGACTGGTCAGGCTCTGCTTGACTTGCAACGTGGCGTTTTCACATTCGAAATCCTGGTAAGGCGTCGCCGCGCTTTCGATCTTGCGCAGTCCGATCAGGGGCGGGCAGCCTGCGCGCCAGATGATCAGGCCGGGCTTGCCCGCCTCGTGCGAGGCCAGATCCAGCCCCTCTTTCATCGCGCGGACATGGCTATCGCCCCAGACCAGCATCTCGGGCGGGCCGTCGGGACCGATCGGGCAGATCTCGAGCCCGGCATGAGGGCCCGATGTGGGTGTGGTGCACCGGCTCCAATCCTGCAGGAAATCGGCCGAGGCGCGAATGTGCGGCGCAGCGCCCGGACCAAAGCGATCTGGCAGCCCGTCGCGCTGGTACAGCAGGCCGCCGATCGCCAGCAGGCAGACCGAGGCAATCGCCGCGCCGCCCAGGACGGACCAGCCGGGCAGGAATCTCGCATGTCGGATGGGGTTTTCAATCACCCGGCAGGACAGCCAGGCAAGACCGACCGACACCGCCATCCAGGCCAGCGCCTCGGGCAGCGATGTGTGGCCGTCGCGCAGGTAGCTCGACAGGGTGAAAACCGGCCAATGCCACAGATACAGCGAGTACGAGATCAGGCCAAAAAAGACTGCGACCCGCGACCGCAGCAGATCGTTGATACCGTCGCGCGCGCCGCTGTGGCCCAGCACCAGCAGGGTGCCAATTACAGGGGCCAGCGCCACGACACCGGGAAACTGCGGACCGGGCCGGATCAGCACAACCGAGGCGGCGATCATCGCCAGTCCGAGGATCGACAACCACCCGAAACGCGCCCAGGTGCGACCGCGTTCCTGCCCCCAGATGGCCAACAGGACGCCCGCCAACAGCTCCCATGCGCGGAACGGGAAAAGATAGAAGGCGGCGGTTGGTTGGCTGGGGGTGACCCAGATGCACAGCGCCAGAGACCCAACGCCGATCAGCACAAGCACCGGCAACAGCACGCGGGGCCAGCGCGCCAGAAGCAACAGCGCCAAAGGCAGGAAGATGTAGAACTGTTCCTCGACCGACAGCGACCATGTGTGCAGCAGCGGCTTTTCTTCGGACGCCGTGTCGAAATAGCCCGCACCGCGATAGAACAGAACGTTCGACAGATAGACGGTCGAGGCGATCAGCGCCTTGCCGTATTCGCGGAACTCAAAGGGCAAAAGGATGTACCAGGCCAGCGCCGTGGTGCCCAGCGCCATGACAAAGAAGGCGGGCGCCAACCGGCGGAAGCGGCGGATGTAGAAGCGGCGCAGCAGGATGCTGCCGGTTGTCTTGTATTCCTCCCACAGGATGCCGCCGATCAGGAAACCCGAAATCACAAAGAAGACGTCGACGCCAACAAATCCTCCGCCGAACCCGGGAATGCCAAAGTGGTAAAAGACCACCGACAGAACGGCTATGGCACGCAGCCCGTCAATCTCGGGCCGGTATCCGGGGGCGGTGTTTTGTGGGATCCCAAATGGCATGACCTGCCTGAACCTTTCACTCGTACATCTTCGGGCGCGCGTTGATGAACGTCGCACCTCGTTCGCGGAATCGCCCAGAAACCGGGCGAGAATATGGTGGCCGCTAAACTTTTTCAGAGATGATGCCCAATCGTTTCATTTCTCGCACCAGTTTTCCGATTGAGCCGGCATTGTTTCTGGATTTTTGCCATCTTCTTGCCCCAGAGCCGCGATAGGCCGGGGAAAACGGATATGGGCATGGATCAGAGCAGTCAGATTTCAGCAACAGAGCCGGACTGGTCGCGCGAGGCGATCCGTGGGTTCTGGGACCCCGCCAGCAAGCTGATGCGCGCCATTCGCCGCTATCAGGCGGCGCGGGCGCGGGGCGGTGTGATCTGGCGTCTGATCTCGCGCTATTGGGCGCTGAACCACCTGTTCTGGTCGGTGATCACCCAGTGTGAAATCCACCTGACCACCCAGATTGGCGGCGGCTTGCGCCTGACCCACCCGACGGGGATCATCATCCATCCGGACGCCAGGATCGGCGTGAATTGCATGATCTTTCACCAGGTCACCCTGGCGGGCCCTGTCGAACTGGGCGGTCATGTCGACGTGGGCGCTGGGGCCAAGCTGATCGGTCCGCTGAAGGTCGGAGACCACGCGGTGATCGGCGCCAATGCGGTGGTCACGCGGGACGTTCCTGCAGGGGCGACCGTGGCGGGGATCCCGGCGCGGGTGATTTCTGGCGGTTGAAGACTGAACGCCGTGCACAATCGGTTTTTGCCGGGCGGCCTGATCCGGATCTGGCGGTATTGGTCAGCAGGGTTTCCACCAGACGTCATTGATTTTTGTTGCAGTCTTGCCGTGTCGTGGGGCTTGCTGGAACCGAAGCCTTTGACCTGTCCGGTTCCGGACCGGGATGGGCAAAACAGCTGTGGCAACACGGATCGGGACAGCTTTGACCGGAAAACGCCTAACACTTGGGGATCGAACCTTCGACCCGGTCACCTCGACGCTTCGCGGCCCGGATGGCGCCGAACTCAGACTCCGCAACCAGTCGGTCCGCATCCTGACCTTGCTGGTCGAGGCCAAGGGTCACCTGGTGGATCGAGAGCATCTGATCGCGACGGTTTGGCCCGGCATCGCCGTGACAGATGACAGCCTGGTGCAATGTATCAGGGATATTCGCGTTGCGTTGAACGACACCGACCGACAAATCCTGAAAACCGTGATCGGACGAGGGTACAGCCTGAACGTCAGCGCCCAGTTGGACCTGCCCAGACGGAAAATGCCCACTGTTTTCGTCGCCCCTTTTGCAACCTCGGACGACAACGACCTGGCCGGGGACCTGCACGAAGAATGCCACGATGCCCTGATCGCCCGGCTCGTTCCCCGGGTGGGGTTGCAGCTGATCTCGAACCCAGGCCGACAGGATGAGGCGGATTATCTGGTGACCGGGCGCATAAAGGTCAAAGACGACAAGGTTCGGATTTCGTTTCGGCTGGGTCAGACCGTGGATCAGGTCGTCTTTTTCAATGACAGCCGTAACGCCTTGGCGCATGAAACATCAGGGCTGGCGGACGAGGTGGCGGACGTCATCGCCGCGCAACTTCGCGTTCATATGATCGTCAACGATGGCGCGGCTTTCGTGCAGCGGGACAACGAGGAGCTGACGGTTCAGCAGCTCAAGGCCAAGGCCGCCTGGCATATGGCCCGGTTTCAGCGAGAGAACCGGGTGGAAGCCCAGAATGCGCTGTGCCGCGCCTGCGACCTGAGCCCCGAGGATCCGATTGCGATGGCCATGCTGGCGTCCATGTCGACGCAGCTTGTCCCTCTCGTTCCCTTTGACGAGGTCCTGTCCGAAAAGGACACGGCGCTAGAGCTTGCAGACAAAGCGGTCGAGGCGGGCCAATCCATCGACTACGTCTTGCGCACACGGGGCAACATTCGTCTTTGGCTGCACCACGATCACGACGGTGCGCGTCGGGATTGTGAACGGGCGTTGCAACTGAACCCTGCATTCCATCTGGCCCATTTGACCATCGCCGAAAGCGAAATCATGTCGGGCGAGATGTCTGCGGGAATTGCGCGGTTGAAGAACATGATGCATCGCGCACCGGTCGACCCGCAAAACCCTTTGTATTTCTCGATGATTGCGCTGGGCGAGGTGCTGGCTGGCCGGCCGGACGAAGCCTGTGCCGCGGCGACGGAAAGTTACGAACTTTGGCCAACGCAGCCCTGGGCCGCGCTGGTTCATTCCGTTGCTTGCGCCTTTGGCGACCAAGCCGCTGCCGCACCTACACGGGACCTGGTCCGGGGCTTGCCCGAAGATCACTTTCGGCGCATGCCCTTTGTCGATGCATCTCACGTGACCAAACTGGAACGATTGCTGGAAACGGCACGGACTTGAAACGCCTGGAAAATGGCGGCCTGATTGCACCGCAAACCGCGGTTCTAATTGACGCAGAACCGACAGTGGACCGGTGTCAGATTCAGCAGCTTCTTTTCCGGCGACATCTTTGAAAACACGCTCCATTCGGCATCGACCACGCTCATGGACAGGGGCCATTCGCCGTAGACGCTGAACAGCGTTTCGACCTGCACCGGGTTTGACGCGTCCAGCACCACGTAGTGCACATTTCCGACCTCAAACGCATCGAGGGGCGAGATTTTGAGCGACTGGTACAGCCCGTCCGAAATCTCTTCCAGCGGTGCGTCCAGCGTGAAAATGTATTCTTCGGCCTGCGCGGCGTTCAGAAATAGGGCGCTTGCGAGCGCAGAAAGAAGCGAAATCCTTGTTGGCATCGTGACCTCTGTCCTTGTTTGGGTTTCCGTCGACCGATGGGTCGATTGACAAGGCCAATGCTTGCAGTTTCCGGTCCGCTTCGCCTGAAATCGGGACGAAATCCATCCGAAATTGCAGTGCTTCCGCGCACGGTGCGTCGCGCCGTAGATTTGATATGTCTGGGGGTTTCGCCGGGTTCAGGGGAAGGGCCGTGGCGTTTCGCCGGTCTGGCCGCCAAGAACCCAATCATAAACACCCCGCACCTGTTCCGCCTTGCGCGCCCAAGTGAAATGGCTTTCGACACGGGCTTTTGCGGCTTCTGCCACCGGCTTCAATGCGGCGGGATTGGCGGCCAGCTTGTCCAAGGCCTGCTCAAACCCGGCGACGATCTCGTCCCGCGAGCCGACAGGTACTTTGAAGCCCACCTCCGGCGTGACCAGCTCGCCCGGCCCTGCGTAGTCGACGATCAGCGGCACCACGCCCAGCGCCATCGCTTCCAGCACCACACCACCGCCGAATTCGCGGATCGAGGGGAAGGACAGCACGTGGCAGCGGGCCAGGATATCCTGCACCTCGGTATGGGCCTTCCAGCCGTGGAAGGTGACGCCCTGAAACCCCTCGGCCTGCGCCTGCAGCGCGGGCATCATCGGGCCGTCGCCGACGATGTCCAGCGTCATCCGGCCCGCGCGCAGCAGCGGTTCGGCGGCGCTCAGCAGCATGTCGGCGCCCTTGTAGGGCACCAGACGGCCCAGGAAGACGGCGCGCAGAACGTCATCGTCGGGTGTGGCGGTGCGGTTGAACCGCGCGGGGTCGATGCCGTTTTCGGGGATATAGATCGTGCGGTCCTTGACCGCGGCCGGCAGCTCGCTTGCGGTGTGGTGTGACCCGACGATCACCGCCCCGGCCTTGATAAAGGTCGCGCGGCTGCCGGGCAGCAGCTTGTAAGCGGACCGGACGTAGGACAGCCATTCCTTTTCACGCCGACGTTCCGCGTCAAAGCCCTTGGGCCAGGGAACCCCGCCATTGAGCGGCCCCAGAACGAAGGGCACGCGCGCGCGGGCGCAGCGCCCGGCAAGAGAGCTGGAGATCGTCGGGCTAAGCGGCGTGATGCGGTGCACGATGTCCCAGTCACCCGCCTTGATGCCCTCGCCGAACTGCCGCCAGATCAGGCGTTCAAAATAGGGATAGGACACCGCGTTGATCGCCTGCAAGGTGGTCCAGCCCTTGCCCTCGCCCATGCGTAGCTTTTCAGCCAGCTTCCACAGCGGGCGGGCAAACGCCTCGGAATCGATGGCGGTGAAATCCGTGCCTTCGGTCAGACCGGCGCGCAGAAAGGCGTCGCGGTTGCGGATCTGGGTGACGACGTGGACATCGGCCACCTGGCGCAGCGCCGTGGCCAGCGACCAGCCGACCAGCGGCACGCTGACCCATTCGGGGTTGGCCGCCTCGGCAATGGCCAGAACGCGGGGGCGGGGATCAGTCATGCGACGCCTTCACAGAATGGATTGCCATTGCATCCCGACCACGGGTTTCTTCACCTTCAGTCGCTGGTCGCGCAACAGCTCGGCATACCCCACCAGCATCCCGGCCAGAAGCCAGGTCAGCGGGGTCAGCGTCGCGTTGGGCAACATGTCGGCGATGTTGATGGCCAGGATCAGAGACAGCGGCGCAATGAAAGGAGAGATGCTTGTCTCGCGCGCGGCCAATGCCTCGCGCCACAACAGCACCAGCGGCAGGACCAGCAGGCCGAATTCGGCCAGGAACCCGACCCAGCCGTAGACACCGATCACGATGATCCAGCGCCCGTCGGTCACGGTCAGGATGTTGCCGGACACCGGGTCCAGGATGTGGTTCCGCCCCCAGCTGCCCCAGCCGAAGACCGGCTTTTCATAGGCGCGGTCCAGCAGCGTGTTTTCGTTTGTGAACCGGAAATCAAGCGAGGCGGCGCGATCCGGGTCGATCGAGGCAGCCTGGTTCAAAAGCCATTGTTGCGGCACTAGGGTCAGGATTCATAACCAGTAGATGACGGTTGCCGCGAGAGCGATGGCTGAGAGAAAGACCTTTGGACAGCGGTCATAGCGGGTTGCCACGCGCCTC
>JAUHVR010000006.1 GCA_030424865.1 Alphaproteobacteria bacterium | reverse complement strand
ACATTGAGCTATTCTACAACCCAAAGCGCAAACACACGAACAACGGCATGCTGTCGCCCGTTGACTTCGAAGAACGACAGCTCAAACTGGAAAAGGCAGGCGTCTAGGAAACTAGGGGCACCTCACTCTGCTTTGCCGCCGGTGTTGCAAATGCCGCCGAACGCCGCGCGCTGATTATCGGGAACGCCGCGTACCAGCAGATCTCTCCACTTCGAAACCCGGTTGCAGATGCGCTCCTGATAGAAGGCGTTTTTCAGGACCTCGGATTTCAGACAACACTGGTCCGGGACGCCACCAAGGCCCAATGGCAGTCCGCCCTTGCCGCATTTCGCGAAGACACAGCCGACGCTGACCTTGCCGTGGTCTATTTCGCGGGTCATGGCGTTCAGATTGAAAACGTCAACTACCTGTTGCCGGTCGATTCACGCGCCACCTCGCCGGATACAGTGGCCGACACCGGGATCACGCTGGGCGATATCGAAGCGGCCTTTCATCCGACGGCCAAGGCCAAGCTGCTGATTGCCGATGCCTGCCGCGACAATCCCTTTGCCACGCGCTCGATCGGTGCAAAACGAGGCCTGGCACGGGCCGGCCTGAAAACACCGGGCATGGTTGCGCTGTATTCGGCCCATCCCGACACGGTGGCCCTGGACGGCGCGCAGAAGAACAGCCCGTTCGCCCGAGCCTTTGCCAGCGTCTTTTCCTCAAACGAGCCTCTCAGCCTGAGCGATGCCTTCGTCGGGTTGGTGAACGAGGTCAGCAGATCCACCGACCAAAGGCAGGTGCCCTATTGGGAAGGCAGCTTGACCGAACACATTGAACTTCGCGCATCGACGGGCGGACAGGGTGCCAAGGTGTGTCAGGCCCCGATGGCCAATGTCTCGACCCTGGGCAAATCAGAAGAATGGCTTGGACTTTCCGGGAAAGACAAGGCGATCGACATAGACAATCGGGTGCAGGTCTGTCCGCAACCCGATGGGATATACGTGAGCGGCCCGGGTCTTGCGACCAACGTGTCGTGCAAACAGATCCTCGATCCCGAAAACGGCGGTTCAGGCTTCCATTATGCAAGCGCCGACGGGGACGCTTCGCATCTATGGTTTTACGCCGACCCGGATGACAGCGCGCGCACGTTGCAGATGGGCGTCTATCACAACGACGCGCAGGCGATCTGGATGGATACCGGTTGGCCCATCTGCAGGTAGCCAGTGAACTGCGGCAACCGAAGGGGGCCACAGCTGTTCGTCCGGCCTGCACCGGCATCGCCGGGTCAGGGCGCGTCGCATGAAAAGGTTCACAGGTTCAGGCTGTTGCGATACCTCTGGTGACAGACCAAACCAAACATCAGGACCGCACCCGCCTTGAAATCACTCCTCTTTTCAGCCGCCCTGACGGTTGTGACGACCCTGGGGGCCCAGGCCGCCGAGATCACGCTGCGCCCGGATCTGGCGCCCCGTCTCGAGAAACTCAAGACCTTCTACAGCGACAACCGCCCGGCCTTTGCGACCGAGGTCTGGAACCCCTCTGACGACCCCAGCGATGGCGTCGTTCTGGTGTCTGGTCCGATCGAGAAGGGAGACGCCGCAATGCTGCGGCGCGTGCTGCTGAAAAACCCGGACGCGGATGACGAGCAGTTGAACGTCCCGCGCCCCTTTCACGTGATCCTGAACAGTCCGGGTGGAAACCTGCTCGAAGCCATCGAGATGGGGCAGTTCCTGGCCGGATGGCGATACGGCAATGGCGGCGAAAGCCTTGGCGGCGTCTTTGTTCTGAACGGTCAGCGCTGCATGTCCGCCTGCGCGATGATCTTCAGCCTTGCCGTCGCGGATCGAGACGAAAACACGCTGGAACGCTTTGTCGAGGTCGGGGCGGAACTCGGCTTTCACATGCCTTTTCTGCCGCCGGACCAAGCTGCCCAATCCGCCGAGATCGGCGCGGCGATGGATCTGACCTACAGTGTCATGTCCGAGTTCCTCAAGCTGGTCAGCTCGGGCCGCGTGCCAATCGCGCTGGCACAGAACGCGCTGTATTACCGCGAGTCCGATGAGTTTTTCACGCTGCGCGGCGGATTGCTGACGCGCTTCATGGGCTTTGAACCGGTCGCCTCGGATGCCCGCATTCATGTCGTCTCGTCCGACGCCTTGACCGCCGAGGACGCAACCGAGATTTGCCGCATCCTCGAATTCTCGACCGAAGGGGGCTTTCCAAGCTCGGACATGTACGAATGGTGGAACATCGACGAGCCGGTAGAGTGCATTCTGGCGCAGACGATTGAAAACGCCGACAGGCGGACGCGCAGCAACAGCCGGACCGTTTTGCTGACCGCGGGGCTTCTGGCCGACCATCTGGGTTGTCACAAGGGCACCCTGACCCGCCACTATTACCATTGGGACTGGGGCAATCGTTTTCTGGAAGAAGAGGAATACGAGGAATACAGCGCCTATCCACGCGCCGTCGCCGAGTACAACGGGACCGAGTTTCATTATCCCTACAAGATGGATTGGACTCGAACGCTCCTGTCAAACGTCAACATGCGCGACGCGCCCGGCCTGAACGGCGCGCGGATCACGCGGTTGTCGGAAGGGGCGACCGTTCAGGTGACAGACTGCAGGATCACCGCGGATTCCCAGGGCGTCTGGTTCAAGGTCACAGCAAGCGGCCAAACCGGCTGGGTCAGCGCGCGCTACGTCAGCCGCCGCGCGCCGACCCGACACGGTTGGTACGAGATGATCCGGCCGGCAGAGTGATCCCTCGGCCTCAATGCCCCAAAGCGCGTTTGATCAATCCCCGGGCTAAAGGTTCTCGACCGCAAAATCGAGGAACGCCCGGATTTTGGCGGGCATGTACTGCCTGTGAACAAAGACCGCATAGATCGGTTGTTCCGCCGTTGTGACGTCAGGCAAGAGCCGCGACAGGCGGCCGTCCGCCAGCATGTCAGCCGCGAGATAATCCGCCAAAAGGGCCATTGTATGCCCCGACAGCACGGCATTTCGGGCCGCGTTCGGAGAATTCACAACAAGGTCTTCGGGCAGGGCCAAATCGACCAGACCGTCGCTGGTCACAAACTGGTTCTTGCGCCCCCAATTGCCGCTGATCTGTTTCACGATGCGGTGGGACCTCAGATCGTCCAGCGTTTCAGGTTCGCCCCGCCGCGCGATATAGGCCGGTGCCGCCACAAAGATCAGCCGTTGCGAAAAGATCCGGCGCGCCACCAGGGACGAGGTGTCCAACCCCTCGGGGCCGCCAATCCGGATTGCGAGGTCCACATGTTCCTGGACAAGGTCCACCTTGCGATTGGAAATGTCGAGTTCCACCGTGACGCTGGGATGTTGCTCCATGAACGCCGGAAGCAGGGGCGCAATGCGTTCCTGTCCAAACGCGACAACGCTGCTGATCCGCAGGTGCCCCTGTGGTTTTGACTGACGCTCTCGAATTTCCTGGGTGACCAGTTCGAATTCTTCTGCCAGGGGGATCGCCCGGCGCAGCAACAACTCTCCCTCTTCCGTCAGCGCCACGCTGCGTGTCGACCGGCTGAACAAACGCACGCCAAGGTCGTCCTCAAGCTCTGATATCAGGCGGCTGACGGACGGAGGCGAGGTGTTGAGCGCGCGCGCCGCCGCAGCAAACCCGCCCTGTCGGGCGACTTCGCGAAACGTCTTGAGGGCCTGCAACCGGTCCATCGCGCCATTGCTCCGAAATCCGGAATGGTCCCTTCAGCATAACGCGCATTCTGTAAATCGCCAAATTCCCTAGCCTGATGTCACCGGCGAACTTGCCGACGACGGAGGATCAAAGATGTTGGAACGTGACTTCGAAGTACTGGAATCCAGACGGGATGCTATGGCCCTGCATGGCGGCGTGGCGGCCAAGCGGCATGACATTTCAAGGCACGCCTACTGCACGGCCAAACAAGAGCGCTTGGCCCTTGAGGCCAAGGCCCGCCAAGAGGCACAGGACGATGCAGATGCCCAGGCCGTGATGACTGTGGCGCAGCGTTTCATGAAACGGGTGATGCAAATTCTGAGCGCCTTGACCTGGATGAGACCCGCGACGCGACAGTAAAAGTTGGGTCCCATGGTGACTCTGAAAAAGTGCGCAGAATTCTGCGCGAACTAAATCTAATCAGTGATGAGCGCCCATGTCCGCCAAATTGGCTCGCATGCCAAGTCGCAAGACATCGATCTGGCCAGACAATGTGAGCCACCTGAGCACCCCAGCGTATTTACCTGAACTCAATCGTAATGTAGGATTTCTTCCACTTCACAGTTGCAGCCTTGGGCGTCAGATACTGCATCCCTCCCGTTCGATAGATTTTCTCTACTTTGGATACCCCTGTGAATCTTTGTCCGAAACACTCGATAGAGTACCGGATTTTATTTTTGTTGTTATGGTACCCTTTGCAAATTTCAACGCCGTGCGCTTCCAATCGGAATGGCGAACGGGCTCCTCTAAGGAATTTTGAAGGCTCGTAGAAAAGGGCCCCAGATGTTTTCTGTAGCTTTTTTGTTTCGTGATCATAGATCGTAAGCCGTACTGGAATCGGTGGGTACCGCTTTAATATTTTTCTGAAACTTTGGTCGGTGAACCTGTGCCCATCAAACGCCAACCTGCATTTAGGCCGATAGGACACAGACGCCGGAATCCATTTTCGCGCAGCCTCTTCGCAGCCTTTTTTTGCCTCAGCCATGACCTGACTTCTGGATTTCTGAGCACTTGGCAATTCTCCACAGAACATCATGATTCCAGGTGACCACCAAACTATTGGGTACTTGCGTTGACACGCGTTAAAGTTGTGACCGTAGTCAGTCAAAGGCTCAGCCCGCAGCGTGAATCCAAGGACCGAAAGCAACAGTGATAGAACAAGAATTTGTTTCATGTAATGGCCCGTTTCTAATTCAGTAGAGTCGGTCGAGTATGCCATAATTTGTACAGGCCACGAAGAGAAAAGCCGTCCCATGCCTTGGAATTCAAAACTGCTTGTTTGGTGAAGTGATTGCTCCCAGACCGGTCCGACACTCGTGTGATTGACGTCCTTTCCCGAAAACTGGAAATCCGTTGCAAAGCCGTGACAATACAAGACTCTTTTGAAAATGGCCCCGTCGTTGAAGACGAGGCCGACAAGGACCTGTAGATTCAGGCACTGGTGTTGGACGCAATTTACGACGGCAGCTTGGCCTTGCGAAGATAAGGCAGCACCGTCTCGATCGCGCCGTACTTGGCGATTGCATCGGCATCGCTGACTGCCACGGGCACAATGATGTCATCGCCCACGGTCCAGTTCGCCGGCGTCGCAACATTTTCACGCGCAGAGGTCTGAAGCCCGTCAAGCGCCCGCAGCACCTCGCTGAAATTCCGGCCCACGGTCATCGGATAGGTCATGCTCAGCTTCAGCGTCTTGTCCGGTCCGATGATGAAAACCGAACGCACGGTGGCGCTGTCGGCGGGCGTGCGGCCGTCGGGCAGATAGGCCTCGGCGGGCAGCATGTCAAAGGCCTTGGACACCGCCAGACCGTCGTCTGCGATGATCGGGAAGCCGGGTGCGGCGTTGCCATAGGCCTCGATGTCGCCTTTCCACTTCTTGTGGTCCTCGACGCCGTCGACGGACACGCCGATCACCTTGGTTCCGCGCTTGTCCCACTCGTCCGCCAGCTGCGCCACGGCGCTGAATTCGGTGGTGCAAACGGGGGTGAAATCCTTGGGGTGGCTGAACAGGATCGCCCAGCTGTCGCCGATCCAGTCATGCAGGTCAAACGTGCCCTGATCGGTCTCGACGGTCAGGTTGGGGATGGTGTCGTTGATGCGCAATGCCATGGTATGTCCTCCGGGGTTACAACGGAACCACGCCACCGGACACGACCCGACGTCACGCGATTCCTTCCATGCACGGCATGTCTTGCACAGTGCAGACCAGAGTGACAGAGTGCCTCGAACCCGAGGCCGATCACAGATGCGTTCCCGGGAGAATTCCAAAGTTTTCGGAGCTCGTCATGATCGAGAAACGCCAGTTCTATATCAACGGCCAGTGGGTGGACCCGGTCGAAGGCCGCGATCACCCCGTCATCAACCCCTCGACCGAAGAACCCTGCGCGACGATCTCGCTTGGGGGGCAGGCCGACACCGACGCGGCTGTCGCCGCCGCGCGCGCCGCCTTTCCGGCCTGGGCCGCAACGCCACCGGCCGAACGCATCGCGCTGGTCGAGAAACTGCTGCAGGTCTACACCTCGCGGGCCGAGGAAATGTCCGAGCTCACCAGCCTCGAAATGGGTGCGCCCATCGACATGGCGCGCAGCCAGCAGACCCCCTGCGGTGACTGGCACCTGGGCAACTTCATCAAGGCCGCCAGGGAATTCCCCTTTGAACATGCCCTCAGCGCGGATGCCCCCAACGACCTGATTGCCCATGAACCCATCGGCGTCTGCGCCCTGATCACACCCTGGAACTGGCCGATGAACCAGGTCACGCTCAAGGTCGGCGCGGCGGCCATCGCGGGCTGCACCATGGTGCTGAAACCCTCCGAGGAAAGCCCGCTCAACGCCATGCTCTTTGCCGAGATCATGGACGAGGCCGGCTTCCCCCCGGGTGTTTTCAACCTGGTGAACGGCGATGGCGTGGGCGTCGGCTCGCAGCTTTCGGTGCACCCCGACGTCGACATGGTCAGCTTCACCGGCTCGACTCGCGCCGGCAAGCTGATCACCAAGGCCGCCGCGGATACGCTGAAACGCGTCTCGCTTGAACTGGGCGGCAAAGGGGCCAACCTTGTCTTCGCCGATGCCGACGAACGCGCCGTGAAACGGGGCGTGACGCATATGATGAACAACTCGGGCCAAAGCTGTAACGCCCCCAGCCGCATGATCGTCGAGGCCAGCGCGTATGATCAGGCCGTGGACACAGCCGCCGAGATGGCCGCCAAGATCAGCGTCGGCCCCGCCTCCGAGCCCGGCCGCCACATCGGCCCCGTCGTGAACGAGGTGCAATGGACCAAGATCCAGGGCCTGATCCAGACCGGCATCGACGAAGGCGCCCGCCTCGTCGCCGGCGGCGTCGGCCGCCCCGATGGCCTGAACAAGGGCTACTACGTCCGTCCCACGGTCTTTGCCGACGTGACCCCCGACATGACCATCGCCAACGAAGAAATCTTTGGCCCGGTCCTGTCGATCATGAAGTTCGAAACCGAGGACGAAGCCATAGCGCTGGCCAACGACACCCCCTATGGCCTGACGAACTATGTCCAAAGCCAGGACAAGGCGCGCTGCAACCGTCTGGCCCGCGCCCTGCGTTCGGGCATGGTCGAGATGAACGGCAAAGGCCGCAGCGCCGGATCACCCTTCGGCGGCATGAAGCAGTCCGGCAACGGGCGCGAAGGCGGCAAATGGGGCATCGAGGATTTCCTGGAAGTGAAAGCCATCTCGGACTGGACCCCCGAATAACCCTTTCATCTTTCCCCAAATACGCAAACAGCAACGGGCGCCCCCAAGCGCCCGTTTTCGCATTTCACGCGCCCCGCCCTTTCATCTTTCCAAAAATACTCAAAAAAATCCCGACCCCGCAGCCAGCGACAAAGCCGCGCCGGTCAGAACTCAGGCTTCACGAAGAACCGTAACCCCGCTCCAACTTCTGGGTGCCGCAACCGCAATTCCTGGGCATGCAACATCATGCGCGGATACTCCGCCGCCGTCTCTTCGGCATAGAGCGGATCCCCCAGGATCGGATGCCCCAGGGCCAGCATATGCACGCGCAACTGATGGCTGCGCCCGGTTTCGGGCATCAAGGCCACACGGGTTTCTGCATCTTCTGCCTTCATCACCCGCCACCGCGTCAGCGCGGGTTTGCCGTTGTCCCGGTCCACCATCTGCCGGGGCCGGTTCGGCCAGTCCACGATCAGCGGCAGGTCCACCTCACCGGTCTTCGGCTCGAGCCGCCCCGCCACGCGCGCCACATAGGTTTTCTTGACCTTCCGCGCCTCGAACTGCCCGCTCAGATGCCGCTGCGCATGGGGTGTCAGCCCAAAGACCATCACACCCGAGGTATCCCGGTCCAGCCGATGCACCAGCAGCGCGGTCGGAAAGGCCGCCTGCACACGCGCCAACAGGCAATCCGCCAGATGCGCGCCGCGACCAGGGACCGACAAAAGCCCCGCGGGCTTTATCACGCACAGCACCTCGTGATCCGCGTGCAGCACCTCAAGCGGTGTGTCCGGGGGGGAATAATCGCTCACGCCTTGCCTCGCATCTGCCGGATCATCGACACGCTGTAGATCACCAGCGCCGCCCAGATCATCGGAAAGGCCACCAGCTTGGCCCCCGAGAACTCTTCGCCAAAGGCAAAGACGGCGCCCAGGAAAATCATCGTCGGCGCGATGTACTGCAGAATGCCCGCCGTCGACAACCGGATACGTTTGGCGCCATTGGCGTAAAAGATCAGCGGAATTGCCGTGACCGGACCTGCAAGCAGCAGCAGACCAAAGGTACCCCAGGATGAAAAGAGAACGCTGGTGCCCCCCATCTCGATGTAGACGAGATAGCCCAGCGCAAAGGGCAAGAGGATCAGAACCTCCAGCAGGAACCCCTGGTTCGGCCCAATGGGAAGCCACTTCTTGAAGAAGGCATAAAAGCCGAAGGTCAGCATCATGCCCAGCGCGGGCAAGGGCAGCGACCCGGCCTCGACGGTCAGGACCGCCACCGCCACGGTGGCCAGACCCACGGCGACCATTTGCAGGCGCGTCAACCGTTCACCCAGCAGAACCGCGCCCAACAGGATGCTGAACAGCGGATTGATGTAATACCCCAGTGCCGCCTGAAGCGCCTGGCCTGAAACCACGGCCCAGACATAGATCGCCCAGTTGACAGAAATCAGCGCCGCCGTGATTGCCGCCATTCCCAGCATCCGGGGCGAGCGCAGCGCCTCGCGCAGGTCACGCGTGCGGCGCAGGACAATCAGCACCGCGGCCGCCACCGGAACAGACCAGATGATGCGATGGGTCACGATCTCGACCGCCGGAACAAAGTCGAGCGCCTTCATGTAAAACGGCAGGAACCCCCAAAGGACATAGGCGGCCACCGCCATCAGCAACCCCGAGGGCTGATCGTTGTCTGGTTGCTGCGCCATGATACGGAACCTTTGAAAGCGGACTCGCCATAGCCCAGATGCGCGGCGCTCAAAAGCCGCGCATCAATGACTTTTTGTGATACCGCGTGTCAGGCTTTCACGCGCTCGGACTTCGGATCATACATCGGCTTCAACGAAGCCTCGGCTTTGACCCGCGTGCCCGCCACATCGATTTCATAGGTCGAGGCCAGCACATCCGCTGGCGTCTCACCTTCGCAGGGCACATACCCAAGCCCCATCGCGCCGCCCAGGTGGTGACCATAGCTGCCCGAACTCAGGTAGCCCACGATCTGGCCGTCCCGCAGGATCGGTTCGTTGTGATACAGCAGCGGCTCGGGGTCGGTCAGGCGGAACTGCACCATGCGTGCGGTCAGCCCCTCGTCCTTTTTCTTCAGAACCGCGTCGCGGCCAATGAAGTCCGGCTTGGCGGTCTTGACGGCAAAGCCCAGACCCGCCTCAAGCACATGGTCTTCGCAGGTGATGTCATGCCCGAAGTGGCGAAAGCCCTTCTCGATCCGGCAGCTGTCCATCATGTGCATGCCGCACAGCTTCAGCCCCATGTCCTGCCCGGCGTCATAAAGCGTCTCGAACACATGCCCTGCCATATCGGCGCTGACATAGACCTCCCAACCCAGCTCGCCCACATAGGTCACGCGGTGCACGCGGGCCAGGCCCATGCCGATCTCGATCTCTTGCGCGGTGCCAAAGGGGTTCTCGTCATTGCTGAAGTCATTGGGCGACACCGCCTGCAACAGCTTGCGCGAGTCCGGGCCCATCACAGCCAGCACACCTTCACCGGTTGTGACATCGGTGATCACGACGTTGAAGTCCCTCTGATGCCGCCGCAACCAGGTCTGATCGGCCAGCCGCGTCGCGGCGGGGGTGACAACCAGATAGGCAGTCTCAGTCAGTCGGGTGACGGTCACATCAGCCTCGATCCCGCCGCGCGCATTCAGGAACTGCGTGTAGACGATCTTGCCCACCGGCACCGACATGTCGCCGCCGCAGACGTGGTTCAGAAAGGCCTCGGCATCGCGGCCCTCGACCCGGATCTTGCCGAACGAGGACATGTCATACATGCCCACGCTGTTGCGCACGGCGTGATGTTCGCGCGCCGTGTTTTCGAACCAGTTCTGACGGGTCCAGGAATAGCGGTATTCGCGTTCCTGACCTTCGTCTGCAAACCAGTTCGCGCGCTCCCAGCCTGCCAGTTCACCCATGACCGCGCCTCGATCCAGCAAGTGCTGGTGGAAGGGCGTGCGCCGCACGCCGCGCGCGGTGTCTTTCTGGCGATAGGGGAAGTGGTCGGCGTAAAGCAGGCCGAGGGTCTCGGACGCGCGGTCGACCAGATAGCGTTTGTTGCCCTGAAAGGGCTGCATCCGACTGATGTCCACATCGCCCAGATCGAACGGTTTTTCGCCGCCGTCCATCCACTGGCTCAGCGCCATGCCCGCGCCGCCTGCGGACTGGATACCGATCGAATTGAACCCGGCGGCGACCCAGACGTTGTCCATCTCGGGTGCAAGACCCAGGTGATAGGCGTCGTCGGGCGTAAAGCTTTCGGGGCCGTTAAAGAAGGTGTGAATCCCCGCCTCGGCCAGCATCGGCATGCGGTTCACAGCGGCCTCCAAGATCGGTTCGAAGTGGTCGAAATCTTCGGGCAGCTGGTCGAACTCAAAGTCCTCGGGGATGCCGTTCATGCCCCAGGGCTTGGATTTCGGCTCGAACGCGCCCAGCAGGATCTTGCCCGCATCTTCCTTGTAATAGGCGCATTCGTCGGGCACGCGCAGAACAGGCTGTTGGGTCAGACCCTCGATGCCCTCTGTCACGATGTAGAAGTGTTCACAGGCCTGCAAAGGCACGTTCACGCCCGCCATCTTGCCCACCTCGTGGCCCCACATGCCCGCGCAGTTCACCACCATATCGCAGGTGATGTGACCCGCATCGCCATCTTCGGCCTGCCAATCGACACCTGTCACGCGACGGCCCGTCTTGGCCAGGCCCGTCACCTTGACGCGTTCCTTCACCAGCGCGCCGTTCTGCCGCGCGCCCTTGGCCAGTGCCAGCGCGATGTTGGCCGGGTCGCCCTGCCCGTCCTTGTCCAGATAGACGCCCGCAACCACGTCCTCGGTGTTCAGATGCGGGTACTTGGCCTTGACCTCGTCCGGGGTGATCTCTTCGACATCCACGCCAAAGGCGCGCGCCATGGCGGCCTGGCGAAAGATCTCTTCGCGGCGGTGTTCGGTCAGGGCCACGGTGATCGAGCCGCAGCGCTTGAAGCCGGTGGCAACACCGGTTTCCGCTTCAAGGTTGCCGTAAAGCTCTTGGCTGTACTTCGCCAGCTTGGTCATGTTGGCGGTCGCCCGCAGCTGGGCAATCAGGCCGGCGGCATGCCAGGTCGTGCCCGAGGTCAGTTGCTTGCGTTCCAGCAGCACGACATCTTTCCAGCCAAGCTTGGCCAGGTGGTACGCAACCGAGCAGCCGATGACGCCACCACCGATGATGACAACGCGGGCGTGTTGAGGAAGATCCATGACGCAGGTCCTTCAGGTCAAAAGCACGGCAATCACGCCGCGAGCGTGTGACCAGCCGCTTTGAGCCGGGCCACCAGTTCAGAGATATGATCGGGGCCGACTTCGCAGCAGCCGCCAAGGATCGTCGCGCCATGGTCCGCCCAAGTCAGGGCGTGTCGGGCATAGACCTCGGGTGTGAGGTCTTCGCGCGTTTTCAGGACGCTGGCGGTTGCGCCGCCTTTGACAAAGGATTTGGTCAGTGTCGAAAACCCGTTGGCGTAGGCGCCATAGGGACGGCCCGAGGTGGCCAGCGCATCGAGCGCGGCCAGCATCGCCTCGGGTGTGGAACAGTTCGCCAGCGCGGCATCGGCCCCCGCCGCGACCTTTGCGGCCTCGACCAGAGGCTCGCCCGAGCGCAGCTTGCTGCCGTCTTCGTCGTCCACTGTGAAGGACAACCAGACCGGCTTGTCCGTTTGCCGCCCCGCCGCAAGGCAAGCGCGCGCAGCCTCGACCGAGGGGATGGTTTCGAACAGAAGCACATCCACACGGGGGGCAAGAAGCTTGGCAACCTCGGCATAGATCGGCGTTGCGGTCGCCTCGTCCGGGTGCAGGTCGGCGCGGTAGCTGGCCTTGAGCGGGCCGATGCTGCCCGCAATCCTGCAGGTGCCGCGCACGGCGTCCGCCTCGGTCAGGGCGGCGTCCATCAGGGCCTGGAACTGGTCCTCCATGTCGGGCATGTCCACACCGTCGCCCGCATAGTGGTTGCTGTCGCCGCCCTGCAAGCGATCGCGATGGATGGCATAGGTGTTCGTCGTCGCCACTTTCGCACCGGCCTGGGCATAGGCCTGATGCACTTCGGCCACCAGACCAGGGCGGTCCAGCATCACGCCGGTTGACCACAGCGGAGTTGGCGCGTCGCCCGAGCGTTTCAGCAGTTCCTGCCCCATACCGCCGTCAAGTATCGTGATTTCTGCCATGGCTTAGCCCTCGTCATCGGGATGTGGTGGCACCGGGCCCATGGGCACGATGTCGTACTTTGCGTTCAGCGCCTGCATCAGGGCTGGGTCCTCGAAATCCTCGGGGGCCATTTGGGCCATCTCGGCCAGGAAGCCGTCAAAGCCCGAGGGCTGAAAGATCATCAGCATCTTCGCGGGCGTGCCCCCCGCCACGCGACAGGCATGTGGGACCCCCGGTGGGACATGGATCGTCACCCCCGGCGTGCCCTTCAGCCAATCGCCGTCGACATAAAAGTCGACTTCACCTTCCAGGAAATAAAAGGTCTCGGCATGGGTTTCGTGCTTGTGCAAACCAAGGGCGAACGTCGATTTGAGGTTGTCCTCCATCAAGGTGTAGGCACCGCCGGTGTCCGCGGCCCCGACCTTGACGAAGGTGTGGTCGTTTTCCCAATCGTAGTTCAGACCGCCCCCTGCGGCGTGGTGGGTGTAGCGTGCCATGGGTCCTCCTTTACGCACGGATGCGGTCGTTGGCGGGATCCCACAGCGGCGCGTCTTCCTGCACCACGGCCTTGCAGCGTTCGCCGTAGATCTCGACCTCGACCTCGGTGCCCGGCACCGCCAGATCGGTGCGCAGAACGCCCAGCGCAATCGAGGCATTCACCCGGTAGCCGTAGTTGCCCGAGGTCGTTTCGCCCACAACCTCGCCATCTTTCCAGATGGTCGACATGTAGGGCGCGTCCGCAGCGCCCGCCTCGACGATCATCGTGGCAAAGCGTTTCTTCACGCCCTGCTGCTTTTCGTTCTGCAGCGCGGCCTTGCCCGGGAAATCCTGCGGTTTGTCGAGTTTGACGAACCGGTCCAGCCCGCCTTCCAGCAACGAGTAATCGGTCGACAGATCGCCCTTCCAGGTGCGATAGCCCTTTTCGATCCGCAGGCTGTCCAGCGCGTACATGCCAAAGGGCGTGGCCCCGGCATCCAGCACGGCCTGGTACAGCGCGGGTGCGTCGGCGTTCAGGGCGTGGATTTCCCAGCCCAGTTCCCCGGCAAAGCTGACACGGACAAGGCGGCAGGCGATCCCGGCGACCGTGGCATCCTGGTGGGTCAGCCAGCCGGTGGTCAGGTCGGCTTCGGTGTTCAGCCCTTCAAACAGCGCACGCGATTTCGGGCCGGTGACGATGAAGGTGTTGTACTCCCGCGTCAGATCAACAAGCGTCAGATCCGCTGGCAGATCCTTGGCCAGCAATTCCCGGTCGTGCCATTGGGCCGCGGCCGCGGTGATCAGGGTAAAGCTGTCCTCGTCATGGCGCATGACCGACATCTCGGTCAGGATGCGGCCGCGGCTGTCAGGGAAATAGCCCAGGTTCATCCGCCCGATCTTGGGCAGGGCACCGGCGATCCGGCCGCGCAGCCACTCGGCGGCGCCCTCGCCGTTCAGGCTGAAGCGCGAGAAACCGCAGAGGTCCAGCACGCCGACGCCATCGCGCACGGCCTCGCATTCCTCTTTCACGCGCTGGGTCCAGGGGCCCTTACGGTCCCAGGTATGCGTGGCCTCTTCGCTGGTATCGTCACCCGGCTTGGCAAACCAGTTTGCACGCTCCCAGCCGTTGTAGGCCCCCATCACGCCGCCCAGTTCGACCACCTTGTCATGCACCGGCGAGTGTTTCTTGTTGCGACCGGCAGGCCATTCGTGATGCGGGAAGTGCATCGCGTATTCGTGGCCGTAAGTCTCCATTGCTTTCTGGTTGCAGTAGTCCTGATCCGTGTAGTCGGTGTAGCGGCGCGGATCGACGGCCCACATGTCCCATTCGGTCTGACCTTCGGTGACCCATTCGGCCAGCACCTTGCCTGCGCCCCCGGCCTGGGTGATGCCAAAGGTAAACACCGCAGCCTCGAAGGCGTTCGGCACACCCGGCATCGGGCCGATCAGGGGCAGACCATCGGGCGCATAGGGAATTGGCCCGTTGATCACACGCCCAACACCAGAGGCCCCCAGCAGCGGCACGCGGGCCATGGCATCTTCGATGTACCATTCGAGCCGATCCAGATCGTCGGGATAAAGCTGGAAGCTGAAATCTTCGGGCATCGGATCATCGGGCGTGATCCAGTGCGCCTTGCAGTTTCGCTCGTAGGGGCCAAGGTTGAAGCCGTGCTTTTCCTGGCGCAGGTAGTACGAGGTGTCGACGTCCCGCAGAAGCGGCAGTTTTCCGTTTTCCTTGGTGTATTCGGTCAGCTCGGGGATTTCCTCGGTCAGGAAATACTGGTGGCTCATGACCGCCATCGGCACCGTACGCCCGCCATAGGGCTTGAACCACTCGCCAACGCGCTGAGCATAGTACCCCGCCGCGTTGACGACATATTCGCAGCGGATGTCTCCCTTTTCGGTATGCACGATCCATTCGCCATTGTCCCGGCTGACACCTGTCGCGGGCGTGAAACGCAGGATCTGTGCGCCCATCTGCCGTGCCCCCTTGGCCAGCGCCTGGGTCAGCTGGGCGGGGTCGATGTCGCCGTCTTCGGGGTCAAAAAGCGCACCGGCCAGATCGTGGGTTTCGATGAACGGATATCGGTCTTTCAGATCCGAGACCTGCATCATCTCAAGCTGCAGGCCCTGGTAATTGCCCATGCCCAGCGCACGTTCGAATTCCTGCATGCGCTCTTTCGAGTGGCCAAGGCGGATCGAGCCGGTGACGTGATAGTTCATGGGATAGTCGACCTCTTCGGCCAGCCCCCGGTACAGCGACAGGGAATAGCGCTGCATGTTCATCACCGCCCACGACGTCGAGAAGTTCGGGCAGTTGCCGGCCGCGTGCCAGGTCGAGCCCGCCGTCAGCTCGTTTTTTTCAAGCAGCACACAGTCCGTCCACCCGGCCTTGCCCAGGTGATACAGCGCCGAGGCGCCCACGGCACCGCCGCCAATGATGACGACCCGTGCGGTTGTTGGAAAATCAGCCATGTCTCAAGTCCCTCCCCGAAGGATCCGGCGCTACCAGCTTTCCGATTGCGGAACCCCGTCCGCAATTTCGTAGTAGTCGCCCTTTTCGTTGCAAAAGATGTGTTGACCGGCCGTCAGGCCGGTGGGTGTGTCGATGCTTCCGGCGGCGATCCCCAGAAAATCTGCGTCGTTGAAGCGAAAGATCAGGCTGGAGCCGCAGTCGGCACAAAAGCCGCGGCGGGCCGTTTCGGAATGGGCGTACCAGGCCAGTTTTGCACTGCCCGAAATCTGCAGATCCCGTTCCAGAACCCGCACTGCCGCCCAATGGTGGCCGGTGAACCTGCGGCACTCGGTGCAGTGGCACAGCGTTACAATGTCCCGCGCGGTGATCGCCGAATATCGGATCGCGCCACAAAGGCAGCCGCCGGTTATGTCCACGCGTGCCATCCCGTGCTCCGATTACTGTGGATTCTGCGGCAGACCGTCGGCGATCACGTAGTAATCCCCCTTGTCCGCAGTGAAGATATGCAGCGACATCTGAGTGCCGGTGGGCGGCTCGAAGGCCCCCATGCTGACGGCAACCCAGTCGCGATAGATCGCGTCAAAGAACAGCGAGGCCCCGCAGGTGGCACAAAATCCGCGTTGCACCCTGTCGGACGAGCGGTACCAGCGCAACTGCGTCTCATCGTGGATCTGCAGGGCTGTCTTCTGAACTTCGGTCGATACCAGAAAGTGGCCCGTGTGACGCCGGCACATGGAACAATGGCAGGCCGTCGGCGTCGGCAGATCGCCGGTCACCGTGAATGCCACTGCGCCGCACAGGCACTGCCCCTTGTGCTGCACCTCAGTCACTTTGCGGCACCCCGTCGGTCAGGGCGTAGTAATCCCCCTTGTCCGCCACAAAGATGTGCTTTTCCAGGGTCAGGCCCGTGGGTCCGTCGATGGCCCCCAGGGCAAAGCTGATCTCGTCCTCGTCCAACGCCTTCCAGAACAGAAAGGCCCCGCAGTTCGGGCAAATTCCGCGTTTCGCCGTTTCGGAAGAGGCAAACCACCTGACCGGGCCGGTGGTTGTCAGATCGCTTTCAGGCACCTGCGCCGAGGCCCATGTGTGGCCCGACATCTTCCTGCACTGCGTGCAATGACAGACCGACGCCTGTTTTGGCCTGCCCGCAACAACAAACGTGATCGCACCACATGTACAACTGCCCTGCAGGGATGAGGTCTGCGCCATCACCGAAGCTCCATCAATAGACCGGAGGTGCGATCACCCAGATCACAACCGCCGGTGTTTCGGTCGGGTTCATCCAGCGAAAAGGCTCGCCGCGCACGCGGAAACTGTCGCCCGCGTTCAGGGTGAACATCTTGCCGTCGATCTCAAGATCCAACTGCCCCGAGATGACATAGCCGACCTCTTGGGTGGGACGCGTCACCGGCTCTTGCAGCACACAGCCCGGCAGAAAGGTGGAATGCACAACTTCGAAGTCGTCGGTCAGGTCCGGGGACAGCAATTCTTCGACCAGGCCCTGTTCGCCCGACCCGATAGGCCGCCGCGCGCCTTTGCGGACGATCAGCCCCACCTCGTCCGCTGGCGCCGAGGCCTGCCCGAACAGCATCGAGATCGGCGCATCCAGCGCCGCGGCAATCGCGCGCAGGTCATTGATCGAAGGTGACGACAGATCCCGTTCGATCTGGCTCAGCCAGCCAACAGACCGCCCCAGCGTCTCGGAGAGGTCGGTCAGTGTCAGACCGCGTGTCTTGCGCAAGGCACGCAGGTCGGCGCCAAGTGTCTTTGTCTGATCAGGTCGGTCGTGGTGCACGAGATGAGACTCTTGAGTCGTGAAAAACGCGTCATTTTTTTCACGTTGCCTCGTCTGCGTGAAAAATCAAGGATAAATTTCACGGCCCATTGTGAAAATTTGTGTCGCCCCGCCTGCAGCAGGAAGAGCGACTAGTCTGCGGTCGAGAACACGTCGGACAGAATTCCGGACAGGGCCTGCGCGTCTTCGGCGGCAAAGGCCCCCGGCAGATCGCTGTCGATGTCAAAGACGCCCAACAGCCGCCCTGCCCCGTTCCGGACCGGAAGCACCAGTTCCGACCGGGTCGAGGACGAGCAGGCAATATGCCCGGGAAAGGCTTCGACATCGTCGACCAGCTGCACGTCGCCGGTCCGGGCAGCCGCGCCGCAGACCCCCCGCGAAAACGGGATCACAAGGCAGCCATGCCCCCCCTGGTAGGGCCCGATCTTCAAAAGCTCGGGCGCAACAACGCGGTAGAACCCCGTCCAATCGAACCGGTCATCCGCGTGATGAACCTCGCAGGCCACTGTCGCCATGAGCGAGACCGTGTCGGTCTCGCCCTCGGTCAGCGCTGCCAGAACAGCACGCAGATCGTCATAGTCGACGCGTCTGGTCATTCAGGTGATCCGCTCGATTGCGATCGCCGTGCCTTCGCCGCCGCCAATGCAGATCGCCGCGACCCCGCGTTTCAACCCGCGTGTTTTCAGGGCATTCAACAGCGTCACAATGATCCGGGCCCCCGACGCGCCAATCGGATGCCCCAACGCGCAAGCACCGCCGTTCACGTTCACGATGTCACGGGGCAGGCCCATTTCATGCATGAAGGCCATCGGAACGACCGCAAAGGCCTCGTTCACCTCCCAAAGGTCGACATCCGAGACGGACCAGCCGATCCGGTCCAAGAGCTTTCGCGCGGCCGGAACCGGGGCAGTCGTGAACAGTCCGGGCGCCTGCGCGTGGCTGGCATGCCCCAGAATGCGCGCGCGCGGAGCCGAGGTGGCGACCTCGGCCCGGCTCAGCACCAGCGCCGCCGCCCCGTCCGAGATCGACGAGCTGTTGGCCGCCGTCACGGTGCCGTCCTTGCGGAACGCGGGCTTCAGGTTGGGGATCTTGTCGGGCCGCGCGTTTCCGGGCTGTTCGTCCTCGGAAATGACAACCGACCCGCGGCGCGAGACGACATCGAAGGCCGCGATCTCTTGGTCAAAGGCGCCCGCCTTTTGCGCGGCCAGAGCGTTCGACAACGAGGTCAGCGCATAGTCGTCCTGAGCTTCGCGGGTGAATTGATAGGCCTCGGCGCAATCCTCGGCAAAGGTGCCCATCAAGCGGCCCTTGTCATAGGCGTCTTCCAGTCCATCAAGGAACATGTGGTCGATGACTTGTCCATGACCGATCCGCGCGCCCCCGCGCATCTTGGGCAACAGGTACGGGGCGTTTGTCATGCTTTCCATGCCGCCGGCGACGATGGTGTCGGCCTGCCCCAGCGCCAGCTGGTCGAACCCCATCATTGCGGCCTTCATGCCGGAACCGCACATCTTGTTCAACGTGGTGGCAGGCACCTCTTCGCCCAGCCCGGCGGCAAAGCCCGCCTGTCGCGCAGGGGCCTGACCTTGCCCCGCGGGCAGGACACAGCCCATCAGGACTTCGTCCACCGCTGGCGCACCTGCCTGATCCAGCGCCGCGCGGATCGCAGCGCCACCCAGATCCGCCGCAGGAACGCCATCGAACGCACCTTGAAACCCACCCATCGCAGTCCGTGCCGCGCCTGTGATCACCACTTCGGACATTCTTTTCCTCTCTCCCAAAAATCGACGCCGGTCACCAATTGGTAAGCATTGCCGACTAGCGTCTTTGGCAATCACTTTAACAGGGTGTCAGTCCATGCAAATCACTTCTACCCAAGAACGTGGCGTCCATGTCCTGAAAGTTGACGAAGCGAGGATCGATGCCTCGGTCGCGATTCAGTTCAAGGACCGGATGAGGGATCAAACCAAGGACGCGCCGGGTCACTTCGTGCTGGACCTCAGCGATGTTGCCTTCATCGATTCCAGTGGCCTTGGTGCCATCGTCGCCTCGCTCAAGCAACTGGACGGGGACCAATCGCTTGCACTGTCTGGCCTATCGCCTGCTGTCGACAAGGTGTTCCGCCTGACGCGCATGGACATGGCCTTTAGAATTCACGAAACGCCGGCGGCGGCAATCGCCGCGCATGGTGAATGATCCGATGCCACAGGTCGCAGCAGATCCCGCCGCGCGCGCGACCGCATCGCAGTTCAGCTGGCAACTGTCCAGCACCCCGCATGAGGTGCGCCGAGTCCTCTCAAAAGCGACAAAGGCGATGTGCGACTTTGGGGTCAATTCCGATGACAGGATCACAGCCGAGCTGGTCCTGGCCGAAGTTTTGAACAACGTCGTCGAACACGCCTATGCCGAAACCGACAACGGGCTGATCCTGGTCGGACTTGCCCTGACCGGATCTGGCATGACCTTGACTGTCACGGACAATGGGCACGAAATGCCTGGCGGCGAAGTGCCCCCGAAACGTCCGTCCCCCCCGCCCAATTTGCTGGACCAGGCTGACTTGCCGGAAGGGGGATGGGGCTGGCAGGTCATCCACGACTGTGCGTCAACGCTGACCTATCAGCGGAAAGAGGATACGAACCGCCTGCAGATCACGCTTGATGCAACCTAGGCGCGAAACGGCATCCCCGAGCGGTCCGAACCCAAAAGCGATATGCCACAATGCCTTGGGATGAACGGTAAGCGCAGGGCCGGCACGTCCCGTATGGACGACCAGCGCATGTACATCACAAAATACTGAAATAATTCGAACTTTTCCACCACCACGCCACACCCTGGGGCCGCGCGGGACACGCGCTGTTGGCCGCCTGTGTCCCGATCCGCAAAAAACCCCAAACTTGCCAGAATCCCATCTCATTGCTGTCAGAAAGCAACGTCATACCTGTCCCTGTAGCTGCATATGGCTTCCCTCGGCGCCGCGCCTTAACAGCCCCCACCCAGTGCGCGGCGCCGAGGCACTTCCCCCAAAATTCCCTGACACGTTGACCTTGCCGCGCGGCCCCCTATTGTCGCGAGAAACAGGCAAAGGAAGACGGCATGCGAGATTTTCATCTGCCCGGGCGTTCGCCCGTCTTGGCGACAAATGGCGTCTGCGCCACCTCGCACCCGCTGGGCGCCCTGGTGGCGATCCAGACCTTGCAAGCCGGCGGCAATGCCATGGACGCCGCCATTGCTGGCGCGGTTGTGCTGGGCCTGTGCGAACCGCAAATGACCGGGCTTGGCGGCGACTGCTTTGCGCTGATTTCGCCTGCGGGCTCAGACGACGTGATCTCGGTCAACGGCTCGGGCGCGGCCCCCGCCGCGGCAACCGGTGCCGCGTTGCGCGAAAAGGGCCACAAGACCGTCCTGCCCGAAAGCGCCGATTCCGTCACCCTGCCCGGCGCAGTTGATGCGTTTTGCGCGATGTCCGAACGCTGGGGCCGTACCGGTCTGGACGCGATCCTCGCGCCCGCAATCCACTATGCCGAAGCTGGTGTACCGGTCGCCCCGCGCGTGGCCTTTGACTGGGCCGAGGCCGAGGGCAACCTGCAAGGCGTGGCGCGTGACTGGTTCCTGGACAACGGCGCCGTGCCCAAGGTCGGCACTCTGCACCGCCACAAGGGCGTCGCCGAGGTGCTGCGCCGGATCGCGGCGCAGGGCCGAGATGCCTTTTACACCGGCGAAGTGGCCGAGGACATGCAATCCGCGCTCGCTGCTGCGGGCGGCGTACACACTCTGGATGACTTTGCCAACGTCAACCACCTGACCGGCACGCCGCTCAGCGGCAGCTACGGCGGCAAGGAGCTGCTTGAACATCCACCAAATGGCCAGGGTGCGGCAGCGATTCTGCTGCTGAACATGCTCAAGCATTTCGGCATCGCCGACATGGACCCCTTTGGCGCCGAGCGCGCGCATATCGAGATCGAATGCGCAAAGCTGGCCTATGACGCGCGCAACCGCTTTGTGGCCGATCCCGACCACGCCGCGCGGGTGGCGCATATGCTGGACCCGCAAACCGCCGAGAAGCTGGCCGCGCTGGTCGACCCGAACCGCGCCATGCCCAGCGCCACGGTGATTTCCGAGGCCGTGCACCGCGACACGATCTATATCACCGTGGTGGACCGCGACCGGATGGCCGTGTCGCTGATCTATTCGATCTTCCGCTCCTTTGGCTCGGGCATCGCTTCGGACAAGTTCGGCATCCTGATGCACAACCGCGGGTCTGGCTTTTCGTTGGAGCCCGGGCACCCGAACGAGCTGATGGGCGGCAAACGCCCGATGCATACGATCATTCCGGGCATGTTGCGGAACAACGGGCGGGTCGTGATGCCCTTTGGGGTCATGGGCGGCCAGTACCAAAGCCACGGTCACGCCAGGTTTGTGTCCAACCTCACGGATTTTGGTCTTGATCCGCAAAGCGCCATCGACGGGCCGCGCTGCTTTCATGAAAAGGGCGACACGCGGGTCGAGCGTGGATACTCGGACGCCGTGCGGCAGGCACTGGCCGACAAGGGCCACCGTGTCGTCACACCAGACTCGGCCATCGGCGGCGCCCAGGCGATCCAGATCCACGACACCGGCGTGCTGGAGGGTGCCTCGGACCCCCGCAAAGACGGCTGCGCTTTGGGGTACTGACACCAAAACGCCCCGGAGTCCGGGGCGTCATCCACCTGGATTTGGCAGACCTCAGTTCAGCTGGAAATGCAGCTCGTAGCTGCCATCGTGGAAAGCGCCGAACAGGTCGGGAATGTCGGGATGATCCACTGGCTCACCCGAGTAATCGGCAACAAGGTTCTGTTCCGAAACGTAAGCGACATAGAAGCTTTGGTCGTTTTCCGCCAGCAGGTGGTAAAACGGCTGCTCCTTGCGCGGACGGCTGTCCTCGGGAATGGCCTGATACCATTCTTCGGTGTTTGCAAACTGCGGATCGACGTCAAAGACGACCCCCCGAAAGGGGTGCTTGCGGTGGCGGACAACCTGTCCGAGGTGGTACTTGGCGCGATTGGTCAACATGGTAAACCTCTTTCAGCCGTTTTAGACCTTTCCGGGGGGGACTGTCCAATTTTTGACTTGATTGGACGGGAAACAGACTGTGTCTTGTGGTCGGCGTCGACAAAACCACTAAAATTCGCAGATTTAGCGCCGAATTCTGAACACAATTCAGCGACTCACTTTTTCGCCAGCCCGCCGCATCCTGCGAAAAACGTGATTTCCACAGGACGCGCAATCGGATACTGTAGGAAGCAACGAAAAAGCAAAAAAGCGAGAGGCAAATGAGCAGCACTCTTCGCGCTTTCCTGATTGTTCTCTTGGCGGCGTCCTGCGGTGGCGGCGGCAGCAATACTGCGCCCCGTGACCTGGACAACGCCTGTTCGATCCTCCGAGAGCGCCCGCATTATGCCCGTGCCTTCCGCGCGACCGAGCGCCGTTGGGGCGTGCCGATGCACGTGCAGATGGCGACCATCTACCAGGAAAGCAAATTCAAGTCCGACGCGCGGACCCCGTTGCGCTATCGGCTGGGCGTCATCCCGATGGGGCGTCAAAGCTCAGCCTTTGGCTATGCACAAGCGTTGGATGCGACGTGGGACGAATACCGTCAGGACACCGGTCGTCGCGGCGCGCGGCGCAACGATATCCGGGACGCCACCGATTTCATGGGGTGGTACATGACGACCACCAATGAACGGAATGGGGTGGCGATGACGGATACCCGGAACCAGTACCTGGCCTATCACGAAGGGCACACTGGTTTTGCGCGTGGCAGCTATCGATCGAAAAGCTGGCTGATGCGGATTGCGGGCGAAGTCGACCAACGCGCCGAGGTCTACGAAGCGCAGCTGGCCAATTGCCGGGCGGCGAGACGCTAGTCGCCTGTCAGCGTCTCGATCGTGAACAGCTTGTTTGACAGATCGAGCCCGGTCTCCAGACCGCCAAGGATGATGGTCGTCTCGCTTCCGGCATCGTCGGTCACAACCCATTGGCGCAGTTCGATGGGGTTCGCGGTAAAGACCAGGTCGATCCATCCCAGGTCGGGGTTCGACGGATCCTGCGCACGCACTGTGGTGGCCGTGCCGTCAAAACTGTGGCCCGTGACCATGTCGTCTGTTTCAAAATCCACGTTCCGCGCCAGGATCAGCTTCAGCGGCGTGCGGTTCAAGGCGTAAAGCTCGGGCGGCGTATTCAGTTTCAGGTCATAGATCGCGATGGTCCCGGCCGAGATCAGAACCTGTGCCTGCGCCGGCGGATTGTATTCGAACCGCGCCTTGCCGGGACGCTTGATCGAAATGGTGCCGGTGCTGATCGACCCATCGTCGTTGATCTGGGTGAACGAGGCCTCGGCCGTCTTCATCTCGGTCATATAGCCCGACAGTTCCTTGAGCGACAGCTTGTCCGCAAAGGCAGGTGTTGCCAGAACCAGGGCGCTGAGGGCAGAGATCAGAAACTGTTTTTTCATGTTCGAAACCTAATGCGTTCTGACCGCATTATAAGCCCCGCCGTGAACAAACGGCGGGGGAAAATATGCGCGTTGGCGGCTTATTGCTGCTCGGGAACCAGAATCTCGCGTTTGCCAACATGGTTCGCGGCCGAGACGACGCCTTCGTCCTCCATCTGCTCAACCAGACGTGCCGCCTTGTTGTAGCCGATGGCCAGCTTGCGCTGGATGTACGAGGTCGAACACTTGCGGTCGCGGATCACGATGGCCACGGCCTGATCGTAAAGCGCGTCTTCGCCGTCGGTGTTGCCACCCAGGCCCAACACCGCATCGATGTTGTCGGCTTTGTCATCGTCCGGGCCATCGACCACGCCGCCGACATAGTCAGGCGGGCCAAAGGCCTTGAGATGGTTGACGATTTCCTCGACCTCTTCGTCGCTGACAAAGGGCGCGTGGCAACGGGTGATCTTGGAGCCACCGGCCATGTAAAGCATGTCGCCCATGCCCAAAAGCTGCTCGGCGCCCATCTCGCCCAGAATGGTGCGCGAGTCGATTTTCGAGGTCACCTGGAAGGAAATCCGAGTAGGGAAGTTGGCCTTGATCGTGCCGGTGATCACGTCCACCGAGGGCCGCTGCGTCGCCATGACAAGGTGAATGCCCGAGGCACGCGCCATCTGCGCCAGACGCTGAATGCAAGCCTCGATTTCCTTGCCCGCGACCATCATCAGGTCGGCCATCTCGTCAACGATGACGACGATATAGGGCATCTTCTTGGGCTCGAACTCTTCGGTCTCGAACACAGGTTCGCCGGTGTCGTCGTCAAAGCCGGTCTGGACCGTGCGGCTGAACATCTCGCCCTTGGACAGCGCATCCTCGACCCGGCTGTTGTAGCCGTCGATGTTGCGCACGCCCATCTTGGACATCTTGCGATAGCGTTCCTCCATCTCGCCCACGACCCATTTCAGAGCGACCACGGCCTTTTTCGGGTCGGTCACAACGGGCGACAGCAGGTGCGGGATGCCGTCATAGACAGAGAGTTCCAGCATCTTGGGGTCGATCATGATCAGACGGCATTCATCGGGCGTCAGCTTGTAAAGCAGCGACAGGATCATGGTGTTGATCGCCACAGACTTACCCGACCCCGTGGTCCCCGCGATCAGCAGGTGAGGCATCTTGGCCAGGTTCGCCACCATGGCCGACCCACCGATGTCCTTGCCCAGCGCCAGCGGCAGCTTGTGCTTGACGTCGTCGTAATCGCGGCTCGACAGGATTTCGCGCAGCGCGACCATTTCGCGGTTGTCGTTGGGCAGTTCGATGCCGATGACCGAACGGCCGGGCACCGTGCTGACACGGGCCGACAGCGCCGACATCGAGCGCGCGATATCGTCCGACAGGCCGATCACGCGGCTGGCTTTCAGACCCGGCGCGGGTTCCAGCTCATACATGGTAACCACCGGGCCGGGACGCACGCTGACGATCTCGCCCTTGACGCCATAGTCATCCAGTACGTTTTCCAGCATCCGCGCGTTTTCTTCCAGCGCTTCGTCACTCAGGATGTGACGCTCGATGCTGTCGGGGCTCATCAACAGGTTCAGCGGCGGCAGTTCAAACTCGGCATCCGCCTCGTCAAAGGCCAGCTGCGGCTGCGCCTCGGCCTTGGCCCGGCGCGAGGGTTGCAGGGGTTTGCGATCAGGCTGCTGCACCACCTTTTTCTGCGGCATGGTCGGAATGGCGACCTTGGGCTGCGGCGCGGCGGGGATCGGGTCGGGGAAGGCCTCGAAATGGGTCACGTCGTCGTCGACATAGACATCCAGATCGGCGGGCGGAAAGACCGGGGCCGGCGGGACGACGCGCGGCGTTTCGACCGGCGCAACCAGAGGGGCCTGGGGGACAGGCGTTTCCGCCGCCCGCGCGGTCAGCGGCGGTTCCGGCGGCAGCGTGGGCTGGCGCGGCGTGGTGTCGGCCATCAGCGGCTTCGGCCCGTGCCCCCGCCCCTTGGTCAGGGGCTTTGGCGGCTCGGCGCGCAACGAGGGATCTTTCTCGACACGCGCCCGCACGGCCTGCGAAATCCGCGCCTTGATGCGGTCTTCGCCCGGGGGCAGATCGTCCAGCTCGGGGCCTTCGGATTCGATCAGCTCGGGTTCCGGCAGCGGCTCGGGACGGCGGATTAGCGTCGGCATCAGGGACCGCAATCCCTGCTTGGGTGCCTCGACGGGGCGTTCGGCCACCAGTGTTGGCGCGGCGGGCAGATCTTCCAGCAGGCTGTCCGCCTCGTTCAATTCGCCGGTGTCACTGGTGTAGAACTGCGTCGCCTCATCGCGCTTGCGCTGCTGTTCTTCGCGCCGCGCGGCATTGCGTTCCTGCATGACAGACGCGGCATGCACCGCCCCGCGCGCACCACGGCCCAAAAGCGTCATCAGCGTGGCATAGACCATGATGATCCCGATGATAAGGAAGCGCCCCAGGCGCAGGATTTCCGACAGGGTAAAGCCCAGAACAAAGACGCCCAGAACGACAAAGACAATGCCGAGGCCCAGCATGATCATGTTGACGCCAAAGGCCGATCCGACCGGCAGGGTGCTGAGCAGGAAGCCCAGCGCCATGTCGCCAAAATGCCCACCCAGGCCAAAGTTCAGCGCCCAGCCTTCGGCGACCGGCAGACCCGCCGCATAGATCGACGAGACAAAGATCCAGATCGGCGCAAAGACAAGGCATCCCATCGCGCGGTCTTCGCCCTTGTGCAGCACAAGGCGCGCGCCCCAGGCGACCAGCACGGCGACCACGGACCAGCTGCCCAGACCCACGATGGTGAACAGCCCGGCAGCGGTGATCGCGCCGTATTGACCAAAAATATTGCTGACAGGCGCGTCGGTCGAACTGAGCCAGCCCGGATCCTCGGGTGAATACGAGGCGATGATGGCGGCCAGAACAAGCCCCAGGGCAATCAGCCCGATCCCGATCAGCTCGGTCCCGCGCCGTTCGATGGCCACTTGCATGTTGTTGTCGAAAAGGGGGTCCCTCCCCCGCGCCTGATATGCCATTTGCCTCGCCTTCGTTATGCGTAGAGGCAGTCGCGAAGCGTGATAAGCCCGCGCTGCATCTCGTCTTTTGGGGCCACCATGGCGACCCGGATATAGCCTGCGCCGGGGTTCCCGGCGTCCGTGTCACGCGACAGATAGGCGCCGGGCAGGACCCGGACGCCGGTTTCGCGCCAAAGTTTCAGGGCCGCCGCCTCACCATCCGCGACCGGCAGCCAAAGGAAGAACCCGGCCTCTGGGCCCGCGTAGCCCGGAGTTCCGGCGAATATCTCGTCCGCGATCACGAATTTCTCGCGGTAGAGCCTGCGGTTTTCCTGCACATGCGCCTCATCCGCCCAGACGGTCGCCGCGGCCTGTTGCAGCGGCAGCGGCAGCGGCGCGCCGGAATAGGCCCGCAACTGCTTGATCCGCTTCAGGCTGTCCGGCCCACCCGCAACAAAGCCCGAGCGCAGCCCGGGCAGGTTCGACCGTTTGCTGAGCGAGTGAAAGATCACCACACGTTCAGGATCGGCGCCCATCTCGCGCGCGACTTGCAGCGCGCCGGGGGGCGGGTCGTTGCGGTAGATCTCGGAATAGCATTCGTCGGCCAGAATGCGGAAATCATGCTGCTCGGCCAGAGTGATCAACTGCTCCCAATAGGCCCGGTCCGCCACAGCCCCTTGGGGATTGGCCGGTGAGCAGATGTAGGCCATCGCGGTGCGGTCCAGAACATCCTTGGGCAGTCCCGCATAGTCCGGCAGATGCCCCGTCTCGGCCGTCGCGGGCACAAAGACCGGATCGGCGCCGACGGAGATCGCGGCGATCATGTAGACCTGATAGAACGGGTTCGGCGTCAGGATGACGGGTTTCGCACCATTCTTGGTCTCGGGGCACAGCGCCATCGCGGCGTTGTACAGCCCCTCGCGCGTGCCGTTCAGCGCCATGACCTGCGTGTCGGGGTTCATGTCCAGCCCGTAACGCAGACCCAGCCAATCGGTGATCGACTTGCGCAACTCGGGGCTGCCGTCGTTGGGCGGGTACTTCCCGAAACCCGCGGCCTCGCGCGCGATCACGTCGCTGACCCAGTCGGGAAAGGCATGCTTTGGCTCGCCGATGGTCATGTGCACGACCTCGCCGCCGGGTTCGTGCACGTCCAATAGGGCGCGCAAACGCGGGAACGCATAGGCCGGAAGGTTCGCAAACCGTTCTGGGAACATCGAAAACTGCTCTGTACTGCCTCATGCCGGATCATTTTCGCCCGGCGTTGGGATCAGGATAGGCAAAACCCCGCCGCCCGTCCAGAATTTAGGCGTGGTGTCAGGGGCCTGTGGCCGAAAAACCGCGCTTTGACGCGGCTCAGGACAGCGCCTGTTCGGCAGCAATGGCCAGCCGCAGCAAGGCCTCTTCCCCCATCGCGGGGCCGATGAGCTGAATGCCGCAGGACGGCACGCCGGTCGGAAGGGTGATCGCCGAGGTGCCCATCAGGTTGCCGACGCGGGTGTTGCGCAGGGCCATCAGGTTCTCGGTGACATAGTAATCGTCATCACTCAGCAGCCGTTCGACATTGGGTGGCAGGATCGGCGAGGTCGCGCACAGCACCGCGTCAAACCCGGCGGTCGCCCTGGCCCAGTCGGCGCGGATCGCGTCGATCTTCAGCCAGGCCGCGACGAAATCGGGGGCCGAAAAATCCATACCTGCGCGAAAGCGGTCCAGGATGCGCGGGAACATCTTGTCCGGCGCGGCCTCGATCACGTCGCGCCAGGTGCCATAGGCCTCGCCCGGGAACAGGGGGCCCGCGACAGCGTAAGCTTCTGACAATGCGGGGAATTCAAAGGTCTCGACACTGGCGCCGGCGTTCTGCAGGCGTTCTACGGCGGATTGAAAGGCGGCGCGGGGCGCATCGCGCACGTCCTCGCCCGCGACGGTTTTCAGGACGGCAAAGCGGCGACCTTCCAGGTCCTCGACCCCGTTCAGATCGATGGCGTTCTGCCCTTCCAGCGCGGCCAGCAACAGCGCCGCATCCTCGACGGTGCGGCAAAGCGGCCCGACCGTATCGAACCGCGCCGCCAGCGGCACAACGCCCTGCAAAGAGATCCGGCCAGCGGTGGTTTTCAACCCCACAAGGTCGTTCCAGGCCGAGGGGATGCGCACCGAACCGCCAGTGTCACTGCCAATCGCCGCCGCGGCGAGGCCAAATGCGACCGAGGCCGCCGCGCCCGAGGACGAACCGCCCGGCACGGCCTCGGGGTCGTTGACGTTGGGCGAGGTGGCAGTGACAGGGTTCAGGCCAAGCCCGGAAAAGGCCAGTTCCGACATATGGGTTTTGCCCAGGCACACCAGACCCATGGCCGTGGCGGTGCGCAGCACCTCGGCGTCCGCATCGGGCACCCGGCCCGCCAGCAGGGCCGATCCCGCCTCGGTCGCGGTTCCGGCGCTGTCAAAAAGGTCTTTCCAGCTGATCGGTACGCCATCCAGCGGCGACAGACGTGCGCCCGCCTGCGCGCGGACCGCCGCGGCCTGCGCCTCGGCCAGGGCGCGTTCGGCGGTGACGACGGAGTAGATGCGGTCCCGGTCCGGGTGCGCCGCGATCCGGTCCAGGAAATGCCGGGTCAATGCAACCGGATCAATCTCGCCCCGGCCGATCCCGCGCCCCAGATCCGCCGCGCTCATGTTTGTCCAGCTGTCCATGCCCGTCACCCTCGCTTTTCCGCGACCCTAGCGGCATGGCAGCGCATGGACAATCCCGCGCCGCGCGCCATAGTTCGGGGCATGGAACATGACAGCGATATCCTGATCGCCGGGGGTGGGCTGAACGGCCTGACCCTGGCCCTGGCCGCCGCCCAAGCCGGGCTGAGCAGCACCGTGGTTGACGCCCTGCCCGAAGCCGCCGCGCGGGCCACCAACTTTGACGGGCGCGCCTATGCGCTGGCGCTGGCCTCGCAGCGGATGCTGGCGCGGCTGGGGCTGTGGGAGGCGCTGAGGGCGGACGCCCAGCCGATGCTGGACATCAAGGTCACCGACGGGCGCGTCGGTGACAGTGCAGTGTTTCTGGGTCTGCACTTCGACCACGCCGAGATCGAGGAAGGCCCGATGGGCTTTATGGTCGAAGACCGCTACCTGCGGCGCGCCTTGTTGTCTGCTGTTGAGGCAGAGGCGCGTGTCACCCTGTTGTCGGGCACCCGGATCGCGGGGCAAGAGGTCTTGCCACAGGGCGCGACGGTGACGCTTGAGGACGGCCGCGGGCTGTCCGCGCGGGTGCTGATCGGGGCCGATGGGCGCAGCAGCGGAACGGCTCAGCGGGCGGGGATCACGCGCACCGGCTGGGGTTATGGTCAGACCGCGCTGGTCTGCGCCATCGCGCACGAACTGCCGCACAATGGCGTGGCGCATCAATTCTTCATGCCGCCGGGTCCGCTGGCGATCCTGCCGCTGACCGGCAACCGCAGCTCGATCGTCTGGAGCGAACGCGAGGGCTTTGCACAAGAGATCAACGCGTTGTCGGACGAAAAGTATCTGCAGGTGCTGCGCCCCCGGTTCGGGGATTTCCTTGGCGAAATCAGCCTTGCGGGCGAACGTTTCACCTATCCGCTGGGTCTGACGCTGGCCAACAGCTGGACCGCGGACCGGCTGGCGCTGGTCGGCGATGCGGCCCATGGGATGCATCCGATTGCGGGTCAGGGACTGAACGCGGGCCTGCGCGACATCGCGGCGCTGGCCCATGTCTGGCACCACGCCGCACGGCGGGGCGAGGACATCGCGTCCCCGCAGGTGCTGGGGCGCTATGCCGAATGGCGGCGGTTCGATACGGCAACCCTGGCGGCGGGCACCGATCTGTTCAACCGGCTTTATTCCAACGACAATCCACTGCTGCGCATGGGGCGCGACCTTGGCATGGCCGCCGTGAACCGGCTGCCCGGCCTGCGCCGCGCCTTTATCCGCGAAGCGGCCGGGCTGAACGGAGATCTGCCCGACCTGATGCGGGCATGAAAAAGGGCGCCGCAGAGGGCGCCCTTTCCCAAAATTTCGCAGGCCTTACTGCAGGCGCTGACCATTGGCCAAAATGTGGCCCTGTTCGTTGAACTCGATGGTCGAGACATTTCTGTCGTCGCCTTCGCCCGGCACGGTGAACATGCTCAGCATGAAACGTGCGCCCATGGCATCCTCTTCGGCCAGCAGGCCCATGCGGATCAGGTTGTCGATCAGGGCGTTTGCGCCCGCGACGTTCAGATTGACCGAGCCGATCGGACGCGGAAGCCCGTCAAAGGTCTCCAGATCGGTGTTGTCAAAGGTGAAGTCGCCGCTGCCGGTCAACTCTGCGCCAACGGCCGATACCGTCAGACCATTGATGGTCAGCGCGTTCAGCTCGCCCGGCAGTTCGTCGGACATGCCGATTTCCATCATCGCTTCTTCGTCCATCAGGTTGTAGAAGAGCTTGGCCTTGCCGGTTATGTCAAAGGCGATGGTGGCCGGATCGCGCGGCAGGATCGATCCCGGATCGAAGATGCCCCACAGCATGTCAGCCATCGAGAACCCGCCCAGCGTCACGCCAAAGGCAAAATCCTGTTCGATGTCAGCCGCCATCAGAGGCATGGTCAGGTTGAACGAGGTTTCCTCCATAGACGCCGAAACCGGCAGCGGGATTTCAGGTCCGCTCAGGTCAAGTGTCACTCCGGTGCCACCCACGGCATAGGTCAGGCCGTTGGTGCCCATGGCAATCTCCAGACTACCGCCGGTCGACGAGGTCGCCCCGTTGGTGGTGCCGGAAAACTCGGTCACTTCGAAGCGCATGCCGCCACCCGTATGCGAGAATGCGCCGTCCATCGCGAACCCGGCCGTCACCATCGCGACCGGATCCTGCGGATCCATCCCATCGGGCACGAAAAGATCGCCCGAGAATTCCAGGCCCGACATCGACCCCTGGAACCACCCGGCGTCTTCGCCACCGTCAGGGTCACTGAAGTTGAAATCGTAGGTCAGCGAACCGATGCCCATGGTCTGGCTGATGTCCCGTCCGTCCTGCACCGCAATCGACGACGTGCCGTCGACATTATTCATCTGAACGCTGAAGCTCGCGAACTCGGACGAGATCACCTCGCCATCCACCGAAAGCTCGGCCAGGGCAAGTTCAAGGCTGTCGGCGCTGTAGGTGTACAGCAGGTTTCCGGGCTCACCCGACACGATAAGGGACAGGTTCGACTGGATGTAGTCGATTCCGATGTCGACCTCTTCGCCGTCGACGATGCGAATGTCCATCGGCATCACTTCGGGGAAGCGCATCTCTACGGTGCCGTCGCCGCGATCGATCAGACGCAGGTCCGAGGCACCAAAGCTCACGTCGCCTTCGCCCTCGGGCAGGGCCATCGAGAAATCCATGTCCTGAATGACCAGGTCATTACCGTCCGCAGCCTGAGTTGCCGTGACCGAGTAGCCGAAGCTGATCATGTAGGCTTCGAGGTCGTCCCAGACCTGTTGCGGTGTCACATCCGCAGCCGCGCCCTGCGCAAAACACAGCGCCGTCAGTGCGGCTCCTCCAAATAACTTGTTCCTAAGCGCCATGTGGCACCCCCTTCCTTTATCAATTCTACAGCCACAGCTTCCGCTTCATCCTGCGATCGGTCAAGGGTACTGGACCAACGGTTGTGCAGCGATTACCAAGAGTTGCAGGATACTTGGGGATCTTCTCATGGATATGACCGGCAAGACAGTCATGATTACCGGAGCTAGCCGGGGTATCGGCGCAGCCGCTGCGCGGGTTTTTGCCGATTCGGGGGCGAACGTGGCGCTGGTTGCGCGGGGTGGCGACGCGATTGCCGACCTCGCGGGCGAGCTTGGCGAAAAGGCCGTGGCCATCCCCTGTGACGTAAGCCGCTATTGGGAAATGGCTCAGGCGGTACAGAACTGTATCACCGCCTTTGGCCGGGTGGACGTGCTGATCAACAACGCCGGGGTGATCGAACCGATCGCACATCTGTCTGATGCCGATCCGGATGCCTGGGGCCAGGTGATCGACATCAACCTGAAGGGTGTGTTCCACGGCATGCGCGCCGCACTGCCCGAGATGATCGAGGCCGGAGGCGGGACCATCCTGACCATCGGCTCAGGTGCTGCCCATGGCCCGGTCGAGGCCTGGTCGCATTACTGTTCTTCAAAGGCTGGGGCCTTGATGCTGACCCGCATGGCCGACAAAGAGGCCCGCGACCGGGGTATCCGCGCCATCAGCCTGTCGCCCGGGACGGTGGCCACCGAGATGCAGCGCGAGATCAAGGCCAGCGGCGTCAACCCGGTCAGCCAATTGGATTGGGAGGCGCACATTCCCCCCGAATGGGTGGCCAAGACGCTTTTGTGGATGTGTGGGGCCGAGGCGGATGCCTGGCTTGGAGCGGAAGTATCGCTTCGCGATGAGGAAATACGCCAGAAGGTTGGGCTGACATGATTTGGGTTTCACATGAAGACGGGTTGACGCTGATCACGCTTGGGCGGCCGGAAAAGGCCAATGCCCTGACGGCGGACATGCTCGAGGCGCTTTGCATCGCGGTCGAGGAATCGCGTGATCAGAAGGTGATTGTGCTGACGGGCGAAGGCTCGGTCTTTTGCGCCGGCGCCGACCTGGACGCCGCGCGGGCCGGTCTGGCCACCAGCCCGATGTGGGAACGGCTGTCGGGGGCCATCGCCCGGTTCCAGGGGCTGAGCATCGCCGCCCTGAACGGGACCTGCGCCGGTGGGGCGCTGGGCATGGTGCTGGCCTGCGACCTGCGGGTCTGTGTGCCCAGTACCAAGTTCTTTTACCCGGTGATGCAGCTTGGGTTCCTGCCGCAGCCCTCTGATCCCAAACGTCTGGCCGCCATTGCCGGACCGTCGCGGGCGCGCCTGATGCTGATGGGTGGTCAGAAGATCGGGTCGGAAGAGGCGCTGGTCTGGGGGCTGGTCGATCGGATCGCCGAACCCGCGGCACTGATGGACACGGCGCGTATCCTGGCGAAGGATACGCTGGAGGCCGATCTGCCCCATGTGCGCGGGATCAAGTCGCTGTTCTGAAGCGTCCGTTTTCGGGCGCCGTTTTCCGTGACGGAAAACGGACCGGAATTTTTGAAAAATTCCGGTTGCACTGGACGTCGGACCGCGCGCCCCTTATCACGCCGGGCGATACCGATTGACGTTGCCTGCAAGGAACATCCATGTCCCGCTATGACCCCTCTGTGATCGAGCCCAAATGGCAGGCCGCCTGGGACGAGGCGCAGACCTTCCGCGCCACCCGCGACGGCGACAAGCCCAAGTACTATGTGCTCGAGATGTTCCCCTACCCCTCGGGCCGCATCCACATCGGCCATGTGCGCAACTACACCATGGGTGACGTCATCGCGCGCTACAAGCTGTCGACCGGGCACAACGTGCTGCACCCCATGGGCTTTGACGCGTTCGGCATGCCCGCCGAAAACGCCGCGATGAAATCGGGCGGCCGTCCCAAGACCTGGACCTACGACAACATCGACACGATGGTCGAACAGATGAAGCCCCTTGGCTTCGGCCTTGACTGGTCACGGATGTTCGCCACGTGCGACCCGGAATACTACGGCCAGCAGCAGGCGCTCTTCCTCGACTTCCTCGATGCCGGCCTCGTCTATCGAAAGAACGCCGTGGTGAACTGGGACCCGGTCGACATGACCGTTCTGGCCAACGAGCAGGTGATCGACGGCAAGGGCTGGCGCTCGGGTGCAGATGTTGAACGGCGCGAGCTGACGCAGTGGTTCTTCAAGATTTCCGACATGGCGGGCGAGTTGCTCGACGCCATCGACGGCCTGGATGAGTGGCCCGCCAAGGTCAAGCTGATGCAGCAGAACTGGATCGGAAAGTCGCGCGGCCTGCAATTCGCCTGGGAGCTGACCGAGGAAACCCACGGCCACGACAAGATCGAGGTCTACACCACCCGCCCCGACACACTGATGGGCGCATCCTTCCTGGGCCTCTCGCCCGACCATCCGCTGACCAAGGCGCTGGAGGCGGACAACCCCGATCTCGCCGCCGCCGTGGCCGAGATGCGTAAGGGCGGCACCACCGAAGAGGCGCTGGAAAAGGCCGAGAAGCTGGGCTTTGACACCGGTCTCAAGGTCAAACACCCGCTTGATCCCAGCTGGGAGATCCCGGTTTGGGTCGCGAACTTCATCCTGATGGACTATGGCACCGGCGCGATCTTTGCCTGCCCCGCGCATGACCAGCGCGATCTGGATTTCTGCCGCAAGTACGACCTGCCGGTCATCGACACCTTCCTTGCCCTTGAAAACGGCACGCCCGTCGAGAACGAGGCCTTTGTCCCGCTCAAGACCGAAAAGGTGAAGTGGCTCAACCACTTCGCAGGTCTCGAAGTAGCCACGGGTCAAGAGGCCGTCGATACCACCATCGACTGGATGGAGGCCAAGGGCCTTGGCGAGGGCGTGGAGAAATTCCGGCTGCGCGACTGGGGTCTCAGCCGCCAGCGCTATTGGGGCTGCCCGATCCCGGTGGTGCATTGTGATGATTGCGGCGTTGTGCCCGAAAAGAAAGAGAACCTGCCGGTTGTCCTGCCCGAGGACATCGACATCTCGATCCCCGGCAACCCGCTGGACCGGCACCCGACATGGCGCGACTGCGCCTGCCCCAAGTGCGGCAAACCTGCCAAGCGCGAAACCGACACGATGGACACCTTTGTGGACAGCTCGTGGTACTTCGCCCGCTTCACTGCGCCCCGCGCCGAGACGCCGACCGAGGCCGCCGAGGCCGAGTACTGGATGAACGTCGACCAGTACATCGGCGGCATTGAACACGCGATCCTGCACCTGCTCTATTCGCGCTTCTTTGCCCGCGGGATGATCAAGACCGGCCACCTGCCCGAAACGGCGGCCGAGCCGTTCAACGCTCTGTTTACGCAGGGCATGGTGACCCATGCGATCTTCCAGACGACAGGGGACGATGGCCGCCCGGTCTATCACTACCCCGAGGATGTCGAACTGAAGGACGGCAAAGGCTTTCTGAAAGACGGGACCGAGGTCACCATCGTTCCGTCGGCCAAGATGTCGAAGTCCAAGAACAACGTCGTCGACCCGATGCACATCATCGCGCAATACGGCGCGGACACGGCGCGCTGGTTTGTGCTGTCCGACAGCCCGCCCGAGCGGGACGTCGAATGGACAGCCTCGGGCGCCGAGGCCGCCAGCAAGCACCTTGCCCGCGTCTATCGCATCGCGGCGGAAGCGGCCGAGGGCGACACTCCGGCGAACGACCACGACGATGCGCTGCTGAAAGAGATGCACAAGGCAATCTTCGAGGTCACGCAGGGCGTGGAAAGCTTTGGCTTCAACGCCTCGATCGCCAAGCTGTATGCCTTCACCAACACGGTCGCCAAGTCCAAGGCGGGCAGCGCGGCCAAGCGCGAGGCGGTCAAGACGCTGGTGCATCTGATGTCGCCGATGACGCCACACCTGGCCGAGGAAGTCTGGGCGCTGCTGGGCGGTGAAGGGCTGATCGCCAATGCGCCCTGGCCGGTCGCGGACGAGAAAATGCTGGTCGAAGACAGCGTAACCTTGCCGATCCAGATCAACGGCAAGCGGCGCGGCGAGATCACGGTGGTAAAAGACCTCGACAAGGCTGAGGTTGAGCGGCAAGCTCTGGCCCATGAAGCCGTGCAGCGGGCGCTGGACGGTGCGACACCGAAAAAGGTGATCGTGGTACCGGGGCGGATCGTGAATGTGGTCGTCTGACCGACGTTTTTTCCTGATGGGCGCTGTGGCGGCGTTGGGGGCTTGCGGGTTCACACCCGCCTATGGCCCGCAAGGCGGTGCGCAGGCCTTTCAGGGCCAGATCGAGTTGGCCGAGCCGGCAGACCGCAATCAGTTCCTGCTGAACCAGCGGTTGGAAGAGCGGTTTGGCCATGCGGGTTCCGGGCGGTTCATGCTGGATGTGGTGCTGAGCACCACCGAAAACGCGCTTGGCACCACGGCGGATGGGCAGACGACGCGCTATCACCTTGTGGGAGATGCCTCTTACACGCTGAAGGACACGGGCACCGGCGCGGTGCTGACCGATGGCTCGACCACCGGGTTCACCGCCTATTCGGCCACCGGCACCACCGTTGCGACGCTGGCCGCCGAACGGGATGCGCATGAACGGTTGATGGTGCTGCTGGCCGATCAGATCGTGGACCGGCTGATCCTTGCAGCCTCTGATCTGCCCTCATGAAGCTGTCGCCCCGCGACGCCCCTGCCTATTTCGCGCGGCCTGATCCGGACAAGACCGGTCTCTTGATCTATGGCGCCGACGCGATGCGCGTGGCGCTGAAACGGCAAGAGGTGATTGCCGCCCTGGTCGGTCCGCAGGGCGAAGAGGAAATGCGACTGACGCGCATTCCCGGCGGGGATCTGCGCAAGGATCCGGCGCTGCTGTTGGATGCAGTTAAGGCACAAAGCTTTTTTCCGGGGCCACGGGTGGCCTTTGTCGAGGCGGCGGCGGATGCGGCCTCAAAAGCCATCGGCGCGGCCTTGGAGGACTGGCGTCCGGGGGATGCGCAGATCATCGTGACCGCCGGGCAATTGGCGGCGAAATCCTCGCTGCGCAAGCTTTTTGAGGGGCATCCCGGGGCTTATGCGGCAGGGATCTACAACGATCCGCCCGGGCGGGCCGAGATCGAGGCGGAACTGGCGCGCGCCGGGCTGACCCATCTGGGGGCGGGCACGATGGATGCGATTGTGGCCTTGTCGACCGCGATCGATCCCGGAGATTTCCGGCAAACGCTTGAAAAGCTGTCGCTTTACAAGATCGGCGACGATGAGCCGGTCAGCCCCGAGGATGTGGCGCTGTGCGCGCCTGCCTCGACCGAAGCCGAGGTGGACGACATCCTGCATGTGGTGGCCGAAGGCCGCACGGGCGACATCGGCCCGGTGATGGCGCGGCTCAGGGCACAGGGGGCGCAGCCTGTGACGCTGCTGATCATGGCGACGCGGCATTTTCGGATGCTGCATGCGGTCGCCAGCGACCCGGGTGGCGCGGCGGCAGGGATCGGGCGGCTGCGCCCGCCAGTCTTTGGGGCCCGGCGGGATCGGATGATACGCCAGGCACAGGGTTGGGGCATGCGCAAGCTGGAGGCGGCGCTGGAGATCCTGACGGATACGGATCTGAAACTGCGCTCGGCCGGGCAGCGTGCGCCTGCCATGGCGGTTGTGGAACGCAGTTTGATCCGAATGGCGATGCTGGCGCGGCGTTAGGGCTTGCGGGGGCTGGCCGGTCGCGGCACCGTGCGGGCGACCGTGTCAAGGAGCGTTCATGTACACCATCATCGGATCCCCGCGCACCCGCGCCTTTCGCGTTTTCTGGATGCTGGAAGAGCTTGGTTTGCCCTACGAAACCACGCCAGCCCTGCCGCGATCGGACGAGGCGCGCGCACATTCGTCGCTTGGAAAGGTGCCGATCCTGCTGGACGGAGATGCGGCAATCCCGGATTCGGCGGCGATCCTGACCTATCTGGCGGACAAGCACGGGGCGTTCACCGCACCGGCGGGCACTCTGGCACGGGCGCAGCAGGATGCGATGACCTTTCGGATCCTCGATGACGTGGATGCGGTTTTGTGGGCCGCGGCGCGGCATACGTTTGTGCTGCCCGAAGAAGAGCGGGTGCCCGAGGTGAAAGACAGTTTGAAGCGGGAATACGGGCGGACCATTGCGCGTCTGTCGGATGACATTCGCGGGCCATACCTGATGGGCGATGCATTGACCGTGCCCGATATCCTGTTGACCCACTGCGGCGGCTGGGCGGAAAACGCCGGGTTTCCCGAGGCACCCGAGGGGTTTGCGGCCTACCTGGAGCGTGTTCGGGCGCGCCCGGCGTTTCAGACCGCCTTTGCCTTGCGATCGTCGTAAGATTGGGCGCCTTCGGCGCACAGGGTATCTCGGCCCATGCGGGCCTGCGGGTGGGGGCTCTGCCCCCATCGCCTGCGGCTCCCCCCGGGATATTTCCGGCAAGAAGAAATCAGGTGTCGTACTGCGCGGCGTGCCGACCGGCCCAGAGGCCCGTGGCAAGGCAGGCTGTGAGGAGATAGCCGCCGGTCGGGGCCTCCCAATCGAGCATTTCGCCCGCTGCAAAGGTGCCGGGGCGGGTTGTGAGCATGAGCTTGGGCGTCAAGGCCTCGAAGGGCAGGCCGCCGGCGGTCGAGATCGCCTCGTCCATCGGACGGGGGCCGTCGTGGGGGATAGGCAGGGCCTTGATCAGGTGGGCAAGGTGCGCAGGGTCCCTAGGCAGGGGACGGGCGAGTTCCGTCAGAAGGGCCAGCGCCGGCTTGGGCAGGTTGAGCGCCTTGCGCAGGTGGTTCGAGAGGCTTTGCTTGCCTTTTGGACGGCTGAGGCGGGCGGCAAGCTGGTCTTGGGTCAGGTCGGGGCGCAGGTCCAGGGTCAACGGCGCGCCTGTGCGCAGGGCGGGACCCAGCGGGTAGAGTCCGCCGCCCTCAAGTCCCCGGTTTGACAGGACAATTTCACCGCGTGACCGCAAGGATCCGGCGGTGAGGCGGATGCCTTTCAGAGGCGCACCGAAGTGCGGTGTCATGTGGGTGGACCAAGTGAGCTGAAGGCCGAAGTTGGCGGGTGCGAAGGGGGCCACCGCCTGTCCGGTGGCCTGCAGGATCCGAGCCCAGGCCCCGTCTGACCCAAGGCGTGCCCAGCTGGCCCCGCCGCAGGCAAGAACTGTTGTTCGTGGCGCGATGCTTTGCCGACCCTGCGGCGTTTCGAAGGTCGCACCCCCATCTTGCCAGCCGGTCCAGCGCCAGCGGGTGCGGGTCTCGAGCCCCTGGTCGGTGAGGCGGGCCAACCAGGCGCGCAAAAGCGGAGAGGCCTTCATCACTGTCGGAAAGACGCGGCCTGTTGACCCGGTGAAGAGCTCTTGGCCAAGGCCCCGCGCCCAGTGCTGCACCTCGGCCGGGCCAAAGGCCTGCAGCATCGGACGAAGGTGGTCGGCGGCGGGACCATAGTGCGCCAGGAAATCCTCAAATGCTTCGTCCTTGGTGAGGTTCAGCCCGGATTTGCCGGCCATCAGGAATTTGCGGGCGAGGCTGGGTTTGGCCTCGGCCACGACCACCGAGCGCCCGGCGGACAGCAGGGCGTCGGCGGCCATCAGACCGGCCGGGCCACCGCCGATGACAAGCGCGTCAGGCATGGGTCAATACGAGCCGCCCGGGTTATAGTTCGGATCAAAGCCCGGGTTTGGCGCAAAGCCACCCTGGTTCTGATCGAAACCCTGATTCTGGTCGAAACCGGGGTTGGGCACAAAGCCGCCCTGGTTCGGGGCGAAACCGCCCTGCTGGCCTTTGAGCTCGACCACGCGGTGGGGATAGGGGATCTGGATGTTGTTGGCCTTGAGCGCGTTCCAGACGAGGAAAAGCACATCCGAGGTGAATTTGTTTGCACCGTCATCCAGGCCGTTGACCCAGAACTCGACCGCAAATTCGACGCCGGACTCGCCCAGAGCGCGCAGCTCGCAGTCGGGCGGGAAGGGTTCGGACAGGACTCTGGGATGGGTGGCGACGGCGGCTTCGACAATGCCGGGGACAAGGTTGATGTCGGTGTCGTAGTGCACCGAAAAGGGCACCTCGTACCGGTTGGCGCTGCCGGCGTCGGAATAGTTGACGACGCGGGTGGTGATGAAATCCTCGTTCGGGACGACGATCCACTTGCCGTCAAAGGTTTCCAGGATCATCGCGCGAGCGGTTGTCTTTACGATTGTCCCAGCCTCGCCATTGTCGAGTTCGACGTAGTCGCCCACCGTCGCCTGCCCTTCGAGCAGGAGAATCACGCCCGAGATGAAGTTCGCCGCGATCTTTTGCAGGCCAAAGCCCAGACCCACGCCGATGGCGCCGCCAAGCACGGCGAGCGAGGTCAACGAGATGCCCATGATGTTCATCAAGAGCAGGAAGGCCGTGCCGAAAATGGCGATCTCGGCGGCCTTGCTGGCCAGTTGGCGGGTGGCGGGTGGCAGGTCTTCCTGTTTCTGGATCAGGATCGCCGACTGCGTGTTCGACCAGCGCCCCAGCCAGAACAAGAGCGATCCGGCGATGACGCCCCGGATCACCGACATGGCAGAGAAGCTAATGTTGCCCAGCGTCAGGTTCAGGGCGGTCAGATAGTCGGTGGTGATCTCAAGCAGGCCAACCGCATGCAACGCCAGAACCGGCAAGAGGATGAACCGGCCCAGCAGCTTGAGGAACGGATCGGCCACGATCTCGCGCACCAGGATACGGGCGGCGAGCAGCAGAAAGACGCGCTGGCCAAAGGCGATGACCGCGCCGGACCCAAAGAGCGAGCGGGTGATGTCTTCGCCAAAGCCGGTGAAGAGATAGGCCAGCAGCGGCAGCATCAGCGGCACAAAGAGCAGCAGGAACTTGCGGGTGCCGGTGAACAGACCCTGACGCTCGGAGCTGGGGGTCAGGATGCGGGTCAGAAAGGGCGACAGCCTGCGTGTGATCAGCCAGGCGGCGGCCCAGGACACCAAAAGAAGGGTGAACTGCGACCAGGCGGCCGGACTTCTCAGCCAGCCTTCGGCGACCTCCCAGCCTTGTTGGGCGAAGCCCACGGCGCGCTGCACGATTTCCGGCTGGCTGGCGAGATCCCACTCCATCGCGGTCCCTTGTTTTTGTCCCCGTCTGGATCAAACTCATGCCAAGTCACTGCCCGAGGTACAAGTCTTGAACACCGAAGACCCGATTTGCCCCCTGTGTGGCCGACCGATTCCGCCAGAAGCGAAGTCGAGCCTGCATCACCTTGTGCCCCGGCTGAAAGGCGGCAAGGGCGGACCCGTCGTGCGGTTGCACCAGATCTGCCACAACGAGATTCACGCGACCCTGACCGAGGCGGAATTGGCGCGCGTGTTCAACACCGTCGAGGCGCTGCGCGCGCATCCGCGACTGGCCGCGTTCCTCAAGTGGGTGGCCAAGCGCCCGCCGACCTTTCATTCGCGCAGCGCGGGTGGGCGACGCAAGCGGTGAGGCGTGATTGCGGCTTGGCCGTGGGCTTGGGTCGTGCCTATATGGCGAAAAGAGCACCGCGACAGGCATTTCCCCATGAAGATCCTTTTGATTCACCAGAACTTCCCCGGGCAATACAAACATCTGGCCCCTGCCCTGGTGAAGCTGGGCCATCAGGTTGTCGCCCTGACCCCCAAGGTCGACAAGCCCACGGTCTGGAACGGTGTGAACGTGGTGCCCTACAAGATCCAGGGACGCAGCACTCAGGGCATGCATCCCTGGCTCGCCGATTTCGAAACCAAGGTGATCCGGGGTCAAAGCTGTTACCTGGCGGCAAAAGCGGTCAAGGCCCAGGGGTTTTCACCGGATCTGATCCTGGCGCACCACGGCTGGGGCGAAAGCCTGTTTCTGAAAGACGTCTGGCCCGACGCGCGGATGGGACTGTATTGCGAGCTCTATCACCTGACCGACGGTGACAACCTGCATTTCGATCCCGAGTTCCCGCCCCGCGACGCCGAGGCAGACATCTTGCGCATCAGGTTGAAAAACCTCAACAACCGCCTGCACGAAGAGGTCATGGACGCCGGGATCAGCCCGACCCGCTTTCAGGCTGGGACATTTCCGGAAAAGTACCAGGACCGCATCAGCGTGATTCATGACGGCATCAACACAAATGTGGTTGTGCCCAACGCCGAGGCGCGGCTGGACCTGCCGGACGGCACCAGCGTAACGCGGGACGACGAGGTGATCACGTTCATCAATCGTAACCTCGAACCCTACCGGGGGTATCACATCTTTATGCGCGCCCTGCCCGACCTGCTGAAACGGCGCCCCAACGCGCAGGTGGTGCTGATCGGTGGGGATGAGGTCAGCTATGGTGCCAAGGCCCCCAAAGGCCAGACCTGGAAACAGATCTTTATCGACGAGGTTCGGCCACGGATTTCCGACGACGATTGGAAACGCGTGCATTTCCTGGGCCGTGTGCCCTATGACAGGTTCCTGTCGATGATGCAGGTCAGCCGGGTGCACGTCTATCTGACCTATCCCTTTGTGCTCAGTTGGTCGCTGCTAGAGGCCATGAGCGCCGGATGCGCCATCGTGGCCAGTGATACAGCACCGGTGCGCGAGGTGTTGATCGATGGCCAAACGGGGCGTCTTGTGGATTTCTTTGACCACGAAGCGCTGAGCGCCAAGGTCTCGGACCTGCTGGACGACGCCGAAGCGCGGGCCGCCATGGGGCACACTGCCCGGAAACTCATCTGTGAAAACTATGACCTTGCCACGACCTGCCTGCCCAGGCAGTTGCAATGGGTAAATGCGCTCGCGCAGCTCAGTCCGCGCGCGCCCGTGGCCTAGGCTGCGTCAGAGGCGGGAATCTTGCTGGCGCAACAGGCGCGCCCGGGTCAGAATCGCGTCTTCGATTGCACGAACGGTGGCCGCATTTGCCGGACCACCCTTGGTCACAAGCGCCACATTCAACGACCGCGCCTCGAGCGCCGGGTCAGAAATCACAATCGTCGCACGATAGGCGCGCGCGCCGCCAGGCGGCGTGCCAAATCCCGTCGTGATCACGCCAGTGAACGGATCGACCGATTGGATCGGCAGGAAATCCAGCACTTCAAGCGATGCATTCCACAGGTACTTGTTCACGGCGCCAACACGGCCGGAATCCTCGGCGGGTCTCAGCAGATCGCGCAGCCTGGACCGTGGACGCTGTCTATTCTCCTGATCATAAAGGATTTCATCCCATATTTCGTCTGCAGAAGGCGTCTCGACCCGTTGCCGCGGCTCGCGTGTTCCACAAGCCGCCGTCACCACCAAAGTCACTGCAAGTACCGTCGTCAGGGCAATCCGAGATAGGGGCATTGGGTCAGGCTCCCGCCAGAAATTCATCAACAGCTTCAATAACTGGCACATGGCGGCACGGCAAGTGACAGATTTCCCGGAAAATGTAGCATTCCGGCAGACTTCCGCCCCCTTTGGGACTTGTGACAAAAGCGCATCACTGAAAAGCTTGTTCTAGGCCCACTTTTGGCCTTGCTTGCAAACCCCCACGTCGAGAGCGCATAGAAGCTGCATCAAAACCGGGCGACCGGATTGGTACGTGCCTTACGAACACATGAGGGAAACAATGAAAAAAGTGCTTTTTGCAACCACCGCGCTCGTAGCGTCGGCTGGCATTGCAGCAGCCGGTGAGATCGACTTTGCAGCCACCGGTGGCGCAGGTGTTGCTTCGGAAGCTGGCGCAGACGCGTTCATCTATGGCTTCGCTGAACTGGACGTTCTGATGTCGGGTGAAGCCGACAACGGTCTGACCTTCGGCGCAAAGATCGACATCGACGCTGGCCGTAAATACGACATCGGCGACTTCGAAGACGACGGCACCAAAGGTGGCGTTGGCTTTGGTGACTTCTGGCTGGCATTCGGCGGCGCCAAGCTGTCGTTCGACGATGACGGCAAAGACGATCTGTACGATGACGGCGTTTCGGACGATCACGACATCCAGTTCGACTTCTCCAAAGCTGGCTTCATGATGTCGCTGACCATGGACGCAGAAGCAGCTGCTTCGGAGTTCTCGTACAAGCTGGCGTACACCACGGGTGGTTTCACCGGGACTCTGACAGGCAACGACCTGGCAGACAACATGGAACTGCACCTGATGTACGCGATGAACAACTACTCGTTCTTCGTTGCGCATGACTTCCTGCCGGCAGAAACCACCATCGGTGGTTCGGCAACGTTCAATGCTGTGACCGTTGGTGCAGAATTCAACATCGACAACGACGACTGGGAAATCAGCGTTGCTTACGCGGAAAATGGTCTGTCCATCGCCGCAAGCACCGACCAGGACGACGAGTGGGAACTGGCCGGTTCGTACGACCTGGGCGGCGGCCTGTCGGCAGTTGCTGGTGTCAAGTACGACGACAGCTTCTACCTGGGTGTTGCAGCGTCGTTCTAATCACGACGTTTCCAATATCGGAAAAGGGAAGAGCGGGCATTTGCCCGCTCTTTTCTTTTGTGCGGCCCTGCGATAGCCCTCGTCCTGAACCAAGGACCGTTGCGCCCGCGATGGTCAGCTAGACAAGGGGCTGGACCGCCATGGGGCTTCAGGACATCACGGATCGTATCACCAAGGCCGCAACGGACGCGGGCCGCGATCCGACCTCCATCGACCTTATCGCTGTTTCCAAGGTGCAACCCATCGGCCGGGTTGAGGCCGTTCTGGATCAGGGGCACCGGCTTTTTGGCGAAAACCGGGTGCAAGAGGCCGCTGGCAAATGGCCCGCACTGCAGGAACGGTTTCCGGACGCCAAGGTGCATCTGATCGGCCCGCTGCAGACCAACAAGGCGCGGCAGGCCATGGAGCTGGTCACGGCGATCCATTCGCTTGACCGCCCGAAGCTTGCGCAGACATTGGCGCGGCTGGCCCAGGACCTGGGGCACTGCCCCAAGCTGTTCATTCAGGTCAACACCGGTGAAGAACCGCAAAAGGCGGGTATTCTGCCCGCCGAAGCCGACGGCTTTGTCGCTGAGTGCCGCGCATTGGACCTGCCCGTTGTCGGGCTGATGTGCATCCCCCCGGTCGAAGAGACCCCTTCGCTGCATTTTGCCCTGCTGGCCAAGATCGCGGCGCGCAATGGTCTGACGGGGCTGTCGATGGGGATGAGCAGCGATTTTGAACAGGCAATTGCCTTTGGCGCGACCCACGTGCGGGTCGGCTCGGCGATCTTTGGCGAGCGCGTGAAACCGGCCTAGCGCGCCAGCGCCTGCGGCACGATCAGGGGTTGCCCCGGCGCAATTGCGCGCACCAGTTGAAGCAGATGATCAGGGCGCAGCGCGATGCAACCTTCGGTCGGGAAACCGGGGCGACGCCAGCGATGCAGGAAGATGGCCGAGCCCCGACCGGGCGTGGCGCGCGGCCAGTTCCAATCTGTCACCAGCACCAGATCATACAGCCGATCAGCACGGCACAGCGCTTCGTGACTGCCAGAATACGGCGCACGGACCATCTGGTTGTAGTCGGATCGAGAGGCATCATCCGACCACAGGTCGCCGGGCCGGATCGGCTGCGCCCAGGCAACGGGTGGCGCCATGCGGTCAGGCCGATACAGCAGGCCGACGATGTGATGCCGCCCGACGGGTGTGGCCCCGTCGCCTTCGCGTTTGTCGGCCCGGATGCCTCCGCGTCCGATGGTGCAGGGCCAGCGCCGCGCGCCAAGGCGCAGACAGGTCGGGGTCAGGACCAGTTCTGCCGTCACAACAGGTGGCCGGATTTCCGCGACTTGGTCGCCAGGTAATTCGCGTTGTGCGGGGTTTCCCCGACTTTCAGGGGCACCCGTTCGGTGACCGCGATGCCGCACGCCTCCATCATCGCGATCTTGTTGGGGTTGTTGGTCATCAGCCGCACCTGGCCGATCCCCATGCGGCGCAGGATCTCGGACCCGATGCGAAAATCCCGCTCATCATCCTCGAACCCCAGGCGGTGGTTGGCCTCGACCGTGTCAAAGCCCTGATCCTGCAACGAATAGGCGCGCATCTTGTTTGCCAGACCAATACCGCGCCCCTCTTGGTTCAGGTAAAGCAGGATACCGGACCCCTCGGTGCCCATCTGGTTTAGCGCCGCGTTCAGCTGGGGCCCGCAATCACATTTCATGCTGCCCAGAATGTCCCCGGTGAAACAGGCCGAGTGCAGACGCGCCAGAACCGGCGCTTCGGGATCGGGGCGGCCGACCTCGATGGCGTAGTGCTCTTCCCCGCCGTCCTGCGGACGAAAGACATGCACACGCGCGTGTTCTGCGGCGCGCAGCGGCACGCGGGCGGCAACGACACGCGCCATCGGGCTGAGTGCGCCCAGCTGCGGCTCGACGTCATCCGCGACGATGGCGGTCAGGTTGTTGGCCTGTGCAAACGCGACCCCGTCCCAAAGGGGTGCAACGATGACGGCAGGTAAAAGCCGCGCGGATTTGGCGATGGCGATGGCGATGCGGTGCAGGCGCGCGTCTCCGTCCCGGCGGGTTTCCAGGGGGCCCTTCATCGGCTTCATCAGGTCATCTGCCGGGTCAGCAATCCCCTGGATCCAGTCCAGCCGTGCGTCCTTGGGCAGAACGATCCGGGCCACGTCGCCGTCATAGGCGCGCGCTTTCAGGGTCTCGGCCCGGCGGCCGGTGACCACCAGATCCGTGGCGGCGTTCATCTCAAGCAGCGGTTTCAGACGGCGATCGTCCAGTGTTTCAACCGCCAGGATCAGCGCATCTTGCGCACCCGTCAGCACCGCGGGAACGCCCATCCGCAGGTCGGATCGCACCCGCGCCAGGATTTCCACAAGGTCAGGAGAAAAGATCATAGCCCGGGTCTGTCCAACGGAAGTCTGCAACATTCTGCGGTTTTTTCGTAACAATTGCCACGTCCGAACACGAGCCCGTGAATGTATTGCAGCAAATCTTGAGGATTGGGACAGTGCCCACATCTTGGGCTGAAACGCAAGGAGATGACCGAATGGCCCAGCTCAAAAATATCCTTCTGGTGGATGACGACGACGACCTGCGCGAGGCGCTTGCCGAGCAGCTGATCATGACCGAGGACTTCGAGGTGTTCGAGGCCGACAACGGCGCCGGGGCCATGTCGCGGGTCAAGGAACAGAACTATGACCTGATCATCCTGGACGTCGGCCTGCCCGATACCGACGGACGCGAGCTGTGCCGGATCATGCGCAAGCAGGGTGTGAAATCTCCGATCCTGATGCTGACCGGCCATGACACCGATGCCGACACCATCCTGGGCCTGGACGCAGGTGCCAATGACTATGTCACCAAGCCCTTCAAGTTCCCGGTCCTTCTGGCCCGTATCCGCGCCCAGTTGCGCCAGCATGAACAGTCCGAAGACGCCGTGTTCACGCTTGGGCCGTACACTTTCAAACCCTCGATGAAGCTGCTGAGCACCGAGGATGATCGCAAAATCCGCCTGACCGAGAAAGAGACGAACATCCTCAAGTTTCTCTACCGCTCGAACGATGGCGTGGTGGCCCGCGACGTGCTGCTGCACGAGGTCTGGGGCTATAACGCCGGGGTCACAACCCACACGTTGGAGACGCATATTTACCGTCTTCGGCAAAAAATTGAACCAGATCCGTCCAATGCGCGCCTTCTTGTGACCGAATCCGGCGGGTATCGTTTGGTGTCGTAGAGATTTCCTGCCAGACTTTGACATGAATCAAAGTCGTATTCGGCAGGCACCTTTTAAGTTCGTAAGCACCCCGTCGCATGTGCGGGTCATCACATGCACCTCCCTGTTGGACTGACCCGGGCATCGACCCGGGTCTTTTTTTGCGCGGGTCTTTTGCACAGACTTCGGGTTGCACGTGGCCTGCGTTCCCGGCAGTTTTGCGCGGCACACGAAATCGGAGCCTCGCATGTCCTTCACCCTTGCCACCTGGAACATCAACTCGGTCCGTCTGCGCGCCAATCTGGTGTCGAAGCTTTTGACCGAAGAGGCCCCCGACGTGCTGTGTTTGCAGGAATGCAAGTCGCCGGTGCCCAAGATCCCGGTCGAAGTCTTCGAGGCCCTCGGCTATCGCCACATGGTCGCGCGCGGCGAAAAGGGCTACAACGGCGTGGCGATCCTGTCGAAGCTGCCGATCGAGGATGCGGGCGACAAGGATTTCGCCGGTCTGGGCCATGCCCGCCATGTGGCGGGGCGGCTGGAAAACGGCGTGACGATCCACAACTTCTATGTCCCCGCAGGTGGTGACGCGCCGGACCGCGAAAAGAACGTGAAGTTTGGACAAAAGCTCGACTACCTGACCGACATGCGCGACTGGTTTCACGCGGAAACGCCCGAGAAGGCGATTCTGGTCGGCGATCTGAACATCGCTCCGCGCGAAGACGATGTCTGGGACCACAAGAAGATGCTCAAGGTGGTCAGCCACACCCCTATCGAGGTCGAGCATATGGCCCAGGTGATGGATGCAGGGAAATGGGTCGACGTGACCCGCGCCGACATCCCCGAGGGGTTGCTGTACAGCTGGTGGAGCTACCGCGCCCGCGATTGGGACGCCGCGGACAAGGGCCGCCGACTGGACCATGTCTGGGCCACACCCGACATCGCAGGTGCCGCGCATTCCAGCCGCATCCTGCGCGACGCGCGTGGGTGGGAAAAACCCAGCGACCACGCGCCGGTTTTTGCCACTTTCGATCTGTAAAGGGTCAGCGCATCCAGGACGCGTAGTCCGGATGCGCCTCTTTCATCTCGTCATACAGAAACGTCATCCGGTCGACGAACCACATCTTGGCGCCCATCGACAGCGCCAGCCCGGTGATCACCCAGGGCAGGCTGAGCGCCCAGAGCCCCCAGATCAGCGGCAGCACGCCCAGCCCCGCCGCAATCGACAGGCCATAGCCCCAACGCAGGTGATGCTCGGGGATCGGCACCTGCCCGCGGTTCAGGAACACCCGTTCGCCAAAGACGCCCCTGCCCGCCCAGGTGTCGGTTCTTGCGGGCGCGGCAAAGAGCCTTGGGTTGACCCAGGTCCAGAAGACGACCAGCGCCACAGGCACCAACGCCCAGATCCCCAGCCACTCGCGACTCCAGATCGCAAGGCAGAAAAGCGGCAGGATGCTGAAGCGTGAATAGACGCTCAGCGGGTTGGCATGACGGGTCCAGGTGGCCTCGTCCATGCCCATGACGCGTTCCGAGGCGGCAAAAACATCCATACAGGCAAAGTGGGGGCCAATCACGCGCCCTGCAAGGGTTGGCACAGGCAACCCATGGGTCCATATAAGGCCAAACGGCATTTTGGGATAAAAGCACATGTTGGAACTTGGCGGCGCGGCGGCAACCCCGGCAGCAGACCTGATCAAGGACGTATCCGAGGCAAACTTCATGGCCGAGGTGGTCGAGGCCAGCCAGACGGTCCCGGTGATCGTAGATTTCTGGGCACCCTGGTGTGGCCCTTGCAAGACGCTGGGCCCGCAACTGGAAGAGGCCGTGACGGCCGCCCGCGGTGCGGTGCGCATGGCCAAGGTCAACGTTGACGAGAACCAGATGCTGGCGCAGGCGCTTGCCCAGCAGGGTCTGCCCCTGCAATCGATCCCGACTGTTGTCGCCTTTTACCAGGGCCGCCCGGTCGACATGTTCCAGGGCGCGGTGCCCCCGTCCGAGATCAAGGCCTTTATCGACCGCATCGTTGCCGCTTCGGGCGGGGACGCCAGTGGCGGGCTCGACGACGCTGTCGCCGCTGCCGAAGAGATGCTCGAAGTCGGCGCCGCGGTTGATGCCGCCCAGACCTTTGCCGCAGTTCTGGGCGAAGATCCGGCCAACGCCGCCGCTTATGGCGGTCTGGTGCGGTCTCACATCGCGATGGACGATCTGGATCAGGCCGAAGCGATCCTGAACGGTGCCCCGGCGGAAATCTCGGACAGCCCCGAACTGGAGGCCGCCAGCGCCCAGCTGGAACTGGCACGGCAGGCCGCCGACGCCGGTCCGGTGGCCGAGCTGCGCAGCGCGGTCGAGGCGGATCCGGCCAACCTGCAGGCCCGCTTTGACCTGGCCCAGGCGCTCTATGCCGGTGGCGACGCCGAAGCCGCCGTGACCGAGCTGCTGGAGCTTTTCCGCCGTGACCGCGAATGGAACGACGGCGCCGCCAAGGCACAGCTCTTCACCATCTTCGAGGCGCTCAAGCCCAACGATCCGGTTGTTCTGAACGGCCGCCGAAAGTTGAGCTCGCTGATATTTGCCTGAGACCGGACAAGGTCTAGGTTAGAGGCATGACCCGAATTCCCGATCTGCCGAACAAGGTTGCGGTTTTTCCGCTGCCGGGGGCTTTGTTGCTGCCGCGCGCGCGTTTGCCGCTGCATATCTTTGAACCACGCTATCTGGCGATGTTGGACGATGTGTTGAAAACGGATCACCGTCTGATCGGCATGGTGCAGCCCGGCGGCCCGCCGGGCCTTGACGGGCCCGGACTGCACCGCATCGGCTGCGCAGGGCGCGTGACCCAGTTTTCGGAAACCGAAGACGGGCGCTACATGATCACCCTCAGTGGCATCTCTCGGTTTCGCATCCGGCAAGAGATCACCGGCTTCACGCCCTATCGTCAGTGTGAAGTCAGCTGGGACGGGTTCGAGGCCGACCTGAAGGGCAGCGAAACGGACGAGGCATTCTGCCGGGGCCCGTTCCTGGAGCTGCTGGGACGGTATTTCGAGGCCCGCGAGCTGTCGGCCGATTGGCAGACCCTGAAAGAGGCGGACGACGAGTTGCTGATCAACTCTCTGTCGATGCTTCTTGAATTCGACCCCGAGGAAAAGCAGGCCCTGCTCGAGGCGCCTTCCCTGACAACCCGGCGCGAGACGCTGGTGACATTGATCGAATACGCCCTTTTGGGTGGAACGGATGAGGACCTGATGCAATGAGCCAACCGCTCGGATTTGACCGCCGCATGCTCGAGGCCTTGATATGCCCGCAAACGCAGGGCTCGCTGGAGTACAACCTCGACACTCAGGAATTGGTCAGCCCACGCGCTAATCTGGCCTTTCCGATTCGCGATGGCATTCCGATCATGCTGGTTGACGAGGCCCGTGCGCTGGACTGACGCTTCAGGAATAGCCCCGAACAAGGCTGGCCGCGACCAGCGACCAGCCGTCCGCCACGACGAAGAATGCCAATTTGAACGGCAGTGATACGATCGCCGGCGGCACCATCATCATGCCCATCGACATCAGCACGGCCGCAACCACCAGGTCGATGACCAGAAAGGGCAGGAAGATCAGGAACCCGACCTGAAACGCCCGTGCGATTTCCGACAGCAGGAAGCTGGGAACCAGAACGGACAGCGGCGTCTCGGCAGTCGGCGTGGTGTCTGACAGATCGGGCCGCAGCTCTGCCATGGCGACAAAGGTGTCGGGATCGATCCGTGCCGACATGAACACGCGAAAGGGGCCCAGTGCCCTATCGAGGCCCGCGGCGAGATCCAGTTCTTCGGTCAACATCGGCTCGATGCCCAGCGCCCAGGCCTCGGTGAACACTGGCTCCATCACGAAATAGGTCAGGAACAGAGCAAGCGTGATCAACAGCATGTTGGGCGGAGATTGCTGAAGGCCGATCGCCTGGCGCAGGATGGCCAGAACAGTCACCACGAAAGGAAAGCAGGTGATCATGATCGCAAGGCCGGGTGCAAGACTCAGCACCGTGATCAGCGCGATCAGTTGCAGGCTGGTTGCCGTGATCGACCCGCCTTCGCCCAGCGAAATCGAAAGGCCCTGAGCCTGGGCCCCGACCGGCAACAGCCAAAGCAGTGCGGCCCAAAGCCCCGCAGGGAACCAGCGCATCAGGGAGAGGGCGTTTGCAGGGCCACGACCTCGGTCAGGCGCACCGCCAGCGTTTGCTGGTCGTCATCCTCGACCACTTCCAACGTGCCGATGCCGATCAGCCGGTCGCCAACATAAAGCTCTACCGGATCCTCCAGCCGCTTGTCCAAAGTGAGAACGGAATCCCGTTCCAGTCGTAGCAGATCCTTGACCAGCGGGCGGGCGCGGCCCACGGACACCAGGATTTCGATCGGGACCGAGGTCAGCGGGTTGCCCGGATCCAATCCGGCCTCGACCTGTACAGCGTCATCCATCAGCGACCTCCTTCAAAGCTTCATGTTCAAACCCGGCAATCAAGGACCGCACGTCCTGCAGCGTGGCCTGCAGGTCGATTTGCAATTCGGTTTCAGCGAACCCGATGTCCGCCTGCCCCTCGCTCAGCGTGGGGTCTGCAACAACCGCGACGGCATGTTGCAGATCGCCGGGAACGACGGCGCGCGTTGGCTCCAACGCGTCCGGGGCCACCCGGATTTCGACCCCCATATTGATCGTGTCCCGCGCGACTTTTTCCAGTTCTTGCACGATATGCCCCGTCAGCGCGCCCTGGGCCAACTCGGGCAAGAGCACTTCAGTCATCTGGCGCAACACGGGAACCAGGGCCTTCATCGTCTGGGCCTGGATCTCGGCGCGCGTGAACTCCAGGTCCATCAGGTTCTGGGCCAAGGTGCTGCCGATCCGCTGTTGTTCGTCAGAATGGGCCTTTGCCGCATCGTCCCAACCGGCCTTGTATCCGTTTTCGAACGACGCCAGTCGCTCGGCTTCCAGGTCATTGTCGGAAAGCGCCGGGGCGTTGCCCCCGCCGGTCGGAAGCGCCGCAAAATCCGGTAGAACATCGATCAGCGCGGTCATTTCACATCCTCTTTGTCATCCAGCCAAGAGCGCAAGATCTCGACGGTTTCGCCGCGGCGCTCGGCAATCAGGGATTTGAGACGCTCGACTGGATCGAGTTGCGGCTCTTCTCCGTCCATGGCCGCCATCAGGGAATCCGAAGAGGCGGACATCATCGGCAGATCGGGCAATCCGCCCAGATCGTCGATCTCTCCGGTCAAGGCGTCGCCCGTATCCACGACATCAGCTGCGCCGACAGGCAAGGCGATCTCTTCCGACCCGTTGGCTGGTGCGGGCAAGGCCGAAAGGCCGCCGGTCGGTTCCGACGACAGAAGCGGGCGAACGACGAAAATGCCAAGTCCAAGGGCGACGAGCCCCAGCACCGCCATCTGCGCCAGTGACTGCCAGTCAAAAAGAGTGGCAAGCCAGGGCGTCGGCGTTGCAGCCGTTCCGCTTGGGTCCACGGCCTCGAACGGCATGGCGCGGATCGTGATCGCATCGCCGCGCGCCGCGTCGAACCCGACCGCCGAGGCGACAAGGTCGTGCAGCGCTTCGAGCTCGCTGTCTTGCACGGCGTTGTCACCGGTGGTTTGCCCATTCACCAGAACGGCGACGGAAATGCGTTTGATGTCCCCCGGCGCACGCGAAATTTCCCGCGTGGTTTCAGAGACTTCATAGTTCACGCGCTCCCGCGTTTCGCTGCCTTGACTGGAGGAGCCATCCTTGCTGCCGGTCTCTCCATCGGGCAGGTTCGAAGCCACTGTCACGGCTCGCGATTCGCCGCCCTGATCCCGGTTCGACCGTTCTTCGGTGTCCGTGCTGATGGCGACCCGCCCTTCGGGATCAAACAAGCGTTCGCGGATCACTTCGCTTTGCGTAACGGTTTCGACGCTGACTTCGACCACGGCGTTTCCGCGACCGACACGGGCTTCGACCAATCGCTGAACCCGATCGCGCAACCCGTTCGAGCGGTCGTCGGCCAAAGGGCCGACAATGGCCTGGTCCTCGCCTGAAATCAGTTGACCGCTGGCGTCGACAATCGTGACGGACTGGGGTTCCAGCCCCGGGACCGCCGCCGCCACCAGATGCTTGAGCGCTTTGGCCCTTTCAGGCGAAAGCGTCGATCCGCCAGCGGTGATCGCGACCGACGCGGTTGGATTGACCGAAGGCTGGAAAGGCCCTTGAGCCCCATTCGCGATGTGGACCCGAGCGGCAGAGATATGTGGACTGGACACAATGGTCCGGGCAAGTTCCCCCTCTTTCGCACGCCAATAGGCCGCGTCAAACATCTGTGACGTGGTGCCAAAGCCACTCAGCGAATCGAGCAACTCGTATCCCTGCACTCCGTTTGCAGGCAGCCCCTCACTGGCGAGTGTCATCCGCAGTTCATCACGGTGCGCGCCTTCGACATAGATCGCCCCGCCACGCACCTCATACTGAACCGCGCGACTTTCCAGCGCACGCACGACATCACCGGCCGCCCCGGGTTCGAGACCTGCGTAGAGCAATGAGAATGACGGCGCCGTCGCCATGCGAGACAGCCCAAGGACCGCCGCAAAGACGGAAAGCGTCGCCACAATGACGATCACGCGCCGCCGAAGGTCCAATGCGGACCAGACTTGAAAGACCTGCTTCAAAACCACCTCCGACACTCAAACGTTCTGTTCGGGTCGAGGGCATCATTGAAGCTTTTGTTTTAACAATCGGTTAGCTCATCCCGGGTAAAAGCTCTGCCAGGGGAACAGGAGGTCCCGAACCATGGCAGAGGCGATAGATGACACGGAACAGGCACCCAGGAAGTCGTCCAAATTGCCCTTGATTCTGGGGGTAGGACTGGCCTTGGCGGGCGCCGGCGGCGGTTTTTTCTCTGTATCCGCCGGGCTTTTGCCATTTGGTGCGCCGTCCAAGGACGAGGCAGGCGTCACGGCGGACAAGGCAGCTGCGAAACAAAAGGCAGACCCAAAGCCATTGGGCGACGTCGCTTTCGTTCCGGTGCCGCAGATTGTCGTCTCGCTGGGCCCGAATGCCCAGGCCAGCCACTTGCGGTTCACCGCACAATTGGAGGTGCCAAAAAAATACGAAGGTGAGGTCGCCACCGTGGTGCCACGGATCGTCGACGTGCTGAATGACTACCTTCGTGCCCTCGACCCGTCGGACGTCGAAGCGCATGGCGCACTGTTTGGCCTGCGCTCGCAAATGTTGCGGCGGGTACAGATCGTCACCGGGGAATCTCGTGTGCAAGATTTGTTGGTCATGGAATTCGTATTGAACTGAAAAGGGATCCGCCGTGAACCTGATTGCAGATATTCTTTTGGTCGCTGGCGCGCTAGGTGCCGGATTCTATTGCTTTATCCTCGCCCGCCGTTTGAATCGGTTTACCGATCTCGAAGCGGGGGTCGGCGGCGCTGTTGCCGTGCTTTCGGCACAGGTCGACGACCTGAGCAAAGCACTGAAATCGGCACAAAGCGCGGCGGACACATCGGCCGGCTCTTTGGGGGATCTGACCAATCGGGCCGAGGATGTTGCACGCCGCCTCGAGCTCATGGTCGCGTCGATGCATGATCTTCCAGATCAAAAAGCCGAGCCGACTGAACCGCCGAACGAAGAACCGGTTTTCGTCCGACACCCCAAGGCGGGAGGCGCGCGATGACAAAACGAACCAGCAGGAAATCCCGCGGCGCCCTTGCCCTGATCGGGGGGCTCCTTGTGACGTCGGCGGTGATTCGAATTGGACTTCAGGCCGGCGAAGCCATTGCCAGTCAACCCGAACCTGGTGTGGCCCCGGTTGCCGAAACGCAGCCCCCCCTGGCCTGCGAAACCCCGGAGGATTACGCCGAGGTCATTGCCCTGATGGTCACCCGAGAAGAGCGGCTGGACAAGACGGAACGGGACCTCGAAGTGCGCCTGAAGGCGCTCGAGATCGCTGAACAACAAGTGACGGCTCGCATCGCGCAATTGGAGGCAACCGAGAACAAGCTTCGCCAGACAATCGCCTCGGCCAAAGGCGCGGCAGAAGAGGACGTGTCCCGGTTGACCGAGGTTTACGCCCGCATGAAGCCAAAGCAAGCGGCGGCCTTGTTTCAGGAAATGGACCCGCAATTCGCGGCAGGTTTCCTGGGTCGCATGGCGCCGGATGCGGCGGCGGCAATTTTGGCGGGGATGCCCCCGCAGGCGGCCTACACGATCAGCGTGGTGCTGGCCGGTCGCAATGCCAAAGTTCCCAAGGAATGACACACGCCCTGAGCAAATATTAAGAGATTCGCGCCATCCTCGGCGAGACGACCTTCAATGGGTGGAACATGTTTGGAATAATCGGAATCGTTGTCATTTTTTCCATGGTCTTTGGCGGGTACATTCTGGCCGGGGGCAAACTGGGCATCATCCTGAAATCACTTCCTTTCGAGATGATGATGATCGGCGGCGCCGCTGTTGGCGCCTTTCTGATCAGCAACAGTATTTCGACGGTCAAGCATTCGGCCAAGGACATCGCCAAGGTGTTCAAGGGATCGAAATGGTCCGCCGCCGATTTCAAGGACCTGCTTTGCCTGCTGTTCGAACTGATCCACTTGTCCCGCAGCAACCCAGTGGCGATCGAAGAGCATATAGAAGACGCCGAAAATTCCTCGATTTTCGAGAAGTATCCAAAGATCCTGAAAGACAAGGAAGCGATTGCGCTTATCTGCGACACGCTTCGGTCTGCGTCGATGAACTACGATGATCCGCATCAGGTCGAAGAGGTGTTGGAAAAACGTCTGGAAACTTCGACACATCACGCGATGCATTCCAGTCACGCTTTGCAGACTGTCGCCGACGCCCTTCCGGCACTTGGAATTGTTGCCGCTGTTTTGGGTGTGATCAAGACGATGGGCTCGATCGACCAGCCGCCCGAGGTTCTGGGCAAGCTGATTGGCGGAGCTCTTGTCGGAACTTTTCTGGGCGTCTTTCTTGCGTATGGTCTGGTTGGCCCCTTCGCGACGCGCCTCAAGTCCGTGGTCGAGGACGAAGCCCATTTCTACCAATTGATACGCGAGGTGCTGGTCGCAAACCTGTACAACCATGCCACCAACATCTGCATCGAAGTGGGCCGACAGAACACGCCAGCATCCTTCCGACCCAGCTTTGAGGATCTCGAGGAATCGCTCAAAGCTTTGAAGCAGGCGGCCGCCTGATGCGCGCATTTCTGGCCTTTGCGTTCGGCGCCCTACTCGTTTCGATCGCCCAGGCCCAGGACATCACCGTTCGTGGGGGCGAACACGACGGATTTACACGAATAGTCCTCAGCGCACGCACGGGCTTTGGCTGGACGCAGCGCAGGACGGGCGAACGGACTTTCGAAATTCACCTGTCGAACACCGCAGAATTCCTCTTGGCCAATGCGTTTTCACGTATTTCCAGAACGCGCATTGCGTCGCTAGCCAGCCCTGAACCAGGTCAGTTGCGGCTGTCGCTATCATGCGACTGCGAGGTCCGCGCCAAGGACGTGTCACCTGGTCTGGTCGCAATCGACGTGGTCGGGCGCAAGGCCCAAACCCGCTCGACCGCCTTCGTCAGGCCCGTTGCCCGCCCGAAATCCGATCTGCCTGATGACGCCGTCGAAGAGCCCGAGCGCAATGCCAATCCCCCCGAACTGCCCCTGGTGTTTTCAAGGCGGGATCCCACCCCCCGCAATTCTGCGAAGGTCCCCCTGAACATCGTCGCGCCAAGTGACCCTCAGGCGCCGGTATTGGAGGGTTTCGAAGAAGACCTGGTTCTGCAGCTTTCTCAGGCAGTCGCGGAAGGTCTGCTGTCTCCAACCGGTGTCACGGCAAAAGACCAAACGCTATCAGAAATCAGAGATTCGGAGGAGAAACACAATGAAAGCAACCTCCTAACCCTTACAGAATGCCTGTCATCCGCAGACGTCGCCGTGCGAGATTGGTCGACCGACAGGAGTTTTTCGAACCAGCTGGCGACACTCAGGCGGCACCAAGCCACACAATTTGACGAAGCGAACGGCGAAGATTTGAAACACCTTGCGCAGCTGTATCTGCATTTCGGCATGGGGGCCGAGGCGCGTGTGATTTCAGAAGAGCTCGAAGCGAAAGATCGGATGATCTATGGTGCCATGGCCGCGATTTTCGACGGAACCCCCGCCAGGGCGCGACCTGTTCTGGGTGCGCAAACCAATTGCGAGACCGATGCAGTCTTGTGGGGGATCCTGTCGCTGCCAGACGACGCCACGGTCGACTTTCTGAGCGAAACAGCGGTGCTGCATGCCTTTGATCATTTGCCCGATCATCTACGAAAGTTGGTGGCACCGGATCTGGTGCGTAAACTGTCTTTGTGGGGTTTTGGTTCGACATCGCAAGCGATCCTGACACGAATGCACCGCATATCCGAGGAGATTGCGCCAGAGCTGCAACTGTCAACAGCGACGGCCTTGGCCAAGCGGCAAGACAAGAAAGGCGCGGAAACAATCCTGAAGGATCTGGCTCGAAATGATGATGGCATTTCGGCCAAAGCACTGGAGGCGCTGATCAATTACGGTTTCGAACCCGATCCCGAAGATGATGCTGATCTTATCGAACTTGCATCCGCTCATGCGACAGAACGCAGGGGAACGCCATTTGCGCAGGATGCAACAACCACGGACTTGCTTGCAGCGTTACGCGCCGGCGATTTCGAGCGCGCGTTTCGGGGCATTGCCAAAAACGACGTCTCTGCTCCCGAGGTGCTGAACGAGGCGTTGTTGCGGTTGTCGGACCGGGCGGATCCCGCGCGTTTCCTTCGGCATCTGCAAATCTGGACCAGGAAAGACGGCCCGAAACCCGCACCGAAACCGACAGCAGCAGCAGCGCAAAGATTGCTCGACCTCGGGTTTGCCGATCTGGCAATTACACTAATAAAAAGATCCGATTTGGCCTCAGGCAACCGGACCTTGAAACTGATGATGGCCAGGGCGCAACTCGATCTTGACGAATTTGAAGAAGCGGAAATCACGCTCGTCGGATTGACGGGTCCAGAGGCAGACAGCCTTCGTGCGCGGATCCGCTCTGCAATGGGGGACCACGCATATGTGGCGAACGCAAACCTTGAAGGTTTGGAGGTCGCCACGCGACGTTCGGCCCTGCTAACTGAAAATTGGGACCAACTGGCGGCCGAGGGAAATGGCATCCTCAGCGATTTTGCGTCCTGGATGGCAAATGACGAGCCTGTCGAACAGGAGTTGAGCCTCGTCGGCGCCGAAGCCGAGCTGCAAGGAAGCCAGTCCGCACGCGCACAGTTGCGCGCCTTGCTTGATGTGACCCGCATGGAATGAGCATTGAGTCATGAACACTTCCGCAAGTTTTTGACTGTACCAAAAAACACAACTCATTGGCGGCGGAGAACAGAATGTCTCTTTCGATCCAGTCGGTTGTTGCGGCGCTGTTCAGCGCGTTCGCAGCCACGCTGGCCTTGGCAAACACATGTGACCGCGCCGCTGAATTGGCCGCGCAAAGGCACGATGTGCCGACGCAAATATTGAAAGCGCTGGCACGCGTCGAAACAGGGCGCACCCTGGACGGGGTCTTTCAACCCTGGCCCTGGGCCATCAACCTCGAGGGCCGCGGAACCTGGTTTTCCTCTCGGGAAGCAGCCTCGGCCTATCTGCATGCGGCGCTGGCGCAAGGCGACCAGAATTTTGACGTAGGCTGCTTTCAGATCAACAACCTTTGGCACGGCCAAGCTTTTGCCGGGGTCGATGACATGCTTGATCCGTCTCGCAATGCCGACTATGCCGCGCGTTTCCTCAAAAGCCTGTTTTTGGAAACCGGGTCCTGGGAAAACGCTGTCGGTTTCTTTCACAGCCGCACGCCGGACAAGGCGGCGCGCTACAAAGCCCGATTTGACGGCATCTATGCCAAGGTGGGGCCCGCGCCCAATCCCAAGACCCGGCACCCGGAAATCGCACGCGTGAATGCATTCCCGTTGTTGCAGGCCATCGGGTCCGTCACAGGCGGCTCACTGGTTCCCCTGACACAGGGCGGGGTCGGTTTTTTCGTGGCATCGCAACCACTTGTGGAATCCCAAGAATGAAATCTTTTGGCGGCATACTTCGACCGACCGTTCTGCTGGCAATTGCCCTCATGGCCGTCATCGTCATGATGATCCTGCCGGTGCCCGCCTGGGTTCTGGACGTCGGCCTTGCAGCATCATTTTCGCTGGCAATCCTGATCTTCACCGTCACCCTGTTTGTGGAACGCCCGCTGGATTTCTCGGCCTTCCCAACGATCTTGCTTGCATCACTTATGTTGAGGCTGTCGCTGAACGTGTCGTCGACAAAGCTGATCATCGGCCAGGGTCACACAGGTCCACATGCCGCCGGAAACGTGATCGAGGGGTTTGCCCAATTCGTCATGGGCGGCAGCGTCTTTCTGGGGCTCGTGGTCTTTGGCGTGCTGATGATCGTGAACTTCGCGGTCATCACCAAGGGCGCAACCCGCATGGCCGAAGTTGGCGCGCGTTTTGCCCTGGATGCCATGCCGGGCAAGCAATTGGCCATCGACAGCGACGTATCCGCGGGGGCAATCGACCATGACGAAGCGCGTCGCAGGCGAGAACTCGAACAACAGGAAACCACCTTTTTCGGTTCGTTGGATGGCGCATCGAAATTCGTGAAAGGGGACGCGATCGCCGGGTTGTTGATCACCCTTTTGAACCTGGTCATGGGCATGATCATGGGCGTCGCTGTCCATGCCATGCCCTTTGGTGCGGCCTTCGAAACCTATGCCATCCTGACCGTGGGCGACGGGTTGGTGTCGCAGATCCCGGCCGTGATCATCTCGATCGCCTCGGCACTTCTTCTTGCCCGTGGTGGATCACAGGGCGCAACGGATCTTGCGATCGTTGCGCAGTTGGGGCGCCACCCTTCGGCCATCGCAACGGTCGCCGTTTTGATGGTGGTTTTCGCACTGGTGCCCGGTTTGCCCTTTGCACCCTTCATTGCCGGTGCCGCTGTCCTGGGCGCCGCGGCCTTGGTCACGGCGCGCAAGAATGCCGCCGAAGCCGCCCAGCCGAAGCAGGATCAACCAACCGCCGAAACACCGGCCAAACGCAGTCTGGCCGACGTTCTGGACCTTGACGACATTCACGTCGAATTCGCCCCTGACCTGGTGAACATGGTGCTTGATCCCGGCACCGGGCTGGACGTGCGCATCGCCAACATGCGGTCCCACGTTGCCTCAACTTTTGGCGTGATCATGCCCGAGATCCGCTTGACGGACGAGGCGGGCCTGCCGACCGGCACGTATGTCGTGCGCATTCAGGGCGTCGAGGTGGCACGGGGCGTGTTGCACCCCGATCTGGTGTTGATGCTGACACCCGAAGCGCCAGTTGCGCTGCCGTCGGGTCGGGACGTCAGTGAGCCGGTTTACGGTGCTCCGGCCCGCTGGATCGCCCCCGACGCCCGTGATTCGGCTGCGCTTGCCGGGGTGACGATCGTCACCCCGGCCGAGGTTCTGGCCACCCACATCCTGGAAATCACCAAGCGCAACTTCAGCCGGCTTTTGACGCTCAAGGCGCTGCGCCGGTTGCTGGACGAGCTCACCCAGCTGAGCGATCCCGCACGGGCCGAGGCCAACAGGCGCATGCTGGATTCGTTGATCCCGGACCGGGTGCCGATGGAAAGCCTGCACGCGGTCTTGCGCCTCTTGCTGGACGAGCAGGTCTCGATCCGCAATCTGCCACTGATCCTCGAGGCCGTGGCCGAGGCGCGTACGGTGACAACCGCGCCCGATGCCATCTGCGAACACGTGCGTCAAAGGCTGGGATTTCAGATCGTGGCAACGCTTCGTCGCGAGGATGGGACGATCCCGCTGCTGCAACTGGCGCCTGAATGGGAAGAAACGTTTCAGTCCTACCAGATCGAGGCCGATCGAGGCGGCATTGACGTCGCCTTGCCCCCTGACGCCTTTGAAAAACTTGCAAACCGGGTCGCAGACGAGGTTTCGGCGCTGGGAACCAAGGGCATTTCGCCGGCCGTTGTCACCTCGGCCCGAAGACGGCGGTTCCTAAGGACGATGGTTGCGGCCAAGGGGATAACCGCGCCTGTGCTCTCATTCGAGGAAATCGGGGTCGACGCAAGGCCCAGTCTTGTCGGGGTCATTGCGGCGTGACAGCGGACCTGACGCTTTTCGTGAACAATATCAGCGACATCGGATGGCTAGGTCTGCTGATCTTTCTCAGGGTCGCGGCGGCCATGGCCCTTTTGCCCGCGATGGGAGAACGCAACATTTCCGTGCGTGTCAGGCTGCTGGCCGCCCTGGCTTTGACCGTTGTCATTGCACCGCTTGTAACGCTTGACGCGCCAGAACCGTCACTTTCCGCATTCGTCAGATTTCTCGCGACCGAAACGCTTGCCGGACTGGCCCTGGGCGCGATGCTGCGATTGTTCGTTCTGGCCCTCCAGACCGCCGGGGCCATCGCGGCGCAATCCACCTCGTTGTCGCAACTGTTGGGGGGCTCGGCCACCGAGCCCTTGCCCGCCATCGGCCACATCGTCACCGTCGCGGGGCTGGCCCTGCTGATGATGACTGGGTTCCACATCAAGGCCGCAGAGTTCCTGGCCGGATCCTACACCATTCTGCCCGCAGGCACGTTTCCCAGTGCCTCGGACCTGACCACTTGGGGTGTGGCGGGCGTTGGGCGCAGCTTTTCACTGGCGTTTCAACTGGCGGTGCCCTTCGTCATCCTGTCGGTGCTCTACAACCTGGCGATCGGCGCGATCAACCGGGCGATGCCGCAGTTGATGGTCGCGTTCGTCGGCGCACCGGTGATCACCTTTGGCTCGATTGCGCTGCTGATGTTGACCGCGCCGACGATGTTGCAGGTCTGGGCCGGGGCTCTCGACAGTTTCCTGCAGGCGCCGCTTGGAGGGACGCCATGAGCCAGAACCAGGACTCGTCGGAAAAGACCCATGAACCGACCCAACGCAAACTGGATCAGGCCCGCAAGAAGGGTGACATTGCCCGATCAAACGACATCTCGGTGACAGCGGCATATTTCGGCCTGTTGGCGGCTCTGTCCACCGCCGGGGCGGCCGGTGTCGACGCGGCCGGTGATTTTCTGACCCGGTTTCTCGAATACCCCGACCAGCTGCGGATCCCTGTGTTCACCGGAGGCACTGACGCGACCCTGGGCTGGTTCCTGTCTGGTGCGACCGGCCCTACCGTCGTTTGGTTTGCCATTCCGGCAGCCATGGTCTGCCTCGCGATTGTCGCCCAACGGGGCTTCGTTTTCGCGCCCTCGAAACTGGCCCCAAAGGTCAACCGCATTTCCCCGATGTCCAACGCAAAGAACAAATTTGGCCGCACGGGTCTTTTCGAATTTGCGAAATCCTTCACCAAGCTCACGCTTTATTCCGTTGTGCTGGGGCTGTTCCTGTCCCGACACCAGGAACAGATCATCTCGGCCGTGATGTTCGATCCCCGCTTGTCCCTGGATGCCTTGTTCGGGCTCTTGATAAAATTCCTGTTGGTCATATGCCTGGTGTCCGCGGGCATCGCCGCGGTGGACTATGCCTGGCAACGGCAGGATCACCTGAGGCGCAACAGGATGTCGCACAAGGACATGCGCGACGAACACAAAGAGGCCGAAGGCGATCCCGAGTTCAAGCACAGGCGCAAGGCCCGCGCCCGTGAGATTGCGGGCAAGCAGATGATGGCGGACGTGCCAAAAGCCGACGTCGTGATCGTCAACCCGACACACTACGCTGTGGCCCTGGTTTGGGACAATCAGCGCGGCACCGCACCGACATGTGTGGCCAAAGGGGTCGACGCGGTTGCAGCGCGCATTCGCCAGGCGGCCCAGGGAGCGGGCGTTCCGATCCAACACGATCCTCCGACAGCGCGCGCGCTTTATGCCTTGGTGGACATCGGAGAGGAAATCAGGCCAGAGCACTACCGCCCCGTCGCGGCGGCGATCCGGTTTGCACAGGACATGCGTGCCAAGGCCAGGGCCGGAGGACGATTTGGACGCTGAAGACATCAAGGGATTGCAGAGAACTGCCGAGGCCTTGGCCACAAATGCTCTGGGGAATTTCAGGGACGCGCGTCAGACCGAGCAGGCTTTGCGGGACGAGCTGGACGAAATTGCGCGCCTCAAGAAAGAGGCCCTGACCTGGACCGGGCACGCGCACCTGGGGTTTGATACGCGCTGGACTGGATATCTGGACCAAAGACGCGCGACCCTGAACATGAAGCTTGCGCAAAACCTGGCCCAGCAAGCGCCGCTCCAACAGGCCGCAATTCAGGCCCTGGCGCGTCAAGAGGCCTTGTCGCATCTGCAGGAACAGGCCCGCCGGGATGAGCGCCAGCAACGGCAAAGGCGGGCTGAACAGACGTTCACGGATCTGTCACTGCTACGCGGGCCGCACTCGGGTTGAGCTTAGATGGCGTCCTGACGGGCGATTTCGGTGATCAGCACGTCCGTGGCGGCCTCGCCAAGGATACGTCTGGACGCACGCCGCAATTCCTGGCGCAAAATGTCCAGGCTCGAAGATTGCGTGAACGCGCCTTCAAATCCGCCGGCGTGCGCGTGATCAAACATGATCTGCAGAAACTCGTCGCGCAGTTTGGGCTCATGCGAGTACACGGTCTCGGTATTCCCGGCCCCGATTTCGATGCTGAGCCCTATGACGATAAGGGCGCTGATCTTGTCTTCTGCAATGACCGGCACCACAAACTGGTTGTTCAGCTTGACGTACTCCTGATCCCCCTTGGGCGCTTCCTCGGGCATGGCCTCCGCGTAGGCCGCATTTTCCGGCTCGGGACAGTCGTGTGCCTTGGCCGTTTCCTTGGGTGCGGGCGGCTGAAGCAAGACCGCCGCCCCGATCCCGGCCCCCGTTCCGACGACAGTCAACAGCACTGGCACAAGCAATTTCAGCATCTCAGACCCTCCTCAGAACGGCAACAGGACATCGAGCACTTGCTGGCCATAGCGAGGCTGCTGCACGTCCGATATGTGTCCGCGCCCGCCGTACGAGATCCGTGCCGACGCAATCTTGTCGTAGGTGATTTCATTCTGGCGCGAGATATCCTCGGGACGGACGAACCCGCTGACCAAAAGTTCGCGCAATTCGAAATTCACCCGGACTTCCTGGCTGCCGGTGATTTCCAGAACACCGTTTGGCAAGACCTCGACAACCGTAGCCGCCACACGCAGCCCCAGCTTTTCGCGCCGCTTGACCGACCCGTCACCGGACGAGCTGCTGGTTCCGTCAAGCGAGACGGCGTTGCCCAGCGTTGCGCCTTCGGGCAAGTGGGCGTCCGCCCGCTGCGGCAGGCCGAACAACTGGGGGATGGCCAGGCTTTCCGACCCCTTTCGCGCCCGCGAGGTAGAGTTCGAAATCTCGGCATTTTCGTCGATTTCGATCACGACGGTCAGGATATCACCGCGCTGCAGGGCACGCCGATCCCCCAGCAAGGACGACCTGTTGCCGCTCCACAGTGACGAGGTGTCTTCTTCCCGTTTCGACGCGACATGCTGCGGCAACCCGGCATAGACCATGGCCCGATGTTCGTTCTGCTGCCGGGTCGGAGAGAATTCGGGCGCGCGCCCCAGGTGATCCATCCGCTGACAGGCCGAAAGCCCGAGATGTGACATGACAAGAGCAACAACAAGAAGACGCATAGAGACTACCTTTTGACCTGCACAGTTCCATCGGGTTGCACCACCCCGAACAAGCTGGTCCGGGACGCGAGGTTCATCACCCGAATGCGATCCCCGGCCGCCCCGCGCGCCAGGGACCGACCTTCGGACGTGATGCGCAGGCCCTGGCTTTGAAAAACCAACAGAACCAACGCGTTACGTTGAACAAGCGCAGGCGGACCCAGGTCGCCCATGCGCATCGGATGGCCGGCGTAGATTGTTGAACGCGCCTCTTGCCCGATGACCTGATCGGGGTCCGTGTAGGCGCCGGGCTGATCGGGATGGCGCAGAACCATATCCTCGGGCATGACGATCTCGCCCACCCGGATGGTCCGCGCGGCATAGATCGTTTCAGCCGCCAACCCCGCGGGGCAAAGAGAAAGAACAAGGACCAGCCAAACCCGCATCACCGCACCTGTGTTGTCGCGCCCAGCATCTGGTCAGCTGCTGTGATGACTTTGGCGTTCAGCTCGTATCCGCGCTGGGCCTCGATCAATTCCGTGATCTCGCGCACGGCGTCGACCGAGCTGTCTTCGAGATAGCCCTGGCGCAGGGTTCCCAGGCCGTCTTGCCCCGCCGTGGACACAAGCGGGGGACCTGACGCCTCGGTTTCGACGAAAAGGTTGGATCCGATGGCCTCCAGCCCCTTAGCATTGGTGAAACCGACCAACGAGAACTGTCCCAGCAGCTGCCCGGCCGGGGCGTCCGCGAAATACGCAAAGACCTCGCCGTCTGCGTTGATCGAGATGCTCTGAGCGTCGGCGGGGATCACGATTTCAGGGGACACGGCATGACCGTCAGAAGACACGATCAGCCCCTCGGCGGTCCGCTTGAGCCCGCCATCGCGGGTATAACCGGTTTGTCCCGATGGCAGGGTCACCTCAAGGTATCCGCTGCCTTCGATGGCAAGGTCCAGATCGCCGTTTGTCGCCGACAGGGCGCCTTGTGACAGGTGAACGGACACTGCCGTGGGACGCACCCCAAGGCCCAGTTGAACACCGGTTGGCAAGACAGCCCCCGTCGAGGCGTTGACGGACCCCGCACGCGCATATTGCTGATAGTGCAGATCGGCAAATTCCGCGCGGCGGGCGTTGTACCCCGTCGTGCTCATGTTCGACAGGTTGTTCGAGATGACTTCCACCCGCATTTGCTGGGCGCTCATCCCGGTGGCGGCGATTTTCAGGGCACGCATGGGAGCTCCTTATTTGAACAGGGTTTGCAGCGCGGTTCTGGCGCGCTCGGATTCGGTTTCAAGAAAGCTCTGGCCCAGCTCATAAGCGCGTTGCACTTCGATCATGCGCGCGATTTGTCCGACCGGATCCACGTTCGAAGACTCCAGGAATCCCTGTTTGAGGCTGGGATCGAGAACGACTTCGAACGGATCGTCCGAGGTGAACATCACCCCGTCTTCGCGCCTGAGGGCCAGACGGTCAGGGACGTCAAAGACACCCACCTGACCGACGGCACGACCATCTGCGCTGATCGTTCCGTCGGACGCGATATGCAGACCGGCCGCGTTTGGTGGGACAAAGATCGGCGCTTCGCCGGCGTCCAGAACGCGAAACCCCTGGGCGTTGACCAGCTCTCCGGCGGCGTTCTGCGAAAAGGCACCCGATCGGGTGGCCCGCGGACCGTTGGGCGTTTCGACAAGAAAGAACCCATCGCCTTCGATCGCCAGATCCAGCGCGCCCCCGGTCTGCGTCAAGGTCCCCTGGACCAGCGAGGTCGTCCCAATGCGCCCGGCAGCCATCGAGATCGACTGCCCCTGATCAAGACCGGCCACGTATTCCGAGAACATCAGTCCTTCTTGCCGGTAACCCGTCGTCGCCATGTTGGCGATATTGTTGGCAATGATGCGCATTTCGTTTGCCAGACCGGTTTGACGGGTCAAAGTCGTGTAGCCGGTGTTTTCCAAGTCAGCCTCCTGCAATCAGCGGGATCAGATGGGTGTGAAAGAACGCCACAAGCGTGCGGGTCATGAAGCTCATCGAAATCCAGAACACCGCGATAATGGCCGCGAGTTTCGGAACAAACGTCAGCGTCATCTCCTGGATCGACGTCAGCGCCTGGAAAAGGCCGACAACCACACCCGCGACCAGCGCCACGCCCAGGATCGGAACCGAGGTGATGACGGCCACCCAAAGCCCCTGGCGCAACGTGTCAAAGAAGACGGCTTCGCTCAGCACGGGTCAGATCGGCATCCGCAGGATTTCCTGATAGGCCTCGACCACCTTGTCGCGCACGGTAACCACGGTTTCGACCGCCAGTTCGGACTGCGCCAGCGCCTGCACCAACATGTGCGGATCGGCATCGCCGACCATGGAATCGGTCGCCAGCTTTTCGGTCTCTTGTAGCGCCGCCTTGAAATCATTCAGGTTTTGTTCAAGTGGGCCAGCCACTTGCGCTGCCGCGTCCGGTTCCACAGCCGCAATCTGGCGCTTATAGCCCTGGGCTGCGAGGATTGATTGGATGTCCATTCTGGTCTCCTTCGGTTATCGGCTTATCGCCGGAGCAACTCATAAAGCCGCGACGACATCTGTCGGGCCTGGTCAAACATCTTGAGGTTCGCCTCATAGGTCCGCTGCGCTTCGCGCGCGTCGGCGATTTCGACAATCAGGTTGACGTTGGACCCCTCGTAATAGCCGCCTGCATCGGCCAAGGGGTGGGATGGGTCGTGAATGCGGTCCAACTGCGTCTGGTCCGCGGTCACCTTTCCGATGGACACAACCGCCGGACCGTCCTGGGCCGAAATCTCGAACGGTGCGACTTTGCGCCGATATCCCGGGGTGTCGCTGTTGGCGATGTTTTCGGACACAAGCCGCAAGCGCGCGGATTGCGCCCGAAGGCCACTGGCCGAAACTTCAAGAGCATCACTGAATCCGCTCATCATGATCTCCTTTTACCGGCGGCCAAGGCTGGTCCGCAGGATTGTCAGGTTGGATTTGTAGATGGCCAGCGACCTGTCATGCAGGCGCCGGGTTTCGATCGCGCGAAACATCTGGTCTTCGACCGAAACGGCATTTCCGTTCGGGTTTTCCGATTTCGTTTCGGTCACGCTCGCCTGGATCAGGCTGCCTTCGCGCGCACCTTGCAAATGCCCCGCCCTGGTCGCGCGCTGCGCCTTGGATGCCGAAAGGCGCGACATCTGATTCGCAACGACATCCTGAAAGGGCATCAGGTCGCGCGCGGCATAGCCGGGCGTGTCCGCGTTCGCGATGTTCTGCGCCACAAGCGCCTGGCGCGCACCGGAATGCCGGGCCGCCGCCATCGCGATCTGGAAAACGTTCAGTTTTGCAAACACCGGGCTTCTCCCTCGGTTGGTCTCAACTGAGGCTTAACCCTGATTCCTTTAGAAACGGTTCTCGAAAGCTTGAAGGAGCGAACGATGCCGGGATCAGAGTTGCGGGCCGTGGCGGGAAGCCTGGGCGCACTGAAGGTTGTGCGCCCAGTGGGGCGGGTCGAGGCCGTTCAGGGCGGAACCGTGCAGGTCACCGGTCTGTCAGGGCAGGTGGCCGTGGGGGATGTGTTGCGCATCGAGCGGCGTGGACGCGGATGGCTGGAGGGCGAGATATTGAACGTCTCGGCCACCGGTCTCGTGGCCTTGACCGACGGCGCCCCCGAAGGTGTCACCCGTGGTGATCGCGTCACAGCGCGCGGCGCGGCGCGTGTGGCGCCGTCCCGTTCCTGGATCGGGCGCATCGTTGATCCGATGGGGTTGCCGTTGGATGGGCGTCCGCTGCTGCCCGGTGAACACCATCGCCCATTGGGCAGCGAACCTCCGCCCGCCGCCGAACGTCGCGGTTTCGGGGTGCGGTTGGAAACGGGTATCAACCTGTTTGATACGATGCTGCCGATTGTCCGGGGTCAGCGCATCGGTCTGTTCGCCGGCTCGGGGGTTGGCAAATCCCGCCTCTTGGCCAACCTTGCCCGCAGATGTGAGGCCGATGTCGTTGTGCTGGGCCTTGTGGGGGAACGGGGGCGCGAACTGGGGGATTTTGTCCGCAACGTCCTGGGCCCTGACGGCATGGCCCGCAGCGTCGTCGTTGCAGCAACTTCGGATCGTTCTGCCTTGCAGCGTCGGCGATGTGCCCAGACGGCGATGACCGTGGCTGAGCATTTTCGGGATCAAGGCGCGCAGGTTCTGGTGTTGATCGACTCGGTGACACGTTACGCGGAAGCGCACCGCGAGGTCGCAGTTGCAGCCGGGGAGCTTCCTGCCATGCGCGGGTTTCCGGCATCGGTTGCGCACAACATCATGTCGCTGTGCGAACGCGCGGGGCCCGGAACCGCCGAGAGCGGGGATATCACGGCGGTTTTCAGCGTTCTGGTTGCCGGTTCGGATATGGAGGAACCCATCGCGGACATTCTGCGCGGCGTGCTGGACGGGCATGTCGTCCTGGACCGCAAGATTGCCGAACGAGGCCGATTTCCAGCCGTAGACGTGTCGCGTTCTGTGTCACGCAGCTTGCCCGAAGCCGCTGACGACAAGGAAAACGCGCTGATTGCTGAAACGCGCCAGTTGCTGGCGGGATATGCGCGAACAGAAACGATGATCCAGGCCGGTCTCTACCGTGAAGGGGCCGATGCCGTGGTGGATCAGGCCGTACGTGCACGTGAACCGCTGGAAGCTTTCTTTGCCGAAACCAACGGCCGCGGATCTGACGAGGCGTTTTTGCAGCTGTCATTGATTCTGCGTCGCGCGGCATCAACGGGCTCAGGCGCTCAGCGACGGTAATCTTGATGATTGCAGAAGTGTCAGAGCGATCGAGGCCGAGCTGCTGGCCCCGAACTGGCTGACCTGTTCGCGCAAAAGGAACGTCCGAATGATCTTTTCCATCATCTCGGGCTTTGCCAGCTCCTCCAGGTCAGATGTGCCATAGCGGCTTTGGGCCTTGTCTCAAAACATCTCGAGCTGTTTGTCGATGTCCAGCTGACCAAAGGATTGCGGCAGTCCCAGCGCCTGTTCCATCACAAGACGCATCGGTTTGTCCCCCATGAGGCGAAACCATCGACTGCTGTCCGTCGCGGTATCGCGCGCCATCTCGGGAAGCTTTCGTTCGAAGTACAGCGCCTGGCGCAAGGCATCATCCTGCACGCCGACCGCCTCTTCGAACCTCTGATCCTGCGCCTTCAGCAGGATTTCGTCGGCGAACCCGGACAACTTGGTCCGGGGCACGGCCGAATCTCCAAATCCGAATGCACTGGAAAACTCGGTATAGCGGCTGTCAGCCAGCCGGTTCGCCAGGGCGCCGGGATCAAGCGTTCCATCCTCGAGGATCTTTCGCACAAAGAACGTATTGGGCAGATCGTTCGACAACCCAAAGGCCTGTAACGCCACGGCCAGAAGACGGCGATCCGCGACAAGATCCTCGGCGCTGTCGACAGATCCTATGGTGTCGCGGAAATACGCGTCCTCTCGTTGAGAGACGGTGTCCGACTGGTGCGCGATACGTTGGCTGTCTCGCGTGGATTTCAGAAAGGACCAGGCGCTCAGACCGACGCCCACGATAACCGGCTGAAAGCTCATTGTTCCGGCCGCGCCGCCAACAAACGGTCCTCTCTTGGAATCAATGCGCGCAACGACTTCAGGCAATGATAAAACCGGTCTTCCAGCAAGGCTTGCGTCGCATTGGCCAAATGCCTTTGGCTGTCGACATCCGTCAGAATCCGGCTCAACTCTTCGATTCGACGCAGCAATGACTGGCTGGTCTCTTCGGCATTGGCGTCACCGGTCAGGACAAGTTGCGCAGCATAACACATGCGCCGCACTGGCGTCTTTGCGTCGCCGGGATGAATGGCGTCTTTCAATCGCAAGATGTTCGCATTCGGCGAAACGATCGAAAACCGGCTGCGTCGGTCCCCGTTCTCGATAACGGCCCCATTGATCAATAGGCGCTCGCGCGGGGCGAGTTTCAATACCAGTCCGCTCATGTCGCTGGCCGTTCGGTGTTGAGCCCCCGCAGGATGGCCGCGTTTATTTCGAGCAACGGGCGCACATTGGCCCTTCCGTTCAACACCTTGCTGGTATGCAGATGCGTGAATTCGGCCAGATAGATGATCCGCGACCTGAGATCCGCGGGCAATGGGTTATCGGAATCTGCGACATCGACCGCCAAGGTGGTCCAAAGCCGTCGATTGTCGTGCAGTGCTGAGGCCAGTTCGGGAAACCCTGATTTGCCCTGGGCGGCCGCCGATCGCATCTGATGCGTGATCCTGGCGATGACACTGTATTCCGAGGCGCGCGGTGTTCGGGTCGGGGCAGACGATTGCGCATAGCCGCGCACAGCATTGGTGTGAACGTTCACGTCACATCCTTCCACTTCTGCAAAAGTTCTGGGTCATGGGTCAGCCTCGGGCGCAACTCCGCGCCCGAGGCCACTCCCTTAGCGGAAGAGCGACAGCAGCGACTGCGGCGCCTGGTTCGCGATCGACAGCGCCTGGGTGCCCAGCTGCTGTTGCACCTGCAGAGCCTGCAGACGGGCCGAGGCTTCTTCCATGTCGGTGTCGACCATGGCGCCGATGCCGGATTTCAACGAATCGGTCAGCGACGAGATAAAGTTCGCCTGGGTTTCGATCCGGCCTGCCACCGAACCAAATGCGGCCGCGGCATCGATCGAGGTATCGATCAGGGATTCGATCGTGGCCAGGGCCGACGTTGCCCCACCCGAGGTGCTGACGTCGATCCCCGTCATCGCACCCAGACCACCGGACCCGGCGTTGACGAACTGACCGGTGACCGTCAGGTCGACGGTGCCGTTGTTGGTAAAGGCCAGGTCACCCGGGCTGCCGCTGTCGTAATCGACAACCAGTCCCGAAATCCCAAGCGAATCGATGGCGTTTTTCAGGCCAACGGCAACGATGTCAGAGGTGGTTGTGGCCGCAGCGTCTGCAGTTGTCACGGTGTAGGACACCGCCTGATCGCCGATCCGCAGCTCAACCCGGTCCCCGGCAGCAAAGGCAGCACCTGCCGAGTCATCGATGGTGATGTTGTCCGAGCCACCACCCTGGTCCAGAGAGAGCACGACGGTGTCACCATCGCTCGATGGCGTACCACCCGACGAACCGAAGATGTCGTTGGCGGTGTAGCTTCCCGCGGCAAGATCCTGACCTGTCACGGTGATGTTCGACGCCGTCACGTTGCCATTGATGTCGCGATCCAGCGAAGCAAGAACATCGGCAGAAGCGGTGTTGCCATCGATCAGGTTCAACCCGTTGAACTGAGCCGCAGAGACGACCGAAGTGATCTGGTTCTTCAGAGCGGTCACGTCGTCGTTGATCTTGGCACGGTCAACGTTGTCTTCCTGTGCGGCGACGATCTTGCCTTTCATCTGGGTCAGAAGGTCGGTGATGGTCTCGGACGCCGACCGCGCAACGGCAACGGTGGATTGCCCCAGGGAAAGGCTGTCAGAGATGGCCTTGAAGCCCTGGACATCGGATTCCATGACCTTGGAGATCGCCCAGACCGCCGAGTTATCCGATGCGGTCGCGACGCGCTTGCCGGTCGAAATCTGGTTCTGGGTGTCCGTCAGATTCGAGTTGATGGATTTCAGGGTTTGCAGCGCCACCATGGCGCCGTTGTTGGTCAGAATGCTTGACATGCGTTCCTGATCCTTGAAGTCGAGGCGCGTTATGCGCCGGTTGCACTAGACACGCCCGAAAAGGCGCCCGAAGCGTTCTTCTGAACCCTGCGGCAGGCGTTCCGTGCCAACCGCGCCATCCCTTTGGATGCGCCACGACCTTAGATTTTTCTCCCCTAATGCAATCCTAAGACCCATACCCGGTCTGCAGAGGATTTGAGACAAATCCCTGTCAAGCTCGCCGCTCGAGCTGATGATCCCGTTCGGTCGCCAGTGATTGCCGCAAACCCTCTTTGTTATAGGTGTCCAGCGAACGCCGCAGCTGTCGCAATTCGCGGATGCGGTCCACAACGCTGCGAATGCCCTCCATCGCGCCCAACAACAGGTCACGGTTCCGGTCCAGCTGATCATGCAGTCGTTGCAGTTCGTCCCGGGCATCGATTTCGACGTCCCGCAACTCGGCCAGAAGCTGCTCTTTCTCCTCGGCGATGGGCTCAAGCGCGCCCAGATCACCGGCAAGCAGCGCCGCCTGTTCGCGGTCCAGCAGGGCATTCAACGCATCTATGGTCAGGGTCGCGGCCTCAGTCATCCGTGCGCTCCAGCAAGGATCGATAAATGGCGTCGCTCAGACCCAGTCCGCCGCCCGCAACCATCGACCGCGCCTGGGCTTCGCGCAGGTATGAGGCAAACTGCGCCTCACCTGCGCCCCCGCCGAATTCGTTGCGCGCCTCTCCTACTCCGGCCGATTTCAGCATTTCAGACAGAAACTGCACCTCAAGCTCACGCGCGGCTGTCTTGATCGGATCCGTCTTGCCCTGATTGGGCGTTACAAGGGGAAGTTCCATGTTTCCTCTCCAATTCGATCTAGTTTTCTCAACATGACGCGGTTTGGGTAAGGAAAGGTAAAGGAGCGTCTCCTAGGTCTGGTTGCGACGGAAGAACTCCGGAGAAACCGATGCTCCTGACACTATTTGCAAATCATCCCCTGTTTGCTGGCTCTGCAGACGCCAAGGACGTGCGACCGGCGGAGGCCGATCCTTCTGAGCACAGTTTTGCAGTCGTCCTGGCCGAAACCGAAAGTGGGCTGCAGGGCGCAGAACCCCAGTTGGCGGATTTTTCGGATCCCGACACATCCGGGACATTGTCTGACAAAGCCGAAGAGCCGAACGACGATGTTGTTCCGGAACGTGAGGCGGCCCGGCAACAGACAGACGCCGACTCAGCGGATTTGGACACAACGTCGGACCGGCCCGCCACGGCACATGCCCCGCAAGAAGCCCAGGACCAGGTCGAGACGCCCGGCGTGCTCGATGCGCCCTCGGGGGTCGCGACGAAGGACGTTGATCCACCGGCCCAAATTGGCGTCACTGCAGAGCAGACAGGTCCAAAATTGAAAGACAACGGCCGGGATCTTGTCGGACCCGGGGGGCCAGACGTAAGGAAACACGTGCAAGACCTCCCTTCCGGGGCACTGACGGACAAGAGTGATGGGCAGGTCACTGTGCGAGAGCGACCAGCCGACAAAGAGGCAGTCCGGCGGCGCGCGGCGCCCGATATCGGGCAACTTGACAGAAAGTATCTACCGGGTCTCGGACAGGCGGTTGGCAAGGGCAAAAATCAAGTTATTTCTCTTCCCGAAGTCGAACGGATCGGGGACACGCCGGTTCCCTTCATGCGCGCGCGACCGGATCCACGGCTCTCAAACTCAACTGATCACGATGTTTCCTTGTCGCAGAAGGCAGAACGATCAGATGGTCGACCGGTGGACCGTGGGGTCACACAGACCGAAAAATCGTCTGTGCGCGCCCAGGCGGATCGGACCGCGGATCGAACCGAAGATCCCAGGATCAGAACAAGAGCGGACCCAAGGATCAATCGTGAATTTCACTCGGTCGCTCAAAGCCGGCTGGAAAGGAAGGAAAGTTCACCGGCCCTTAAGTCCGAAATTCTGCCGACCGGATCCGGTGCAATCGGCACAAACCGCTTGAGCTCGGCGGGCCCAACGGGCGGCGCACTTGACACGATCGGACTCGAGCCGAACCGCGACATACATCCCCGATTGGATGCGGAACGCCGGGCATTGGCCGAACCGACGGCGACGATGCGCGTTTCTGCAATCCCGACGTCTCGGAAGAGCGAAGGCAGTTCCGACAAATTGCCGACCCGCGGCCATGTGCCCGACAGCGACGTGGTCAAGGAAGGTGTGGTCGCCAACCCTCGCCTGTCCGTTCAGAAGGCCGAACCAGATCTGGACGCGAACACCGGGAAACCGATGACCCACGATCCGCGAAAAGGCATCGTCAAAACCGCCATTTTGACGAAGTCGGACAGCATCGCGCCCACGGACGGCAAGCGCAGGACCACGATAGACCTGGCATTGCCGGATCAGGACAAACACGAGGTGCGACCCAAACACGATACCCGCGCGGTCCCGCAAGATCGGTTGGCCGGCAGCGAAGTGGTTCAAAAAGAGAAGTCGCTGACCGCTTCTCGAGACCTTCAGCATTCTGGTTTTCCACAGCCGAGGGAATTCCGCGCGAAACGCGATCTGCCCCGGGTTGAACCGATCAAGGCGACATTCCATGCGCGCAAGGATTCGGGACAGCCGATCATGGAGTTTGCAGACCCCAAAACGTCTCGTGTGCAGGTTCACTACCACGAAGACCGGTCAAAACCGGTTGGCAAATCCCTTGACGGCGTCACCGCCGAGAGATTGCCCAAGGAACCTGGCGCCGAACTCGTGCGCTCCGAAGTCAAGGATCACCAGCCCAAACGACTCCCAAACCATGAACCGCAACCTGTTCTGAGGGCCCGCGCGTCGCGCAGTATGACCAAAGACGTGCCGATCCGATTTGCCGTACCGAAAGACCAGGCCGCACAGGACATGCACCAAGCGGCGCGGCCCGAGACCTCTGCCCGGCCAGACAAGCCAGTCAGGCCCGAGATCCTTCACGATGCGAAACTGTCGGGGCGACCCAGATTGGAACCGGGCGACCAGGCTCCTTTGGTCCGGGACGCACAAACAAATGCGGCAAGACCACTTCTTGTCGAAACCACCGATCGGAAACGGCCGAAATCCTTGCCTCAGGATCGTAAGTTGCAACCGCGGCCGCGCGCGCGGATCGTCTGGGACCGCACGGTGCCCCCTGACGCGCCGGCCAGGTTCGTCTTGCGCCAGGCACAAGGCGTTCCTGAAAAACAGGTCGAACATCCGGCGAAAGCGGCAAATCCAGACCTGGCAAAGGTGCGGGATCGCTCGGAGTCCGTGCAAGCCCATGTGGGGCTGACCGCGACGAGGGATCCGGCGGCGAAGGTGGACGGATCCAAGATACCTCAGGCACCTCGACTGCCCATCGATACGTCAGTCAAACCGCGAGTTCTTGGAGCCGCGCGCATTCAGGACCGGTTCGTTCCCGGCGACGATGCAACCGAGGTGGCAAGCCTCGACATGGCCGAAGGACAAAAAGCGCGGCAGCCTGACCTGAACCCCGAAAATCCGCGCATTTTGCCGAACCCCAAAAGGAACTCCGCCCGGGTCGCAGACCATCCGCCTGAACCTCGGACCGTCCGGCTCCATCAGGTGGTCACTGGCGCGAATGCGGGCACCACCGAAGAGCCCCTTCTCAAACGCCCGGTCCGGAGGGACGAAGTTTCACTCACGGGCCTGCCAGATGCCGCCCGCAGTGCCGCCATTCATTCCGGCCATGTGACGCCAGTCCTGCTGCCCGAAACCGCGAATCGGGACGTTACCATCGACGTGGGCAGGGCGGATCGGATCAAATCTGATGTTCAGGTTGAAAAAATCGCATCCCGAGACCCCGCGGGTCCGATCCACCGTCCCCTTGCCAAGGCAAACGAGGGCGTCCAGTTCCGCCCGTTGGTTCAACAGACGTCCGATGCCGACCTTGATCCAGCGTTCAAGGACCATTCGGCGGACGTTGAGTTGCAGAATGTGCGGACTGCCGACCGGATCACATCATCCCCAACGGACCCCCTGAGCCCGCAAAAACCGTCAACACAACCTGTTACGCGCCAGATCACCGAGGCCGTAAGCTCCATCCGCGAAGGTCAGGTCACTCTTCGGCTGTCGCCCGAGGAACTGGGGGCGGTCAAGCTGTCCATGTCGATGACGGATGCCGGCGTCACCTTGCACGTTCAGTCCGCGCGCCCGGAGACTCAGGACCTGATTCGCCGTCACATCGATCAACTCAAGTCGGAGTTGTCCTCGATGGGGCTGGGCGACGTCCAAGTCGGATTTGGCGGAGGGCACAACCCAGACCAGAACACGCCGCATTTGCCCGACGACATGGGCGTTTCGAAACCAGACGTCCAGGAACCGGAAATCGACCACCCTGAAAATGCCGGTTTATCCGGTGTAGACCTGAGGCTTTGACACATGGACCCCATTTCTTCCGGCACGCCGCTCGCTCCATCGACCGCGTCTTCGTCACAAGCATCCGGCGGCGCCGCGGCCCTGAGTTCGGATTTTGAAACCTTCCTGACCATGCTGACCGTTCAGATGCAGAATCAGGATCCGTTGAACCCGGTCGAAGCCTCTGATTTTGCGGTACAACTGGCGACATTTTCCTCGGTGGAACAACAGGTGCGCACCAACGAACTGCTGGAATCCCTGGCGGCGAATCTCGGGGGGAATCCACTGCAGGAAATGGGTTCCTGGGTCGGGATGGAGGCCTTGGTGACAGGTCCGGCGCGGTTCGAGGGCACGCCGATTTCGGTGACATACGAGGCCCCGGAGGACGTTCAGACGCTGCACCTTGTTGTGCGGGATCAAGATGATGCCGTTGTGCATCGGCAAGAGCTTGACCCAGAAGCGACGCGGACCGAATGGGACGGAACCGGTCTGGATGGAGCGGTTCAGAGCCATGGGAACTATCGTCTCTCGATCGAGGCCCGTCTCGTCGGGACATCCGAACCCGAACCGGAACTGCCGGTCCAGGTCTATGTCGCGATAGACGAGATCCGCCTGGATGGGTCGGATGCACTGCTGCGTCTCGCCAATAGCCAGGAAATCCTGTCCACGCGGATCTCTGGTTTGCGCACGCCAAGCCGTTGATGGCGCAGGAATCATGAAAATTTTCCGGAAACAGGCAAGATGCCGCCTATCTTTTTGGCACATCCCTGGAATTTCGCCGGATGTGCGCCCATGTCGCGGCCATCGTTGAACAAATTGCGGGCCCACCGGCACGCGATGCCCGGAACGGCAATTCAAACTGCCAAAAAATTGGTCGCTTTCCCGGGCTTTGTTGCCAATCTGCCGCGTTCGTTCGGCGCAGATCCCCGGATTCCGCAGGTGCAGAAAAACGAGTTTGCTTGATGCGGTGACAAAAGGTATACGTTTGGCGTGTAGGCGTATCGCGCGCCATTTAAGGTTACGTCTGGAGAACATTATGAAAAAGTTTTCAATGATTGCTGCGGCGGCTGCTCTGGCAGTTTCGACCGCTGCACCTGTTGCAGCTCAGAACGCTGAGCTGGACGACCCGTTCCTGGCCACCCAGGGCATCGAAACAACATTCCTGCTGCTCGGCGGCGCTGCTGCGACGATCATCATCGTTGCGTCGCAGGGCTCCGGTACGGGTTCGGGTTCGGGCACGCCCTAATAGGCGTACCGCATCAAGATACGAAACGGCCGTCGGTTCCCCGGCGGCCGTTTTGCTTTTCGGCAGGCGATGATCCGATGAACCGGGTCGACGTCAGGCAAGCGCCCACACCGCCAGGACCCCCACGACGCCCACGACCGCGCCGCCCAATCCGGCGATCGCAAGGCCCGACCACCGGATCTTGTCCGAGCCGGAATGTGTCTGGGTTTCACGGATCAGAGCCGCTTCGACCATCGCGGGCAGGCGGGGGCCAAAGCGCATCATGACACGAACGGTCTTGGCAAGATCCGCCGCCACGGCACGCGGTCCGATCGACTGGGCGATGTAATCTTCGACCACCGGGCGCGCGACATCCCAGATGTTCATCTGCGGGTTCAACGACCGGGCCACGCCTTCGACGACAACCATCGTGCGTTGCAGCAGGATCAGCTCTGTCCGGGTTTCCATGCCAAATCTCTCGGTCACCTCAAAGAGATAGCTTAGCAGCCGCCCCATCGAAATTCGGGTGGCATCCATTCCGAAGATCGGCTCACCGACCGCGCGCAGGGCGCGGGCAAATTCATCGACATCGCGATCGGCGGGCACGTAGCCTGCCTCGAAATGCACCTCGGCGACGCGTTTGTAGTCTCGACGGATGAAGCCAAACAGGATCTCGGCATAGACCCGACGCGTGTATTCGTCGATGTGCCCCATGATCCCGAAGTCCAGCGCGATGATATCGCCGTTGGGCGCCACCTTCAGATTGCCCTGGTGCATGTCCGCGTGGAAATAACCATCACGCAGCGCGTGTTTCAGAAACAGCTGCAACACCCGTTCGCTGAGCAGCACGCGATCATGCCCGGCAGCGTCGATCGCGGCATTGTCGCCCAGCGGCACCCCTTCGGCCCATTCCAGGGTCATCACCCGGCGACCAGACAGGGGCCAAACGACCTCGGGCAGCTGAAACCCGTCGTCATCTCGTGTGTTTGACGCGAACTCAGAAGCCGCAGCGGATTCGAGCCGCAGGTCGAGCTCGCCCATGACCACGCCTTCGAAGTGCTGGATCACGTCCAGCGGACGCAAACGACGCGAGGCCGGCGAAAGCAGCTCGATGGCGCGGGCCGCGAAATAGAAAGCGTCGATGTCACGGCGAAAGGCGCGCTCGATCCCGGGGCGCAGAACCTTTACGGCGACGACCTCGCCGCTGTCCGCAGCGCGCGCCCGGTGCACCTGGGCAATCGAGGCGGCTGCCACGGGTTCGCTGAATTCGGAAAACAGGGCATCTGCCTCTGTCTCGAACTCGGCCGCGACGGCGGCCTTGGCCTCGGCCACGGAAAATGGCGGCAGTTTGTCCTGCAATACCCGCAGTTGCTGGGCCAGCTCGTCCCCCACGACGTCCGGCCGTGTCGACAGGATTTGACCGAACTTGATGTAGGCCGGCCCAAGCGCGGTCAGCGCCCGGGTGACCGGGGGCATGTCGGGGTCGCCACGCAGCCCGAGCCACTTGAATGGCCAGGCCATGATGCGGGCCGCGATCCGAAGCGCGCGCGGCGCATCCATCTGCTTGAGCACCACACCCATGGCACCCGTACGTTCGAGCGTGGCGCCAGTGCGAACAAGACGCCAGATATTGTGCGGGCCGCGCATCCGTTACAGCTTCCAACCGGAATGCAGGCAGGCAATGCCCAGACTCAGGTTGCGGTATTTGGCATTCTCGAACCCTGCTTTGCGCACCATGCCAAGGAACGTGTCCTGGTCAGGGAACTTGCGGATCGATTCGACCAGGTACTGATAGCTGTCACGATCCCCCGCAATCGCCTGTCCCATGGCCGGGATCACGTTGAAGGAATAGCGGTCATAGGCCCATTGCATCGCCGGGTTGGGGATCTGGCTGAACTCCAGCACCATCAGGCGCCCGCCGGGGCGCAGCACGCGGAAGGCCTCGTTCAGGGCCTCTTGCGGGCGGGTCACGTTACGGATGCCAAAGCTGATGGTGTAGACGTCAAAGCTGTTGTCCGGAAACGGCAGCGCCATGGCGTCGCCGACCACCCAATCAAGGCTTTCGGCCATCGCCTCGGCCTCGGCCCGCTGGCGGCCTTCGATCAACATCGGCTCGGTCAAGTCCAGAACCGTGGCGTGGCCTGAGCCTGCGCGCTTGAGGAACCTGAACGAGATGTCGCCGGTGCCGCCTGCCACATCAAGCAATTTCTGCCCGGGCCGCGGCGCCAGCCAGTCCATCATCGCATCCTTCCAGATGCGGTGGATGCCCATCGACATGGCGTCGTTCATCACGTCGTATTTCGAGGCGACCGAGTTGAACACGCCCTGCACGCGCCCGGCCTTTTCGCTTTCGGGCACATCCTGGAAACCGAAATGCGTTGTTTTTGTCTGCTCGTCACTCATGAGGCTTGCCCATCCTTGCGTCTCGGATGACTTATAGTGCGCTGGGCCGCGATACAATGCGCCCCTTTGACGAGGTGACGAGATGCCAGAATTGCCCGAAGTGGAAACCGTGCGACGCGGTCTTGCCCCTGCGATGGAGGGCGCCGTGATCACGCGGGCCCGGGTCAACCGGCCCGACCTGCGCTGGCCTTTCCCCGACAAGATGGCAGAGCGCCTGACCGGCGCACGGGTCCAGAGCCTGGGACGGCGATCCAAGTACATTCTGGCGTCGCTGGACACCGGTGAAACGCTGTTGATCCATCTGGGCATGTCAGGGCGGATGCTGGTCTCGGGCGACCCCCTTGGGCGCTTCGTGCACGACCATCCAGCGGCCGAGAAACACGACCACGTGGTGCTGGACCTGGACAACGGCACACGGGTCACCTTCAACGACCCGCGCCGGTTCGGGGCGATGGATCTTATTGCCTCGGATGCGATCGAGGCGCACAAGCTGATTGCAGGTCTGGGCCCCGAACCACTGGGCAACGACTTTCACGAATCCTATCTGGCCGAGCGGCTTCGCGGTCGTCAGATGCCTATGAAATCAGCGCTGCTTGATCAAAAAATCATCGCCGGCCTGGGCAACATCTATGTCTGCGAGGCCCTGTTCCGCAGCGGAATTCACCCCACCCGCAAGGCCGGAGCGCTGTCCAGGGCCCGTGTCGCGCGGCTGGTTCCCATCATCCGCAACGTCCTGTCAGAGGCTATCGAGGCGGGCGGTTCAAGTTTGCGCGATTTCCGCCAAGCCGATGGAGAACTTGGATATTTTCAGCACAGCTTTGATGTCTATGGTCGCGAGAGCGAGCCGTGCAAGACACCTGACTGCGGCGCCGCTGTCCGGCGCATCGTGCAATCCGGACGCTCAACCTTCTATTGCCCATCCTGCCAAAGATAGCTTGAAACGGCGTTTTGAACGGATTAGCACCAAAGACTGACCGAAACATCCGGAGCCACCTACATGGCCTACGAGACGATCATCGTCGAAACCGAAGATCACGTCACAACCATCAAGCTGAATCGACCAGATGCGTTGAATGCGCTGAACTCCCAACTTCTGGGAGAGCTGTGCACCGCGCTCGAAGAGGCCGACAAGAACGACAAGGTCCGCTGCATCGTCCTGACCGGGTCGGCCAAGGCCTTTGCGGCGGGCGCTGACATCCTCGAGATGTCAGAGAAGAGCTTTGTCGAGATGTACATGTCGGACTTCTTTGGAACCGAAGCTGACGCGATCTCGCGCGTGCGCACCCCGGTCATTGCCGCGGTGTCGGGCTATGCCCTGGGCGGCGGGTGTGAGCTGGCGATGATGTGCGATTTCATCATTGCCTCGGACACGGCGAAGTTCGGACAGCCTGAGATCAACCTGGGCGTTGTCGCGGGCATCGGCGGCACTCAGCGCCTGACGCGCTATGTCGGCAAGTCCAAAAGCATGGACATGCATCTGACCGGTCGTTTCATGGACGCGGCAGAAGCGGAACGCGCCGGACTTGTCAGCCGCGTTGTGCCCGCAAAACAGTTGATGGAAGAGGTGCAGGGCGCCGCGGCCAAGATCGCCGAGAAATCCATGCTGACCGCCCGCGTCGTCAAGGAAGCGGTGAACCGCGCCTATGAAACCACGCTGACCGAGGGTCTGCTGTTCGAGCGCCGCGTGTTTCATTCGCTTTTCGCCACCGAGGACCAGAAAGAGGGCATGGCTGCCTTTGTCGAAAAGCGCGAGGCGCAGTTCCGCGACAAGTGATCGCGCGAGCCCCTGAAGAATCAGCTTTGCAGCGGCGCGAATCTGTCGTATAGCGCCGCCTCACATGCGCGTGGTGCCCGCTTTGGCAGGATGTAACCGACGGTCTGTCTGGACCCTCTCGGGCGGGAACTCATTCGCGACAACAGAATTTGACCCGTTTGAGGAACCCAAGACATGGCCAACACGCCCCAGTCCAAGAAACGCGCCCGCCAGAACGAAAAGCGCTTTGCAGTCAACAAAGCCCGCCGGTCGCGCATCCGCACCTACCTTCGCAAAGTTGAAGAGGCAATTGCCTCGGGCGATCAGAAGGCCGCGGCCGCAGCTCTGCAGGCCGCTCAGCCCGAACTGATGCGCGGCGTCACCAAAGGCGTCTTCCACAAGAACACAGCATCCCGCAAGATGTCGCGTCTGGCGGCTCGGGTGAAGGCGCTCGGCTAAGCGATTTCGCGCAAACCTTTACAGGTTAACAGAAAGTTAAGGGGCACCCCAATCGGGGTGCCCTTTTGCATGTGTGGCCATTTCGCACGGGCTGCCAGATTCGTTTCGTCAAAGCCCGAGTCAAGGCCGAAGATAGGTTGCCCGTCCGCGACCCCAGTTGGTAGTTTCAGACCTGCGAGTCACATCGCCATTGGGGGGACGGGTTCGGATCGTCGCGTGTATTTTGACGTACTGCGATTCGGGTGGTCTGTAGAGTTTTGGGTAACGGTTTCTACAGTACCTATGCAGGGGTATCTCATCCCTGGCCAGTCCATGGATAAAAGTCGCGGGTCGCGAAGCCTGAAGTCACTGCCTTGGTCTGCGAGGTGGATGGTGTCGCTGTCCCTTGGGAAACGGGTACACCCTGTCTGCACGTCTGTGCAGGCCCCAAAAGGCTTTTCCCTTCGGTTGCTGTGACACGCTGGCGGTCGATATGAGCAGGGCCGCTGTGTTGGGGAAAATGAACTGGGGTAAGACTAGGTGGATCAGGGACAGATGACGCGTGACGACTGGGGGAAGATGCAGGATGGGATCTGCACGTCCGTTGGAGAAAATAACTACGCCAACTGGATAAAACCTCTGGCATTCGCGGGTATCGACGATGACATTGCGCACTTCGTTGCGCCGTCGGCCTTTATTGGCAGCTTCGTGTCGCAGAACTTTGGCGACGTGATTCTTTCGAACATCGCAAAAGTGAACGGCGACGTGCGCCGGTTGCAATTCAACGTATCCAAAGGCGATGCGGAACCGATCGTCGCGGCGGAAGCCAAGCGGGTCGTCGAAGAACCCGCAGCGCCTGCCAATGACACGGTGCGCAGCGCGCCGCTGGACAAGCGTTTTACCTTCGACACCTTCGTGGTCGGCAAGCCGAATGAACTGGCCCATGCCGCCGCGCGCCGCGTCGCCGAGGGCGGCCCGGTGACCTTCAACCCGCTGTTCCTGTATGGCGGCGTTGGTCTGGGCAAGACGCACCTGATGCACGCCATCTCGTGGGAGCTGAAATCCCGCAGCCCCGACCTGAACGTGCTGTACCTTTCGGCAGAGCAGTTCATGTACCGCTTTGTTCAGGCCCTGCGCGAACGCCGGATGATGGATTTCAAGGAAATCTTCCGTTCGGTCGACGTTCTGATGGTCGATGACGTTCAGTTCATCGCCGGCAAGGACAGCACGCAGGAAGAGTTCTTTCACACCTTCAACGCGCTTGTGGACCAGAACAAGCAGATCATCATCTCGGCCGACCGCGCGCCGGATGAGATCAAGGATCTGGAAAACCGCATCCGCTCGCGCCTGCAATCGGGTCTGGTCGTCGACCTGCACCCCACCGATTATGAACTGCGCCTCGGTATCCTGCAGTCCAAGGTCGAGGCTCAGCAGGCGCAATATCCGGGTCTGGAAATCGACGACGGCGTGCTGGAATTCCTCGCGCATCGCATCTCGACCAACGTCCGTGTGCTTGAAGGCGCGCTGACCCGGCTCTTTGCCTTTGCCTCGTTGATCGGCAAACCGATCAACATGGAGCTGACGCAGGATTGTCTGGCCGATGTGCTGCGCGCCTCGGAACGCAAAATCTCGATCGACGAGATTCAGCGCAAGGTGGCCGAGCACTACAACATCCGCCTGAGCGACATCCTGGGCCCGCGCCGTGTGCGCACCTTTGCCCGTCCGCGCCAGGTCGCCATGTACCTGTGCAAACAGCTGACCAGTCGGTCCCTGCCCGAGATCGGCCGCCGCTTTGGCGGACGCGACCACACCACCGTCATGCACGGGGTGCGCCGGATCGAAGAGCTCAAGCTGCAGGACAGCCAGATCGCCGAAGATCTGGAGATGCTGCGCCGCGCGCTCGAAGGCTGAATTCCGGGCGATCCGCCCTTGTGGGTAACTCGAACGTCACGGGGCCGCACAACCTGCGGCCCTTGACCTTGACGACCACCCAAAACCACCTCACAAAACCACAAATACGCTTGGAGAACGGCCAGTGCCGGGCTAGTCTGCCCGTCCGGCCACCGGAGGGATTACGGCATGAAGATCAGTATGGAACGGGCGACCCTGCTCAAGGCAATCAGCCAGGCGCAATCGGTCGTGGAACGCCGCAACACCATTCCGATCCTGGCCAACGTCCTGATCGAAGCCGAAGGCGACACCGTGCAATTCCGCGCCACCGATCTGGACATCGAGGTTGTGGACAAAGCGGTCGCCCAGGTCGAACGCGCGGGCGCGACAACGGTCTCGGCCGTGACCCTGCACGAAATTGTACGCAAGCTGCCCGACGGCGCGCTGGTGACACTGACCGAAGAGGGCGCCTCGGGTCGCCTGACGGTCGAGGCCGGGCGCTCGAACTTCTCGCTGGCGACGCTGCCGAAAGAAGATTTCCCGGTCATGGCCTCGTCCGAGTACACGGCGAATTTCTCGGCCAAGTCGGACGTGCTGCGGCGGCTTTTCGACAAATCCAAGTTCGCCATCTCGACCGAAGAGACGCGGTACTATCTGAACGGCGTCTACATGCATGTGGCCGAGGGCGAAGACGGCCCCAGCCTGCGTTGTGTGGCCACCGATGGCCACCGCCTGGCGCGGATCGACGCGCCGCTGCCTGCGGGTGCCGAGGAAACGCCGGGTGTGATTGTCCCGCGCAAGACCGTGGGTGAGCTGCGCAAGCTTCTGGACGATGACGATCAGGAAATCGCCGTGTCGGTCTCGGAAACCAAGGTGCGCTTTGCAACGCCCGACATCACGCTGACCTCCAAGGTCATCGACGGCACCTTCCCCGACTACACCCGCGTGATCCCGCAGGGCAACACGCGGCGGCTTGAGGTTGACGCTTCGGAATTCGCCAAGGCGGTCGACCGTGTGGCCACCGTCAGCTCGGAACGGTCGCGCGCCGTCAAGATGGCGCTGGACGAGGATCGGCTGATCCTTTCGGTCAACGCGCCCGACAGCGGCGCCGCGGAAGAGGAACTGGCCGTGGCCTATGGCGATGAACGGCTTGAGATCGGGTTCAACGCCAAATACCTGCTCGAGATTGCCAGCCAGGTGGACCGCGAAAACGCTGTCTTCATGTTCAATTCGGCCGGTGACCCGACCCTGATGCGCGAAGGCAACGACACCTCGGCGGTCTATGTCGTCATGCCGATGCGCGTCTGACGCGCCCGGCCCTTTGACCTGACATCAGATGAGCGCGCTTTTCCTGTCGTCTGTGACGCTCTCTCACTTCCGGTCGCACCGGCGTGCGGCGCTGGACGTCGACGCGCGGCCGATCGCGATCTATGGGCGGAACGGGTCGGGCAAGACGAACCTGCTAGAGGCGATATCGCTGTTTTCCCCCGGTCGCGGGATGCGCCGGGCCACGGCGGACCAGATCGCCCGGCGGCCCGAGGCGTTGGGGTGGAAGATCACCGGGCTTTTGACCCGCGACGGCGCACAGCACGAACTGGCCAGCCAGTCCGAGAATGCCGCTGCGCGCACCGTGCGCATCGACGACAAATCCGCCACCCAGTCCGAGTTGGGGCATCTGTTGCGCGTGCTCTGGCTGGTGCCCTCGATGGATCGCCTTTGGATCGAAGGGGCCGAGGGGCGGCGCCGGTTTCTGGACCGGATGACGCTGAGTTTCACGCCCTCACATGCCGATGTCTCGCTGGCCTATGAAAAGGCGATGCGGGAACGCAATCGCCTGCTCAAGGACCAGGTGCGCGACGCCCATTGGTATCTGGCGTTGGAAACCCAGATGTCAGAGGCCGGGGCGCGCATCCAGGCCAACCGCATTGCCGCGCTGGACCGGCTGGCCGCCGCCCAGCAAAACGCCGAAACGCTTTTTCCCGCCGCCGAGCTGACCCTGACCCAACCGGACAGCCCCCTGCCCGACACGGCTGACGATCTGCGTCAGGCCCTTGCGAACGGACGCCGGGCCGACATGGCCGCCGGGCGCACGTTGATCGGCCCGCATCGCAGCGACCTGACCGGGGTCTATGCAGCCAAGGGGGTCGCGGCCCGCGATTGCTCGACCGGAGAGCAAAAGGCGCTGCTGATCTCGCTGATCCTGGCCAACGCCCGCGCGCTGGCGCAAGACATCGGCCTGCCGCCGATCATCCTGCTGGACGAGGTCGCCGCCCATCTGGACGCCGACCGCCGCGCGGCGCTGTATGACGAAATCTGTGCGCTGGGATCACAGGCCTGGATGACCGGAACCGGGCCCGAGTTGTTTTCGCAACTGGGCAATCGCGCGCAGTACCTTGAAGTCACCGAGGAATCGGGTCTTTCTGCGGTGACGCAGAAAGACGCCCCATGACGATCACCCTGACCCAGATGGCGCTTTATGCAGGCGCCTTGTTCATCCTGTTCCTGACCCCCGGCCCGGTCTGGGTGGCCCTGGCTGCCCGGGCCATGTCCGGCGGCTTCAACGCCGCCTGGCCGCTGGCACTGGGCGTCGTCGTCGGCGATGTGCTCTGGCCCTTTCTCGCCATCCTTGGTGTGACCTGGATCCTCAGCGTCTATGGTGGGTTCCTCGAGGCGCTGAAGTGGATCGCCTGCGGCACCTTCCTGATCATGGGCTGGCTGGTTCTGAAAAACGCGGGCAAGACCATCACCGAAGACAGCCGCCTGACCCGCCCCGGCATGTGGGCGGGATTCCTGGCGGGGCTTGCCGTGATCATCGGCAACCCCAAGGCGATCCTGTTCTACATGGGCATGCTACCGGGCTTTTTTGACCTGACGGCGCTGCGCCTTGGTGACATGGCCGTGATCGCATTCCTGTCCGCGCTGGTGCCCTTGTTAGGCAACCTGATGCTGGCCTTCTTCATCGACCGCGCCAAGCGGTTGGTGAATTCGCCTAACGCGATCCGGCGCACCAACATCGTGTCCGGGTGCCTGTTGATCGGTGTCGGGCTTGTGATCCCCTTTACCTGATGACCAGCCCTGAATGCTGATTGGGGACCAGTTCGTGACATCCCCTGTCTGTCACCCTAGCCTGTGCCCTAACCCTCAACGCCCCGGAGCACACCGTGACAGCCCCCGTATCCCCGCAGATGCACCAGAAGATCCGCGAAACACTGGCCGAGATCATCGCCGAAGAGGACATCAAGATCCTTTTCGCCATCGAAAGTGGCTCGCGGGCCTGGGGGTTTCATTCGCCCGACAGCGATTACGACGTGCGGTTTGTCTATGTGCGCCCCGTGGAATGGCACCTGCAGCTTGGCAAGAAGCGCGACGTGCTGGAACGCCCGATTGATGCAGAGCTGGACATCTCGGGCTGGGACCTGGGCAAGGCGTTGGGTCTGGCGCTGCAGTCGAACTCGGTGATCTCGGAATGGCTGCAATCGCCGATCACCTACATCGAAGATGCCGCGGCCCGCGCCGACCTGACCGGGTTTTGCCAGCAGACCCTGACGCGCCGTCCGGTGACCTGGCACTACAGCGCCATGCTGAAGCAACAGCTGGATCGCGCCACGCAGGACGGCGGTGAATTCCACCTGAAACGGTTTTTCTACGCTGTCCGCCCCGCGCTGGCGCTGCGCTGGATGCAGATCCACGACCGGGCCACCCCGCCGATGGACATGGCCAACCTGATGGCGCAATCCGACCTGCCGCAGGCCATCGAAACAGACCTTCTGGACCTGATCGAGCGCAAGAAGACCCTGACCGAGGGATCCAAGGTACAGGGCGTGCCCGATGGGCTGATCAACCTTGTCCATGACGCCCTGTCACAGGCCGAGATCTGGCTGCAAAGCTCCGAAAAACCAAGCCCGCGCCAAGGGGCCCTCGAAGCGGCCAATGCTTTGCACATCGCACAGGTTCTGAGGATGCGCGACTGACACCAAATCTTGTGTCATCTGCGTGACAATCCCCCCAAGGAAGCGTATAAACTGCGGCTAAATAACAAAGGAAGACGGCATGTCCGAACCCGCAGGCGCACCCGAAGACTACGGCGCGGATTCCATCAAGGTTCTCAAAGGCTTGGAGGCGGTTCGCAAACGCCCCGGCATGTATATCGGTGACACCGACGATGGCTCGGGCCTGCACCACATGGTGTACGAAGTCGTAGACAACGGAATTGACGAAGCGCTGGCCGGTCACGCCGACTTTGTGCGGGTGAAAATCCATGCCGACAGCAGTGTTTCCGTGCGTGACAACGGGCGCGGGATTCCGGTGGATCTGCACCCCGAAGAGGGCGTGTCCGCGGCCGAGGTCATCATGACCCAGCTGCACGCGGGCGGCAAATTCGACAGCAACAGCTACAAGGTCTCGGGTGGCCTGCACGGCGTGGGTGTGTCAGTTGTGAACGCGCTTTCGGTCGAGCTTGAGCTACGGATCTGGCGGAACGGCAAGGAACACTACGCCAAGTTCGAACATGGCGAAACGACCGAACATCTGCGCGTCGTCGGCGACGCCGAGGGCGAAAAAGGCACCGAGGTCCGGTTCCTGGCTTCGACCGACACGTTTTCCAACCTCGAATACAGCTTTGAAACGCTGGAAAAGCGCCTGCGCGAACTGGCCTTCCTGAACTCGGGCGTCCGCATCATCCTCGAAGACGAACGCCCCGCCGAGCCGCTGAAGACCGAGCTCTATTTCGAAGGCGGCGTGCGCGAGTTCGTGAAATACCTCGACCGCTCCAAAAGCTCCATCATGAGCGATCCGGTCTACATGGAGGGCGAAAAGGACGGCATCGGCGTGGAAATCGCCATGTGGTGGAACGACAGCTACCACGAAAGCGTCTTGCCCTTCACCAACAACATCCCCCAGCGCGACGGCGGCACACACCTCGCGGGCTTTCGCGGCGCGCTGACGCGGACTATCAACTCTTACGCGCAGTCTTCGGGCATCGCGAAGAAGGAAAAGGTCAGCTTCACCGGCGACGACGCCCGCGAAGGGCTGACAGCGGTGCTGTCGGTCAAGGTGCCCGACCCCAAGTTCAGCTCCCAGACGAAAGACAAGCTGGTCAGCTCCGAGGTGCGCCCGGCGGTCGAAAGCCTGATGAACGAAAAACTGGCCGAGTGGTTCGAGGAACACCCGAACGAGGCCAAGGTGATCGTCGGCAAGATCATCGAGGCCGCGCTGGCCCGCGAAGCGGCGCGCAAAGCGCGCGAGCTGACGCGGCGCAAGACGGCGATGGACGTGAACTTTCTGGCTGGCAAGCTGAAGGATTGTTCGGAGAAAGACCCGTCCAAGACCGAGCTCTTCCTCGTCGAGGGTGACAGTGCTGGCGGCTCGGCCCAAACCGGCCGCGACCGCGGCACGCAGGCCGTCCTGCCCCTGCGCGGCAAGATCCTGAACGTCGAACGCGCGCGCTTTGACCGGATGCTGGGCAGCCAGGAGATCGGTAACCTGGTGATGGCGCTTGGCACCGGCATTGGCCGCGATGAATTCGACATCTCCAAACTGCGTTACCACAAGATCGTCATCATGACAGACGCCGACGTCGACGGTGCCCACATCCGCACGCTGCTGCTGACCTTCTTCTATCGCCAGATGCCCGAGCTGATCGAAGGCGGCTATCTCTACATCGCGCAACCGCCGCTTTACAAAGTCTCGCGCGGGAAGTCCGAGGTCTATCTCAAGGACCAATCGGCGCTCGACGATTACCTTGTACAGCAAGGTGTCGAAGGCGCGCAGCTGCTGCAAGGCAACGGCGAGGTGATCGTCGGCCAGGACCTGACCCGGGTGGTCGATGAAGCGCGCCAGTTGAAACGCGTGCTCGAAGCCTTCCCGACTCACTATCCGCGCCACATCCTCGAACAGGCGGCCATCGCAGGCGCCTTTGTGCCCGGCGCGGTGGATGCCGACCTGCAGGGGGTGGCCGACCGGGTCGCCACCCGTCTGGACCTGATCGCATTGGAATACGAACGCGGCTGGACCGGGCGGATCACCCAGGACCGCGGCGTGCGCCTGGCCCGTATTCTGCGTGGCGTCGAAGAAGTGCGCACACTTGACGGCCCGATGCTGCGCTCGGGCGAGGCGCGCAAGACAGGCAGCTTCACCGAAAGCCTGCAGGCCGTCTATGGCCTGCCCGCAACGCTGGAACGAAAGGACCGCCGCCAGCTGATCCACGGGCCGCTCGATCTGTTGCGCGCGATCCTGGAAGAGGGCGAAAAGGGCCTGTCGCTGCAGCGCTACAAAGGTCTGGGCGAAATGAACCCCGACCAGCTGTGGGAAACCACGCTGGACCCGGATGCGCGGACGCTCTTGCAGGTCAAGATCGAGGACGTGGCCGAGACGGATGACCTGTTCACCAAGCTGATGGGAGACGTGGTCGAACCGCGCCGCGAGTTCATCCAACAGAATGCGTTGAGCGTGGAGAACCTGGATTTCTGAGCGTTTCGAGTGCTGAGATCGTTGGAACTTTTGCGTATTTGGAGAAAGATGAAGAGCAGGTCTGTCCTTCATCTTTCTCATAAATACTCAAAGTCGACAGAGGCCAAAGAGGCCGACGCCTGATAGGTCAGGCTCCCCAGTCCTCACTCTGCATCTCGCGCAGGCGGCTGGCGGTTCGTTCAAACTCAAATGCGCCGGTCCCCTCGACATAGAGCATCTCTGGCTCGGCGGCGGCTGAGGCAATGACCCGGACCTTGGCCTCGTACAAAGCGTCGATCAGGGTCACAAAGCGTTTGGCCTCGTTGAAGTTGTTGCGACTGAGGCGCGGGATGTCTTCGAGCACCAGCACGCGCAACGCCTCGGCCAGAGACAGGTAGTCCGCGGGCCCAAGCATCCGCCCACACAGGTCATAGAACGTGGCGCGCGCCACGCCGTTCCAATAGCGCGGCAAGACCACCTCGCGGCCCTGAACCATCAGGGTCAGCGCCTGTTGTTTGCCACCGGTCAGATCGGTCCAGATCCCGTTGATCGCCTCACGCGCGGCGCTATCTGCAGGCGCAAAATAGACCTTCTCGCCGGTCAGCCGGTTCTGGCGGTAGTCGGTGGGCGAGGCCAGTTCATGCACGGCCATCCGCTCTTTCAGCAGATCGATGAAGGGCAGAAAGAGCTGGCGGTTCAGCCCGTTCTTGTACAGATCATCCGGCACCCGGTTCGAGGTTGTCACCACGACCACACCCGCTGCAAAGAGCTGCTCGAAAAGCCGCCCGACGATCATCGCGTCGGTGATATCGGTGATCTGCATCTCGTCAAAGGCCAGCAGGCGCACTTCGTCCGAAACCGCCTTGGCGACCGGCAGGATCGCGTCGTCCACGCCCTTGGCGCGGGCGGCATGCATGCCGGCATGGATTTCCTGCATGAAGGCGTGAAAGTGCACACGGCGCGCGGGCACTGACAGGCTGTCGACAAACATGTCCATCAGCATCGACTTGCCGCGCCCGACCCCACCCCAAAGGTACAGCCCCTTGACCATCTCGGGCACCGCCTTGCGAAAGAACCCGCGTTTCGGCGGCGGCGCGGCCAGACCGGCGCGGATGCGCTCGAACTCGGGCAGCGCGGCCTCTTGCGCGGGGTCAGCGGTCAGGTCGCCCGCAGCAACCAGCCGGGCATAGAGATCGGTCAGCGTTTCCATACTGTTGCATACCGTGCGGCCACGGCCTTGTGTAGGCCTTGCGACACAAGGGCCCAATGCTTACTTAACGGCGCTCGACAGACCCTGAAACCCCGTGTAACCAGACCATCTTATGGCCAAGCAGAAGACAGACCCGAACTACAAGGTGATCGCCGAAAACCGGCGCGCCCGTTTTGATTACGCCATCGAGGATGACCTCGAATGTGGCGTGGTTCTGCATGGGTCCGAGGTGAAATCCCTTCGCGAGAATTCTGCCAATATCGCCGAAAGTTACGCCTCGGTCGATGATGGTGAGCTGTGGCTGACCAACAGCTATATCGCGCCCTACAACAAGGCGATGTTCAGCCACGAGGAACGCCGCAAGCGCAAGCTTCTGGTCAGCCGGAAAGAGCTGTCGCGGCTGTGGGCCGACACCCAGCGCAAGGGCATGACACTGGTGCCGCTGGTGATGTACTTCAACCATCGCGGCAAGGTGAAGCTGAAGATCGGCATCGCCAAGGGCAAGAAAAACCACGACAAGCGCGCGACCGAGGCCAAGCGGGACTGGGGCCGTCAGAAGCAGCGGCTGCTGCGCCACGGTGAGTGATCAGGCCATCCGGGCCTGATAGGCCTCAAGCCACAGCGCATCGATTTCGCGCAAGGCGTCTGCGTCGAACTGGTCCTGAACCTCCCAGTAGCGCCCCGAGGCGACCAAGTAACCCAGTTCCGCCTCTTTCGTTTCGGCCAGGGTTGATTCAGGTGCCCCCGGCACGGCCAGGTCCCTCAGAGCGCCCGGCTGCGCACGCGGATAGACCAGCCGACTTTCGTTTTCACTCAGGTTCACGCAGTGACACCCCTGCCGTGCTGCCAGCAGGGCAAGACGTGCGGCCTTTCCTTCCAGGCTTTGCAGGGTCACATCGGCGCGCAGGGGGTCGGCCTCTCCGGTGCCGTAGAAATGTGTGTTGCCGGTCGGGGCATAGACCATGTCACAGCCCAGAAAGGCCATGACACGGGGCTTCAGGGCCCCAAGCGCCCAATAGGCGGCGGTAAAGGCCATGGTGCCACCGGCATAGACAAAGCCGCCATACCGGTTCTGGATCGGCACATAGCTTTCGTAGGTCACCAGGGTGCCGCCGCTTCGATCCATCGGTGGCCGACGATCGGGCGGAAAATCCTCGGGGTGGATGCAGAAATCCCAGTCGGGCAGAACCCGCCAGGCGTTGTTGATGGCCACCACGCGCCCCAGGTCCGCGCGCGGCATCGATTGTGCCTCGACCGCGTTTGGCCCACTGCCCAAGATCAGAACAACATCGGTTTTCGAGGTCATGTCATGGCTCCTGTTCCTCGATCCGTTTCAGGCCCCTTTGCGCCCAGAGCCGAGAGATAGGTCAGAAACTGACGTATCCAACAGGTGTCGCTGAAATTCCATGGCAAATCGCCCCTGCCAGAGGGCGCGCCTTGGCCTATCGCTTGCCTCTGCCCGTCGCCGGTAGTAGGCAAAAGAACAGGCGCATAACAAGGGTTCACATCATGCAGGATGATCCGAAAACACTGGTGTCCACCGCCTGGCTGGCACAGCATCTCAAGGATCCGGACCTGCGGGTATTGGACGCGTCCTGGCACCTGCCCACGGACAACCGCGACCCCCGCGCCGAGTATGAGGCCGCCCATATCACCGGCGCGCGGTTCTTTGACATCGAAGAGATTTCGGACAACCGGTCGGACCTGCCGCATATGGCGCCGCCGATCGAGAAATTTATGTCCCGTCTGCGCGCCATGGGTGTGGGTGACGGACACCAGGTGGTGGTCTACGACAGCGTGGGCCTGTTCTCGGCGGCGCGTGTCTGGTGGCTGTTCCGGCTGATGGGCCAGATGGATGTGGCCGTGCTGGACGGCGGACTGCCGAAATGGCTGGCCGAGGATCGCCCGACCGAGGATATGCCTCCCATTGTGCGCGACCGTCACATGACCGTGCGCCGTCAGGCACATATGGTGCGCGACATCACCCAGGTGTCGGCGGCATCCAAGCTGAAGGATCACGAGATCATCGACGCCCGCGCCGCAGAACGCTATCGCGGCGAGGCTGACGAACCCCGCCCCGGCCTGCGCGCTGGTCACATTCCGAATTCCAAGAACGTGCCCTTCAAGACCCTGCTGAACGCCGACGGCACCATGAAGGATGCCGCAGGCCTGCGCGCCACCTTCGAAGCGGCTGGCGTGGACCTGTCCAAGCCCGCCATCACCACCTGCGGCTCAGGCGTGACGGCTGCCGTGCTCAGCCTCGCCATGGAGCGGATTGGCAAGACCGATCATGCGCTCTATGACGGCTCATGGGCCGAATGGGGCATGTTCCCCACCGTGCCGATTGCCACCGGAGACACCTGATGTTCGAAGCCATCCAGAAACAGCCCGCCGACAAGATCCTGGCGCTGATGCAAGCCTTTCGCGAAGACCCACGCGCCGACAAGATCGACCTTGGCGTGGGCGTCTACAAGAACGCCGAAGGCATGACGCCGATCATGCGCGCCATCAAATCGGCTGAAAAGCAGCTCTGGGAAGCCGAGACCACCAAGTCCTACACCGGGCTTGCCGGCGATCCCGGGTTCTCGGACGCGATGATTTCTCTGGTTCTGGGGGATGCGGTGCCGCGCGCCAACGTGGCGGCGGCGGCGACCCCGGGTGGCACCGGCGCGGTGCGCCAGGCCTTTGACATGGCCAAGATGGCCAATCCGGATGTCCGGGTCTTTGTGTCGAACCCGACCTGGCCGAACCACCTGTCGATCCTCAAGCATATGAAGATCGAGACGGTGACCTATCGCTACTTCGATGACGAGACACGCGGCGTCGACTTTGACGGCATGATGGCCGACCTGGCGCAGGCGGGCAAAGGCGACCTGGTGCTGCTGCACGGCTGCTGTCACAACCCGACGGGCGCAAACCTGAACCTGACGCAGTGGCAAGAGGTCATCGACCTGCTGCTCAAGACCGGTGCGACGGCAATGATCGACATCGCCTATCAGGGCTTTGGCGACGGGCTGGACGAAGACGCGGCGGCCACCCGCATGGTGGCAGCGGCCCTACCGGAAACGCTGATCGCGGCCAGTTGCTCGAAGAATTTCGGCATCTACCGGGAACGCACCGGCCTTTTGATGGCTGTTGCGGGTGACCCCGGCGCGCAGGCGCTGAACCAGGGCACCCTCAGCTACCTGAACCGTCAGAACTTCAGCTTCCCGCCGGATCACGGTGCACGTCTGGTGACCATGGTGCTGACCGACCCGGCGCTGCGTGCCGATTGGGCCGCCGAGCTTGAAGAGGTCCGCCTGTCGATGCTTGGCCTGCGCGAACAACTGGCAGGAGAGCTGCAGCGGCTTTCGGGTTCGGACCGGTTCGGCTTTTTGGCCCAACACCGCGGCATGTTCTCTCGCCTGGGCACGACGCCCGAACTGGTCGAGACACTGCGCGCCGAGTTCGGCATCTACATGGTTGGCGACTCGCGCATGAACATTGCGGGTCTGAACAAGACCACGGTGCCGATCCTGGCAGAGGCCATCGTGAAAGCGGGCGTCTGACCCCTTCTTCTTGCTGAAAATATCCCAGGGGAGCCACGTCAGTGGCTGGGGGCAGCGCCCCCATTCCCCGCAGGGGAACCGGAATTCGACACGAATTCCGGATCAAATTCCTTGAAGGAATTTGCCCCGCCCGGCGTCAACCGGTCGCGCAACAGGGCCAGGGGATGCCGCCGCAGCGTCAGCCGCGAGGACACGTAATCCTCGACCACCTGCTCACCCTCGGTCATTGCCGGCAACACCGCCGCCGGTTCGTCAATCGCCTCTCCCTCAATGTCCCCGGCAAAAAGCGGCAGGGGCTTTTCGCCCGCCAGCGCCTTGGCCGCCCACAGCGCCTCGCGCCGGGGAATGCCCAGGGCGGCAAAGACATCCGCCTCGGCCAGGCGTGCCACCACTCCCGGCGGCAACCCGGCGCGGCGCCAGACATCGCGCACCTCGCGGTACCCATTGCCGCGCGCCGCCGTCAGCCAGGTCGCGTCCTCTTCGCTGACCCCCTTGATCTGCCGGAACCCCAGTCGCAGCGCCAATCCACCCTCGCCATCCGCCTCCATCACGTTGTCCCAGAAACTGGACTGCACACAGACGGGCCGCACCTCGACCCCGTGTTCGCGCGCGTCCCGCACGATCTGCGCCGGGGCATAGAACCCCATCGGCTGCGCATTCAGCAACGCGCAGGCAAAGATCCCCGGATGGTGGCACTTGATCCAGGCCGAGGCATAGACCAGCAAGGCAAACGAGGCCGCATGGCTTTCGGGGAAACCATACGAGCCGAACCCCTCGATCTGGGAAAAACACCGCGCCGCAAAATCCGCGTCATAGCCGTTCTTGGCCATGCCCTTCATGAACCGGTCGTGGAACTCGCTGACGTTTCCGTGCTTCTTGAAGGTCGCCAATGACCGCCGCAGCCGGTCGGCCTCGTCCGGGGTGAACCCCGCCCCGATGATGGCGATCTGCATCGCCTGTTCCTGGAACAGCGGGACCCCCATGGTCTTGCCCAGCACCTTGCCCAGCTCGTCTGACGGAAAGGTCACCGGCTCTTCGCCGTTCCTGCGCCGGATATAGGGGTGCACCATGTCGCCCTGGATGGGCCCCGGACGGATGATCGCAACCTCGATCACCAGATCATAGAAGCAGCGCGGCTTCATGCGCGGCAGAAAGTTCATCTGCGCCCGGCTTTCGACCTGAAAGACGCCGACGCTGTCGGCCTTGCACAGCATGTCATAAACCGCCGGATCCTCGGGTGGCAGGCTGGCCAGCGTGTGGTCCTGGTGGTGATGCAGCTTCAGCAGATCAAAGGCCTTGCGGATACAGGTCAGCATGCCCAGCGCCAGCACATCGACCTTGAGAATGCCCAGGGAATCAATGTCGTCCTTGTCCCAGCAGATGACCGTGCGGTCCTCCATCGTGGCGTTTTCAATGGGCACCAGTTCATCCAGCCGCCCCTCGGTCACGATGAAACCGCCCACATGCTGACTGAGGTGGCGGGGAAAGCCCACCACCTCGTAGATCAGCGCGATGGTCTGTTTCAGCTTGCGATCCTCGGGATCAAGGCCGATCTCGCGCAGGCGGCTTTCGGGGATGCCGTCTCGGCCAAATCCGCCCCAAAGCTGCGAGGAAAGCGCGCCGATGGTGTCGCGGCTGAGGCCCATGGCCGCCCCAACCTCGCGGATCGCGCGTTTGCCGCGGTAATGGATCACCGTCGCACAGAGGCCCGCCCGGTGGCGGCCGTAGCGCTCGTAAATGTGCTGGATCACCTCTTCGCGGCGCTCATGCTCGAAATCGACGTCGATGTCGGGTGGCTCGTCCCGCGCCTCACTCACAAAACGCTCGAAGACCATGGTGCCGATCTCGGGGCTGACCGAGGTCACGCCAAGGCAATAGCAAACCACCGAGTTGGCCGCCGATCCCCGACCCTGGCAGAGGATGCCGCGCGACCGCGCAAAGGCGACGATGTCACGGACGGTCAGGAAGTAAGGTTCATACTTCAGCTTGGCGATCAGGGTGAGTTCGTGCTCCAGCATGTCGCGCACCCGGTCGGGCGCGCCATAGGGATAGCGCCATTTCAGACCCTCGCGCGCGAGCCGGGCCAGGCGATCGGCGGCGGTCTCACCCTCGGCGATTTCCGAGGGGTATTCGTAGCGCAGGGTGCCCAGGCAAAAGCTGCAATCCTCGGCCAGTTTGGCGGCACGGTCGACGGCCCCGGCATGGGGGCCAAGCAGGCGGCGCATGTCGGCATCGCTGCGCAACCGCTGTTCGCCATTGGTCAGCGCAGTGCGGCCCAGCTGGTCAACGCGGCACCCGAGGCGCACGGCGGAAAGCACATCCGCCAGCCGGCGGCGGCGACCGTGGTGCATCATCGGAGCCGCCGAGGCCACGGTGGGCAGGCCGAGGTCACGGGCGAGGGCCGCGAGAGCATCGAAGCGCGCCGCATCCTGCCCGTCATAGGCAGGGCTGAGCACCAGGTGCATTTGCTGGGCAAAGCGGCGCGTCACCCGCTGCGCCTGTGGCCACCACGGGCCCGCGCCGCGCGGCATCTGGTGTGCCTGTGGCGGGCCGTGCAGGAGCAGGTGAAGACCCTCGGCGCCCCCCTCCATCAGGTCGTCGATGCGCAGATGACAGCTGCCCTTTTCCGCACGCAGCCGCCCCTTGGAGATCAGGCGACACAGCCGCGCCCAGCCGGTGCGGGTGGCGGCGAGGGCTGTGATCTCGATCCCTTCGGCCAGCACCAGCCGGGCGGCAGGGATCAGGCGGGGGATGCAATAGATGTCGATCGACGGGGCGCGCTGCAGCCCCGCGGGCACAGGCGGGCCGATCAGACCGTGTTCGGCATCAAAGGCCTGCCGTTCCCGGACCCGGCGCGCGATGTCCTTGGCCTCGGTATAGGCGCGGACGATCCCGGCCACCGAGTTTTCATCGGCAATCGCAATCGCGGGCATGCCCATCAGGGCGGCACGGCTCATGTACTCCTCGGGGTGAGAGGCCCCGGTGAGGAAGGTGAAATTCGAGGTGATGGACAGTTCGGCAAACATGGCGACTCAGAGTATATTCACCTTTTGTTCTCATTTTGAGTCCTTTGTTACGTAAGGCGTGCGCGCTTGGGCAAAAGTCGCATCTGCCCCCGCGTTTCGGCAAATGGCGGCTCAGAGCCCTTGGGAGACACATTCCAACATTTATGATAGGCATTCCTTTTCGACGTTGTGAGGGATCGAATGGCGACACCAGAAGTAAGACTGCAAAAGCTCGGATTGAGCCTGCCTGCCGCCGCAAAGCCGCCGGCTGGGGTGCATCTACCATTTTCATTTGTGAATGTTCGCGGTGAACGGCTTTTGTTCTCTGGAAGTCCAAAAAGCGCCATTGACGGGAGTATTGCCGGCCCATTTGGAATTGTAGGCGCCGACTTCACCACCGAACAAGCTTATGCTGAGGCACGGGATATCGCGCTGTCTGTAATCGCGAATATCAAGGCCGAGATTGGCGATCTTTCCCGAATTGTCGGTTGGACGCGTGTCTTTGGTATGGTCGCTTCCAGCCCCGGCTATACCGAACAACATTTGGTTGTGAATGGCTTCAGCGACCTCTTGATTGACGTATTCGGACCGGATGTGGGACGCCATGCGCGATCGGCAATTGGTGTGTCTGCACTGCCCTTGGGCTTTGCAATGGAAATCGAGGGCGAAGTTCAGATCCGCTCCTAACCATCGAAGGTCGGCTTTGTCCACGTTGCCAACCTTCGTTGTCCCAGTTCATACGACCTCTGACACGCAAGACCACCGTTGGTCGCCCACACCCACCCACAAATCCCCTTGCGCCGGTCCATAATCCAGCGCAAAGCGCCGTCATGACGCCACCCGCCCCCAACAACGCGCTAGCCGCGATGCTGACAATCCTCGCCTCGGCCTTCGCTGCAGGCACGACGCTTTTGGCCAAGATGTTGGGCACCGACACGCTGGGCCCTGCGCTGCACCCGCTGCAGATCAGCAACGGGCGGTTCATCTTTGCCCTGATGGCGATCGCCACCGCCGTCACGCTGACCCGGATGCCGATCACCCAGCCCAACTTGCGCGTCCACGCCGTGCGCTCGACCCTGGGATGGGGCGGCGTGACACTCATGTTTGCCGCTGCGGCCTTTATCCCGCTGTCGGATGCAACGGCAATCAGCTTTCTGAACCCGGTCTTCGGGATGATCTTTGCGGTGCTCTTCCTGTCCGAACGCGTCGGCCGCGTCCGTTGGAGCGCGGCAGGCATCGCCATTCTGGGGGCCGTGATCCTGCTGCGGCCGACGCCCGAAAGCTTTCAACCCGCCGCCCTTTTGGCGTTGGGCGCCGCCCTGATGCTGGGATGTGAGCTGATCTTCATCAAGATGCTGACGGGACGGGAAAAGCCGCTGCAGATCCTGCTGATCAACAATGTGATCGGGCTGGTGATCTCTTCGATCGCGGCCAGCTTTGTCTGGCTCTCGCCGACGCCCCTGCAATGGCTGGCCCTCGCCGGGATCGGCTTTCTGATGGCCGCGGCCCAGTTCAGCTTTACCAACGCCATGTCGCGCGGGGACGCCAGCTTTGTCGCGCCCTTCTTCTACGCCACGCTGGTCTTTGCCGCGCTGTACGACTTCCTGGCCTTCGGCGTCGCCCCCGATGCCCTGTCGCTGCTCGGCATGGCGACCATCCTCAGCGGTGGCGGCCTCTTGGCCTGGCGCGAGGCGCGGCTCAGGACTTGAGGCGATACCCGGTCCGGAACATCCACCAGGCCACGGCCACCACAGCGGCCACGGACCCGGAAGACACCAACAGCCCCAACAAAGGCGCGCTGTCCGACACCCCGATCATGCCGTACCGCACCCCGTCGATCAGGTAGAAGACCGGGTTCACATGGCTGATCACCCACAGGACGGGCGGCAGGGCCTCGACCGAGTAGAAGGTGCCCGACAGAAACGCCAAAGGCGTGACGATGAAGTTGGTGATCGCCGCCATCTGGTCGAACTTCTGGGCAAAGATCGCGGCAATCATGCCAAGCCCGCCCAGAAACGCCGCGCCGAGCACCACAAAGACAACAAGCCACCCGACATGCGCAGGCACGATCCCCAGCACCAGCCACAGCGCCAAGGTGATGCAAACGGCAACCGCAAAGCCCCGCGCCACACCGCCAACGATATAGCCCACCACCAGCTCCACAGCCGAAAGCGGCGGCATCAGCGTGTCAACAATATTGCCCTGCACCTTGGAAATCATGATCGAGGACGAGGTATTGGCAAAGGCGTTTTGGATCACCGTCATCATCAGGATCCCCGGCGCAATGAAGGTGGTGAAGGGCACGCCCATCACCTCGCCCCGCCGCGCGCCAATGGCGATGGAAAAGATCAGCAGGAACAGCCCCGCCGTCACCAAAGGCGCCAACAGCGTCTGCGACCAGACCGCGGTGAACCGCAGGATCTCGCGCCGCGCCAGGGTGTAAAGCCCCAGCCAGTTCATCCGGCCAAAGCGCCGCGTGCCCATCTGGTAAGAGGTGTTGCCCATTTGCCCGTTCCTTCTGCTCGCGCCGCTTGTAACTCGGGCCGGAGTGATTAGAATAGGGGTTCTGACAGATTTTTCAGGCGGCCCACCGCAGGGGCCGCTTTTTACGTAAGGAAAGCCGATGTCCTGGACCGATGAACGCGTCGAGTTGCTGAAAAAGATGTGGACCGAAGGTCAGTCGGCCAGCCAGATCGCCAAAGAGCTGGGCGGCGTCACCCGCAATGCCGTGATCGGCAAGGTCCACCGCCTGGGCCTGTCGAACCGCGCCGGTGCAACACCCGCCAAGGCCGAGGCCAAACCCGCCAAGGCCGAACCCAAGCCCAAGCCGCAGCCCAAGACCGAACCGGCACGCGAAGCCAAGCCCGAACCGGTGGCCGAGGCCAAGCCGATCCCGGCCCGCAAGGCGATCATTCCGGCCGGTCAACCGCTGCCGCCGCAGCCCTCGGCCAATGAAATCAGCCCCGAGGCACTGGCCAAGGTCAACGAGGTCGAAAAGAAGGCCAAGAAGCTCTCGCTAATGGAACTGACCGAGCGCACCTGCAAATGGCCGGTCGGCGATCCCGCGACCGAGGACTTCTGGTTCTGCGGACTTCCCGTGCAACAGGGCAAACCCTATTGCGAGGCCCACGTCGGCGTTGCGTTCCAGCCCATGAGCTCCCGCCGCGACCGCCGTCGCTGACGCACGGGGCGAGCATTGACTGGCCCCCCATTCTTCTTGCTAAAAATATCCCGGGGAGCGCGAGGGGCTGGCCCCTCGCAGGCCTGCCACGGGCTCAGTCTCCCAGAAGCTTCAAGAGCCCCTTGCCAAGCTCCTCTTCGACCTTCTTCTGCACCTCGTCCCCGACTTTCTGCTGAACGGCCTCTTCTACGCTCTGGCCCTCTTCGACCTTGACGCCAAGCTCCTCTTCCAGCTTCTGGTTCACCGCCTCCTTGGCCTTGGCTTCCAGCGCCTTCTTCTCTTCGTCAAGGTTTCGCTCCAGCGCCTCGCTCAGGTCGGGGCGGATGGATGGCCCGCTCCATGGCCCCTTCACGCGCACGGGAATGGTGATCCCACGCCCCTCGCGCGCCGTGTCCACACCTGGCAGGAACAGATAGTCCATGTTCTGCGCCCCCAATCCGATCTCGCCCTCCCCGGCGATCTGGAACAGTGGGGTCTGAAGGTTCAGATCATCATTCCGCAGAACGCCGCCTTCGATGCCAAAGCTTCCGGTCAGGGATTTGAACACCGTTGTCCCGCCCGACCCGTTTCCGGTCTGCATCAACTGATCAAGGTCGATGCCGGAAATGACGCCCGGCCCTGCGTCCAAGGACCCCGACCCGCTGAGCGAGTTCATGATCGCATGCACAGACGGGCCCGAGCCCAGAAAATCGAAAGACAGGTTCGCCGGGCCCGACAACCGCGATATCCCGGCGGCATCCGTCAGCAGGTCCTTCAGTTCGACACCGGCCACGGTCATCTTGCCGCCCACCGACAATCCGCTGCGGTTGTTCACCACGAATTGCCCGGTCGTTGTCCCGCCATAGGCCGCCACCTGGTTCAGCGCAAAGACCGCCCGCGAATTGGTCAGCGTCATCTTCCCGTTCGAGGCCCCCAGCTTGAAGGCTCCCAGATCGATGCTGCTGGCCGAGATCGCAATTTCACCGTCAAAACCGGCAAGCGCCGAGGCATCCAGCCGATCCTTTGGCCAGCCTTCACCGCTGTCTGCGCTTTCTCCGCCCATAAGACCGCGCAGGTCCAAGGCGCCGGCGTCAACGCGCGCTGTCACCTTGGGTTTGCCTCGGGTCTCGACATCCGCCTCGGCCGTCAGCTGGTTCTGATCGAGCTTCAGGACACCATCGCGCAGCGCAAAAAGCCCGTCCCGCGTCAATGTCACCGCCCCTTGTCCGCTGGCCGCGCGTCCTAGTCCCTCGGGCAGCTCGACCCCCGGCACGCCCACGCCGGCCAGAAAGGCCGCAGTGTCCTTCAACGACAGTGTGAACTGCCCCTGCAGTTCCGGCGCGAGCCCCAGCTGGCCTTCGAATTCAAACCCGCCGCCCGGTCCCGTGACCGCCAGGGCACCGGACACCGGTTCGCCGTCCATCAAGGTCAGCGGGCTGCCCAGCTGGCCCGCCAGCGTCAGCAGGTCGCCAAAGGGATTGACCTTGGCGGTAAACGTCGCCGGGCCGTCCGCCTCAGGCCATGTCAGGTTCAGATCAATGTCGCGCGCCACCACGGGGGCGACGTCCAGCGCATCGTATCGGAAGGTTCCGTTCCGGATGATCAACTCGTCCAGCGTGAACAGCGGCAGCGGCGCGCTGTCTGACGCTTCGCCCGGAGCCCCGGCGCTGATTTCCCAGTTCCCTGACCCGTCGCGCGCCTCTTGCAGCAGAATTTCCGGAGACTGCAGTTCAATGCTGCGGAACTTCAGCGTCCCGCCCAGTGCCGCAAGGGTATCGACCCCGATCTGCGCCAGCCCGGCCTGCAACAGCGGGCCATCCTCTGACCACTCGGCGTTGGCGATCGACAACCCTTCGGTGCGCACCCCTGCGACGGGGAAGATCGAAACCGAGACATCCTGAACGGTCACCTCGCGCCCCATCTGCGCGGTCAGCTGGCTGGACACGATCCGCCCCAGCGTCTCGGACGGGATCAGGAACAAGGCCCCGACACCGGCAATCACGATTACAACTACAAGGCCAACCAGTCGAAAAACCCACCGCATCTCGCACTCCACTGCTGCTCTGAGAGTGAATCTGGCCCTATACGCCTGCCGCTTCAAGCCGACACGCGGAAATCCGCGGGCCCGGCGGTCTTTTCGGCGGAGCCGTGCCGCGTTAAAGGGGGACATGACGCAAAACCCGCCTGATCTTCGCCCTGACCTCGCCCGCGCTCAACTGTCCGACACCCGTCGCGACGGCCAACCGACCATTGGCATGGTCAGCCTTGGCTGCCCCAAGGCGCTGGTCGACAGTGAACGCATCCTGACCCGCCTGCGGGCCGAGGGCTATGGCATCTCGCCCGATTACTCTGGCGCGGACGCGGTGATCGTGAACACCTGCGGGTTCCTGGACAGCGCCAAGGCCGAAAGCCTTGAGGCGATTGGCGAGGCGATCACCGAAAACGGGCGGGTGATCGTGACCGGCTGTCTGGGCGCTGACCCGGAATACATCACCGGCGCGCATCCCAAGGTGCTGGCCGTCACCGGCCCGCATCAATACGAACAGGTCCTTGACGCGGTGCACAGCGCCGTGCCGCCCGACCCCGATCCCTTTGTCGATCTGCTGCCTGCCAGCGGGGTAAAGCTGACGCCGCGCCATTACAGCTATCTGAAGATTTCCGAAGGCTGCAATCACAGCTGCAAGTTCTGCATCATCCCGGACATGCGCGGCAAGCTGGCCTCGCGCCCCGCCCGTGCCGTGCTGCGCGAGGCGGAAAAGCTGGTCGAAAACGGTGTGCAAGAGCTGCTGGTCATCAGCCAGGACACCAGCGCCTATGGCACCGACTGGAAGGACCGGGACGACAAGTTCCCGATTCTGTCGCTGGCCCGCGATCTGGGGTCGTTGGGGGCCTGGGTGCGGATGCATTACGTCTATCCCTACCCGCATGTTCGTGACCTGGTGCCGCTGATGGCCGAGGGGCTGATCCTGCCCTATCTGGACATCCCCTTTCAGCACGCGCACCCCGACACGCTGAAACGCATGGCGCGCCCCGCTGCCGCCGCCCGCACGCTGGACGAAATCGCCGCCTGGCGCGAGACCTGTCCCGATATCACCCTGCGGTCGACCTTTATCGTCGGCTATCCCGGCGAGACCGAAGAAGAGTTCCAGACCCTGCTCGACTGGCTGGACGAGGCGCAACTGGATCGGGTCGGCTGTTTCCAGTACGAAAACGTCGAGGGCGCCCGGTCGAATGCGCTGCCGGATCATGTACCTGACGAGGTCAAGCAGGACCGCTGGAACCGCTTCATGGAAAAATCCATGCAGATTTCCGAGGCAAAACTGGCCGCCAAGGTTGGTCAGACGCTGGGGGTCATCGTTGACGAGGTCGACGCCGAGGCGGCCACCTGCCGGACTACGGCGGATGCACCGGAAATCGATGGCAATCTGTTCATCGACGAAGGGTTCGAAGCCTTACAGCCCGGACAACGGATCAAGGTCACCGTCGACGAAGCCGGGGATTACGACCTTTGGGGCCGCCTAGATTCAAAACCCTGAAGAATCAGTTAACGGAATTGACGCTAATCCGCCTCACACGCATAGCGGTACCTGTATTTTCTTACAGGTAAGTGGCCAAAACCTGCCAAAAATGTTGGGCGATGCACCAACATGACGCACAGTTCATTTTGGACAGCGCGAAGGGTGATTGGCTATCATTGAGGTGTTCCCGATGCCGCCGAATTCCCAACACCGGCGACGTCAGGGGCGTCACCTGACCATCTGATGTGTCTTGTGACATTTGAGTCTGCCGTGCCCAATTCCACGGAATCGTTTTTTAAAATCAAACCTTTTCACTGCGAAGGGTGCCCAGGGAACAGGGCACCCTTTGTCGTTTGGGCTACATCTTTGGACGCGTGCGTGTGCCGATGTTGTCCATTTCGACAAGGGTCTCGACCTCGTCCACGGCACTGCTGAACGGGTCGGGCAAAAGACCCAGACGCATTGCAAGCACAGCAAGTTCGGCGCGCGAAGACAGCCTTGTGTTGTTCAACAAGGCCTGCATCCGCTGTCGCACCGCCGAGATCGAGACCTCAAGTTCCTGCGCAATCTCCTTGTCCTTGAGACCCAGACCAATCAGCCGCACCAGTTCGATCTGCTTCTTGGTGATGTGGTTTCGGTCTTTGAACTCATGCGCGAAATGTTCCAGATACCGCTGATGCCCCATCATCGCAGCGGCATGCAGGGTCCAACCGTGCGCGCGGATGATGGTCTGCATCTCGCGACGGCTGTGATCCCCGAAAAAGGTGATCATCCCGGACTGAGGCGGCGTCACTTGCCGCAACGGGATACACAGGCCCGCGCGCAACCCGTGCTCGGCGACGATGCGCAGCAAGGCCACGCGTGTCTGAGGGACGTGATAGCTGTCGTCCAGAAACTCGATACCGACAGCAAGGGGCGTCAGCCGATGGCTCGCATGGGTGCGAAAGGTCGACCAGCTTTCGATTTCGGGGTCTTTGTTCAGCTCGGCGATGAAACTCGAATCATACGAGGTGCGCGCAAACCTTGTGCGGCGCCAATCGCGAAAGCCGCTGGCACTGACAAAATCGATGTAGGGCAGGTCAAGATCGCGACCCAGCCCGACCAGCAGATGCCAGACCTCTTCGGACCGCGTGGTCGCTTCGAGGTCCAGAATGAATCGTTGCAACCTGTCCGGGGACAGCTGTTCCGCCGCGACCAGTCTGCGGCGGTGTATGCCTGTGTCCTCAGGCAGTTTCTTCTTCGAGGTGAAGCTTCATGTCGATCAGGACCTGCTGCAGCGCCACTGTCTCTTTCAGCAGCCGCTTGGCCTCGTTGACCGTAATCACGCCATCTTCGATCGACTGGTTGTATTCCGCCATGAGCATTGCAAACCGCTGGCTGAGCGCAATGACATCGGAGTTCACCCCGCCCTTGTCCTTGGTGTTGCGCCGCCGTTCATCAAAGGACAGCGTAATGCCCTTGAGCTCGCTCAGTGCGGCCGTGACATGCGGGTAGGACGCGGCCTCTTCCAGCTCGGCCACTGCGTCGATCGGCATGAACCGGTCAGCGTGTTCGGCATGGTCGGAATAGTACCGTCCCAAAGTCGCCTTGGACTTGCCCGTCAGCTCGCAGGCCGGCTCGATGCCGACGTCTTTGACAAGCGCCTCGGTGTGTTTCTTCAGGTAGCTCCTGATCGCTGACATATGGTGCCCTTACCCTCTCCCCGAATGGTCTAACGCTCTGTCGGGGAACATCTAAACCTATTTCCCATTAATGCGTTTGAAACGGAATGTCATTTACAAACCAACCCCGAAAGCTTGGGGATAACGAGTGACCGGTCGCCCAAAACCGGTTTCTGTGTGGGGTTCGCTGCATTTCTGTCGCTGGGACGGCAGAGCCGGTGAAACGGCAGGCGTGTGGCGAACCCAAAAACACCGTATCGGTGGCGTGGACTGTTTCCCTTTGGGGATGCCCCCTCAGTTCTGGCGCCACCGATTGCGGGTCCGGTCCGGTCGCACGGAACGTACAAGGCACGTCACCACTCATGGTTCCGGCCCGGACCCCTTCGGCGCTCTCTTGTCAAGCTCGCCTGCCCATTGCATAGGGGCAGCATGGCCAAGCTTTTCTTCCACTATTCGACCATGAACGCCGGCAAGTCGACGATGCTGTTGCAAGCCGCCTACAACTACGAAGAACGCGGAATGCAGCCCTATCTGTTCACCGCGCGCCTGGACAAGCGCGCGGGTGAGGGGCAGATTGGCTCGCGGATCGGGATCAACAGCGCCGCCGATACATTTGCCGCCGACACTGACCTGTTTCAGCGGATTTCCGGCCTGACACGCCCGAACTGCATCTTTGTTGACGAGGCACAGTTCCTGACCAAGGATCAGGTCTGGCAACTGGCCCGCGTGGTCGACGATCTGAACATTCCCGTGATGTGCTATGGCCTGCGCGTCGATTTCCGGGGCGAGCTGTTTCCGGGCTCTGCCGCGCTCTTGGCGCTGGCCGATGAAATGCGCGAGGTGCGTACCATCTGCCATTGCGGCAAGAAGGCCACGATGGTGGTGCGCCGCGACGAAAACGGCACTGTCCTGACCGGGGGCGAGCAGGTTCAGATCGGCGGGAACGAGACCTATGTTTCGCTCTGCCGCAAGCACTGGCGTGAAGCGGTCGGAGATCGCGCGCCCGAGAGCTGAGACCATGAACTCGCAGCCCTTCTGGACGGGACTTGTCGTCGCCATCGTCGGCTTTTTCAGCTCGTTCCCGATTTTTCTGGCGGGTGTCACCGCAATGGGGGCCGAAGGCGACATTGCAGCCTCGGCGCTGATGTCCGGGGCAGTCTCGATGGGTTTGGCGGGCATTGTGCTCAGCCTGTGGCTGAAGATCCCGGCCAGTGTCGCATGGTCGACACCGGGTGTGGCGCTGCTGGCAATCTCGACACCGGACCCGGCGGGGTTCCCGGCCGCCATCGGAGCGTTCCTCTTTGCTGGTGCCCTGACCGTTGTCGCGGGACTGTGGCGCCCCCTGGGCCGGTTTGCGCGCGCGATTCCCGCGCCGCTGACGCAGGCAATGCTGGCGGGCGTGCTGTTTTCAATCTGCCTTGGCCCGTTTCTGGCACTGCAGGACGCACCGCACATCGCTCTGCCGATCCTGCTGACCTGGTTTGTCGTGGGCCGGATCAACCGGTTGATGGCTGTGCCCGCCGCCGTGATCGTCGCTTTGGGGCTGATCCTGATCCACAACGGCGGCACCGTACCAGCGCCAGACACTATCTTGACCAAGCCGGTGTTCGTGATGCCAGTGCTGTCCTGGCCGACCGTGATCGGTCTTGGCCTGCCGCTTTTCATCGTGACAATGGCCGCGCAGAACATCCCCGGCGTCTCGGTCCTGAAGGCGAACGGCTACGAGCCCCAGACCGAGCGCCTGTTCGGCACCGTCGGCCTGTTCAGCATTCTGTCGGCCCCTTTTGGCGCGGCGTCGACCTGTGTGGCGGCGATCACCGCCGCCATGTGCGCCAGCGAGGATGCGCATCCCGACCCAGCGAAACGCTATTTCGCAGCCGTCTGGGCCGGGGTGTTTTACTGCGTGCTGGGGCTGTTTGCCGGAACCGTGACCCATGTCGCCGCGCTTGCGCCCGAGGCGGTCTTGCCCGTGCTGGCGGGCGTCGCCCTGTTCACCGTCTTCATGACGTCTGCCGCGGCCGCCTGGAAAGAGGACGCCACGCGCGAAGCGGCCGCGGTGACCTTTCTGCTGACGGCCTCGGGTGTGACCATCCTTGGTCTGGGGGGCGCGGTCTGGGGATTGGTCGCGGGCGGCGCGGTCTATCTGGTGCAGCGCTGGCGCAGCGCCTAGGCGCGTTCGACCAGTACCGATCCTACGGAATAGCCCGCGCCAAAGGAACAGATCACCCCCTTGTCGCCGGGCTCCATGTCATCGGAGTATTTCGAAAACGCGATGATCGACCCCGCGGACGAGGTGTTGGCATAGTCCTGCAGGATGTTGGGCTGTTCATCCGCCTCGGGCACCCGGCCCAGCACCTTGCGACCGATGAAATCGTTCATGGTCTTGTTGGCCTGATGCAGCCAAAGGCGTTTCAGCTCGTCCGCGCCTGTGCCACTGTCCGCCAGATGGTCGTTGATGTGCGAGACCACCAGCGGCAGCACCTCTTTGAAGACCTTGCGCCCGTTCTGCATGAACTGCATGTCGCGCCGGTCCACGGTGCCCGCCGGACGGCTGCGGCGCAGGAACCCGTTGTTGTTGCGGATGTTGTTGGAAAACTGCGTGGCGCAGCGGGTCGACTGCACCAGGAAATGCGGGCCTTTGGCGTCTTCAGCGCGTTCCAGAACGGTTGCCGTGCAGACGTCGCCAAAGATGAAATGGCAGTCGCGGTCGCGCCATTCCAGGTGGCCTGAACAGATCTCGGGGTTGACGACAATCGCGCAGCGGACCGAGCCGGATCGGATCATGTCTGCCGCCGCCTGCAGACCAAAGGTGGCCGAAGAACAGGCAACGTTCATATCAAAGGCAAAGCCGCCCGCGCCCAAAAGCTGCTGGATCTCGATCGCAATCGCCGGATAGGCGCGTTCGTGGTTCGACGCCGCGCAGATCACCAGATCGACCTCTTCCGCCGTGCGCCCGGCCTGGGCCAGGGCCTTGGTGCAGGCATCCAGCGCCATCTCGGCCATGATGCCGGGTTCGTCATCGGCTCGTTGGCGCAGCTTGGGATGCATCACGGCGGGGTCCAGCACGCCCGCTTTGTCCATGACATAGCGCTGCTCGATCCCGCTGGCGTTCACGATGAATTCGGAACTGGAATGCGCCTTGGCCTCGACCTCGCCGGCCGCGATGGCTTCGGCGTTTTCGGCGTTGAAGCGGTCGGCATAGGCGTTGAAGGCCACAACCAATTCGTCATTGGTGATGACCTGTTCCGGCGTGAAAACGCCGCTTCCGGTGATGGCTGGCTGATGCATTGGACCCTCGCGCAATTGCACGAGGGTTCCCGATCCGTGCCCCAAGGTCAAGGCATGACGCTGGTGGAGCCGGGCCCGTCAGACCCGGTTCAGACCCGGTTCGGCGGCTCTTTCCCGTCGAAAAACGCGCGCAGGTTGTCAACAGCCATCATCCCCATGTTTTCACGCACCTCCAGCGCGGCGGTGCCCAGATGCGGCAGGAGCGTTGCATTGTCGAGCACGCGCAGCGCCTCGGGGACATGAGGTTCCTGTTCGTAGACGTCCAGACCCACCCCCCCGATGGCATTGTCCTGCAGCGCTGCAATCAGGGCGGCCTCGTCTACGACCTCGCCACGCGAGATGTTCACGAAATGCGCGGTGGGTTTCATCGCCGCAAAGACCGAAGCGTCGAACAGGTGATATGTCTCGGCCCCGCCGGGGGTCGCCGCGACCAGGATGTCGACCTGGGCGGCCAGATCCTGCACGGTGTCGTAGCGCGTGGCCGGAAAATCCAGATCGCGCGCAGATCGGTTCACATAGGCCACGGGCATGTTGAAGCCATAGTGGCAGCGCCGCGCAATGGCCTGACCGATGCGCCCCATGCCGACGATGCCGACCGTGCGGCCCGTGACATGTTGGCCCAGCATCTGGACTGGCGTCCAACCTGTCCATTGACCTGCGCGAACCAAGCGTTCGCCCTCGGCGGCCCGGCGACAGGACATCAGGATCAGTGTCATCGCGATGTCGGCGGTCGCATCCGTAACGGCACCGGGGGTGTTCGAGACCACAACGCCCGCCGCACCCGCCGCGGCCACATCGATGTGGTTATATCCCACTCCGAAGTTGGCCAGGATCCTAGCCCGCGGCTTGGGCACATCCGCAAAAACCTCGGCGCTGAAGACATCGCCCAGTGTCGGCAGAACGGCATCAAACCCGCGCAGGGCCCAGCGCAATTCCTCGGCCGACAGGACACCACCGGCCTGCCGTGCCTCGACATCAAAGCTGTCGCGGGCAGCCTCGATCACGCGGTCGGGCAGTTTCTGGGTGATCAGCAGGCGTTTCAACACATTCGGGCTCCGTTGGGGGCGGGGTGGTCGGGCGACAGCAGAACAACCGCGTTGTCGGCATCATGCAGGCCAAGGATCAGCACCTCGGACATGAATTTGCCAATCTGGCGCGGCGGGAAGTTGACCACGCCGATAACCTGTTTTCCGACCAGATCCTCGGGCGTGTAATGCTGCGTGATCTGGGCCGAGCTTTTGCGTTCGCCAATCTCGGGCCCGAAATCGACCCAGACCTTGATCGCGGGTTTGCGCGCTTCGGGGTAGGGTTCGGCCCGCAGAACGGTGCCGACACGGATGTCGACCTTCATGAAGTCATCGAACGTGATTTCAGCCACCGGCCAGCTCCTTGGATCGTGTGGTGGCCGCAGCCACGGTTTGCGCCATCAAGGGCGGCAGGCCCTTGCTTTCGTCCATCAGCACCTCAAGCCCGGCTTGAGTGGTGCCATTGGGGCTGGTCACATTGCGGCGCAACTGGGCGGGGTCCTCGTCGGCGGCTTCCGCAAGGGCGCCTGCACCGGCGACAGTCGCCTTGGCCAGCGCCATGGCAAGGTCGGGCGAAAGCCCCTGCGCCTCGCCCGCGGCGGCAAGGCATTCGATCATGTGGAACACATAGGCAGGACCAGAACCGCTGACGCCTGTCACCGCGTCCATCTGATCTTCGCCGTCCAGCCGGACGACCTGGCCGACGGCACTCAGCAGACCCTCGGCCATGTCCAGAGTTGCCTCGTCCGTGTTGGCATTGCCGACAATGGCCGTGATGCCCTTGCCTACCGCGGCAGGCGTGTTGGGCATGGCGCGCACGATCGGCGTCTGTGCGCCCAGCAGGTCTTCGTAGGTTGCGATGGTGATCCCGGCCGCAACCGACAGAAAGACGGTCGTCCCATTTCCCAGCGCCTGCAAGGACGGCAGAGCCTCGGCCATCATCTGCGGCTTTACGGCCACAAGCACGATCGCGGGGTCCGCAGGCAGATCGCCGTTCAGATGCACGCCCTGCGCCGACAGCCAGTCCGAAGGAAACGGGTCATTCACCCAGACCGAGGTCGCGGGCAACCCGCCGTCCAGCCAGCCAGCCAACATGGCCGAGCCCATCTTGCCGCAGCCCAGCAAAACCAGACCGCGACGCTCTATCTCTGAAAATCCCATACATCCCCCGATACCCGTTTGGGGGAAGTGTTACGCCCGTCCGTAGGCCTCTGCAATGGCGACCTGCATTGCATCCTGCGGGTCCCGATCGCCCCAGGCAATCAGCTGAAATGCGGGGTAATACCGCTCGGCGCTGAGAACCGCGGCCGAGATCATGGTGTTGATCTGATCCGGGCTGGCCACCTGCCCGCCCGCCAGCACAAGGCCGTATTTGTAGACCATCAGCTTTTGCGCCTTCCAATAGCTGAACGCCCCCGCCCAGCATTGGTCGTTGATGACGTTCAGACCCTCGTAAATCGCCGGAAGACGTTCTTCGGGCGGCTCCATTTCAAAGGTACAGATCATCCGCAGCGTTTCGTCGTACCCCGACCAGGCCAGCGTGATGGAATAGGTGCGCCATTGCGCTTCGACCGCCATGGCGATCTGATCTTCGGCAATGCGGTCAAAATCCCACTCGTGGTGTTCCGCAATGTGTTCGACGATGTCGATAGGGTGAAGGTCTTCTTCCAGATACTGCTCGGACAGGGCCATGGCGCCACCTCATTTGTTATGTAGCGCCTGGGTCATGGCAGCGCCCAAGCGCTAGGTGCCTGCTCTAGAAGGTGCGGAGGTTTCCGCCCCCCTTACGAGATATGGTGCCTGTGTTGGAGTCCCCGTGTAAAGCCAAAACTTTGGGATAACCCCAAATTATTGTGGACAAGGCAGCGAATCAGCCGAGATAGTGGGCGTAAGACAACGGTTCGACAGACAAAAGGCCCGCCCCGCCCGGGTCAGGCCCTTACTCGCTCCGGTGCTCGCGTTAACGTGTTGTTAACCTTGCTTTTCTTCCAACGCATCAAGCCGCGCTTTCAGCGCTTCGTTCTCTTCGCGGGCTTTTTGCGCCATCGCCCGGACGGCGTCGAATTCTTCGCGCGTCACGAAATCGCGGTCCGCCAACCAGCGGTCCATCATCGACTTCAGCGCTGTTTCGGCCTCTTCCCGCGCGCCCTGTGCGACGCCCATTGCGTTGGTCATCAATTGCGACATGTCGTCGAAAAACTTGTTGCGCGTCTGCATGGGACTCTCCGCCGTTACACTGGCCTCTTATATGGGCGGCAATGCGCCGAGTCACAAGGTTGACTTCGCCCCAAATCCCGAGGCACAGAGACGCAATGCAGGCAGGCATTCCATTCCCCGACATTTCGTCCGAGATCTTTTCGATCTCGTTTTTCGGTATCGAGTTCGCCCTGCGCTGGTACGCGCTTGCCTATATCGCCGGGCTGCTGATCGGCTGGCGTTTGGCGGTGGCGGCGGTGAAACGCCCGGCGCTTTGGCCCAATGACACGCCGCCCATGACACCCCGGCAGGTCGAGGACATCCTGACCTGGATCATCCTCGGCGTGGTGCTGGGCGGGCGGCTGGGATTTGTCCTGTTCTACCAGCCCGGGTTCTACCTGGCCAACCCCGGACAGATCCTGCAGATCTGGCAGGGCGGCATGGCCTTTCACGGCGGGCTGCTGGGGGTCGCCGTTGCGACCTATATATACTGCCGGCGGAACGCGATCCCATTGGCTTCGGCCTCGGACATGCTGGCGATGGCGACGCCCGTCGGCCTGTTGTTGGGGCGGATTGCGAATTTTGTGAATGCCGAGCTTTGGGGCCGTCCGACCGATGCGCCCTGGGGCGTGATCTTTCCCGGATCGCTGGCGCAGGATTGCGGTCAGGCAATTGGCGAGCTTTGCGCGCGCCATCCTTCGCAGCTGTATGAAGCGGCGTTGGAGGGCCTGCTTCTGGGCGCTGTTCTGTTGTGGTTGGCATTTCGGCGCGGTGCGCTGAAGCGTCCGGCGCTGGTTGCAGGCACCTTCTTTGCCGGCTACGGGATCGGGCGCTTCATCGTCGAGTTCTTTCGCCAACCTGACATTCAGTTCCAGTCGCCCGGCAACCCGCTGGGTCTGGCGCTGCACATTGACGGCTATGGCCTGACCATGGGACAGCTGCTGACCCTGCCGATGATCCTTGGCGGCGGGTTGGCGATCCTTTGGGCGCTGAGACAGGCACGGACCGCCACCGCATGACGCCCCTGTACCCGATCCTGGCCGCACAGATTGCGCGGACCGGCCCAATGACAATCGCCGACTATATGGCGCTCTGTCTGCTGCACCCCGAACACGGGTATTACAGCACCCGCGATCCGCTAGGTGCTGCGGGGGACTTCACCACCTCGCCCGAGATCAGCCAGATGTTCGGCGAGCTGATTGGCCTGTGTCTGGCGCAAAGCTGGATGGACGCAGGCGCGCCGGGCAGCTTTGTTCTGGCCGAGCTTGGTCCCGGACGCGGCACCCTGATGGCCGACATCCTGCGTGCCACCCGTGCGGTGCCGGGTTTTCACGCCGCCGCCCGGGTGCATCTGGTCGAAGCCTCGGCGCATCTGAAACAAGCGCAAGCCGAGACGCTGGGCGCGTTTGACCCGACATGGCACGACGCCGTCGCCGACCTGCCCGAAGCACCGCTGTTCCTGATCGCCAACGAATTCCTCGACGCCCTGCCAATCCGCCAGTTCCTGCGCAGCGGGGACGGATGGCGGGAAAAGGTGGTCGGGCTGGACGGTGAAAGACTGACCTTCGGCCTGTCAGACGCTGCCCCCTATCCGCTGCTCGCCGACCGGCTGGAGACGACGCAAGACGGCGATCTGATCGAACTTTGCCCGCAACTGCCGGGCGTGATCGAGGTGCTGTCGAACCGGATTGAAACCCACGGCGGCGCGGCGCTGATCATCGACTACGGCGATTGGCACAGCCTTGGCGACACGTTTCAGGCGCTGCAAAACCATCAAAAGGTCGACCCGCTGGCGGCGCCGGGCCAGGCCGACCTGACCGCACATGTGGACTTCGAAGCCGTGGCCCGCGCGGCGCGTTGCGCCCACACGCGACTGACCCAGCAAGGGGTGTTTCTGGAACGGCTGGGCATCACGCCCCGCGCGCAGACACTTGCCAATGGCTTGACCGGCGCGGCGCTGAAATCGCACATCGCAGCACATCGCAGGTTGACCCACCCCGATGAAATGGGGACGCTGTTCAAAGTTCTGGGCCTGTACCAGGGCGGCCGAACTCCACCACCCGGACTTGAGACATGACGCTCGAGATCATCACCTCTGATCAGCTGGCCCCGCTAAAGCACGGGTTCTTTACCCGGCGCGGCGGTGCGTCTTCGGGTGTGTTCGCCGGGCTGAACTGCGGGCTGGGATCTTCGGACCAGGCCGAGATGGTGGCGATCAACCGGACCCGCGCGGCACAGGCCATGGATCTTGAGCCGGACCAGATGGCCAGTGTGCACCAGATCCATTCGGCAGACGTTCTGACAGTGGACAGCCCGCTGGGCGAGGACCGCCCAAAGGCCGATGCGCTGGTGACCCGTACGCCGGGCGTGGCCCTTGCGATCCTGACCGCGGATTGCCAGCCGGTTCTTTTCGCCGATCTGGACAACGGGGTGGTCGGGGCCGCCCACGCCGGATGGCGCGGTGCACTGGCCGGGGTGCTTGAGAACACGATCGAGGCGATGGAAGCGTTGGGCGCGGAACGGGACAGCATCCGCGTCACCATCGGCCCGTCGATCAGCCAGCGCGCCTACGAGGTCGGTCCCGAGTTTCTGGACGACTTTCTGGACGACGATCCCGAAAACGCACGCTTCTTTGCAAATGGCCACGCGGACCGGCTGCATTTTGATCTGCCATCGTACGGGTTGTACCGGCTGCGTCGCGCAGGAGTACAGGCGGAATGGACGCGTCATTGCACCTATTCCGAACCCGACCGCTTTTATTCGTTTCGTCGTTCGACCCACCTGGGCGAAGTCGACTACGGGCGCCTGATCTCGATGATCCGACTCTGAGGCAGAATGGGGCCAAACCCTGCCTCATTTTGACCCAATTTGACGTAGATTCCGGCCTTCGACATCTCTTTTTCTGTATTTTCCGCTTATAATCAATATGTTAGTCAACTCGGGCAGCCCATCCTCAAAATGCCTTCAATTTTCCCAAAGTTAACGGAAAACCGCCCAGAACCCGCCCCAAAGTCGTTTCATATTGATCCTGTCCGCGCCGAAAAGTGACGCGGTCGCTTAACAAGGAGCAAGCTTATGAAATCGCGTAACCGCTTTCTGATGTCCGTCGTGAAAACCGCCAAGACGACCCACGTGTCGATGCCTTGGGAACGCGGCGCACGTCGTGCGGCTTTCGTTGCAGCCCGCACCGTCAAGCCGATGGAACTGAAGCGCGCCTGATTTGCCTCCATTGCCGGCTGCCATTCCGGTGATGGGTGAGGGATCGGGAGAATCGCCAAGGCGACTCATCCAGCGCTAAACATCGATCCTTTTCGGATCACCGGAAAAAACCCAGGCAGACGGGGAACCGTCTGCCATATTTTTGACAAACACCCGCTGCCCCCTCAGGACCCGTTGCTGCAGACGCGATCCTGAAAACCTAGCAAAAACAACATACTAACCTGTCATCCCGCGGTATTCTCTACCGTTCGGGAGCATCCGTCGTTTTTTCATCAAACGTCAAATCTCTGCCCAAGTTGTTTGCGATAAACACTTCAACGCCGCAGGGCGTGGAGCTTGGTTAACGAGGACGAAATGATGAAATCACGCGCCAGATTCATCAAAGCTGTCATAAACACATCGCGGTCAACGCGAGTATCTTATCCCTGGATGCGGGTGACCTGAGAGACCACCCAAATTCAGAGAGTGATTCGGGGCATGCTGGTATACACCGGCATGCCCTGTGCACATCCCAGAGACAATGCGCGGCCCCCGTCCGCATTGGATTCCGGTTGGTGCAAAATAGCGTCAAAATTTACGCAAATCGTTGACGCACCCCCGCGATATCCATAAATTCCTTCTGGTTTGTAGTAATAACACGTCCTTCTGTAGTTGTTGGTGGGGGCCGACGCGGATGTGACCAACCTGAAAGGGTGATCACATGGCTTGGCCGAAATCCCACGCTGAAGGCGTGAACCGTACGAGTGCGCTCCACGTTCCCAGGGAACATGTTTCTCGTCCTGACGGGCGGCCTCGTCGCAATCTCTCTCTCATGCGCAGATACGAGGCCGCCGCTCTCAAGAGCGACGGGTCTTTCTCGCAAGAGCAGATTGTTGCACCCGCGATCGATCTTTTCGAAGAGGCGACCGCCGCTTTTGCGCGCGGCACGCTGGTCGCGACCCCAAATGGCCCCGTGGCCATCGAAGACCTTTTTCCCGGCGATGTTGTGGAAACCCGCGACGGTCCCGCCCAGGTGACCTGGATCGGTTCGACCATCTTCTATCCCAACACCGCCGAAGGTGCGTCATCGCTGTCGCACCTGACCCGTGTCACCGCCGAGGCCTTTGGCCCGACGACCCCGATGAAGGACCTGCTGATCGGACCCGGTGCCCGCATGGTGGTGCGCCGCGAAAAGCTGCGCACACTTTTGGGCGCCAGCGCGGTTCTGGCCCCGATCCAGGACTATACGGATGGCGACCGTATCTTTGACATCACGCCGCCCAGCCCGGTGCAGATGTTCAACTTCGCGCTCGCCAACCACAGCACCGTCACGCTGAGCGGGCTGGAGGTGGAAACCTATCACCCGGGCAAGCTGGCGGATCCGACGCTGGGCCACAACGTCCGCGCGCTGTTTCTGTCGATGTTCCCGGGGATCGAGATGTTCGAAGAATTCGGCGGCCTGATCTTCCCGCGCACCTCGCGCGAAACGATCGAAAGCCTGGGGCTTTAAGCCGAGCGGCTCAGCCGCTCTTCCAACACATCAAACGGCACACCTGGCTCGTCTTTCGCACCGCGGATGACGAGCGAGGTTTTGACGCTGCCGACATTTTCGGCCGTCAGCAGTTCGGACGTCAGGAACGTCTGAAAGGTGCTGAGGTCGGGCGCCACGCATTTCAGGATGAAATCGACCTCGCCGTTCAACATGTGGCATTCGCGGACCAGCGACCAGTTGCGGCAGCGTTCCTCGAAGGCGCTCAGATCCGACTCTGCCTGACTTTGCAGGCCGACCATGGCAAAGACCTGCACCTCGAAGCCCAGCTCGCGGGAATCGACGTCGGCGTGATATCCGCGAATGTAGCCTTGTTCTTCCAAGGTTCGCACGCGGCGCAGGCACGGCGGGGCCGAAATACCCACACGCTTCGCCAGTTCAACGTTGGTCATGCGGCCATCGGCCTGAAGCTCGGCTAGAATTTTGCGGTCGATTGGATCAAGCCGGGTGCCGGGCATCAGAAACTCCATAAAATTCACGGAAGTTATAACACCAAAGCGCGGATGCGCAATAATATTTCAACACCGCGAAAGATTCTGAACAGGGTGGCGCTACCACCATGCGCGAGCAGCAAATGCCGTTGCGCTATGCACCTGTCACAGAGCCGTGTTGAGCGGATTGAACTCGCGCCGCTTGCCCTATACATCCGCGGGGACCTTAAGGAGGCTGCCATGTCCGAGACCCGCCACACCAAAGTTCTGATCATCGGTTCCGGCCCCGCCGGCTACACCGCCGGCGTCTACGCCAGCCGCGCGATGCTGAACCCGATCCTTGTCCAGGGCATCGAGCCCGGCGGGCAGCTGACCACCACAACCGAGGTCGAAAACTGGCCCGGGCATACCGAAATCCAGGGCCCCGACCTGATGGTCAACATGGAGGCCCACGCCCGCGCGATGGGCACCGAGATCATCGGCGACATCATCACCAAGCTTGAGCTGGACCAACGCCCCTTTGTCGCCCACGGCGACAGCGGCACGACCTACACGGCGGATGCGGTCATCTTGGCGACCGGCGCACGTGCGAAATGGCTGGGGCTGCCCTCCGAAGAAAAGTTCAAGGGCTTTGGCGTCTCGGCCTGTGCAACCTGTGACGGGTTTTTCTATCGCGGTCAGGAAATCGTTGTGATCGGCGGCGGCAACACCGCCGTCGAAGAGGCGCTGTTCCTGACAAACTTTGCCTCCAAGGTCACGCTGATCCACCGCCGCGACGAGTTGCGGGCGGAAAAGATCCTGCAGGACCGCCTCTTCAAGAACGAAAAGATCGAACCGCTCTGGTTCCATCAGCTGGAAGAGGTTATCGGCGCCGACAATCCGCTGGGCGTTGAAGGCGTGAAGGTCAAGAACGTCAAAACCGGCGAGATCACCGAGATCCCGGCCAAGGGTGTCTTTGTCGCAATCGGCCACGCACCTGCGAACGAGCTGGTCAAGGATGTGCTGGAAACCCACATGGGCGGCTACGTTGTGACCAAGCCCGACAGCACCGAAACCTCGATCCCCGGCGTCTTTGCCGCGGGTGACCTGACAGACCACAAATACCGTCAGGCGGTGACGTCGGCCGGCATGGGTTGCATGGCTGCGCTGGAAGCCGAACGCTTCCTTGCCGAACAGGAGTAAGGTCCAGATGGCCCATGATCTTGACGCGCAACGCGAAGAAACCTTTGCGACCTTTGCAGAGCTGTCGTCAGAGCACGGGCTACCGGACGAGGCTGACATCGATTATTTCCTTGTGCCGGCTTCCGAGGACGCCGATTGGCGTCCTCTGGCCGACACACTGTCCAAGGCCGGGTACGACTGTCAGTGGGTCGAGGGCGAGACTGACGAAGATCCCCCCTACCTGATCGCGACACTTCCGGAATCTGCCGTCACCGCGATGTCGATCTGGATCGGCGAAGAAGTCGCAACCAAGGAAGCTTTGGCCCACGGATTCAAACCAGACGGTTGGGGTCTAGAAGGCTAAATTCGGGCTGGATAAGGGTTCAGGCCTCTCAGACTTGAATGTTAGCGGAAACATCCGCACATTTTTCTGGCACCACCGGCTATTTTTCGCCACCTGCGTCAAGTTTGTTCTTTCGTGAACACATCTTGCATGCAATACGTTCACGCGTGAACACACAAGGAGTCGCGCGATCATGGCCTCGCCCACCAAGCCAGCCTCAGCAGAAGAGCAGGACATGCTCTTTCGTCTGCTGCGTCAGCTTGAGATGGCCCCGGACGCGTCGCAACGCGATATCGCCTCGGCTCTGGACGTGTCGCTTGGACGGATCAACGCGCAGCTGCGCGCGGCGACCGAAGCGGGGTTCGTCAAGGTTGTCGACCGTGACAGCACCGACAAGCGCCAGAAATTCGCTTACGCGATTACCACCCGTGGGGCGGGGGAAAAGAACCGCCTCACCAATCAGTTTCTTGCCCGCAAATTCGCCGAATACGACGCATTGCACGCAGAACTTACCGGCACGACCAGTGGCCTCAATCCTTTGAAACACAGGACCAAACTCATGCAAAACAATCTTGCACCCATCCCCGAGCTCTATGTCTCGTACGAGAGCGCGCAAAAGCTGAAGGTCGAAGCTGCCGACCTGGTCAGCTGGGATCTGACCCCGCGCCAGATCTGCGACCTGGAACTGCTGATGAATGGCGGCTTCAACCCGCTGAAGGGCTTTCTGACCGAGGCCGACTACAACGGTGTTGTCGAAAACATGCGCCTGGCCGACGGCCAGCTGTGGCCGATGCCGATCACGCTGGACGTGAACGAAGACTTCGCCGCCTCGCTGGAAGCGGGTCAGGACATCGCACTGCGCGACCAGGAAGGCGTGATCCTGGCGACCATGACCGTCACCGACAACTGGGTGCCGAACAAGTCGCTGGAAGCTGAGAAAGTCTTTGGCGCCGACGACGACGCGCACCCGGCTGTTAACTACCTGCACAACACCGCAGGCAAGGTTTACCTGGGCGGCCCGATCACCGGCATCCAGCAGCCCGTGCACTATGACTTCCGCGCCCGCCGCGACACCCCGAACGAGCTGCGTTCGTACTTCCGCAAGATGGGCTGGCGCAAGGTTGTTGCGTTCCAGACCCGCAACCCGCTGCACCGCGCGCACCAGGAACTGACATTCCGCGCGGCCCGCGAAGCCGAAGCCAACCTGCTGATCCACCCTGTTGTCGGCATGACCAAGCCGGGCGACGTTGACCACTTCACCCGCGTGCGCTGCTACGAAGCCGTTCTGGACAAGTACCCGGCCTCGACCACCTCGATGTCGCTGCTGCCGCTGGCCATGCGGATGGCGGGCCCCCGCGAAGCGGTGTGGCACGGCATCATCCGCGCCAACCACGGCTGCACGCACTTCATCGTTGGTCGCGACCACGCCGGCCCCGGCAAGAACAGCCAGGGCGAAGATTTCTACGGCCCCTACGATGCGCAGGACCTCTTCCGCGAGCACCAGGAAGAAATGGGCATCGAAATGGTCGACTTCAAACACATGGTCTATGTGCAGGAACGCGCCCAGTACGAACCCAACGACGAGATCGAAGATCGTGACAACGTCACCATCCTGAACATCTCGGGCACCGAACTGCGCCGCCGCCTGGCCGAAGGCCTGGAAATCCCCGATTGGTTCTCGTTCCCCGAAGTTGTAAAAGAGCTGCGCAAGACCAAGCCGCCGCGCTCGCAGCAGGGTTTCACCGTGTTCTTCACCGGCTTCTCGGGTTCGGGCAAATCGACCATCGCCAACGCGCTTATGGTCAAGCTGATGGAAATGGGCGGTCGTCCCGTGACCCTGCTGGACGGTGACCTGGTTCGCAAGAACCTGTCGTCGGAACTGGGCTTCAGCAAAGAGCACCGCGACCTGAACATCCGCCGCATCGGCTATGTCGCTTCCGAGATCACCAAGAACGGCGGTATCGCCATCTGTGCGCCGATCGCGCCTTATGCCACCACCCGCCGCGCCGTGCGTGAAGACATCGAAGCCTTTGGCGCCTTTGTCGAAGTGCACGTCGCCACCTCTATCGAGGAATGTGAACGCCGCGACCGCAAGGGCCTGTACAAGCTCGCCCGCGAAGGCAAGATCAAAGAGTTCACCGGCATCTCGGATCCCTACGATGTGCCCGCGAACCCCGAACTGCGCGTCGAGACCGAAGGCGCAGATGTCGACAACTGCGCGCATCAGGTCATACTGAAGCTCGAGTCGATGGGCCTGATCGCGGCTCAGTAAGCCGGATGACCCAGACATCGAAAGGCCGCCCGTTTGGGCGGCCTTTTTCGTTGGGATTGCCTGTGGTGGTGCGAGAGGCAAGAGTGGCGAAATGTATGCCGTCACCCTGACCTCGATCCCGCCGCGCTTTGCCGGGCTGGACCCGGTGCTGCGCAGCCTGCTGTCACAGGACCCTGCGCCCGTGCGGGTGATTCTGAGCCTGCCGCGCGCCTACCGCCGGTTCCCCGGCCCGGTCACGCTGCCCGACCTGCCCAAGGGCGTCGAAATCCTGTGGTCCACGGACGACCTGGGCCCCGCAACCAAGGTCATTCCCGCCGCCCGCCATCTGCGTGGCAAGGTCGAACGGTTGATCTATTGCGACGATGACTGGATCTATGGCCAGGGCTGGGCCCGCGCGCTTTTGCGACAGGCCGCCGGGGCCGATGTGATCGCGGGCAGCGGATTTTCCGTGTTGCGCCTGAGGCGCCAGGGCGCGCAGCCGCCCGCCACGGACATTGCCCAAGGCTTTGCCGGGGTGTGCATCCGCCCCTCGGACATTCCCGATGTCGCCACACCGGTGCCTGACCCGGCCTGGGCCGTCGATGATATCTGGCTTTCAGGGCTCTTCGCGCATCAGGGGCTGAAAATTCACGTCGCACCAGAGGCCCGCGCCCTGTGCCACCCTGCAGCAACCGTGGACCCCGGTCTGCAAGAGGCCACCGTTCTGGGGCACACCCGCGCGCAGGCCAACGCGGCCTGCGCGGATCTGGTGTTTCAAAAGTTCGGCATCTGGCCGCCGAGAGCAGAAAACTAGTGCACCGTCACCGGCGCGTATTCGTTCTGGCGTGCCAGCACAAAGGCCATCTTGCGGTCGCGCACCAGCGCCAGACGCTCACCATCGGCAGTGTGCACGGCATAGATCTGATCCGCCCCGCCAGCCTGATCGCGCACATCTTCCGGCAGCTCGGCCACATCCACGGCGCGGACATAGACCAACCGGTCGTCCACCACGGGTCCGAAGTTGTATTTGGTATCCATGCCCTAGCCCTTTCTGATGTTGATGGTCTGCACCACGGCGTCTGGCCGCGTCAGCGACAGATCGATGTGCAACAGCCCGTTTTCCATCACAGCCTCACCCACCTCGACACCATCGGCCAAGACAAATGAGCGTTGAAACTGCCGCGAAGCGATGCCGCGATGAAGAAATACGCGATCCGAGGTATCTTCGCGTTGCCGGCCACGGATGACCAACTGGCGGTCCTCGACCGTGATCGACAGATCAGCCTCGCCAAAACCGGCCACGGCCAGCGTGATGCGATACGAGCTTTCCGAGGTCTGCTCGATGTTGAAAGGGGGGTATCCTTCGTTGCCGGATTTCGCCGTGCGTTCCAGCAGGCGTTCCAGCTGCTCGAACCCCAGCATGTGGGGGTATGAGCCCAATGTCATTTTGGTCATCGACACGTCCTATATCCAAGCGACAGTCCAGCGCGGGTCCCGTTCTGGCAACCCGGCTTTGCAAATATGGGGATGCGCTCAATTGAACGCAAGGTCTTTGCGAAGCGCGCCAGAAGCGCTATCCTGTGGCCCTGTCACGATTTCTGGAAAACGGTCATGAACGCACCCACCGACATCTCGATGAAAACCGACGAGGTTTTGCGCGTCGAGCTAGAGGTGTTTCGCCGGGAACACCGCGATCTGGACGAGGCGATCCGCGCCATGACCGACCGCGGCACCTCGGATGCGCTGACACTGCAGCGGCTGAAGAAGAAAAAGCTGCGGCTAAAGGACATGATTGCCCTGATCGAGGATCGACTGACCCCGGATATCATTGCCTAGGGCGGCGATCTGGATATAGTGCGCGCTCCTTAACCTTGGGGGGGCATATGTCCGGGCAAGACACCGTCAAAGTTGGCATCATCATGGGCAGTCAATCGGACTGGCCGACGATGAAGGAAGCGGCAGAGATTCTCGACGAATTGAACGTGCCTTACGAGGCGCGCATCGTCTCGGCACACCGCACCCCGGACCGCCTGTGGAACTACGGCATCACGGCCGTGGACCGCGGCCTGCAGGTCATCATCGCGGGCGCCGGCGGCGCTGCGCACCTGCCCGGCATGATGGCCTCGAAAACCCGCGTGCCGGTGATTGGCGTTCCGGTCCAGACCAGGGCTTTGAACGGAGTCGACAGCCTCTATTCGATCCTGCAAATGCCGCGCGGCTTCCCCGTTGCCACAATGGCCATCGGCGCGGCAGGTGCCAAGAACGCCGGTCTCATGGCCGTCGGGATTCTTGCCCTGCACGACAGCGCCCTGGCCGAACGCCTGGACGGGTGGCGCCGCGACCTTGCCGCATCGATCCCCGAGGAGCCCAGCGATGACTAACCCCCTACCCACCGGTGCCACCATCGGCATCTTCGGCGGCGGCCAACTGGGCCGCATGCTGGCCCTCGCCGCCGCGCGTCTCGGCCTGAAATGCCACGTCTTCGATCCCGCTGCCGATGGCCCCGCCGCCCAAGTCGCCGACCGCGTCACCACCGCCGCCTTTGACGATCTCGACGCCATCCGCGCGTTTGCCGCCGCAGTCGACGTGGTCACCTACGAGTTCGAAAACATCCCCGCCGCCGCACTCGATGCCCTGGCCGACACGGTCCCGCACCACCCGCCACGCGTGGCGCTGGAAACCAGCCAAGACCGCCTGATCGAAAAGACTTTCCTGCAGGACCTCGGCCTGCAGACGGCCCCCTTCGCCAAGGTGGAAACCGCCGAAGACCTGCAACAGGCCATGATCGACATCGGCCTGCCCGGCATCCTGAAAACCACGCGCCTCGGCTACGATGGCAAGGGCCAGGCCCGCCTCAACACCGTCGACGACGCCGAAAGCGCGCTTGCCGCCATGCAGGGCGCGACCGCCGTCTACGAAGGCTTTGTCGACTTCAGCCACGAGGTCTCGGTCATCGCTGCCCGCGCCCCCGACGGCGCAGTGTCCTGCTTTGATCCCGGCGAAAACCTGCATCGCGAGGGCATCCTGCGCACCACCACCGTGCCCGCCCGCCTGACACCCGCCCAACGCACCGACGCGGTGCTGCTCGCGGCCAGGATCCTGAATGCGCTGAACTACGTGGGCGTCCTGGGGGTCGAACTCTTCGTCACCTCCAAGGGCCTGATCGTGAACGAGATCGCCCCGCGCGTGCACAACTCCGGCCACTGGACCCAGAACGGCTGCACCGTCGACCAGTTCGAACAGCACATCCGCGCCATCGCGGGTTGGCCACTGGGCGACGGCAAACGCCACTCGGATGTGACCATGGAAAACCTGATCGGCGATGACATGGCCCGCGTGCCGGACCTCGCCAACCAGCCCAACACCGCGCTGCACCTCTACGGCAAGGCCGAAACCCGCGCGGGCCGCAAGATGGGTCACGTCAACATCGTGAAACCAACCTGATCGTTTCTTCTTGCCCCAAATATCCCGGGGGGAGCCGAAGGCGATGGGGGCAGCGCCCCCTCAGTGCCAGCCCGCATGGGCTGGCCAAAACATGCGTGCGCAGCACTCAATCCAACAACCGCGCCGCCAGGTCCCCCGCCAGATAGCTTGGCACACCACCGGCAAAGACCCCCTCGACCCGCCGGCTGTCGCGCGCCATCACCACCAGGTCCGCCCGCAGCCCCGGTGCCAACCGACCGCGATCCGTCAGCCCCAGCACCCGCGCAGGCCCCTCGGAAATCAAGCGCCAGGCAGCGGGTGTGTCACAGATCCCCAGCTCGACCAGCCGCCAGACCGCCTGCCGCATCGCCGGATAGTGATAGTCCGAGGCCAGCGCATCGCACAGCCCCGCCTCGACCAGTTCCAGCGCCGAGACATTGCCCGCATGGCTCGCCCCGCGCACCACATTCGGCGCACCCAGCACAATGCTGTCGTCACCGTCCCGCGCCGCCTGCGCGGCCTCGACCGTCTCTGGAAACTCCGACACGCCAACGCCCAAGGCGCGCCAGCCATCCCGCCCCTCAGCTGTCCGGTCATCGTGACTGCCCAGCAACACGCCCCGCGACCGCAGCCGCTCGGACATTGCGGCAACCGCCCCCGGCACCTCGGCTCGCCGGGCATGCAAGGCCTGCATCAACGCCAGATGCCGCTCGGGACTGCGCCCACTTTTCAACGCCTGCCCCGTCAGGCGCGGCGGCTTGCGTCCCTGCGCCAGCCGGTCGTGCGGCAGGTGGTCATTGAAGACCACATAGCCGATCCCGAAGCGGTCAATCGCCGCCTCGGCCCGCGCGTAGTCATCCAGCAGGTTCATCTCCATCCGCAGCTGCACCCGCAGATCTGTCGGCACCGTGCCCGCAACCTCGGTCAGCACCTCGAACACATGTTCCGCGAAATCCGGCCCACGCATCCCGCCTTCCCAGCTGAAGAACTGCGCCAGCACCGCCGTGGTGATCCCGTTCACCGCCAGCTCTGCCGCGGTCGCCACCATCCCGTTCGAGGCCTCGCGCAGCGCGCCCCGCCGCGGCGCCATGTGCCGCTCGAACCCGTCGCCATGCACATCCACCAACCCCGGGGCCAGCAGATACCCGCTCAGATCGACCGTCCGACCCACAGGCGCATCCGCAATGACACCGCCCGAGATCGCCAGCGCCCCCGGCCCCGCACCCTCGGGCCACAGCACCTCGGCCCCCGAAAACGTCAAGTCCAGCGCCATCGCATCCCTCGTGAAAACTTCGTCGGTTGAGATACGCCGGTTTTTCCGCCTACAAAAGCCCCAACCGACGGAGCCGCCCATGTCCCCCCGCCTAGCCACCCGCGCCGTTCTGCTGCACGAAAACCGCCTGCTTCTGGTCAACGCCTGGGCCAATCAGGCCAGTGATCTCTGGTGCGCGCCCGGAGGCGGGGTCGAGAAGGGCAGCTCGCTGCCCGACAACCTGAAACGCGAGGTGCACGAGGAAACCGGTCTGACCATCGAAGTCGGCACCCCATGCCTGATCAACGAGTTCCACGACCCAAAAAGCGGCTTTCACCAGGTCGAGGTCTTCTTTCGTTGCACCCTTGTCGCGGGTCAGCTGACGGACAGCTGGACCGACCCCGAGGCGATCGTGACCCGCCGCAGGTTCTTCACCCGCGATGAAATCGCCTCGATACGGTTGAAACCCGCAGCACTTCCGCGCGTGGCCTGGGGAGAGGATATCCTGTACGATCCGTTGGAACCGATCGTCTTTTGAAACGGCTCAACAAAAACACTGCGGCAGACACATCCTTTGACCAATGTGTTTTGCGGGCGACCTTTCGCATTTGACCTCGGCCACGCGTTACCCCGACGATGCCTGCCGCTCGACCATGCCGCGCAGCAATTCCTCGACGGCGGGTACAGCCTCTTGCGCAATTTTCAATGTTGCCCGGTCCAGCTTGCGCGGATTGCGGATTTCACCACCCCAAAAGCCGCGTTGGCCGCCGTCGGGTGAAATCGCCTGAGCGGTCGCCATCACGCCGCCCGACCCTGCGTGCACCAGAACGATGTCCGCGGATCCTGATGCAGGACGCATCCGAACCAGCAGCACATAATCGTACCGTTGCTCACGTGCCCGGTCGACCAGATACCCCGTGTCACCAGATCGGTAGCCGTAGTCGCCGACAACCAAGGGCGAGAAACTGCCGAAGCGAGACGCCCTGTTTGCCAGATCTTCCCACAACGCCGCTTCCTTCCGGCTTGCAGGTTGGGGGCTTCCGTAAACAACCCGCGCCAAGGCAAAGCGCGCCGGCAAGTCAAAGTGCGAGGGCGCGGTCGACGTCACGGGAACGCGGTCTGCATCGCCAACGAAATGCGTTGGTGAGCAAGCGGTCAAAAACCCGACGATCAAAATGGCTGCATAAAGTTTCATTGGGTCCCTTTCGGTACAAAAGTTTAAATGTGCAATATGCACATCTCACTTGATCATTGCTCCGTCAAGAAAAATGTGTAATTTGCACACATGCACTGGCTTGACCCCATCCTGCGCCCACTTGCCCGGCTTGCTGTTCGAAAAGGATGGCTGTTTCCCGAGGTCGAGCACCGCTTGCGCCGCGCCTATATCGCGGCCGCCGAAGCCCTTGACGGCGCTGGCACAACCGACAGCAAGATCAGCATCAGCACCGGATTGCAGCGTCGGGACATTGCGCGCCTGCGCAAGGACGACGCCCCGCCGCAGCCCCCGCGGCAACCCCTGGCAGAAATCATTGCCATGTGGTGGGACGATCCCGACTATAACCCCGACGGCATTCCGGTCGTCGGTGACGCGGCAAGCTTCACCACTCTGGCGCGCACCGTCCGGAAAGACGTGCATCCCAGAACCTTTCTCGACATTCTGGTCGAGAATGGCGCGGTGACCGAGGCCGATGGCCACGTGCGCCTCAGAACGCGCGTTTACCAACCTCTTGCGGGGTCCGACGACCAGATGGCGTATTTGGCTGCCAATGTCGGCGACCACTTTGAGGCCTCGGTGTCAAACGTTCTGGACGCGGCTGAAAACTATGACCTGGGGGTGCACTACAGGGGCCTCTCCAAAGGTGCGATCGCACAGTTGGACCGGCATTTTCGATCCCGCATGCAGCAAACCCTGGAAGAGTTGGATACGATGGCGCGCAATTTCCCCGCCGCCGAGGACGGAGAGAACCGGTTTCGCGCAGGCGGGTATTTCTTTGACGATGTGAACATAGAGGCCAAGCAGAATGATCCGTAAACTCGCCGCGCTTGTCGCCTTGATCGCCCTGACCGCCTGTTCAGCGCCCGAGGTCTTTCCGGCCAAGGACTGCCCCCGGCAAGGCGGTATCGGAGGCACCGGTGGGTCCGGTGACTGTCCCGAAGAGGCGGTGCTTCTGTAAACCAGGCCCAAAACAGCGGACCCGGCGGCTGTGACATGTCACGGTGTTGACCGGGTTCAGGTTGGGTCAACCGGCCTGTTGGATACCTTCGATCTTTGCGTATTGGCTGAACTCGACCCATCGGTCAAAGTTTCGGTCCATCCTCTGGTCACCACTGAAAAAGATCGTGCCCTTTTCCCGTTCGCGGCTCAAACGACGCCGGCCCAAATAGAGACCCGTCATCACCTCGACCGAGGTTTCAATGTAAAGATCAACGTCCAGTGCCGGGTCCTGACTGCACACTTCGCAGGGTTCGCCCGGCTTGGTGATGACCCAATAGGTGTCATAGACGCTTTCCGCATCATCGAAATGAAACCGAATGACATTCCGTTTCAAAGGCAGTTCATTCACGTTTATTCGTTTGCGCAGGGTCCACATGAGGGTGTCTGCGTTTCTGTCGCCTGTGGCAATTTCAGCTTCGATATGGCGCTGAGCCCAGTTCGCCATCGCGTGTTGGATCGGTTCCAGGTCAATCGCCATTTGCGTGCGGAAATAATCAATCGCCCCGGTCGCCGGGTCTTCGACACGTTCGACCAGACCGTTTTCCTGCATTTCCTTCAGGCGACGTGACAACAGGCTTGGGGATATGCTCGGGATGCCACGACGAATTTCGTTGAAACGTGAATACCCTTCCCACATTTCCCCCAAGATCTGGATGGTCCACCGTGGCTCCAACACCTCGCAAGCCTTCGAGGTCGGGCAGAATATTCCATAAGGTTTCTTGGGCATCGTCACCTCCTGCCGACCAGACTAACCGAAAAGCCGAAAAACGGCCGCTACAAAATCTGTACCGGGTCCGCTTCCTTTTGCTGATCAGGGGTTTTCCGGCCCGGTCGGTAGGTTGGTGTCAGTCGCAAAAACACCAGAGGACGATCCGATGACCATGATCACGACCACACCGCTGACCGCTGAATTTCGCCCGGTTTCTGCCATGGCAAGACTGTTTCGTTTTGTGCGAAAGGTCCAAAAAGATCGGGAAACCTGCGCAATGCTTTCAAGGCTGGACGACCGCTTTCTGCGGGATATCGGCTTGATCCGCTTCGACGTGACCCAGCATGATTTCACCCTCTCCCAGCAAAAGGAACACGGTCGCTGGTAACATCTGCCCCCTATCGGCACGAAAAAAGAAAAGGGGCCGCCCAAGGCGACCCCTTTCCAAGATCCTGATGGATCGGCGTGATTACATCATGCCGCCCATGCCGCCCATGTCGGGCATGCCGCCGCCTGCGGGGGCGTCTTTCTGCGGCAGGTCTGCGACCATCGCTTCGGTGGTGATCAGCAGGCCAGCAACCGAGGCCGCGTCTTCCAGAGCGGTGCGCACAACCTTGGCCGGGTCGATGACGCCAAACGAGAACATGTCGCCATATTCTTCGGTCTGGGCGTTGAAGCCGAACGCGTTGTCGTCGCTTTCGCGGACCTTGCCGGCAACAACCGCGCCGTCAACACCTGCGTTTTCGGCGATCTGGCGCAGCGGCGCTTCGATGGCTTTGCGCACGATGGCGATACCGGCGTCCTGATCGGCGTTGTCACCTTTGATGTCCGCCAGAGCCTTGCCACCCTGAACCAGGGCAACACCGCCGCCAACAACGACGCCTTCCTGAACGGCCGCGCGGGTCGCGTTCAGAGCATCGTCCACACGGTCCTTGCGCTCTTTCACTTCGACTTCGGTCATGCCGCCAACGCGGATAACGGCAACACCGCCTGCCAGTTTGGCAACGCGCTCTTGCAGCTTCTCACGGTCGTAGTCGCTGGTGGTTTCTTCGATCTGGGTGCGGATCTGGCCAACGCGGGCTTCGATCTCGGCCTTCTCGCCAGCACCGTCAACGATGGTGGTTTCGTCCTTGGTGATCTGGATCTTCTTGGCGGTGCCAAGCATGTCCATGGTCACGTTTTCCAGCTTCATGCCCAGGTCTTCGCTGATGACCTGACCGCCGGTCAGGATCGCGATGTCCTGCAGCATCGCCTTGCGGCGATCGCCGAAGCCCGGTGCCTTGACAGCAGCAATTTTCAGGCCGCCGCGCAGTTTGTTGACAACCAGGGTCGCCAGCGCTTCGCCTTCGACGTCTTCTGCGATGATCAGCAGAGGCTTGGTCGACTGAATGACCGACTCCAGCAGCGGAACCATCGGCTGCAGCGACGACAGTTTCTTTTCGTGCAGCAGGATCAGGCAGTCGTCCAGCTCGGCGATCATCTTGTCCGAGTTGGTGACGAAGTAGGGGCTCAGGTAGCCGCGGTCGAACTGCATGCCTTCGACAACATCGGTCTCGGTTTCCAGACCTTTGTTTTCTTCGACGGTGATCACGCCTTCGTTGCCAACCTTCTGCATCGCGTCCGCGATCTGACGGCCGATTTCCGCTTCGCCGTTGGCCGAGATGGTGCCAACCTGCGCAACTTCATCGCTGTCTTTGACTTCGCGCGCAGCCGCTTTGATCTCTTCAACAACCTTCGAGGTTGCCAGGTCGATGCCGCGCTTCAGGTCCATCGGGTTCAGGCCGGCAGCAACCTGCTTCAGGCCTTCCTTGACGATGGCTTGCGCCAGAACGGTTGCGGTGGTGGTGCCGTCACCGGCTTCGTCGTTGGTGCGGGAAGCAACTTCCTTCACCATCTGTGCGCCCATGTTCTCGAACTTGTCTTCCAGCTCGATCTCTTTGGCAACCGAAACACCGTCCTTGGTGATGCGCGGTGCGCCGAACGACTTGTCCAGAACAACGTTGCGGCCTTTGGGGCCCAGGGTCACTTTGACCGCGTCTGCGAGGATGTTGACACCCTTCAGCATACGGTTGCGGGCATCGGTATCGAATTTGACGTCCTTAGCAGCCATATCCGTCTCTCCTTAAATACGTGTGGATGGGATCAAATCGCCGCTCAGGCGATGATGCCCATGATGTCGCTTTCTTTCATGATCAGCAGGTCTTCACCGTCCAGCTGGACCTCGGTGCCCGACCACTTGCCGAACAGGATCTTGTCGCCTTCCGAAACGGCCATGCCGATCAGCTCGCCCGAGTCCTTGCGGGCGCCTTCGCCACATGCAACAACGACGCCCTCGGCGGGCTTTTCTTTTGCGCTGTCGGGGATGATCAGACCACCAGCGGTTTTTTCTTCGCTTTCAACGCGGCGGACCAGAACACGGTCATGAAGCGGTTTGAATGCCATCTTTGCAGCTCCTTGGCTCAAAGGGTTTTAACTTACCCCTCCGGTGGGTCCGAAGGGTCGTTAGCACTCGACCGGATCGAGTGATAACGACGCATAGCTAGGGATGCCATGCACGTGAGTCAACACGGGTTTGCGAATTTTCGTCGCTGCAGCGCGGCAATCCAGCCGTGACTTAGTCGGGCTTGCGCCCCACAGTCACAAAGTGGGTCAGCGAAAAGAAGAACCGCCCATCGCGGGCCATCTGTTCCTGTTCGTCAAACCACGCCTGCGCCTCGGCTTCCGGGATCAGGTCATTGCCGACCACATAGGCGCGGATCAGGATCATCATCATGTTGGCCAAGCCGTCGGGTTTCAGGACTGTGTCCAGAATGGTTTCAGACGTCGTCCTTTCGTAGACCAGCCCTGCATCACGAAACATCGGCGGTAGCAATGCGGGCACACACCGTTCTACCAGATGCTTGTCCCAAGCCGCCATCATCCGCTGCATCCGCTCGGGGTTGTCGCTGTGCCACAACCAGCTGTCAAAGTGAATGTCGCCAATCACAAGACGCCCGCCCGGGCGCAAGACCCTGGCGGCCTCGGCCACAGCAGTTGTAATATTGCTGAGGTATTCAAACACCTGAACCGAGACCGCCTTATCGACCGACGCGTCGTCCAGCGGAAGCGACTCGGCACTGCCGTTCAGGAACGTCACCTGCGGGAAGTCGCTGCACCTCGCCTTGGCCGCGGTCATCATGTCTTCGCTGATATCAATGCCCAAAACGCCACCATCCGGACCAACGGCCCGCGCCAACTCGGCGGTCAACAACCCGTTTCCACAGCCGATATCGGCGATCACGTCGCCGGGTGCGGGCTGCAGTGCATCGAACGAAGCTTGCCGCCGCCGCGTGATATCCGCGCCGCTGTAAGCGATGTTGAGCAGTTCAGTTGTCCTGGCGTCGAACTCCAGCATTTCAGGCACCTCGGAATCGTTGCAACGGCAGGCTAACACGAATTGCCGCGTTTACTCATCCTCCCAGCTGCCCGCCCAATGCACCAATCCGGCACGGCCGGCCCCGGTCAGGTCGTAAACGCCCTTTTCGACCTTTTCAAACCAGCCATAGTGGTTGTCGCGCATGACCGTCGTGGCCTTTGCAACCCCGGTTGCCTTGGCCACATCCTGTCCACGCGAGGCACCGACCTCGGCCAGCAGTGCAGCGCAGCGCAGGGCGTCCTGCCGATAGGCCGTCACGATCCCGTGCCGCGTCGCCCCGCCGTCGTTGGGGTCTCCCTGCAGTCGGTCGAACTCGCGCAGCAGCTTGGTCTGGGCGCGTTTGGACTTGCGGGGGGCGTAAGGCCCCGGATCACACTGCACCTCGGTCCGGCCATCGGCACGCACCGTGATCAGCCCAAGCCCAAGCCGCCGACAAAGCGCAAGGTTGTCCTTCAACGCGCGCCGCGCCGTTGCGCCGGTGGGTTTGGGCACCGCGATATAAACGTGATCAGTGATCTTCAGCCGCGCAACCGCCTGATGAAACAGCGCCAGCGTGATCCTCAGCTTCAGCTCGACGATCACCGGCGCCTCGTCACCGCGACGGGCCACCACGTCTGCCGCGCCGACCTCTCCCTTGACGGTGTAGCCTTGCCGCTGCAACAGCGCCTTGACCGGGGCATAAAGTTCACTCTCGCGATCCATGCCTTTGTGGTGCGCAACCTTTGCGCTCTTGTCCAGCCCCTGCGGCTGACCTAGCCTGCCCCCGACCCAAAGACGGAGCCCGCGTCATGCGAATGTTCGCCCTTGCCCTGACCCTGTTTTCCGGCATCGCTTCCGCCCTGTCGGCGGCCTGCGAGGGATCGGACATGCGGCCGACATTGGCCGCTGAAACGCTGGACAAGGTCGATGCCATCGTCGCCGCAACACCCTTTCCAGAGGGCAACCTGTGGCGCGCCGAAAAAGAGGGCGCGGTGATCCACGTTCTGGGCACGCTGCATTTGGGGGACCCGCGCATGGACCCGGCCATCGCCCGCCTGCGGCCACTGGTCGAAAACGCGCGCCTTTTGTTCCTGGAAGTCACCAGCGCCGAGCAGGCGGTCATGCAGACGGACCCGAGCCTGATGCTTTTGCCGGGGTCCACCACCCTGCCGTCCCTCATGACCGAAGATGAATGGACCGCCGTGGCACAGGCCCTGAACGACCGTGGGTTCCCGTCGCTGATGGCGTCCCGCATTCAGCCCTTCTTTCTGGCCAGCATCCTGTCGATCCCGCCCTGCGCCCTGTCGCAGGTTCAGGCCAATCAGGGCGTGGATGCTCAGGTCGAAGCCATGGCACAGGCCAAGGGCATTCCGACGGCCTCGTTGGAAACCATCGACGAAATCCTCGAAATCGTCCGCAATTTCCCCTTGGATCTGCAGATCAAGATGTTGCTGGGGTCCTTGTACCGGCCGGATATCGCGGACGACATGCTGGAAACCATGATCGCCAGCTACCTGGCCGAAACAAACGCCGACAGTTGGGCCGTGATCCGCGAGCTCAGCCGGGATGCCTCCTTGGGCGGCGGTCCCGAATTTGACGTGATCATGGACGAGATCGAGGCGCGGCTGCTGGTCAAGCGCAACCACCTTTGGCTGCCCCGGATCCTGGCGGAAGCCGGGCCGCAACCGATCTTTGTGGCGATGGGCGCCGCGCATCTGCCCGGAAAGGACGGCGTGCTGAACCTGCTGGCGAATGAGGGCTATGCCCTCACCCGCTTGCCGTTCTAGGCCGCCAATCCGCGCCCCTTCAACAAGGCCTCGACCCCCGGCATCCGACCGCGGAACTTCTTGTACAGATCCTCGGCCTCTTCGGACCCACCGGCGGACAGAATGAACTCTTCCAGCCGCTTGGCGGTCTCAGGGTCAAAGGCGCTGCCGGTTTCGGTAAAGGCCTCGAACGCGTCGGCGTCCATGACCTCGGACCACATGTAGCTGTAGTAGCCGCTGGAATAGCCGTCGCCTGCAAAGACATGCGCGAAATGCGGCGTGGCGTGGCGCATCGGGATCGCCTCGGGCATGCCAAGGTCGGCCAACACCTCGGCCTGTTTGGCCATCGGGTCAGCCGGGGCCGCGCCGTCGTGAAACTCCAGATCGACCAGCGCCGAGGCCACAAATTCCACCGTCTGGAACCCCATGTCGAAGTTCGCCGCCGCCAGCACCTTGTCCAGCATCGCCTTGGGCATCGCCGCGCCGGTTTCGGCGTGGGTGGCAAATTCCTCCAGCACCTCGGGCACTTCCAACCAGTGTTCGTAAAGCTGGCTGGGCAATTCGACAAAATCCCGCGCCACGGAGGTTCCGGCGATCGAGCCAAACTCGACGTCCGACAACATCTGGTGCAGCGCATGGCCAAACTCATGGAAGAGCGTGCGTGCATCGTCATAGCTCAGCAGCGCCGGGGCGCCCGCCTCGGGTTTGGCGAAGTTGCAGACGTTCACAACGATCGGCGCCTTGGGCTCGGGGCGCTTGGCCTGCATCTGCATCGCTGAACACCAGGCGCCCGACCGTTTCGAGGGCCGTGCGAAGTAATCCCCGATGAACAAGGCCACATGCTGCCCGTCACGCGTGACCTCCCAGACCCGGCAGTCAGGATGATAAAGCGGCAGGTCCAGCGGCTTGAAGGCCAGTCCGAACAGCCGCGTGGCGCAGGCAAAACTCGCCTCGATCATCTTGTCGAGCTGCAGATAGGGCTTCAGTTCCGCCTCATCGAGGTCATGCTGCGCCTTGCGCCGCTTCTCTGCATAATAGCGCCAGTCCCAGCCTTTCAGCGGGCCGTTGACGCCATCCTCTTGCAGCATCCCCTCCATCTCGGCGGCATCCGCCAGGGCCGAGGCCCGCGCCGGTTTCCAAACCTGCATCAGCAGATCGCGCACCTTGTCCGGGCTGCCCGCCATCTCGGTTTCCAGCTTGAAAGCGGCGAAGTTGTCATAGCCCAAAAGCTTGGCGCGTTCTTCACGCAGAGCCAGGATCTCGGTCGCAATTTCGCGGTTGTCGGTCTCTCCACCATTCGCCCCACGCGCTGTCCAAGCCCGCCAGGCGGTCTCGCGCAGGTCGCGACGAGGCGAAAACTGCAGGAACGGCACCACAAGTGACCGGGACAGAGTGATCACCGGCCCGTCCTGCCCCATGTCCTTGCCCGCCGCCCGCGCAGCGGCCACCAGGAAATCGGGCAACCCCTCAAGATCACCTTCGTCCAGCGCCATCGACCACCCGGCTTCGTCCGCCAGCAGGTTCTGCGTGAACTGCGTACCCAGCACCGCCAGCCGGGACTTCACCTCGGCCATCCGCGTCGCTTCATCCCCGTCCAGTGCAGCCCCGGCGCGGACAAACCCGCGATAGGTCAGCATCAGAACCCGCGCTTCCTCGGCGCTCAGCCCCAGACCCTCGCGCCCCTCCCAAAGCGCCCGGATCCGATCAAAAAGCGCCCGGTTCTGGTAGATCTTCGACGAATGATCGGCCAGCCGGGGCGAAAACGCCCGCTGCAACTCTTGCCGCTTATCGTTGGTATCCGCCCCCGCGACCGAGAAAAACACCGACAGCACCTTGTCCAGCGCCTCACCCGCGCCTTCCATCGCCTCGATGGTGTTGGCAAACGTGGGCGCCTCGCTGGCTGAGGCAATCGCCTCGATCTCGGCCATATGCTGGGTCAGGGCGGCGTCAAAAGCCGGTTCGAAATCCGCGTCGGAAATGGTGTCAAACGGCGCGAGGCCAAAGGGCGTGGTCCAGTCGGCCAACAGGGGGTTTGTCATTGGGGATCTCCTTTGACGGGAAAGCTAGGGGCGTTCGGTCTAAGGTTCAATCGCCGACGCCCACAGTCACCACGTCAATTGGTCTGGCAGAACCGCTCATCCATGCAGATCGCCACACACCGGACAAGCCTCACGCCGCTTCAACCCGATCTTCCGCGTCTCGCCATAAAGCGCATCGTAAATCAGCATCTCACCCGTCAACGCCGCCCCGGCCCCGGTGATCACCTTGACCGCCTCAACCGCCATCATCGCGCCAACCACGCCGGGCAATGGCCCCAGAACCCCGGCCTCGGCACAGGACGGCGCCAGCCCCGGTGCAGGGGCCTCGGGGAAGATGCACTGATAACAGGGTGTTCCGTCCGCCGGATGAAAGACTGACAGCTGCCCCTCCCACTGGCTCAGCGCGCCCGAGATCAACGGCTTGCCCGCCGCAACGCACACCCGGTTCGCCAGATAGCGGGTGTCAAAATTGTCGGTCCCGTCCAACACCAGATCGTAGTCCCCCACCAGCTCGGCGGCGATCTCGTCATCCAGCCGCCGATGATAGGGTTTCACGGTCACAAAGGGGTTCTGCGCCTCCATCGCGGCCTGCGCGCTAAAGACCTTGGGCATGCCGATATCGGCATCGCGGTGAATGACCTGCCGCTGCAGGTTGGCATTCTCGACCACGTCGTCATCGATCACCCCGATGGTACCAACCCCCGCCGCCGCCAGATACTGCAACGCAGGCGCGCCCAGCCCCCCGGCACCAATGACCAGCACCTTTGCGTCCCTCAGCCGCTTCTGCCCCGGGCCGCCCAACTCGCGCAGGACGATATGGCGTGCGTAACGCTGCAGTTCGGTCTCACTCATCGGTCCGTCGGGCACGGGGCTCTCCTCTTCTGGCGCTGCGCGGTCACGCAGGCGCCGCAACAGCTCTCGGTAGAGCAAGATCACCCCAAGCGCCCCGGCCAGCAACAGCCAAGGTGCCGCACTGCCGCCGGTGCTTTCGCGCAACGGCGCGCCATCGGGCAGCACCAGGTGCAGCAGCACCACACCCGCAAAGATGATCCCCACCAAAAAGCCCCGCGCAGGCCCCGAGGCGCCCATCCGCGCGCCAAGCACCCAAAGCCCGGCCATCAGAAGCAAGATCCAGACCATCAGCGCACCCCGGTCGAGCCGAACCCACCGGACCCGCGCGCCGTGTCCTCCAGCGCCTCGACCAGATCAAACGCCGCCTGCACCACCGGGGCCAGCACCATCTGTGCAATCCGGTCGCCGTGGCGGATGACGAACTCTGCCTCACCCGCATTCATCACGATCACCCCCAGCGGCCCGCGATAATCGCTGTCGATCGTGCCGGGGCTGTTGGGCAAGGTGACCCCATGTTTCAGCGCCAACCCCGACCGGGGGCGGATCTGCACCTCGAACCCAGGCGGCACCGCAATGCGCAACCCCGTGGGCACCAGGGTCCGCGCCCCCGGCGCCAGGGTCACAGCGCCGCGATCGGCAAAATTCGCCCGCAGATCTGCGCCCGCCGCGCCCGGGGTTTCGTACCGCGGCAGCCCAAGCGACTGATCCGCGCCGGCGTCCCACATCACCTGCAAAGGTGTGCCCGTCATCTCTTCATCTTTCTCCAAATACTCAAAAAACGACGCCTCAATCCGCGCCCAGCGCCTCGGCGATGCGCGCGGCCAGCCGCCGGGCGACCTCATCCTTGCCCATCCGCGGCCAGCTCTCGGCCCCACCCTCCGAAATCAGCACCACCGCGTTCTCGGATCCTCCCATGATCCCGGTCTCGGGGCTGACGTCATTGGCCAGGATCCAGTCACAGCCCTTGCGATCCCGCTTGGCCGTGGCATGGGCGACGACGTCATCGGTTTCCGCCGCAAACCCAACCACCAGTTCGGGCCGGTCCCCGGTCAGGGACGACACTTCGGCCAGGATGTCCGGGTTCTCGGCAAACTCCAGAACGGGCAAGGTCCCGTCGCCGGTCTTCTTGATCTTCGACCCGCTCTCGCGCGCCACCCGCCAATCGGCGACCGCCGCCGCAAAGACACCGGCATCCGCTGGAAGGGCCGCATGCACCGCCTCGCGCATCTCGCGCGCGGTCTCGACCTTCACCACCTCGACCCCGTCAGGTGGCGGCACATCCGCCGGGCCGGTGACAAAGACCACCTCGGCCCCCAGCGCCGCCAGCGCCGCGCCAATCGCCGTGCCCTGCGCGCCCGAACTGCGGTTGGCGATATAGCGCACCGGGTCAATCGGTTCGTGCGTCGGACCCGAGGTCACAACCACCCGCTTGCCCGCCAAAGGCCCGTCGCCCAGCGCCCGCGCCACGGCGTCGACAATTTCCAACGGTTCCGCCATCCGGCCCGGGCCGTATTCGCCGCAGGCCATGTCGCCCTCGTTCGGGCCGACAAAGGACACGCCATCCCCGCGCAACACCGCCGTGTTGCGCTGCGTCGCCGGATGCAGCCACATCCGCACGTTCATCGCGGGTGCCACCAGCACCGGCGTGTCCGTCGCCAGCAAAAGCGTCGAGGCCAGATCATCCGCCCGCCCCTGCGCCATCTTGGCCATCAGGTCCGCCGTCCCCGGTGCAACCACCAGCAGATCCGCCACGCGGCTCAGCTGGATGTGCCCCATCTCGGCCTCGGAGGTCAGATCAAACAGGTCGGTATGCAGCTTTTCGCCCGCCAGCGCGGACACCGACAGCGGCGTCACGAACTCTTGCCCCGCCCTGGTCAGCACCGGCGTCACTTGTGCGCCGCGTTCTTTCAGCCGACGGATCAGATCCAGCGATTTATAGGCGGCGATTCCGCCCCCGATGATCAGAAGAATGCGCTTGCCGCTGAGCATGGTCGTGTCCTGTTCGCTGTCTGGTCGCGCCAGTGTTACGCAGCCACCGCACAGAACTCAATTGTTGCGGTTCTTCAGAAAGGCCTCACATGGGTCGGGACGCTCAGCGGGTTCGGACCAGACCACCTCGTCAAAGCCGCCATCCGGCGCGCCGCCGCCCAGCTCTCCCTGCCCCAGCGTGCGTGTCTCCAGCCCCGGCTCGGCCAATTTGAGCAGCGCGGGCGCCCCCCAATCGGGCCGTGCATGCCCGTTGCCGGTGATCACCACCACCGGCCCGCCAGTGTCGCGAAAGGCCTGCCGTGCGGCGCGCGCCAGTTCGGCATCGCGCAACCGCTGGATCGAGACCATGACCGGCAACATCTCGGCCGGCATCGCATCGCAATGGGCCGCAAGCTGCAGCGCCTCGCGCCGTGTTTGCTGGTCTTCGGGCAAATCCTCGGTCAGGCCGAAGTCAGCGGCATCCGGGCCAAAGGTCTGGGCCAACCCGCCCTGCATCGCGCCAAAGGCCCGATCCCGAGAGACCTCGGCCCCATAGTGCCGCGCACCCGGAACAGCCGAGAAAATCGGATAATACATGGAAAATTCCGGCCAACCAGATGCGCCCCAGTCCAGCGCTTCGGCCAGGGCCTCTGCGTCTGACACCAACTCAGGCGTCACTGCCTGCACGTCTTCGGCAGACAGCATTTCCCAGACGATGGCCGCGGGCTGGATGGCCCGAACCTCTTCGGCCTGGCGTGCGTGGTGTCCGGGGTTGTCATGCACCTCGCCCAGAAACGTCACGTCCGCCGCCTGCGCGGCAACGCCGATGCAGGCCCAGACCACAGATGTTGCGAGTATCCTCATGCGAGGAAGTTCTGAACCTCGTGCGACTGCGCTTCAAGCGATTTCCGCATTTTCACGAAAGCAGCCGCCTCGAGCTGACGGATGCGCTCTTTGGACAGGCCAAGCTCTGATCCCAGGCTTTCCAAGGTCCGCGGCGTGTCGCGCAGCTTGCGTTCGCGCACGATAAAGCGTTCGCGGTCGCTCAGGTCGTTCAGTGCCGCCAGAAGCCAGCCGCGAAGCTGCTCGTTGTCCAGATCCGCCTCGACCACCTCGGCGGCCTGCGCACCTTCGTCTTCCAGTGCGTCAATCCACTCGCGCCCCTCATCGTCTACCGACTGAGTCGCGTTCAGCGAGAAATCAGAGCCTGACAACCGGCCTTCCATCATCTCGACATCCGCCAACGGCACGCCGATCTCGGTCGAGATCATCTGCCGCAGCTGGTGCCGGTCCAGCGACCCGCCTTCGGCCGCCGCCTCGCGTTCCAGACGCGCCTGAACCCGGCGCATGTTGAAGAACAGCGATTTCTGGGAAGAGGTCGAGCCCGTCCGAACCATCGACCAGTTGCGCATGACGTAATCCTGGATCGAGGCCTTGATCCACCAGACCGCATAGGTGCTGAACCGCACCCCCCGGTCGGGATCAAACTTGTCAGCCGCCTTCATCAGACCCAGCCCCGCTTCCTGGATCAGGTCGTTCATCGGTGCGCCGTACCGCTTGAACTTTGCTGCCATCGAGATCGCCAGACGCATATAGGCCGTGATCAACCGATGCAGAGCCGCCTCGTCGCGCTGGTCGCGCCAGGCATAGGCCAGTTTCAACTCTGTCTCTGCATCCAGCAGCTCGGCCTTCATGGCGCGGCGGGACAAGGTCTGATCGTCTAAACCGTCAAGTGGCATGGTCGCTCCCCAGATTAAGGACCGCTTGTGGGCCTTTGATCTGTCGTACGGGTGGCTGGACGTATCGGATCACCAACTTCGAAAAATTTGAGATCACAGAGCCGTGACACCCTTGTGAACTCATCACGATCCGTGATGGACCGCGGCAGAAAACACCATTTCACAGAGGCGCGTGAACCCGGCAGGATGCGCCCATGACACAGACACTTTTTATCGGTGATTACACCTATTCCAGCTGGTCGCTGCGCGGTTGGCTGCTGTTCGAACGCTTTGGCTTGTCGGTGCCAAAGCAGGTTGTGGACTTCAACAAGGCCACGGTCGCCGAGCAAATGGCGGCCTATGCCCCGGCGCGCACCGTGCCGACCTGGGTCACACCCGAGGGTATCGCGATCTCTGAATCGCTGGCGATTGCCGAGGAACTGGCGACCCGCCATCCCGATGCCGGGCACTGGCCAACTGATCCCGCCGCGCGCGCCGTGGCGCGCACCCTGACGTCAGAGATGCACGCCGGGTTCGGCACCCTGCGGTCGCAGTGCCCGATGAACCTGCGCGATGCCTTTCTGGATGTGCCGGTCGACGCCGACCTGCGTGCCGATCTGGACCGGATCAACGTGATCTGGGAGGACGCCCGCAACCGGTTTGGCCAGGACGGCCCCTGGCTGTGCGGCACCTATTCGGTGGCCGATGCCTTCTATGCCCCGGTTGCCGCGCGGATCGCAGGTTATGGCCTGCCGGTGGGCGAGGTTGCCCAGGCCTATGTCGCGGCGCATCTGAACGACCTAGCGTTCCGTCGCTGGCGCGCCATGGGCTTTGCCCAGGGCGCAGTGCTGGAACGGTACGAGCAGACCTATGCCAAGACCAACTGGCCCGGCCCCAAGGCCTTGGCCGCCAAACCGGTCGACACGGGCACGCCGGAAAATGACGCTTGCCCCTACTCGGGCAAGGAAATCACCCATCTGCTAGAGCTGGACGGGCGCATCTTCGGCTTCTGCAACGCTTTCTGCCGGGACAAGACAGTGGCCGACCCCGAAGCCTGGCCCGCCTTCAAAGCCCTGCTCTGACAGCAAAATCTGCGGGCGTTAACCTTTGATCAACCTTAACGCCCGCAGTCTGATCCCTGGGAGTTTCAGGGGTCATGGTTTCACACGCCTACACAGTGGCATTCGAAGGGGTCGAGGCGCGCCCGGTCGAGGTGCAATGCGCCGTCACCCCGGGCATCCCGGCCTTTTCCATCGTCGGCCTGCCGGACAAGGCGGTGTCCGAGGCGCGCGACCGGGTGCGCACTGCGCTGACCTCGATGTCGATCGCGCTGCCGTCGAAACGGATCACCATCAACCTGTCTCCGGCCGACCTGCCCAAGGAAGGCTCGCACTTCGACCTGCCCATCGCCCTGGGCCTGCTGGCCGCGCTAGAGATTGTGCCCGGCGACGCGGTAGCCGACACCGTGGCACTGGGCGAACTCTCGCTCGATGGCACGCTGATGCCGGTCATCGGCGCCCTGCCCGCCGCCATGTCCGCTGCCGAGGACAGCCGTTCGCTGATCTGCGCCCGCGCCTCGGGGGCCGAGGCCGCTTGGGTCGGCGGGTGCGAGGTCATCGGCGCCCGCACCCTGCTGGATGTGGTGCGCCACTTCTCGGGCCAATCCGTGCTGGCGCCCTGCGAACCCGGCGAGGTCATGCCCGACGCCTCGGGCCGCGACCTGCGCGACGTCAAAGGCCAGGAACGCGCCAAACGCGCGATGGAGATCGCCGCCGCCGGGCGTCACCACCTGATGTTTGTCGGCACGCCGGGGTCGGGAAAATCCATGCTGGCGGCCCGCCTGCCGGGCATCCTGCCGCCGCTGTCCCCGGCCGAGGCGCTTGAAACCTCGATCATCCACTCCCTCGCCGGGCTTCTTGACGAAGGCGGCATTTCCCGCGCCCGCCCCTTTCGCGAGCCGCACCACACCGCCAGCATGCCCGCCATTGTCGGCGGCGGTCGTGGCGCAAAACCGGGCGAGATCAGCCTCGCGCACAACGGCGTCCTGTTCATGGACGAATTCCCGGAATTTCCGCGCAACGTCCTGGAAACCCTGCGCCAGCCCATTGAAACCGGCGAGGTCATGGTGGCCCGCGCCAATGCCCACATCCGCTATCCCTGCCGCTTTATGCTGGTTGCCGCTGCCAACCCCTGCAAATGCGGCTATCTGAGCGACCCGTCCCGAGCCTGCGGTCGCGCGCCAATCTGCGGAGAGGATTATCTGGGCCGCATCTCGGGCCCCCTGATGGACCGGTTCGACCTGCGGATCGAGGTGCCGCCGGTGGCCTTCACCGACCTCGACCTGCCCGCCAGCGGCGACAGTTCTGACACTGTCGCCGCCCGTGTCGCGGCCGCGCGCGAGGTGCAGCTTGATCGGTTTGACGGCACCCCCGGTCTGCGCACCAACGCCGACGCCGAAGGCCAGCTGCTGGAAGAGATCGCCAAACCCGACGCCGAGAGCCGCGACCTGCTGCTACGGGCGGCCGAGCGGTTTGGGCTATCCGCGCGCGGCTATCACCGCGTGCTGCGCGTTGCGCGCACCATTGCCGATCTGGACGGGTCAGAGGATCTGCGCAAACCCCATGTGGCCGAGGCGCTGAGCTATCGGCTGGTGTCCTCGAAAGAGGCCTGAATGAACTGAGCCGAGGCTTTCAGCGTCGCTCGCGCCTCGGGGAACCAGCCGTCAAAGATTGGCCAGGCATGGGGGGCACTGTCATGGCGTTGCAACACCACACGCCCGCCCTGTTCCTGCAGCCGTGCGCCCATGCGCACCGCATCGTCACGCAGAATCTCGGTCTGGCTGTAATGCAGCATCACCGGCGGCGGCGCGTCGAACCGGGCATATAGCGGCGAAACGCGCGGGTCGCGGGGGGAGGTCCCCTTGAGCACCATCCCGACGATCTCGTCCATCCGGTCGGGCGGCAGCAGGGGATCGGACAGCGCGTTGGTGCGCAGGCTGACGCCGGTCATGTCCAGATCGGTCCACGGTGAAAACGCCACCAGCGCGCGCGGGCGTTGCCCCTGATCACAGAGCTTGGCCAACAACGCCAGGACGGTCCCGCCGCCCGCACTATCACCAGCCAGAACGATGTCTTCCGGTCGATAGCCACGGTCCAGAACGGTCTGAAAGGCGGATGCAACATCTTCGAACGCGGCGGGCGCGGGGTGTTCTGGGGCCAGCCGGTAGCTGGGTGCGCAAACCTCGATCCCGGTCAGGCGTGACAGCCGCGCCATCAGGCCCCGATGCGTCGCCGGGCTGCCGACAAGATAGGCCCCTCCATGCACGTAAAAGATCAGACGCCGCGGCGTGACCGGGCCGGTGCGGATCCAGGTCAGGCGCGGGTCGTCCCGGTCGGGCGCGAAGGTATGGCTGGGCCGCCGAAAGAACAGCCGCGCGGCGCGGGCAAAGTCCTGGCGCCCCGTTTCGACGTCGTGCGTGCGCCGCAGCCTGGGTTTCACAAAAAGCCGCAAACCCCGGTTGAACAGCGCCAACCGGCGGCTCATGCGCGCTTGGCCTCGATCACCTCCCAGATGCGTTCGGCGACGTTGATGCCATCAAAACGCTCAAGCTCTTGAATGCCGGTGGGCGAGGTCACGTTGATTTCGGTCAGGTAGGTGCCGATCACGTCGATCCCGACAAAGACCTGCCCCTTTTCGCGCAACAAGGGCCCGATCGCGGCGCAAATCTCGCGATCCCGGTCGCTGAGCGCGATTTTCTCGGGCCGTCCACCAACGTGCATGTTCGACCGTGTCTCACCCGCCGCAGGCACGCGGTTGATCGCGCCAATCGGTTCGCCATCGATCAGGATCACCCGCTTGTCGCCCGCGCTGACGTCGGGCAGGAATTTCTGCACGATCAAGGGTTCGCGGGAAAAACCGGTGAAAAGTTCGTGCAGCGAACTGAGGTTGCGGTCGTCCGCGGTCAGCTTGAAAACCCCGGCCCCGCCATTGCCGTAAAGCGGTTTCAGGATGACATCGCCGTGGCGGTCCTTGAAGTCGCGGATCGTATCAAGGTCGCGGGCAATGGTGGTCGGCGGCGTAAGATCCGGGAAATCCAGAACCAGCAGCTTTTCGGGGTAGTTGCGCACCCAGAACGGGTCGTTCACCACCAGGGTGCCCGGCGCCAGACGGTCCAGCAGGTGGGTCGTGGTAATATAGAACATGTCAAAGGGCGGGTCCTGCCGCAGCCAGACCACGTCAAACTCGGCCAGATCAACTTCGCGCATCTCACCCAAGATCGCGTGATCGCCCTGCACGCGCTGGACCCTCAGATCCTGCCCCCGCGCCGTCACCCGGCCTTCCTGGAAGGCCAGCTTGTCCGGCGTGTAGTAGAACAGCTCATGCCCCCTGGCCTGAGCCTCTTCGGCGATGCGAAATGTGCTGTCTGCGTTGATATCAACTGGACCGATCGGGTCCATCTGGAATGCGATCTTCATACTTCCCCCGAGGAAACGGCTGCGCCTGCCTTACATGGCGCAAGGTCGCCCGGGGTTCAATGCATGGTCATGCCGCTTGAAAGGCGTTTTCAATGATTTGCGCCGTGCCGCTGCCATCGACAAGGCCGACATCAAAGCGCATGTCGGTCAACAAACCATTGGGTTGCGTGCCCAGAAACTCCTCGGCAGCCAGACAAATCCGCTGCATTTGCCGCCGCCCGACACGTTCGGCCGCACGATGAAACGAGCGGCTTTTCTTGACCTCGATAAAGGCCAGTTCGCCACGCGGGCTTTCCGCGATCAAATCGATTTCACCCGCCTGACCGCGCCAGCGACGACAAGCAATGCGATACCCGCGGCGTTCATAATCGCGTGCAACGATGGCTTCGGCGCTGAGCCCTGCATGAAACCCGGTCTGAGATCTGAAGGCGGCTGTTGTCATCTGCGGTCCCTATTTGCGGCCAGCAAGTTGCATGGCCTGTTGGTAGACCGGCCTGCGCGGGACGCCAAAGAGACCGGAGACATGGTCCGCCGCGTCCCGCACTGACATTTCGGTCAGCGCCAGTTCTAGCGCAGCGGTTATTTCCGTTTCGCTAACATCCCCCGGTTTTCCCCGATCGATCAGCACCACGATTTCACCTTTGACCGGGGCCTCGGCCAAACCTGCCGCCAGCTCAGACAAGCTGCCCTTTCGGCATTCCTCGAATTTCTTGGTCAACTCGCGGCACAGCGCGGCGGGCCGGTCAGCGCCCAGGATCTCGGCGGCGTCTTTCAACATCGCGGCCACCCGTTTGGGTGATTCGTAGAATGCCAGCGTCGCCGGGACGTCCTTCAGCGCCGCGAGGGCGGATTTCCGCTGTCCCTTGGCGTTGGGCAGGAAACCGGCAAACAGGAACCTGTCGGTCGGCAACCCGGCGATGCTGAGCGCGGTCACCACCGCAGACGCCCCGGGCGCGCTGGTCACGGCCAGTCCTTTTTCCGCGGCCTCACGCGCCAGGTCGAACCCCGGATCGGCGATCAGGGGCGTACCCGCCTCAGAGGCATAGGCCACCGATTTTCCGGCCTCGAGCTCGGCCAGAAGGCGGGGACGGGCCCGTGCGCCGTTGTGATCGTGGTAGGAAATCAGGGGCCGGTCCCCCGGCGCAATACCGTGGATTTCCATCAGCCGCCGCAGGCTGCGCGTGTCTTCAGCCGCCAGAACATCGGCCGAGGCCAGCACATCCAGCGCCCTCAGAGTGATATCGCGGGCATTCCCGATCGGTGTGGCCACAAGGTACAGCCCGGGCGTCAGTTTCTTTGTTTCGGGATTCACGTCTGGACCGCTCCTTCGGGACCGTTATTATCGCGCGCAAACACCAACGCGGTTCGACCCGCACCGCAACGAGGGAGCTCACCCCATTATGTTTGCCGTTTTGACCCCTGCCCGCAAGGCGGTCTGCCGCGTTGCGGCGATCGTTGCCCTGAGTGCACTGGCCGCCTGCCAGACCACCGTCGGCGGTTTGAACACCGGGCCGCGCATCGATGCGTCGAAACCTGTGCCGGTCGCGCTGCTTCTGCCGAAATCCGACGAGGGCGCCGCCACCGTGGCAGCCAGCCTGGAAAACGCCGCCCGCATGGCAGCGGCGGCCATCGAGGGGGCAACCATCGACCTGCGGGTTTACGACACAGGCGGCGACGCCACCGTGGCAGCAGCCCAGGCCCAGAAGGCCGTAGACGACGGGGCCAAGATCATCCTTGGACCGCTGTTTGGTGCAGCCGCCAACGCGGCGGCACTGGCCGTGGTCGACGAAGGCATCAACGTCGTGAGTTTCTCGAACAACGCCTCGATCGCAGGGGGCAACCTCTTTGTCCTGGGCGCGACATTCGAAAACACCGCGAACCGCGTGATGAGCTTTGCGGCAAGCCAGGGGTCGCAATCGGTGACCGTGGTCTACCCCGAGAATGACGAAGGCAACGTCGCCCGCGTGGCCGTTGCCCAGGCCGCAGGTCTGAACGGCATGTCGGTCGCGGCGTCTGGCTTTCCGTTTTCGCAAAACGGCGCAATCAACGCCATTGTCCCGGCGCGCGACGCCATTCGCGACAGCGCCTCGGATGCCATCGTACTGACCTCGAACGCCGCAGGAGCGCTGCCCCTGTTCCTGCAACTGATGCCCGAAGGCGGCATTGACCCCGAAAAGACCCAGTACATCGGCCTGACCAACTGGGGTCTGGACCCGCAGATCGCCCGGCTGCCCGGCGCCCAAGGCGCCTGGTTCGCGGTTCCGGACAGCACCGCGGTCGAGCGCTTCTCTGGCCGTTACAACGCCCAGTTCGGCACGCCGCCCCACGCGCTGGCGGGTCTGGCCTTTGACGGCGTGGCCATGGTTGGTGCGCTGGCCAGTGCTGGCAGGGGCGACGCTTTGACCGTCGAAGCCTTGACGCAAACGGCTGGTTTCAGCGGCGCAAGCGGTGTATTCCGCCTTTTGCCCGACGGCACCAACCAGCGTGGCCTGGCCGTGGCGACCATTGAAGACAACCAGGTGGTGATCCTTGACCCTGCCCCAACAAGCTTCGGCAGCGCCGGCTTCTGAAGTGACCTCGACCCTTTCGGGCGCGCAGGCGCCGGACATGTCCCAGATCTTTGATGTCGACGCCATTCGACTGGAAATCTGGGATGCGCTGAAAGATGGCGTAGAGGAGCGGATCAACCGCGCCGCTGCGGTCAAGGTCCTGTCCGACCGGCGCAACAAGGCGCGCGATGCCATCGCCACGCTGCTGCACGAGTCCCCGTTCCAGTCACGCGTGGTGACCCGGGCCTACACGGCGCTGACCGACGGGATCGTCAAGCTGACATGGGAACTGGCGGCCAACGTCTTTCACCCGCGACCGACTCCGACCGAGGGGGAACGCCTGTCCGTTCTGGCCGTGGGTGGATATGGCCGGGGCGAAATGGCCCCGCAATCTGACGTCGATCTTCTGTTCCTGACCCCCTACAAGATCACCCCTTGGGCCGAGAGCGTCATCGAGTCGATGCTTTATCTGCTGTGGGATCTGAAACTGAAGGTCGGGCATTCTTCGCGCACGGTCAAAGACTGCATCCGATTGGGTGGCGAAGATTTCACCATCCGCACGGCGATGCTGGAAAACCGGTTTATCGTCGGTCACAAGCCCCTGGCGGACAACCTTGACAAGCGCCTGTGGGACGATCTGTTCCAAGGTACCGAACGCGAGTTCATCGCGGCCAAGCTGGAAGAGCGGGATCAACGGCACCGCAAGCAGGGCCAGCGCTACATGGTCGAGCCCAATGTGAAAGAGGGCAAGGGCGGGTTGCGGGACATGCAGTCGCTCTACTGGATCATGAAATATGTCTACGCCACCGGCGACACCGAAGAGTTGTTGCGCCGTGGCGTCTTTCGCGAAGAGGAATACAAGGCTTTTATCAAGGCCGAAGAATTCCTCTGGGCCGTCCGCTGCCACCTGCACCTGATCGCCAAGCGCGCGACCGAACAGTTGACGTTCGACATGCAGGTCGCCGTGGCAGATGCCATGGGTTACACCGACAAGGGCGGCCGTCGCGATGTCGAATGGTTCATGCAGGACTATTTCCGCCACGCCACCGAGGTGGGCGAGGTCACGCGGATCTTCCTGACCTCTCTGGAAGCCGATCACACCAAGGAAGCCCCGCTTCTGGCGCGGATTTTCAAACGTCAGCGCTCGGTCCGCTCTGGGTTCGAGGTGGTGAACAACCGGCTGGGCATCAAGGACGACGAGGTCTTTCTGTCCGACAAGATGAACCTGCTGCGCCTCTTCGAAGAGGCGCTGCGCACCGGGCTCTTGATCCATCCCGATGCCATGCGGTTGATCAAGGCGAACCTGCATCTGATTGACGAAGATATGCGCAACGACCCGAACACCGGGCGCATCTTCCTGGATCTGCTGATCAAGCACGGCAACCCCGAACGGGCTCTGCGGCGGATGAATGAACTGGGCATGCTCTCGGCCTTCATCCCCGAGTTCGAACCCGTTCGCGCCCTGATGCAGTTCAACATGTACCACCATTACACGGTGGACGAACACACGATCCAATGCCTGTGGCACCTTAGCGAAATCGAGCACGAACACCTGATCGAGGCGCTGCCGGTGGCCAGCTCGATCCTGAAGGAAGGCGTGAACCGCAAGGTGCTGTATGTCGCTCTGCTGCTGCATGACATCGGCAAGGGACGGGACGAGGACCATTCGGTCCTCGGCGCCAAGATCGCGCGCAAGGTCGCTCCGCGCTTTGGACTGAACAAGAAGGAATGCGAAACGGTCGAATGGCTGGTGCGGTATCACCTGCTGATGTCGGACATGGCGCAGAAACGCGACATCGCCGACCCGCGCACCGTTCGCGATTTTGCCAAGGCCGTACAGACCAAGGAACGGCTGGACCTGCTCTGCGTGTTGACCGTCTGTGACATCCGCGGCGTGGGCCCCGGCACCTGGAACAACTGGAAAGCCGCGCTGCTGCGCGCGCTTTACCGCCAGACCCGCCGCGCGCTCGAAGACGGGATGGAGGCGCTGAACCGCGAGAACCGCGGCTCGCAGGCCAAGAAGCTGCTGCGCGAAGAGCTGTCGGACTGGTCGGCCAAGGAACTGCGGATCGAAACCAACCGCCATTACCCGCCCTATTGGCAGGGCCTGCACATCACCGCGCACAAGGCGTTCGCCGAACTGCTGCGCCAAGAGATCGGCCCCGACGACATCCGCGTCGACATCCACCTGGACGAAGACCGCGACGCCACCCGCGCCTGTTTCGCGATGTCCGATCACCCCGGCATCTTCTCGCGGCTGGCCGGCGCGCTGGCCTTGGTCGGGGCAAACGTCGTCGACGCGCGCACCTATACGACCAAGGACGGCTACGCCACGGCGGCCTTCTGGATCCAGGACAGCGAAGGCCGCCCCTACGAGGACAACCGTATCCCGCGCCTGCGCGACATGATCCGCAAGACCCTGCTGGGCGAGGTCGTGGCCAGCGCCGCGATGGAATCGCGCGACAAGCTGAAAAAGCGGGAAAAGGCGTTCAAGGTACCGACCTCGATCACCTTCGACAACGACGGGTCCGAGATCTACACGATCATCGAGGTCGACACCCGCGACCGCCCCGGCCTGCTGTATGACCTGGCCCGCACCCTTGCGGCGTCCAACGTCTATATCGCCAGCGCCGTGATCGCGACTTACGGTGAACAGGTGGTCGACACCTTCTATGTGAAGGACATGTTCGGCCTGAAGTACTACACCGAGAGCAAACAGAAGACGCTGGAAAAACGACTGCGGCAGGCGATCGAGGAAGGCGCAGAACGGGCGCGGAGCTGACGCGAACAGACATTGCCCCGCAGTTGACTGGTGCACCTGCATTTGGATCAAATCCTGGACCTCAGGCCGAAGATTTCCACCTAAACGAGTATTTTCCCTTTGCAACTCGTTGAAAACTTTGCGCAACTGCGTGCATGGCATTTGGAATATTCATTCATCGGACAGATTCAATCTACGACGATGTTCCTTCGGAGCAATACCAGTTTCCGAAACAGTACCTGACGCGCGCCCAGCGCTGCGAAGGCGATTGGATCGTTTATCTGGAACCCTCGAAAGTGAAGGAATCCAAAGGCTACTTTGCAGTCGCAAAAGTCCAGAAAATCATTTCGGATCCAAGAAACGACGGCATGTACCTGGCCGTCATGCAGCCGGGAACCTATCTGGATTTTGGAGATCCCGTTCCCTTTCGGCACGACGGCGATCTTGTCGAGCAAGGCTTGCTCAATAAGCTGGGAAACATATCCGGGCGGGCGCAGGCAGCCGTAAGGCCGCTTTCGCCTCAAGACTTTTCGCGCATCATTCAACTGGGTTTGGGAAAAGATACCGTTCTGCCGCGCGTTGACCAAGTCGACGAGGCGTCTGGCTTTCATGACGCTCCAGAACCGTTCATTCACGACGCTCCTCGTGTCCGGGTTAGCCAATTGACCAACCGCGCCGTTCGCGACAGGGCCTTCCGCAAGAACGTGCTGCGCGCTTATGGCGAACGATGCGCAATCACCGGCTTGCGCCTGATCAACGGCGGCGGCCGCGCCGAAGTCGAAGCCGCGCACATCAAACCCGTAGAACAAAACGGCCCCGACATCATCAGCAACGGAATTGCCCTTTCTGGTACGGCGCATTGGATGTTCGATCGGGGAATGGTCGGTCTGGCAGAGGACCTGACGATTCTGGTGTCCAGGCAAAGCAATGATCATCGCGCGGTCGAAACAATGATAAATGAAACGGGCAAGCTGCTGGCACCTGACCGATTGGCCCATCGACCCAGAGCGGAATTTGTCACGTGGCACCGTGAAAACACGTTCAAACGTTAGAACCCAAAAAACCTTGGTCCGCCGTCACTCGGCATCCCGGAATATCATGATCGATCCAGCAGGTTGGTGTGGTCGCGCACTTGCCCAACCGACACCCGTCGCTTTCAGTTGGCTTAAATCCTTTCTTTTGCATGTGAATTCGTCCACTCTGCAATGACGTGGCGGCCCGTCCTCATTGTTCGTTTCGTGAAAATGCACACAATAAAAGGACCTGCCCAATGCCCAGCACCACACGTCTGCCAATTGCTGCCGCCGTTCTCACCGCACTTGCGATTTTGCCTGGGGGCGGCAAGGCCGCTGACCTGTCTGGGGATGCCCGCTTGTCCCAGGCGACCGGCTGGGAGCAAGAGATCGAGATGTTCGCCTCGGACCTTGGAAACGGAGTGTGGAACTGCGAACTTCAGCTCACCTATTTCCAGAACATCAGCGACACTGAGCAGGCGATCCTCGGGGGTGACGGCGGGTTCCGCTATGCGGCCTGGGGGGAAATCGGCGCCGCCGATCCGAACGAAACAGGCACTCTTACCGTCCAGTATCAGGAAGGAGCAGTCGAGGGTGGCGGGTATCGCCGCAAGAACCAGGTGTTCGTCTACGTCTTCGGCCCGTTCAACAGCGGTCAGTCCTTTTCGTTTGGACCGGACAGCAATGATCCGGGTCAGGCCGCATCGAACCTGACGTTCACCGTCTACGACAGCGACATCCAGCCGACGGCCACCATCTGGAACCCGGACGACTGGCGCGCGCATTGCCTGCGGTGACGCACCCGTCATCCATCACGGCCTGATGGCCCCGGGGGGATGCACGTCGGCTAGTCCCGTGTGAAATGCCCCCCGTCCAACAACCAGTCCTGCGAGGTCATGTATTCGACAAACAGCCGCGCAGGGCTGTCGCTGGGGGCGTTGGCCGGGTAGATCGCAAAGATATCCAGCGGTTTGGTCATCAGGCCCGGCAGAACCTCGACCAACCGTCCGGCCTTCAGATCCTCGACCAACAGCAGCTTGAACTCGGCGCAGAACCCCATGCCCGCGCGCACAAATTGCAGCCCCATCTGGAAGTTGTCACAGGACACCGCGATGCGTGGCTCGGCATTGGGCGGAGGCATGCCGCACATCCGGGCAAATCCTGCCCAGTTGATCTGGGGCGTCTGCACCCAATCCCAGTTCGCCAGATCCTCGAAACTCTGCACCGGTGGGCGCGAGGCCACGTAGTCGGGTGCGGCGAAGATGCAGAAATACACAGCCCCGAGCCGGGTCGCCTTGTAGGTGCTGTCGTCCAGCCCACGGGTCGTGCCACGGATCGCCAGATCGTATGGCGACCCCTCAAGGTTCACGTACCGATCGCTGATGTGCAGCGACAGCTGGATCTCGGGATAGGTGCGGGCAAAACCGGTGTAGATGTCACAGACCGGCGGGCGCGAGGCCGAGGTGTTCAGCGTGATCGACAACTTCCCCTGCGGTTGCGAGACCCGGCGGTTCACTGCCGCCAGCCCCTCTTGCGCCGCTTTCGACATCTTCTGGCTGGCCCGCAGCAGCTCGGCCCCCGCATCGGTCAGCGACATCCGGCGGGTCGAGCGGTACAGAAGCGGCGTGCCCAGGTGCGTCTCGAACTGCGTGATGTGGTGGCTGACCACCGACGGCGACAGGCCAAGGCTTGTGGCGGCCTTGCGGAAAGACCCGGCCTCGGCCACCGCCTGAAAGATCGCCATAGCGCGCAGTTGGTCAATCATCCCGGCCCCCATTGTTCCATCTTATCGAACAATAAAACCGAAACAGCCCGGCTTATCAAATGCCCTGTCGGCGGGGTTTAATGCGGATGTGGCCTCGAAGCAGGCCCCGGAACTTCAGCAACGAAAGGATTTTCAAATGGCACTAATGGTTTCAATCGCCCGGGTCTCGAACTCTGACAATCCCTTTGGCGACGCACAGTTTCACGCAGATCACGATGCGATTTTCGGCGATTCCATGGAAATCAAGGCGATCCTGCGCGACCCTTCGGACCCCAACCAGATCGCCTTGGTCGGGGACGTCAAGGACCTGGAACATGTGCGCGCCGCCAGCCGCACACCCGAGGGCGACGCGATGATGCGCCGCTATGGGTTCATCGAGCAATTGTCCTATTTCCTGGAAGAAGGTGCCGCCCAATGATCGCGCTGCTTCGCCGCCTGTTCACCCCCGAGATTGACCCTCGGCCCGTCAGGGAATTCCCGGACGACCTGCGCGTGTACTACGCCCACATGCGCGACGGCCGCCCGATCTCGATCCCGCCGTGCTAGGCCATCATCTGTCCCTGATTTCGCGAATTCGTGATTCGGGCCTACCCTGAGCGGGCCAATTCCGGCTTAGGGAGGACAGACCATGACGACAGACAAGCTGATACTCGATACGATCATTCCGGTCGGACGACGCAAGTTCCTTGTCGGTGGCGCGGCGCTGACGGCATTTGGATTGCCCAGCGGCGTGCTTGCGCAGGCCCAGAAGACGCACAGCCACATGCAAGGCGCGGTCGAGGTCACAGTCCTGAGCGACGGCCACCTGACCATGCCCGGTGCCGTCATCGGCGCCGGGGCCCCGCAAGACGAGTTCCTGGCCTTCATGGAGCAGGTGGGCGGCGTTCCCGAGACGATCGATTTTGAACTGAACATCACCCTGCTGCGGACATCGACCGACCTGATCCTTGTCGACAACGGATCAGGGGACAAGTTCCAGCCCACGGCGGGCCGCCTGTTTGCCAATCTGGCGATGAACGGCGTGTCGCCGGCGGACATCACCAAGGTGGTGATCACCCATGCGCACCCGGATCACGTCTGGGGCACGCTGGCCGCCGATGGCAGCCACAGCTTCCCCAACGCCGAATACTTCATCGGCGCGGCCGAGTTCGAGTTCTGGATGAACCCCGACATCTTCAACATGCTGCCCGCCGATTTCCACCCCTTTGCGCAAGGCGCTCAGCGGGATTTGGCGGCGATGAAGGATCGGCTGACGCTGGTCAAGGACGGCGATCAGATCGCGGCGGGCGTCTCGGTGATCGACGCGCCCGGTCACACGATGGGGCACATCGCGGTTCTGGTCGAGGACGGCGGCGGGTTGATCATCCTCGGGGATGCGGTCCCCAGCGAGGTGCTGCACTTGGCGCATCCCGAATGGACCACCGCCTTTGACGCCGACGCCGAACGGACCGGCCAGACCCGCCGCCGCCTGCTGGACCGCGCCACGGCGGACGGGAACAGCATTCTGGGCTTCCATTTCACCTATCCCGGCGTCGGAAATGTGGAAAAGGCCGGCGAAGGCTTTGCCTTTACGGCGATGGGGTGACCTGAGCCACCACCGGTGTCGTCAGCACCTTTTCTTCGAAAACATCCACCAGGCCCACGTCACTCAGGCGTGGGCCTGCGTTGCAGACCAGCGAGGCCCCGAAAAGCGCCTTGAACACAAGGTAAGGCGGATGCCAGTCGACCAGCGCGTCCATCGCGTGGCGCAGGGCCGCAAAGCGTTCGGCTGTCTCTGACAGGGACGCCGGGCTGACCAGACCGGCAAGGGGCAGCGGAAGATGGGCCGCAACCCGGCCTTTTGCAACGACACAAAGCCCCCCGCCCGAGGCGCGCAGGGTGTTTCCGGCAAGTGCCATGTCGACCGGGTCACGGCCAAAGATCGTCAGGTTGTGGCTGTCATGGGATACGGTCGTCGCAAAGGCTCCGCGCCAGATGCCCCAGTTTTCAAGAAAGGCCACGCGGACCGGTGTGCCCGCGCCATAACGGTTCACGATGGCCATGCGGATCATGTCGTCGGGCAGCGCCAGCGTGCCGTCGCGCACCTCGACCGTTCGGGCGCCCCACTCGGGGAACCTCGGTTTCGACAGGGTCGCGATCTGCGCGGTTGTGCCGGCGGCGGTCACCTCAAAGTCATCGGGGGCAAGGCTTGCCACGTTGACCGAGGCTTTCAGCGCCGCGGGCGGATCGACTTCGGGCGCGGCGACCGTCAAGGCCCCGGCCTCGGCCACAACCTGACCATCCGCCACGACAAGGCTGGCGCGCACTTGCGCCAGGTCGTCCATCAGCACGATGTCCGCCCGCTTTCCAGGCGCGATCAGACCCAGATCGGGGCGGCCGATGCGGGTCGCTGCGTTCAACGTGGCGGCGCGATAGGCCCATTCGGGCGGCAGGCCATGCGCGATCATCACACGCAGCATCTGGTCCAGCCCGCCCTTGTGGAACAGATCGTCGGGAAAGACGTCATCGGTGCAAAAGGTCACCGTCTGCGGCAGATGTCCAAGCTTTAGCAGCGCCTCGGCGAACTCGGGCAGCAGATGGCCATGTGAGCCGCGCAATTCGACGGTCATCCCGGCCTCGAGCCGTGCGAGCAGATCCACGGCCGAGGTCAGCTCGTGGTCCGTCTCGACCCCCGCCGCAGCATAGGCCGCAAGCGCGCCGCCCGTCAGCCCGCGCGCATGGCCGCAGACCCGTTTGCCGCTGGCCAGACCAGCGTTCACGATGCCGGTCACCCGCGGATCACCGCTTAGCAGCGGATGCATGGTCATCAGTTCTGCGGCGCCGTGGATGTCGTCGCGCGCGAGCAGCGCAGCCAGCGTCTCGGGGCCGAAATCGCCGCCGCTGGCCTCGTAGCCCGGGGCCGAGGGCACGCAGGTCGGGGCCAGCGTCAACAGGCGCAGGGGCAGATCCCGCCCCGCCGCGATGGCATAATCGACGCCCGGCAAACCACAGGCATTTGCGAACTCGTGCGGGTCCCAAACAACGGTTGTGACCCCACGCGGCACGATGGCCCGGGCGTATTCAGCCGGGGTCACCATCGAGCTTTCCACGTGCATATGCGTGTCAATCAACCCCGGCAGCGCGTGGCGCCCCGCAGCGTCGATGCGGGTGGTGGCCTCGCGTTCGGGATCAGGAGCGTGCACGCTGGCGATCAGCCCGCCAACCGTGCCGATGTCGGCCAGCCGTTCGCGCCCGGTCACCATGTCCAGCAACCGCGCACCCGCGATCAACAGGTCAAACGGCGCCTGCCCCAAAGCCGCCTTGACGGCGCGGGCGCGCAAGGAAGGGTCGGTCAGATCTTGGTCACGGGCCATTTATGGCGTCCTTTGTCAAAGCGCCCAGGCACATCGCGGCCAGGTTCCCCTGCGCGCCGGTTGCAATCCGGGTCGCCGAGGTCTGGGCCGAAGTGACCTTTGTCGCGCCATAGGTCGCGTCATCCTGCGTCGAGACCGAGATGTCGCACGCCGAAAAGCCGACCGCCAGAGGCCGCGCCACCGCCACTGCGGCCAGCGGGTCATAGATCGCCATACCGGGTCGTCCCCGGTTTAGCGCGATGTCCAGGTAGCCCCCCAACAGGTCACGGGTCAGGGGATCGGCGTCGGGCATGTCCTCTTCGGCAAAGGTCACCTTTCGGCAGAACGTCAGGTCGACCACGTCGAGCCTGACACCTGACGCAAGCACCACGGCCAGCGCTTCGGCATCGGCAACAGCATTGAACTCTGCCAGCGGCGTGTGGTTGCCCGGGCCAGAGCTGCCGCCCATCCAGACAACGCGCGAGACCCGCTGGACCAGACCAATATCGCTTTGCAACAGCAAAGCGATATTGGTCAGCGGACCCAGCGCCAGAACCTCTCGCGGGGTTTCTAACGCGGTCAGCCAGTTCTGAAGTGCGGGCAGGGCCTCGGGTAGGGCGGTAACCGGGACCTCTGGCAGCCGCAAACCACGGGTCACCATTCCGAAGGGGCCAAGAATGCGCTCGGCCGTTTCCGGGTCGCGCGTCAGCGGGCGGGCAGCGCCTTGATACAGCGGCCAGGCGAACCCATAGCTCCGGTGCGCACCCAGGGCATTTGCGATCACACGGGACAGCGGCGCATTGCCGGCCACGAGCGAGACGCCGGCAACCTGCACTCCAAGATGGCGCAGCACCAGCAGCGCCCACAGGTCGTCAAACCCGAAATCGGTATCGACCCAGACCTGCGTCACGCGGCCAGCGGGCGAGCTGTGTCTTGCGGCAGGTCAAAGGCCACGTCCTGACCGATGGGCACCTCGGGCACGTCTATGGGCGCATCCGCCTTGATCTGGCCCAGCGCGCTGTCGAGCACATATTCGCGGTGCCCCCCGGCAAAGCTGCTGGCGATCACGCGGCCCCGGTGCGGCCCCGCGCCCACACCCACGCCCCCCGGACGCCAGGCCAGGATTTGTGCCGAGGCTTGATAGCCCAGCGGCAAGCGCCCGCTGTCCGACACCAACGCATCCCCCTCGACCCGAAAGATGTTCTCGAACCCCATGAAATCAGCGGCAAAGGCCGTGTCGGGCCGGGCGTACAGCTCGGCTGGCGTGCCCAGCTGCTCGATCTTGCCGTCCTTCATCAGGACGATCCGATCGGCCAGCGCAAGCGCCTCGGACTGGTCATGGGTGACAAAGACCATGGTGATCCCCGTCTCTTTCTGCACGCGCTGAAGCTCGTTGCGCATCTCAAGCCGCAGACGGGCGTCGAGGTTCGACAGGGGCTCGTCCAGCAGCAGCACCTTGGGCTGCATCACCAGCGACCGGGCCAGCGCGAGGCGCTGTTGCTGCCCGCCCGACATCTCGCCCGGCTTGCGGGCCTCGAACCCGGTCAGGCCGACGGTCGCCATGCCCGCCTCGGTCTTGGCACGGATCTGCGCCTGCGGCAGCTTTTGCAGACGCAGCCCGAAGGCGACGTTTTCAAAAGCGCTGAGATGCGGGAAAAGCGCATAGGACTGGAACACCAGCCCGATTCCCCGCTTGTTGGCGGGCACACGAGTGACATCCGCCCCGTCGATCACGATCCGCCCCTGCGCGGGCGGCATCAGCCCGGCGATGGCCCGCATGGTCGTGGTCTTGCCACAGCCCGAGGGGCCCAGCAGCGCGATCAACTCACCCTCGACAATATCGAGGTTCAGGTTCGGCACGGCGACGGTCTGTCCATAAGACAGCGTCAGATCGGTCAGGGAAACAAAGGCGTCAGACATAGCGAGAAAACCCAAGCAGCCGTTCGGCGATAAAGACGATGGCGACGGACATGAAGGCCAAAAGAGCCGACAGGGCCGCCACCGAGGGATCAAAGGTGATTTCCATATACGAGAGCATGTCGATGGGCAGCGTGCGCACCCCGGGGCCCGACAGGAACAGCGAGGCGGGCACCTCGTTGAAGCTGGTCACAAAGCCCAGGATGAACGCCGCCAGGATGCCGCCGCGGATGTTGGGCAGCACCACCTTGGTGAAAGCCTGCAGACGGGTGCAGCCCAGGATCACGGCGGCCTCTTCCATGTCGGCGCGCAGGTTGTTCAGGCTCGACGACACCACGCGCACCGCATAGGGCAGCACCAGCGCCGTGTGGGTCACAAAAAGCGCCACCGTGATGGCGACGTTCAGCGGCACCACGAAGTAGCGCAGCAGGGCCAGACCCACGATGATGCCGGGCACGATGATCGGGGCGGCGACGATGGTGCGGATCGTTTCAGCCCCCGGGATGTCATAGCGGTTCAGCGCATAGGCCGCCGGGATGCCAATCAGCAGCGCTGCCAAGGTGCCGAAAATCGCGAGGAACATCGACAGGGCGAAACTGGCGCGGAAGCTTTCGACGGTGAACACCTTGGCGTACCACTTCAGCGACAGGCCCTGCGGCGGAAAGGCCAGCGCCTCGCCCGCCGACATGCCGGCAAAGATGACGATCAGGAAGGGGCCGATCAGGAAGGTCAGGGTGACGCCCAGAATGAGCCAGATCATGAGACGGGACATGGCGCTACCTCTTGACCGACGCGATGCGCTTGAGCGCGAGATTGGCCGAGAAACACATCACGATCAGGATCATCGCAATGACGCTGGCCGAGACGAAGTCATTCGAGACGTTGACCTTTTGATAAAGCAGCGTCTCGAGCATCAGCACCTTGGACCCACCCAGGATCGCGGGGGTGATGTAGGCTGTCAGCGCGCCGGTGAAGACCAGCGTGCCGCCGATCACCAGGCCCTCTTTGGTCAGCGGCAGGATGATGCGGAAAAAGACCTGGAACCAGCTGGCGCCAAGGACCCGGGCGGCGGGGACCACATCGCGGGGGATGTTTTCCATCGCCGAGACCAGCGAGATGATCATCAGCGGCAGGAACAGCTGCAAGAGACCGATGAAGACGGCGGTTTCGGTGAAGAGAAGCCGGATCGGCGTGCTGGAGAGCCCCAGCCCGACGATCACGTCGTTCACGATGCCGGTGCGGCCCAAGATCACGATCCAGGCATAGGTCCGCGCGACCGGCGAGATCATCAGCGGCAACACCACCAGCCCAAAGATCCGCCCGCGCGAGGTGGCGGGCAGGTTCACGATGCAAAAGGCGGCCAGATAGCCGATCACGGCGGCAGTTCCGGCCACCAGGATGCCCAGTTTCAGGGTCCGAAAGAACACCTTCTGGTTCAGCGGCTGGGCAAAGAAATCGACATAGCCCTGCAGGCTCCAGGCCCCGGTGTCGGTCTGAAAGGCGACGGACAACAGGATGCCCACAGGCACCAGGAACACCAGAAAGGTGAACAGGGCCGCGGGCAGGGCAAGGGCCAGACCTTCTGATCGGCTTAGAAACATCTGCGCTCCGTGAAAGAGAGAGGTAAGGCGGGGTAAACCCCGCCCTACGATGAGCGGTTAGCGGATCACTTCGGTGTTCCACTGATCGACCCAAGCATCGCGGTTGGCGATGATCGTGGCCGGATCCAGGATGTTGAGCGAGTTGATCAGCTCGGCCCCGTAGGTCAGGTTCTCGGCGACCTCGTCACTGACGACGACCTCCATGTTGGCGGGGCTGTCGATCAGCGCCTCGGCGACGCGGGTCTGCACCTCGGTCGACAGCCAATAGTCCATCAGCTTGTAGGCCAGCTCTTCGTTGCCGTTGTTCGCCGTCATGATCATCACGTTCATACCACCGGCCTGACCCTCGGCCGGATCCGCCCATGCAAAGGGCAGCGGCGAGCTTTTGAAGCGGCTCCAGGCGAAACGGCCGACGGGCGCGGCGATGACCTCTTCCTGGTTCATCAACTGCGCCAGTTCGGACGAGCGCGAATAGAAGGTCACGATGTCGTCGGCATGTTCGCCGATGGCCGAAATCGTGCCGGTAAAGTCGCTGGCATCACCGCCTGCCGCCTTGTCCAGCATCATCAGGGTCAGCGGCCCCTGCGTGCCGGTGATGTTCGGCAGCGAGACGTTGCCCGCCAGCCCGTCACCCAGCAGATCGGCCCAGCTTTCGATGCTGACCAGATCCTCGCGATAAACAATCGAGCTGGCGTAGAAGGTGTAGCCCACAGCCATGTTGCCGCCCAGCGGGTCCTGCGCCGCGGGATAGAGCTTGTCAAAGCTCGACAGTTTCGCCGGATCCAGCGGCTGCAGCAGGCCCTTGTTCGCAAGGCTCAGCGCGTCGTGTGAAGAAATCACTGCCATGTCGATGACCGGATCGGCGGCATTGGCCTCGATCTTGGCCATGCGTTCGATCGAGTTGCCGGTCTCGATGACAAGCTCGCAGCCGCACATCTCTTCGAAGGGGTCATAAAGCGCCTTTTTGTAGGCGTCCTGGGCAAAGGAATAGACCGAAATTGTCAGCGTGCCTTCGGCAGCGACGCTGCTGGCAGTCAGCGCCGCCCCGAGTGCGAGGATGGACAGAGGTCTGGTCATGGCAGGTGTCTCCTTGTTGGTTGGTCTTTTGGGATGGTCGTTGAATTGCGCACAACCAGCCGCATGGGCACGGTCTGGCCATGTGTATCGGGGGTTTCGCCCCGGATATGCGAGGTGATGATGTCGATGGCGCGCGCGGCGATGGTGTCGACGTCTTGCGCCACGGTTGTCAGGGCCGGGTGCATGATCGGGGCAAAACTCATGTCGTCGAACCCGGTCAGGCTGACTTGTTCGGGAACGGCAATCTGAGCCTGCATGAGTTGCGACCGCATCCGCAGCGCGATCAGATCCGAGGTCGTCAGGATTGCCGTCGCGCCCGCCTGGACCTCGGCAACCGCCTGGGCAACGCCCGCGTCCCCCCAGAAGACACTGGCCTGCATGTCGGGACGCAAGGCCGCCTGCATCCCCGCGATCCGGTCGCGCTGCACTTCTGAAACGGGGTCGCCGCCCAGGATGACAACCCTGCGATGGCCGATGTCGGCAATGTGCCGCGCGACCAGCGCTCCGCCGCCCGCGTGGTCCGCACTGACCGCGTTCAGAGGATCAGAGGCGGTGTTGATCACCACGACGGGCACAGGCATCGGGTCGGGCGTGGTGCCGCGTTGGGGCACCACAAGCAACCCGTCGACGCCCCGGCCCACCAGGCGCCGCAAGGCCTCGGACTGTTCGTGGGCACTGCCCCGCGAGTCGGCGATCAGGATGCCCAGCCCCTTGGTTTCGGCGGCTTGTGACAGGGTCTGCGCGATGCGCGGAAACAGTGGGTTGGTCAGATCGGGCATCACAAGGCCAAGGATCCCGGTTTGCCCGGTTTTCAAAGCCCGGGCCGCCGTGCTGGGGCGATATCCCAGCTCTTCGGCGCGGGTCTTGATGCGGGCCACCATCTCTTTCGAGACCCGCCCCTTGCCGGTCAGCGCATTCGACACCGTCGCGGCCGAAACTCCGATGTCGCTGGCAATTTCCTTGATGCTGACCATGCTTGCCCCCTGATTTAACGATTAATCAGCCAAATCGACCGCGAGTCAATTGCAAAGTTAAACGATTAATCAAAACAGCCCCAGCCCGCAGCACGTCGCCCGGGGATTGGCGCGGAAAAGCTGAAATCCCGGGCAACACGTGGAAAGGCAAACCCCACTTCCGCTTGCCCCCCACCCTTGGCGCACGCATAACGACCGTGACAACGACACCAAAGGCCCGACCACCGTGAAACCCATCCGCCTGTTTGCCAGCGTTCTGACCGTCAGCTTCTGGACGCTGATGAGCCGTGTTCTGGGCCTGGTGCGCGAGATCGTGATCCTGGCGGTGATCGGACCGGGGCCGGTGATGGACGCCTTTGTCGCCGCCTTTCGCCTGCCCAACATGTTTCGACGGTTCTTTGCCGAGGGCGCGTTCAACGCGGCCTTTGTTCCGATGTATTCGAAAAAGGTCGAAGGCGACGAGGACCATCAAAAATTCGCACGCGATGCGATGAACGGGCTGGCCACTGTTCTGCTGGCGTTGACGGCGCTGGCGATGATCTTCATGCCCGCCTTTGTCTGGGCCGTGGCCGAAGGCTTTGCCGGGGACGAACGCTTTGACCTGACCGTGGGGTATGGGCGGATCGTCTTTCCCTATATCTTTTTCATCTCGCTGGCGGCCCTGTTTTCTGGGGTGCTGAACGCAAAGGGCCATTTTGCTGCGGCCGCCGCGGCGCCCGTCCTGCTGAACGTCCTGATCATCCTCGCACTGATCGGCGCGCCCCTCGTTGGGGCTCAGGCCATCACGGCACTGATCTGGGCAATCCCCGTGGCCGGGATCGCGCAACTGGCGCTGGTCTGGGTTGCGGCAGGCCGCGCGGGTGTGCAACTGCGCCCCGGCCGCCCGCGGCTGACGCCCGACATGAAACGCCTGGTGGTCGTCGCCGTGCCCGCCGCCCTGGCCGGGGGTGTCATGCAGATCAACCTGCTGGTGGGGCAGCAGGTGGCCTCGAACTTCGACAAGGCGGTGGGCTGGCTGTATGCCGCCGACCGTCTGTACCAGCTGCCACTGGGTGTGGTCGGCATTGCCATCGGCATCGTGCTCTTGCCCGACCTGTCGCGCCGCCTGAAAGCGGGTGATGACACCGGCGCACGCGAGGCGCTGTCGCGGGCCGGTGAACTGTCGCTGGCGCTGACCCTGCCCGCCGCCGTGGCGCTGATCGTCGTGCCCTTGCCCATCGTTTCGGTCCTGTTCGAGCGTGGCGCAACCGGCGCGGACGACAGCGCGGCCATTGCCGTGGCCGTGGCCATCTATGGGCTGGGCCTGCCCGCCTTTGTGTTGCAAAAGATCCTGCAACCGCTCTTTTTCGCGCGCGAAGACACGCGGACGCCGTTCCGCTTTGCCGTCTGGTCGATGATCGTGAACGCCGTGGCCGCCATCGGGCTCGCCCCGGTGCTGGGCTGGATTGCGCCCGCAATTGCCACCACCCTGGCCGGGTGGGCCATGGTGTGGTGGCTGGCCCGAGGCGCCCGCAGAATGGGCGAGACGGCTCGCTTTGACGCCCGCTTCTTTGCGCGTCTCTGGCGCATCCTTTTGGCATCGGCCCTGATGGGGGCGGCGCTTTATGGCGCGGGCCTGGTGATGGCCGAGGCCCTGACGACCGGCGGATGGCGCTACCTTGCCCTGGCAGGTCTGGTTGCACTTGGTGGGGTGGCCTATGCGGTCGTGGGGCAAATCCTGGGCGCATTCCGACTGTCCGAGTTGAAAGCCATGCTGCGGCGGGGCCGGTCGTGACACCAAAAATCCACGAGATCGGGCCGGACAGCCGGATCGCGCTGGACCGGCTGAGTGTCATCGCGGAAACGCAGGACCTGATGTGCCTGCCGACCCTAGTCCCGGCGCAGTTTGGCGATTAGCCGTCGAACGCCGCCGGGCACCAGCACGATCGCCAGGGCAAAGCCCACCACAAAGCCGATGACATCGGCCACCCAATCCGGTCCACCGCCGAAAAACAGCCCAAAGATCAGCTGGATGCCCAGCAGGAACCCGATCAGGGAAAAGGCTCTGATCTGTCGTTGGCCCATGTGGCCCAGTCGCAGCCACAGCATGTAGGTGTAGGTGCCGATCAAACCGTAGATCGCGGGAAAAGCCCCGATCAGCAGCAACGAGGTGTCGACAAGGGTGCCATAGGCCACGGCTCCGACGATGCTGGACACGGCAAAGACGATCACAACGGCCAGATTGCCCAAGGCCTCGCCCACCATCTTGCCCAGCGCCAGCACCATGACGATGCCAAAGATCGCGTGGGTGAACGAGCCGTGCACAAAGGGATACGTCAGAAAGCGCTGCACGTGTTCCAGCGGCCAGGACCCGTTGCGGACCATCCAGTCGAACACCCGGCCCGAAAACCCGTAGTCCTGCGCCAACAGCACCCGCCAGCCCACGGCCTCGGTGCCGCCGACGATCCCACGCGCACCCAGCGAGACCGCAACCTCGACGCCCGCGATCATCAGGCACAGGGCCACCACGGCAGGCGGCAGAGGGTTGATGGGAGAGACGTCGTCGGGATGCGTCATGGCGGGCTCCGGATGCTTTGTCGCAAACTGGCTAAGGCACTTGGCGCAGCGATTCCAGCCCCGATTGGTTGACCCCCCGCAGCGTGGCCCTTATGCGCCATTGAAACGTAGGGACAAGAAACGGAGAGTTCCCATGACAGAGGTGGTCCAAACACCATCTGCCTTCACGCCGCGTGTGTTCTCGGGCATCCAGCCATCCGGCGGGCTGACCCTGGGCAATTACCTTGGCGCGATCAAACGCTTTGTCGACATGCAGGGTCAGTACGACCAGACCATCTATTGCATGGTCGACCTGCACGCCATCACGGTCTGGCAGGATCCCGAAAAGCTGCGGCACGCCACGCGTGAGCTTTGCGCGGGATTCATCGCCTCGGGCATCGATCCCAAGCAATCGATCCTGTTCAACCAGAGCCGCGTGCCCGAACATGCGCAGCTGGCCTGGATTTTCAACTGCGTCGCCCGGATGGGCTGGATGCAGCGCATGACCCAGTGGAAGGACAAGGCCGGGAAGAACCAGCAAAACGCCTCGCTCGGGCTCTTTGCCTATCCGGCGCTGATGGCCGCCGACATCCTGATCTACCATGCAACCCATGTGCCCGTGGGCGAAGACCAGAAGCAGCACCTTGAGCTGACCCGCGATATCGCGATCAAGTTCAACAATGACTTCAAGGTCGATTTCTTTCCGATCACCGAACCGGTGATCGAGGGCGCTGCGACACGGGTCATGAGCCTGCGCGACGGGTCCAAGAAGATGTCGAAGTCCGATCCCTCGGACGCCAGCCGGATCAACATGACCGACGATGCCGACAAGATCGCAACGAAGATCCGCAAGGCCAAGACCGACCCCGATGGGCTGCCATCCGAGGTCGACGGGCTGGAAGGCCGCCCCGAGGCGCGCAACCTGGTCAACATCTACGCGGCCCTGGCCGACACCTCGGTCGAGGCGGTGCTGGCCGAGGTTGGCGGTCTGCAGTTTTCCGAGTTCAAGCCGAAGCTGTCCGAACTGGCCGTCGCAAAGCTGGCGCCGATCTCGGGCGAGATGGCGCGGCTGATGCAGGACACGGGTGAGATCGACAAGATCCTTGACCTGGGGGCCGAGCAGGCGCGCGAGATCGCGACGCCGGTGTTGAAACGCACCTACGAGATCGTCGGGATGGTCGGGGCCTGAGGACGGCCCTTTGAAATTGGACCGCCCGTTGGGCGGTGCAGGATAAGCCCGCCTGAAGGCGGGCGGGCAAGGGGGCTGTCTGCCCCCTTGGACCCCCGAGGATATTTTCAGCAAGAAGAAAGACAGGCTTGCGCCTTTGCCCGCGCCGTTGCGCAGGCGGCGCGGGTCTAGTCTGTTGGATGATATTGGAGCGGAGGCGGCATCGTCGCTTTGAACGATGGGCGTGTTGCGAGCGGTAGAAATCTATCGGCCGCTTGCCCATCCGTTGTCACCCCGTCGACCGGACGGTCCTTTGCCCAGTACATCATGGCAGCGGCAACCAGCGCTACAAAAGAGTCCGGTGGCGTGCGAACCGCCAACCAGGCCATGGTCCGGTTGAACCGAAGCAGGTTGCGCTCCATCGGGTTCCATCCCAGCTTATTCTGCGTGACGCGCCCAAGTCCGGACCACTGCACCTGCGCGGCAGCCACAACCGCGTCGCCTGCGGCCAGGGCGATTGCCGTGTGCGCACGATCCTTTGAACGATAGAGGAACGGTACGTCAGGGCCCGCGAGCGGGGCCAGGTGCTCGATGATATTCAGCGTCAGAAACAGCGGCGGCTTTGGAGGGCGCAGCAGAACCGGGGCCTGACCCATGGGGTTGGCATCTTCGATGTCTGCCGGAATAGGAAAATCGACTTCCCGCGTCGGAATGTCGAGGTCCCATTCCAGGATCAGGATCCTTGGGATGCGGGAAAAGGGCGACCCGGCCAGGTACAGAAGTTCCATTGTGACACCTTGTTGATTTGGAAACGTGAGGCCCAATGAAGGTGACACAAGCCTTGTGTCCCCGGCGCGGGGACAGTGGTCGCGAGGCTGGGTTTTCGGCAAAAGAAAACCCCGGCGAAAGGGCCGGGGTGTTCGGTGTTTGCACTGTGCAGCCAGCTCAGGCCATCACATCGCCCCAAGCGCGGCTGAAGTCGCCTTTTTCCAGGTCTTCGACCGGGACAAAGACGCCCCAGTTTCCGCCCTGGCCAAAGCTCCAGCCCAAGAGGTCGCTCGACGGCAGTTCCAGCAGGAAGGCGGGCTTGGAGGCACGCGAGTAGGGGAAGCCGCCGTGGGCGCGGCCGCCCATCATGCCGGCCTCGAATTCGCTGTCGTGGCGCCAGACCGGCAGCAGCTTGCGGCGGTGTTCGTCCGGCAGGGCGCCGGGATCGGCGCTGTAGACCATGCGGGCGTGGGTTTCCAACAGGTCGCAATAGTCCTGGAAACCGTCCGAGAACTCCATCGGCGATTGCGGCTGACGGCCATCGGGCAGCGGGTCCAGCGTACCCCAGCCCTCGACCGAGAGGCCGCCCAGTTCCTGCAGCAGGAAGCGCAGCAGGCGGGCGTCGAAGGGGTGTTGGTCCTTGGCCTGGCGATAGCGCTTCAGCATCTGGTCGAACTTGGCCAGTGTGTCGCGCTTGGCCTGCCAGGTGCTGTCCTCTTCCGGCGACTGCACAAACTTGTTGTAGCGTTGCGGCTGCACCTGCGCGTTCAGGAACCGGCGGGTCGAATCCAGCAGGGCCATCGCTGTGGTCCAGTCAAAGGGCTGGTATTCGGGGCGCGTCAGGTCAAAGCCGGTGCGGAACTGTTCGCGCGGGGCGCTCCAGCTGCGGGGCTTGTCGAAGGCGCGGATGATGTCGCGGCTGGCGGGATCGCCATCGATCTGGCTGACGCGCAGGGGCCAGCGGGGGGCAGGGCTGGACGGGTCCTGCGTGATCTGGGCCAGCCAGGCGCGCGCGCGGTTTTCGCGGGCGCTGCCACAGGCCGCCACTGGGGCCGGGGCCATCCGCTCGGAGCCGAGCTCTTGGGTGTGCAGCACGATCACGCGGCCGAAGTATTCGGCGCTGACAAAGAAGATCAGCCAACCGCTGCGCGGACCGCGTCCGCCCCAGGCATCCTTGGGCAAGCTGGCGCAGTCGATCTGGGCGTAGAACACAGCGTGTTGGCCGTCGACTTCGGGCCAGGCCATGTCTTCGGGCAGGCTGGGGTTGCCACCAACCCAACTGGTGGTGCGGGGCGGTGTCCCGACGGGCACCAGGACATCCAGACGCACGGGCGCGTCATGCAAGTCTCCAAAGCCCAGGTCGATCTCGCCGACCGACAGATCCTGAGCGTCTTCGCCCGCATCACTGCGCAGCGACCGGAAGGTCACCAGCGAATCGCCGGGCTCGGTCGGTTCCGCGGTGTCGCGCGAGACAACCAGCGAGGGGCTGGCCGCCGTGGGAAGCGAAGCGCCACCGACAAGGCGGGGCGTGGTGTAGCCCAGCGCCGGGTTTCCGGATGCGGGTTCGCCGACCGTGTGCAAGGCGGTGTTCTGACCGACCGCGGCCTGGGCCGGCATGGCAACGGGCAATGAGGTCTGTTCGGCAACAGCCTCGGCCGGGGCCTGGGAGGCCTGGGCTGCGACCGGAGGGGCCATGTGGGCAGGAAGGTCCAGATCGTCAGCCGCCGTGTCGAGACCGGCAAAGATGTCGACCGGCTTTTGCTGCGGTTGGTGTGGCTGCGGCGCGGCGTGCGGGTGCATGGCCGGGGCGGGCTGCACCGCGGCAGGCTGCGGCTGTGCGGCAGGCTGAGCGGCAGGCTGAGCGGCGGGCATCGGCTGCATGGGCAGCTCGGCCTCGGTCACCTTGCCGCCACGGCCGAAAAGGCCTTTCTTGACGGTGCCGGTTTCCGGCTCGAGCGTCTCGACCTTGTCCTCGCGATTGCGCCGGAAGATCCGCATCAAGGGATGATCGCCCGAAGGTAGAAAGATCAGACCGAACCCGGTTGCGCCAAGGCTGGCCGTCAACACGGTCAGATTGTATTCGAGGCCACCCCAGACGATGCCGCCCAGGCCGGCCAGGGCAACCAATGGTGCTATGAAGCCGAAAACATATGCCACTTTATCACCTGCTCATTTGCTTGCGCCATTTGATGGCTGCATTTTTACGAGAGTTATAACGAGTTTTGGCGTTAACTGTGATACGTGAAAGGCAAAACTGTGGCAGCAAACGTGAAATTCGTTGCCAAACTGCCGCGCAAAGCTGCACCCTCTCTGTGCGTCTATGGCCCTTTGGTTCCCGACCCACAAGACCTAGATTGCGGCGGAAGGAGACACATCCATGTACACTGCTCATCCCGAAACCCGCGTCGGACACATCCACCTGAAAGTTGCAAACCTTGACCGCGCGATTGGATTTTATCGCGATGTGCTGGGCTTTGAGCTGCAGCAACAGATTGGCGATCAGGCGGCCTTTATGTCGGCCGGCGGGTATCATCACCATATCGGCCTGAACACCTGGGAGTCGCGCGGCGGCACGCCTCCGGCCCCTGGACATACGGGCATGTACCACGTGGCCTTTCTGTACCCGGATCGCCCGGCGCTGGCGCAGGCTTTGAAGTCTGTGATCGAGTCCGGCGTCCATCTCGACGGTGCGGCGGATCATGGCGTGAGCGAAGCGGTCTATTTCAGCGACCCCGATGGCAACGGCATCGAAATCTACCGCGATCGTCCGCAGGCCGAATGGCCAAGAGAGGCGGATGGTTCGCTGAAAATAGTTACGGAACGGCTGGATCTGCGGGCTTTGCTGGCCGAGGCCGCTTGACCTCTGGACCTCTGTGATTTCCCGGCCTAGCGTGGCGCGCGAAACCCGGGAGAGACAGATGGCAACAGGCGCAAACATCCGCACCTATTTCAACGAAACCTGGCACGATGGCGACGTGCCGGTGATGATGGCCGCCGACCACGGCGCCTGGCTGGGATCGGCGGTCTTTGACGGCGCGCGGATGGTCAATGGCTTGACGCCGGACCTGGAGGCGCATTGCGCGCGGGTCAACCGCTCGGCCGAGGCCCTGATGCTGAAACCCACGGTCTCGACCGAGGATATGGTCGCGCTGGTGCACGAGGGCCTGCGCGCCTATGCCCCCGGTGCGGCGGTCTACATTCGCCCGATGTATTGGGGCATCGACGGCGACATCACCGCAATTGTGCCCAAGGAAGACACCACCGGCTTTGCCATCTGCCTCGAAGAGATCCCGATGGCCCCGGAAACGGCCTCGGCCACGCTGACGCGCACGCAATTCCGCCGCCCGGTGCTGGAAGACGCTGTTGTGAACGCCAAGGCCGGATGCCTTTACCCCAACAACGCGCGGATGCTGAAAGAGGCGCGCGCCAAGGGCTTTGCCAATGCGCTGGTTGCGGATGCGATGGGCAATGTGGCCGAAACGGCGACGGCCAACATCTTCATGGTCAAGGACGGCGAGGTCTTTACCCCCATCGCAAACGGCACCTTCCTGGCCGGGATCACCCGCGCCCGCCACATGGTGAACCTGCGCGCCGACGGCACCAAGGTGCACGAAACGGTGCTGAGCTTTCAGGATTTTCACGATGCGGACGAAATCTTCATGTCCGGCAACATGAACAAGGTCACGCCGGTCACCGCCTTTGACGACACCCAGTACCAGATCGGCCCGGTCACCCGCCGCGTGCGCGAGATGTATTGGGACTGGGCAGCCTCGACGACCTGACGTCATGCGGCGCCTGATCGCCCGCCTGCTTCTGTTTGCACTGCTGTTGACGCCCACTGCCTGGACGCTGCTGACAAACCCGCTGGCCTGGCCCGTTTTGATGCGGGGCACCGAAGGCATCACCGCCAGGATCGAAGTCCAGATGGCCCGAGCCGTTTCGGACGGCACCTTGAACGAACGGCTGGCCGAGGCGGTTGCGCGCAAAGACGCTTTGGCGACCGAGGCGCTTTTGGACATCGCGGTCGAACGTGACGCCCTGCCCCCCGACCCGCTGTTGACCGAGGCAGAGACGCTGATCGGGAAACATGACGGCGTTCTGGCAACCGCCGCAAGCTGCGCCGTCTGCGCTGCAGAAATCCGCAACTGCCGGTCAGTATCACAAATTGCATCATGCAATCTGCCTGTTGAATTCAGTCCGCTGGGCGATGCCAACGCGTTGCGCCGGCAGGCCACCAACGCACTGACCGGGGCAGAAGTCGACAGTGTCGAAGCCGGGCTGGCCGTTGTCGGACTTGCGGCCACGGCCGTTGTTGTCGTGACGGGTGGGTCATCAACAACCGTTAAGGCCGGAGCCTCGGTCGGCCGCGTCGCGCGGCGCATGGGGGCGATTTCGCCCGCACTGGTGCGCAACCTGCGCAAGGTCGCAGATCTGGATATCAAATGGGGCCTCGTCGACGATTATCTTTTGGACAACGCGGAACTGGCCGAGGTCGTGGACACCGCCAAACTCGAACGGCTGACGCGCATTGCGTCGGATTTCGGGGATCTACGCCAGAACACGTCGATCAGCGACTCATTGGTCTTGCTGCGGCAGGTCGACACCGGTGCCGAACTGGCACTGCTGGTTCGGGTGTCTTCAGCGGTTGGAAAGAAAACGAAATCCGCTTTTGCCCTGCTCGGAAAATCGCGTGTCTTCCGCGCGCTGGACGAGGTTGCCCTTCTGACACGCTGGGGCTTGGCGCTGATCGGCGCGGTGCTGATGCAAATGGCTGCGATGATGGCGGGTTTGGTCATGCGAAGGGTCAGAAGAAGACTTCGCAAATACGCCGCCTGACAAGGTCGGCAATTGCATTGCCCGCTGGACAGTCGGCACCTGCTTCTTCATGATCTGCCCGGATGAGGGAGACCCCAAATGCGTAAATTCCTAGTGGTTTTGGATGACAGCCGAGAGTGCCTGAACGCCATGCGCTTTGCTGCGATGCGCGCGGCGCACACCAAGGGTGGTGTGGCGGTGTTGTCGGTGATCCCCCCAGATGAATTCAATCACTGGATCGGCGTCGGCGAGGTGATGCGCGAAGAGGCGCGCGAGCGCATTCACGCGCATTTCGAGGTCTTCGCGAAGTGGATGCGCGACAAGCAGAACGTCGACCCGGAATTGGTGATCCGCGAAGGTGAACCGGTGCCCGAGATCATGGCTCAGGTGAAAGAAGACCCCGATATCGGCGTTCTGGTTCTGGGCGCTGGCACCGGGCGCAAGGGGCCGGGGCCGCTTGTCACCCAGTTGACCCGCAACTCGGGCACCCTGCCGATCCCGATCACGATTGTGCCGGGCGATCTGAGCAAAGAGCGGCTAGAAAGCATCACCTGATCGTCTTGGACGCCCACGGGGCGTGGCGATGATCTGTTTATCGCAGACACTATCGACGACCGGTACCCCGGGGCGCGCAGATTTCGCCAGTCTTTCCGGCTGTTTCAGCCATGTGGCTGGCGGAAAGTGCGTCACGGCGCCGGAACTATGCGGGATGGGCGAAAGGTGATCGTCAACGCGATGCCCCGGTGCATTGGGCAAACGCTTTGATATGCGAGCAGGCAGCCAACGTTTTAGAACAGTTCCAAACATTGACATCGCCCTATGGCGAGCGCATATCTGAGGAAACCAATAAGGATTGCTGCCGATGTTCATTCAGACCGAATCCACGCCGAACCCCGCAACGCTGAAATTCCTGCCCGGCCAGACCGTGCTGGAGATGGGCACCGCTGATTTCCCATCGCCCGAGGGGGCCTCGGCCTCGCCTCTGGCGACGCGGGTCTTTGCGGTCAGCGGCGTGACCGGTGTGTTCTTCGGCAATGACTTTGTCACCGTGACCAAGGATGACGCGGTTGACTGGGATCACCTGAAACCCGCGATCCTGGGCGCGATCATGGAGCATTTCCAGTCCGGCCAGCCGGTCATGGCGGATGGCGCACAGCAGGCCTCGGGTCATGCCGACCATGATGGCGAAGACGGTGAAATCGTCGGCCAGATCAAGGAATTGCTCGACAGCCGCGTGCGCCCGGCCGTGGCGCAGGATGGTGGCGACATCACATTCCACGGCTTTGATCGTGGCGTGGTCTATCTGCACATGCAGGGTGCCTGCGCGGGCTGCCCCTCGTCGACGCTGACGCTGAAGATGGGGATCGAGAACCTGCTGCGCCACTACATCCCCGAAGTGACCGAGGTGCGCCCGGTCGCCGTCTGATCCGCGCCCGCTGACATGACCTCTGCCCCTTTGCTTCTGGCCTTTGACACGTCGGGGCCCCATTGTGCTGCGGCCCTGTTGCGCGGCGACGATCTGCTGTCGCACAGGGTCGAAGAGATGGCCAAGGGGCAGGCCGAACGGCTGTTTCCCCTGCTGGAAGAGATCATGGGCGAACACGGTGTCGGCTGGGGCGACCTGGACGGCATCGGCGTAGGGATTGGGCCGGGCAATTTCACCGGCATCCGCCTGTCCGTTTCAGCCGCGCGGGGGTTGGCGCTGTCTTTGGGCAAACCCGCAATCGGTGTGTCGTTGTTTCAGGCGATGGCTTTTGGACATGACGCGCCGGTGTTGTGCTGTCTGGATGCGCGGCGCGACCGGATCTATGCCCAAATCCTGAACGACGGGCCGACCGAACCGTTGCATTGCCTGATCGACGATCTGCCCCTGCCAAAGGCCGGGACCGCCGTGATCGGCCACCGCGCAGCGGAACTGGCGGAACGGACCCAAGGAGCGATCGTGGAACCGAAAGCGCCCCTTGCCGAGGCGATTGCCCGCACGGCGATCCTGCGCGCTGGTGCCGATACCATCCCTGCCCCCGCGCCGCTTTACATCAAGCCTGCAGATGCCGCGCCGTCCAAGGTGGCCCCACCGACGATCCTGGCATGACACCTGACGCGCTGGCCGCCCTGCAGGACCGGGCCTATGTCCAGATGCGCCCGTGGAGCGCGCAGGAGTTTCAAACCGCGCTATCCCAGCGCACGACTCACCTGATCACTGGCGCAAACAGCTTTCTGCTGGCACAGGTGATCCCGGACGAGGCCGAGATCCTTGCCTTTGCCACCGACCCCAAAGTTCAGCGCCAGGGACAGGGGCGCGCCTTGATGGCAGACTTCGAATCGCGGATGGCCCCCTTGGGGGTCACACGGATCTTGCTGGATGTCGCCTCGGTCAACGCGCCGGCCATCGCGTTCTACACCAAATCGGGGTTCTCGCAGGACGGCACACGGCCCAACTATTACAGGCTGCGCGATGGCAAGACCTGCGACGCGATCCTGATGTCCAAAACACTGACCGGTAGATGACGCGAGGACATGTGCCCGATGAGGGCTATTTTTTGACCCATCGGTCAAAGAAGGCCCAATTCCCGGAAAAAACCGGTTGACCCTCTGGGGTGCCTGCGGCCTTAATCGAGTCTGATCTGCAATGATCTGCAACGAGCGGCCGAAAGCACGCGCCGCCATCAACCATCTGGGAGCACGACATATGACTCTTATGCAGAAATTCCTCGGCGCTGCTGCGGCCCTGGCCCTGACCGGCGGTGCAGCCCTGGCCGAACCCGCGCTGATCTATGACCTGGGCGGCAAGTTCGACAAATCCTTCAACGAAGCGGCCTTTAACGGGGCCGAGCTGTTTGCAGCCGAAGGTGGCAGCTATCGCGACATCGAACTGCAGTCCGAAGCCCAACGTGAGCAGGCCCTGCGCCGCTTTGCAGAGGCTGGCTTCAACCCGGTCATCACCACTGGCTTCTCGATCGCCCCGATCATGGGCGAAGTTGCGCTGGACTATCCTGACACCAAGTTCGTCAACATCGACGGCTGGCTGCCCGAAGTGCCGCCGAACGTTCAGCTGATCGGCTTCCAGGAACACCAGGGGTCGTACCTCGTTGGCATGATGGCCGCAATGGCCTCGAAAACCGGCACCGTCGGCTTTATCGGCGGCATGGACATCCCGCTGATCCGCCACTTTGGCTGCGGTTACGCGCAGGGCGCCAAAGCGGTGAACCCTGACATCAAGATCATCGCCAACATGACCGGCACCACGCCCACCGCATGGAACGACCCAGTCAAGGGCTCGGAGCTGACCAAGGCACAGATCGCCCAGGGCGCAGACGTGGTCTATGCTGCGGCTGGCGGCACCGGCGTCGGTGTTCTGCAGACCGCCGCAGACGAAGGCATCCTGTCGATCGGCGTGGACAGCAACCAGAACTACCTGCACCCGGGCAAGGTTCTGACCTCGATGCTGAAACGTGTTGACGTCGCCGTCTACAACTCGATGAAAGCGGGCGAAAACCTGGAAACGGGTGGCTTCACCGTTCTGGGCCTGGCCGAAGAGGGCGTGGGCTATGCGCTGGATGACAACAACGCGCCGCTGGTGTCTGACGAGATGAAGATGGCCGTCGACAAGGCGCGCGAGATGATCATCGCAGGCGATCTGGAAGTGACCGCCTACTACGCGAACGACAGCTGCCCCGCGCACCAGTTCTAAAACGAAACCATTGGTATGGGCCAACGTGAGACACGTTTGGCCCACGCCATTTCATCGATTTGTCGAAAGAATCGAAAGATAGAAATGTCCCCAAAAACTATTGTTTGTGCACTTGGCGCGCTTGTTCTATGTTCCTGCGTGCCCGTTGATGTATGGTACAAGGCCGGCGCCCTTAACGTTGATTCCAATCGAGATTTGACGTCTTGCCAGGTTCTTGGAGCACGCAAGGTTCCCGCAAGTATGCAAGTCGGAGTGACGCCCACGTACGTCACACCAATTCAAACCAATTGTTATAACTACGGCTACAGCGTGAGCTGCACCACGACAGGAGGGGACGTCTATGGCGGGCAGACCTATTCCTACGACGCAAACGCAAAACTCAGAGATCGTGTAGTCGGTCAATGCATGGAAGACTTGGGTTACCAGGCGATTTCCTTAGAACAATGTCCTCCGGGAGTGCTAGAAAAAGCAGGACCGGTAGCGCCAAGAATGCCTGCGGTTGCCAATAACTCCTGCGCTGCCAAACTGCCAAATGGCAACTGGGTTATTCTAGAGAAATAGAGAGCACGAAAATGCCGACGGAAGGAAGCCAAACTGCACCAGCAATCGAGTTGCGCGGCATCTCCAAGGCCTTTGGCCCGGTTCAGGCCAACAAGGACATCTCGATTTCCGTGATGCCGGGCACGATCCACGGCATCATCGGCGAAAACGGTGCCGGGAAGTCGACCCTGATGTCGATCCTCTACGGGTTCTACAAGGCCGATAAGGGTGAGATCTTTATCTCGGGACAGAAGACCGAGATCCCCGACAGCCAGGCCGCGATTGCGGCGGGCATCGGCATGGTCTTTCAGCACTTCAAGCTGGTGCAGAACTTTACCGTTCTGGAAAACATCATTCTGGGCGCCGAAGACGGCGCGCTCTTGCGGCCCTCCCTGGCCAAGGCGCGCGAGACGCTGACAAACCTTGCGAAAGAATACGAGTTGAACGTCGACCCAGATGCCTTGATCGAAGAGGTCGGCGTGGGCATGCAGCAGCGGGTCGAGATCCTCAAGGCGCTGTATCGTCAGGCCGATATCCTGATCCTGGACGAACCAACAGGCGTGCTGACACCCGCCGAGGCGGATCAGCTGTTCCGGATCCTTGATCGTCTGCGGGATGAGGGCAAGACCATCATCCTGATCACCCACAAGCTGCGCGAGATCATGGAGATCACCGACACCGTCAGCGTGATGCGGCGCGGCGAGATGACGGCGACGGTCAAGACCGCCGAAACCAATCCCGAAGAGCTGGCCGAGCTGATGGTGGGCCGCAAGGTCCTGTTGCGCGTCGACAAGGTCCCGGCCCAGCCGGGCGACAAGGTGCTGGAGGTCGAAAATCTGCGCTTTGTCGACAGTGCGGGTGTCGAGCGGCTGAAAGGTATCAACCTGGATGTCCGCGCAGGCGAGATCCTGGGCATCGCCGGTGTGGCCGGAAACGGCCAGTCCGAGCTGCTGGAGGTTCTCGGCGGTTATGCGACGGCGACCGGTACCATTCGGATGAACGGCGAGGCGCTGGACCTGACGGGCACCAAGTCCGATGGTCAGTCGCGTCGGGACAGCGGGATCGCGCACGTCCCCGAGGACCGGCAGAGCGAAGGGCTGATCATGAATTTCTCGGCCTGGGAAAACACGGTCTTTGGCTATCACCTTGATCCGCAATGGCAAAAGGGTCTGTTGATGGACAATGCCGCGATCAAGGCCGAGGCGGCCGAAAAGATGCAGCGCTTTGACGTGCGGCCGCCGAATCCCCGGCTGGCGGCCAAGAACTTCTCGGGCGGGAACCAGCAGAAGATCGTGCTGGCGCGCGAAATCGAGCGGAACCCTGACCTGTTGCTGGTCGGTCAGCCGACGCGCGGTGTGGACATCGGTGCGATCGAGTTCATCCACCAGCAGATCGTCGCCCTGCGTGACGCCGGAAAGGCGATTCTGCTGGTCTCGGTCGAACTGGAAGAGATTCTGAGCCTGTCGGACCGGGTGGTTGTAATGTTTGACGGCCAGATCATGGGCGAGCGCATTGCCGCCGAGACAAACGAAAAAGAATTGGGGCTGTTGATGGCCGGTGTGAGCGGAGACGCCGCATGAGAAACGCCAACCGCAGCGCCGTTTTTCTTCAAGAAAAACGGTCCGGAATTCGTGACGAATTCCGGGTCCCAGCCGCAGAACGGAGCGCATGATGGACAAAATGCCTGCCTGGGCCGATGCGACCCTTGTCCCGCTGATTTCCCTTTTCCTGGCCGCCGTCCTGTCGGCCTTTGTGATCATGGCGATCGGCGAAAACCCGATCGAGGCCCTGATGCTGATGGTCGACGGCACGCTGATGCGCTCGTCCGGCTGGGGCTACATGCTCTATTACGCCACGAACTTCATGTTCACCGGCCTCGCCGTCGCGGTCGCCTTTCACGCGCGCCTCTTCAACATCGGCGGCGAAGGGCAGGCCTTGATCGGAGGCCTGGGTGTCGCCCTCGTCTGCCTCTACATCCCCTGGCCACACTGGTCGCTGGCGATCATCGGCGCATCCGTCGGCGCGGCCCTCTTTGGCGCCGCCTGGGCCTATATCCCCGCCGTCCTGCAGGCCAAGCGCGGCAGCCATATCGTGATCACCACGATCATGTTCAACTTCATCGCCGCCGCGGTGCTGAACTACGTGCTGGTCAACGTGTTGCGCCCCAAAGGCGCACAGGAACCTGCCACCGGCTTTTTCCCGGACGCCACCGCCCTGCCCTCGTTCTTTGACATGTTCGCCACCGAGGGCTCGCGCCTGTTCCGCAACTCTCCGGCCAACATCACCTTCTTTCTGGCCCTCGCCGCCTGCGTCGCCGTCTGGGTGCTGATCTGGCACACGCGACTCGGCTATCAGATCCGCGCCTTTGGCGAGCGTGAAAGCGCGGCCAAATACGCGGGTATCAATCCGGTCCGCATCACCGTGATCGCCATGCTGATCTCGGGCGGACTGGCCGGCATGATGGCCATCAACACCACGATGGGCGAGGCTGAGCGCCTGATCCTGAACGCCACCGAGGGCGCGGGCTTTATCGGCATCGCCGTTGCACTGATGGGCCGGTCCCATCCCTTTGGCATCCTGCTGGCCGCGCTTCTGTTCGGCTTCCTCTACCAGGGCGGCGCCGAACTGGCGCTCTGGACGAACATCCCGCGCGAGCTGATCGTTGTGATCCAGGCCCTGGTCATCCTCTTTACCGGTGCGCTGGACAACATGGTCAGGATGCCGCTTGAACGGATCTTCCTGGTGATGCGGAGGACCAACTGATGGATCTCGTTCAACTCATCCAGGTCGCCGACTCGACCCTGCGCCTGTCCACGCCTCTGCTGCTGGCCTGCCTCGCGGGTCTCTTCTCGGAACGCGCAGGCATCTTCGACATCGGGCTCGAGGGCAAGATGCTGGCCGCAGCCTTTTTCTCGGCCGGGATCGCCGCGCTGACCGGGTCGGTCTGGATCGGCCTTCTGGCGGGCATTGGTGCCTCTTTGGTCATGTCGGCCATCCACGGCTTGGCCTCGATCACCTTCCGTGGCAACCAACTGATCTCGGGCGTGGCCATCAACTTCCTGGCCTCGGGCATCACGGTCCTTGTGGCACAGGCCTGGTTCCGCCAGGGCGGGCGCACACCGTCGCTTGAAGGGCCCGAGCGCTTTGGCTCGATCAACCTGCCCTTTGCCGAGGCCTTGTCAGGTGTCCCGCTGATCGGCCCGATCTATTCCGAGATCCTTTCGGGCCACACCCTGCTGGTCTATGTCGCGCTGCTGCTCGTCCCAGCCAGCTGGTGGGTCCTCTATCGCACCCGCTTCGGCCTGCGCCTGCGCGCGGTCGGCGAAGCGCCCGAGGCCGTCGACACGGCCGGTGTCTCGGTCATTGGTCTGCGCTTTGCCGCGGTCGCGATCTGCGGCGTGCTCTGCGGCCTTGCAGGTGCCTACCTGGCCACAGGCCAGCAGGCCGGCTTCGTCAAGGAAATGACGGCTGGGCGGGGGTTCATTGCCCTGGCCGCCCTGATCTTTGCCAAGTGGCGGCCCTGGTATGCCCTTGGCGCCTGCCTGCTCTTTGGCCTGTTGCAGGCCGTCGCGATCCAGTTCCAGAACATCGACATCGGCGGCTTCATCATCCCGGTGCAGTTCATGGACGCCCTGCCCTACATCCTGACCGTGGTGATTCTCGCAGGTTTCGTCGGCAAGGCGATTCCCCCACGTGCGGGTGGCGAACCCTACGTGAAAGAGCGCTGACCCGACCTGAACCGATGCGCTCGGGCGGGTCGGTTTCCAATACCGCTCAAAAAAAATTGCTGCGCGTGCAAAAAACCGCGGGGGCGGTGACTTGCCAAATGCAAAGCTCTGCGCGATACGGGATCATGCAGATTTACCTTCCGATCGCCGAAGTCTCCGTCAACGCATTTTTGTTGCTGGGATTGGGCGGGCTGGTTGGCATTCTTTCCGGCATGTTCGGCGTGGGTGGCGGGTTCCTGATGACCCCGCTGTTGTTCTTTATCGGGATTCCGCCCGCCGTCGCCGTCGCAACCGAGGCCAATCAGATCGTCGCCAGCTCTTTCTCGGGTGTGCTTGCACACTTCCGAAGGCGCACGGTCGACCTGAAGATGGGCGTCGTTCTTCTGATCGGCGGACTGATCGGCGCGGCGCTCGGCGTGCTAGTGTTCAACTACCTGCGCAGCCTCGGGCAGGTCGACCTGCTGGTGCGCCTTTGCTACGTGGTCTTCCTCGGCATCATCGGCGGCTTGATGTTCATCGAAAGCCTGAATGCCATGCGCCGCACCCGCACGGGCGCGGCACCCAAGCGCAAGAAACACAACTGGGTGCACGGGCTGCCCTTCAAAATGCGGTTCCGCACCTCCGGGCTTTACATCTCGGTAATCCCGCCGGTGCTGGTCGGCGTTGCCGTCGGTATCCTGGCGGCGATCATGGGCGTCGGCGGCGGGTTCATCATGGTCCCTGCAATGATCTACCTGCTGGGCATGCCCACCAAGGTCGTGGTCGGCACCTCGCTCTTCCAGATCATCTTTGTCACCGGCTTCACGACACTGCTGCACGCCACCACCAACTATACGGTCGACATGGCGCTAGCCGTCCTGCTGCTGGTCGGTGGCGTGGTCGGCGCCCAGATCGGCACGCGCATCGGCGTCTACCTAAAGGCCGAACAGCTGCGCATCCTGCTCGCCCTCATGGTGCTCGCCGTCTGTGGCAAACTTGCCCTCGACCTGCTTCTGATGCCGTCCGAGCTCTACTCCATCGGCGCCGCCGGAGGTCACTGATGCGCTGGCTCCTGCTCCTGCTTGCCACCCTGACCGCCTCGATCACGCAGGCCGAAGAGGTTGTCCTCGGCCTCAGCCAGGACCGCGTCCAGATCACCGCCACCTTTGACGGGGACGAGATCCTGATCTTCGGCGCGGTGAAACGCGAGGCGCCGATCCCCCAGGGCGACCCCCTGCAGGTGATCATCGCCGTGGCCGGCCCGTCCGAGCCGCTGACCGTCTACCGCAAGGCCAAGCGCTTTGGCATCTGGGTCAACACCGACACGGTCGAGGTCGACCTTGCCCCCTCGTTCTACGCCGTGGCGACAAGCGCCCCCTGGGATCAGGTGATCAAGGACACCGAGGACCTGCGCCACCACATCTCGATCCCCCGCGCGATCCGGTCCGTAGGTGCCCCCATGACCATCTCTGACGCGCAAAGCTTTACCGATGCGGTGATCCGCATCCGCAGCGCTGCCGACCTCTACCAGCTGCGCGAAAATGCCGTGCAGGTCGATCAACAGACCCTCTTCCGCACCGCGCTGAAGATGCCCGCCAACCTGACCGAAGGCGACTACGCCACCCGCATCTTCCTGACCCGCGGCGGCGATGTCGTGGCGCAATACGACACGGTGATCAACGTCGACAAGGTCGGGCTGGAACGCTGGCTCTTTGACCTGTCGCGCAACCAACCCCTTGCCTACGGCATCCTGTCTCTCGCCATCGCCATCTTCGCCGGCTGGGGCGCCTCTGCCATCTTCAACATCCTCCGCCAGGGCGGCTGACCCCAAAAGAGACGCGTACCTCGCGTTTCTTCTTGCCCCAAATATCCCCGCCGGAGGCTCCGACGGCCGCCACACAGGGCAGGCCAGCCCAAAACGTGTCACGCCAGCCAAAGCGCCCGAGCCAAAGCCCAAAGGGCGGCGGCGAGACAAACCTGCGCGCGCGCAGCGCGCCCAATCTGGAACCGCTCACCCAGCCTCGTGAAAAAACGCGTAGATCCGTTCGGCCAGCGCCTCACTCACGCCATCCACCGCCTTCAGATCCGCCAGGTTCGCCCGGCTGACCGCCTTGGCCGAGCCAAAATGCGCCAACAAGGCCCGCTTCCGCGCCGCGCCGACACCCGGGACATCATCCAAGGGCGTCGCTGAAACCGCCTTGGACCGCTTGGCCCGGTGGGTGCCGATCGCAAACCGATGCGCCTCGTCCCGCAGCCGCTGAATGAAGTACAGCACCGGATCGTTGTGACGCAACGCAAAGGGCCGCGTGCCCATCCGGTGAAACTCTTCCTTCCCCGCATCCCGGTCCACACCCTTGGCGACCCCCACCATCGGCACATCCTCGACGCCGTGCTCGGCCATGATCTCGGCCACGGCCGAGACCTGCCCCGCCCCGCCGTCGATCAGCAACAGATCCGGCCACAGCCCCTTGTCCCGATCCGGGTCTTCTTTCTGCAGCCGGGTAAAGCGCCGGTTCAGCACCTCTTTCATCATCCCGAAGTCATCGCCGGGCGTCAGTTCTTCGCCCTTGATGTTGTACTTGCGGTAGTGGTTCTTCATGAACCCCTCGGGCCCCGCGACAATCATCGCCCCCACCGCGTGGGCCCCCTGGATGTGGCTGTTGTCATAGACCTCGATCCGCGCCGGCGGGCCATCCAGATCAAAGGCCTCGGCCACACCCTCCAGCAGCCGCGCCTGCGAGGCCGTCTCGGCCAGTTTCCGTCCCAGGCTTTCCCGCGCATTGCGCACTGCGCCCTCGACCAGTTCGGACTTCTCTCCGCGCTGCGGGACGGCGATTTCGACCTTGCGCCCCAGCTTGCCGGTCAGAGCCTCCTGCATCAGATCGGCGTTCTCGATCCCATGGCTCAGCAGCAGCAACCGCGGCGGTTCCTTCTGGTCGTAGAACTGACCCAGAAAGGCCTCCAGCACCTCTGCCTCTTCAACATCCGGGCCCACACGCGGATAGAAATCCTTGTTCCCCCAGTTCTGATGGGCGCGGATGAAAAACACCTGCACACAGGCCTGCCCGCCATCCATATGCAGCGCCACCACGTCCGCCTCGGCCACGCCACGCGGATTGATACCCTGCACCGTCTGCACCGCCGTCATCGCCCGGATCCGGTCGCGCAGGGCGGCCGCGCGTTCGAACTCCATCGCGTCCGAGGCCGCCTGCATCTCTTCGGCCAGCTTGGCCTGCACATCCGTCGACTTGCCCTGCAGAAACCGTTCGGCATCCCGAACGCTGACCGCATAGTCGGCCTCCGAAATCTTGCCCACGCAAGGCCCGCTGCAGCGCTTGATCTGATACAGCAGACAGGGCCGCGTGCGGCTGTCGAACATCGAATCCGAACAGTTCCGCAGCAGAAACACCTTCTGCAACTGGTTGAGCGTGCGGTTCACCGCCCCGGCGCTGGCAAAGGGCCCATAATAGGCCCCCTTTTCCTTTTTCGCCCCACGATGCTTCTTGATCTGCGCAAAGGCATGATCCCCGGTCACCAGGATGTTCGGAAAGCTCTTGTCGTCCCGCAACAGCACGTTGTACCGCGGCTTCAGCTGCTTGATCAGGTTCTGTTCAAGCAGCAGCGCCTCGGTCTCGGTCCGGGTCGTCAGGAACATCATCGATGCGGTTTCGCGGATCATCCGCGCAATCCGCCCGCTGTGCCCGGCGGGCCGCGCATAGTTCGACACCCGCGCGTGCAGATTACGCGCCTTGCCGACGTAGAGCACCCGCGCCTGCGCATCGAGCATACGATAAACCCCCGGCCCCTTGCCGAGGGTTTTCAGGTAATCCTGGATCAGCCGGTGGCCGGTCTTGGCCGGCTTAGGCGCAGGCGTTGTTTCGTCGTTCATTCAAGCAGGGCCGTTTTGTCGATTCTATGCCATGGCTGCAATGATAGCGCCAAAGGAGCAAGACCAAAGGCATCCACCATTCATGTGGATAAGTTTGCGGGTATCTTTCGGTGACATCGAATTTTGCCTTGTATCACGGGGCTTTCCTCGAATTGATTAAAAAATAGGCGCACTTTCAAGCCACTGAAATATAACGTTATTTTTTTGGACGTATGCAAAATATTGAAAACATTAAAGTTTTTGTAACGCTTTCGTTACGGAAACATGGGCAGTGCACAACTCTTTCGAGAGTTGTCTACTCGACGCCCAGAACATCAGGCGTCTGCCAGGCCAGGTGCTGACCACCATCCACGCACAAAAGCTGCCCGGTCACGCCGGGCGCGTCCAGGAAATACCCCAGGGCCGCAGTGATATCCGCGGGGTTTGCCCCGCGTTTCAGCACAGTGTTCTCGCGTTGCTGGGCAAAATGGCTTTTGCTTTGCCGATGCCCCTGCAACGTCGGTCCCGGCCCGATGGCGTTGACCCGAACACGCGGCGCTAAACCCTGCGCCGCGGTTTGCGTAAAGGCCCAAAGCCCCATCTTTGCGATCGTGTAGCTGCTGAATTCCGGCGTCAGCTTGCGCACACGCATGTCCAGCATGTTCAGCACCATCGCCTGCGCCACGGGTTCCCCCATGTCATCGGTGGCGGGCTCTGGCACCTGATGGGCAAAGGCCTGTGTCAGAAACACGGGCGCGCGCAGATTGCTGTCGATGTGGCGTGTCCAGCTGACGTCGGTCATACTGGTCAGCCTGTCGTGCTCAAAGATCGAGGCGTTGTTGACCAGACAGGTCAACGGCCCGCCCAGCGCCTCTATGGCGCGCGGCACCAGCGCATCGACCGCACCCGCGTCCAGCAGATCCGCTTGCAGCGCAACGGCCTTTTGTCCAAGCGCCTGCACCTCGGCCACCGTCTGATCCGCGCCCTCGCGCGAGGCGGCAAAATGCACCGCAACATCGTAGCCGCGCCTCGCCAGATACAGCGCCATCGCGCGGCCCAACCGGGCGCCCGCGCCTGTGACCAATGCCTGTGCCATGTCGCCTCCTGTGCCGGATCAGAACAATATGACCGCGATGTAGGTCACATAAAGCGCCGTCAAGATCACACCCCAGATGCGCGAGATATCCATGCGCATAAAGACAAAGGGAATCAATATCAGCGAGGCCGCCAGCATGACCCACAGATCGAACCGCAGGAACGCCGGATCCACCGGGATCGGCCCCACAAAGGACGCTATGCCGATGATGGCCAGCAGGTTGAACATGTTCGACCCGATGACATTGCCCAGCGCCACATCCGCCTGGCGTCGCAGCGCCGCCATCACCGTCGTCGCAAGCTCGGGCAGAGAGGTGCCGACCGCCACCAGCGTCAACCCGATCACCGTATCGCTGACCCCATAGGTCCTCGCGATGACCGAGGCATTTTCGACCAGCAGTTCCGCGCCCAGCGGCAGGCCGATCAGGCCCAGCACCAGGAAAACTCCGATCCGCCACCAGGGCATGTCGGGGTCAACACCCTCCAGGTCTTCCTCTTCCTCGGCTTCGCTGGCGCAGGCCGACCGGTGCTGCGTTGCATCCCGAAAGGCCCCGAACAGCATCAACCCCAGCGCCGCAAGTAGCACCAGACCGGTGATCCAGGTGATCACACCGACAAAACACAGGGCAATGAACAACACGCTGGCGGCCAGCATCTGCAAATAGGTCTTTCGGGTTTCACACTCGGACGTGTGCAACCCCGACAACATGGCCGGAACCCCCAGAACCAGCAGGATGTTGGCCGTGTTCGAACCCACCACATTGCCCAGCGCAATGCCCGGTGCATTTTCCTCGACCGCGCTGATCGCGATCAAAAGCTCTGGCGCCGAGGTGCCAAAGGCCACGATCGTCAGGCTGACGATCAGCGCCGGGATGCCGACCCGCAGGCTGAGGTTCACGGCCCCGCGCACCAGCGCGTCGCCAGCCAACAACAGAATGACCAGCCCAAGGACCGACAGAACCCACGCCATTCCTAGCCTTTCTTCCCGCAGCCACAGGGGCCGCGTCCAATCTTGTAACGTCCACAATTGGGACATTTCGCCGACCGCAGGCGCTTGGCCCCGGGCACGCTCAACTTGCCGAACATGGCCAGCACCGCCATGCCAATCAGAAAGAAGGTGACAATCTTGACGACCACGTCAGAGGCCGTAACGCGCGAACTCCGCGCGCTCCTCGACTGCCGCCATCGCATCAGCGGCCAGGGACATCCCGAACCGCTGCGCCAGCGACCGGCGCGTGCCATAGCGGCGGAACTGCACCTTGTCGCCGAACCGCGCCTTCATCTCGGGCACCAGGTGGCCGATGCCATCGGCAAGCCCCACCTCGCAGGCCGACCGGCCCACCCAGATCTCGCCGGTGAACAGGTCCGGATCATCCGCCAGCTTGGGGCCTCGCCGGTCCCGCACATGGCCAATGAAGCTTTCGTGGATCTGCCCCAAAAGCCGCTTCAGCCGGGCCACGTCCTCTTCCTTTTCAGGCCGGAACGGATCCATCATGCTCTTGGACTTGCCCGCCGTGTGCACCCGCCGCTCGATCCCTTGCCGCGCCAGGAACACATGCGCGCCGAACCCGGCCGAGATCACGCCGATCGATCCGACCACCGAGCTGTCGTCCACCAGGATCTCATCCGCCGCCGCCGCCAGCCAGTACCCGCCGCTGGCCGCAACATCCTCGACAAATGCCACCACGGGCACCTTGGTCTCTTCCGACAACCGCCGGATCCGCGCGCCAATCAGCGAAGACTGCACCGGGGACCCGCCGGGCGAGTTGATCTCCAGCGCCACCATCTTGGGCTTGCCGCGCTTGAAGGCACGCTCCAGCACCGGCGCCAGCGCCTGGTCGTTCAGCGCACCGCGCCCACCAGCGCCAATAGCGCCTTGCAGCCGCACGACCGAAACCACGGGTGCGGATTTCATAAACGGGATCCAACGTCTCATACCGGCCCATGTAGAAACGCCCCCCCCTACAAACAAGGCAACGGGCAAAAACTCGACGTGATGTGGCGAATAGGACGCGCTGTCGCACCCCGCTCGTGTTTCTTTTTGCTGAAAATATCCCGGGGGGAGCCGAAGGCGATTGGGGGCAGCGCCCCCAACCCGCACCGAAGGTGCTCATCCTGCGTGCCCGCAGGGCACCCAATTCAATAAAAGCTCTGCGGATCGATATCGATCGCCATCCGCAACTGCCCTTTCAAGGTGAACTGCCCGGCCCAGGCCGCCAGTGCCGGTTGCAGTGCCACGCCTTTGGCAGCCTTGACCAACAGCCGCACCCGGTGCCGCCCCCGCACCCGCGCGATCGGCGCAGGCGCCGGCCCAAAGACCTGCGCCCCCACCGCCCGCAACGGCCCGTCCTGCCGTGCCATGGCATTGCCCAGGTCAAAGACCTCTTGCACGTCCGTCGACGACAGGATCACCCCCGCCATCCGTCCATAAGGCGGCACACCCGCGACGCGGCGCTCTTCGGCCTCGGCCCGCCAGAACCCCTCTTCGTCCCCCGCCAGGATCGCCCGGATCACCGGATGTTCGGGCTGATAGGTCTGCAACAGTGCCACGCCCGGCGCTTCGGCCCGCCCAGCGCGGCCCGCCACCTGCCGCATCAACTGAAAGGTCCGCTCCGCCGCCCGCAGATCAGACCCCTGCAGCCCAAGATCCGCGTCGATCACACCCACCAGGGTCAGCAGCGGAAAGTTGTGTCCCTTGGCCACCAACTGTGTGCCGATGATGATATCGGCCCCCCCCGCGGCAATCGCTTCGATCCCCTCCTTCAAGGCCCGGGCGGACCCGAACAGATCCGACGACAGCACAGCCAGCCGCGCCTCGGGCCAGAGCGCACTGGCCTCTTCTGCCAATCGCTCAACCCCCGGACCCACGGCCGCCAGCTTGTCCTCGGCCTCGCAACTGGGACAGACCGCCGGCACCGGCTTGGTCTCGCCGCACTGATGGCAGACCAGCCGCTTCTGAAACCGGTGCTCGACCATCCGGGCGTCACAGTGATCACAGCCGATCTGATGTCCGCAGGCCCGGCAGATCGTCACCGGGGCATAGCCCCGACGGTTCAGAAACAACAGCGATTGCTCGCCCTTTTCCAACCGCGAAGACACCGCGCCGGCCAGCGCGCTCGAAATCCACCGCGAGGCGGGCAAAGTCTCGGCCCGCATGTCGATCGCCCGCATCTCGGGCAGCACCGCCGCGCCGAAGCGTGCGGTCAGTTCCAACCGCTCGTATTTGCCCGCCTCGGCATTGGCCCAGCTTTCCAGCGAGGGCGTGGCCGAGGCCAGCACCACCTGCGCCGAATTGATCGAGGCGCGCAGGACCGCCATGTCGCGGGCGTTGTACATCACCCCGTCCTGCTGCTTGTACGAGGTGTCGTGTTCCTCATCGACAACGATCAGCCCCAGATCGCGAAACGGCAGAAACAGAGCAGATCGCGCGCCCACAACCATCTGCGCCCCGCCCTGACCCACCATCCGCCAGACCCGGCGGCGTTCGGTCATGGTCACACCAGAGTGCCATTCCGCCGGTCGCGCGCCAAAGCGCGCCTCGACCCGTGACAGGAATTCCGCTGTCAGCGCGATCTCGGGCAAAAGCACCAGCGCCTGCCGCCCCTGCGCCAGGCATTCGGCCACGGCTTCCAGATAAACCTCGGTCTTGCCCGACCCGGTCACGCCACGCAGCAGGGTGGTCCCGTAGGCCCCCGACTGGATCTTGCCGCGCAGCACGCCAGCTGCCGCGGCCTGGCTTTCGGTCAACGCCTTGCCGCACATCTCGGGATCAAGGTGTGGAAAGACCGTGTCGCGCGGGCTTTTCTCTTCCAGCACCACGCCCTGTTTCACCAGCCCGTCGATGACCGAGGAACTGACCCCCGCGCTGTCGGCCAGCTCGCCCTTGGTCAGCGCCAGCCCGCCGATGTCGTCCAGCACCTCAAGCACCCGCCGCCGCGCGTCCGTCTCGCGATCAGGCCGCCCCTCGCCCCGCCGATAAATCTTGCGCATCGAAGGCTGGTCGCCCAGCCCCGGCGCGCGCGTCGCCAGCCGCAGCATCGCATTCATCGGGGTCAGGGTATATTCCCCCGCCCTCGTCAGAAACGACCGCATCTCGTCGCGCATCGGCGCGGCGTCGAGCACGCGCTGCACCTGCCGCACCTTGGACGGATCCCAATCCCCGCGCCCCGGTCCCCAGACCACACCCAGCACCCGACGCGGACCAAAGGGCACCTCGACAAAGGCGCCCTGCCAGCATCCGCCCTCGGGCGCCTTGTAATCCAAAACGCGGTCCAGCGGCTGCGTGGTCAGCACGCCGATCAACTCACCTTCGGTGTAAAAGCTCTGCGACATTTCCCTGCGGGCTGTTAGCGCTGACATTTAAGGGGTTCCGGGATGCATCCCTCTGAGGTATGACACGCGCAAGCCTTTGCCAAGCGACCTTAGAGGAACCGAACCCATGAAATTCTTTGTCGACACCGCCGATGTGGCTGCGATCCGCGAGCTTTATGACCTGGGCATGGTCGATGGCGTGACCACCAACCCTTCGCTGATCAAGAAATCCGGCCGTGACATCCTTGAAGTCACCAAAGAGATCTGCGACATGGTCCCCGGCCCCGTCTCGGCCGAAGTGACCGCAACCGACGCGGACAAGATGATCGCCGAGGGCCGCAAACTGGCCGAGATCGCTGACAACATCGCCGTCAAGGTGCCACTGACCTGGGACGGTCTGAAGGCCTGCAAGACCCTGACCGGCGAAGGCAAGATGGTCAACGTGACCCTGTGTTTCTCGGCCAACCAGGCGTTGCTGGCGGCCAAGGCCGGCGCAACCTTCATCTCGCCTTTCATTGGTCGTCTGGACGACCTGAACCAGGACGGCATGGACCTGATCGCCGACATCCGCGAGATCTATGACAACTACGGGTTTGAAACCCAGATCCTGGCGGCCTCGATCCGTTCGGCCAACCACATGTCGGAATGTGCCAAGATCGGCGCCGACGTGGCGACCGCCCCGCCGAACGTGATCAAGGCGATGGCGAACCACGTTCTGACCGACAAGGGTCTGGCCCAGTTCCTGAAGGACATCGACGAAGCGGGCATCAAGATCGTCTGAGACGATCTGATCTGACGTCAGACAAGCAACACCCTCGCCTGTTCGGGCGAGGGTGTTTTCGTTTCCGGCTGTCGCGGCACGTAAAGCGCCGCGGCTTTCGTGACGCCCATCAGTAGGCGGTCGCGGCATTCGCCGCCTTTGGCGCAACACCGGGAACGCCGGTTTCAAAGCTTCGGGCCACCCCGCTGCGAAACAGTACCGCCAGAACAGTCAGCTGAACCACCATGGACACTCCGATCGATGAATACGTCATCGCGGCGGATTGCGTGACCATCGGGTCAAGCCACTGGGTCAGCAGGCCGTGCGCATAGTCAAAGGCGCCAACTGCGTTATAGGCGATCAGCGCGCCCCAGACACGCAGTCCCGTCCCGCGCCACGCGAGCCAGGCCATAAGGGGTGCAAGCAAACCAAGGATGGTGTCCGCGCCCCAGGGCCCGATCCAAGCGTCGGGGTTCGGGCCGCCGAACATGTCCAGGCTTGGCAGGAACGTGACAACCATGAACCGGATGGTCGTCAACAGGATCAGGGCCGCAGCCAGCAGGCGAAGGTGATGCGCATTGGTGGTCATGTCAGTCTCCTTGGTCCAAATCAAAAGGGGTGTGGAAGAACCGGCGCACGTAACCCTGCGCCAGGTGACCCAGCTCTTGGGGCGTCGCGCCCAGTCGGGCCCGCTGGGCCAGGCTCATGCCTGCTGTCAGAATCATGGCCGCTGCCAGATCCGCGTCGGCGTCGGACGATCCGCCCAAGGTCACCAGGCGCTCTTTCAGGAAAGCCTGTGATCGCTGCATGTTCCCGGCGATCTTGTCGCGGACAACCGGATCGCGGGCCGCGACCTCGGTGGCGACCGAAGCGATCAGGCAACCGCATGGGCCGTCAGGTGACGCAACCGTGCGGATGATTTCGCGATAGAAGCCACGAACCGCGGCCTCCATATCCGTCTCTTCGCGCAAAGGGGCCGACTGGGCGCGCCCCTGAACAGCGGTGTACCGGTCCAGCGCTTCCAGGAAGAGCCCATGCTTGTTCTTGAACGCCCCGTACAGGCTGGGACGGTTCAGGCCGATGGCGTCGGTCAGATCGCCCAGCGACGCGCCCTCGTATCCCTTTTCCCAGAAAACGCGCACGGCTGCGTCCAACACCTCATCCCGGTCAAACGATCTTGGGCGGCCACTCGGATTGTTCGATTCTTGTTTCATACCTATCGGCACAAAATTAAACGCATCACGGTCAGTTATTTTGTATCGATTGGTACAAAATAATGCGCTCGCCCGTACGAAGGGACGTTTGCCATGTTGTCCCGTCGCGATAAGCGGATCTGCCCGAATATTTCACTTCGCAAGGCACGGCGAAACGCCGCTTGTCGCCACTGACCGTCTTTCCACCCGGATTGAGACGCAATTTGGACACGTAGGCCCTGTCTACGGTCCGGCGAATCCACAGCGCGGTTGACAGGTGTGCCCAGATTTCGCCAAACACCTGATGTAACTGCAGTGTGACATCCGATCCGCTGTGCCGCCGGACCAACCGGCGGACCGAGCAAAGAGACCAGAGGCCCGCATGAGCACCAGCCCCAAGATCGACGACACCCTTCGCGACACCATCATGTCCCGCCCGGACATCGTTCTGGACGACACCGACCTGATGAAGGCGCTGGTGGCCGCCAACGAACGCTCGATGGGCAGCAACATCGTCGACCTGCGCGGCATCGCGATGGAACGGCTCGAGGCGCGGCTGGACCGGCTGGAAGACACCCACCGCAGCGTGATTGCAGCGGCTTATGAAAACCTTGCGGGCACCAACCAGGTGCATCGGGCGATCCTGCGGATGCTGGACCCGGTGGATTTCGAAAGCTTCCTGCAGGATCTGGGTGGCGAGGTTGCCAATATCCTGCGTGTCGACGTGGTGCGGTTGGTGCTGGAAACCGCGCGGACCGAACCGGATGAACCGGCGATCACCCGACTTGGCAAGGTCCTGTCGACCGCCGAACCCGGGTTCATCGACAACTACATCAACGAAGGCCGCACCGCTCAGCCCCGGCAAGTCACTCTGCGCCAGCTGCAATCCGGCAATGCGACCGTCTATGGCGACAAGGCCGACTGGATCCGGTCCGAGGCCTGCATCAAGCTGGACCTCGGCGCGGGCCGTCTGCCCGGCCTTTTGGTCATGGGTGCCGAAGACCCGCACCAGTTCTCGCCCCAGCAGGGCACCGACCTGCTGTCGTTCTTTGGTGGCGTCTTTGAAAGAACGATGCGCCGCTGGCTGGCGTGACGATCGAGATCTCTCCGGCGGCGCGGGATGCGCTGCAGGGCTGGCTGGATGCCGAACGCGCGCTGAAAGGTGCGGCTGAGAACACGCTGACCGCATATGGCGCGGATCTGCGCGACTTCATTGCCTTCATGACTCAGTATCGCGGCGGCCCGCAGGGGCTGGGCGCGCTTTCTGATCTGAGCGTCACTGACATGCGTGCCTGGATGGCCAATGTGCGCGGCACCGGTGCCTCGGCCCGGACGCTGTCGCGCAAGCTGTCTGCGGTCAAGACATTCTACCGCTGGCTGGCCGAGCGTCAGGGGTTCGAACCCACCGCCGTGCTGTCGGCCCGCGCGCCTCGGTTCCAGAAGAAACTGCCCCGCCCTCTGTCCGTCGACGCCGCCAAAGAGATGATCGAGACCGTCGCCGCACAATCGCCTGACAGCTGGGTCGGCGCACGGGATGCGGCGGTGATCACCCTGCTCTGGGGCTGCGGGCTGCGGATTTCCGAGGCGCTTGGCCTGACCGGCCGTGTCCTTCCGATGGGTGAAACGCTGCGCATCCTGGGCAAAGGCGGCAAGGAACGGCTGGTGCCGGTGCTGCCCGTCGCGCGACAGGCGGTCGAAACCTACACGCAGCTCTGCCCCTTTCCGGTCGAACCCGACGCACCCTTGTTTCGCGGCGTCCGTGGCGGCGCGCTGAACCCGCGCGCGATCCAGAAGGTGACCGAGAAGGCGCGATTGCAGCTGGGCCTGCCCTCATCCGCCACCCCACATGCGATGCGACACAGCTTTGCGACCCATCTGCTGGCGGCCGGGGGCGACCTGCGGGCCATTCAGGAATTGCTGGGCCATGCCTCGCTTTCGACAACACAGGCCTATACGGCGGTTGACGCCGCCCGGTTGATGCAGGTTTATCTGGACGCCCATCCCAAGGCCGGCTGAGCCCATGCACCCGAACCCGATTTTCCAGACCGAAACTCACGACCAGGATGTGACCTTTGCTCGCACACGCGGCTTTGGCGTGCTGGCGGTGAACGCCGATCCCGCGCCGCTGGTGGCCTCGATCCCGTTCCTGCTGGACGAAAGCGGCACCTTTGCCGAGCTGCACCTGGTGCGCTCGAACCCGATCACGCGGATGCTGAAAAAGCCTCTGGCGGCGCGGCTCGTGGTCTCGGGCCCCGATGGCTATGTCTCGCCTGACTGGTACGGGATCGCGGATCAGGTGCCGACCTGGAACTACATCTCGGTCGAGCTGACCGGCACCCTGACCCTGCGCCCGCAGGACGAGTTGCTGGACCTGCTGAACCGGCAAAGCGCGCTTTTCGAGGAAAGGTTGCTGCCCAAGCCGCCCTGGACCACTGGCAAGATGGACCCCGAGGCCATGTCGCGCATGCTGCGAATGATCGTGCCCTGCCGGTTCGACGTCAGCGGCATTCAGGCGACGTGGAAACTGAACCAGAACAAACCCGATGACGTGCGTCTGGCCGCTGCCGATCAGATGGAGAGCTCGGGCATTGGCCACGAGACGCAGACGCTGGCCCGGCAGATGCGACAGGGCGGCCCGACTAACTGAACAGCTCTTCCATCAGATCAACCGCTCGATGCGCGCGCGACGTCATCTCAGCGTCACTCAGCATGGGCGCCCGGGCGATGACGCGTCGGATCTGCAGGTCTCCGATCAAGAGGCCCAGATAGATCTCGACCGGGTCCAGCCCCTCGCGCCGTGTCAGCGCGGCTTCGTCAAAGGCACGGGCAAAGAGCGCGGACAACAAGGGCGCAATCGACTCGCGCCCGGCTGCAGCCAGTGCCTGCCCCAGCTCGCCTGACCCATCCGCCGCAGCGGCGCGGTTCAACAGAACCGGCCTTTCACCCTGCAGGACCCCCAAAAGGACCGCCCCAAAGACGCGCAGCGTCTCAAGCGGTGGCGCGTCTTGCTGCGCCTCGGTCAGGACCTTTCGCGCGACCTCTGCGTTGCGGGCGACCATGGCTTGCATCAGGCCCAGCTTGTCGCCGTACCAATTGTACATTGTCTCGTTCGAGCACCTCGCCCGCCGGGCAATGCTCAGCATCGTTGTGCCCGCAAACCCCTTTTCGGCCAGCAAGGCATAAGCGGCGGTCTCGATCTCGATCTGCCGGGCGGCTTTGCGGTCGTCTTTCATGCGGGCCTCCTTTGGCGTTGACAGAATCCGTACACATGGTTACGGATCACTGCAACCGTACACTTGGTTACGGAAAATCGAAACTAGGAGACCCCATGATTTCACCCGCTTCCCGCCCAACCTCGGCTGCCCTGGTGGTGCTGATCATCCTGCAAACCGTGATGCTGGCCGCCTTGTTCGCCGGTGTCCGCCCACACCCGCCCGAATCGATTGTGCTGTTCGGCATCGCGCCTTTCATCGGCGTGGCCATCGCCACTGCCGTGGCCGCCCTGATCATGGACCCGGCGCAAGGCGCTGGCCGCGGCCTGAGTGCGCTGGCCGCGCTGTTCGCCCTGCTGTCCCTCGGTCCACAGAAATACATGGACCCGCAGTTCCCACTGATCTGGCCCGCCGTGATCGCCGCCCAAATCGCCGTTCTGACAATCGTCGTTGACCTGGCCAGATCGCTGAGCCGTCCCCGACACATGTCCCGCTCCACCGCCTGACCCCGCATACGACAAAAGACCGAAAACCCCGTTTCCGGTCTTTTGATCCGCCGGGCACTCGCCTACCTTGGCGGCACTTCAGTCAAAGGATGTGTCCATGAAGCTTTTCAGCTCTTCCGCCTCTCCGTTTGTCCGCATGGTTCTGGTCACTCTGCACGAAACCGGCCAGCTTGATGATGTCGAGGTCACACCGGTCTCGACCACCGCGCTGAATTCGGATGTCGATCTGATCGCGGTGAACCCTGTGGGCAAGATCCCGGCGCTGGTGCGGCCCAATGGTCCCGCGATGTTCGACAGCCGGGTGATCTGCCGCTTTCTGGACGCCCGCGCCAATGCTGGACTTTATCCCGAAAGCCGCATCTGGGAGGTGCTGACGCTAGAGGCCCTGGGCCACGGCATCACCGAAGCCGCCCTGGCAATGTCCTACGAGCGCAGGTTGCGACCCGAAGAACATCGCTGGGACCTTTGGATGGACAAGCAGTGGGACAAGGCGGCGCGCGGTCTGGATGCGCTTGAGAGGCGCTGGATGAGCCATCTGAACGGACCGCGGGACATCGGACAGATCGCCGTTGCCTGCGCGCTTGGCTACATCGACTTCCGGCACGGGGACCGGAACTGGCGCAAGGGCCGCGATTCGCTGGCCGCGTGGCATGCCGAATTCGAGACACGCCCGTCGATGCAGGCGACACAGCCCACCCAATAAACGGGCACAAAAAAACGGGCTCTGATCCAGAGCCCGTTGTCCTGATCCGCATCTGTCGTAGGTCAGAATTTCATGCTGACACCGAAATTCAGCGCATTGGTCTTGATTTCGGTCTGAAGGGTCCCGCCACCGTCCAGGTCGACCTCGTTATCCGACCAGGTGAACTGATACTCGCCGAAAAGCGCCCAACGGTCGTTGAGCTCCCAGCTGGCACCGGCCCCAAGGCGAACCGCCGGCCCCGTGAACTGATAACCGAAGGTGTGCGGCGCGCCCGCGTACGAGGGCTGGATGTCCACGTGAGGCACCGCGATGCCGACACCACCCAGAACATAAGGAGTGACCCGCCCGTTCATCCAGACGTTGGACCAGCGGCGGTGCGCGTTCAGTGTGATGATGTTGTGGCCATCGGTGAATTCGGCGCTTGTCAGCTCGGCGGGCAGCTCGGCACCCGGAGCATAGGCCTTGGCATGCGTGCCCTCGAGACCGAACCCGAACTTCTCGGAAGTCCAGTAGGTGTAGCGACCGCCATAGTAGGGCGGCGCCTGAAATGACTTGCCATCCCACCCGATCAGGCTGTCAACCGGGTCCCCGGCGACGTCACCCGTGATCCGACTGTGCGGAAGAGACTGCCAGCCCGCATAAAAGCTCAGCTCGCTCTCTGCCGATGCGGCAGAGCCAAGGCCGAGAATCGCGGCAATCGTTCCAAGAATCAGTGTGCGCATGTCGCATCCCTTTGCACGGCGCTTCCTTGACTCCTGCATATAGAGCATTCCGACATGGCTCAACCCGCGACACTTCCGCGCTAATGCTGGCTAGGGCCACCAAGCGGCTAGACGCCTATTAAAGGGGCCGTTAAACAGCGCGACGGAACTGCCACGGGTCTTGCCCGGGGCTAAGACCCAATTGCGGCCGTTTTTGCGGCCAGGAAATGGAGCTAACCTCGTGTCACACGCAGACGATCACGAAGGCACCCGCAGAGATTTTATCTACTACGCCACCGCCGGCGCGGGTACCGTTGCCACAGCTGCGGCTGTCTGGCCTTTGGTCAACCAAATGAACCCCTCGGCAGACGTTCTGGCGCTGAGCTCGATTCGCGTCGATATCTCGGGCATCGAGCCGGGCACGCAGCTGACGGTCAAATGGCTGGGCAAGCCGGTCTTCATCCGCCGCCGCACCCAGGAAGAAATCGACGAGGCGCGGGCTGTCGACCTGAACGCGCTGATCGACAATGACGCGCGGAACGAAAACATCACCGCAGGGTCCGACGGCGCTGACGAAAACCGCGCGCTGGACGAAAACGGCGAATGGCTGGTGATGATGGGCGTCTGCACCCACCTTGGCTGCGTCCCGCTGGGCGACGGCGCTGGTGAATACCACGGCTGGTTCTGCCCCTGCCACGGGTCGCACTACGACACCGCCGGCCGCATCCGCAAAGGCCCCGCACCGACGAACCTTCCGGTTCCGCCCGCGGCCTTCGTCGACGCAAACACCATTCTGCTGGGATAAGGAAACGCGAACATGTCCGGTATTCCGCACGATCACTACGAACCCAAGACGGGCTTCGAAAAATGGCTTCACTCCCGCCTGCCGGTTGTGAGCCTGGTTTATGACACCCTGATGATCCCCACGCCGAAGAACCTGAACTGGTGGTGGATCTGGGGCATCGTCCTGGCCTTCTGCCTGGCGCTGCAAATCGCCACCGGCATCGTCCTGGTGATGCATTACACCCCGCATGTCGACATGGCCTTTGCCAGCGTCGAGCACATCATGCGCAACGTCAACGGCGGCCATATGCTGCGGTATCTGCACATGAACGGCGCCTCGCTGTTCTTTGTTGCGGTCTACATCCACATGTTCCGCGGCCTGTTCTATGGCTCGTACAAGGCCCCGCGTGAAATCACGTGGATCATCGGCATGCTGATCTACCTGATGATGATGGGCACCGCCTTCATGGGCTACGTTCTGCCCTGGGGTCAGATGTCGTTCTGGGGTGCAACCGTGATCACCGGCCTGTTTGGCGCGATCCCCTTTGTGGGCGAAGCGATCCAGACCTGGCTGCTGGGCGGACCGGCCGTGGACAACGCCACGCTGAACCGCTTCTTCTCGCTGCACTACCTGCTGCCCTTCGTGATCGCAGCGCTGGTCATCGTGCACATCTGGGCCTTCCACACCACGGGCAACAACAACCCCGCCGGTGTCGAGGTGCGGCGCACCTCGAAGGAAGACGCCGAGAAGGACACCCTGCCCTTCTGGCCCTACTTCGTGATCAAGGACGTCTTTGCCCTGGCCATTGTCCTGCTGGTCTTCTTTGCCATCGTCGGCTTCATGCCCAACTACCTGGGTCACCCCGACAACTACATCGAAGCCAACCCGCTGGCGACGCCTGCGCACATCGTGCCGGAATGGTACTTCCTGCCCTTCTACGCCATCCTGCGTGCCTTTACGGCTGACGTCTGGATTGTTCAGATCGCAAGCTTCGTGACCGGCGGCATCATCGACGCCAAGTTCTTTGGGGTTCTGGCGATGTTCGGCGCGATCGCCGTCATGGCTCTGGCACCCTGGCTGGACACCTCGAGCGTGCGTTCGGGCCGGTATCGTCCGATGTTCAAGTGGTGGTTCCGCCTGCTGATCATCGACTTCATCGTCCTGATGTGGCTGGGCGCCATGCCCGCGGAGGAGCCCTATGCAAGCTTCTCGCTGATCGCATCGGCCTATTGGTTCGCCTACTTCCTGGTCATCCTGCCGCTGCTGGGTGTGATCGAGAAGCCAGAGACCCCGGTCGAGACCATCGAAGAAGACTTCAACGCCCATTACGGCAAGTCCGACGCGACGCCGGCCGAGTAAGATAAAGGACCTGAACCCATGTTCAAGAAACTTGCCCTCTCGGCCACCCTGGCCCTGGCCGTCGGCACAACTGGCGCCTATGCCGCTGGTGCCAGCGACGCCCACGTCGAGGACTTTGCCTTTTCGTTCGAAGGCCCGTTCGGCAAATACGACCAGAACCAGCTGCAGCGCGGTCTTCAGATCTATACCGAGGTCTGCGCAGCCTGCCACGGTCTGAAGTACGTGCCCCTGCGGACGCTGAGCGACGAAGGTGGCCCGCACCTTCCCGAAGATCAGGTCCGCGCCTACGCGGCCCAGAACTTCGAGGTCTTTGACGCCGAACTGGACGATTTCCGCCCGGCGCGTCCCGTCGACCACTTCCCGGAAAACAACGGCGCTGGCGCTCCTGACCTGAGCATGATGGCCAAGGCCCGCGCGGGTTTCCACGGCCCCTATGGCACTGGCATCAACCAGCTGTTCAAGGGTATGGGCGGTGCCGAGTACATCGCCTCGCTGTTGTCGGGTTACACCGGCAAGGAAAAGGAAGAGGCCGGCACCACGCTTTACGAAAACACCGCCTTCCCGGGCGGCTGGATTTCGATGGGCCCGCCGCTGGAAGACGGTCTGGTCGAGTTCGCCGATGGCCACTCGAACGACCTGCACCACATGTCCGAGGACATCGCGGCCTTCCTGATGTGGACGGCCGAGCCCAAGATGATGGCGCGCAAGCAGGCTGGCCTGACCGCTGTCATGTTCCTGACGCTGCTGTCGGTGCTGCTGTACCTAACCAACAAGCGCCTTTGGGCACCGCACAAGAAGAAAGCCAAGTCGGCCTAAGCCGCGCTGGTTTCTGTCAAATTGCAAAAGCCCCGCCTTGGCGGGGCTTTTTCGTTGTTTGATTGGTGCAGGGGGCTTTGCCCCCTCTGCGGCAAGCCGCATTCACCCTCAGGATATTTGAAGCAAGAAGAAACGCAGGTCAGGTGCCCAGATAGGCGCGCAGCGCCTCGGGCGGGTTGGCAAAGAGCGTCTCGGTGTCTTGCGGCGGCGAAACCTGCCCGTTGTTCACAAGGATGGTCTGGGTCGCAAAGCGACGTGCGTCCTGTGGGTCGTGGGTCACGAGGATCACAAGGGCGCGCAGGTCCGTGGCGAGTTGCTCGACCAGCGCCAGCATCTCGGATTTCAGTGCCGGGCCCAGCGCGGCAAAGGGTTCGTCCAGCAGCAGGATGGGGCGTTTTTGCAAGAGGACCCGCGCCAGGGCGGCGCGGCTTTGCTGGCCGCCGGACAGGGCACCGGGGGTACGGGTTTCAAACCCGGCAAGGCCGACCTGGTCCAGTGCCTGCGAGATTGCGCTGCGCTCGGCCTGTGTCGGCGCGCCCCCGGTGGGTCGCAGGGCCAGCGCCAGGTTCCGTTCAAGCGTCAGGTGGGGAAACAGGTTGTTGTCCTGAAAGAGCACCGAAAAGGGACGTTGCGCCGGGGGGAGAAAGCCAAAGGTCTTGCCCTGCCAGGCCAACGCCCCGGTGTCGGGCGTGCGGAACCCGGCCAGCAGATCCAGCAGCGTGGACTTGCCCGCGCCTGAGGGGCCGATCACCGCAATGCGCCCGGTTTCAGGCAGTGTCAGGTCCGCGGTCAGGGTGAAGTCTCCGGCCGTGGCCGTGATCTGATCAAGTTGCAGCATGCACGCGGCCTCCTTTGTCGAAGATCCAGAACGCACCGAGGCTGAGGATCAAGAGCAGGAGCGCCGCGCCGGCGGCGGCCTCCATCTGATACGACCGCATCAGGTAGTAGATCTGCATCGGCAGGGTGGTGCGATCGGGGTCGGCGAAAAGCGCGATGACGCCCAGGTCACCCATGGAGAGCGCCGCTGTCAGGCCGGCGGCAAAGCCCAGCGGGCGGCGCAGGCGGGGCAGGAAGACCCAGCGCAGCCAGGCCCAGCCCGTCAGGCCCAGCGTTGCCGCGAGGCGGGATTGGGTGGCGCGGATCTCGTCGGCCTGGGGCCGCAGGATGCGCAGGGCGAAGGGCAGGCTGGCCAGCGCGTTGACCGTGGTTGTCACATAGAGCGCCAGGTCGAATGGGTTGGCGAAGGGGCGGACGATCAGGAAAAGCCCGGTGCCCAACACCAAGGGGCTGAGCGCAATGCCCGCCAGGCCCAGCCATTCGCCCCAGCGGGTTGTGAGCGGCAGCGCCCAGATGAGGCAGAGCGCGGTCGAGCCGAGGGCGACGAACACCGAATGGCTGGCGGCGCGCCAGACCTCGGGTCCGAGCGACATCATCCCCGGCAGGCCGCGCAGGGCGACCATGCTGAGGGGCAGCAGCAGGAACAGCGCCACGGCGATCAGGCAGGCGGTGTCGATGACGCGGTGCCAGGGGCTGGCCGCGTCCATGCGGTGTACCGTGCGATCAAGGCCCGCGCCGAAGCCCGATCCGGTGGACAGGCGCAGGGCGATCAGACCCGCCGTCAGCGCGAGCGCCAGTTGCAGCACGGCCAACAGCGCCGCGCGGCCAAGGTCGAAGTCGAAGCGCACCGCCTGATAGATGGCCAGTTCCACTGTCGTGGCCCGGGGGCCTCCGCCCAGGGTCAGGGCGACGGCAAAGCTGCTGAGGCAGATGACAAAGATCACTGCAAAGGCGCCCGGGGCGATGCGGATCAGCATCGGCGCCTCGAGCGTGCGGAAGATGCCGGCGGGAGTCAGGCCCAGCGCGGCGGCCAGGCGAAACCGTTCCGAGGGGATGGCCAGCCAGCCTTGCAGGATCAGGCGCGTGGCGAGCGGCAGGTTGAAGAAGACGTGGGCGATGACGACGCCGTGCAGTCCATAGATCGTCAGTTCCGGCAGGCCCAGTGCGCCCAGCGCCGAGTTCAGCAGGCCGGATTGGCCAAAGACGGCGAGCAAGCCAAGGATGGCCACGATCACCGGCAGGATGAAGGGCGCGCCCAAAAGCGCGACCAGCAGACCCCGGCCCGGAAAGCTGCGCCGCGCCAGCGCACGGGCCACGGGGATCGCGAAGAAGACGCTGAAAAAGGCCGACAGGGTCGCCTGCCAGACCGAGAAGCGCAGCGCCTGCCAGTCAGCCGCGCGCAGGGCGGGCAGATCCCCTGCCCGCCAGATCACCGCGGTCACCGGGCCGAAAACCAGCCCGGCCACCATCAGGGCGGCGATTATTGCGAGAGCGCGCGCCGCCATGCCTCGATCGCCTCGTCGCGCAGGGCTGCGGCTTCGTCTTCGCTGTAGAACAGGACCTTTTCGGGCAGGTTCAGTTCCTTGAAGCCCTCGGGCCAGCCGTCACGCGGCAGCGCCGCCGGGATCGACCAGTTGCCGGTGGCGATCATCGACTGGAAATCCTCTGTCAGGATGAATTCGAGGAAGGCGTCTGCCAGTTCGGGCTGATCTGTGGTTGCCGTCTTGGCGACCAGTTCGACCATGAAATAGTGCCCCTCAGGGAAGATCGCGGCCTTTTTGGTGCGGTCGCCCTCGGCGATGATGTGGTAGGCGGGTGAAGTGGTGTAGCTGAGCACCATGTCGGCCTCGCCATCCGTGAACAGGCCATAGCTTTCCGACCAGCCCTTGGTGACGGTCAGGATCTTGGGCGCCAGCTTGGCCCAGGCCGCTTCGGCCTGATCGCCATAGACGGCATGTACCCACAGCACCAGCGCCAGGCCCGAGATCGAGCTGCGTGGGTCCTGGATGACCAGCTTCAGATCTTCGTCGCTGTCCAGCAGTGCCTCAAAGCTGGCCGGGACGGTGTCGATCTTTTCTTCGTTGTAGATGAACGCCGTGTGGCCGTAGTTGAACGGCAGAAAGACCTCGTCCGTCCAGTCAAGCGGCAGCGTCAGGGCCGAGGTGTCCTGACCATGCGGCGCGAAAAGCCCGCTTTCGCGCGCCTTCTTGGTCACGTCGGTGTTCAGGCCAAAGACGATGTCGGCCTCGGTCCTCTTGCCTTCCAGCAGGACGCGGGGCAGCAGGTCGCCGGGTTTGAACTGCAGGTCACAGTCACAGCGTGCCTCGAACAGCTCTTCGATTTTCGGGCCGGGGCCCCACTCTGAAACGACATAGTCGCCCGCATAGACTGTCAGAACAGGGGTCTCGGCCACGGCTGCCGTGGCTGTGAGAAATCCCGCTGCATATGCAAGTGCCTTGATCATGGCATCCTCCAAAAATGCGGCGGAAGGGCAAAGTTGGAGTATGCGAACATGGTTCCGACCTTCCCTCCGCCGGTGTTAACCGGTTCAGGTTCAACGGGTTCGCTTGCGCATCTCAGCCTTGTCGGGCACCCCGAGGTGCGGTGAGAGATAGCGCGGTTAACGGCCAGAGGCAAGTGGAACGGTGGCAAGGCAGCGCGCGTGTCGTCGGCAACGGCACCTTGCCCAAGCGCCCCTGTCTAGTTCAGGGTTTGTTGCGCCGCCCGGTACCCTTTGGGCGTCATGCCCGTTTCACGCTTGAAGGCCTTGTAGAACGACGAACGCGAATTGAAGCCGACATCCAGGGCCGCGGTCAGCACCGATGCATCGTTTTTCATGATCAGCGGCTTGGACGCTTCGATCCGCCAATGGGCAACATAATCAAAAAAGGTTGCGCCGATCTCTTGGTTCAGAGTTTGTGACACCAGGTTGGGCTGCGCGCCGACGTGTCCCGCCAGTTTCTTCAGGGACAAGCCGGGATCGAGATACAGCTTGTCCTCGCACATCGCGGTCTCGATCCGACCGGCCAGCTTGGCCGCATGGTCACTGGTCAAACCGGATCGGGCATACTTGAGATCAGGTTGTTCCTCTTCCACCGCCGGGGCCGCGTTTGGCGGCACGATCGGGGCCAGAAGGTTCAACAACAATACCCCGCACGCGATCAGCAGAAGGAACAGCTCTTCGATGAACAACTGGCCACCGGCAAGGTTGTCATCTGCCAGCGAAAAGGCCCCGACGGCCCAGATCACGATCATCAGGACCATAAGCACATTGACCCAGCGCAGATCGCGTTCATCGGCGTCCGAATACAGCTGCCTGATGTGGGCACGATAGGCCGCGAGGCGACGCAGGATCGCGACGAGATAGGCGAACGAGACGGCGAGCCAAATCAGGATCAGCGCAAAGGTCGCCAGGGCCAGAACCGATGGCCAGAGCCCGGGTGGCAGATCGCCGGTCAGGAACATGGCTTCCTTGTCCTGCGCCGGAAGGATCCAGTACCCGATGCACACCGCCCCGCCGGTCAATGGCATCGCCAGATCGCGCCAAGGCACCCGCGACGGCGCCGCGCTGTCCGTCTTGGCGAGCACGAAGTGATAAAAGGCAGGCGGCAGGACAAGCAGCGCAACCAGCAACACCGGCATGTAGTGGATCAGTGCTGATGCTGCAAAAGTCTTGACGATCGGCAACGCGATCATTCCGACGAATGCAAGGTAGACCAGCCCGAGGCCAAGCCGCTCGTACCGTCTGTCGGCCCCCAACACGGCAGCAAGAAACCCGGTCAGGGCAATGCCCAGGCAAAGCCCGGCAAGTGTCAGAACGGCGGCGTCTTCCAAACCAATCGTCATGCTGGGGTCAACGGCTGCAACGGCGCACCTTTTGGGTTCGGATGATCAAAAAAAACGTCCTCGCCGTCATGCGCGGACGACAGGACATCGTGAGACTGCGAAAAAACAAGCGAAATCAACATACCCTACAGGAATCGCTATGCCCACCTTGGATGTCATCACATTGTTCTCTCACGTCGCACTTGGCACACTGGCTGTTGTCGTAGGCGCAATCGCACTCGGATCACGCAAAGGCCGAAAGACCCACGTCACCGCGGGCCGCGTGTTTGTCATTAGCATGGGTCTGGCATCCTTGCTTGGCGCGGCCCTTGGCGCGCTAAAATACGAAACCTTTTGGATCACCTTTCATGCCGGCATCCTGGGGGCAACCCTTGTAGCCAGTGGCGTGCTGGCGGTGCGCATTCACTCGCAAGGCGCAAGGCGCGTCTTCACCGCGGTCGCAGGTGTAAACGCCCTGAACGCAGTGGGTCTTTTCCTGGCAGGGTGGTGTGCCACGACCATGCCGGACGCCCGTCTGTACGGTTTCGCTGCCGAAGACTATTTCTTTCTGTTCGGCATGGCCGCGATCGCCCTTGCTGGCGATGTGCGCATGACCTTCTGGACAAGGATTTCAAACAGTCACCGCATTGCGCAGCATCTTTTGCGGATGTGCATCGGCTTCTTCATTGCGGCTGGATCGGCCTTCACCGGACCCGGCGCATCGGCCTTTCCCGAGGCGGTCCAGAACTCGGGCGTTCTGTCTTTGCCTGAACTGATGATCGTTTGTCTCATGCTGTTTTGGCTTTGGAAGACGCTGCGCAAACCCCGGCCTGCGGTTGATGGACAGAATGCCGGGGACGCCGCGGTTTCCGGTTAAGGACAGATCCGACCTGAACCGAAGGGCGGATCCGCCACATGCCGCCAAGCGCGTCTTGCGCTTGGCGCTGGCGTCTCATCGCCGACACGCCTCGCGACGCAGGGTTTCGCACACAAGACCCACATCTTGGCCAAGACAAACACGGGTTTGGACCATACAGTCGCGGGGCACTTCAACTGGCTGGAAAGGCGCGCGCGATGCCGAACGACACCGCAGGGATACCGGAACAGATGGCGGCCGTTGTGACCACCGGCACCGGGGGTTACGACAAGCTGGATTACACATCCGTGCCCGTGCCCATGCCCGGCCAGGGAGAGGTCCTGGTGCGTGTGTTGGCCGCCGGCGTCAACAACACCGAGATCAACACGCGTCTGGGTTGGTATTCGTCGTCGGTGACCGGAGCGACGGAAGACACCAGCGACACGGGAGACCGCCCGGATGGGGGCTGGAACGAAGCGACGCCGTTCCCCTTTATCCAGGGCACCGATTGTTGCGGCAAGGTCGCCCTGGTCGGTCCGGGGGGCGACCAGACACGGATCGGGCAGCGTGTTCTGGTGCGGTCGTGCATGCGGACGCAAGGCTTTGACCACATGGACAACATCTGGATGGGGTCCGACTTTGACGGCGCCTTTGCCCAATACGTCAAGGTTCCCGAGAACGAGATCTTTGCCGTGGCCTGCGACTGGACCGATGCAGAACTGGCCACGATTCCCTGCGCCTATGGGACGGCGGAAAACATGGTGCATCGGGCCAGGGTGCAACAGGGCGACCGGGTGCTGATCCCGGGGGCCTCTGGCGGCGTGGGATCGGCCCTTGTCCAGCTGGTCAAACGCAGGGGCGCCGAGGTCGTCGCGATCACCAGTGCGTCGAAAAAAGAGTCCCTTGCCAAGATCGGGGCGGACCGTGTCCTGACCCGCGAAGACGACCTGCTGGGCATCCTGGGAAAGGAAAGTGTCGATGTCGTCATCGACAACGTCGGGGGCGCTGGCTTTGGCACCCTGCTCAAGGTCATGCGCCGCGGCGGGCGCTATGCAACGTCCGGCGCAATCGCGGGGCCCATTGTCGATCTGGACATGCGCGACATGTACCTCAAGGACATCACGCTGATTGGCTGCACCGCCTGGGACGCGCCCGTGTTCCCGAACCTGGTCGGCTACATCGAACGGGGTGAAATCCGACCCTTGTTGGCAAACACCTACCCGTTGGCCCGCATCGCCGAGGCCCAGCGGGATTTTCAGGAAAAGCGGCACATCGGAAAAATCGTTCTGATTCCGCCGGACTGAAGCCTTGGTGGCCATCAGGTCTCTTCTGGGGACACCGCCTTTTGATACAGGTGCCACGTGGTGTGTCCCAGAACCGGAAGGGTTATGATCAACCCCAAAAAGGCCGGTAACAGCGACAGCACCATCGTGACCGAGATGATCGCGGCCCAGCTTAGCATGACCACCGGGTTTTCCTGGACGACCCGAACCGAGGTGATCATGGCCGTCACGAAATCCGTGTCGCGATCCAGCAGCATGGGCATCGCAACCACGGTGACCGAAAAAAGGGCCGCCGACAGGACGGCACCCACCCCGGTTCCGATCAGCAGGAACGTCCACCCTTCGGACGTGAAGAACAGCGTGTTCAGGAACCCGTCGACATCCGAGAAAGAGGCATCTTGCAGGATGATCGCCAGCCACAGGCGCACCTGGTACATCCAGACCCAAAAGACAAAGAGGGTGACAAAGGCCATCCAGCCCATCTCGCGTTTTCGCTGATTGGCCATGACGGTCAGGATCTCGGACCAGCCGAACTGCGTGCCATCCTGCAAGCGCCGAGACATCTCATAAAGCCCCGCGGCGGCAAAGGGCGCAACCAGCGGAAACCCGACAACAGCCGGAATGGTCATCCAGATCATTTCAAGCCAGACCAGACTCCAGACGAAAAGGATGCCAAAAACGGCATAGAACAGGCCAAAGAACCCACTCATGAAGGGTCGCGTCATGAAGTCGGAAAACCCGGCCTGCAACGCGGCGGTGACGTCGCCTGACGTCACCGTGTTGATCTTTGGCGCGACCGGGTTGCGGGGCGATGGGGTGTCTGGCGACCTGTGGTCGACTGGCTTGGATGTCATGGCACACTCCTCTCACGGCGTGAAAACGGGCTGACCCGTCTGCCAACAGGCCCAGCTGAGAAGCGCGCATCCAATGTATGACAACAACTGTGCAACAGGCGGCCCCCAAGCGCAATGCGCGGTTTGGCAGGCGACATGCGGAATGTGCGGGCGTCGATCACGCGAAGGGCCACGCGGGTCAAGTCCATGGACAGCAAGGACCGGCAGACCTTAAGCTTCGTGGGTGTCGAAGGAAACGACGGCCACTTTGTCAGCCACATCGGGGCCGCTGAACCATGCCGACACCGGACCAGTCACAGGACCAAGAGCGAGATCCCGTTGCATGGACCGCCTTTTGCGTCATGGCCGTGTGCATGAGCCTGTCGTTTGTCTTTGTGAAGATTTCACTCGAGGGGTTCACCGTCGCGCAGTCCGCGGGCGGGCGACTGGTGATCGGGGCGTCTTTCCTGGTTCCCCTGGCCATCTTCTTTGGCGACGGCCTTCCGTTGAAGCTGTGGTTCTGGAAGTGGGCGGCGCTGCTTGGTCTCGTCAACCTGGTCCTACCCTTTTCGCTGATGACCTATGGCCAGCAATCGTTGTCCTCGAACGTGACGGGCGCCATGTTTTCCCTGATCCCGCTGATCACAATCGGGCTGTCCGCCCTTTTGCTGGGCGCGCGCATTTCAAGGCGCAAGATCATCGGTCTGTTTGTAGGCTTCTTGGGCCTGATCGCAATTTCCGAACCAGCGGATTGGATCACCACCACCGGCATTGAGGCAGCCTTGCCCATGCTGTCTGTCCTGGGCGCTGTCCTTTGTTTTTCGTCGGCGGCCATTCTCATGCGCGTCGTGCCGCGTGTTCATCCCCTGTCCATGATGGGCGGCAGCGCGCTGACCGCCTCGGTCTTTGGCATCCTGCCGTTTCAAACGGTGTTTCACGGCGACCTGCCCCCACTGCGCCCCTGGATCGGGCTGCTGGGCGTGTCGATCCTGTCGACGACAATCGCCTACTCGCTCCGCTTCTTTCTCATTCGCAGAAAGGGCCCGGTATTTCTGGCCCCAAATGCCTATGTCGGCATCGTTCTGGCCAACGTTTTTGGCGTTCTCATCCTCGGGGACGAAATCACCACCGCGATGATGATTGCCTTTCCCCTGATCGTTTTTGGCCTGTTCATCGCCCTGGATGGATCGGGCGGCATGAAACAGGTGTGACGCACATATCACCGCGTCGAGTCCCGCCCCTCACAAAACGCGGTGGCCAGACCAATGTAACGTGTCCTGAAACAAAGAAAAACTTCATATTTACAGCGATTTATGATATAAGACGACATCACTGAAATTCACAGGTAAGGAGGCGCCCTTGGGGGAACGCGTGTAATCATCTTGTGCCTTGAGCTGGGGTTTGTCTGGCTCGTCTATTATCTGTTCGGGTATCTTGCGACGTTTGAAATGCCGCTTTGGCTGACCTCGCTTCTGGTCATTGTCGTGGACCGAACCATCTCTCACATCACCGACATCGCCGCCCGAAGACGGCAAAGCCTGCGGGAATGAGCCGGGCCGGTTCCGGACGGCATGTGCCCTTGAATTCCGACGGTCGCTGGCATTCAATCCCGTCAAACCGAGCGGATCGAAAACATGGCTGGCCTGCAGAAATTCTCGGCCCCAAAGGGCAAGGTGCTGTTTCAACCCGGACAACCCTGTCCCGGGTTTGTGATCCTGTCCGAGGGAACAATCCGGGTCACGCTGGTCGGTCCCAGCGGCCGGGAACTTGTGCTGTATCGCGTGCGGCCCGGGGACGTCTGCCTGCAGACGCTGTCCTGCCTGATCAAGGATCAGACCTACAGCGCCGAAGGGGTCGCCGAAACCAATCTGGTGGGTCAGATCGTTCCGGCCAGCGAGTTCCAGGACAGGATGTCCGAGGATCCGGAATTCCGGAACCGTGTCATGCTGTCGATCTCGGCCCGGTTCGCGGAATACCAACAGCTGATCGAGGATGTCGCGCTGACAAATTTCGATGCCCGGCTGGCCAAGGTGCTGATCCGGCTGGCCTCGGCCGAGGACAAGGTTGCGGCGACTCACTCTGAACTGGCCAGCGAAACGGCATCGGGGCGGGCCTATGTGTCCCGCCGTTTGGGCGAATTTGCCCGGCAGGGCTGGGTCAGGCAGCAAGAGGACGGGATTGCGCTGCTTGACCGCAGGGCATTGGAACATCTTGCCGCAGGAGAGCGGTGACTCTGTCACCGTCGCGGGCTGCGCGGTCGCGATAAAATCGGGACATCTCAAATCCAAGGAGGATTTTCCAATGTCCAGAAACGAAGGCACCCTCGATCGCGTCCTGCGCGTCATTCTTGGCCTCGTGTTGCTGTCGCTGATCTTTGTCGGTCCCCAAACCATGTGGGGCCTGATCGGACTTGTTCCGCTTGCCACGGGTCTGGTTGGCATCTGCCCGCTCTATTCCGTGCTGGGGATCAAGACCTGCAGCGTCAAGCAGGGCTGACCCGCCGAACGCCCCTTTGGGCGTTGCCCGCAAGGCCGTTTGCCGGTGCCAGATCGGATCTGGCACCGGCTCATGCAGGAATGACCTTGGCAATGCCGTGGCCTCTTTGTATCCCCTGCACCAGGAACAAGGAGCCCGGGTCATGAGCCTCAACACCTTTGGACATCTCTTTCGCGTCACCACCTGGGGCGAAAGCCACGGACCCGCGCTGGGGGCAACGGTCGACGGCGTGCCGCCGGGTGTGCCGATTGACGAGGCGATGATCCAGCACTGGCTGGACCGCCGGAAGCCCGGACAGAACAAATACACCACGCAACGGCGCGAGCCGGATGCCGTCAAGATCCTGTCAGGCGTCTTCGAAGGGCAGACGACGGGGACCTCGGTGCAGCTGATGATCGAGAACACCGATCAGCGGTCCAAGGACTATTCCGAGATCATGGAAAAGTTCCGCCCCGGCCATGCCGACATCACCTATTGGCAGAAGTACGGCATCCGCGACTATCGCGGAGGCGGGCGGTCTTCGGCCCGGGAAACGGCCGCGCGGGTGGCGGCCGGTGGGCTGGCGCGCGAGGCGATCAAGGCGTTGGCACCGGATGTGCAGATCACAGGTTACATGGTGCAGATGGGCCCGCACGGGATCGACCGGGCGCGCTTTGACTGGGATCAGATCGAACAGAACCCCTTTTGGGTGCCCGACGCGCAGGCGGCCGAGGACTGGGCCGTCTATCTGGACGAGTTGCGCAAATCCGGCAACTCGGTGGGCGCCGTGATCGAGGTTGTGGCGCGCGGTGTGCCCGCCGGGCTTGGCGCGCCGATCTATGGCAAGCTGGACACCGATCTGGCGGCGGCGATGATGTCGATCAACGCCGTGAAGGGCGTCGAGATCGGCGAAGGCATGGCGGCGGCGGCGTTGACCGGGGTCGAGAACGCCGACGAGATTTTCATGGGGAACGACGGGCAGCCGGTCTATTCGTCGAACCACGCGGGCGGGATCCTGGGCGGGATCTCGACCGGGCAGGATGTGGTGGTGCGCTTTGCGGTCAAGCCGACCTCGTCGATCCTGAACACGCGGCGGACGATCACCAAGAGCGGTGAGGCGACCGAGATCGTCACCAAGGGGCGTCACGATCCTTGCGTCGGCATTCGCGCGGTGCCGGTGGGCGAGGCCATGATGGCCTGCGTGATCCTGGACCATCTGCTGCTGCACCGCGGTCAGGTCGGTGCAAACCGCGGGCAGATCGGGTAACCGGAATTCTTCAAGAATTCCGGACCGGAAACCTTGAAGGTTTCCGGTTGCGCCCAGCATGAGACGGCGGTCAGACGGCGGTGAGCGCCGTATCCATCAGCGCCTTGATGGTCGCCTTGCCAGTCTGCGCAACGATGCGGCCCAACTCCTGGTCCCCTCGCAGAACGACCAATGTCGACCGGCGCGGGATCTTCAGGTTGCGCGCAAGATCGGACCGCGAATGCTGATCCCAATCGACATTGATGAAGACGATGTTTTCTTCATACGCCGGATTTTCGGCCTTCAACTGGGCCATTACGCGTCGCTGGGCCGCGCAGGTCGAACACCAATCCGTGTTGAACTCCAGAAAAACGGTGTCACCAGCCGCCAGATGCTGTTCCACCAGCCCGGGTGTATAGTCCAGCGGCGCGGCCATTGCACCAGCCGGCACCAAAGCCGCAGCACCGGAAAGCGTCAGGAAAGTGCGTCGGTCCATGTGTGTCTCCCTTTTCTCTTGTTTTTCAGGTCTCAGATTGAAACGGACAGATCCACCAGCCAACCCGGCATCACGGACAGCAGCCAGCCTTCGACAGAGTGGTGAAGTTGAAACAGCAACGCCAGGCCCACGAACAGAAAGGCGACGCCCAGGATTTTCTGCGACCGCGCGGCAAAGCTGCGCATCATCTCGCGGCGTCGCGACAGGGCTCCCTGCGCCACATAGGCCAGCCCGACGATCAGCGTCGAGACACCCAGGGCAAAGAACACCATGATCAGACCCGCGCGGCCCAGGCTTTCGCCCTGGCTGGCAAGCCCGATGGCGCTGCCCAGTGTTGGCCCGATGCAGGGGCTCCAGACGGCGCCCAGCAGCAGGCCGCCCAGGAACTGACCGTTCAGCGAGGATCGGTCCAGGTGATCCATCCCGGCATCCGCCCGCGCCGAAAGACCGGCCGTCGCCGTCGCCATGACCCCCGAGAACCGGGGCACCAGCAGGATCACGCCAAAAAGCACCATCAGCCCGGCCCCGATCTGGCTGACCACGTCCACCGTCAGGCCAATGAGATGGCCAAAGGCCGTCACGCTCAGGCCAAGGACAACGAAGGACAGGCTCATGCCCAGGGCCAGCACGGCGGGCCCCCAGCGACTGGCCTGCAGCGCCGTCGCCAACACGATCGGCAACACCGGCAGAACGCAGGGATTGATCAGGGTCAGCAGACCGGCGGCATAGGCAAACACAAATTCCATGGTTTGCATAATCCGCGAATCCGGGCCGCTGTCACCAAAACTTCCTCTTACGCGTCCTCACGCTTGTGTGGGGTTTGTTTCGAAAGCTGCACCGCAAGGATGCCCCCCGCGATCACGGCGACACCCAGAATGTCAAGCGGCCCCAGCCCCTCGCCCAGGATCAGGGCGGCGATGGCCACGCCCAGAAAGGGGTTCAGAAAGTGGAACGTCGACGCCTTGACCGTGCCGATGCGGTCGACCAGCAGGAACCAGACAAAGGTTGCGGCCAGACCCGGCACCAGCGTGGTGTAGGCAAAGGCCGCCAGCAGCGTCCAACTGGGCTGGACCGTCAAGGTTTCAAGCGACAGGCCGGCCACCCAAAGGACCGCGCTGCCCACCAGCATCTGCAATCCGACGACCATCAGGAAATTTCCCCCCGAGGTGGCGTTGCGCAATGCCAGCGTTGCCACCGTCAGCGACAACACACCCAGGATGCACAGGCCCAGGCCGAACAGGTCCACCCCGCCCTGCAACCGCGCGCCCATGATCAGCCCGACCCCGACCAGCCCTGCCACCAGCCCGGCCACGCCCAGAAAACGGACCCTTTCGCCAAAGACCACCCAGCCCGCCAGCGCCACCAGCAGCGGCATGGTCGAGGCAATGATGGCCGCCAGAGAGGCCTGAACGGTCTGCATCGCGACGAAATACAGGCCCAGGTACAGCGCGTTCTGGCAGATGCCAAAGACGATCGTCGCCCGCCATTGCGACCGGGTCAGCGCCCAGCTTTGCCCAAGCCAGCGGGCAATCACGACAGCGATCAGCCCCGACAGCAGAAACCGCAGCGCCAGGGCACTGATCGGCGGAGCCGAGGCCACAATGATCCGGGCCGAGGTAAAGGCCGAGGACCACATGACCGCAAAGGCCAAACCCATGAAAATCGCACGAATATCCATGGGTCGGGCTTAGGGGCTTTGGCCAGGGTTGGAAAGTCCCTAGGCGTCGCGGGGCAGATGGCCGGTCTTGATGAACAACAGGGCCTCTGTCTCGGCGCTCAACGCACGCGTTGCGTTGTCGGGGCTTCGCAACCATGTGCCCTGCGGATACGCGTCACCGGCTCCGGTCAGCTGGCCTTCGACGACAAAGATCTCTTCTGCCGTGCCCACTTCCGGGGTCGGCAGGTCCGCCCCCGCCGCCAGGCGCACCATTCGCACGGTTTCGCTGGGAACCTGATGCAGGACCATCTCGGACACGCCGGGCGCGGCACCCTCGGCGTAAGAGCCGTTTCGCGTGTCGATCACCTTTTGCTCGGTGTCGTCGACCTGAAACTGATGCAGCTTGACCAGGATTTTTGCGCCCTCTGGCCCGATGTGGGGCCGATGTGCGGTGCCGATCGGATTGCGTACGTAGGTCCCCGCCGGATAGTCCGCATGTTCGTCCGAAAACACGCCTTCGAGCACCAGAAACTCTTCGCCGCCGCCATGTTCATGGCTGTCGAACTGGCTGTCCGGCGCAAAGCGCACGATGGTTGTCGCCCGCGCGACCTCTTCGCCGATCCGGTCCAGCATCATGCGATCCACACCCGAGGCCGGAGAAGCCACCCAGGCGTAATCCTCGGGCCGGATGGTGACGGGCTGGGAAAAATCGGCGTTGATCCGCATGGGGTGTCCTTTCGTCTACGTCCCGATGATCTGGGCACCTCACACGAAAGGTCAAGTCACGAAAAAATGGCCCCGTCGCGAAGACGGGGCCAGGTGAACGCCCCTGGTACGGCCAGGGGCATCGGCGGTATTCTTTTGAACTCTTGGAAGCTTCAGTTGGCGCGGTCGGCCATTTCGGCGCGGATCTGCTGGCGGAAGACGTCGATCGGGATCGTCTTGCCTTCGCGCTTGATGTGCCAATAGGTCCAGCCGTTGCAGCTGGGCGCGCCTTCCAGCGCCGCCCCCACCTGGTGGATCGAGCCGTTGATCGTATCGGCCACCAGCGTGCCATCGGCGCGCACCTTGGCGGCCTTGCCGTTTGACGACACCAGCATCTCTCCGGGGCGAAGCATGCCGCGTTCGACCAGTTGGCCGAAAGGCACTCGCGGCTCTGCCCGCTTCGAGGTGCTGACCTGAAGTACGGATTTGTCAAACTTGCGCACCTTGGACAGGCGCTTTTCAGCGACCTCGCGATAGGCGGCTTCGCGTTCGATCCCGATGAAATCACGGCCCAGCATCTTGGCCACGGCCCCGGTGGTGCCGGTGCCAAAGAACGGGTCCAGCACCACGTCGCCGGGATTGGTCGAGCCGACCAGAACCCGATGCAACAGCGCCTGGGGTTTCTGCGTCGGATGCGCCTTGTCGCCGTTGGCATCCTTCAGCCGCTCGCCGCCGTTGCAGATCGGGATCACCCAATCGCTGCGCATCTGGATGCCTTCGTTCAGGGCCTTCAGCGCCTCGTAGTTGAAGGTGTACTTCGCACCCTCGGCCTTGGACGCCCAGATCATCGTTTCGTGCGCGTTGGTGAACCGCTTGCCGCGGAAGTTCGGCATCGGGTTCGATTTGCGCCAGACCACGTCATTCAGGATCCAATAGCCCGCGTCCTGAATGGCGGCCCCGACCCGGAAAATGTTGTGGTACGACCCAATCACCCAGATCGCGCCGTTGGGTTTCAGCAGACGCCGCGCGGCCTTCAGCCAGTCGCGGGTGAACCGGTCATAGGCCGCAAAACTGGAAAACTGGTCCCAGTGATCGTCCACCGCATCAACGCGGCTGTTGTCAGGGCGATGCAGATCGCCTTTCAGCTGCAGGTTATAAGGTGGATCAGCAAAGATCAGGTCAACCGACGCCTCGGGCAGACTGTTCATCACGTCGATGCAGTCGCCTTCCAGAATCGTGTTAAGAGGGAGCGCAGTTGCGCCCTTTGCTTTGGTCATTGTCGTCATTCTCTGCCTCTGTCCCCGGCGCTTTTGCGCTCTGTGGTTGGGGATAAACATGAGTCAAAGCCGATTCGCCGTCAATTTCTTTTTTGAATCAACGACTTAACTATTTCGCTTGATACAAGATGTTGTGGACAGGTTTGAACGAACGTCTATGGTGTGGGGTCACCCCAATCTCTAGCAGTGCATTTTTGTGACATTTGGTCGGGTAACCGGCGTTGCTGTCCCAGCCGTATCCCGGGAAGTCCTGCGCCAGATCGCGCATGATCGCGTCGCGGTGTTGCTTGGCCACGATCGAGGCTGCGGCAATCGACAGACTGCGCGCGTCGCCCTTGACCACCGCCGTGGCGGGCCGGTTGATCCCTCGGGGCAACATGTTGCCGTCAATCAGCAGATGATCGGGCGAAACCGGCAAAGCTTCGACCGCGCGCAGCATCGCCAGATGGCTGGCCCGCAGGATATTGATCTCGTCAATCTCTTCGACCGAGGCCGCGCCAATCCCGATCTGCGCCGTCGCATGCAGTTCCTGCAGGACCGCTGCGCGCCGCTTGGCTGTCAGTTTCTTTGAATCGTTCATCCCCTCGGGGATCGCGGCCGGATCCAGAACCACGGCTGCGGCAACGACCGGTCCGGCCAATGGGCCGCGCCCGACCTCGTCCACACCGGCCACGCGGGTGGCCTCGCGCGCCAAAAGCGCCTGTTCCAGCGAAAAATCAGGAAGCCCGGTCATTCCCCCTTGAAAGCAGCGGGCCGGGCCACCCGCAAGAAAAAAAGAAACGCGCGCGACCCATGACCAGTGTCGCGCGCGGTTCCCGGAAGTGACCTAAAGGGGGCAGGCCACATCCCTGCTCGGTCGAGTTAGTGGATCTTGAAGCCCTTGTTCTTCAGGCAGTTGATGCCAAAGCCGCCGCGGACCTTACCCTTGAGGTTACGATATTTGATGGCGCAAGAGTTCGGCAGCTTATGCACAGCCTTGTAGTGGTTCTTCAGGCAGTGACGGCTGAACACGCGATAGGTCTGGCCTTTCTTGTTCTTGGCCGTGCGAATGCAGCCACCCGGAAGCGCAGGTTTCCCCTTCGGCTTGTGGTTGTAGTACACCTTGCCTTTGTTCGGCGAGTGGTACTGATAGCTGTATCCATAGTTGTGGTTGCTGTTCTTCAGCGCGTTGCCGATGATGATAAGAGTGGTGGCTGCTCCGAGAAACTTGATCAGGTCGTCATTTTTGTGATGCGCCTGGGCGGTGCTGCCCATGGTGGTGACGGCAACGGCGGCGGCAAGAATGGTTGCGATGAATTTGCGGGTCATTGGAATGTCTCCTTCAAGACGGGGTTTGTTGTATGGGTGCCGCGTTCCAACTGATGGCCCGTGGCGATGAACAAACACTGGGTCGACCGCCGCCGGGCAAGCAATAACACCGCCCTGTTATCCGATATCAACGCGCTAACTGCCGATGGTTATTGAATTTCAACGGGCCGCACGACATCTTATCCGCATGAGACACTCACTCATCATACCCGCCCTCATCGCAGCAATGATGGCCTTGGCCGGGCCCGCAGCGGCCGCGTGCCAGGCCGAATTCAAAGCCAAAAGCGACAACCCCCTGAAGCTGATCTACGACGTGGTTCAGGTCGAAGGGCCATGCACCGTCGCCTCGGCCCAGGTACAGTTGCAAACCAGACTGGCATCGCAGGGGTTGACCCTGCTAAAGGTACTGTCCGTAAAGGAACAGTAATCTTCGGGAACCCGCACCGTGCAGGAAGAGGTCAGATCCGCCGCCGACTCGCGTCGCTCGGGCAACCGTGTGGTCATGGCCGGAACCGTGGCCATCGTTCTGATCCTGCTGCTGACGGCCGTGTTCCTGTTCCTGACCCTGCCTGACGCCAATGCCTTTAACGCGCGTGTCGAGCGGATCTTTGTCGAAAACGATGAGTTGACCAGCAATGCCGAGATCAAGCTGCTCGAGATCCTGGCGCTGTCCGGCACCGCGTTTTCCGAAACCCTGACCAGCTATCGCGTCGTGATCTTTGTGTTGCTTGTCTTTGCGACCGCCCTTTTGATCGCCGCGCTGGTGTTTCTCGTGATGCTGGTGGCTTTGAACCGCCGTATGGCACAAATCGAAAAATCGGGGATTCAGGTCAGCTCGTTGATCATCAGCCGCGATGAAAAGACGGTCTACCTGAACAACATGGGCTTCAAACTCACCGAAGCAGCCATGGAAACGCTTTCGGTCCTGGCCGAGGCCCGCATGGACGACGAGGTGTTGACCGGCGCGCAGATCGAAGCCGTCATTTCGGGCCGGGCCGAAGCCGATTGCGAAGAAGCCGCCGGGGCGACCCGGATCAAGCGGTTGCGTGACGGGCTGGGCAACCAGATGGTGTCCGAGTTGCTGGTCAAGAACATCTCGCGCCGCGGCTATCATCTGTCGATCGACAAGGACGTGATTCGCGTGGTGTGACGCGGGGCCGGATGCAATCCTCGGCACGGTCACACTCTTTTTCGTTGACGGATCGGATGCCTGCTTTTTCAGGCGGCGCGCGTCCAGATTCGGCTTTGGGCGCCCTCGGTGTCACCTACTGCAATATGCCCTCTTTTCCTTGCGAGGTGCGCAGGCTAAGCGGTGTGCGGAAACCGCCGAGACAAGGCGGCCGGTATGAGAGGACGCGGCGTGGCGCATATCATCGTGGTTGGAAACGAAAAAGGCGGGGCAGGCAAATCCACCGTCTCGATGCACATCGCAACGGCGCTGTCGCGCATGGGACATCGCGTCGGCGCGATGGATCTGGACCTTCGGCAGCGGTCGCTTGGCCGCTACATCGACAACCGCCTGCATTTGCAAAAAACCGAAGGCATCACGCTGCCGACGCCCACCTATCTGGATCTGCCCGAGGTTCCGGAAAGCGAGTTGAAGCCGGGCGAGAATGCCTTTGACCGCAGGCTGCGCGAGGGCATGCGCCAGTTGGATCGCGACAATGATTTTGTCCTGGTCGATTGCCCTGGATCGCACACGCGGCTGAGCCAGGTCGCTCATTCGCTGGCCGACACGCTTGTCACACCGTTGAATGACAGCTTTGTCGATTTCGACCTGTTGGCCCGAGTCTCACCAGATGGCGGCAAGGTTCTTGGTCCCTCGGTCTATTCCGAGATGGTCTGGAACGCACGCCAGATGCGGGCACAGGCCGGGCTGAAGCCGATTGACTGGGTCGTTCTGCGCAACCGTGTGGGCGCGCAGAACATGATCAACAAGCAAAAGCTCGAAAAAGCGCTGGAAAAGCTGTCCAAGCGGATCGGGTTTCGCATCGCGCCCGGTTTCCATGAGCGGGTGATCTTCCGGGAACTCTTCCCCCGCGGCTTGACGCTGTTGGACCTGCGCGACCTGGGCGTTCGACAGCTCAGCATTTCGAACATCGCCGCGCGGCAGGAAATGCGGGAATTGATCAAGTCGTTGCAACTGCCCGGTGTCCGGATCACGTTCTGACCGGGGCAGGCCGTAAGATCAGGCGGACAAGGCCAAAGGCAGATCGTCCCCCGCTCCGCTATCTTCGTCACCGTCGGGCATTCTTTCAACCGACACCACCGCTCCGGTATCGCTTGTCGTGAAGGTTGAGGTGCCCCTAGTTTCCTAGACGCCTGCCTTTTCCAGTTTGAGCTGTCGTTCTTCGAAGTCAACGGGCGACAGCATGCCGTTGTTCGTGTGTTTGCGCTTTGGGTTGTAGAATAGCTCAATGT
>JAUHVR010000005.1 GCA_030424865.1 Alphaproteobacteria bacterium | reverse complement strand
ACACCATACGGGCCCGCGGCACGATGATGGCCGCATCATGAGGCCGGATACATGTCAGCACTCGATGACGCGCCAAAATCAGCTCTGAAGATTCCTCTTGCGCAAGGGGCGGTTATACATGTTGCACTATCCCTCGATCAAGGATGAGTTTCCGATCGAGGATTACGTAGGGCAGCTTGCCGATGTCTATGACGCCGGGCTGTGCCGCAATATCGGCGTCTCGAACTTTACCAAGTCCTATCTCGACAAGGCCATCGAACTCCTGGGCGATCGACCAATTCTGACAAACCAGGTGGAGCTTCACGTTTTCCTCCACAATCGGCCCATTGTTGATCACTGTGCGGCCAAGGGTATCCCGATGACGGCCTATTCCCCTCTGGCGCGCGGTGCGGTCGTCGATGATCCGACGCTTCGGACCATTGGGCAAAGCGTCGGCGGAACAGCCTCACAAGTGGCGCTTGCATGGTTGCTTGCGAAGGGCCATGTCATCATACCGTCCGCCGGTAGCCCGTCGAGGATCGCCGAAAACCTGGCGGCCAGAGACATCTCATTGACACCCGAACACGTGGCAGAGATCGATGGCCTGAATACCAACATGCGGCTCGTGAACGGGCCTTGGTGTCCCCCTTGGGACGAGGAATAGCAAAGCGCTGATAGGCCGCCGGGCTGTCCCAGCACGGCGATCCGATGCACCGCATCCCATTTGAAATCGTCTTTTCAATAGCTTGACCCCAACCTGCTCTCCTTGCCTCAACGAGGGGGCAGGGCATCCATGAAGTCAGGGGCACCTCACATCATGCGTCGTCGAGGAACTCCAGGACCCTTGCCAGTATGGCCTCTGGGTCTTCTTCGTGCACAAGATGGCCCCGGTTTGGAAGGGGAAGAAACTCTGCGAATTTGACGCGATTTGCGGCCTCTTCCGACACAGTCGGGCGGACCGTTTTGTCATTTGATCCAACCAGAAACAGGGCCGGTTCCGATAGGTCTTTCAGGCTTTGATCGATGCTGGAAAGTGACCATTGCGCCATCATCGCAAGCGTCGCGTTGACATGGTCAGGATCGCTGACAAGCGCCTGGTAGCAGGACAGGGACTGGTCTGGCACCGTGCTGCCGGTCGAGGTGATCAGCGAGCTTACCCGTGCACGCGACCCGCTGAAATGCGAAAACAGACGCCCAGCGCCGGGGGTGACCGACAGCATCTTGGCAACCGCCGGGAAAAGCACCCCCGCAAGCCCTTCGAAGGTTCGGAAGGCGCCGTTGATCGAGATCACACGCGGCTGCGGGATCATCTGGGCGGCCAGTGTCACTGCGATGGCTGCGCCGGCAGAGTGGCCGATCAAGGCTTTGGGCTGTGCGCCGAGATGGGACAGAAGCGCCATGATATCCCGGGACATCGTCTCCAGGCCGCACCGGGCCGCCGCACCCAGCTTTGTGAAGCCCTGACCGGGCAGGTCCACCGCGATGACGTGGTGGGTTTGCGCCAACCGGGGCAGGATCTGCGCCCAACTGTGTGTCGAAGCGCCTGCGCCGTGGATCAGAACGACGGTCGGGCCAGAGCCCGCCTGCTGCACATGCCAGCGGTGCGGGCGGCAGGTAATGAATTGCGAGGTTTCGGCGTTCGGCCAGGTGGATGAGTGGCGCTCCCACTGCATGGGCGATTACGCAAGCTCGGCCGAAACCACGTCGGAAAGATGGTGTGCGTCGGCAAAAGGCATGGGGGCATAGCGGGCGTCCAGCGCCTTGGCCAGCTCTGAAAGCTGCGGTTCGGGACGTTTGGACATGTCAATGACCACGGCGGGGACGCTCAGCATTCGGTTGCCGCGCGCTGTTTTCAGGGCATCGGCAAGGGCGTTCGTACGATCCGCCTTGCCCGACAGGTCGATGTTGGCGCGGCCATCCGCAATCAGAACCAGCGCAGGCTGAAAGCCCTTGTGGCGGGCCGCGACGGCCATGTGCAGGGCCTCTTTGAGGCCCGCGGCCAAAGGTGTCGCGCCGCCGCCGGGCAATTGCGCGAGGTGCCTTTTGGTCCGCACCAGCGAGCGGGTGGGGGGCAAGAGCACTTCGGCGCCCTCTTTGTTGTACGAAATCAGTGCAACGTGGTCGCGGCTGGCATAGGCCTCGGCCAACAGCAATTCGACCGCGCCCTTCGCCTCGGCCAGGCGATTAAAGGCGGCAGAGCCGCTGGCATCGACCGCAAAAATCAACAGCCGATCTGAACGTGATTGGCTGCGGCGCAGGTGGATGTCGCCAGGGCGGACATGCAGCGAGCCCCGCGGCGCGTTGCCCCGACGCAGCGGTTGCCAGGGCGCGGCGGCGCGCAGGGTTGCGATCAGGTCGATCCGGTCGCGGCTGTTCGCGCGCCCGGGACGCGAGGGCAGGGGGCGCCCGCGTGTCGTGCCTTTCTTCAGCGCGCCCTGCGCCGAAGCGCCGACTGCCCGGTTCAGGCGCTGCGTCGGGGCCAGACGCTTCAGGATATCAGGGGGCAAAGCGGCCAGCGCGGCCTCGAGCAGTTGATCTTCGGGCGGTTTGGTTTCGCTTGTTTGGGTGTCGTGGGGCGTCTCGGGTTCTTCGGGTGGTGCTGGCTCGGGCGGGTCTTGGGGAAGCACTGTGGCGCGGGGCACAAGCGTCAAGCGGATTGCCGCCTCCAGATCCTCGTCGGTTGTCACGTCGCGCCCGTGAAGGGCACCATGCGCGCGCGCGGCGCGGGCTGCGAACAAAGGCGCGCGCAAGCTGGCGATCCCGAGCTTCAGAGAGACGGCTGTAAGCGCGCGGACGGCGTCATCATCAATATCGGCCAGCCGCGCGTCCACGGGGTCCAGCGGAGTGTCCGGGCAGTCCTTCGCGCCAAGCCCGTCAAACGACAGATGAAAGGCCAGCCGGTCGGTCAGCGCGGGCGGCGGCGCCTCGTCCTCAATGCCTTCGTCAAGCGCGATCAGGCAGTGGCCCGCGCGCCGGTCCAGGGTTTTGGCCAGCAGCGCAGCCAGATGGCGCGACGCGCGTTCGGCACTGGAAAGGATCAGGCGCTCTGGGTCAGACAGCAGTCCCTTGGCGTAGCTGGGCTGCCCATTCGCCAGGGTTGCGGTAATATCGAGGCCGCCCAAAAGGGCTTCGTCGCTCATGTGGCAGGTCAGGCGCCTGCCTGCACCAAGGGCCGCCACAAAGCGGTCGCGCGGGGGGCCGAAACCTGCGCGCAGCCAGATCCCGCCCAAACCGATGGGATCAATGCGCAAGAGGCGCAGCGCCAGAATGGCGTCGGTCCAGACCGGATGGGTCATGCCAACACGTCGTCGATGGCCTTGGCCACGCGGGCAGATGATCCGGCTTCGTCCAGGGGATCGCGGCGCAGGCGGTGGCGCAGGGCGCTTGGGGCGACTGCACGCAGGTCGTCGCGGGTGACGGCGGGTTTGCCCCCAAAGGCGGCATGGGCGCGGGCGGCTTTCAACAGTGTCAGCTCTCCGCGCAGACCGTCTGCTCCCAGAGCAATGCACAGTGCGGCGCAGTCACGCAGCGTGTCGTCCGGTGTTTCCAGGTCAGGCAACGCGGCGCGGGCAGTGAGGATTTTTTTGCGCAGCCTTGTGTCTGCGGCGCGCCATTTTTTCATGAAAGCGGCGGTCTGAGTTTCATAGGCATCTCGGCGGCGCACCACTTCAATCCTTTGGTCGATATCGGTGGGCGAGCTCACCTCGACCGACAGGCCGAAGCGGTCCAGAAGCTGGGGCCGCAATTCGCCTTCTTCGGGGTTGCCCGACCCCACCAGAACAAAGCGGGCGGGATGGCGGATCGACAGGCCTTCGCGCTCGACCACGTTTTCGCCGGATTGGGCGACGTCCAGCAGAAGATCAACGATGTGATCCTCCAGCAGGTTGGCCTCATCAATATACAGATACCCGCGGTTGGCGCGCGCCAAAAGTCCGGCCTCAAAGGCTTTTTCGCCCTTGGTCAAGGCGCGCTCGATGTCCAGCGCGCCGGTCACGCGGTCTTCGGTCGCGCCAAGGGGCAGGTCGACCACAGGTGTTGGACGCTTGACCAGCTTGCCCTTGGTAATACCGGTCCAATCGGGGCAGTCGGCGACAGCAGCGCTGTTGCAGGGGCAGCCCTCGACAGCTTCGATCGGCGGCAAAAGCGCGGCCAGCGCGCGTACTGCGGTTGATTTGCCGGTGCCCCGATCGCCAAACACCAGCACACCTCCGATCTTGGGGTCTATCGCGGTCAGGATCAGTGCCGTTTTCATCTCGTCCTGACCGACGATTGCAGCAAACGGAAAGGGTTGGGTCACGCGGCTGGCTCCAATTGCAGGTGGTCAAGCGGATCCCGGCCCATCCATTGGCCGGTGTAGTGCAGCAGGCGGAAGCGGGCATAAAGCTCTTCGCGAAACCAGTCGCCGTCGCGCACCGCCCGAATGGCGCGGGCATGGGGCCCGTTGGAGCGCGCAAAATCCGCCATGCTGCGCTCATCCGGCCAGATCGAAAACGTGACCTGGTGCAGCCAGGGCACTTCCCCCACACCGATCTTGAAGGCTACATTTGGGTCAGAGCCGATCATCGCACTGACATCGGGAACGCGGTTCCAGAATTTCAGGGCGACCGTTGGCCTGATCGTGGCGCGGGTCAAGGCAACCACTGGGCCCGCATCGGGTTGTGTGACGGCCTTGAATGGGCGCCCGTTGCTCCATTGTCCGCGGACCTGGGTGGTGGCCAGAAAGACAGTAAACTCTTCGGACGCATGGGCGCGATACCGTTGAAACACCGGCGTGTCGCAAAGGCGCTTTCTGGCAGTCCCGAAGTCTGGCCAGACGCAAAGCGCGGCCGAGACCGAAGTGTCGGGCACCGGCGTAAATCCCTCGCCCGTGCCGCTGCCAAACAGCTTCCAAAACGTCAGATCCCGAGTGCGTGACAGCGCCAGTCGGGCCAGCGCCATCTGCCCGAACGCCCAAATGCGATCAGAGACATGCGCATAGCGAAAAAAACTGAGCGTCACGGTTTGTATCGGATTTTCCTTTCAAAGCAGGAAGTTTGGTCACATGAGTTTTGCATGGATGACGGCATATGCAAAGCAAAGTTTACATATTCTCGCTGCGACAGGTTTTGTTTGTAAATCAAAATGGACACTGTATCGTGGAAGGATGTTGAAACGACTTGAAGACGCTTGTTTTGAGTCCTCCGAAGCCTTGTCCGCTGATCCACGCCACGCGGCTGTGGTGGTTGGTGCAGGTTTGGGCGGGCTGTCGGCGGCCATGCGGCTGGGGGCCAAGGGCTATCGCGTAACGGTGCTGGATCGGCTGGATCGGGCCGGTGGGCGTGGGTCGTCGATCAGCAAGGGCGGCCACCGGTTTGATTTGGGGCCAACGATCCTGACAGTTCCGCAGGTGTTTCGCCAGTTGTGGCGGGACTGCGGGCGCGATTTTGACCGGGATGTCGATTTGCGACCGCTGGATCCTTACTACGAAATCCGCTGGGACGACGGCAGCACATTTGCAGTGCGTCAGGGCGAAGCGGCCATGCGGGCCGAGGTGGCGCGTCTCAGCCCGGATGATGTTGCTGGGTACGAGGCCTTTCTGGCCGACAGCGAAAAGCGTTACCAATTCGGGTTCGAGGGGCTGGGGCGCCGCCCGATGAACAAACTGATGGATCTGGTCAAGGAACTGCCCGGCTTTGTCTGGTATCGGGCCGACCGCTCGGTCTATGCCCATGCCGCCGCGCGGGTAAGGGACCCTCGGCTGCGCATGGCGCTGTCGTTTCATCCACTTTTCATTGGCGGGGATCCGACCCACGTGACTTCGATGTATATCCTTGTGTCGCATCTCGAAAAGGCCTTTGGCGTACACTACGTCATGGGCGGGGTGCAGGCGCTGGCCGATGCCATGGTGCGCGTGATCCATGCGCAGGGCGGTCGGGTGCAGCTTGGCTGCGAAGTCGATGCGATCGAAACCCGCGGGGATCAGGTGACCGGCGTACGCGATACCACAGGCCGGACGTGGGAGGCGCGGACCGTGGTGTCAAACGCCGATCCGGGCCACACCTATGATCGCCTGTTGCAGCGTCCCCGACGTCGGTGGACCAGCGCCCGATTGCGGCGGTCACGGTGGTCGATGGGCTTGTTTGTCTGGTACTTCGGCACCCGGGGCACCGCAGAAAAATGGCGGGATGTGGGGCATCACACCATCCTGAACGGACCGCGCTATCGCGGATTGCTGCATGACATTTTCATGAAGCGTCACCTGGCCGAGGATATGTCGATCTACCTGCACCGGCCCGGCGTGACTGACCCCAGTGTAGCCCCTGCCGGGGACGATACCTTTTATGCGTTGTCTCCGGTGCCCAACCTGTGTGGGGACAGGCCCGTGGACTGGAATGCAGTGCAAGAGACCTATCGCCAAAAATTGGCGCAGGTGCTGGATGACAAGCTGTTGCCGGGGTTTCAGGCGCACCTGACAGAAAGCGAAGTTTTCACCCCTCAAACCTTTTCCGACCGTTATCTCAGCCCCTATGGTGCCGGGTTTTCGCTGGAGCCGCGGATCTTTCAATCCGCCTGGTTCCGCCCGCACAACATCAGCGAAGAGGCCAAAGGGCTGTATATCGTCGGTGCCGGCACCCATCCGGGGGCGGGTATTCCCAGCGTTGTCACCTCGTCCGAGGTCTTGGCCAAACTGGTCCCCGATGCGGAGTACGTGACATGATTGATCCTCATGATCTGGACCATTGTACGCAGTCCATCCGCCACGGGTCGCGTTCGTTCCACACGGCATCCAAGGTCTTGCCGCGCCGGGTGCGGGATCCGGCATTGGCGCTTTATGCCTTCTGTCGGCTGGCCGATGACGCAGTTGATCTGCACTCGGACAAGTCCGGCGCGGTGCTGCGTCTTCGGGACCGGCTTGAGCGGATCTACGCAGGTCGGCCCAAGGATGCTCCGGCAGATCGCGCGTTTGCGGCGGTGGTCGAGAGTTTTGACATGCCCCAGGCGCTGCCGGATGCGCTGTTGGAGGGGTTGGCCTGGGACGCGCTGGAACGCCGGTACGAGACATTTTCGGATCTGGTGTCCTATTCTGCCCGGGTGGCCTCGGCGGTTGGGGTCATGATGTGTGTCTTGATGGGCGTGCGGGACCGACATGCGCTTGCGCGGGCCGCGGACCTGGGTGTTGCGATGCAACTGACGAACATTGCCCGGGATATCGGCGAAGACGCCCATGAGGGCCGATTGTATCTGCCGCTGGAGTGGCTGACACGCAGCGGGATCGATCCCGCGAATTTTCTGGCCGACCCGCAGGCGACCCCGCAGATCCGCGCCATTGCGCAACGGCTGCTGAACGAGGCGGCGCGCCTGTATATCCGATCCGAGGCAGGCGTGCGCAAGCTGCCGCTGGACTGCCGTTTTGGCATACTGGCCGCGCGCCACGTCTATGCGGGCATCGGTACGGACCTGGCGGCGCATGGATACGATTCAATCTCGCGCAGGGCCCATACCAAAGGCGCCACCAAGCTGCGCCTGATGGCCCGTGCGATGACCCATGGGGCCGCGATCAGCGCGATGCCGCAGTCGGCAGTTCTATATGCCGATCCTTTGCCTGAGGTCGCCTTTCTGGTCGAAGCAGCCTGTGTTCTGCCGGCGCGTGTGTCGTCCTGGGGGGACGGACGCTCGGGGGCTTTCATCGAGGCGCTTGCACAGCTAGAGCATCAGGATCAGCATCGGCGCCGCGCGCTATACGCGGATCACCTCAAGGGGGCGAAGTGAGCACATGGATTGGTTCGCGTTTTTCATCTTTTTGCTGGCGTGCCTGGCGGCCGCAACAACGGGATCAATGTTTCAACCTGGTGCCTGGTACGAAAGCCTGGACAAGCCGTCCTGGACACCGCCCAAGTGGCTGTTCCCGGTGGCTTGGATGACACTTTATGTGCTGATGTCGGTCGCGGGCGCGCGTGTCGTTGGCCAGGCCGATGCAGGGATCGCGCTGGCCTTTTGGGCTTTGCAGATCGCCTTGAACACGCTGTGGACACCGGTCTTTTTTGGCTTGCGCAACATGCGCGCCGGGATGGTGATTATTGCCGCCCTGTGGCTGTCCGTGGCCGCAACGATGGTCAGCCTGTTCCAGGTCGACACATGGTCGGGGTTGATGTTTGTGCCCTACCTGATCTGGGTTTCGGTTGCCTCGGCGTTGAACTTCTCGGTCTGGCAGCGCAACCCGGACGTCAAGCCCATCACAAGCTCCTGAGCAGGGGCGCCTTCCGGTCAGCCCTCAATTGGTGCCTGCAGGAGTCACCAAATTGACGCACCACCTTTTTCGCGGCGCGATTCTTGACTACATGGATTTCAGAAATTTCTGAAACTTTCACGTAAACAAGGGTTTCGATGCAACTGACACCGCTTCATCAGGAATTTGTGCTGCATTTCGGCGAGATGGGCAGCCGCTGGGGGATCAACCGCACCGTGGGGCAGATCTATGCTGTTCTGTTCCTCAGCAAAGTCCCTTTGAATGCCGAACAGATCACCGAGGCGCTGGGCGTCAGCCGCTCCAACACCTCGATGGGATTGAAAGAGCTGCAATCGTGGAACCTGGTTCGGCTTAAACACACGCCCGGCGATCGGCGAGACTACTTCACCACCCCCGAAGACCTGTGGGAGATTGTCCGCACCCTGATTGCCGAACGCAAGAAGCGCGAAATCGACCCGACACTGACAAAGCTGCGCCAGTTGGAAATGCAGGGCCCGGCCGGTGACAACTACGCCGAGGCACGCATTGCCGAGTTGCGCGAATTGATCGAGCTGATGACCGGATTTTACGACGACATGGAGCGGCTCGAGACCGAGCGATTGGTCAAGCTGATGACGGTCGGCAGCAAGATCGCCGGATTGATCGACAAGGCAGGGGCCATCGTGCCCTCGCTCAAACCCCGTTCGTAACCCGAGGCAAAATCATGGACGTCCTTGATACACTGATCCTCAGCCGTATTCAGTTTGCGGCCAATATCTCGTTCCATATCCTGTTCCCGACTATCACCATTGCACTGGGATGGGTGTTGTTTTTCTTTCGCCTGCGCTTTGCACAGACGCAGGACGAAAAATGGATGAATGCCTATCGCTTCTGGGTAAAGATCTTTGCGCTGAGCTTTGCCATGGGCGTGGTGTCAGGCATCACCATGTCGTTCCAGTTCGGCACAAACTGGCCGGGCTTCATGGAGAAAGTCGGCAACATCGCCGGACCACTGCTGGCTTATGAGGTGCTGACGGCCTTTTTCCTTGAGGCGGTCTTTGTCGGCATCATGCTGTTTGGATTTTCGCGGGTGCCAGGGTGGCTGCACATGCTGGCAACCGGGTTGGTTGCCTTTGGCACGACGGTTTCGGCGTTCTGGATCATTGTTCTGAATTCCTGGATGCACACGCCACAGGGTTTTGAAATGATCGACGGCGTTGCCTATGCCACCAACTGGTGGGAGATCATTTTCAACCCCTCGATGCCCTACCGGTTTGCACATATGTGGATGGCCTCGGCCTTGACGGTGGCCTTCCTGATTGCCGGGGTTTCGGCCTTTCGCTGGCTGCTTGGGGATCGGTCGCGCGATGTGCGCACAACGCTGAAGGTGGGTCTGGTTCTGGGCGCATTGGTGATTCCGGTTCAGATCTTTATGGGCGATATGCACGGGCTGAACACCAAAGAGTATCAGCCCGCCAAAATCGCAGCGATGGAAGGGGTCTGGGTCACCCAGGCAGGCGCGCCTTTGCTGCTGTTTGCCTTGCCTGATGACGCGGCGCGTGAAAACCATGCCGAGGTCGGCATTCCCGGTCTGGCCTCGTTTATCCTGACCCACGACTGGGAGGGAGAGGTCAAAGGCCTGAACGCCTTTGTGGCAGAAGACGGCACGCCGATGCACCCGCCCGTCGCAATGGTGTTCTGGTCCTTCCGCGTGATGGTCGGGACCGGGCTTGCGATGTTGCTGATCAGCTGGACGGCGGTGTTCCTGATGTGGCGGCGACGAGGCCGGCACGCCTTTGCCGAAGAACGGCATTGGCTGGCTGTCGATGGGCTTCCGAAACCGGTGCTTTACGCGCTTGTTCCCATGGCCTTTTCGGGCTGGGTGGCAACCCTGGCCGGGTGGTACACCACCGAGATTGGCCGACAGCCCTGGTTGGTGCAGGGGGTCATGACGACCTACGAAGCCGTGGCCGAGGTGCCCGCGCCCTTGGTGGCCGGAACACTGATCACCTATCTGGCGATCTATGCCGCCCTGCTTGTCGCTTATGTCAGCGTGATCATCTACCTCGTGCGCAAGGCCGCGCGCGGGGATGTGGGCCGCGCCGATGACATGTCCCATTCCGGCAAGGCGCAGGTCGCCGTTTTCGGACCAGCGGAGTAGCACCATGATCCCCGATTTTTCCAATCCCGCCGAGTGGCTGCCCTGGGCTTTTGCCTCGCTCATGGGGCTGTCGATCCTGATCTATGTTGTCCTTGATGGGTTTGACCTGGGTGTCGGCATCCTGTTTCCGCTGGCCGAGGCGGAAGAGCAGAACAAGATGATCGGATCGATCGGGCCGTTCTGGGATGCAAACGAAACCTGGCTGGTGATGGCCGTCGGTCTGCTGTTGGTGGCCTTTCCTGTGGCTCATGGTGTGATCCTGACGGCCCTCTACCTGCCGGTCTTTGTCATGCTGGTCGGCCTGATCCTGCGAGGCGTGGCCTTTGAGTTCCGCGCCAAGGCGCGCGATCATCACAAGCGGCTTTGGAACCGGCTGTTTTTTTTCGGATCCCTGATGAGCGCACTGTCACAGGGGTTCATGCTGGGGCTTTACATCATGGGTCTGCAAATGACGCTGGCCACCTACGCATTCGCAACGCTGACGGCGGTGTTCCTGGCGGTCGGATACAGCTTTATCGGATCGACCTGGCTGATCCACAAGACCGAGGGCGCCCTGCAGCTGAAAGCGGTGCAATGGGCGTGCGAGTCGCTTTGGGGGGTGATCCTGGGCATCGGGGCGGTTTCGGTGGCCACGCCGTTTGTGTCGCCGCGCATCTTTGAAAAGTGGTTCACCCTGCCCGAGGTGCTGCTTCTTGCGCCGCTTCCCGTGATCTCGCTTGGCCTGATTGTCGGCCTGTTCGTGATCCTGCGGCGGATGCCCTTTGACCGGGACCGGTTGAGCTGGGTGCCCTTTGGCGCTTCGACTGCGGTCTTTGCTCTGGCTTACCTGGGGATGGCCTATAGCTTTTACCCCTATGTCGTCCCGGAAAAGCTGACGATCTACGAAGCCGCGGCGGCCCCCGAAAGCTTGTTGATCATCCTGGTCGGCGCCTGTTTCGTTGTGCCGGTGATCATGGGCTACACCGCGCTGGCCTATTACGTGTTCCGGGGCAAGGCGACCGAATTGCGCTACGATTGATCCCTGCTTTGGCCCGACACGCGCAGAGCGCGTCAGGCCAAAGGAGCAACGGGTCAGGGCTGGTCAGTCAGGGTCTGCAGATAAGCGGCGGCACTGCCGAGATAGTCCTGCTGCTTTTCGGCACTCATCTTGTCCCATGTGTGATAGGCCGTACCCAGCCTTGGGTTGCTGCGCAGCTTCTCTTCGTTGCGCTTCAGAAAATCCCAATACAGCACGTTGAAGGGACAGGCGCCTTCGCCGGTTTTCTTGCTGACGTCGTATCGGCACGACCCACAGTAATCCGACATCTTGTTGATGTAATTGCCACTGGCCGCATAGGGCTTGGACCCCAACAGTCCGCCATCTGCGAACTGGCTCATCCCGATCACATTGGGGGCTTCGACCCATTCATAGGCATCGGCGTAGACCGCCAGATACCATTCATGAACCTGCACCGGGTCGATTCCGGCCAAAAGGGCGAAATTGCCGGTCACCATCAGTCGTTGAATGTGATGGGCATAAGCCTCGTCCCGGGTCTGGTCGATGGTGGCCGCCATGCAGGTCATGTCGGTCATGGCGCTCCAGTAGAACTCGGGCAGGGGGCGTGTCGCGTTCAGATAGTTGGACTTGGTGTAACCCGGCATCTCGCGCCAATAGATGCCCCGCACATATTCGCGCCAGCCGATGATCTGGCGGATGTAGCCTTCGGCTGCATTCAGGGGGGCGTGCCCTTCGGAATGGGCGCGCTCGACCCGGCGGCACATCTCCATCGGATGAAGAAGCCCGGCATTCAGATACAGCGACAGGACCGAGTGATACAGAAACGGCGCGTCCTGTAGCATGGCGTCCTGATAGTCCCCAAAGTGGGGCAGGGCGGTATCCACGAAATGCTCGAGCGCGGCCAGCGCGTTCTTGCGCGTCACCGCAAACCAGAACGGGCGCAGCGTGCCAAAGTGGTTGTCAAAGCGTCCCTCGACCAGCTGCAGTACATCGCGGGTGACCGCGTCGGGTTCAAACTTCAGCGGTTCGGGCCGGAACAAGTCAGCCTTGGCGGGTTTTCGGTTCTCGGCGTCATAGTTCCATTGGCCGCCCAGCGGTTCGGACCCATCCATCAACAGCCCGGTCTTGCGGCGCATCTCGCGATAGAAGTACTCCATCCGCAAGTGCTTGCGGTCATCAGCCCATCCGTTGAAGTCTTCATGACCTGCCAGAAAACGGTCATCCTCCAGCATCTCAAGCCAGGGAATATTGGCGAATTGCGCCACCAGCCGGTGCTCACCCGGAGTGGTGACCACCACATCTTTGATCCCAAGCTCGTGCCGGGCGCGTTCGATTTCGCCCATCAGACTGCCCGTGTTCTCGGGGTCGTTCAGCCTGACATAGCGGATCGGCCAGCCGTACAGCTTCAGCTCTTCTGCGAAATGACGCATGGCCGACAGCACAAAGGCAATCTTCTTCTTGTGGTGGCGGACATAGGTCGTTTCTTCCGACACTTCCGCCATCAGGATGATGTCGCGATAAGGATCGGCCCGGCGCAGGGACGCCAGGTTCAACGACAGCTGATCGCCTAATACAACCAGTAATTTGGGCGCGTCGGTGTCTTTCATGAGAGAGGAAATATTCCAATTTTTTTCAGGTCAACTTTTCATGTGAAATTTTTTGGCGCCCGTTTGCCATTGCGGTCGTGATGCCTTGGGCGTCCGGCTGCAGGTCTGACCAATGTGGTGCCACCACAGTCCAAGGGGCGGTGCACGGACCGCCTATGGCCCGGGCGTCTTGCAGGGACAGGACCAAGACCAAACGCAAAGGGCGCATTTGCCTGACGCTCGGCAACGAAGCCGTTGCCGTTGGCGGCGCAGAAGCGAAAGAGGTGGCCGCCAAAGACGCTGCCTAGCGCCGACCGCTAAAGCTTGGGGCGCCACGCCATCTTCATGTAGACGTCCCCGGCCTTGAGTTCGTTCAGCATCTGGGTCAGTCGTTTCTGCCTGGTTTCGTCGCGTTTGGCTCGATTGATCCAGCCCAGATAGTCGTTGCGCTGATACCAGGGTCGGGCGTCATACTGTCCTTGCAGGCCATGAGACTGCAACGCAGCGTGCACAAAGTCCGGCATGGGATTGGCAGGTCGTTTCAGGGGCGTCTCCTCTGTCCTGCCCAACGTATCATACCTGCGCCACCTGCTGCGTTTGGCGGTGTCAGGCCCCGTGCCATCGGCTGCGGCGGGGCACTCGGACGGCGAGCATCGGCTTCAACAGTGGGCTGCGAAAGCGATTGAGGTCCAGGGCTTCATGAACCCCGACGGTCTCTTCCCCATTGATCCGTGTCTTGATGGCCGCGCGGGTGTAGAACGGCGCGTCCAGCATGTGTTTTACCTGGTGCGGGCGATAGCCGGCATCAGCCCGGGTCTCGCGCCGCACAGCCCAAAGTGACCGGCGCATTCGGGTTCGGGGCGGCAATTCCATCGGTCGGGCACGTCCTTCCGTGTCGAAGACGATCCCTGTTGCCAGCTCTGACCCATCGCGGCGGCTGGCGTCATAAAGACAGGCTGTGCCGTCTTTCAAGGGCAGACGCGCCCAGGTCCAGTAGGAAAAATCATCCTCCAGGGCACGGGTCCCGAAATTTGCATCAAAATAACCGTGACCGCTCCAGCGCCACCCCGGGCGGTCGATGTCGACGCTGATGTCAGCGGTCGGCGCAAATGGGCGCCAAACGTGGGTACCATCCTGTGTCAGCGGTAGCTCGACCGATGTCAGCGCCGGGGGACGGATCTTGACTTGCCCCAGTATCCGGTTGCCATGCGGCGTTGAAATTTCATTGATGTCGACGACCAGTGCATCCCCTTGCCAGTGCATTGCGCTTGGGCCGATGCGAAGCGTGTCACGGGATTGTCCGAGCGCGGACTTGCCGCGATCGGTCATCGTCCACCGCGCGCCGGGGCCATAAAGGGCGACATTCAGACAGACGTGGTTTTGCGGCCGCTGTCGCCCGCTCCAGCGATACCAGGGTGAAAAGACCGACCCTATGAAACCGATGATCGAGATTGCGCGACGCCCGTCATCCGAGAGCCCGTCGACATACCACCAGGCGTAGCCGTTCGAAGGGACTTCGATGTCGAAGTTTGGTCGCTCAAGATCGCCTCGGCCGCATGCATCCCTGAGAGCGTCGCCATCGGCACCCCCGCGCCTGGGTGACAACCGCCGCCGGCCAGGTAAAGCCCCGGAATCCGGCTTCGGGCCGTGGGGCGTTTGAAGGCTGCCATCAGCCCGTGCGGGGTTCGCCCGTAAAGCGCTCCGGCCGAGGCCGGAAAAAGCTGGTTGAACATCGCGGGCGTGGTCAAGGTTTCCCGTGGGGTCGGAGAGAAGGTCAGACCCATGCTGCTTAGGACTGAGAATGTCAGGTTTCGGCATGTTTCTTGGGTCTCCTGTGACGGGGCGGCCTGGTCTGTTGGTGGCGCGTTCATGATGATCTCGAACCGTTCGGGCCCACAGGGCTTTTGGGCACCCCCCCTGTCCTGAGCGTAGACATAGAGTGTCGGATCACTGGGCAGTCGGCCTGCGGCGAGATCCTTGAATTCCGCAAGCGGGTCCGCGCCGAAAAACACATTGTGCAACGCGAGATCGTGGCGCGAAGGCGTGGCGGCAAAGGACCAGACGGCAGCTGAATGGGAGCGGGGTTTGACAGCCGCGTTTGGCACGGCTGTTTTGGCGTGAGGCCCAAAAAGGCCCGCATGAAGGGCCGCGGGATCGCCATTGAAGACGATCGTCTCGGCTTCGATGATGTCGCCCGCGCGCGTGGATACTCCGGTGATCCGACCCGATTTGGTCAACACCCGATCAACAGGCGTGTTCAACAGGAACCGCGCGCCGCGCGCCTCTGCCAAGTGTTGCATGGCCCGCGCCAGGGCGTGCATGCCGCCTTTGGCCTGCCAGACACCCCCGGCCTCGGCCTGCCAGATCAGGGACAAAAGCGCCGGGGATTTGTCGGGCGCCCCCCCAACATAGGTGGCGTAGCGGCCGAAAAGCTGGGCGAGCTTCGGGTCCGAGAACGTCCGCGCCAACAGTTGCGCCAATTTCAGGTGCGGGGCCATGGCGGAGATCAGCGAGGGTTTTGAAAGTACGACGCCCTGCATCCGTCTTTGCGACGGTTCGCGGGCAAACATCATCGGTGATTTGAAGGCCTCGAACAGCGTTTGGCTGCGGGCTTGGAAGTGCAGGAACTCTTTGGCGGATCGCGGCCCAAGGACCTCTTTGATGGTCCGGGCGTTGACCGTTGGGTCGCTGCAAAGGTCCAGAACCGTGCCGTCTTGCCAGAAGTGGCGGGCCAGGATGACTTGTGGGATCAGGTCAAGGCGGTCACTTAGCCGTTCACCGACACTTGCAAACAGCTCTTCAAACACGGGGCGCATTGTCAAAACGGTCGGTCCTGCGTCAACCGGCCCGGCCGCGGTCGGCAAGGTGCGGATTTTTCCGCCGACATCCGAATGCGCTTCGATCACGGTGACGTCGCGCCCAGAGTGGGCCAGCCGCAGGGCGGCGGCAAGCCCGGCAATTCCTGCCCCGATCACAATGACGGTCATGACGGAGTCATCTCCTGAAGGATCCATCTGTCCGTAATTGTTGACACGCGGCCCCTTGGTGTCCAGTATTATTTACACATTTGATGTAACAGAAGGCTTGCACAGCCGCGTCAGGACAGCTTATGCCCCTTGAGACCCGAATTGAGCAAACGCTTCACAGCGCCATCACGCGTGCGACTGCAAACACGGCACCGGGGCATCTGTGCGATGCGCTGCAGTCCGCGGTTTTTCCCGGGGGCGCGCGCATTCGTCCGCAGTTGTGTCTGTCAGTCGCGCAGGCCTGTGGCGATCCCACTCCCAATGTGGCCAATGCGGCTGCGGCGGCGATCGAGCTGATCCACTGCGGCAGCCTTGTTCACGACGACATGCCCTGCTTTGACGATGCCGACCTTCGGCGCGGCAAGCCTTCGATCCACAAGGCATTCGGCGAGCCAATCGCCGTGCTGACCGGCGACACATTGATCGTTCAGGCGTTTGAAACGCTGGCGCATGTTGCCGACGAAGCCCCGGAACGGGTCTGCAAACTGGTTGCCTTGCTGGCACGCTTTACCGGGTCGCCCCACGGAATTTGTGCGGGACAGGCCTGGGAAAGCGAAGATGTGGTCGATCTGGGTGCCTATCACCGAGCCAAAACCGGCGCGATGTTCATTGCGGCGACGCAGATGGGCGCGGTTGCCGGCGGTGCTGATCCCGAATTGTGGTACGACCTAGGCGCCCGGATAGGCGAGGCCTTTCAGGTTGCCGATGATTTGCGCGATGTGGTCTGTGATGAAGCCGAACTTGGAAAGCCGGTGGGCCAGGATGCCGTTCACTCGCGTCCCAATGCGGTTCAGCAACTCGGGTTGGACGGCGCCATGGCGCATCTGAACAACATTCTTGGGGGGGCGATCGCCTCGATCCCCTCTTGTCCCGGAGAGGCGCAGCTTTGTGCCGTGATCCAGGCAACCTCGCAGCGGCTGGCGCCGACCCAATTGCAGCAAAGCACCGCGGCCGAGTAAGGTGGGGCTGGTCGAGGACAGGCCCAAGGCGCGGCGCGGTCTGTTCGAGCTTCTGTCCCTTTGGCAGACCGACCTGATCGCGCGCCCCGGATTTCAGGCCTGGGCGGCACGTTTCCCCCTGACCCGACGGATGGTGCGCCGAGACGGCGAAAAGCTGTTCGATCTGGTGGCGGGCTTTGTCTATTCGCAAACGCTGCTGGCTTGTGTGCAGATGGACCTGTTAGAGGAACTGGCCAAGGGGCCAAAATCGCCTTTGCAACTGGCGCTACCGCGTGGCCTGTCACAGGAGCGGATGACAGCCCTGTGCCAATCCGCTGCGGCGCTGGGCCTGATGAAACGCCGCCGCGATGGGCGATACAGTCTGGCACGACTGGGCGCCGCGCTGATCGGAGTGCCGGGGCTGCGCGACATGGTGCGCCATCACGACATTCTGTACCGGGATTTGGCAGACCCGGTTGCCCTGTTGCGCAACGAGGTCGAAACCGAGTTGGCGGGATTCTGGCCTTATGTTCTGGGCCAGACACAGTCCGCACCGGCGCAAGCGGTGGTGGATCAATACTCGGACCTCATGGCGCAATCCCAGGCGATGGTGGCCCAGGAAACCCTGCGCGCGGTCTCCTTTGCCGGATCGAAAACCGTCATGGATGTTGGCGGTGGCACCGGGGCGTTCTTGCGACATGTGCAGGTGGCTTATCCGGATCTGCGCACCATCGTCTTTGATCTGCCCGGCGTTGTGTCCGGAGCGCAGGGGATCGAAGCCATCGGTGGCAGTTTTCTGGACCCCCTGCCGCAAAAGGCCGACACCATCACGCTGGTCCGGGTTCTTTATGACCACACCAACGAGACGGTTGCGCAGCTGCTGGACAACGTTTTTGCCGCCTTGCCACAAGGCGGGCGCCTGGTGATTTCAGAGCCGATGTCAGGCGGTGACCGTCCCGATCGCACAACAGACGGCTATTTTGCGTTCTATACCATGGCGATGCGCACAGGCCGGGTGCGCTCGCAGTCCGAGATTGAAACGGTTCTGGACGGGGTCGGCTTTGTCGACATCCAGACCCCAAGGGCCATACGTCCCTATGTCACCAGCGTTGTGACCGCTCGGAAACCCTGACAATGCACCTTGACACTTTTGAGTGTCTAGAAAAGTTGACAGGTTATGCTGTCAGGCATAACCTACACATCAAGGGAGAGTCTTTTCAGACCGAATCCAGTTATAAGGAGAGGGACGATCGACGGCACAGCCATAGTTCTTCGCGGGCCCAGGCAAATTGGTCCCGAGGTCCTGGCGCTTACAGCGCCGGATGCGGGCGACCTTGTCGTCGATATCTCTCATTCGGGTATCTCCACGGGCACCGAAAAGCTATTTTGGGCCGGAGAGATGCCCCCCTTTCCAGGCATGGGCTATCCCTTGGTCCCGGGCTACGAGGCGGTTGGCGAAATCGTTGAAAGCCGGGCACCGGGTTTCAAGGCGGGGGACCGCGTCTTTGTGCCCGGGGCGTCGTGCTTTGGCGAGGTGCGCGGGCTGTTCGGGGGCGCGGCCTCGCGTCTTGTCACCTCGGCGGACCGCGTCGTCAGAATTGACCCGGACCTGCAAGCCGAGGGCACCTTGCTGGCGCTGGCCGCCACTGCCCGCCATGCCATCGCGGGACTGGGCAACCAGACGCCGGAACTGATCGTGGGGCACGGTGTGCTGGGCCGACTGCTGGCGCGCCTGACGCTTGCAGCGGGTTGCCCCCCGCCCACGGTATGGGAGATCAACCCGGACCGCGCCGCGGGCGCCGAAGGCTATCCTGTCATCCATCCCGACGCCGACAGCCGGCGCGACTACAACTGCATTTTTGACGTGACCGGAGACTCGGGCCTGCTTGACACATTGGTCGCGCGGCTGGGCAAGGGCGGAGAGATCGTGTTGGCCGGCTTTTATGCCAAGCCGCTGACCTTTGCCTTCCCGATGGCGTTTATGAAAGAGGCCCGGTTCCGCATTGCCGCCGAATGGCGCAGGGACGATCTGATCGCCACACGCGAACTGGTCGAAGCCGGGGCCCTGAACCTTGGCGGTCTGATCACGCACCAAAGCGCGGCGGCTGACGCAACGGCGGCCTATGGCACGGCGTTCACCGATTCATCCTGCTTGAAAATGATCCTGTCCTGGGAGGACATGCAATGAGCCTCGATGTCCCGAACCTCAAAGATGGATATGACAAACGGTTGCGGGACGAAGCCGGTCAGCCAACCGAAGAGGCCGCAACCGGCGCGCCAACCAAGAAAACTCAGATCATCGCGATTTATGGCAAGGGCGGGATCGGAAAATCCTTCACGCTGGCCAACCTCAGCCACATGATGGCAGAGCAGGGAAAGCGGGTACTGCTGATCGGCTGTGACCCAAAATCCGACACCACCAGCCTGCTTTTTGGCGGAAAGGCCTGTCCGACGATCATCGAAACCTCGGCCCAAAAGAAGGACTCGGGCGAAGAGGTCAAGATCGGCGACGTCTGTTTCAAGCGCGGCGGCGTCTTTGCGATGGAACTTGGCGGGCCGGAAGTCGGGCGCGGGTGTGGCGGCCGCGGGATCATTCACGGGTTCGAGCTGTTGGAAAAGCTCGGGTTCCATGATTGGGACTTTGATTATGTCTTGCTGGATTTCCTCGGCGACGTGGTCTGTGGCGGCTTTGGTCTGCCGATCGCGCGGGATATGGCACAGAAGGTCATTCTGGTCGCCTCAAACGATCTGCAATCGCTCTACGTGGCCAACAACGTGTGTTCGGCTGTCGAATACTTCCGCAAGCTGGGCGGCAATGTCGGGGTTGCGGGCCTTGTGATCAACAAGGACGACGGGACGGGCGAAGCCGCGGCCTTTGCCAGGGCTGTCGATATCCCGATCCTCGCCTCGATCCCGCAAGACGACGATCTGCGCAAGAAATCCGCGAACTATCAGATTGTTGGCACGATGGAGAGCCAATGGGGCGAGATGTTCGCAGCCCTGGGCACCAATGTCGCTGACGCCCCACCCGAACATCCCTCGCCGCTGGATCAGGACGGGCTGCTTGGCCTGTTTGACAGCAAGGAAACCGGTGCGGATTACACGCTGGTGCCAGCCACAGACGCCGACATGCGCGGCAAGAACGCGAAACCCAAGGCCTCGCTCGAGGTCATCTATGACAGCGTCTGAACGGGGCAGGGTGTGAGCGAGACAGAAACATATCGGGTCGACTACGACGAGGACGGCAAGGTGCGGGTCGAAGCTGTGCCGGGGATGTCGTCTGGCACGGGTGTCACTCCGCCCGAAGGTGCCTGCAGTTCCGGCGCGACGCTGGAGGCTGCAGCGCGCGAGGCGGGTCAGTCCGACCTGCTGGACCAGTTTGCCGCCGATTACCCCATGGGCCCGCATGACAAGCCGCAAAGCATGTGCCCGGCGTTTGGGTCCCTGCGCGTCGGACTGCGCATGCGGCGCGTCGCCACTGTGCTGAGCGGTTCGGCCTGCTGCGTTTATGGCCTGACCTTTGTCAGCCACTTTTACGGCGCAAGGCGCTCGGTCGGCTATGTGCCCTTCAACTCGGAAACGCTGGTCACCGGCAAACTCTACGAGGACATCCGCGAGTCCGTGCATGTCATGGCGGACCCCGAACGCTACGACGCGATCGTTGTGACCAACCTTTGCGTGCCAACGGCGTCGGGCGTGCCTTTGCGGTTGCTGCCGAAAGAGATTGACGGCGTCCGCATCGTCGGGATCGACGTGCCGGGGTTTGGCGTGCCCACCCATGCCGAGGCCAAGGACGTGCTGGCGGGGGCCATGTTGGCCTATGCCCGCGACGAGATCGAAGCCGGACCGGTTGCCGCCCCCGAGGCGGGACTGTCGGACCGCCCCACCGTGACGCTGCTGGGCGAAATGTTTCCGGCTGACCCGATGATGATATCGGCAATGCTGGGGCCGATGGGTCTGGCTGCGGGTCCCACGGTGCCCTGCCGCGAATGGCGCGAGCTTTATGCGGCCCTCGACTGCGGCGCCGTTGCCGCGATTCATCCGTTTTACACCTCGGCGGTGCGCGAGTTCCAGGCGGCAGGCCGGCCGGTTGTCGGATCGGCACCCGTGGGACTTGACGGAACGGCGGATTGGCTGGCGGCGATAGGCGATGTCTTCAACGTCAACAAAGACCAGATCGCCGCTGCGCAAAACGCCTTTCTTCCGGCGATCAAAGGCGCGCTCGCTGGCGCGCGGATCGATGGAACGATCACCCTGTCCGGCTATGAGGGATCGGAACTTCTGGTTGCGCGCCTGCTGATCGAAAGTGGTGCTCGGGTGCCCTATGTCGGCACGGCCTGTCCACGCACGGAATGGTCCAAACCCGACGCTGAATGGCTGGAGGCCAAGGGCGTCAAGATCAAGTACCGCGCGTCACTGGAAGACGACTGTGCCGCGATGGAGGCGATCAAACCCGACCTTGCCATTGGTACGACGCCGGTTGTGCAAAAGGCCAAGGAGTTGGGCGTTCCGGCGCTTTACTTCACCAATTTGATCTCGGCCCGACCGCTGATGGGGCCTGCCGGGGCAGGGTCGCTGGCGCAGGTCGTGAACGCCGCCATCGGCAACAAGGATCGCATGGGCCGGATGAAAGCGTTTTTCGACGGCGTTGGTGAAGGGGATACCGCGGGCGTTTGGGAAGGCGCGCCCAACCTGCATCCGGAATTCCGTGCGCTGAACCAGAAAAAGCTGGAGCGCAAGGCGCGCGCGGCCAAAGCGGCGGAGATGATCTGATGCTTGTCCAGGATCACGACAGGGCAGGAGGGTACTGGGGCGCGACATATGCGTTCTGTGCCTGCAAGGGCCTGCAGGTGGTCATTGACGGGCCGGTCGGCTGTGAAAACCTGCCGGTGACTTCGGTGCTGCACTACACCGATGGCCTGCCTCCGCATGAGTTGCCGATCGTGGTGACGGGCCTGGGCGAAGGCGAAATGGGCGCAGGCACCGAGGACTCGATGAAGCGGGCATGGGACACGCTTGACCCGGCTTTGCCCGCTGTGGTGGTGACCGGATCAATCGCCGAGATGATCGGCGGCGGCGTCACGCCGCAAGGCACGAATATTCAACGGTTCCTGCCGCGCACCATCGACGAAGATCAATGGGAAAGCGCGGACCGCGCGATGACTTGGTTGTTCACCGAATTCGGCATGACCAAGGGTCGGATGCCGAAAGAGGCCAAGCGCGAAGAAGGTGCGAAACCACGCGTGAATATCCTGGGGCCGATGTACGGGACCTTCAACATGCCCTCGGACCTGGCCGAAATCCGGCGACTTGTCGAAGGCATCGGGGCCGAGGTCAACATGGTCATGCCTCTGGGCGCTCATGTCGCCGAGATGCGCAACCTGGTGAATGCCGACGTCAATATCGTGATGTATCGCGAATTTGGTCGAGGGCTCGCCGAAGTTCTGAACAAGCCTTACCTGCAAGCACCGATTGGGGTCGACAGCACAACCGCGTTCCTGCAAGCCCTGGGCGAACTTTTGGAACTTGATCCCGAGCCGTTCATCACGCGGGAAAAGCATTCCACGCTGAAACCGGTCTGGGACCTCTGGCGCTCGGTCACGCAGGATTTCTTTGCAACCTCTAGCTTCGCCGTCGTTGCAAACGAGACCTACACACGCGGCATCCGCAACTATTTGGAAGCCGACCTCGGGTTGCCCTGCGCCTTGGCCGTCTCGCGGGTGGCTGGCGCAAAGACCGACAACGACGCGGTGCGTGCCCAGATTCACGCGGCCCGGCCCTTGGTGGTTCTGGGGTCGATCAACGAAAAGATCTACATGGCCGAAATGGCAGCGGGCCATGGACCGCGCCCTGCCTTCATTCCCGCAAGTTTCCCCGGTGCCGCGATCCGTCGGGCCACGGGCACGCCTTTCATGGGCTATGCCGGCGCGACCTATCTGCTGCAAGAGGTCTGCAATTCGCTGTTCGACGCCCTGTTCCACATTCTACCGCTGGCCACCGAGATGGACGATGGCGCAGCCACGCCGACCAAGCTGCGCCGCGATCTGCCCTGGGATGCCGATGCCCAGGCGCTGCTGGATGAAATCGTGGAAAACCATCCGGTTCTGACTCGAATTTCCGCAGCAAAGACCCTGCGCGATACCGCGGAACGCAATGCCTTGAACGCCGGCGCCGAAAGGGTGGCGAAAGAGACGGTCGCCGCCTTGGCGCCAAAAACAATGGATCAATAAGGGAGAGGGACGACATGTCAGAATTCACCCAAAAGCAAAGGGCCAAGGGACGGCCTTCGGGGATTGGTGAATACCGTTTGTACTACGGGATCATCTTTACCCTGGCCTTGCCGTTTGCTGCCTACTTCTGGTTCCGAGACCTGCTGCGTGGCGACTTTGCCGCGTTGCACCACGGAATCGTCGGACGCGCGCTGTCAGAGGCGAACGTCACGACGCCCAAGATTTTCTCTGCCTTCTAGCAGAGCCCGGAATGTCCCCCGACTGAAACCCGGGGGATTAGCCCAAAGGCCGACAGGTCTGGGGGTGCCCTGGTCGCGGGATTTGCGATCACAGTCTAGCTATCCGGAGGACAGACTATGGCTGACAAGAGTGACCTGTCGTTCACAGGTCTCACCGACGAGCAGGCGCAGGAACTGCACTCGATCTACATGAGCGGTCTTTGGTTGTTTGTGACCATCGCCGTGATTGCCCATTTCGCAGTGTTTGTTTGGCGTCCGTGGTTCTGAGGAAGGGATAGGAAATGAGTAAGTTCTACAAGATCTGGCTGATTTTTGACCCGCGTCGCGTGTTCGTTGCACAGGGCGTGTTTCTTTTCCTGCTGGCGGCGATGATTCACCTCGTCCTGCTCAGCACAGATCACTTCAACTGGTTTGAACTGGCTGCCCAAAAGGCAGCTGGCGGCTGACCCGTCGGACAATGGCTGCGGGCGGGCCCGGGTCCGCCCGCAGCGACCAAAAGGACTGAGAAGAGCATCGGGATGATCCGATGTCCGCCAGCCAAGCGGGGAGCGCGCAATGGCACTATTGAGCTTTGAACGGAAATACCGCGTTCGCGGAGGAACGCTGGTTGGTGGTGACCTGTTCGATTTCTGGGTCGGCCCCTTCTTTGTTGGCTTTTTCGGCGTCACGACACTGTTTTTTGCAGCGCTCGGGACGGTTTTGATTTTTTGGGGTGCGGCGCTGCAGGGCACGTTCAACCCGTGGCTGATCAACATTGCCCCGCCCGACATCAGCTATGGCCTGGGCATGGCGCCCCTGGCCGAGGGCGGGCTTTGGCAGATCATAACCATGTGCGCGGTTGGCGCATTTGTCAGCTGGGCGCTGCGCGAGGTCGAGATCTGCCGCAAGCTTGGCATCGGCTACCACGTGCCTGTGGCCTTCAGCTTTGCGATTTTCGCCTATGTGACTCTGGTGATCTTCCGCCCGCTGTTGCTGGGCGCCTGGGGGCATGGGTTCCCTTATGGGATCTTCAGCCACCTCGATTGGGTGTCAAACACGGGCTACGCCTACCTGCATTTCCACTACAACCCCGCGCACATGATCGCGGTGACCTTCTTCTTCACCACAACCTTTGCTCTGGCGCTGCACGGTGGCCTGATCCTGTCGGCTGCAAATCCGGAAAAGGGCGAAGACATGAAAACGCCAGACCATGAAGATACCTTTTTCCGCGACTTCATCGGCTATTCGGTCGGTACTTTGGGCATCCACCGTCTTGGGCTGCTCTTGGCACTGAACGCGGGGTTCTGGTCGGCGATCTGCATTATTATCTCGGGGCCTGTCTGGACACAGGGCTGGCCCGAGTGGTGGAACTGGTGGCTTGAGCTGCCGTTCTGGGCAAGCGAAGGCGTGAACTAATGCCAGAGTATCAGAACATTTTCAACCAAGTGCAGGTTCAGGGCGAGCCCGAAATGGGCATGGACAATGGCCGGGGTCTGATTGGCGAACGGGTCGGGAAACCGTTTCTGAACACCTGGGCGGGCTGGATCGGAAATGCGCAAATCGGGCCGATCAAGTTGGGCTTTTTCGGGCTGACATCGCTGTTCACGGGCACGCTGTGGCTTAACATCATCGGGATCAACATGCTGAGCCAGGTCGACTGGTCGTTGTCCGAGTTCATCCGTCAACTGTTCTGGCTGGCGCTCGAACCACCCTCGCCGGAATACGGCCTGTCGATGCCGCCGCTGGATGATGGCGGATGGTACATCATCGCCAGCTTCTTCTTGCTGATCTCGGTCATGTCATGGTGGGTGCGCACCTATCTGCGCGCCGCAGAGCTGGGCATGGGCAAGCACATATGCTGGGCCTTCGCGGCCGCCATCTGGCTGTTTCTGGTGCTGGGACTGTTCCGGCCGATCCTGATGGGATCGTGGTCCGAGGCCGTGCCCTACGGCATCTTCCCCCACCTCGATTGGACGGCGGCATTTTCGATCCGCTACGGCAATCTGTACTACAACCCATTCCACTGTCTCTCGATCGTCTTCCTCTATGGCTCAACCCTGCTGTTTGCGATGCACGCCGCGACCATTCTGGCAGTCACACGCTTGGGCGGAGATCGCGAGCTTGAGCAGATCATCGACCGCGGCACCGCCTCGGAACGTGCGGCCTTGTTCTGGCGCTGGACGATGGGGTTCAACGCAACGATGGAGGGCATCCACCGCTGGGCCTGGTGGTTTGCGGTCCTCACCCCGATCACCGGTGGGATCGGCATTTTGTTGACGGGAACCGTTGTCGACAACTGGTTTATTTGGGCGCAGGAACACCATTTTGCCCCGGCCTATGACGGCAGCTATGGCTACGATGCCTACCAAGCGGAGGGCCAGTGATGTTCAGAAAACCCGACTGGTATGAAAGCTGGGCCAAGGCCAATCCCATCAAATCAAGCGGCCCACTGGTCCTGGTGGGCACGGTTGGCGTGGCGCTTATCGTGGCCGTGGGCATCGTGCTTCTGGGCAACCCCTATCAGACATCGACGGTGCAGACCGGGCCGCGTGGGATTGCCCTTGGGGTGATCAAGATCGACGCCAGCCGCACCAAGGATCCCACGATCGAGGACTACTACACCGAAGAGCCCTGGCTGCCCGAGGAAGACGAGCCTCTGGCGGGTGACATCTATGAAAACGTGCAGGTGCTGGGGCATTTGACCGAGGGCAACTTCAACCGTCTGATGGGAGCCATGAGCCTTTGGATCGCCCCCGAGGAAGGCTGTGCCTATTGCCACGGGGACGGCGACGTCGAAACCTATGGCGAGGACACGTTGTACACCAAGGTCGTCGCACGGACGATGATCCAGATGACCCAGAACATCAACGAAGGCTACCCGGACCATGTCGGCGGGGCCGGGGTGAATTGCTACACCTGCCACCGTGGCCAGGCGGTGCCCTCGGGCATTTGGTTCAGCAACACACCGGTCAACGCCAACGCCAGTGGTTGGTCAGCGGTACAGAACCGCGCCACGATGAACAGCGAATTCACCTCGTTGCCGTCGGACGCGCTTGAGAAATACCTCAACGATTACAACGTGATCCGCGTGCACGACCTGGAATCGCGGGTCGACAACGACGGCACGGCGTCGATCCAGGACACCGAGCGGACCTATTCGCTGATGAACTATTTTTCGAACGCGCTGGATGTGAACTGCACCTTTTGCCACAACACCCGCGCCTTCTACGATCTGGACCAAAGCGCGCCGCAACTGGGCCAGGCGCAGCTGGCGATCGGGATGATCCAGGAAATGAACCTGGACTACCTGACCGAGATCGAAGACGTGCTGCCCGCCAACCGGCTGGGGCCGATCCACGGCGATCTGCCCAAGGTGGGCTGCCTGACGTGCCACAAGGGATACAACAAGCCTCTGAACGGGTTGGATATGGTCACGGATTGGCCTGAGCTGACCACAACCGAAGCCGAGGTGACCTATGAGTAATCGGTTTCCGGTGCCTGAAAGGGCCCGGGAAGGCCAGGGGCAACCCTGGTCCCCTCATTCCTGCCCCGCGTAGGAATTAAGCCGCGCAGACTCCATCTCTGCGCGGCTTTTTGGGGGAAATGGCGGCGTCTTTCGGGGCACCGCCACAACCCAAGATGGACACTGGGAAAGGATGCGTCATGGCCACGCCGACCCCTCTGCTTGATACCGTGAACAGCCCAAGCGATCTGCGCCGCATGAGCGACGATGACCTGCGGGCACTGGCGCACGAGGTGCGATGCGATCTGATCGAGATCGTCAGCCAAACCGGCGGGCATCTGGGATCGTCGCTTGGTGTGGTCGAGTTGACCGTGGCCCTGCACGCGGTCTTCAATACGCCATACGACAAGCTGATCTGGGACGTTGGTCACCAATGCTATCCACACAAGATGCTGACCGGACGGCGCGACCGCATGTCAAGCCTGCGACAGGGCGGTGGCCTGTCAGGATTCACCAAGCGCAGCGAAAGTGAATATGACCCGTTTGGCGCCGCGCATTCCTCGACCTCGATTTCGGCGGGTTTCGGCTTTTGCGTGGCGCGCGACCTGGGAGAGGCGACAGGTGACGCGGTTGCCGTGATTGGCGATGGCGCGATTTCAGGCGGGATGGCCTATGAAGCGCTGAACAACGCCGGGGCGGATGGTCGCCGGATGTTTGTGATCCTGAATGACAACGAGATGTCGATTGCGCCGCCGGTGGGTGCGATGTCGTCCTATATGTCAGGGCTGTACGAAAACACTCCGTTCCATACCCTGCAGGACATTGCCGAAGGTTTCGTGCGTAATCTGCCGCAACCGGTGCGCCAAGGCGCCGAGCGTGCACGCTCGCTTGTGACAGGGGTGGCAGGCGGGCCGACGCTGTTTGAAAACCTGGGCTTTTCCTACATCGGTCCCATTGACGGGCACGACATTCACCAGCTGCTGCCCGTCTTGCGCGCGGCCAAGACCCGGGCAGACGGTCCGGTGTTGATCCATTGCCTGACGGTCAAGGGCAAGGGCTATGCCCCCGCGGAAACCTCGGCAGACAAGTATCACGGGGTGTCAAAGTTCGACGTGGGCACCGGCGCGCAGATCAAGTCTAAATCCAACGCGCCCAGCTATACCTCGGTCTTTGGACGCGCCCTGACCGCCGAGGCCAACAAGGACAGCCGGATTGTCGGCATTACGGCGGCCATGCCCTCTGGGACAGGGATCAATCTGCTGCAAGAGGCGCACCCCGCGCGCGTGTTTGATGTGGGTATCGCCGAACAGCATGGTGTCACATTCGCCGCCGGATTGGCCGCCAGCGGGCTAAAGCCGTTTTGCGCCATTTATTCCACCTTCCTGCAGCGCGCCTATGACCAGATCGTCCACGACGTGGCCCTGCAGAACCTGCCGGTGCGTTTTGCCATCGATCGGGCCGGACTGGTGGGCGCAGACGGCGCGACCCATGCAGGGTCTTTTGATGTGTCTTATCTGACCAACCTGCCGAATTTCACCGTGATGGCCGCGGCGGACGAGGCCGAGCTGGTGCACATGGTTGCCACGGCGGCGGCCCACGACGAGGGCCCGATTGCCTTTCGATATCCTCGGGGCGAAGGCGTCGGGGTCGAGCTGCCCGAAGAGGGGCGCCCGCTGAGGATCGGCAAGGGGCGAATGGTGCGCGAAGGAACGGACGTTGCGGTGCTGAGCTTTGGCGCGCATCTGCATGAATGCCTGTCGGCCGCCGAGATCCTTGCAGACAACGGCGTCAGCGCCTCGGTGGCCGATGTGCGCTTTGCCAAGCCGCTGGACACCGACCTCATCACGCAGCTGCTGCGCCACCACCGGGCGTTGATCACGGTTGAACAAGGGGCGCAGGGTGGTTTCGGCGCGCATGTCCTGCATTGGCTGGCCGGCGAGGGCCGGTTTGACGGTGGATGCGCGATCCGGACAATGACCTTGCCGGACCGCTTTATTGACCAGGCCAGCCCCCATCAGATGTACGAAGACGCCGGATTGACCGCCGTCGACATCGCGGCCACCGCGCTGCAAGCCGTTGGGGCCAGGCAAATGGGCACGCGGACACTGATGACATAGATCGGCGCGGTCTGTCCGGGCGCGCCGGTCCAAAGCCGCTGCCTCAACAAGCTGCTACAACAAAAAAGGGTCAGCCTGCGCTGACCCTTTTTCCAGGTGAGCCAACTCTGCGGTTAGCTCGATTTCATCTCGGCGATCATCTCGTCCGCCATCGCGAAGTACTCTTCATAGCGCTTCTTGGCACGTCCGCGTTGTTTCACCGCGCGCGCCTCTTCGTAGTTAGCCGAAGGATCACCGACCAGGACCAGCCCAACCATACCCATCGAGCGGTGTGGCTTGCAGAAGTATCCATAGGTGCCTTCCGTCGTGAACGTGACCTCGACCTCTTTGTTGGTCTTGCCCTTCCATTCATCGCCACCCGCGGGGATCATCTTTGGATCGGATTCGCACAGATGGGTCTTGTCGGTCGGAACAAATTTCACAGTGTCACCCACGTTGGCCATCACCACCGGCGGGTTAAAGATCATGGTGTTTTTCTTGTCGGCGGGATCTTTGCTCAGCATCTCGACAATGATGGTCTGCGGTTCTGTCGCTGCATGGCTATCCGCCAGAAGCGAGACGGGGACAAGCGCCGCCGCCGTTGTGCCGCCCATCAGGGCCAAGGCCTGCCTACGTGTTTGCGTCATGGTGCATCTCCATTTCTTGTAGCCTCTGGCTACGCTCCCATTGCTACGTCGCCACCCTGTCCGGACACGGTCTCTTCCACCCGGTGGACAGGGTGCGTAATCTTTCTGTCGCGTGGTCGATACGGCGGAGCGCGAAAGTTGGATCATAACTTGGCTTCACTGAGTTGTGAGCACCGTCGCCGCCCGCCGGATCAAATCTGCCGGTTGCGGGTTCCTGCGCTGCCCTCACAGGTGACCTAGCGAATCGCGTCGGTAAATCGGCCTGGTCGTCCGGGTCCGGCGTCTTGAAACCTCTTTTCCCGCAACTGTCTGATCGCCGGTCGAAGCCAACGGCGAAAAGGCGATCCATACGGATCCAAAGACGCAGCGCATTCCTCAAGATATTGAAAAACCTATGTTAAATCCCATCCGATCCTGCGTTCGCAACGCCCACTGTGCCACGATTGGGTGCCGGTGTTGGTGCGCCGCAGCCATGAACCTGACAGGCGATGAATGTAAGATCAATCAAACACTTTACTTTGTCCAGATAGTGTTACACTCTGTGATTGGGTATTTGGCTTTGGATGGAGCGAAGGCTCGGATTACCCGTTGATCGTTTGGCGTGTCGCCGGCCGTTTGGTCTGCGGCCGCCACCACAACAAAAGAGGCCAAGGAGGGACGCGCATGTCCACCAATGATCCTGACAAAGTTTGGCCAACCGGCCTGACACTTCGCGAAGCTGAAGAAGTCCACAGCTACCTGATTGACGGCACCCGCGTCTTTGGCGCGATTGCGCTGCTGGCGCATATCCTGGTTGCCGTCACCACACCCTGGCTCGGATAAGGAGGAGGCAGAATGAACAATTCAAAGATCTGGCTCGTCGTGAAGCCGACCGTCGGCGTTCCGCTGTTCCTGTCCGCCGTGGCGGTGGGATCCTTCGCCGTGCACGTTGCAGTGCTGTCCAACACCACATGGGTAGCAGATTTCCTGTCCGGCAACGAGCTTGGCTCGGGTGCGGAAGAAAGCGCGGCGGTGCTGCCGCTGGATGGTGAAACAAACACGGCCAAGGCGTCCTTTGACGGGTCGCTGGATACGCTTGGCGGACAAGAGATACTGGTGACCTTGCCGGATGGCTCGACCGCCACCGCGATCATACAGCCACCAAGGGTCATGGCATCCGCCATAGCGCATTAGCGTGACAGAGACCAAAACATGCCTGGGATGGTCGTCATCCCCGGCATGTTTTCGCCTTGGCGCTGCCCGGGCAATGTGACCAGCAACTGGCAAGGCGAGCTTTGATGTTCGACTACCGCAAATATGTGCTGGGAAGGCTTTCCCAAATCGGACCGCGTTATTTGCCATTCGCGGACGTGGCCTCGGACGAGGTGCCGCTGTCGCGACTTCTGCGTCTGTCGCTTTTTCAAGTCACGGTCGGCATGGCGCTGGTCTTGCTGGTCGGAACACTGAACCGCGTGATGATTGTCGAGCTGGATGTTCCGGCCTCGCTTGTGGCGATCATGATTTCGCTGCCTTTGCTGTTTGCGCCGTTCAGAACGTTCATCGGATACAAGTCCGACACGCATCATTCCGCCCTTGGATGGCGTCGCGTCCCCTATATCTGGAAGGGCACGATGCTGCAGTTTGGCGGCTTTGCCGTGATGCCCTTTGCGCTGCTTGTGCTTTCGGGCTACGGCGAAGCGGTGGATGCGCCGCTTTGGATTGGCCATTCTTCGGCTGCGCTGGCGTTTCTGCTGGTGGGGGCCGGGGTGCATATGGTGCAGACTGTCGGCCTGGCGCTTGCGACCGATCTGGTTGAAGAAGAGGACCAGCCCAAGGTCGTGGGCCTGATGTATGTCAGCCTGTTGGTGGGAATGATCGCAAGCGCCTTTGTGTTTGGTGCCTTGCTGGAGAATTACACACCCGGACGGCTGATCCAGGTGATCCAGGGGGCCGCGGTTGTGACGATCGCGCTGAACCTGATCGCGCTTTGGAAGCAAGAGGGCCGGGATCGCGAGCGCGCGATGTCCACCGTTGAGGCTCCGCCGTTTTCCCAGGCGTGGCGCGGGTTCATTCGCACCAGCGGGGCGACCCGGCTGCTGGTGATCATCGCGCTGGGAACCTTTGGCTATGGCATGGCGGATGTGCTGCTGGAACCCTACGGCGGGCAGGTGCTGGGCCTGAGCGTTGCGCAGACCACCAAGTTGACGGCGGTTTTGGCGGCGGGCACCCTGCTTGGGTTCGGGCTTGCCTCGCGTGTCTTGGGCCGTGGGCTGCACCCGGTGACCGTGACCTGGTTGGGCGCGGTGGTTGGCGTTCCGGCCTTTGGTGCGATCATCCTGGCCGCACAGGGGCCCAGCCTGTGGATCTTTGTAGCGGCCGTGCTGTTGGCCGGGTTCGGGGCCGGATTGTTCGGCCACGGCACCTTGACGGCGACCATGCGGTCGGCGCCGCGCAAGCAAATTGGCCTGGCGCTGGGCGCCTGGGGCGCGGTTCAGGCAACGGCGGCGGGCATAGGGGTCGCTCTTGGCGGCGTGATCCGCGACACGATTGCCTTTTGGCCCGCATTCGAGTCATCGCCCGCACTGGCCTATACTCCGGTGTTCGGGATCGAGATGGCATTTTTGCTTTTGGCGGTTGTCGCCCTAGGTCCGATAAGACAGCGGCGACGTGAGCACAGACGAAAAAAGCTTATTCCAAGTTGAAGGTCGCGCCTTCGACGGCTTCAGAACTGGAGGACACATGACCACGGTAATCACAAGGCTCTACAAATCGAAAAAGGCCGCCACAACGGTCATGAAGGCGTTGCAAGACGCCGGGTTCCCGGATGCCACACTGGACATCATCGAAGCTGGAACCGAAGACGCCGAAGGCGTGATGATTGCGGCGCGGGTGCCCAAGGACTCGGCGGCGATCTATTCAACGGAATTGGCCGAAGGCACGGCTCTGCTGATTGCGCGTGCGCCCTTTACGCCCTTTGGCGCAGCGCGCGAGGCAATGCGGATCGTCGACGCGCAGGACTCGCTTCCAAGCGCCGTGGCCAACGACAATGCCTTCGTGAAAGATGAACCCAAGACAGAGCTCTATCTGAGCGTCTTGACCAACCATCCGTTGTTCATGACCGACCGAAAAGAGATGTCGCGCAACGATGGCCGGATCTCGACCGGGTTTGGCTGGAAGCTCTTGTCGCGGGACAAGCCCAGACGCTCGGCCATCTCGGGGGGGCGGTTCATGTCCCGCGCGTTCTGGCCGATGCCCTTGTTGTCCGAGCACAAGGACCGGCGCTCGGCAATCCCCGGTGGCAAGAAGTTTCTGACCGGCTGATCCCCTAGCGAGACTGGACAGGGTGCCCCCAAAGGGGTGCAGATGGGGCACCACAGATGCTGTTGGTGCCCGCGCTAGTAAAGGTTCGCCGCACCCAGAGCCAAAAGCTCTTGGGCGGCGTCCACACCTACCCGTGCCGGATCGTCTCCGACGCGTCCGGTTCTGAGGACGCGCGCGCCGTCGGGGCTAAGCACCTCGCCGGTGAACTGGATTGTGTCGCCTTCGAACCGGGCCAGTGCCGCGATGGGTGTGCGACAACTGCCGTCCAAGATCCGAAGAAAAGCGCGCTCGGCCGTGACCTGTGCGGCGGTGGCGGCGTGGTGCAGGGGGGCCAGCGCTTCGGACAATGCGCCGTTGTGACGCTGTTGGATGCCAATGACCCCCTGCGCGACCGCTGGAAGAAGCGTGTCGACAGACAGCGTGGTGCCCAGTTCGGATTGTCCCAAACGGTTCAACCCGGCGCGGGCCAGGATCGTGGCAGTCGCCACGCCATCGGCCAGCTTTTGAAGCCGGGTTTGGACATTGCCGCGAAACTCGACCATCCGAAGGTCGGGACGTCGGTTCAGCAGTTGCGCGCGGCGGCGCAAGCTGGAGGTTCCAAACACTGCGCCGTGGGGCAGGGCGTCCAGCGCGTTCACGTGATCCGAGACCAGAACATCGCGCACATCCTCGCGCGGCAGGACGGCGGTGATCGCCATGCCGTCGGGCAAAACCGTGGGCACGTCCTTCATGGAATGCACGGCGATGTCAATCCGACCTGCCGCAAGCGCGGCATCCAGTTCCTTGGTGAACAGCCCCTTGCCGCCGATCTCGGACAAGGGCCGATCCAGAACCGCGTCCCCTGTGGTTTTCAGCACTTCAATCGCAAATCGATCGGCGGGCAGACCGTGGGCGTCGATCAGAAGGTCGCGCACCTGGTGCGCTTGCGCCAGGGCCAGCGCAGAACCGCGCGTGCCAATTCGCAGTGTCGCGTTGCGGTCAAACCAGCTTGCCATCAGGCGGTGCCAATTCGGGTATCACGCGACAGCGCGGGCCAGCGCACATTGGCGCCAAAGGTCGCTGAGCGCATGGACCAGCAGGTCGATGTCTTCGTCGCTGTGCAGCGGTCCCGGGGTAAAGCGCAGGCGCTCTGTGCCTTTGGGCACGGTCGGATAGTTGATGGGCTGAACGTAGATCCTGTAGTTGTCCATCAACGTGTCCGAGATGAACTTGCACTTCACCGGATCGCCGATCATCACCGGAATGATGTGGCTGGGGTTGTCGATATGGGGAATGCCGTGGGCGTCAAGCTGCGCGCGCAGCCGGGCGACCTGGCGTTTCTGTTTGGTCCGTTCAAGCGGACTGGACTTGAGGTGCCGGATCGATGCCGTGGCGCCCGCGGCGATGGCCGGGGGCAGCGCGGTGGTGAAAATGAACCCCGAGGCGAAGGACCGGATGAAATCGCACAGCGCCGCAGAGCCAGTGATATATCCGCCAAGCACGCCAAAGGCTTTGCCCAGCGTGCCCTCGATAAGCGTCACGCGGTCCATGACTCCATCGCGTTCGGCGACGCCGCCTCCGCGCGGGCCGTACATTCCGACGGCGTGCACCTCGTCCAGGTAGGTCATTGCGCCATGGGCGTCAGCGACGTCACAGATCTCGGCGATCGGGGCAATGTCTCCGTCCATCGAGTAGACGCTTTCAAATGCCACGATCTTGGGCGCGTCCGGATCACATTCCGCCAGCTTGCGGTTCAGGTCCTCGGGGTCGTTGTGGCGCCAGATTTTCTTTGCACACCGGGCGTGACGGATGCCTTCGATCATCGATGCGTGGTTCAATTCGTCGGACAGAATGACCGCGCCGGGCAGTTTCGCCCCCAAAGTCGAAAGCGCCGCCCAGTTCGAGACATAACCAGACGTGAACAAAAGCGCGTCGTCCTTGCCGTGCAGGTCGGCCAGTTCTCGTTCCAGAAGCAGATGCTGGTGGTTGGTGCCCGAGATATTGCGTGTGCCGCCTGCGCCCGCGCCATTCGCGTCAATCGCCGCTTTCATCGCATCGATCACGACCGGGCTGTGGCCCATGCCCAGATAGTCGTTTGAACACCAGACGGTGACGTCACGCTCTTGTCCGTCGTGATAGTTCCTTGCGCGGGGATGGTGGCCGCATTTGCGTTCAAGCTCGGCAAACACACGATAGTTGCCTTCTTCGCGCAGGGCGTCGAGTTGGGTGTTGAAAAGGGCGTCAAAATCCATCGGGTCTCCTCCTCAGGGCGTCGCAGCGCGGTCCTGGTGTTTGGGTTGTTTGGGCGGGTCGGCCTCGGGCATCATCCAGCGCCAGAGCTTGGCATCCGGGATGGGCAGAACCATCAGCCAGTGTTCGATCAGGGCCAGCGCGGTCAGCGTCGACAACAGGGCAAAGCCGATCAGCGCGGCGCTGCCATCGGGTTGGGTCACTGTTCGTTCGAGCCAGCAGGCCAGCGCCAGGGACAAGGCGGTGATGCTGACCGGGAAGAACCAGCTGATCGGGCCGACGCGGAAATGGCTGGCGAGGTGGCGAACGGGCGAAGGCAGGAACTCGACGTTGATCCTGGGCACGCCCAGGTAAATGTTCAGCTTGGCGCTGATGCGGGCAAAGAACAGCACGACGAAGGTCCACATCCCAACCGTGTTGGGCGCCGACCAGCACAGAGCGGTTATGATCAGCAAGCTGACAACCAGAAGCGCTTCGCTATAGGCGATTGTGCCCCAGGCCCGTACAAAGCGCTCCCACGGGGCAATTCCGGCGGGGCAGGGGCGCACGTTGGGCCCGGTGATGACCCCGCAGAGAAAGGCAAGCTCGATCCAGCCCCAAACCGCCAAGGCGGACAGAAAGGCGCCAAAAACACCCGCGACCGTGGCCAGACCCGCAGTGGCATAAAGCCCGAAGGCGCCCAACCCAAGCAGGGGCAGACACAGGATTGTCGTCGTGAAATGGGCATTCTCACCAATCCGGTCGGCGCGTTTGACCGCCCACAGGATCGCCCCGGTGGAAAACCACCAGGCAAAGAGCGTGATCAATGCTGCGATCCAGGGATTCGTCATCTCAATACGCCGGCACCAGTCTGGACGAGGTCGGCGGCGTGTTCTTGTTCACCGGGGTGAAATACATTGTGGCAAAGGCCAGCCCGGCCCGGGTGCCCGCGCCAATGCGGCCAAAGAAGCCGCCGAGGCCGCCCGTGGCCTTGGCGGTGTCCATGTCAAACATCGCCACCCGCAGCCGTTCCACCGCCCGCTGCCAGCGCGGGTTGTCGATGTCCAGCGTGATCGGGAAGATCTGCTTGGACATCTCGGATGTCTTGCGAAAGACCTCCATGTCATACTCTGTGATGTCGATGCCAAGCGCCTCATGAAATGCGGGCCGGGCATGATCGCGCACATACATGACGCCATAGACGGCGGTCAGGAAAAACCGGATCCACCAGACATTGCCACCCGAGGTAAGCTTGGGGTCCGTCCGCATGAGCAGGGCAAAGGCCTCACCATGGCTGAACTCGTCATTGCACCACTCTTCGAACCACTTGAAGATCGGGTGGATGCGGTGCTCGGGGTGCTGTTCCAGATGGCGGAAGATGGTGATGTAGCGCGCGTAGCCGATCTTTTCCGACAGGTAGGTCGCGTAGTAGATGAACTTGGGCCGGAAGTAGGTGTACTTCTTCTTCTGCGTGAGAAACCCAAGGTTCACGCGCAACCCGGCTTCGCGCAGGGCGTCGTTTATGAACCCCGCGTGCCGAGCCTCATCCCGGGCCATCAGTTGAAACAACTGCGTGATGTCCTTGTTGGCGCCACGGCGCTTCATCTCTTTGTACAGAACGCAACCCGAAAACTCGGCAGTGCAGCTGGAAATCAGGAAGTCGATCAGCTCTTTCTTCAACTGCGGATCCATCGTGTCCCAATCGACATGGTCCCAGTCTTCGTTCTTGCGGAAGTGCCCCTTGTTGGGGTCGCTTTCCATCTGCTTGATAAGGTCATCCCATTCGGCACGGACCGCCGAGACATCGATCGCGTCAAGCTCGTCAAAATCGGTTGTATAGAACCGGGGCGTGAGCAGCGTGTTCTGCATCGCCGTATCGGTGGCCATCTGATCGGTGAAATAGGCCTTGTCCTGCGCTTCGGCGATGGCAAGCCCCTCTTCGACAGAGGTCGCGTCGGCGGTGTGTTTGTTCTGGATGTTCACAACGTGACCTCCTCTGAAAAGGAAAACTCGCAAAGTTCCATCACCTCGAGGTCGCCGGTCAGGCGGGTCCATTGGCGTTCCAGCCAATTGGCCCGGATGATCACCGCGTCGCGGTCTTCGCGGACGACTTCGCCAAACGGCGCCATGATTTCGGGGCCCTGCACCAGCACCTCGTCACCCGGATAGATGACCGCGCCGTTGTTGAAGCGCACATGGGCGTGCAGGCTTTCGAATTTATGCGACACCTCCACCGTGCAGGGTGCCACCTCGCGTTGTCTTGGAAAGAGCTCCATCTTCTCCTCCTGGGTCCAGTTTCAAGGGTTCAGCAGCCGAAGAAAGGCCGCCGTGTTGTCCGCGCCAAAGCCCCTCAGCTCCACGCGAAATCCGGTTGCGTCATCAAAAAGCGCAAGGCGTCCGTCGGTGAACTGCACCAGCCGCACAGGCGCGTTGGGATCGATGTTTGCCTTGGCGCGTTCATGGTTCAGAGAGCGCCAGACGCCCGAGACAAAGCCGCCCTCGGTTTCGCTCAGGTCTGCGATCAACCCGCCATGTTGATCCAAAACGCGGGCCTTGCCCGACATCGAGCCAAAGATCTGGATCACCCGTTCCTGCGCCACGGGTCCGTCTGCGGGCATCGCCTCAAGCGGGCGGTCGGTCAGGCGGGCAAATGTGACAAGCGCGAGGGTGACCAGCACAAGCCCGAACATGGCCCGCAGCAGAATGCGGGGGATCATTTCGCGATCTTGGGGCAGGGCTCTGGTCGACATCGTGCTCTCCTATTCCGCCGGCATCTCGAGGGCGCGGATTTCAACCGTCTGGGCGCGCTCTTCGACACGGGTGCGGGCGGCACGGGCCATCAGGTCCGCGATGGCCTTGGCATCGGGGATGGCGCGCAGGGCAGGTTGGGTGGGGGACATGCGCCAGGGACGCACATGTGGCCAGCAAATCAGGTAGCTGAGCCGGGTGCTGCCCATCAGATCAAGCGCAATGGTTCCGGTGCCGTCACGGCGCAGGCTCAGGTCGGCCGAAGCCAGCATGGTGTAGGGCACATTCAGCGTGACGGTCAGAGCGGCCCCGATGCGCATGGCCACGCGGCGGTTGGTGATCGTGTAAACCGTGGTTCTGGCCAGGACGAGCGCGATCAGCGCCAGCACCGCACAAGCCACAAGGCCCATCACCAGATACGGCACCGTTGCTTTCAACCCCAGCGCCGCGCTGTTGCTGCGCTCCCAGATCACTCCCCCGCGCCAGGCAGCCAACAGCCCAAAATAGCCCGCAACCCAGCACAGCGATAGCGCCTCACGGGCCAGCGCCCATGCGTTTGGGGCACCTTGCCAAAGGATGCGTTCGCCTTCGGGTGGGCGCTCGGGCAGGCCGCGCACCGGCTCTACGTGGAAGTCATCGAGGGTCTCTGGCATACCGCGTCCCCCTACAGCACCGGTTCTTGGCGCAGCGGGTCAGCATAAAGCTTGCCTCCCGCGAAATAGGCACAGACTTTTTCTTCCTCCAGCAAGGTGACCCGCGTTTTCGCGCGGATCTTCGGGATGCCGGGGAACTGTGCGCCATACAGCGCATGAACCGAGACCCGATCGGACTGGATCTTTGCCAGCGTCATCGGCATCAGGCGCTGGCCCTGGTCATCGTTCAGTTCGATTTCCAGATAGCGCACCAATTGTTCGGGCGCGTCGACCCACATGTCGGTGATACGGCCCACAACTTCTCCGTCACCAGCGACGACAGGCTTGCCGCGCGGGTCCCGGCCCGACGAGACAACGAACACCGGATGCGCGGCCATCGGGACGATCTTGGGATGCCCGTGGCCATCGAGTTCGGGCACATTGCGACGCGGAGCCCAACTGGCGGGACCAACACCGTCGGCCATAGGATCGCCTGTGGGTTCAAGCGGAAAGCCATTCGCCACGGCTGTCCGTTTCAGCGCCACCTTGCGTCGTTCCGGCTGCATGTCCGGCACGGTGACCGTGCCGCGATCATGAGGCAGCCTGAAGGTCTTGGGCTCGGGAAGCGGAAAGGGGCCCTGATTGGGGGCTTCGTTTCCGTCCTCATCTTCCAGCGGATAGCCTTCGCGCATGTTTTCGGTCTGAAGGTAGTAGATCAACCCGACAAAGAAGATCCAGAACAGCCACAGCGACAGGGACGCCAGGTCGAAGTTTCCAAAAAACGGTTCGGTCATGTGACGTCCTTTCCGTAGGTCAACGGGGTCATGCCGGCAGCTCCGCAAGGCGGATGCCCGATGTCGTGGCATAGCTCTGGCCTTCGCGTACAAGCGGGCCCAAAGCGATGAGGGTGATAAAAAGAAGGCTGATTTCGATGTGATAGACGACGCTGTAACCGGTCGCCGCCGAGGTCAGCGCCTCGCCAAGATGGCCCTGAAGGGCCGCAGCGTTGACCACATCCCGGATGCCGCCCCCAAGCGCGACGCCCAGACCCAGGGCGACGGCCTGTGCCCCACCCCAGGCCCCCAGCGCGAGCCCCCGACCGGCCTTGCCGCGCACGGGCATGGCCATGGCCGAGGTCAGCAGGGCCACAGCGAAGGTGCCAGAGCCAAGGCCGATCAGCCCCGCACCGACAAAGAACAACGTGGCCGAGGTCATCGGGGCGGCAAAGATGATGATCGACAGCGCAAAGATGCCACACAGCACCCCCCGCGCCGCCATGCGGATCGGGTTCATACCGCGCGCCAGCCATCGGGCGGACAGACCAAAGCCTGCAATTGCGCCTGCCGCCCACACGGCGGTCAGCAGTGTTGTCGCGGCGACTGACAAGCCCAGCACTTCGCCCCCATAGGGCTCCAGCAGCACGTCCTGCATCTGGAACCCTGCGGTGCCCACGGCCACAACGAACAGCAGGCGACCGGCGGACCCTCCGGACATCAGATCGGCCCAGGCTTCGGCAAACTTTGGGCGGGGCTTTGCGCGCTCGGCCTTGGTGCTTGGGCGCATCTGTTCCTGTTTCCACAGGGCGACGAGGTTCAAAAGCAACGTCACCACGGCGGCGCCCTGAACGACCTGCACCAGCCGGGTTTCGGAAAAGTCGCGCAACAACAATCCCATGATGACAGAGGACACCGCCATGCCGACCAGGAACATCACGTAGAGCAATGCCACCACGCGGGGCTGCGTTTCGGGCGTCGACCGGTCCGAGGCCAGTGCCAAACCGGCGGTCTGGGTCATGTGGATACCCAGCCCCGTCATCAAAAACGCAAGTGCCGCCAGCACCTCGCCGGCCCAAACGGGGCCCAGAACCTGGCTGCCTGACAACACGATCAACGCAAAGGGCATGATGGCCAGCCCGCCGAACTGCCACAGCGAGCCGAACCACAGATAGGGCACACGCCGCCAGCCGATGGCCGATCGGTAGGTGTCTGACCGAAAGCCCAGAACCGCGCGGAAGGGGGCAATCAGGACGGGCAACGCCACCATCAGCGCGACAAGAAAGGCAGGCAGGCCCAGTTCCACAATCATCACGCGGTTCAGAGTGCCCAAAAGCATCACGGTCGCCATTCCGACCGAGACCTGAAACAGCGAGAGGCGCAGCACCTGCCGCAGCTCGAACCCTTCGGACGCCGCGTCAGAGAACGGCAGCATGTTCAGGGTGAACTGGGTCAGGGGATGGCGCTCGGGCTGGCTCATGCCGGCAACTCCATCGCTTGGGACTTGTAGAAGGCGGTGTTCACGCGGCCGAGCGTCGTCAAGGTCCGGCCCAGGTGTCCTTGCAGCGACGCGACAGAGGTCGGCACGATGGCGGGCGACCGATCCGAACGCGGGAAGAGCTTGCCCGAGACGTGCATGGCGGTCAGCAGCGGGGTCTTGGGCGCCAGGGTAAAGACGATCTTGTCATTGACCAGCGCGGCGAGTTGCGACAGGGCCTTGGCCGCATCGGCGGGGCGATAGTGGATCAGGCTGTCCATTGCCACAATGAAATCGAACCGCCCGCGCGCGGCATCGACCATGTCGCCGGGCTCATAGGTAATCAGCGGGGCCAGATGATCCGGGGTGCGCGCCCTTGCGACGTCAAGCAGACTGGGCGAGATGTCGACGCCGACCACCTGCGCGCCCCGCGCTGCCAGGGCACAGGACATCGGCCCGGCGCCGCAGCCCGCATCCAGCACGCGCGCGCCGTCAAGGTCCTTTGGCAAGGCCGAAAGCAGCAGGTCGCGCATCTCGTCCCGGCCTGCGCGTACCGTGGCGCGAATGCGCGACACCGGGGCGTCCGAGGTCAGTCGCTCCCATGTCTTGGCGGCGGTCCGATCGAAATAGGTTTCCAGTTTCGAGCGGGTGTTGGTGTAGCTGTCCGACATCAATCAAACCCCAGCAGTTCAAAGATCTCGCGGTCTTCCAGCGGGGCAGGGGCCAGCGGGTCGGTTCCCGCGTAAAGCGTTTCGGCCAGCCGGATGTATTCCTTGCGGACCTGCACAACGTCTTCGTCGTCCGGCATCTCGAACAGCGTCTTTTTCTTCAGCCGCGAGCGGCGGATCGCATCGAGATCGGGCAGGTGGGCGACACGTTTGAAGCCGACCGTCTCGCAATACCGGTCCACCTCGTCCGTCTCGCGCGAGCGGTTGGCGACGCAACCGGCCAGGCGGACGCTGTAGTTCTTGGATTTGGCCTGCACGGCGGCGATGATGCGGTTCATCGCATAAATGCTGTCAAAGTCGTTGGCGGTGACGATCAGCGCGCGATCTGCGTGCATCAGTGGCGCCGCAAAACCACCGCAGACAACGTCGCCCAGAACGTCGAAGATCACCACATCGGTGTCTTCCAGCAGATGATGCTGTTTCAGCAATTTGACCGTCTGGCCAACCACATAGCCACCACAACCCGTGCCCGCCGGGGGGCCACCCGCCTCGACACACATGACGCCGTTGTAGCCTTCGTAGACAAAATCATCGGCGCGCAGCTCTTCGGGGTGGAAATCCACGTCTTTCAGCGTGTCGATCACCGTGGGCACCAAACGTCCGGTCAGGGTAAAGGTGCTGTCGTGTTTCGGATCGCAGCCAATCTGCAGCACACGGTGACCCAGCTTGGAAAAGGCGACCGAAAGATTTGACGAAGTCGTCGACTTTCCAATTCCGCCCTTGCCATAGACGGCAAAGACTTTGGCCCCCTCGATCTTGAGGGCGCGGTCCTGATGGACCTGAACCGACCCTTCGCCGTCTTGTCCGCGCAAGGCGGGCGGGTTTTTGTCCAATGGGCTCATGCGAGCCTCCTTTCACGAGCGGCGGTCATTCCGCCGCCAATCCAATGCCTTCAAGCCGGTCTTCCAACTCGTCCGCACCTTGTTGCAGGGCTTCCAGTGTTTCGGCATCAGGCTGCCAGTAATCGCGCTGATGGGCTTCCAGCAGGCGGTTCGCCATCCGGGCCGAGGCCATGGGGTTCAAATCGGCCAGCCGCTTGCGCATGGCCTCGTCCAGCACAAAGGTTTCCGAAAGGCGCTGGTACACCCAGGGTTCGACGCTTCCGGTGGTTGCGGACCAGCCCAGGGTGTTGGTGATCTGGGTTTCGATCTGGTGCACACCTTCGGCGCCGTGTTTCAGCAGGCCTTCGAACCATTTCGGGTTCAGTGAGCGGGTGCGGGTTTCCAGGCTGACCTGATCGGCCAGCGTGCGCACCTTGCCGTCGCCGCGGGTCTGATCTCCGACGTAGACCGGGGCCTCGGCGCCCTTGGCGCGTTTCACCGCGCGGCTGATGCCGCCCAGCGTGTCGAAGTAGTGATCAACGGTGGTCACACCAAGCTCGACGCTTTCGAGGTTCTGGTAGGCGAGATCCACATCGCCCAGGGCGTTTTGCAAGAGGTCCGCGTTGTGGTTTGACTTGCCCTTGCGGTCATAGGCAAAGCACTTGCGCTTTTCATAGGCGTTGGCGAGGTCTTCGTCCCCATCCCACGCGCCGCTGTCGATCAGGTGGTTGACGTTGGCACCATAGGCGCCCTCGGCATTGGAAAAGACCCGCAGGGCAGCGGTTTCAAGGTCGCAGCCCATCTTTTCAGCATAGTCCAGCGCATGGGCACGGATGAAATTCCGGTCCAGAGGTTCCTCGATTGTCGCGGCCTTGTAGGCCGCTTCAGCCAGCATCCGAACTTGCAGCGGCAGGAGATCGCGAAAGATGCCCGACAAGGTCATCACCACGTCGATGCGCGGGCGACCTAGGGCTTCCAGCGGGATCAAATCAGCGCCCGAGAGGCGTCCATATTCGTCAAAACGGGGGGTTGCGCCGATCAAGGCCAGGGCCTGGGCGATGGGGCCGCCATCGGATTTGATATTGTCCGAGCCCCACAACACCATGGCCACCGTACGCGGCAGGCTGGCGTGGGTGTCCAGCAGCAACTGCGCCTGTTTCGCGCCCTCGACCAGTGCAAAGGCGGTTGGCATCCGGAACGGGTCAAAAGCGTGGATGTTGCGCCCCGTCGGCAGGATCGCGGCGTTGCGCACGATGTCGCCCCCGGCAACAGGGCGGATATAGCGGCCATCCAGTGCTGCGATCAGGCCTTGTAGCTCGCCATCGCGCTGAAGCAGGTCGGCTGCCTTGGCGCGTGCCTCATCATCCGCGTGATGCATCAGGTCCAGATAGGTGTCGCGTGTCTGGCCACTGATCGGTTGCCCCACCACATGCAGGCCTTCGGTGATCAGGGCGGTTTCGGTCTCGATCAACGTGGTCCAAAGCCCGTCGGGATTGGTGCCGTCCATGTCGACGGCCGCGGCCTGATCGCGCAACAGCGCTTCAAGGTTGTCGCGCCCGGCAGCGCCCGGTTCCATGCCACGCCATTGGGTCAGGCTTTCCTTGAGCTCCAGCAATCCTTTGTACAGGCCCGCCTGCGCCAGTGGCGGCGTCAGATGCGTGACCGTCACGGCGTTCGAGCGGCGCTTGGCAAGGCTCGCCTCGGACGGGTTGTTGGCCGCATACAGATAAACGTTCGGCAGATCGCCAATCAGGCGGTCAGGCCAACAGGCCTGCGAAGGTCCGGCCTGTTTGCCGGGCATGAATTCCAGCGCGCCATGCATGCCGAAATGAAGCAAGACGTCAGCGCCGAAGTCGCGCCTCAGGTAGCGATAGAAGGCACAGAAGGCATGGGTTGGCGCAAAACTGCGCTCGAACAACAGGCGCATCGGGTCGCCTTCGTAGCCAAAGGCGGGCTGCACCCCAACAAAGACCTGTCCAAACTGCGCACCAAGTATGAACACACCGCTGCCATCTGATTGCGCGCGGCCCGGCGCGGGGCCCCATTGTGCCTCAACCTCGGCCAGATGAGGGTCTTCCTGCACAATGCGATCCGCGGGGATGTGCGCAGCAACGTTCGCCTGCTGGCCAAATCGTTCGGCATTCCCCTGCAAAACGGCGGTTTTCAAGTCATCAAGCGACGCGGGAACGTCAACTTTGTACCCTTCCGATTTCAAACGGTTCAACGTGTTCCAAAGGCTTTCCCAGACCGCCAGATAGGCGGCAGAGCCCACGGCGCCCGCATTGGGGGGGAAGCCAAACAGCACGATCCCCAGCTTGCGGTCCCCGCGTTTGGAGCGGCGCAGTGTGGCCAGTCGGGCCGCCCGATCCGTCAGCGCTGCGACACGTTCAGGGATCGGCGCCATTTCGCGCCCGGCCTGACCCTGACCGTGGCGGCCTGCGAACACCGTCGGGTTGGTCGCGCCGTCCAGTTCGGGCAGGGCGACAAGCATGGTCGTTTCGACCGGGCCGAGACCGGTGGCGTTTTCGGCCCATTGTTCGATTGTCTGGAACTCAAGCGGGTGCGCGGCCATGTAGGGCACGTCCAACTCGGCCAGGATTGTCTCGGCCGCGCCGCTGTCATTATAGGCAGGGCCGCCGACAAGCGAAAACCCGGTCAGAGAGATTACCGCATCCACATGGCCTTTGAAATAGGCCTCAATCGCCGGACGACTGTCCAGGCCCGAGGCGAAGGCAGCAATGACGTTCAGGCCCTTTGCTTCCAACGCGCGGATCACCGCGTCGTAATGCGCGGCGTCGCGGGACAGGATGTAGGACCGCATCAGCAACACGCCGATAGTGCCGGCGGCTTTGCGGCGGGGCAGAGCATTCAGATCGGTGGTGATGCGTGTGGGCAGATCGGGGTGGTACAGGCCGACATCGGTGTATTCGATGGGCTCGGGGGCCTCGATCCGGCGCAACGACGGATCACCCGCATAGCGAGAGATCAGAAACCGGATCATTGCCTCGATGTTTTCACCCGAGCTGCCCAGCCAGTATTGCATACACATGAACCAGGCGCGCAGGTCCTGGCTTTTGCCGGGAATGAATTTGAGGATGCGCGGCAGGCGGCGCAGCATCGCCATCTTCTTTTCACCGCTTTCCACCGAGGGTTTGGACGACCCGCGCAGTTTCTTGATCAATTTCAGCGCGCCCGAGGCCGGTTTGGCCATGTCCAGGGCACCCATGCGGGTCAGTTTGACAATTTCAGAGGCGGCGATGGTGCAGACCATCGCATCACAGCCATCGCGGCGTGCCTGAAGCGCAGGCAGGATCGCCTGAACGTGCTCTTCCAGAAACAAGAGGTTCACAAGGATGATGTCGCCGCGCGCAATGTCGGCCTTGGCACGGTCCAGTGCTTCGGGGTTTTCGGCCCATTCGGCTGCGGCGTGGACCTGTACGGTCAGACCTGGAACAACCGACTGCAAGGCCTGCTCAACCTGCGCGGTGGCGCTGGCGGCATGGGCGTCGAGCGTCACGATCACCACGTGATATGCCTGCGCCTTACCGAGCATAATGCGCCTTGGCTTCATAAAGCGTGTCCACCGAGATCGCGGTCAGCCCCTGTCGGGCGGCGAAGGCCTCGGTGTTCTTGCGGGCCTTTCCGCGCACAAAGAAGGGCACCTTGCGCAGTTCCTTTTCTGCATCGGCCTGCCAGATCAGCGCGCCTTGGGCGTCCGGCTGCGGCAGAGGCGCGGGGGCCTCGTCGATAGCGCGCGGCGCGTGACCGCCGTGGTGCGACGGTCCGGCCTCGTCATGGAATTCGAAATCGTCGCGGAACATGTGCAAAAGGTGCTCTTCCAGTCCCATGACCAGCGGGTGGACCCAGGTGTCAAAGATGACATTTGCGCCTTCCCAGCCCATCTGAGGTGAATAGCGTGCGGGATAGTCTTGAACGTGGACAGGGGCCGAGATCACCGCACAGGGGATGCCGAGGCGCTTGCCGATATGCCGCTCCATCTGCGTGCCCAGGATCATCTCGGGCTGTGCGGCTTTGATGGCCTCTTCAACCTCCAGATAGTCATCGGTGATCAGGGCCTGAACGCCGTAGTCCTTGGCCAGGCGACGGATGTCGCGTGCAAACTCGCGGTTGTAGCACCCCATGCCAACAAGCTCGAACCCCATCTCTTCCCGTGCGATGCGGGCCGCGGCTTTGACGTGGGTGGCATCGCCAAACAGGAACACCCGCTTGCCGGTCAGATAGGTGCTGTCGACCGATGACGAATACCAGGGCAGACGCAGCCGGTCGCCGGGTGCAGGGGCTGCAGCGCCGCTCAGCGCTTCGATTTCGGCCAGAAACTCATGGGTGGCGCCAACGCCGATTGGCACCGTCTTGGTATAGGGCTGGCCATGGGAACGCTCCAGCCAGCGACAGGTCTCTTCGGCGATCTCGGGATAGAGCAGGACGTTGAAGTGCGCTTGACCCAGCTTGCTCAGGTCGTTGGGCGAGGCCCCCATCGGGGCAACAAGGTTCACGCTCACGCCCATCTCTTCGATCAGGTGCACGATCTCGGTCACGTCATCGCGGTGGCGATAGCCCAGCCCGGTGGGGCCAAGGATATTGCAGCTGACTTCGGGCGTTTTGTCCATTGGCGCGGCCAGCCGACGGGCCAGTTGGAAAAAGGTTTCGGAGGCCCCAAAGTTTTCCTTGCGCTGATACGAAGGCAAGTCCAGCGGGATGACCGGCACAGGCAGCCCCATGCTGTCCGCCAGCCCGCCGGGGTCGTCCTGGATCAGCTCGGCAGTGCAAGAGGCACCAACAATCAGGGCTTCGGGTTTGAAGCGTTCATAGGCTTCGAGGCATGAAATCTTGAACAGGTTGGCGGTGTCCGCTCCCAGGTCGCGTGCCTGAAAGGTCGTGTAGGTGACCGGAGGGCGATGGTTTCGCCGCTCGATCATCGTGAACAGCAGATCGGCATAGGTGTCGCCCTGCGGTGCGTGCAGAACATAGTGCAGGCCGGTCATCCCGGTGGCGACGCGCATCGCGCCGATGTGGGGCGGGCCTTCGTATGTCCAGACGCTCAGCTTCATAGCCGCAGCGCCGCCTTGCGCAGGAACGGACGGGCGAACAGACCGGCCAGATCAGCGGCCTGTTCATAGCCGTGGACGGGCGAAAAAACGAGCTCGATCGACCATTTGGTCGCCAGTCCCTCGGCTTCCAGCGGGTTGGCCAGGCCAAGACCGCAGACTGTCAGATCGGGGCGCGCGTCCTTGCAGCGGTCGAGCTGTGCTTCCACGTCCTGACCTTCCGATATCACCGGTCCCTCGGGAATCAGGGCAAGATCGGGGCCAACCAGACCGCGATGCAGATAGGGCGTGCCGATCTCGACCGGGGTCATCCCGCATTCATTGGTCAGAAACCGTGCCAACGGCACTTCAAGCTGGCTGTCGGGAAAAAAGAAAACGGATTTGCCGCGCAGGGTCTTGCTGACCGTGTCCAGTGCCTTGCGCGCTCGGGCGCGCGGGGCTGCGGTGACGGCGTCGAATGTCTCGTCGCTGACACTGAAAACGTCGGCGATGGCGCGCAGCCAGGCGGTTGTGCCTTGTTCGCCAAAGGGAAAGGGGGCAGGGATCATTGAGGCCCCGCGCCCGCTCAGGGCACTGACCGTTTCGCCAAGGAAGGGTTGCGCAACAGCAAGATGCGTATTCGACCCGACGCTTGGCATGTCCCCCATGCGGCGGGCGGGCAGGCAGGCCACCTTGATGCCCATCTTGTCAATCATCCCGGTCAGCTGGTCCTCGACCACGTCCGGAAGTGCGCCCACCAGCAAAACCTGCGCCTCTTCGGATCTCGGCAGTGATGGCACCATGGCGGCCAGACAGGCGTCCTCGCCTTGGGTAAAGGTGGTTTCGATGCCCGACCCGGAATAGCTCAGGACCCGGACATTGGGTGCGTGGCGTTCCGTCAGTCGCTCGGCCGCGCGGGACAGATCCAGCTTGATCACCTCCGAGGGGCACGAGCCCACAAGGAAAAGTTGGCGGATGTCGGGGCGGCGTTGCAAAAGCTGCGCGACCTGCGCGTCAAGTTCATCCTGCGCGTCCGCCAGACCGGCCAGATCCTTTTCTTCCAGAATGGCTGTCGCAAAGCGGGGTTCGGCGAAAATCATCACGCCCGCGGCGGATTGAAGAAGGTGCGCGCAGGTGCGCGAGCCGACCACCAGAAAGAAGGCGTCCTGCATTTTCCGGTGCAGCCAGATGATTCCCGTCAGGCCGCAAAAGACTTCGTGCTGGCCGCGCTGTTTCAGCACCGGGGTGTTCAGGCAGCCCGCCGATATCGGTGTTTCGCGGTTCATGACAGCGCCGCCTGTTGCAGGCGCGCGGCGCGGAGTTTCAGCAGGAACTGGCCCGCGTTGATCACGTAGGCCAGGTAGGCCGCCAGCGCCAGGATCATCAGGTCGTTCGGAGCCAGTGCATCGGTGAAAAGCGCCCAGACATAGGCGCTGTGCAGGGCAATCACCAGAAAGCTGAACACGTCTTCCCAAAAGAAGGCCGGGGCGAATAAGTACTGGCCGAACACCACTTTTTCCCAGATCGCGCCGGTCACCATGATCAGGTAAAGGAAGCCGGTCTTGATCAGGATCGACCAGGTTGCGGCGTCATAGCCCTCTCCTGTCCACAGGAACCGGACAACCAGCGCCAGAGAGATCAGAAAAACCAGGAATTGCGCCGGGGCCAGCACCCCCTGGACCAAGGTCCAGATGCTTTCATCCCGCCGCTGCCTTTGCTGGGGCGTATACAAGTGTGGTGACTGGCTGGACTGTGCCGAGCGCTGCGGCATCCGTTCACTCCCTAGGTTCGAATATCAGCGTAGTGGCATCGCTTACAAAGTGTCAATCTAAACTTACACAAGGCGCGATTCGAGGTTTACACCAGAGAAGATTAGTGAAATTCGAAGGTTTTTCTTGCCTGTATTTCAGGGTGTTGCGTTGTTCGATGTGTGAAAAGATGTCAGTCAAAATTGACAGGCCCATCTTTGAGGCGCATGATGTAAGTTCACCGAGTCGGTACTGCCGGCAGGGAGGGGAGAATGGACGTCACGCGGAAGCTCGGCCAGGAGCCGGGGCAGGGTCCGAATTCTTCGAACTATGTTCAGCTTGCGCTGCGGGCCCTGTCAGAGTTTTCCGCGAAAGATCCCAAGACCTTTGACCACAACCAGGTGGTCGGCGCGTTTTGTCATGCCTTTACGCTTGAGGACGTGCAGCATCGGGTCGAGGTGCTGGATCACCTGCGCCAAATAGGTGTGTCGGATCAAGAAATTGTCGACCGCATCATACCGTCTGCCGCGCGTCGGATCGGCGAACAGTGGGTCCGTGACGAGCTGTCATTTGTCGAGGTCACAATCGGCGCCTCGCGCATGCAGGATCTGGCGCGCTCTCTTGGCGGTCGCAGTTCGTCCATACCTACAACGATCCCGCTTGGTTTCAATGCGCTGTTGATCGTGCCCAAGGAAGAGCAGCACACCATGGGCGCCTTTGTGGCGGCAGATCAGCTTCGCCGCCGTGGGCTGTGGGTGCATATGGCCATCGGGCAGGATGCCACGGAATTGAACCGAACTGTCACCAACGATCACTTTTCGATGATTGGCATTTCCGCCGCATCGCGTGCCAGCCTCAAATCTGTAAAAACGATTGTGCAGATCTTGAAGGAAAGAGAGCAGTCCATTCCAATCGTACTTGGCGGGAACATCCTGAACGTCGTGGAAGGCGTTGAATACAGAACAGGCGTTGATGTGGCGACGTCCAATGTCGATACGGCGATCGGGGTTTGTGGCTTGCCAATTCCGCCTGAAGCTGTCACGGAGGGGGGATAGCCCTTCCGACACGAGTTGCGCAGGTCTTGAGGAACTGAAGATCGATGACGAGGAACACGCCTCATTTGGTAAACGGACACGTGGAGGATGTTTCTGCGGGTTTGGTTGCCGAAGCGTTGTTTGTCTCTTCCGACATCATCCTGCACACCGATCTTTCGGGCACCATCGCCAGCGCTTTCGTCAATCCGGGAAGCGAGGCTTTGCTGGACAGCGACCAGTGGAGCGGCATGAACATTCGCGACGTGCTGCAAGAAGAGTCGGTTGAAAAGGTCTCTTACCACCTTTCGGCTCTGGCAGAGGCTGACGCCGGCACCGTGCGCGAGGCTGAACTGAACCACAAAGATGGATCGGATTGGGGCTTTCCCGTCCGCTATTCGATCCTGCGTGATCCGGAACGGGATCACGTGATTTTTGTGGGCCGGGACATGACCGCGATTGCAGCGGCACAGCAGGACCTTGTGAACGCGCAGCTGGCGCTTGAGGCGGACTACGAGTCCTCTCGTGATTTCGAAACACGCTATCGCGCAGTGCTGGATCTCGCCGCTGACCCGATGGCGCTGGTCAACCTGGCCACCGGCGCAATCGAGGACATCAATGGCGCGGCCGCCGATCTGCTGGGGGAGTCTTCGGAAAACCTGCGCGGCGGCGATTTCCTCAGCCATTTCGAAGAGCGGGACAAGCCCACCAGCCTCGAGGCCATTGTAAATGGCTCGGCTGGCAAACCGGGACCGAATTGGCCGGCAACCGTCAAACAATCACGCAAGCGGTTGACCGTGGTGGCCAAGCCGATCCGGTCCGCGGGCACGCGTTACGCGTTGTGTCGGATGGAAGCGCAGCGGATCAACACCGAACATGGGGATCTGTTGGCGGACGGGCTTCGGATGCTGTTCGAAGAAGGCGTCGACGCCATTGTCTTTACCAGCCGGCAGGGCGTGATCCTGAACTGCAACAACAGTTTCCTGGATCTTTGCGATGCGGCCTCGGCGGCGGATGTGATCAACCGGCCTTTGGCGGACTTCCTGTCGCGCGGGGCCATTGACCAGAAGATGTTGATCGAGGGCGGCACGAAAAACGGCCAGCTTCGGTCTTACAACACCAAGGTGGTGACCAATTACCGGACGTCGCTGCCCGTGAACGTCTCGGCGACCTTGCTGGCTGACAGCAAGGGCGGGGGGTTCGGCTTTGTGATCCGGATGATGCGGTCGGTTGAATCTGTTTCGGCCACCGAAACACCTGCCTTGCTAAGCGGCAACCAGAACGTTTCCAAGCTGGTGGGGGCCGCCCCTTTGAAGGAAATCGTTGCAGGCACCACGGATGTGATCGAGCGCATCTGCCTTGAGGCAGCGATTGAGCTGACCGACAACAACCGCGTTGCCGCGGCAGAGATGTTGGGCCTGTCCCGCCAAAGCCTTTACGTCAAGCTGCGCAAATTCGGTATGCTGGACAAATCGGAATAATCCGGAAAACCGGTGAAACGTCTGTGCCGCAAAGTGTGTTTGCGGACGTCACTGCTGTTGCCTCGACTCTGATTGTATAGTTTACTGGACACATGAGTGTCACAGATAATTTACAGCCTGACGGTCAGTTCCAGCCAAAGGCGGTTCTGGAAGTGGTGCACCCGATCACATGGTTCCCTCCCATGTGGGCCTATGGCTGCGGGGTGGTGTCCTCTGGTGTGCCTGTGCAGGGCAATTGGCCCTGGATCATTCTGGGCATCGTGCTGGCGGGCCCGATTGTCTGCGGGATGAGCCAGGCGGCCAATGATTGGTGTGACCGGCATGTGGATGCCATCAACGAACCGGATCGTCCCATTCCCTCGGGGCGGTTGCCGGGACGTGCTGGGCTGTACATCGCTCTGATCATGACGGCGCTGGCCTTTGCGCTGGGCGGCCTGCTGGGCGTTTGGGGCTTTGTGGCGACCTGCGTTGCCGTGGCCTGTGCCTGGGCCTATTCCGCCGAACCCGTTCGGCTGAAGCGGTCGGGGTGGTGGGGGCCGGGGGTTGTCGGGCTGTGTTACGAAGGTCTGCCTTGGTTCACCGGAGCTGCGGTGATGCTGCAGGCCTTGCCTGACGCCCGCATAATCGGGATCGCCCTGCTGTATGCTCTTGGCGCCCATGGCATCATGACGCTCAATGATTTCAAGGCTTTGGACGGAGACAGCGCAACCGGTGTCCGGTCGCTTCCGGTCACGCTGGGCCCTGAGCGCGCCGCGCGTCTGGCCTGTTTCGTCATGGCGGGCGCGCAGGTGGGCGTGATCGCCCTGCTGGCGGTCTGGGGCCGCCCCATGTTCGCCGCAGCCATCTCGGCCAGCCTGATCGCCCAGATCCTGGCCATGCGGGTTCTGCTGCGTGACCCCAAGGGCCGCGCGCCCTGGTACAACGGCACCGGCGTCCTGCTTTACGTTTCGGGCATGATGGTGGCGGCCTTTGCTCTTCGATCGATGGGAGACATCGGATGACCCTTTCCTGGTTTTCAATTGTGCGCCTTGGCCTGATCCAGATGGCACTGGGCGGGATTGTTGTGCTGACGACCTCGACCTTGAACAGGTTGATGGTGGTGGAACTGGCGCTGCCAGCGGTGTTGCCGGGGCTTTTGGTGGCGCTGCACTATGGCATCCAGATCACCCGCCCAAACTGGGGCTATCGCTCTGACACCGGAAACAGCAGAACGCGCTGGATCATTCTGGGCATGGCGGCCCTGGCGCTTGGTGGATTACTGGCGGCCTATGGCGTTGTCCTGATGTCGGGCGCGTTTGCGCTGGGGCTGGCTGTGTCCATCCTGGCCTATGCGTTGATCGGCGTTGGGGTGGGGGCCTCGGGCACCTCGCTGCTGGCGCTGTTGGCGACGGGCACCGCGCCCAGTCGGCGCGCGGCAGCGGCGACGATCACCTGGCTGATGATGATCGCGGGCATCGCGCTGACGGCTGCCACGGTTGGCGCCTTCCTGGATCCCTATACCCCGCAACTCTTGATGAAAATCGTGGCCATCGTCACCGGCGGCGCGTTTGTGATGACGTGCCTTGCGGTCGCCGGGATCGAGGCACGGACAAGTTTCGCCGACCGGGCCCGCGATGACATGCCGTTCATGCAGGGGCTGAAAGAAGTCTGGGCCGAGCCCGCCGCCCGGCTGTTCACGATTTTTGTCTTCCTGTCGATGACCGCCTATTTCATGCAGGAGTTGATCCTGGAACCCTATGCGGGCTTCGTGTTCGGCTTCACGCCCGGTGAATCGACCGCCCTGTCAGGCGCTCAGAACGGCGGCGTGTTTATCGGTATGCTGACCGTTGGAGTTGCCGCCAGCGGGCTGCGGATCGGGGCCTTGCGGACCTGGGTCGTCGCCGGTTGTCTGCTGTCGGCGTTGGCGCTGGTGTCTATTGCTCTGCTGGGGCAGGTGGGCTCGCGGGCGATGTTCACGCCAGCCGTTGTCTTCCTTGGCTTTGCAAACGGCATGTTCGCCGTTGCGGCGATCGGATCCATGATGCAGCTGGCAGGCTCGGGTCGGTCGGCTCGTGAAGGGACACGCATGGGCCTTTGGGGGGCGGCGCAGGCCATTGCAGCCGGGTTTGGCGGGCTGGTCGGCGCGGCCATGGCAGATGCCATGCGCGCGATCCTGACCAGCGAGGCCATGGCCTTTGGCCTGGTGTTCACACTCGAAGCGCTTTTGTTTGTTGCTGCTGCGGTGATGGCCCTGACGATCCTGTCACGCGGCCCGGCGCAGGTGGCGTCGGCTGCACTTGTTCCGGGAGAATGAGCATGACCTACGATGTTGTTGTTGTGGGCGGCGGCCCCTCGGGTGCGACGGCGGCCGAAATCATGGCGCGGCAAGGGCGGCGGGTGGCGATGATCGACCGCGCCGGACGGATCAAGCCCTGCGGCGGTGCCGTGCCGCCCCGCCTGATCCGTGACTACAACATTCCCGACAGCCAGATCGTGGCCAAGATCAGCACCGCGCGGATGATCTCGCCCACTGCGCGGCATGTCGATATCCCGATCGAGAACGGCTATGTCGGCATGGTCGACCGCGAGCACTTTGACGAGTTTCTGCGCGACCGCGCGGCGGGGGCGGGCACGGACAGGGTCACCGGAACGTTTTTGCGGATCGCGCGCGACAGCGAAGGGACGCATGTGATCTATCGCGACAAGGAAACCGGCGAGACGCGGCAGCTGACGACCCGGTTGGTGATCGGTGCTGATGGTGCGCGATCGGACGTGGCGCGCAGCGAAGTGCCGGGCGGCGACACCATTCCCTATGTCATTGCCTACCATGAGATCATCGAAGCCCCCGACCAGTCGGGCTATGATCCCGATCGCTGCGACGTCGTCTATGACGGCACCATCAGCCCCGATTTCTATGGCTGGGTCTTTCCCCATGGCGCGCAGGCAAGTGTCGGCATGGGCAGCCAGGTCAAGGGGGTGGACCTGAAGGCCGCAACCACCGAACTGCGCAGGCAGGCGGGGCTTGAGGGGTGCCGGACGCTCCGCAAAGAGGGCGCGCCGATCCCGCTGAAGCCGCTGAAACGTTGGGACAATGGCCGCGACGTGGTGCTGGCGGGCGATGCTGCGGGCGTGGTCGCCCCTTCCTCGGGCGAAGGCATCTACTACGCCATGTTCGGTGGCGAGGTGGCCGCGCAGGCCTGCCTGAAGACACTTGAATCCGGGCGGATCAAGGACCTGACACTGGCGCGCAAACTGTTCATGGCGCAGCACAAGACGGTCTTCAAGGTGCTGGGGGCCATGCAGAACGCCTATTACCGCTCGGACGAACGGCGGGAACGCTTTGTCTCGCTTTGCCATGACGTGGACGTGCAGCGCCTGACGTTCGAGGCCTATATGAACAAGGAACTCGTGCGGGCGCGACCGATGGCGCATCTGAAAATCATGGCCAAGAACATCGCCCATCTGACACGCCTGATCCCCGAGGCCTCGGTATGAGCGCCATGATCCCGGCTTGGGTTGGCGGGCGTTTGCAGCCCGTCGAAAAGCTGGAGGTGCATCTGCGCGGGTTGAAACACAAGGCGGTGTCGGTCTTTGTGACCTCGGGTGAGTTCGTGTTGCTTCAGCAACGGGCCCTCGGCAAATACCACACGCCGGGTTTGTGGGCGAACACCTGTTGCACCCACCCCAATTGGCGCGAAGACAGTGCGACCTGTGCAACGCGGCGTTTGGACGAAGAGCTGGGTATTTCCGGCTTGCGGCTTCGGTGGCGCGATCAGGTCGAATACCGTGCCGTGGTTGGTGACGCGATGGTAGAACACGAAGTGGTTGATATCTTTGTCGCCGAGATGGACCGTCACCAGCCGTTTGTGCCCAACCCGCACGAGGTCATGCAGGTGCAGTGGGTACGGAGGAGCGAACTGACGCGGATCATAGCCGCTCAGCCCGCTTTGTTCACGCCCTGGTTCAAGATCTATGTTGCTGATTTTGCCGCGCAAATTTTCGATACAGCGCCGAGCGGGCAAACAGAGATGAAGAAGGCGAATGTGCTCCCGAAGGCTGGGCCTGTCGAAAGCAGCGAGGCAGAGCAAGGCACGCTTTCATAACCTCGTGTGATTATCAGAGGGTCGTGTTGGCGCGATTTCAACAACGCACCCCGGGATCACCGCGTCGGCCCGGGTGATCAGGTTCGCTAGACCGAAGCCCCGGCTTCTACTAATGTCGACGGGGACTTGGGTATCTGAAGGGGCGGCTAGCTTGCGCGACGAACCAAGGCGGCAGTTGGTTCCGGCTTTTGTGCTCGACAGATATTGGGCCGGCGACAGGCATGGGCGCATTCACGCGGCTGTCCTGTTCATTGACACAGTCGGCTTCAGCGCGCTTTCCAGCCAATTGACGCAAAATTCGGACCACGGCGCAGAAGTGCTGGCCGAGGTCATGGGCCAGTTCTTTTCTGAAGCGCTGGAGATGATTTTTGCATTTGGCGGTTTCGTCGAAAACATCTCTGGTGACAGTGTGACGGCCATATTTCCAGACACCTCGGCCGAACAGGCATTGCCTTGCGCGCGCGCAATCCAGGCCTTTCTCCATGAAAGCCCCATCAGGTCCGGCGACTGGACATTCACGGCCCGACTGGGCCTTGCCGAAGGCAAGGTCAGTTGGCGCATTTTTTCCAATGCAGGCGACGGCAGCGCCGCGTTTTGTTTTGACGGCCCCCCGATCACGCACAGCGTGGACGCGCAGGAACGTTCCGCGCCGGGCGAGATTGTTGCCCACTCTTCTTTTCGCGGCATGTCCACGACGACCGGCGAACCGCTTCCCGACGATCCGGCGTTTGTTCGAGTTGAAAGAGGTCGGGCGCCGGATGTCCCGGCCGCGCCACCGCTGATCCAGATGCAACCTGAGCGAACCGCGCCCTTTCTTCCAGCGGCTTTGGTTTCGCGCCGCATTCCCGGAGAGTTCCGGCAAGTCGTCAGCATGTTTGTCAGGATTGAAGGTGCAGAAGATGGCCGGGACCTTGAAGAATTCAACGCGTGTTTCATGGCCACAAGGGAACGCTGGGGGGGGATCGGCACCCGATTGAACATCGGCGACAAGGGGGTGACGGTATTTCAGTTCTGGGGGGCGCCCGACGCTCAGGAACACGACGTCTCGCGCGCGATAAATTTCGCGATCAACCTGACGATCAACAGCCCTCTGGACGTGGCCGTGGGTCTAAGTCTTGGCGTTGCGTTTACGGGTTTCATCGGGTCTGACCGATACGCGGAATTTGCGGGTTTCGGTCAGCCCACGAACTTGGCGGCGCGCCTTATGTCCAAAGCGCCACGCGGCGCGATTTGGGGGGATGCCGCAATAGCGGCACGCGCGGCAGGCGGCTTTGAAATCGAAGATGCGGGCGAGCATCTGTTCAAGGGCTTCAAAGACCCCGAAAAGGTTTTTGCGATAAAGGCACGTCATCGCGACAGGCGCGTCGCCTATGATAGCCCGCTGGTCGGACGGGCGGACAGCACCAAGGCGGTGGCCGATCATCTGGAAAAACTCAAGACCGAAGGCAGCAAGGGCGCTTTCGTCATCCGTGGCGAGGCGGGCGTTGGAAAGAGCCATCTCATCGATCACATCCGAACAAGGCACCAAAGTCTTGATGGAACCGAATGGCTGCAAACATATTGCGATCCGCTGATTCAGACCTCGCTTGAACCATTCCGGCGTGTTCTGCGGACATTGTTCGGTCCGGATGCGCTGGCCAGCAAAGCCGTTTTTTCGCGTCGGTTGGCCCGGATATCAGAGGCTTGTGACGACCCCGATCTGCGATCTGATCTGTTGCGCTTTGAGCCGTATGTTGCGGACATTCTGGGACGACCCGGTGCCGGGTCCGCCCTTGAAGGGATCGAGCCCAAAGCCCGACTGGCGAACTCGGTTTCGGCCATCCTTGTCGTCATCCAGGTATTGGCAATGGCAAAGCCAACAGTGCTGGTCATCGAAGATGCGCATTGGCTGGACGACGACAGCCGGCCGGTGTTGTTGCGACTTATCCGCCGGGCGCGTGGTTCCGCGACGCGCCTGAAACTCGCGGTGATACTGACCACTCGACCGACAGAACACGAACTGGACGCAGACGCCGTACAATCTGTCTTGGACCTTCAGCCAATCAGCGGCAGTGACCTGAAAGAGCTGGTTGAAACACAGCTCAAAGGACCTGCAAGCGGTGGTGTCTTGTCGTTGGTTCGTGAACGTTCGCAGGGCAATCCCCTTTTCGGGACCCAGGTTCTGAGGTTTCTCCGCGAGCGGGGGCTTTTGGAACACGTCGCCGGTGTCTGGCACCTCGCGCAAAAATTCGACCAAATGCAGGTGCCCGGGGATGTCGGGACGCTGCTCATTGCCCGGATAGACAAACTCAGCCAGACAGCGCGGGATCTGGTCGCAATTGGCGCAGTTCTTGGAACCGAATTTGATGTGTCGACGCTGTTCGACGTGGCCCGGAAGGATCTGATTTCCGCCCGGGGTCTGGAAGATGCCAGCGACGAGATATTGCGGTCCGGGCTTTGGGCGCAAAGAGCAGATGGCGGGCTTGTCTTCGGACATGCCCTGACACGCGATGCGGCTTATTCCATGCAGATCATGGCCCGGCGCACAGAGCTTCACGCGCATGCCGCCGAGGTCCTGGAGGCGGACAGTCGGGTTGAGCCGGGCGTTCTGGCAGTTCATTTCGACAAAGCCGGCCACAAGGACCGCGCCCGCTCACTGTATCTGGTTGCCGCGGACAAGGCTGAAAAGGCCTATCAGCGAACCGAGTTGATTGCATACCTGGACCGCGCAATAGAACTGTCGGAACCCGGCGCGACGATCGAAAAATTCGAGCTTGGGGATCGATTGGCCGAGGCGCTTCGCCGTACCGGAGATTTTCGCCGACAGCTGCAAAACATCGAACGTCAAGAGAAATGGGCGGACGCGCTGGGCCCGATGGAGCGGCTAAGGGCGGCAACGCGTCTGCAAAGCTACCATTTTGTTGTGGGGGACATGCATGTCGGAGTGTCCTTGGGGACAGCCATTGCCAAGAACCTTGACCCTTCGCTGCACGGAACTGTCGAGGCGTCGGATTTTTTCAGACAGCTGTGTATGAACCAGCATTTCGCGGACAAATCGCCAGACCCTGCAGCAGAGCTCGCGTCAGCAAATGCAGCACTGGAACACGCGCAAAAATCTGGTCAGTCCACGGCTATAGCGTCAGCCTATTCAACTCTTGGCCACATCTACCGCTATGTCGATGATCCTCTGGCAAAGTCATATTACGAAAAAGCCTTGGCCATCGGACCGGTGCCCCAAGAGGTTCTTTCGACGAAAAACCGTCTTGCCTCGATCGCCCGCCGCCAGGGGGATCTGGATACGGCCGAGACCCTATGCAAACAGGTGCTGCAAGCCTCGATGGATGCCGGCGACTTTGCACACAGTCCCTTGTTGCACAGGTCTCTGGCCGCCATCGCACGAGAAAAACTCGACTGGCGCACTGCACGGCACCATTACGAACAAGGCATGTCATCGGCGCGCGAGATCAACAACATGCGGGAATATCTGGTCTTGGTTGACGATCAAGTCGGCGGCCTGATTACTTGCGGTCTGTTTGATGAGGCGTGGCCTCTGGTCCAGAAAAATCTGGCCCAAGCGAAGAAGACAAAATCCGTACAGCCCTTTTATGCCGAACACCTGAAAGTCACGATATCGGCGTTGCGCGGCGACGACGGTTGGATGCGCGAAGCCTCTGACCGTTATCTGCCAAGGCTGATGGAAGCAGGCTTTACCTTTGACATTGCAAAGATGCAGTCCCTGATCGCCTGTGGGTATCTGCACAGCAGCGACAATTCACGTGGTCTGGACATGATCAATGACATGGGCAGGACGCTTGCGTCGCAAGACCCGCTGCGGACGCGCTACGCCATGTATGTTGGCGACGCCGCCGAACTTCGTGCGGTTCACCAGGCGCTTCGTGGCCTGTTGTTTTGGTCGGAAGGGGACCAAAACGCAGCCTCGGTTGCGGCACACTCCGCCTGCGGCTACCTGGAACAATGCCTGCGCGAACACGCCAACCCGTCGCAACGGCCCCCGTTCCCCGAGTCGCTGACGTTTTGCTTGTTGTGCGATCTTTTGGAGCGTGTCGGGCAGCACGAACAGGCAAGGGCCACCTTTCGCATCTGGCGTCAAACGTTTGACAAGCTTGTCAGGTCGATGACCGAAGCTGGATATGATCACGACAGCGCCTGGCGCGAAGATGTCCATCGATCGAAACTGATGGAACGCTACGAGCCGCGCACCAAAACGGCTGCAACCGGATAGAGCATGTCCCCGGTATTTGGCTCTTCAGTCCAGGACCGCACTCAACAGCCGGGTCGACCGGTCCATGCGCCGCGACAGGTACATCGCCGCGATCCCCAGGAAACTGGCCACGAATTTCGGGTCGCTGCGTTCAATTTTCTGCAGCACGTCCCTGTCGATGCGCAGCAACGTGGCGTCGGTTTTTGCGATCACATCCGCGCTGCGCAGGGCGTCTCCGTAATATGCAATCTCGCCTATCAGGGCACCCGGACGAAGTCGGGCAACAATTGCAAAAGAGTCCTCGCCTGTCGGGATCGAAACATTGGCAATACCCTCGATAAGAATGTACATCTCATCGCTTTGCTCTCCCAAACTGAAAAGCTTTTCGCCTGCCGGAACCGAAACCTTTTCGAACTCACGCTCCAGATCGAAATCGGGGTTCCGTTGTACCAGCACCTGATGAAATGATCTGGCGCCGCCATCTGAAAGATGTTCATCAAGTATGCGCTCTTCGGCAGCTTCCAGAGCGGCGTCGAGCGATACAAATTCAAGCCCGCCATCGGGCGACTGTTGCCCCCCTGTAAAGCGCCGCATTGTTTCCCGGTTTTGACCGGTAAGCCCCGACAGCACCAACTCGACCCCTTTCGCGTTGCAGGTCTCGCGGACCAGTCCAAGGCTGTGCGCCGCTGAAGGATCAATGCCCTGCACCCTTGTGAAATCAAGAATCAGCGTTTCGATCTTCGGATCCGAGTCCGCAATTTCCCGGCCAACCATTTCCCGCAGCCGCGCGGCGCTGCCAAAAAACAGATAGGCGCTGAACTCCAGAATACGAACGCGATTTCCATGCCGCACCAACTGATCCAGTTCAGCGAGGTCCCGTTCAATCGTGGAGCGGCGCAACGACAGGTTCGTCCTGAGACGAACAAAGTCCTGTTGGGCGTATGCGATGACGAACAACACGACCGATACCGCAATGCCGACGGCCAGCGCCTCGAGAAAACCAAACACTGCGGATACGACCAGAATGAGAACGACGATCGAGTAATCCCGCGCCATCAGGCGGGCGCGTTCGCCCCAGAGCCAGGTGATCAGCAAATCCAGCCCGAGGTATCCGATCAACGCGCCAAAAAGCCCACGCGGCAGCATCTCAAGCAGTTCGGCACCAGCAAGCGCGACGGCGGCGCAGATGGCGGCCACCGCCAGCCCGCTGATCGTTTGCCGCAATCTCAGCCGATGCGCCAGAACGCTGGCCGCGAAGCCGGGAAAGCCCATGACGCCTCCGGACGGGCCGGCAAGAATGTTCGACACACCGATCGCCACGAAATCCTTGTCCGCATCGAATTGCTTCTTAATGGCCAGTTCGATGCCGGATAGGTTCAGGGCAGACCCGAGGTAGGTCATGATGACCACTGCAATGAGTGTTGTGCCTTGTTCCAGAACCAGATCCCACTTCGGCATGAAAATCATTCCGACATGAAGATCCCCCACAAAACCACCAGAGCCGAAGGGCCCAAGCAAAAGCCCGCTTGAACGGGCTTCTTCTATCCCCCAGCCAGGAAGCAGGAACAGAGCAAAGAAACCTGCACAGGTCACGCCAAGGCAGCCGGGAAGCGCGTATGGGTTGTTGGTGAGCCTTGTGACAACAGCGATCCCGGCGCTCACAAGGATCCACGGCAGCCAGAGCATCAGCGTCGGTCCATCAAACACCGATCCCAAGGACCAGATATCCAGCGGTTGGTCGGTCAGCATGCCAATCGCGCCAACCACAAGAAGATATCCTGTTGCGGCGAGGAACCCGCCCATGACCGGATAGGGGATGAACCGGATCAGATAGCTCAGTTTCAGCTTGCCGATCGCCAACATGAAGACGCCGGAAACAATTGCCGCGCTGGCCAGAAGCGCCAAAATTGTCGCCGTCAGCACATCCTCTGATGCTTCTGGCAAGGAGATTGAAATATTCGCGGCCGCGCCCGCCAGAAGAACCGCCGTCAAATCCTGAGGGTTTGAGATGATACCCCGGTACGAAAAGAGAAATGCGCCCACGGTCAGAAAAATCGCGGTCCCGATCAATGTTGTGCCGATCCCCCGATCCAGGAGTGGCGCAAGAGGTCCATTGAAAACGATGGCCGCAAAGGAAACCGACAAGACAACAATCATGACCGCAATCAGCGCAACACTGAAGACTTCTACGGACAGACGCGTCAATTCATCTTCTCTTCCAACTTCAGCGACGGGGTGTACAGACCGGCGTCAAGCGAGGACGGTTTCGCTTGGTTGAGGCTGTCCCTACCAATTCAACATCAAGGTTTTTTGTGTTGCGTCAAGCCATAGTTGTGCAGGCCAACAGCAGAGGTGCCGACGGCAATTTCCCTTCAACGCTTCGCATTGATGTCGCCCGAATACGATTGAGCGGGCCGAACCTGGCGTGCAGGTTGCCGGATCATATCAGGGTGCGGGTAAGTCAGACGGATGGGCATGAACGCAACGACCGCAGCACGAACCACCAAGGCCATGCCCTTCGGGTTCGAAGCACGCGGAAGGGCCCGGACCCCATGCGGGGCTGAACATCTCTGAACTTGTAACGATATCAGTAGCTTGAAGCTAAGGCAGGTGTACCTGTTGCTTCACATATGATCACGCATGTCCAAATGTTGGTTCTTCAATGCCCTGAAACCTTGTCTCAGAGGCGAACAGGGATCCGGCGTGCCCTTGGGCGGCTTTCTCGGCCTCTGACATATGCTGGCAGGCCGAGCTCACAAAAAGCGTGTCCATGTTTCGTCCACCAAAGGCACAGGCGGTCAGGTTCAGTACCTCGGAGGTGAGGGTCATATCTATCTTGCCACCGGGGGTCACTCTGATCACTTGTCCCGCTCCATAGCGGGTGTGCCAGTGGCAACCATCGACATCGACGGTCGCCCCGTCCGGTGCGCCCGGCGCAGCGCTTCCGGGAAAAAACAGGCTGCGGTCAAACACCTTTGGGTCATCGGGATCGAGGCGATAGCGCCAAACGTCGCCAATCTGGGAGTCTGCGAAGTACAGGAAACGGCCATCCGGGCTGAAGCTCAGGCAGTTCGGCGTGCCGATATCCGAGAGAACTCGTGTGATTTTTAACGCCGTGCCATCAGCCTCGCAGCAATACAGGCTTCCGGTGGCACGATCTTCGCGGTCGTCCATCGTGCCAAACCAATACCGCCCTTGATGGTCACATCGACCGTCATTGATCCTGTTGCCGGGCAGAGTGGTTTCCACCTCCAGGTGATCCGTTTCTTGCCCGGTTGCGATTTCCAGCACGGTCAGCGCTTTGCGATTGCCCAGCAAGAGCGTGCTGTCCTTGCACAAAACAAACGAACCCACCCAATTCGATGTCTTGTGCCGCTGAAGGTCCATGCCGTCCGAGGCGCAGGAATAAAGCACCTTTTGGCGGATATCTGTCCAAAAAAGCCTTTGGCGGCCCGCGTCCCAGGTCGGGCATTCGCCCAGGTCGTTTTCAAGGTTTTTGAGAACGAACAGGTCCATTATCTGGGTCTCCTCGATGCTTTGAGCAGCGGTGCGAAGACCGCCTGTCCGATCCCGGCATTCCTGAAACTGGCCAGGAAGACCACCAGACAAATGATGATACCCATCATCATCAGCCGAAGTCCCGGAGAAGCACCAAGCGCGTTGAGCATGGTGATCAAAAGGAACAGGAAGAATGAAGCGCCCCAGACACCAGACAGAAAGGAACGACCTCCGGTGATCGCGGTTCCGCCGATCACAACGACCGCGATGGACGACAGCAAGTATTCGTTCCCCATCTCCAGAGAGCTGCCCCCCGAGAACGCCGCGAGCAGAACGCCACAGAAAGCGGCGATGGTCGCAGCCAGCGCGTAGGTCAGCGCGCGCGTGCGTTCGACGGCAATATTGGCCAGTCTGGCGGCTGTGGGGTTCTGACCCAGCGCCGTTATGCCCCGTCCAAAGGGCGTTTTGTGAAGCAGGACGGCAAGACACATCGTGATGAGGATCGCGGCAAGCGCCATCAGGGGGACGGGTCCGATCTTTGCGCGCACGAACTCCTTCAGGCCTGGCGGGGGCTGCACCCGATATCCGCCAGCATAGGCGATTGCGATCGATTGCACGACAAAGCTCGACGCGAGGGTGGCAATGATCGGGGGGATCTTCAGCAGGGCGATCAACAGGTAATTGCCAAGCCCGACGAGGCTTCCGACCGCCATTGCGGCCAGCAGGCCGATGAGGACCATAGTGTCAGAACCGCCCATGACCTGCATCGCAACCGCGGCTGACAGATTGATGTTGGCGGGAATCGACAGGTCGATATTGCCCGGCCCCAGAGTGATGACGAAAAGCTGGGCAACGCCGGTCAGCGCAAAGAACGTCGCAAAGGACATGGATGCGGTCAGCAGGTCAAGCCCGCCAGAGGCCCGACTGAAGGTGATGGTGACCAGCGCCATCACTGCGGCAGCAGCATAGGACCAGATCCAGGGCGCAGATCCCACGGTGGACTTGATGGAAAACCTAGTGTTCATAGCGCTCTGTAATCCCACGAAGTGCGAGCGCGATGATCAGGATCGCACCCTGGGCTCCGGTTTGCCAATCCGCCGGAACATTGATGAAGGACAGGAAAGAGGCGGCCAGAGTAAGCGTTGCCGCTCCGATGACCGCCCCTGTCGGGGATACGATGCCGCCCACGAACAACCCTCCGCCAAGGATCACGGCCGCAATGGACAGCAACGTGTAGTTCGACGCGATATCTGCGTCGGCCGAGACGATCAGACCGGCTAGCACCACACCTGACAGGACACCGAAGAGGCCGCTCAGAAAGAACATGGCAGATTTGATCCCGGTCACCGACAGGCCGGCATTGCGGATGGCGCGCTCATTGCCGCCTGTGCCTCTGAAGATCGTGCCCACCGCAGATCGCATCAGGAGCAGGTGAAGCAGAAGTGCGAGCACGACGCAGGCCAGGATCGGGAAAGGCACAAAGGGTGTTTTGACCTTGACGATCGCTGTGAGCCAGTCCGGCGCATGCCCGCCGGGAAGCGGCCGGACCATCAAGGCGCACCCGCCCCAGAAGAACGACATGCCAAGGGTGATCACGATCGACGGCATCTGGAACAGTTGGATCAGCGCCCCGACCGCCGTGTGCAGCGCGATGGCCCCCAGAAGAAGGCCAACGGCAATGGCGGGATCGGTGTCCAGATAGGTCACAACCGTTACGGTGGCAAAGCTGACATAGGCGCCGATGCTCAGGTCGATCTCGTTGACCGCGATGACAAACATCTGGGCGACCGTTGCCAAAGCGATCGGCAGGATGAACGAAAACAGCAGGCTCAGCCCGAAATAGGACATGGTGCGCGGCTGCAGAATGAAAATCGTCCCCGTCAGGGCGATCAGTGTGACGAGCGGCAAAAGCACGCGATATTGCAGAAGCGTGATCATGATCTACGCGCTCACCTTCTGGCCAAAGGAAAATGCGATGACGTTTTGTTCATTGATCTCGGCACCTTCCAGAACAACGGCGACCTTGCCCTGACAGAAAACAAGGACCCGGTCGCAATAGGTCAGTTCGTCAAACTCGGTCGAGTACCACAGGAAGGACCGGCCGGTTTGGGCCTCTGCCTCGATGATCTGATAGATTTCCCGTTTTGTGCCGACATCCACACCTCGGGTTGGATCGTCCATCAGGACAATGTCCGAGGCACTGGCTAGTGCGCGGGCAAACAGCACTTTTTGCTGGTTCCCGCCCGACAACGAAGTCAGGTCTGCGTCGATGCCAGAGGCGCGAATGCCGATTTTGTCTTTCCAGTCATTTGCAAGCTTGGCTTCGGATTGACTGCGGATGATGCCGTTGCTCAAAAGACTGTGCAGCGCACCAATGCTTGTATTGTGTTTGATCGACCAAAGCGGGAACACCCCGTCGGTGGCGCGGTCCCCCGCCACAAAAGTGCATTTTCGTTTGTAGCGGGCGAGGACTGACTTAAGCGCTTCGGTCTGGCCATCCCCCGCAAGACCGGCAAGACCAATGACTTCACCCGGGCGCAAGCTTAGGGGCGGGATGTCGGGACCCGCCGGCAGGCCGAGCGCAATCCCGTCGCTGTCTTTGCCGCCAAATGTCTTCTTTTGCGAGGCACCGCGTAAATCCGTGTCGATGCTGCCCATCTTTGAAACGATTTCGGCGCGGCTGGTGTCTTTCGTTTCGATCTGATGCACGACCCGGCCGTCTTTCAACACGACGACTTCGTCAGTAACAGAGGTGATTTCATCCATCTTGTGAGAGACGAACAGGCAGTTCTTGCCCCCCTCGACGAACGTCCGGACGTAACGGAGCAATTGAGCAGAAGATTGAGTGTCCAGCGATGAGGTCGGCTCGTCCAGGATGACAAGCCTGACTTCTGTTGTCGTTTGGGTAAAGGCTCGGGCGATTTCGACCATTTGGCGCGCGCCGAGCGGAAGCCTGCGCAACTCGGTATGCGGCGCGATCCCGTGGCCGGGGAAGATGTCATCAAGCTTTGCGATGATGAGATCCGCCGCCTTCCTGCGCCAGCCCCGGCCCCTGAGGTGTCGGTGCAAAAGCTGCGTGTTCTCAGCCACCGTCAGGTTCGGGCAGAGCGACAGTTCCTGCAAAACGCACCGGATCCCCAGTGCGCTGCGCTGGTCGATGGACAGCAGGTTCAGCGTCCCGACACCGTCGAAGGCAACATCCCCCGCGCTCGGTGGCAAAAATCCTGCGATCACATTGATCAATGTGGACTTGCCGGCCCCATTGTGGCCGACAAGCCCGGTGCATAGACCTTGATGCAAGGACAAGCTCACCCCGCTCAGGGCGTGGACTTGCCCAAAGGACTTGTCCACACCGGTGAGGTCAAGAAGCACTGGTCGTATCTTGTCCGTTTGCATCCCGGCACCTGCGATCCGAGGGTTACTGACCAAAGGCCTGCGCATCTTCGACCGTGTAGAGAATGTTGGCCACGGCACCGGGTTCCGTGCTTGCAAGCACCTCCTCAACCTCGTCCTGCGCGACGGTGAGGAACGGTACCGTGATGTCTTTGGGCAGATCATTGCCGCCCAACGCTTGCTGCGCGACCCAAAAGGCCAGCGTTGAAACGCCAGGCGCGATGGAGACCGACATGGTTTCATAGCCGCTCGCGGCCTTGGCGTCGGCCCAGTATTTCAACTCGTCATAGCGGTTGCCCATGATGATGATCGGCACGTCCCGGCCCGCTGCTTCGAAGGCCTGCGCCGCCCCGAACCCGTCACCGCCCTGGGTAACAACGGCATCGACCTGCGGAAGGCCAGGCAGAATGCCCGCGACTTCACGCTGCGACACGGTCTGCGTCCACTGACCGAACACCGTTCCGACAACCTCGAAATTCGTGTGCCGGGCCAGTCCGTCTGCGATGCCGGAATGGATCGCCGTATCCGCCGGATCGCCCGCCGCGCCGCGGATTTCGAGCACATTGCCGCCGTCGAGGCGCCCGGCAATATAGTCGACCTCCAATTGACCCATCGCGTTGAAGTCCACGCCGACTTTCCACGCGCAGTCTGCGGTGACTGTGTTGTCGAACGAGACGACCACGACGCCTTGGTCGCAGGCGGTCTGAATGACATCGTTCAGGGCGGTGGCCGAAGAGGCATTCAGCACAATCGCATTGTAGCCCTGCAGAACCAGGTTCTGGATCTGTTGCGCCTGCTCGGTGGCCGAGTTTTCAGAGGTGTTGAACACCCGGGCCTCGGCGATGACGCCGTCGGCCACCGCCTGTGCGGCCACCTCTTCGAAAGACCGGATCATGGCCTGCCGGAACGTGTTCCCAGCGAAATTGTTCGAAAACGCGATGCGCATGTCCGATGTGTCGGCATTTGCAGGTTGTGATGCCAGCAATGCCATTCCGGCAACCGTGCCGAACAATTGTAGATGTCGTATCATAAGTTTCTCCTCCATTGATGCGTAGGTCGTCGCCACGTTGCGAAGGCTTTGGTTTCGGGGCCTTCTGACCCGCATGCCCGGTTCAGGGCATGGCAGTCTCCTCTCGTGTCCGGATGTTTGACGGATGCAGGGTGAGGGCGCGCCGGACGCCGTGGTCCAGACAGGCCTGCAGACTGCGCACAACCGCTTCGGTCCAGTCGGGATGCGTCGCAAGGTCGGCAGGGAAAAGATCCAGAGCCGACTTGGCATGATCGACCGCATCCTCGGCCCGGGCGAAGGTCGCAAGTTTTGCCAATTCAGCCGCGCGCGGATCGATCAGATCGTATTGCGTTCCGCTGTCCGTGCGGCCCCGGCAGTGGTACAGCCAGACCGCTGTTGCCAGGGCAAAGGGCTGAATGCTCTGCTTGGCTCTGAGCGCGTCACTGGCCGGGGCATAGATCCGGTGCGGCAGCTTTTGTGAGCCATCCATGGCGATCTGGCGTGTTTCATGCGCAATGTCGGGGGTGCGAAAGCGCGCGATCAACTGCGCGGCATAGTCCTGCAGGTCGACAGACAGGCCCGGGTTCAGCGTTGCCGCCGCTGCGCCGAGATGGCGCTTGACCGACGCCAGAATGTCCGGATCCGCCATCGCATCCCGCACATGGCGATGGCCCAGCAGAACCCCCAGATAGGCGATCAAAGAATGCGCGCCGTTCAGCATGCGCAGCTTCATTTTCTCATAAGGTGCCACATCCGCAGTGAAAACTGCGCCTGCGACCTCCCAGGCGGGGCGGCCCTGCGGGAAACTGTCTTCGATGACCCATTGATGGAAGGCTTCGGCTTCTACCGCGGCCTTGTCGCGGACCCCTGCATGGTGGGCGGCGTCAAGGAACGTTTTTTCGGTCGGGGCGGGTGTGATCCTGTCAACCATTGTCGCGGGAAAGGCCACGTTGGCGGCGATCCAGCTGGCCAGAGCGGGATCGTGGCGCGATGCAAACCCAAGGACGCCTTTGCGCAGGAAGGCCCCGTTCGAGGCGATGTTGTCACAAGAGACAATGGCAAATGCGGCTTGCCCCGCGGCCCTGCGCCGGCGAAGCGCTTCGACCAGAAGTCCGACCACGCCGCGGGGCTCGGCCGGGGTTGCGAGGTCCCGCGCGATCACCGGGGTCCCGATGTCCAACGCGCCATCGGGAAGCCGCAGCCCATATCCCTTTTCAGTTACGGTTATCGTGACAACCTTGATCCGCGCGTCGCACAAGGCCGCCAGCACGAAATCCGGCTCTCGGGACAGGCAGGCGGTGGACTTGATCGAGCCAATGGTCTGCGCCGTTGATCCGGACGCGCCCCGCAGGATCAGGGTGTACCTGTGGTCCTGCGCCGCCAATGCGTCAGCGCTTGCGCAATTTCGCAGGGCGACGGCCAGAATGCCCCAATCCCCGCCGACGGATTGCAGCGCTTGATGGGTGTAGACGGCCTGATGAGATTTGTGGAACGCGCCCAGTCCAAGGTGCAGGATCCCAACACCTTCAAGGGCTGTACGTAGCCTCATGGCCTGTTCCCTTGGCACGGTCATGCCGCCGCCATCTGGCTGCCGGACAGCGCCGCGATGATGCCGCGCAGTTCCGCCAACCCTTTCAGGCGTCCGATGGCGGGGTACCCGGGCTGGGTATCCGTCTCCAGATCCGTCAGGATGTCTTGCCCGTGATCGGGCCGGAAGGGGATAGAGGCATCCTCGCGTCCCTCGACCCTGCGGCGCGCTTCCTCTCGCAGAATGGCTGCGATCAAGGCGACCATGTCGGTTGCCCCCTCCAGATGCGCGGCCTCGTAAAAACTGTTTGGAAGCGTTTCGGTCTCGCGGTGGACGTTGCGCAGGTGGATGAAATGGATGTGAGGCCCCAAACGATCGACCATTCCGGGCAAATCGTTCTGCACCCTGACGCCCATGGACCCGCTGCACAGCGTTATGCCATTTGCCTTTGATGTGACGGCTTCGACCAGACGGCTGTAGTCTTCCTCGGTCGACATAATCCGGGGCAGTCCCAACAGGCCAAACGGCGGATCGTCGGGATGACAGCACAGGTTTACACCGGCCTCTTCGGCTGCCGGGATGACCTCGGACAGAAAGTCGATCTGATGCGCGCGCAGTTTGGCTTGGTCAATGCCCGCGTAGTCTTTGAGACGCGCCCGAAGTGCGTCGAGCGTGTAGCCTTCTTCGGCACCGGGCAGTCCGCAAATGATGTTGTCCACAAGACGCTGTTTGTCGGCATCCGAGAACTGGCGCACCCGGTGCTGTGCGGCGTCCACGATATCATCGGGGAAATCCTCGCGGGCCCCTGGCCGCTTCAGGATAAAGATGTCAAATGCCGCGAAATCGATTGCATCAAAACGCATGCAGCGCGCGCCGTTTGGCAGGGTGAACCGCACGTCCGTGCGCGTCCAATCCAGAACCGGCATGAAGTTGTAGCACACCGTCCGGATGCCGCAGGCGCCAAGGTTCCGCAGGCTTGTCTTGTAGCTGTCCAGATGCGCGCGCCATTCACCTGACTGGCGCTTGATGTCTTCGGACACTGGAAGACTTTCGACAACGGACCAGTTCAGGCCCGTTTCCTTGCCGTCAGATGACCTTCCGATGATCTGCTGCCGGGCCTGAATGTCGGATTTCGACCAAACCGCCCCGTTGGGCAGATCATGCAGGGCCGTGACAATGCCGGTCGCACCTGCCTGCCGGACATCTGTCAGCGAAACTTTGTCACCCGGACCAAACCAGCGCCATGTTTGTTGCATTGCTTTCTCCTAAGATCCAAAGCCCGCGCGCGGGCAAATTTGCAGGGTCGCATCCGCTGCCTTGCAGGGGGACGTATGATGGGCATTCAGGGGGGCTTCAGAGGGGATGTGTTCACATGGCATGATGCGTCGCAGCCTCCCAAAACCCTGTTGGAATGACGTGGTCGAAGACCTCGATATTGCGTTGCAAGGAACTGACCTTTGCCGTGCCCAAAAGAACGCTGGCGGTGATCGGATCCCGCAAAGGAAATTGGAGCGCGGCCGTCGCCAGAGCGATTTCGTGCTGTGACGCGATCCCCTCCATTGCCTTGACGCGTTCAAGAATGGGGGCAGGGGCCGGGCCATAGTCAAAAACGGCACCCGGCTTGGTGCCGGTCGCCAGAATGCCGGAGTTGAAGACGCCGCCAATCACAAGGCTGACATTCCGTTCCCGGCAGATTGGCAAAAGGGTGGCCTCGGCACCTCGGTCCAGCAAGGTGTAGCGACCGGCCAAAAGGATCGCGTCGAGGTCTGTCGCGCGCAGGACATCGAGGCAGGGCGACACTTCGTTCACGCCCAGGCCATAGGCGCGAATGGTTCCGTCTGCCTTCAGCTTTTCCAGAACGCGGATGCCGGAGGACAGGAACGCCTGAAGATGGTCTTGGTAGGCTGCCCCGTGGGTTTTGGGTTCCAAATCATGCACCCACACGACATCAATCCGGCTAAGGCCGAGGCGATGATAACTGGCCTCCAAAGAGCGTAGAATCCCCTCGCCGGAATAGTCGTAGGACACGTCAAAGGGCAGGGGGTCCGCAAAACCGTGGTCTGGCACCGCGCCGGCGCGAACGGGAGACAAGAGCTTTCCGACCTTCGTGGAGAGTATCCAGCCGGATTTCGTTCTAAGGAAGTCACCGAGACGGCGCTCGGACAGCCCGTGACCGTAATAAGGTGCTGTATCGAAGTAGGTGATCCCATGATCCCAGGCGGCTTGCAGAACTGCGTGGGCCGTTTCGTGATCCACGGCGCGGTAAAGGTTTCCGATCGCACCGCACCCGAACCCCAATTCGGGCACAAGCAGATCTGTCGCGCCAATCTTGCGATGTTTCATGCGAATTGCCCTTTCCTTGTCTTGATTTGCTTGGTTCTGCCGCGCGCCCGGACGGGCGCCGCTACTCGGTGTGGAAGACGCAATCCATGAAGGACCACCATTCCCCTTCCGCCCGGTGTGGCATCGGCTTTTGACAGGGTTCTGTCAGTTGGTACCAACGCTGGACGGCGGGCTCGGCATCAATGCGCCGCGCGGCTTCGGTGTAGTCGCCTTCGTGCAGGAAGGTTCCGAACAGCAGGTTCTCGGGTTCCTTGAGAAAGATGCTGAAGTCGCGCACGCCGTTTTGTCTGATCGCGCGCAGGACATCCGGCCAGACGGCGGCGTGAAGCTCTTTGTAGTGTTCTACTTTGTCGGCATGCAGGCCGATCACCATGGCATATCGCATCAGTCGAACTGCAGCCCCCCGTTCATGTCCAGCACTTCGCCGGTAATGAAGCCTGCCAAGGGCGAGACGAGGAAAAGGATCGCGTGGGCCACTTCTTGCGGGGTGCAAAATCTGCCGACGGGAATAAGGTCGAGCAGAGCCTTGCGTTGCGCCGCATCCAGTTGTTCCGACACCATGGGCGACATCACGTAGGCTGGTGAAATCGCGTTTGCCGTGATGCCTTTTCCCGCGAACTCCCGGGCCGTGGAAAAGGTAAGACCAATGAGCGCGGTCTTTGAAATTGTATAAGCCGTTCCGGCGGTCAGTCCGCCACATTTGGACGCGTAAGAGCTGACATTGACAACGCGCCCCCAACCTGCCTGCTCCATGTCGGGCACGAACCCGCGCGTGATCTGCAGCGCCGCATCCAGGTTGACCGACTGGACCCTGTGCATTTCTTGAGTGCTGGTTTCTGCAAGCTTCTTGTTGTTCAGAATGCCCGCATTGTTCACCACGATCTCGATCTGCGACCTTTCGCGAATGTACGAGATCACGCCGTCGATTTGGGCCGGGTCGCCCAGGTCGATGTGAACAGGATCGACAGAGCCCGCATAGGCCTTTGCAAGCTCATCCAATCCGCTCTGATCGTGATCCAATAGATGGACATATGCCCCGCGGGAGACCAGAGCCTGGGTGGTTGCCCTGCCGATGGCGCCGGCTGCTCCGGTAAGGATTGCTGATTTTCCTGATAAGTGCATGGCTTCATAGTGCTCCAAGCCGCTGAGTTGGGGGCCGGGTGAGGAAACCGAGACCCGGCCCGCCCATTCGGTCGTGATCAGATTTGCGGGGGGCTCAGGAAGGCCTGAATGGCAGGATCGCCCTTGCGCAGGATCGCCACGCCGGTGTCGACGTCAGCCGTCGGGACATGACCGAAGCCGGGGTTTGACAGGCTGTCAAACTGTGTCGGGTTCGCCGCCGAATAGAGCATGAAGAACGACATGACGCCCATCATGTAGGGGTTCTGTGCAACGGTCGCGGTGTACTCATCGAACTCGATCCCCTGAAGGATCGGCACATCGATCGACCAGGCCATCACGTCAACCTTGTTCGGCCCATCGAACCGGCCCACATTCCGCGTTGCGGCCAGGGCACCCGTGGCCGGGTTGCCATGCGAGCAGAAGATGACGTTGATCTCGGGGTTTGCCTGCAACATCGCGGTGTTGACGGTTTCGGCCCGCTGAAGATCGCCTTCGTCATTGACTTCGGCCACGATCTGGGCACCGGGTGCCATCTCTTGCATGCATTCGGTGAAACCGGCGAGACGCGCATTGATGGAATCCAGTCCGGGGATCAGCGAGACCCCGACGCGCGCGTTGTCGCCATGCATCTCGGCCACAGCCCGGCCTGCGGCGCAGCCTGCGTTGTAGTTGTTCGTGCCGACGAACAGCAGGCGGTTGCTGTTGGGCGAGTCGCTGTCGAATGTCAGCGTCGGAACACCGGCGGCCATCGCGGCATTGATCGAAGAGACAAGCGTTTCCGCATCTCCTGCGGTCACCGCAATGCCGTCCACACCCTTTGCAACCAGTTGGTCCACGGCGCGCGCTTCTGCCGAAGCATCCCAGTCTGCGGGCCCTTGCAGTTCGGTGGTTGCGCCCACCGTGGCGGCGGCGTCCTGGAACCCGGCATAGGACCAATTGAAGAACTCCGATCCACGCAGGAATACAACCATTCCATAGTGTCCTGCGCTTTCTTCATCCGCCATGCTTGGCGCCGGTGCGAAAGCTGTTACGGCAAGCGCGGCCAAGGCGACGGCCTTTGTCGTGAATTGCATCATGGTATTAACCTCCCTTTGATGCTGCTGGTTAGAAACTGCTCTCGAGTTTGCTCTGCTTGATCGAGAGCAATTTTTTAGTGTTCGATTGGGCGATGAGCCGGCTGACGAGGACTGCCAAAAGCAGCATGACGCCGTTGACCACATCGTACCAAAAGGGGTTCACGGCAGAGACAACGAAGGCGTTGTGAACGACCGCCAGGAAAATGACGCCCAGTACGGTGCCGAATATCGTGCCCGACCCGCCCATGATGTCGGCGCCGCCAATGGCCACCGCGGCGATGGCGCGCAATTCGGCCAGGTTGCCGTGCCCCCAATGGGCCGCGCCAAACGCCGCTGCCGCCATGATACCGGCACAGCCCGCCAGAAAGGACGACAACACGTAGGTCGAGATCTTGACCCGTTCGACATTGACGCCCGAGAACCGCGCAGCGCGCTCTGAACCACCGATGAAATAGAGCTGCCGGAAATAGCGCTGATGGGCCAGCAAGACACCAAGAACGACGGCCGCTGCCACGAAGAAGAGGATGGGGAAGGGGACGCCAAAGATCCGCCCCTGGCCCAGCCAGATAAAGCTGTCCGAGAAGCCAGACACTGACCGGCCATCGGTGATGGCGAGGTTCACGCCCCGAAGCGTCAGCAACATGCCAAGCGTTATGATCAATGGGTGAACGCGAAACGCGACCACCATCGCGCCATTGGCCGCGCCGATCGTGGCGCACACAAGCAAGGTGACGGGAATGGCCAGGCCCATGGGCAGACCCGCCTGAACCATCAGTTTGGCAACGAGGATTTCAGCAAAGGCAAAGACTGACGCCACAGACAGGTCGATGCCGCCCATGATGATGACATAGGTCATCCCCAGGGCCATGATGCCTTCGAACACCATGTTCATCGCCATGACCCGCATGTTCGCTTCGGTCAGAACGTTGCCAAATACGATCTGACATCCGAACAGGATCGCCAGAATGATCGTGGACAAACCCAGGTACTGGATCGTTGAAACGCTGACATTCTTGCTGTTTGGACGTTTGAACATGTCTTCCCCAATCCCTATTGCACCGCAGCCTTCAGGACGCGCTCGGCCGAGAGGCTTCCGTCGTGATTGTCCAGATTTGCTGTGACCAGGCCGTCGCGGAACACGATCACGCGGTCCGCCATTCCCAGAACTTCGGGCATCTCGGACGAGACGATCACAACGCCGATCCCGGCCTCTGCCAATTCCCGAAGGCGCCGGTGGATCAGCGCCTTGGCGCCGATATCAACACCGCGCGTCGGCTCGTCCACGATCAGAACGCGCGGTTCTGTGGCCAGAGCCTTTGAAAGCAGCACCTTTTGTTGATTGCCCCCCGACAGGTCGATGGCGCGGGACGCCGCGCTGCGGGGGCGGATGTCCATGCGATCAATGAAGTCCAGCGCACGTCTCAGTATCGGCTTTTTTCCAAGGAAGCCGAAGGTAGCCTCGGCGCCCAGAACAGAAGCCGAGACGTTCTGCGCGACATCGAAGCTGAGGAACAGCCCACTCTGCTTGCGGTCTTCGGACACATAGACAATCCCCGCGTCAAGCGCGTCCGCCGGAGACGAGATTTCGACGGTCCGTCCATCGATTTCAAACTGCCCGCTCAGACGAGGATCTGCCCCGACCAGCGCCCGCATGGCTTCGGTGCGCCCGGATCCAATCAGCCCCGCGACACCAAGGATTTCACCCGCATGCACCTCGAAAGTGACGTCCCGCACCGCGCCAAATCGCGACAGGCCCGTGCATTTCAGAACGCGTTCGCCCCGATGGCCGCTCCGCACTGGATAGAGCTCATCCAGGGACCGTCCGACCATCATGGCGATGACGTCGTCGGTGCTGACATCCGAGATATCGCGTGTGCCAACCAGCCTGCCGTCCCGCAGAACCGTAATCCGGTCGGAAATTTCAAAGAGTTCCGAAAGCTTGTGCGATATGAACACCACGCCCATGCCTTGCTGTCTCAGCTCGCGGACAACGGCAAAGAGCTCTCGTATCTCTTTTTCGGACAGCGACGAGGTCGGTTCGTCCATGAAAATCAGGCGGGCGTTGAGGGCGATGGCCTTTGCCACCTCCACAAGCTGCTGCATCCCGATGCTAAGGCTGCCCACCAATGCGCGCGGGTCGATGTCGACGCCCATTCGGTCAAAGATCCCCGAGGCGGCCTCGAACATGGCTGACCAATCATTCAAACCGCTCGCGGTCCGGATCTCGCGTCTTAGATAGATGTTTTCGGCCACAGTGGCGTTCGGAACGAGGCTAAGTTCCTGATGAACAACGCTGATCCCGGCCTGCATGGCGTCCAGCGGATGGGTGAAGGCAACCCGCTTGCCGTCAAAGGAAACCTCCCCCGCATCCGCCACAAGGTTCCCGGACAGGATGTTGACCAGCGTCGACTTGCCCGCGCCATTCTCGCCGATCAGGGCGTGCACTTCGCCGGGCCGCACATCAAAGTCGACACCGTGCAGGACCACATTTCCGTGAAACGCCTTGGTGATGTTGGTCGCTTTCAGCAGCATGGCTCAGCCTCTCTCGCGTCGTGTGCGAATGGCATCGAGGGCCACTGCAAGGATCAGGACGGCCCCGAAGGTGGCTTGCTGCCAGTTGGGGTCGCCGCCCAGAAGGACGAAGCCGTTGCCAATGAATGCCAGCAGCAGGACGGCCAGAAAGGTGCCCAGCACACTTCCCGAACCGCCAAACAGGCTGGCCCCGCCGATCACTGCGGCGGCGAGAGCGCGAAGCTCTGCGGTGATGCCATAATTTGCGTAGCCAATCCGGTTGGCCGAGGTCATCAACACCGCGGCCAGGAACACAAAGGCAGCAGAGATGAGGTAAGCGCTGATGATCAGTCGATCGACACGGAGCCCGGCCAGCTTTGCCGCCTCGGGGTTCTCACCGACAAAGAACAGCTGCCGCAACGGCACCCAACGGGACAGCAGGATGCCGTAAAGCACTGTCACGGTGAGTGTGATCAGCAACAGGTACGGGATGCCGTAATAGCCCCCCGCCACGGTGATCCCGATTTCTGAGCGTGCGAAGGTTGAAAACCAATAGGGCGCGGCGGGGAACGAGATGTACTGCCCCGTTGTCAGCACGGTGGCGACGCCGCGCGCGGCTGACAGCATGGCCAGCGTCACAAGAAACGGCAGAATACCAAGCTTGGCCACGAAAACCCCGTTCAGGGCCCCGCACAGCATCGCGACGACAAAGCCCCCGGCAACGGAAGGGAACACGGGAAACCCTTGCTGAAGCAGCAGGGCGATCACGACCGAGGTCAGGGCCAGAACAGAGCCGACAGACAGATCGAGGCCGCGCACGATGAGCACTGTCGTCATCGCAAGCGCAAGAAGCAGATCGTAGGACATCAGCCCAAGCACCGCCTTGAAGTTCAACCAGCTGAAGAAAGTGTCTGGCCTCAGCGCGCTGAGCAGAATGATGGCGCCTGCGTTGATCAGCAGCAGCCAGAACTCACGCGATCTGCCGATCCGCTGCGTCCATTCAGGCGCCCTGGCCATGTGTCTAACCGATGCATCGGCGTTCATTCTTGCCTCCCTTGCCGCCGTCACAGTCAGGCTTGCGGCGTTTCGGGAATCATCAATATACCAATATATCAGTTTTGGCAATCTGGTGTTTTGTGAAGATACCTGCTAGGTCTTCTGTAAGATCGGAACGAAAAAATATGAGAAAAATGAATGCCTAGGCCCCGAAAATCAAAGCAAGGCACCGAAGCGCAGCCTGATATACCAATATTTCCAGATTGGATTCTGAAGCTGAATCGCGAGGGTCAACCGAGGGCGCAATGGGCCTACGGAATCGTTCGCAGGGCCATCATCGAGATGGCGATGCCACCAGGTTCAAGTGTAAACGAACGACAGATCTGCGCAGAGCTTGGTATCTCAAGGACACCCTTGAGAGAGGCGCTTCTGAGGCTCAGCGATGAATCCCTGATCAAGATCGAACCCAACAGCGGAACATTTGTCACGCGGATAGACTTGGCGACCGTTTTCGAAGGCCATCTCATCCGAAGAACTCTGGAACGCGAAATGGTCGATCTCGCCTGCAAGCGCATGACGTCGGACGCAGAGCGGGATCTCGATTACAATCTGCACCAGCAAAGGCACATGGTGCAGATGGATGACCAGCGCAGGTTTTATGAACTGGACGAGGCCTTTCACGAGATCATCACGGTAACTGGTGCGTCAGAGCGCGTTTGGCGCATTATTCACTCTGCCAAGGCGCAGTTGGACCGAGTGCGGCGCTTGGCCTTCCCTATGCCGGGGCACCTCGAAACCGTGTTGGCTGAACACGAGGCGATTGTGATCGCCCTGAAGCAACGTGATCCAGAAAAGGCTGTCGAGGCGATGGAGGATCATTTGGGGCGCGTCTTCGACACGATCAAGCTGTTGATTGAGAACAAGCATGAGTACCTCTCAGAAGGGGCGGAGAAAGCCTACGAAGAAGCGGTTCGGCTGATGCGCAAAAGTTAGGGTCCGGACCTTGCAGGGCCGTGCCGGTCACAAGGGTGCAAGGCGCGCGAAAAGCCAGTGGCACGGTTCGGCCCATTTCGATGATCTTGTCGGTTGCTTGATCGGGAGCAGTCGTTTTTTCGGAAGGGCGGCAGCTGTCCACATCTGAGCCACAGGACACGTGTTCCGACGCCACTGCCCTGCAACGCCGTGCGACGCCCCGCTGCCCGAAGGCGTCAGATTTACAGAAAAACGCGGCGCACATTTGATCAGACAGGCGAAGAGCGCCCTGAAAGTCGGTCCCAGTGTTTTGTGACCCGCGCCGAGGCGTGTATGACAGGCCGACCGCTTTCGTCAGCGCGTGGGTTTCCCGCTGCCTGCCAAGCCAACATGCAAGGAGCCGGACGTGTCAAAGCTCGACAAAATGCTTCGGGCCGCTGTCACCGCACAGGATGTGCCGTTTGTCGTCGCCATGGCAGGCTCGGCGTCCGAGGTCACCTATTCCGGTGCCTTTGGCCAAGCGGCCCCGGGGCTCGCAGCGCAAGAGGACACGGTCTTTCGCATCTTTTCGATGACAAAGTCGATTGGGTCGGCGGCGGCCATGATCTTGATTGAACGGGGTCTGCTTGATGTTGACACGCCGGTCGGAGAAATCCTGCCGGCTTGGAACACGCTGCCCGTGCTTGATGGATGGGACGGCGATACCCCGCTTTTGCGGTCCCAAAAAACCGTCGCAACGGTCCGCCACCTTGCCACGCACACCAGCGGCATCGAATATGAGTTCTATAACGCGGACCTGAGCCGATACCTGACCGTGACAGGCAAGCCATCGGTCATGTCCGGGCTGAAAGAAGCGTTGCACTATCCCTTGACCTCTGACCCGGGAACCCGCTGGGGCTATGGGCCAAGCACAGATTGGCTGGGGCAGGTTGTCGAGAAAGTGGACGGCCGAACGATTGATGTCTTTTGCCAAGAGGAAATACTCAACCCGCTGGGGATGCACAGCACGTCCTTTGAGCCATCGGATTTGACAGATCGCCTGTCGAGCGTGTCCATGCGCGACGAAGACGGTGACTTTGCACCGTTCGAGATTGCGCCGCCCCCGTCACCCGAGTTCTACGGGATGGGCAGCGCGCTGTATTCCACGGCGCCGGACTATTTGACTTTTTTGCAGATGATCTTGGGCAAAGGCAGCTTGAAGGGCCTGCGCATCCTGTCAGAGGCTTCAGTCGACCTGATGCTGCAAGATCACATGCAAGGGCTGACCTGTCAGCGCTTGGTGTCCGGGGTGCCAGCTCTTACCAGAGACGTCGTGATGCCGAAAGGCAGCACCCACAGCTTTGGATTTGTGCGAAGTGAAGCCGACATTCCGGGTGGGCGACGGGCGGGATCGCAGTCATGGGCTGGCGCGTGCAACACGCATTACTGGATTGACCCGGCGGCGAACCTGGCCGCGGTGATCATGACCCAGTCCTTGCCGTTTTTCGACGAGCGGTTCATGCGCACCTATCGCGCCTATGAAAGGGCTTTGTACGCGCAGCTTTAGGCTCCTCCGATGCCCAGACCGGTGTCAGGCCTCTGGACCACGGCCTCTACAAACCGATGAACAGTTGGATCGTTGTTCACAGCGCTGTGCACGATCTCGATGTTGTAAACGATGTCGAGCCCCGAAACTGACAGGATCGACACGCCGGGCGGGCAAAGGCTTGCGTAAGACGCCGGTACAATGGCGCAGCCAATTCCCGCATAGACAAAGCCAAGAAGCGCCTGAAAATCCGCGGCCAGCGGTGTCTCCAGCGGGCGAATGCCGGCCCCTTTCAGGGCGCGTGAGATCGAATCCTGAAGCGCCGGGAACCTGTCGCGATCGTAAACGACGAATTTTTGCGAGGCGAAGTCTTCCAGCGTTGGATTGGGTCCAAGCTCTTGGGCGATGGCATGCGGAACAGCGATGCCCATGTGGTCCCGTTGCACAAATTGGCCCGTCAACCGTGCGTCCAGCGGCGAGCGCCAGACGATCAGGCCGGCGTCCAAAGAGCCGTCCCGCAACGCGGCCTCTTGCCGATCAGAGGCCATTGGGATCACGATCACCGTGACGTTCGGCAGTTCCCTGGAAAAGATCTTGATGGCGTTGGTCAGTCGTGGATTGGCGCTTTGGTTGGGGGTGACGCCCACGCGGATGGTGCCAGTTCTGCCCTTGGCCGCAGCGTCGATGTGCAGGCCGATGTCTCCGATGTCTTCAAGAATGCGCCGCGAATGGCGGACCAGCTCGCGTCCAGCGCGTGTCAGCCGCACACCGCGCGGCATCCTGTCAAAGAGCTGGTGCCCCAGTTCTTGCTCCAGTCCGGAAATCTGACGGGACAGGGCCGGTTGTGCGATATTCAGCGTGCGACTGGCCGCTGCAATGCTGCCCCGTTCCGCGACGGCGAGAAAGTACTTCAGTTGGCGTGACTGCATCTATACTCCCAAGGTATACTTTGGATATGCAAACGGTAATTGTTCTGTCGATTTCGTCAACGTAACTTTTTTGTATCGACGGGCCCGGAAAAACCCCGCGGCGACAGCATAAACAACCATAACGGCGCGCCTTTCGCGCCTTCAAATCTCACCGAAACTGCCGTCGAACCAGCAGCCGGTCTTGGTCCGCCCACGCGGTCCGGGATCACTTGAGAATTCGAATATCCTTGGGGATTTCAATGAGTAAAACGGTCGTGATCGACGGCAAAAATTTGTGCGCGGACGCCGTTGTCTCGGTCGCACGCCATGGTGCGCAGGTTCGGCTGTCAGAGCAGGCACGCGTGCACTTGCGTGACACCCGCGACTATATCGAAACCGCATGGTTTTCGAGCGATGCGCCACCGATCTATGCTTTCAATACAGGGGTCGGGCAAAGAAAGAACATCCGGATTGACCTGTCCGAGATGGAAGTTTTCCAGATCAACCTGATGAAGGCCGCCGCCGCAGGTGCAGGCGACCCGATGCCCGCCGAGGTGGTGCGCGCCATGCTGCTGCTGCGGATCAATGCCTTTGCGACAAATCATTCGGGCGTCAGAACAGAGATCGTCGACCGCCTGATTGCCATGCTGAATGCAGGCATCACCCCCGTGGTCGCAGCAAAGGGCAGTGTCGGCGCAAGTGGGGATCTGGCCCCGTTGGCCCTGATGAGCGCCGCGATGATCGGTGCCCCTGAAAGCCGCGTGGCCTATCGAGGGGAACATATGCCGGCCCCCGAAGCGTTTCAGCGTGCGGGCCTGCCGCAAACCATTGATCTCAAGGCCAAAGACACGGCGGCACTGATCAACGGCGCCACGGCATCGCTCGCCTATGCGGTCCTCGTGGCGCATGATGCGCGACACTTGCTCAGGAACGCGTCCGTTTCGCTGTGCCTGTCGCTCGAGGCCTTGCGGGCCGAGACAGCCTGTTTTGAGGATCGCATGATGCTGGCGCGGGCGCATCCGGGGCAACGGCGCATCGCGAGATCCATACGCCAGATCCTTGGGGACAGTCAGCGGTGTTCGGAACCGGCCCGAGCCGTGGCCCCCTGGCCGACGGCCGGTGCTGCGGTTCTTGAGGCCCCGGCCAAAGCCGCCCCGCGCATTCAGGATGCCTATTCCCTGAGGTGCGCGCCGCAGGTCCACGGTCCTGTGCTGGATGCGCTGGAGTACATCGATGGCATCCTGGCGACAGAGATGAACAGCGCAACCGACAATCCTCTGATTTTCAAGGAAGAGCAGTCGTACAGCGTGATCTCGGGCGGCAATTTCCATGGACAGTACATCGCCCAGGCGATGGACCTTCTTGCCTTGGTTCTGGCGGATCTTTCTGCAATTTCCGACCGACGCAGCTCGCGTCTGGTTGATCCGGCGTGCAACTTTGGCCTTCCGGCGGGACTGAGCGCGCTGAACCCGGGTGTGAACCCCGGGCTGGCAGGGGTCCAAAGCACAGGAACGGGGCTGGTGCTGGAAAACACCGGCCTGTGCAGTCCGGCCAGCGTCATCAGTCTGCCGGCCAAGGCAAACACCGAAGACCACATCAGCAACTCGTGCTTTGCCGCACGCCGGACCCGCACCGTTCTGGAAAATACCCAAACCGTGATCGCGATCGAGATGCTGCTGGCGGCCAATGCGCTGGACATCGCGGACAAGGCCCTTGCGGACTTTGCCTTGGGAACGGGCACCGACGTCGCTTGGAAAACCCTGCGGGACCATATCCCCGTTGCGCTGGGCGGCGGTCGCTGGGTCGGGCGGGATATCGAGCAAGTTCGAAACTTGGTCACGCAGAACACCGTTCTGGATCGTGTCCAACTGGCCTGCGGTTCTCTTTTGGAAACGTAAGGCACCGCAGGCGCCACGCCCCGTCATCAAGGTCGCAACCACAAGCGATCAAAAAGAAAAACCGAAATGCAAACAAAGGAACAGGAATATGGCGAAGACAACTCATCGAAGACTCGCGGCGCTTGCACTGTCCGCGACCCTTGCTGGCCTGCCGGTCTCGGGACTGGCCGAGGACCTGAAACTTGGCCTGATGGCCCCCGCAACCACGCTGGACCCGCATTTCACCAACGCCGGTCAGAACCTCGCCTTGTCGGCCCATTTTTTCGATACGCTGGTGACGACGGATGCGGATGGGAAGTTCATTCCCGGCCTCGCGGAAAGTTGGAAAATCATCGACGACACGACCTGGGAGTTTCGTCTCAGAGAGGCGCAATTCAGTGACGGAACCCCGCTCACGGCTGAAGATGTCAAATGGTCCATCAACCGGCCCGCAACCATCAAAAGCAGCACGGCGAGCCTGACGATCTATACCAAGGCCATCGCGAAGATGGAGATCGTTGACGACCGCACACTTCGTGTGATCACGGAAAAGCCCTATCCGCTGTTGCTGCCGGATTTGTCCAACATCGCCATCCTCAGCAAGAAAGCGGCCGACGGGCTGCTGACCGAGGATTTTCGCACTGGCAAGGGCGTGGTCGGAACCGGACCGTATGAGCTGGTGTCCTATGATCCTGAAAACCGGGTCGTGATGAAGGCCAACGACGATTTCTGGGGCGGCAAACCGGACTGGGACAATGTCGAACTGCGCTTTTTGCCAAACGACAGCGCACGGCTAAGCGCATTGCTGTCGGGGAATGTCGATGCCATCGAAAACGTCCCGTCGACCGCTTTGGCGTCGCTGCGCAGCAACGCAGCATTCTCGGTCGAGGAAAAGACCTCGTATCGATTTGTGTTTCTCTTCCTGGACAGCGGGCGCGAAACGACCCCCGGCGCGATGGCCAATGACGGGTCTGCCCTGGACTCCAATCCATTGGCGGATGTACGGGTGCGACAGGCGATCAACCTGGCGATCAACCGCGATGCGATTGCGGCACGGCTGATGGAAGGGCTGGCCCACCCCACCACGAATATCGTTCTCAAATCGATGGACGGCTATGTGGATGCGCTCCAGCCCACCTATGACCCCGAGCGCGCCAAAGAGCTATTGGCCGAGGCCGGCTATCCAGAGGGCTTTCGACTCAATTTCCATGCCACCAACAACCGGTTGATGAACGATGCCAAGGTGTCTCAGGCCGTTGCGCAGATGCTGACGCGGGTCGGAATTCGCACCACGCTTGATTCCGTGCCCTTCTCGGTCATCACGACCCGGTATTCGCAGGGCGAAATCTCTTCGGCGATGATGAGCTGGCCGGTGCCGACAAGCGAGGCCTCTTTCCCCTTCCGTGCCCTGATTGCCTGCGCTGACAAAGAGAGGGGCTGGGGACTGGTGAACTGGGGTCACTACTGCAACCCCGAGCTCGACGCCATGATGGCCGAGGCGTTGACGGTGATGGAACCCGCAAAAAGGGCCGATGCGCTGGAGGCGGCCGTTGCCGTGATCGGAGCAGAGATGCCCATCGTGCCGCTGTACTTCCAGGTCAGCACCTGGGCTGCGCGCGACGGCATCAATATTGCCGCACGGGCGGATGAACGCACCTCGGCGCGCATCTTCTCGACCTCTGAGTAACTTGCGCCGGGCGCGGTCTGCGCCCGGCATGTCCAATCGGCTTTCGGGTGCGCGAAGGCTCCCGAAAGCATCTGCCGCGGGCGTCGCCCTTGCGGGGGCGCTGAGCCAGAAAGGATCACTCACATGCTGTCCTTCCTTGTGCGAAGACTATTCGGAGGAAGCCTTGTCATCTTTGTGACGGTGACCCTTGTCTTCTTTTCCGTATTCGTGTTGGCCAATCCGGTCGACGTCCTGATGAGCAACACCACAGACCCGGCCGAACGTGAGGCCGCTATCGCGCGCCTTGGTCTGGATCGTCCTGTATTCGAACAATATTTCCACTTCTTGTGGAACGCGGCCCACGGCGATTTCGGAAACTCCTTCGTCTATGGCAAACCGGCGGTCGAAGTGATTGCCGAGCGCCTGCCCGCCACGCTGGAACTGGGGCTCCTGGCCATCGCCGCCTCGGTGATCATTGGGGTTCCGCTTGGATTTGTCGCCGGCATGAAGCCCCAAAGCCCCTTCAGCAAAGCTATCATGACCGGGTCGATCTTTGGGTTTTCAGTGCCGTATTTCTGGGCGGGCTTGATGCTGATCTCGGTCTTTGCGGTGCAGTTGAACTGGCTGCCGTCCGGCGGGCGAGGCCCAACCACCAGCTTTGTCGGCCTCAACTGGTCCCTGACGTCCCTTGAGGGGCTCAGCTACCTTGTGATGCCCGCGCTGACCTTGGCGCTTTACAAGATCTCGCTCATTGTTCGGGTGACCGAGACCAGCGCGCGCACGGTGAACCGGCAGGACTATGTCCGGACCGCCCATGCGCGGGGCGTTCCCCCTGCGCGGGTTGCGGTCGTGCATGTCTTCAAGAACGCCATCCTGCCCGTCATCACCGTGCTGGGCATCGAGTTCGGGACGATCATTGCCTACTCGGTCTCTGTCGAAACGGTGTTCTCTTACCCGGGCATGGGCAAGCTGCTGATCGACTCGGTCATAAACAGCGATCGCCCGGTCATCATCGCCTACGTCTGCATGACATCCTTCATCTTCGTCACCGCCAATTTTCTGGTCGATCTGATCTATGCGGTCCTTGATCCGCGCGTCCGCCAAAGCATTTCGGGAACCTGATACCATGTCGCATGACGCACAAAACGCCATGTCCTTACAAACCGCGCGGTCCCGGCGCACACAGGCCGCTGCCAAGTTGGTCCGGGCCTTTGTCACATCGCCCGCCGCGGTTTTCGGAGGCGTTCTTCTGCTGGGTTTTCTGGTGCTTGCGGCGCTTGCCCCGCAGCTGTCGCCGCAAAACCCCTATGACCTCGAAGCGCTGGACCTGATGGACAATATGCTGCCTCCGGGCAGCGAGCTGGGCACCGGCGTGACAGCGCTGCTGGGCACCGATGACCAGGGGCGGGATCTTTTGTCGGCCATCTTGCACGGTTTGCGGATTTCGATTGTCGTCGGGGTCATTTCGGTCCTGATTTCCTGCATCATCGGGGCCACGGTCGGCATTGGCTGTGCCTATCTGGGCGGTTGGGCGGACACGATCGCCATGCGCATCGTGGATCTGCAACTCGCCTTTCCGACGATCCTGATCGCCTTGATGTTGTTGTCCGTCTTCGGGCGCGGGGTCGACAATGTCATCATCGCGCTGGTGACCGTGCAATGGGCCTACTATGCGCGGATGATGCGCGGTGTCGCCCTGGTTGAGCTGCAAAAGGAATATGTTGATGCGGCCATCGCCTTTGGCGCGTCGCGCAAGCGCATCGTGTTCCGCCATCTTTTACCCAACTGCCTGCCCTCGCTGATCGTCATCGCCACGATCCATATTGCCAATGCCATTTCGCTTGAGGCGACGATGTCCTTTCTGGGCGTAGGAGTCCCGATCACGGAACCCTCGCTTGGGCTGCTGATCTCGAACGGGTTTGGCTACCTGCTGTCCGGGAAATACTGGATCGCCATGTTTCCGGGGATCGCGCTTTTGCTCCTCGTGTTTTCGATCAATCTGGTCGGGGATCGCCTGCGGGACATTACAGACCCCCACAGCGGCTTCGAGGGTCAATAAGGCCATGACACCGGGCCAGTTCAACGTCTCCACTCACGGTTCATCGAACCCAAGACACCCAAATGGACATGCAAGCCGGAAAGGATGTGACGCATGGAAATGACTGCAGGAATTACATCGGCCAACGAAGGGCTGGACAATGTAAGCTGGAACATCCTGGGGCAGACCTACGTGCCCAAACAGCTCAGCGACAGCTCCTTTTCGTGGCACGCGACCCTGCCTGCGGGCACATTCGTGCCGCCGCATATCCATCCCAAGCAGGACGAGTTTCTTTATATCCTGGAAGGACGGTTCGACATCTGGCTGGACGGCAAGGAAATGGCAGCCGAGCCCGGGGACCTCGTGCGCCTGCCCATGGGCATCGCGCACGGCATCTTCAACAAGCATGCCACGGCAACGGCAAAATGCCTGTTCTGGGTCTCGCCGACACGGCGTTTGCATGACCTGTTCTGGGCGCTGCACAATCTTGGCCCCAACGCGCTGCCCTCTGATGTGGTTGCGGTCTCGGCCCAGCACGAGATTGATTTCCTGCCCCCCGAGACGGAGGATCACTAAATGACGGTCCTGATTGCAGGCGCGGGGATAGGGGGGCTGACAACCGCCTTGATGCTGCACCGGCGTGGCATCGACGCGGCTGTCTACGAGGCAGCCCCTGTTGTGCGCGAGGTCGGGGTTGGCATCAACGTGCTGCCCCATGCCATTCGTGAACTCAAGGACCTGGGGCTTTTGCCTGCGCTGGATGCCGTGGGCATTCGCACGCGCGAGCTGCGCTACCTGACGCGCGACGGCCAAGAGGTCTGGCGCGAGGCGCGCGGCATGGAGGCCGGGCACGACACGCCACAGTTTTCCATCCACCGCGGCCGCCTGCAATCTGTTCTGCACAAGGCGGTGCTTGAGCGTCTTGGCGCGGGGGCCATCCGGACAGGGCGCCGTTTGGCCGGCTTCATGCAGGACGAAGCCGGTATCACGGCGCATTTTTCCGACAGCGCCGAAGGCCGAGCAGCCGAGACCGTGCGCGGCTGCGTTCTGGTCTGCGCGGATGGGATCCACTCGGTGGGCCGGCGGTTCTTCTATCCCGGTGAAGGCAGCCCCGAATGGAACGGCGTTGTCATGTGGCGCGGCGCAACGCAGCGACCGGTCTGGCAAGACGGGCGCAGCATGGCCATCGCCGGCGGTTTTGCCGCCAAGCTGGTCTTGTATCCGATCGCAGAGCCGCAAGACGGGATGCAACTGCTCAACTGGGTGGTCAATGTCCGCGTCAAGGATCCCGAGGCATCGCCGCCGCCTCCTGACAGCTGGTCGCGCGCGGCCTCGCATGCGACCGTGTTGCCGTTTGCCCGCCGGTTCACGGTGCCGGGCATCGACATCCCCGCGCTTGTTCGCGCAACGGACACCATCTTTGAATACCCGATGGCCGACCGCGCGCCCCTGCCGCGATGGAGCTTTGGCTTTGCCACCTTGCTGGGCGATGCGGCGCATCCGATGTATCCGGTTGGCTCGAACGGCGCGAGCCAGGCCATTCTGGACGCCCGCTGCCTGGCCGATTGCCTGCACCTTGCCGAACATCCGCGCGCGGCCTTGCGGGCCTATGAAAAAACCCGTCTGCCGGTCACGGCGGAGGTGGTCGCGTTGAACCGCAAGGGCGGGCCGGAGCGGGTCATTGACGAGGTGGAGCGGCTGGCCCCGGCGGGCTTTGGCGACATCAACGACGTTCTCTCCGAAGCAGAGCGCAAGGCGCTTGTCTCCGGCTATGCCAAGACGGCCGGGGGTCCATGCGGCGGCCAAAGGCTCTGCCGCGCCAAGTCCCAAGTCTCATTCCGCCTGAAGTCCTACGCCCCAGGTCCAACTGCCGAGGTTTCTGTCATGTCCCACACTCCTGCCACCCCGATCCTGTCTGTCCGGAACCTGACCACGTCCTTTGTGCGGGACGGTCGCCGGACTGCGGTTGTCCGGGACATTTCCTTTGATCTGGCCCAGGGTGAAACTGTGGCGGTGGTGGGCGAATCCGGGTCGGGGAAAAGCGTCACGGCCTTGTCTGTCATGCGCCTGATCACCGCGCCGGGTGCCGGGATCGAGGGGTCGGTGCGTCTGGACGGGCGCGAGCTGTTGACCCTGCCCGAGCCGGAGATGCGCCTTGTGCGCGGGTCCGAAATCGCAATGGTCTTTCAGGAGCCGATGACCTCGCTCAATCCGCTTTTGACCATCGGTCACCAGCTGTCCGAGAGCCTGATGATCCTCAGGGGTTTGAGCCGTAACGAAGCCAGGGCAGAGGCCATTCGGCTGCTGGAACGGGTGCGGATTCCGGATGCGCGGGCGCGGTTCGACGTCTACCCGCACAGCCTGTCCGGCGGCATGCGCCAAAGGGTGATGATTGCCATGGCCCTCAGCTGCAAACCCAGGGTTCTGGTGGCCGATGAGCCGACAACGGCGCTCGACGTGACCATCCAGGCGCAGATCCTTGACCTGATCAAAGAGCTTCAGGACGAGGAAAAGATGGCCGTTCTGTTCATCACCCATGACATGGGGGTGGTGGCCGAAATTTCGGACCGCGCGGTGGTGATGTATAATGGCGAGGTGGTGGAAACGGGCAGAACCGAAGACATTTTTGCCGCTCCGGCCCGGCCCTATACCAAGGCTCTTTTGTCCGCAGTGCCGCGCCTTGGTTCCATGCAAGGTCAGGCCCGGCCGATGCCGTTCCCGACCATGGATAGGACCACCGGCGCGCCTGATGCGCCGATCGCCTTGCCGGACAAGGCTCCCGGGGACGCGGTGGTGCTGGAAGTGAAAAACCTGACCAAGCGGTTTGACGTCAGGTCCGGTCTTTTGAGCCGGGTGCGCAAGCGCGTGCATGCGGTCGAAGATGTGTCCTTCTCGATCAAGGCGGGTGAGACCCTGTCCCTTGTCGGGGAATCCGGGTCGGGAAAATCGACCATTGGCCGCTCGATCCTTGGCTTGACCGAGGCCCAGTCGGGCCAGATCCTGCTGGGCGGCCAGGACTTGCTCAAGCTTGGGCGAGAGCAGATGCGCGCGGCGCGGCAGGACCTTCAGATCATCTTTCAGGACCCGTATTCCAGCCTCAATCCCCGGCTGTCCGTGGGCGAAGCCATTGTTGAGCCCATCGTGGTGCAGGGATTGGCCGACCGGGCGCAGGCGCGCGTCATGACGGCCGAGCTCTTGCGGCGTGTTGGGCTGTCAGAAGAGATGGCCGCGCGTTACCCGCACGAGTTCTCCGGCGGACAGCGCCAGAGGATCTGTATCGCGCGGGCTCTGGCCTTGCGGCCAAAGCTGATCGTCGCGGATGAAGCCGTTTCGGCGCTGGATGTGTCGATCAAGGCGCAGGTCATCAACCTGATGCTGGAGCTGCAGAACAGTCTTGGTCTGTCTTACCTGTTCATCTCGCATGATATGGCGGTCGTGGAACGCGTCAGCCACCATGTCGCGGTGCTTTACCTGGGTGAAATTGTCGAAATCGGACCGCGGCAGGCCATTTTTGACAGCCCCCAACATCCCTACACCAAAAAGCTGATGTCTGCCGTGCCTGTCCCAGATCCGCATCGGCGCGGCAGGCGCAAGATCCCCTGGGACGACGACATCAAAAGCGTGACCCGGCGGCTCGACTATGTGCCTGCCAAGGCGCGATACATTCAGGCAGGCGATGGCCACCTGGTGCGCGAAGCGTAAGCTGCAGGACATGGAGCACTTTGCCCTGAGACAAAGGAAGACACCATGAAAGTCAAAGCCGCCGTCTTTCGCGACCCGCAGGAAGGGCCGGGCCTTGAAACGCTCGACATGAGAGGGCCGGGCAGGGGAGAGGTCCTTGTCCGCATGGTGGCGGCCGGGATTTGTCACACGGACATGAAGTTCGCAGCCTCAGACAGCCCTGTCCCGGGGCCGGTCGTTCTGGGACACGAGGGCGCCGGCCTTGTCGAGGCGGTTGGACCGGGCGTCACCAAAGTGACCAGGGGGGATCCTGTTGTCCTGACCTTTGGCTCTTGCGGGACATGCCCCAGTTGCACAGACAATGCGCCAGCCTATTGCCATGATCTGGCCGGGATCAATTTTGGCGGCACCCCGCACCGCGCCGCCCGTTTCACCGATGGGGCCGGCGCCCCCGTCACCGGTGATTTCTTCAGCCAGTCGTCCTTTGCCACATATGCCGTGGCGCAGGAACGGGGCGTTGTGAAAGTGCGCCCGGATGCGCCGCTAGAGATGCTGGGACCTTTGGGCTGCGGTTTCCAGACCGGCGCGGGTGCGGTGTTCAACGAATTCAGGATGCAGCCGGGCCAGACACTCGCGGTGTTCGGGGTCGGGGCCGTTGGCCTGACCGCTGTCATGGCGGCGCATGTTGCCCAAGGTGGCCGGATCGTTGCCGTGGACCGCAATGCCGAACGGCTGGAACTGGCGAAAGAGCTCGGCGCGCACATGGCGATCCACGCCTCGCGGGAAGATGTGGCACAGACCCTTCGCGCCACACTGCCGCAGGGTGTCGACTTTGCCCTGGACACCACCGCGGCGCTGCCGGTCATGCGCCAGGCCATCGAAGTGCTCGCCCCCCGGGGTGTTGCAGGCATGACCGCCACTCCCCGCGACAGCGCCGCTGCGTTTGTGACCATGGGCCACCTTCAGTTGGGCCGCAGCATCAGGGGCATCAACGAGGGCAACAGCGACCCCGACTTCACCATTCCAATGCTGGTGGATCTCTTCATGCAGGGGCGTTTCCCCGTTGACCGGCTGGTCCGGTTCTATGACTTTGATCAGATCGCCGAGGCGTTTGACGACCTCCGCGATGGGACCACTGTCAAGCCCATCCTCCGCCTTGGCGCGCAAAATTGACAGAAAGGCCCCAATTCATGACCCTGACATTTGACCAAACCCGGGCCTATGCCGACCGCTTTCGCCAGCCTGCCGTCTACGGCCATTTCATCGGGGGGGACTGGACCGCCGGTGACAGCGGCAGGACACTTGCGTTGACAAATCCGGCCACCCTGGAGCCTGTCGCCCATATCCAGGCCGGAAATGCCATCGATGCCAGGCGTGCGGTGGACGCCGCCCATGCGGCCTTTCCAGCGTGGTCGCGGATGTATCCCAACGCCCGGCAAGAAATCCTGATTGCCATCGCTGCGCGCCTGCGGGCGCGGGTCTTTGACTACGCGATGATGGAAAGCCTGAACAACGGCAAGCCGATCAGCCAGGCGATGATCGATGTCACGCGGGCGGCCAACCATCTCGATACCTATGCGGGGGCCCCCTACGATGTGAAGGGCGAGACGTTTGATCTGCCCGATGCCGTCGTTCTGACGCATCGAGAGCCGGTGGGGGTGGTCGCCCAGATCATACCGTGGAACGTCCCAATGAGCGCCTTCACGATGAAAGTGGCGCCTGCGCTGGCCGCCGGGTGCACGATCGTCATGAAACCGTCCGAGATCGTCTGCCTCGCAGTTCTGGAATTCGTGAAGGACATCGCGGACCTCCTGCCGCCGGGCGTCCTGAACGTGGTCACCGGCGTGGGTTCAGAGGTCGGAGAGCCGCTTTTGACCGATCCGCGCGTGCGCAAGGTGTCCTTTACCGGGTCCCGTCCCACGGCCCGCAAAATTCTCGAACTGGCCGGGCACAACATCATTCCGCAGACGATGGAGCTGGGCGGAAAATCCGCTCATATCATTTGCGAGGACGCGGATCTGGACCAGGCGGCCGAGTCCGCCGTCAAGGCCAATATCTACAACAAGGGCGAAATGTGCGTCGCCGGCTCACGGCTGTTCGTGCACAGGAAGATAAGGCAGGACTTCATGGCCCTTCTCCTGCAAAAGCTGGCCGCCGTGCCGCAGGGCGATCCCCTGGATCCGGCGGTCGTTCTGGGGCCGCAGGCCTCGCAGGCGCAGTTCGACAAGATCCTGCACTATCTGGACCTGGGGCAGGCAGAGGGAGCGACCTTCCTTGCCGGCGGCGGGCGGGCCCATGTGCCCGGCCTGGCGCAGGGGCTGTTCATTCAGCCGACCCTTCTTGGGAATGTTCGAAACGACATGCGGGTCATGCAGGAAGAGATCTTTGGCCCGGTCTCAGGGGTGATCGAATGGGACGACGAGGACGAGATGCTGCGCCAGGTCAATGATACGGAATTTGGTTTGGCAGGCGGCCTTTGGACGCGGGATCTGAACCGGGCGCACAAGATCTGCCGCCGCATGGAAACCGGGATGATCTGGGTGAACCGGTATCTCAACTTCAAACCCAACCAGGCCATGGGCGGGATCAAGGCCAGCGGGTTCGGACGCGAGGCGGTCCGTTCGACGATCGAACACTACACGCACACAAAGAGCGTCGTTCTGAATTTGGACTGAATTTGTCGCGCCCCGTAACACAATGGGCATAAGCCTGGGCGGAGGGTGCGGGACGCGGTCCCGCCTTTCGGGAAAAGCGTCTTGCGCAGGCGGGCATGCTGTTCCCTTCACGAACCGTGGCCGGAGCCATTGCTCGGCAGTTCGGCCGCGTCCAGCCACCAAGCTTGCCCGACAGTCCCAAAGCCCATAGCGTTACTGGACTTGCAGGACCGCCGGGAGACGTCAGGCACACAGAGGGAACGCAAAATGAGTGATCATGACTGGCTCACACTGCATCGTGTGAAATTCAAGGATGAGATCGACGGGCGCGGCAATCCGATGCCCGGGCCGAAAGAGGCTGATATTTGGCGGTTCGCACCAGAATCCCCAATTGGTGATGACGGGTTACGCACCAGTGTGAGTGATGTTTGGGGCGGATTTGCCCTGTACCCTGACAAGTCGTCCGCACAACAGGTGTTTGACAGTCCCGCAGAGCATTTGCCCTTTCTTGGCGACACCGTCGAAGCCTGGCATGCGCTGGTCATTCCCTTCGCGCATCGCGGTGGCGTCCAATGGCGCGCGCAGGTGGAATATGACAGCGCCATCAGACCGTCCCCCAAGGATCCCAAAGGGCCGCTCGTTGTGTTGACAAGCGCGGGTTATGACAATCCGGGACCAGAAGACAGCGACCGCATCAAGCGGTTCATGAAGGGCATTGATGACGTCTTGGAGTATTACGGGACCTTGCCCGGAAACATACGTCGCGCGGTGTTCACCGGCAGCCCTGTGGATGGACGCGAAGGCGCGACGCTTACCCTGTGGCATGACGACAAATCCATGATCACGGGGGCGTATCGACCGGGCGGGCACAAGGCGCAATTGGAAGTGCACGAGGCAGAGCCGCTGTTCGATCGCAGTTCGTTTTCGCGTGGCAGAGTGATTGCCAGCTCTGGAACCTGGGCAGGGGGCGATCCCATTGCGGAATGGCGCGGCGACCTGCCGGTCTAGGCGATCTCCCCACCTTGCCGCCCTGGCGCGTGAGCGCTGCCGGCTTGGCTTGCCGGTGTCAGCGCTCGAGCCGTTTTTTGGGAATGGGCGGGCAGGGGCCGCCCATTCCGTCTGGCCTCAGGGGCAGGTGTAGCCGCCATCGATGACAAGATCCGCACCCGTCATGAAAGAGCTTTCGTCAGAGGCCAGGAAGACCGTGCCATAGGCGATTTCTTCGGGCTTGCCAAAGCGCTTCATCGGGACGAGGTCCACCAACGGGCCCCAGGCCTCTTTGGGGACGGAAGATTCGAACAGGTTGGTGTCGAACATCCCGGGGCAGATCGCATTGATGCGGATGTTGTCTCCGACAAATTCCAACGCGGCGGACTTGGTCATCAACCGCACGGCGCCCTTGGTCGATTGGTAGGCCGTGGACACACCCGCCCCCGCGATGCCGTAAATCGATGCGAAATTCACGATAGAGCCTTTTCCATTGCGCCGCATGGCGGGCACGGCGGCCTTCATGCCCAACAGAACGCCCAGTTGGTTGACGCTGACGATCTGGTGGAACTTGTCGATCGTGTGATCGAGCAGACCGGCGTGGTAATAGATGCCAGCGTTGTTCACCAGCACGTCCAGTTTGCCAAAGGTCTGCTCTGTCTTGGCCACGGCGGCGGACCACTGATCCTCTTTGGTGACATCCAGGGCGACCACATCTGCCTTGCCGCCTGCGTCGCGGATCTCGGCCGCAACGTTCTGGGCGTTGTCCCACAGGCCAGAGGGCGGTTTGCCTTCTGCGATGATCGGGTCCTCGGGCAGATTGGCGAGCATCAGCGTCGCGCCCTCTTGCGCCATCAAACGCGCCTGGGCCGAACCAAGCCCGCCTCCTGCGCCAGTCAGTAGAATTACTTTTCCGTCCAAACGTCCGGCCATGGGGTATCCTCCCTCTCAATGGGTTTTGCTGTTTTGGTTGGGGTGAGGGGATGTCTGTCAGAACATCCCGTTGTCATGGGCACTGGTGACGGGCAGTTCCTGCAAAACGTCCCAGTGCTCCACGATTTTTCCCGCCGCATCGAGGCGGAAAATGTCGATCCCTGCGTATTCAAGGCCGTCGGGCCAGACCTGGTGGCAATGCAGAATGACGTGATCTTCGTCCACGAAGGCGCGTTTGATCTCGACCCGTTTGCCCGGGTACTGCGCGGCCATCTCTTCGAAGTAGGCGATGAAGCCGGCCTTGCCCGTGCGAACATGCGGGTTGTGCTGGATGTACTCGTCTCCGACGTACAAATCGATCGCCGCGCGTGGGTCACATGCGTTGAACATCAGCTCGTAAAAGGCGATCACGTTCTGCTTTTTGGTCTGGGCCTCGGTCATGATACGTCCTCAGAAGGGATAGTGCTGGTGGGGATCTTCGATCGTGACCCAGCGGGTGTAGGTGAACGCGTCCACGGCCGCCTTGCCCCCGAACCGACCATAGCCACTGTCCTTGATCCCGCCAAAGGGCATCTGGGCTTCATCGCCCACGGTGGGGCCGTTGATGTGACAGATGCCGCTTTCGATCTGGTCGGCGACCCGAGTGGCGCGACCGATGTCCTGACTGTAGACCGCCGCCGACAGACCATAGGCCGTGTCGTTGGCTGTGCGGATGGCCTCTGCCTCGTCCTTGACGCGGATGATGGGCTTGACCGGGCCAAAGCTTTCCTCGGCATAAATGCGCATGTCCGGCGTCACGTGATCCAGCACTGTGGCCTCGACAATGGCACCCTGCCGCGTGCCCCCGGCGACAATCCGGGCGCCCTTGGCGGTGGCGTCCGCGATCAGCGCGTCCATCTTTTCCGCGGCCTCAAGCGAGACCAGCGCGCCAAGGACCACCGCGTCCCGCGGGTTCCCGGCTGGCAGGGCCTGCGCCTTTTGCGCAAGAGCCGCGACAAAGGCATCCGCGATGCCGTCCTGCACGATGATCCGCTCGGTCGACATGCAGATCTGCCCCTGGTTCATGAAAGCGCCAAAGGCCGCCCCATTGACCGCTCCTTCAAGATCTGCGTCGTCCAGCACGACCATCGGGGCCTTGCCGCCCAGTTCCAGAAGAACCGGTTTGAGGTGCGCCGCAGCGGTTTGGGCGATGATCCGGCCAACCCCGGTGGACCCGGTAAAGTTCACGTGCCGCACAGCAGGGGCGGCGATCAGGGCGGCCACAAGCTCGGGCGCGTCTTCCGGCGCGTTGGTCACAACGGTGACGACACCCGTGGGCACCCCGGCCTCGGCAAAGGCCTCGGCGATGGCGGTATGCGTGGCAGGGCACATTTCAGAGGCCTTGAGAACCACGGTGTTGCCACAGGCAACGGCCATGGCCACGGCGCGGACGCCCAGGATCACCGGCGCGTTCCACGGAGCGATACCAAGGCAGACACCCAAGGGCTTTTTCTGGGCCATCGCCAGTGTGCCGGGCTTGTTCGACGGGATGACCTCGCCGGTGATCTGGGTTGTCATGGCCGCGGCCTCGCGCAGCATGCCCGCTGCCAGCATGACATTGAAGCCGGCCCAGGGCCCGGTTGCCCCGGTTTCGGCAATCATGGTGGCCACGATGGCGTCGGTTTTGGCCTCAAGCGCGTCCGCGGTCTTGAGCAGCAGCGCCCGCCGCTGTCCCGGAGGGGTCGCGGCCCAGGCGGGAAAGGCGGCCGCAGCGGCGTCCACGGCGTGCAGCGCTTCGGCAACGGTGCAGGCCGGCGCGGTGCTGGCCACGGCACCCGTGACCGGGTCCAGGCGTTCAAAACTGCGGGCCGCCGCTGTGGGGCTGCCGTTCATCAGATGTTGGTTCATTGGGGCCTCCTTGCTCAGAATTCCATGACTTCGGCCAGGACCGACGCCTCGAGCCCACCGTCGCAGGCCAGGTTCGTGCCGTTCACCCAACGCGCCCCGTCCGAGGCCAGGAAAAGCACCGAGGGCGCGATGTCATCGGCCGTGCCGGCGCGGCCTACGCGGTCGATGTCACTGTTCACGCGGGCTTCGCCCAGAACTTCGCGGAATTGCGTCAGAATGGGTGTTTCCACAGGCCCGGGGCTGACCGCGTTCACACGAATCTGGCGGTCGCGGAAAATCGGGTTGTGCGCGGCTTGGTACGTCCAGAGCAGCAGCAGCTCTTTGGAATCCGGGTAGGCGGTTTCGGTCTTGATGTCGTGTGCGTCGCAATAGGCCTCGATGTCATCGGGAAAGCCCGGAACAGACACGGCCGCCTTGGCGCGGGCCAGATTGGGGCGCCAGCCGAACCCGGCGATGGAGGCGACATTGATGACCGAAGCGTATTGCGTCAGCTTGGGTGCCAGCCCCAGGCTGAGCGCGCGCAGGCCCAGAAAATTGACCGCGATCGTGGGCGCCCGTCCTGCCGAGCCGGACAGCCCCGCCACATTGGCCAGAGCGTCGATGCCCTCGGGCAGAGCGTCGATCAGCGCCGCGACCCCTGCCTCAGAGCCCAGGTCGGCCTGAACGAAATGACCGACGGGCCGCTCTGGCACATTGCGATCAACGGCAAAGACGGTCGCGCCCATGGCCTGCGCCAGTTCGGCGGTGCGTTGGCCGATGCCAGATGCCGCGCCAGTCACAACGATGGTTTTTCCCAAGAGCATTCAGGCTCCTCCCTCTTTTCAGTTTCTCAGGTGGTTCGGTGCACGGTGATCCACCGCAGCTCGGTGAATTCATCCAGGCCCCAGGGCCCGCCAAAGCGGCCGAAACCGCTGGCCTTGACGCCGCCAAACGGGGCTTGTGGATCGTCGTCAACGGTGGATCGGTTGATGTGGCAAATGCCCGACTGGATCTGGTGCGCCACCGCCTGGGCGCGGGCGATGTCGCTGCCGAAGACAGCTGCGGACAGGCCATATTCGCTGTCGTTGGCGACGGTCACCGCCTCTTGCGCCGAGGCGACCCGGGTCACCGACAGCAAGGGGCCAAAGGCCTCTTCGTGATAGAGGCGCATCCCGGCGTCCACCCCGTCCAAAAGCGTGGGTTCGAAAAAGCTGTCCCGTGTGCCGCCGCCGCCGACCAGCACGGCTCCCTTGGAAACGGCATCCGCGACAAGGCCGGACAGACGCTCGGCGGCCAGCAGGTCGATAACGGGGCCAAGATCGGTACGCGGGTCCATCGGATCGCCGACCACCAGCGCGGCCCGGCGGCTTTCGATCTTGGCCAACAGCGCCTCGGCAACGGGCTCTGCCACGATGATCCGCTCTGTCGACAAACAAATCTGACCCTGGTTCATATAGCCGCCGTGAATGGCCGCCTCTGCCGCAAGATCCAGGTCGGCGTCTTCCAGCACGATCATCTGGGCCTGCCCGCCCAATTCCAGCAGCGGGCGCTTGAGGTGCTTGGCACACACCGCGGCAATCTGACGGCCCACGCGGGTGGAGCCGGTGAAATTCACCCGACGAACCACGCTGGCCCCGACCAGAGCATCCACGATGGTTTCACTGTCGTCATCCCGGCACAAAAAGACCTGCACCGTGTCCTTGGGCAGCAAAGGCTCAATCACTTCGGACAAAAGCGCAAAGCTGCGCGGGGCCAGTCCGTTGCCCTTGAGCAATACGGTATTTCCGCAGGCCAGGGGGGCGGCCATGGCACGCACGCCCAGGATCAGCGGGGCGTTCCAGGGGGCGATGCCCAGAACAACACCCGCCGGCACGCGCTCTGCGCGGCTTTCGAAACCGTCGGTCTGTCTCAGCAAGACGGGAGCTTGCAGGCTTTGGGCGTCCTTGGCCACTTGTCGCAGGATACGCGCGGCAAAGGCGACATTGTGTTCGGCCCAGCGGCGGGGCATCCCGGTTTCCTCGATCATCGTCGCACTGAAAAGCGCGCTCTGCGCCTCCAGGCCCTCCGCGATGCGGGACAGCGCCTCTGCCCGTTCGGCGACCGGGCAGATCGACCAGCCGGGAAAGGCGGCGGCGGCGCGGGCGACCAGACGTTGCGCCTCGGCCCTGGTGCGGATCCGGGTGGGACCAGCGGTGGCCGCATCGCCCGGGGCCGGGGCCATTGTGGGCCGCCCGTCAAACCGGCTGTGATGTCCAAGACGCTGTGTCATGTCGCATTTACGGGGGGTGCCCGTCCTCCTTGATCACAGGTGTAGACTCTTGAATTGCGACACGTAATGCGCAAATCTGGGCATTAATTGTGAATTTCTTGAGGGCGTCATGAGCGAGAGTTACCTGACTCTGGAAGACGAACACGAAGCGTTGCACGACCGGAGCCTGCGTCGCCGGGCCGGTGCGGACGGGGCAACGATGCTTTTCCTGAAGCATGGCACGCTTTTGGTGGGCGAAGACCGGCAAGAGCTGTCGGGCCCGGCCTTGACCTTTTGGCCCGGCCCGCAAAGGCCGCAACTGACCCTGCGCGCGGGCGGCGCGGCGCGGCTTTTGGCGCTCAGCGACACTGTGCTTCTGGATGCGATCGGGGCACAGGCCGAGTCCGTGCATCTGCGGATGCTGGTGGAAAGCCCCTTTGTGGCGCAACTGTCCCTGGACCCAGAGGTGCCAATTGTCGAAACGCTGTTTGATTGGTTCGAGCACGAGGTTGCCGTGCCCGAGCGGCGCTCGGCGATGAAACTGTCGGCCTTTCTGCGCGTCTTGTTGATTGCGGCGCTGCGGGTGCACAGCCCCACCGTCAGCGCGTCTGGCAGCGAGGTGACCAAGATCCTGCGCGAGTTCCGGCACCTGGCCGAACTGCACTACCGTGAGCATTGGACCGTCGCCCAATATGCCGACACATTGGGCGTGGAATATGACCGCCTGCATCGCATCTGCAAACGCGAAACCGGGCGCAGCCCGGCCGAGCTGATCCACGAGCGTCTGACCTCCGAAGCGCAGGCCCGGCTGGAAAAGACCGGACAGCCGCTCAAGAAAATTGCGCAGGACCTTGGCTTTGGGGACGCATCACGCTTTAGCCATTTCTTCAAGCGCCGTACGGGCATGGCACCGGGGGCGTACCGGGCGATTGTCTCGCGTCCTGACAGCGAGAACCTGACAGACTTGCGGCGCGGTTTTTCCGATTGGCCTTAGGGGGCAGCCTCGGCCCTCGAACAGCGTGTCCCGAGCTTTGGCAATGTGGTGTGGATTGCGAGGACCGACGGGTCCAGACCCTAAGGAGGCAGGCCGGCAGATGACCACGATGCGCATTTGCCTCTTTAGGCCATAGAAAGGCGCGCGTTCCACTGATGAGCATACTTGGAAAACAAGATGTGAGTCCGCTCATCTGGGGGTGGATGCTGCTCGGCCGGGCGTTGTTCGGTGTCACGGGCCGCAGCAAGCAGGGCTGCCCCCTGACTTGTCCCTGTTGTGCTGTCCATTGGGACGACCGGCGCAGAGGAGGCCACAGCAAGCATCGTCAGGTATGCGGTGTTTCGCGCAAACGGTCCTTCAACGACAACGGGGCCTTCATGACCGATCAGGTCAAGACAATGCGCGGTGACCAAGGCCAGGTAAAAGTCGGTTGCGGCACTCCTTTGCCCCGAACCGAGCGGAGGTTCTCCTTCAACCCATCGCGCTTTCGAGCCTGCGAATGGTCCGGTTTCGGACACCACGGCCGGAAGGAGCATTCTGCCTTGGGTCAGGACATCCAGCAGGTCGGTTTCGTCCGGCTCCACCGCTGATCCATCCAGAACCAGGTCGCGCTCTCGCCCTCCCATGAACCGCGCCGAGGGCACCGCGTCGCCAAAGGCGTTCACGTTGACAAGGGTGTCGCGCGCGGGGTCCAGCGTCACGGGGTTTCCGCCGACCGCCATGGCGATCATCCAGGTGCCAGTCGACACCACGCTGAAGGGGGGCCTTCGCGCAACGAGATGAGACAGAAGCGAGGCGTTTGAATCATGGATGCCGCAGTGAACCGGCGTCGCCGGAGGCAGCCCGGTGCGCCGAGCGACCTCTGACGTGATTGGCCCCAGAATGTCGCCCGGCTTGCGTGGCGGGGCGATCTTGCCTGCGATGCCAAGGGCCTCGGGCAGGGATGAAAAGCGGGCCTCGTGCGGGTTCCAAAGATCCGAGTGGCACCCCAGGGATGTCACGTCCGTCGCAAGCACCCCGGTCAGGCGATGCGCCCAGAACTGCGGATAGGTCACGATATGAGCGGTGCGATCACTCAGGCCCGGGTCGGTCGTGAACTGCCAATGAAGCTGCGCCCCGAGGTTGAGTCCCATCGAAAGTCGCGGGGAACCGGTTTCCGAGAAAGGCGGCCGGATCGCATCATAGGCGCTGGCGCAGTCCTCTGGGCCCTTGTGTTCGTAGTCAAGAATGGGTGCAGCCAGCGAGCCGTCTGCTGCGATCAACGCGCCGGATGCGCCGTGTGTCGTTATGGTGATTGCCCCGACCCCGAACTCTGCCTGAAAGTGCGAAAGCCCGTTCAGGATGAACGCCCAATGCCCTTCGACGTCAAAATGCGGATAGGGCGGGCCGGGCAGTACCGTGTTCGGGCGGGTGACCACCTCGATTTCGGACAGGTCCGACAGGCGGACCAGCGCCAGCTTGGCGTTCGTCTTGCCAATATCGATGACAGCGACGTGCCCTTTGGTCATGGCATGTGAAACACGGGGGTCAGCGGAACGACAACAGGCTTGTTGTCCTCATGGGTTTCCATGATGTCAGCCATATGCGCCCACCACTTCTGCATGATGTCATGGGACGGCAGATCGTTCATGCCGTGATCCTCTGTGCGCCACAACACGCCGAACAGCGTATTCGTGTCCTCGTCCAGGTGGATCGAATAGTCCGACACGCCGGCCTCTTTCAGAAGAGCGACAAGCTCGGGCCAGATCTGATCATGGCGTTTCTTGTATTCGTCCTTTGCCCCCGGATTGAGGTGCATCTTGAAGGCGAATTTCTCCATCACGATCTCCACTTGTCCCACAGGCGCGGCAGCGCGATGACCCCGATCAGCAGCGCGCCGATCACGATCGACATCACGATGCCGGGCACGTTCAAAAGGCCCAGCCCAAAGGTCACCAGCCCCATCACAAAGGCCGCGATCACGACACCGGGGATCAAGCCTGATCCGCCCAGGATGCTGACCCCGCCAAGGACGACCATCGTGACAATCTCCAGCTCCCAGCCGAAGGCAATCGATGGACGGGTCGAGGCAAGGCGCGAGGTCAGGCAGATGGCCGCGACGCCGGACATGAGCCCGGTCAGCAGGAACAGGATGAACTTCACCCGCGCGACCCGAATGCCCGAGAATTCGGCCCCGACCGGGTTGTTGCCAATGGCATAGACCGCCCGGCCAAAGTTCGTTTTGTGCAGGATGACGAAGTAGATGACCGCGATCAGTGCAAAAAGCACCAACTCGAAAGAGATCACCCAAAAGACATAGCCCTGACCGAAGAAAGCGAAGTCGGACGGGTAGCCGCGATAAGCCTGATCGCCAAGGACGATGTAGCTGATACCACGAAACAAGCTCATCGTCCCGATTGTGACCACGATCGAGGGCAGACCCATCCGTGTGACAAGCACCCCGTTGAAAGCCCCGCACAAAAGCCCGACCCCAAGCCCGATGGCCACCAGCCCGGGCGTGCCGATGCCCACCTGAACGGCGGCGCCCATGGCGGTCGAGGCCAGCGCGATGATCGAGGCCACGGATAGGTCGATCTCGCCCGCGATGATCAGCAACGCCATGGCAAAGGCGATCATCGCCTTTTCCGTGAAGTTGAACGTCATGTCGCTCAGGTTCCAGGCGTTCAGGAAATAGGGCGAGGTAAAGCTGTTCACGATGAAAATCGAAACGGCCACGGCGAATAGCAGCGTTTCCCAGCTTTTCAGGCGCCGTTCCAGCGGCGATTGCAGGCGGTCCGGGATGGCACGGATCGTGTCGGTCATGTGGCATGCTCCGCACGTTTGAGGATGATGCGGCCCTTCTCGCGGTTGGCCTGCGCGTTCAAGGCGACCGCGATGATGATGGCACCGCCCGAGATGGCCAGCTGCCAGAAGGGCGAGATGTCGACGACGGGCAAGGCGTTGCTGATGATGCCCAGGAAAAGCGCGCCCAGCATGGCGCCGATCACGGTGCCGATGCCGCCCATGATGGCCACGCCGCCGATCACACAGGCGGCCACGACATTCAGCTCGAACCCGCCGGCCAGATCGACAAAGGCGACCGCAAAGCGCGACACCCAAAGATAGCCGGTCAACCCGGCAAGCGCCCCGGAAATCGTGAAGGCCCAGAACTGGGTCTTGCCCACGTCGATACCGGCATAGGTGGCCGCGTGCGGGTTGCCGCCAACCGCATAGAAGGCGCGGCCAAGCGTGGTGCGCGTCATCACAAGTGTGAACAGAATGACGGCTGCGATGGCGAACCAGCTCATCACCGGAAGGCCGAGAAGTTCCGTCCTCGGAAAGGCCTTGAACGGATCGCTGAACTCATGTGCATTGACCCATTTGCCATCGGACAAAAGGAAAATGGAGCCGCGAAAGATCGTCATTGTTCCCAGCGTGACAACGATCGGTGGAATGGCCAGTTTCCAGACCAGCACGCCGTTGACCATGCCCAGAAGCGCGCCGAAGGCGACCGAGATGAGGATCGTCACCGGCACCGGCAAGGCTGGCATTGCGACGTTGATCATGGCCACCACCATTCCTGTCAGCGCCAGGTTGGCCGCGACCGAAAGATCGATGCAGCGCGTCAGGATCACGATCATCTGACCAATGGCCAGCAGGATCAGCGGTGCGGTGTCGTTAAAGACATTGGCCAGGTTCCCGGGCGTGATAAAGGCCGGGAAGCGCGAGGCGATGATCGCCAGAAGCAGCACGATCGCGCCGGTCAGCAGCACTTCGCGTGACATGAGAGCCTGTTTTGACATCTTCCGCCCCCCTCAGATCCCGGCCGCATGGCGCACAAGGGTTTCGGGGGTCATGTCGACGCCCGAAACCTCGGCTGCGATCCGGCCTTCGCGCATCACGATCACACGGTCCGACATGCCCAAAACCTCGGGAATTTCCGAGCTGACCATGATCACGGCCAGACCCTGGGCCGCCAGTTCTGCCATGAACTCGTGCACTGCCGCCTTCGAGCCGATATCGATGCCCTTGGTCGGTTCATCGAGGATGATGACCTTGGGCTGCGTGGCCAGCCATTTGGCGATGACGACCTTTTGCTGATTGCCCCCCGACAGGTTGCCGACGTCCGTATCCAGAGAGGCCGCGCGCAGGTCCAGCCGCTCGGTGTACTCGCGCGCCAGCTTGAACTCTTCGGCCAACCGCAGAAAGCCGTTCTTTGACGTGCGGCCAAGCGAGGGCAGCGTCACGTTCTGAAAAATAGGCAGCGCAGTGATCGCACCCTGTTTGCCCCGGTCTTCGGGCACGTAGACGATCCCGCGACCAACGGCATCGGCCGGGGACCGGATATCGGCCCGCTTGCCATCGATGGTGACCGCGCCCGACGAGGGCCGGGTTATGCCAAAAAGCGCCTGCATGAATTCGGAACGTCCTGCGCCAACAAGGCCGTAAAAGCCGAGGATTTCGCCTTTTCGAAGCGTGAAGCTGATGTCGGCGAACTCGGTCGGGTGTTCGTAGCCTTCAACCTTCAGAATTTCGTCGCCCACGTTGCGGTCGCGTTCGGGGAAGATCTGGCTGACGTCACGGCCTACCATCATCTTGACAAGCTGGGCCTCGGTCACGTCCTCGATCGCCCCGCTGCCGACCAGGGCGCCGTCCCGGAAGACGGTGTAGTTGTCGGCGATGCGAAAGATTTCATCGAACTTGTGACTGATGAACAAAATGGCCTTGCCCTGGCCCTTCAGCTCTTCGACCAACTCATAAAGCTCTTCGATTTCTTTCTGGCTCAGCGCGGCGGTGGGCTCGTCCATGATGACCACCCGCGCATCGATAGAGAGCGCACGAGCGATGGCGACAAGGTGCTTGTTCGCGATCCCAAGCTCCTTGAGCTTGGTGCGGGGGTCGATTTCCGCGCCGATGCCAGTCAGAATGTCACGCGCTTTCTCGACCATCGCAGCCGTGTCAATCAGGCCGAACCGGCCACGCGGCGCATGGCCCAGAAAGACGTTCTCGGCCACTGAAAGCTCGTCAAACAGCACCGTTTCCTGATGGATCGCGGTCACGCCCGCGTCACCCGCATCCTGCGCGGTCGGGAAACGGACCGGCTGGCCATCGATTTCGATCTGCCCGCCGTCCGCCTGATAGATGCCGGTCAGGATCTTGACGACCGTGGATTTCCCTGCGCCGTTCTCGCCCACAAGGGCCGTCACCCTGCCGGGAAAAAGCTCTAGCGAGACTTCCGACAGCGCCGTGACGCCCGGAAACACCTTCGTCACACGGTTCAACGACAGGATCGGGGCCGCGCTTGTGGCACTGACCTGCTCGGATGTCTGGTCCGGTTGCATCAACATGGCACCCGTCTGCCTTATCGTTGGGATCTCGGCGCAACGCGTGGGCTGCGCCGATGTCTTTTCACGCGATCAGAAGATGTCTTTGAACTGATCGATGTTCGAGGCGTCATAGGTGAACGGATCCGACATCGCTGCCGAGTTCGTGTCGTCCAGCGTCACCGATCCCATGCGGCCTGTCGAAATTTCCGCACCCGGCTCGGCGACGGCGCCAGAGGCCAGCGCATGGGCGATCATCGTGGCGGAATAGCCAAGATCGATCGGATTCCAGATCGCAAAGCTTTCGGTTGCACCGGACGCCACGCAGCCCGCCATTTCAGAGGGCAGTCCAAGGCCGGTCACGTTGATTTCGCCGATCTTGCCCGCGTCAGAGACGGCCTGGCAGGATGCAAGAATGCCAACGGTCGTGGGCGCGATGATGGCCTTGAGGTCCGGGTAGGACGCCATGAGGCCTTGTGCCTCTCGGTAGGACTTGTCCGACAGGTCGTCGCCATAGACCGTGGCCACAAGGTCGATGCCGGGATAGTTCGGCAAGACCTCTTCGGCGGCCGCAATCCAGGCGTTCTGGTTGGTGGCTGTGGCCGAGGCCGACAAGATTGCCACCTGACCGCCGTCAGGCATGTGATCCGCGGCGAGCTTCAGGATCGTGTTCCCGATCAGCGCGGTCGACGACGGGTTGAGGTGCATCATCCGGCCCTCTTCATTCACGCCGGAATCCCACGAGATGACGGTTATCCCGCGCTGCATCGCGCGCTTCAGGGCGGGTGCAACCGCGTCGGGGTCGTTGGCCGAGATCGCAATGGCGTCGACGCCCTGCGCGATCAGCGAATTGATGACCTCGATCTGGCCTTCTGCGGTGGTGTCGGTCGGGCCGGTATAGATGACCTCGACGTTGCCCAGCTCGGCTGCCGCTTCTTCGGCGCCTTCTGCCGCGGCCTCGAAGAAGCCGATGCCCAGAGCCTTGACCACAAGCGCGATGCGCATGTTGTCCTGCGCCATGGCGCTGGTTCCCATAAGGCCGGCCGCAAGGCTCATGCCTGCCACCATTGAAGTGAATATCCGACGTTTCATGTCATTTCCTCCCAGAAGACAGTTTCGTTTGGCCGTATTACGAGGCGGCCTCTTCCTCTTGAGCGCCGCCTTGTGTGGCGACGATCAGTTTCACCTCCGCGGCCTCCAGCATGGCGGCCGCCTTGTCCGAAAGTCCTTCATCCGTGATCAGTGTCGAAATGCGATCGAGGCCGCAGAGCACGAGGCTGGACCGCTGCTCGAACTTGCTGCTGTCGACGAGGACAATCAGCTCGTCTGCCTGTCCCATCAGCTTTTCCTCGGCCCGGATCAGCAGGGGATCGGCCTCCATGATCCCAAGCGGGCCGATGCCCTGCGCGCCCATGAACATCCGGCGGGCATAGAAATTGCGCGTCACGTCGTTCTCGAACGGCGACAGGATGATGTTCTGCTCGCGGTAGATGGCACCACCAGACACCATGACGGTGTTCTTGGAATGCTTCAGCAGGTGTTCGGCGATGGGAAAGGAATTGGTAAAGACCTGGCATCGCCGGTTCGCCAATGGGTGGACCATCTGAAAGGTCGTCGTGCCGCCATTGATGATGATCGGTTCGCCGTCCTCGCAAAGCTCGACCGCGGCCTGCGCAATCGCCTGCTTCTCTTTGATCCGAAGCGTTTCGTTGACCGCAAAAGTCCGCCCGGCCAGGCCCACGAATTGCGGAGGGCTCAGCGCTTCGACACCGCCGCGCACGCGTCGCACCTTCTGCTGCATATGAAGCGTCGAGATATCGCGACGGATCGTTGCTTCGGATGCGCCCGTCAGGTTGCACAGGTCGATGACCGTCACGACGGCCCGATCCTGGACAGCGGACAGAATGATCCTGTGGCGTTCCGACTCGTGCATGGGCTCCTCCTTGGCGACAGACCGTGCCCAGATTCTTTGGCGCAGTCAATCAAAAACAATCATAATCAATCATTCTGCAGTGCAGCATGATTGAAGTTGACTGAAATGGATTGACAAAGCGCCGCGCCCGCCTCACGCTGCTGATCAACTTTACTTTGGCCCAGGCTGTCTGCTGAGGAGCGCAACATGTTGAAACCCGTCGACAATTCCTTGCTCAAGAACAGCTGGGACGAAGCTGCGGCCAACGGCATGAGCGAATCGGAGTTGCTGCTGTATCGCTCGAACCTGCTTGGTTCCGACAAGCGCGTGACCAATTACGGTGGTGGCAACACCTCGGCCAAGGTGACCGAGACGGATCCCCTGACGGGCGATAAGGTTGAGGTGCTGTGGGTCAAGGGGTCCGGCGGGGACATCGGGTCCATGAAAATGGACGGTTTCGCGACGCTTTACATGGACAAGCTGAATGCCCTGAAGTCGCTCTATCGCGGCGTCGCGTTCGAAGATGAAATGGTCGGCTACCTGCCGCACTGCACCTTCAAGCTCAATCCGCGCGCCGCCTCGATCGATACGCCTCTGCACGCCTATGTGCCAAGGAAACATGTGGATCATGTCCATGCGGACGCCATCATCGCGATTGCCGCGTCGAAAGATTCGAAACTGCTGACGCAAGAGATCTTCGGCGACCGGATCGGGTGGCTTCCGTGGAAGCGACCGGGCTACGAACTGGGCCTCTGGCTGGAAGAGTTCTGCCTCAAGAACCCCGATGCCGATGGGGTCGTCCTGGAAAGCCACGGTCTTTTCACTTGGGCCGATACTGCGAAAGCGTGCTACGACACCACCATCGACGTGATCAAACGCGCGACGGAATGGCTGGGTGAGAGGACGGAAAACGTTCCCGCTTTCGGTGGCGCCCGGCATGACGCGATGAGCGAGGACGAGAGGCGCGCCGTGGCGGGCCGCCTGATGCCAGCCATCCGCGGGTTCGTCAGCGGCAACCAGAACATGGTCGGCCATTTCAACGACAACCCCGAGGTTCTGGAGTTCGTGAACGCGGCAGGGATGGCGCCCCTGGCGGCGCTGGGCACGTCTTGCCCGGATCACTTCCTGCGCACCAAAATCCGGCCGCTGGTCGTCGATTTCGACCCGGCCAAAGGCAACCTTGATCAGGTCCTTGCCGGTCTGCCCGCGCAGATCGCAGCCTACCGTCGGGACTACACGGCCTATTACGAGCGCTGCAAACACGACAACAGCCCGGCGCTCCGCGATCCCAATGCCGTTGTCTACCTCGTTCCGGGCGTCGGCATGATCACCTTTGCCAAGGACAAGGCAACAGCACGGATTTCGGGCGAGTTCTACGTCAACGCGATCAACGTGATGCGGGGGGCCTCGGCCATCAGCGAATACCAGGGCCTTCCGGAACAAGAGGCCTTTGACATCGAGTACTGGCTTCTTGAAGAGGCCAAGCTGCAACGCATGCCCAAACCCAAATCGCTGGCGGGTCGCGTCGCACTGGTGACCGGCGGCGCGGGCGGCATCGGCGCCGCCACCGCCGAGCGGTACCTGACCGAAGGGGCCTGTGTCGTGCTTGCGGACATCAACGGGGACAACCTGAAAAGCGCGCATGACATCCTGACCCAGCGATATGGGTCGGATGTGGTGCGGTCGGTCGTGATGGATGTCACCAGCGAAGATGCGGTTGCCAAGGCATTTGCCGAAACCGCCGTCGAGTTCGGCGGCGTCGATATCCTGGTGTCCAATGCCGGGATCGCCTCGTCAGCCCCTGTCGAAGACACGTCGCTGACGCTTTGGAACCGCAACATGGATATCCTGAGCACCGGCTATTTCCTCGTGAGCCGCGAAGCCTTCAAACTGATGCGCGTGCAGGACATGGGCGGCTCTATCGTCTTCGTCGCCTCCAAGAACGGCCTTGCTGCGTCCCCGAACGCCTCGGCCTATTGCACGGCCAAGGCTTCGGAAATTCACCTTGCACGGTGCCTTGCGCTGGAAGGGGCCGAAGCCGGCATCCGCGTGAACGTCGTGAACCCGGATGCCGTTTTGCGCGGCTCGAAAATCTGGGAAGGCGAGTGGCTGGACCAGCGGGCGTCGACCTATGGCACCGACAAGGAAGGCCTTGAAGAGATGTACCGCAATCGCTCTTTGCTCAAGCGGTCGGTGCTGCCCGAGGATATCGCCGAAGCCTGCTATTTCTTCGCCGCCGAGACCTCGGCCAAGTCCACCGGCAATATCCTGAACGTGGACGCCGGCAACGTGCAGGCGTTCACGCGCTGAGTAGGGGAGGGGCGTCATGGGTTACGAAAATGCAAAGGCTGCTTTTGCAGACTGGGGTGTGGACACCGATGACGCGATAAAGCGGCTGGGGACGGTCCCGATCTCGATGCATTGCTGGCAGGGCGACGATGTCGTGGGGTTCGAGCAAAAGACCGGGTCCTCGGGTGGCGGCATTCAGGCGACGGGCAACCATCCCGGACGGGCGCGAAACCCTGACGAGTTGCGCGCCGACCTTGAGTTCGCCTATTCCATGATCCCCGGCACGCACCGCTTGAACTTGCACGCGATGTACATGGACACCGACGAGGCTCCGGACCGCGACGAGATCGAGTACAGGCATTTTGAACCCTGGGTGGATTGGGCCAAGGCGCAAGGCATTGGGCTTGACTTCAACCCGACCTTCTTTGCCCACGCCAAGGCCGACGACAACCTGACGCTGTCGCATCCCGATGCGGGTATTCGCGACTTCTGGATCGAACACGGGGCACGTACCCGAGAGATCGCCGCAAGGATCGGTTCCGAACTTGGCAGCACCTGCGTCAACAACATCTGGGCGCCCGATGGCTACAAGGACATCCCCATCGACCGCATGGCCGCGCGGCAGCGGCTGGAAGCTTCGCTGGACGCGATGCTTGCGGTGCAGCACAGCCCCGAAATGATGCGCGACGCGGTTGAGTCAAAGCTCTTCGGGATCGGGGTCGAAGCCTGCACCGTCGGCAGCCACGAGTTCTACATGGGCTATGCGATCCGCAAGGGCACGCTTCTTTGCCTCGATATGGGGCATTTCCACCCCACCGAGAACATCGCCGACAAGCTGAGCGCCGTGGCCTTGTCGCTGCCGCAGATCCTTTTGCACGTCTCGCGCCCGATGCGGTGGGACAGCGACCATGTCATCCTGCAGAATGACGATATCCTGGCCATGGCCCACGAACTGGTCAGTGCGAATTTGCTGGACCGCACCTTTATCGGGCTCGATTTCTTTGATGCAACGATCAGTCGGACGGCGGCTTGGGTGATTGGGGTCAGGAACATGCAAAAGGCGCTCTTGCGTGCGCTGTTGACGCCGTGGGAACGGTTGCGGGCGGCAGAGGACAAGCTCGACTTCACCGCGCGGCTGACGTTGACGGAAGAGTTCAAGGACATGCCATTCGGCGCAGTCTGGGACGAATTCTGTGCGGGTCTTGAAACGCCCTCTGGCCTTGCCCTGATCAACGAGCTTGAGGCCTATCAGGCGAAAGTCGCCTCTCGGGGGTGACGCCCGCCCGTCGCCGGCCACGACCGACCGACGGACTTATGTCCCGCAGTGTTCGATCACACGCGGAAAGCTCTGCGTGATATGGGCCAGCGCGGAAACCGCGATCAAGGGTGCCTGACGCAAAGAGCCGACAAGGCCCAAAGGGCCGTGAAGGCGGTCAAGATCGTCAGCGCTGGCACCCAACGCAGCCAGCCTTTCACATCGGCTGGCATGCGTCTTTCGGCTGCCCAGACATCCGATGAACCGCGCCGGCGATTTCAGTGCCTGAAGCAGCAGATAGGGTTCCCAGTCGTGGTCATGAAACAGCGTCAGAAAGGCCGAGTGGGCGTCGACATCAATGCCAAGATCGGACCGGGACGATTTCAGATAGTGTGACTGCAGGGGGTCAAGGTCTGCCGTGGCGGCAAGATCCTCCATTTCCGGCGAGAGCAGCGCCAAGTCAAATCCCGCTGCGTGTCCAGCTTGCGCAACGGCGCGAAAGACACTGCCACGCCCTGCCAGGACCAGCATGGGTTTGGGCGCATATCTAAACTGCATCACCTCCTGTTCGGGCACTGAAAAACGCATCTGCGCGGGTTTGCGTGCCACCAGGTCTGCATGCGCTGCGCTCAACTGCGTCTGGTCTGGCGCAGGGTCCAGCAGAAGGGTCAGCGACCCGCCGCAGGGAAGTGTCAGGTCCAGGAACGGAGACCCTGCGCCATAGCGCAACACCTTTGGCGCGCCCTCGGCCAGCGCGGCCAAGCCCTGTGTCTGAATGTCCCGGTCAATGCAGCCATTGGACAGATAGCCAAACATCTCTCCATCTTCCGCGATCACCGCAAGCGTGCCGAGTTCGCGCGATGAGCCGCCCCTGATCTCGACAGCGGTCACCAGCACAAACGCCTTGCCTTGGGCGTGCAGATCCGCGGCGCGCCCAAGCACATCAACGGCGTGTTCAAGGTAATGAATGGGCGGCAGCAACTAGGCCTCTTCCATCACGGACGCAAAGGACGTGAAAAACTTGCCCGCCAGCTTTTTCGCAGTGCTTTGGATCAGACGGCTGCCCAGCTGAGCGATCTTGCCACCGATTTCGGCCTTGGCGACATATTTGAGGATCGTCTGGTTGCCGTCCGCTGTCAGCGTGACATCCGCCCCGCCCTTGGCGTGGCCCGCCGCGCCGCCACTGCCTTGACCTGACAGCGAAAAGGCATCCGGCGCGCCCGATTTGTCCAAAGTCACATTGCCGCTGAAGCGCGCCTTCACCGGGCCGACTTTCAGCACCACCTTGGCCTCAAGTTCCGTATCCGAATGCTGAATCAGCTCTTCGCAAACGGGGATGCATTGCCGCAGAACATCCGGGTTGTTCAGCGCGGCATAGACCACGTCCTTGGGCGCATTGATCGTGATTTCGTCGGCCAGTTCCATTGGCGTGTCCCTTTCCTAGCAACAGGGGAATTTGATGTTTGCAAGCTGTTCTGCCTGCTCGGGTGTCAGTGCAAATCGTTTGCGCAGCCGCGTCCATCTGGTGACAATCCAGCTCATGAAGGACCTCCGACCGCGATCTTTTGGGGCGGGCCAAGGCGCGCGTAATCGTCAGGCGTGTCGATATCGGCGAAAAACCCGGAAGCAGAGGTTTCGACCATCTGTACGAGGTGTGGATTTTCGCGGGTGAACCTGCGACACCCCGGTGATGTGCGGCGCGCAAGCATTTGCCCGCGCAGCGCGCTTGGGATCACGATGGGATTGCCACGCATGCCATTTGGATCAACCGGGAAGGTGATCTTGTCCGGGCTGGCCGCATGCCGCGCCATGAGCCATTCCAGTTCGTCGGACGTCAGGGCAGGTTGATCCCCCAAACCAAGGATCGTGGTCGCGCCTTCGGCCACTTGAGAGAGTCCAGCAACAACGGATGTCTGTTGGCCTTCCGCAAAGCGCTGGTTGTGAATGATCTGAATGGGCAGCGCGCGCAGCGCTGCCTTGACACGGTCCTGTTCAAACCCGGTCACAACATGGATTTTGCCGGTGATCACACGAAGATAGGACCCGACCACCTGCGCGATCATCGGAGTGCCATTGATGTCGAGCAGCAGCTTGTTGCGCGCGCCCATGCGACGTGAAAGACCAGCCGCCAATATGACCGCGTCCACCTTAGCCATCCTTGCGACCCTCGCGGCGCAACTTCACCAGCTTGGCAAGGATGGATAGGGCAATCTCTTCCGGGGTGACCGCGTTGATCGACAGACCGGCTGGTGCGTCGATGCGGGCGACGGCCTGCGGGTCTGCACCACCTGCGATCAGCTTTGCACTCAGAGATTCGAATTTGCGGCGGCTGCCGACAAAGCTGATGTGCCCCGCCTTGGCCGCCAGCGCGGCCTTCAGCGCGTCCAGGTCGCCCTGGCCCTGGGTCGCCACGACGACAAACCCGGTCCCCTGCGTCAGTGGCGCGATCTCGCCCTCGTCTGTGCGCACCGTCCATGCGAATTGCGGCGCCAGGGAGGCCAGGGTCCGGGCGACCGGTGACGCGCCCAGAACCGCAAGCGTCGGGGCAGGCAGGCAGGGTTCGACAAAGATATCGACCGTCCCTTTGGACGGACAGCCGTTGCGGGAATAGGTGATGCCGTCTTGCTCTGTGCCGGGCACAACGCCGATCTCGTCCAGGAACTCTTCGGGCGCGACAGAGATCAGCTGCGGCAAGCCGGTTTTCAGCGCTTCGACCGTGGCTCGCTTTACGGCTCCGCGCGCGCAGCCGCCGCCAAGCCAGCCTTCAAGGATCGTGCCATCTGCCGCCAAGAGCGCCCGCGCGCCGGGTTTGGCGGCCGTCGATCCAACGGTCCGCACGATGGTGGCAAAGGCAAAGGGCTTGGCCTCGGCACGCAAACGCTCGGCGACGTCAGACAATTCGGGGGCAATGATCTCGGCTGGCGTCATAGGCGTGTCAGCTCCGCTTCCAGTGCCGCCAGGTCATCCAGCGTGTTGGCCGATTGGAACAGATCCAGGTGCGGCAGGGCGGCGGACATGCCAGCCGTCACGGGTTCATAATCCTTCCAACCCTTCAAAGGGTTCAGCCAAATGATTTTGCAGCCCCGCTTGCGCAACGTGCCCAGCGCATCGCGCATCTGGTCCGGCGCACCCGTGTCATAGCCGTCGGACAGGATCATCACCACTGACCGCCCGTCGACAAAGCGCCGGGCATAGGTGCTGGCAAACCGGTCCAGGCAAAACCCGATTTTCGAGCCGCCGCCAAACCCATCGGCCATCAGCGACATGCGCCCGATGGCGCGCATGGCATCCTTGTCGCGCAGGGTCTCGGTGATCCGGACAAGGCGGGTGTGAAACAGGTAGGCGTCGGCCAGCGGATCGGCGCGCATCAGACCGGCGACAAAGGCCAGAAAGACCTGCGCATAGACGCTCATCGAGCCGGACACATCACAGAGCGCGACGATCTTGCGAGTGCGATCCGGGCGGCGTCTTTTGACAAGATGCAGAGGCTCGCCCCCCGAGGCGAGGCTGCGCCGGATGGTCTTGCGGAAATGCAGACGGTCGCCTTTGCGCGCGGCGATGCGACGGCGCGAGCGGCGGTCGCGCAGTGCGGCCCCCAGACGACGGGCAACCCTTTCGGCCTCGGCGATCTCTTCGGGGCGGACCAGATCCCGCAGGTCACGGCGGCTGAGGTTCCGAACCTCGGTGGCGATCAGCTTTCCTTCGCCATCACTGTCGGCCTCTCCGTCCCCGCCATCTGGTGCCGTGGCGCTGCCAGCCCCGCCTGACGCCTCACCTTCCGCATCTCGTGACGAATGCACGTCATCGGACCCACGCTGCGGCGGGACGGGGATCACCCGCGTGCGCACCCGGCCCATGTCCATCCAATAGGCGTCAAAGAGCGCGTCAAACTGTTCGTCTTCGTCCCTGCATCCCACGCACACCGCGCGCAAGGCGCGTCGGCAATCGTCCGGGGCAAAGCTGTCCATCGCGGCAAGCGCATCCATCGCCAGCGCTGTCTCAGCCGATCCTAGCCGCAGACCATTGGCGCGCAGGTGGGCGGCAAAGCCGGCAACCCGTGCCGCTGGCCCGCTGTCACGCGCGGCGAATTTGGTGACCCGGCTCATGCGGCCTTGCCTGCGATGCGCTGGGCGATTTCCGTGGTGATGCTGGCCTGATCGCTTTGGGTCTTCAGTAAGGCGACCAAGGCATGCTGCAACGCCGCCGGGTCCTCGCTCAGGTCAGAAAGCCCAAGACCGGAGAGCGCGGCGGCAAAGTCCAGGGTTTCGGCAATGCCCGGGACTTTCTCCAACTCTTCCTCGCGGAGTTTCTGGACAAAGCCGATGATCTGCTGCGCAAGGCGCTGGTTCAAACCGGGCTTGCGCGCGTTCAGGATCGCAAGTTCGGTCGCGGCGTCCGGATACTCGACATAGGTGTAAAGGCACCGGCGACGCAACGCGTCGCTCAGATCGCGTGTGCCATTGCATGTCAGAATGACAATCGGGCGAGACTTTGCTTCGATTGTCCCGATCTCGGGCACCGTGATCTGAAAATCTGACAGGATTTCAAGTAGATAGGCTTCGAATTCCTCGTCCGCGCGGTCGACTTCGTCGATCAGCAGAACGGGGGGCGTATCCTTGGTGATGGCTGCCAGCAAAGGCCGTTCAAGCAGATACTCGCGTGAGAAGATGCGATTTTCGACGGCAGCACCTGTTTCGCCATCTTCGGCGGCGGCACGGATTGCCAAAAGCTGACGCTGGTAGTTCCATTCATAGATGGCCTGTGCCGCATCAAGACCTTCGTAGCATTGCAGGCGCACCAGCTCTGTCGAACGCAGCTCGGCCAGTGTTCGTGCGACCTCGGTCTTTCCCACACCGGCCGCGCCTTCCAGCAGAAGGGGCCGGCCCAGTGATATGGCTAGGTGAAGCGCCACGGACAGGTCGTCCGAGGCCACGTAGCCCGTTTTGGCCATTTGGGTCTGAAGGTCGCGCCAGGTCATGGAATGCTCCGGGACAGGTGCGCGCAGACCGCGCACCCAAAAGGGGGGAGACCGGTGCGCCGTTGCGGCGCACCGGAATGGTCAGTCGTGCAGGCCCAACTCGTTGGCTGTGCGCCAGATCCGCCAGTGATCATGCGGCATGTTGGTCTGCCGCAGGCCAAAGGCCCGGAACGCGTCGTGCACGGCGTTCGAGAAACACGGAACACCGCCGACGTGGGGGCTTTCTCCGACGCCCTTGGCCCCGATGGGATGGTGCGGCGACGGGGTCACGGTGTGATCCGTCTCGTAGTTTGGCACTTCCCAGGCGGTCGGAAGGAAAAAGTCCATCAGCGTGCCGGTCTTGACGTTGCCCATGTCGTCATAGGCAATCTCTTGCCCCAGTGCGACGGCCAGCGCCTCGGTCAGTCCCCCATGGATCTGCCCTTCGATGACCATCGGGTTGATCCGCGTTCCACAGTCATCCAACGCGTAGAAGCGGCGGATTTCCGGGACACCCGTATCGACGTCGATGTCCATCACGCAGACATAGGCCCCGAACGGATAGGTCATGTTGGGCGGATCGTAGTAGCTGACCGCCTCGAGCCCAGGCTCGATCCCCGGGATGGCCTGATTGTAGGCCGCAAAGGCGATTTCCTTCATCGTTTTGAACCGTTCCGGCGCGCCTTTCACGGCAAAGCGATCGACGTCGAATTCCACGTCATCGTCATGGACCTCAAGCAGGTAGGCGGCGATCATCTGGGCCTTGGCACGGATCTTGCGCCCGGCCATCGCAGTGGCGGCACCGGCCACAGGCGTCGAGCGCGAGCCATAGGTGCCCAACCCGTAAGGCGCCGTGTCGGTGTCGCCTTCTTCGATGGTGATGCTGTCGGCAGGCAGACCAATCTCGGACGCCAGGATCTGTGCGAACGTCGTCGCGTGCCCCTGACCCTGAGAGATCGTGCCAAGGCGCGCAATCGCGGACCCCGTGGGGTGAATGCGGATTTCACAGCTGTCGAACATGCCGAGGCCAAGGATATCGCAGTTCTTCACGGGCCCTGCGCCGACAATCTCGGTGAAATGCGTCAGGCCAATGCCCATCAACTTGCGGGTCTTGCCAGCCTTGAAATCCTCGATCCGCTGGGCCTGTTCGGCGCGCAGGCCGTCGTAATCGACCGCATCCATCGCCTTTTTCCAGGCGGTGTGATAATCGCCGCTGTCATACTCCCAACCCAAGGCGGCCTTGTAGGGGAACTGCTCTTTCCTGATGAAGTTGATCTCGCGCAGCTTGGCCGCGTCCATGTTCAGCTCGATCGCCAGAACCTCGATCATCCGCTCGATGAAATAAACCGCCTCGGTCACGCGGAAGGAACAGCGATAGCTGACGCCGCCCGGAGCCTTGTTGGTATAGACACCGTCCACCTCGAGATAGGCGGTCGGGATGTCGTAAGAGCCAGTGCAGATGTTCATGAAACCAGCGGGGAACTTGGTCGGGTCCGCACAGGCGTCAAAGCCGCCGTGGTCCGCCGTCACATGGCAGTGCAGACCGGTGATCTTTCCTTCCTTGGTCGCGGAAATCCGGCCCTTCATCCAGTAATCCCGCGCAAAGGCGGTGGTCATCAGGTTGTCCATCCGGTCTTCGATCCACTTGACCGGCTTGCCCGTGACGATCGACGCCACAACCGAGCAGACATAGCCCGGATAGGCCCCGACCTTGTTGCCGAAACCGCCGCCGATATCGGGCGAAATCACACGGATGTTGTGCTCTTCGATGCCAGAGATCAGCGATACGACAGTCCGGATCGCGTGAGGGGCCTGGAACGTGCCCCAGATGGTCAGCTTGCCGTTGACCTTGTCCATGGACGCCACACAGCCGCAGGTTTCCAGCGGGCACGGATGGGTTCGGTGGTAGTACATGAACTCTTCGGCCACGACCTCGGAGGCGCCGATGGCCTGCTCGGTGGGCTCCTTGTCGCCCGCTTCCCATGTAAAGATGTGGTTGTGATGCTTGCGCGGCCCATGCGCGCCGTCGGCTGGCTTGCCGTCCTCGCCCACCGTATCAGGGCGCAGAACCACATCGGATTCCATGGCCTTGAACGGGTCGACGAGCACTTCGAGCTCTTCATATTCGACCTCGACCGCTTCGATGCCGTCTGCGGCAGCATAGCGGTCCGTGGCGACAACATAGGCGACCTCTTGGCCTTGGAACAGCACCTTGCCGTCGGCCAGCACCATCTGCTTGTCGCCTGCCAGTGTCGGCATCCAGTGCAGGGCCAGCGGTTCCAGATCCTTGGCGGTCAGAACCGCCAGAACGCCGGGCACTTCAAGCGCGGCAGAGGTGTCGATGTTCTTGATGTTGGCATGGGCATAGGGCGAGCGCACAAAGTCGCCAAACAGCATGCCATCAAGCTTGATGTCATCGACGTAGTTGCCCTTGCCCTGCGTAAATCGGGCATCTTCAACCCGCTTGCGCGAGCAGCCCATCCCTTTAAGATTGTCGATCCGCTCTTCGCGTGTCACTTCGTCCTTCATTCTGCGGCCTCCTTGGCTGCGTTCATCTCGGCCGCGGCGGCTTTGATGGACTTGACGATGTTCTGATACCCGGTGCAGCGGCAGATATTTCCGGCCATGCCAAAGCGGATTTCTTCTTCGGTCGGGTTGGGATTCTCTTCCAGCAGTTTCGAGGCGCGGGTGATCATGCCCGGCGTGCAATAGCCGCACTGCAGCCCGTGATGCTCTTTGAAGGCCTCTTGCAGCGGGTGCAGACCGTCCGGGCTGCCCAGACCCTCGATGGTGGTGATGTCCTTGCCGTCGGCTTGGGCGACGAACATGGTGCAGGATTTCACCGATTTGCCGTCGATGGTCACGGTGCAGGCCCCGCAATGCGAGGTTTCGCACCCGATGTGAGGCCCGGTGATGTTCAACTGCTCGCGCAGGGTATAGATCAGCAGCTCGCGCGGCTCGGCCAGCACGTCCACCGCCTGGCCGTTCACGGTCAGCTTGTAGTGTTTCTTGTCAGACATTGAATGGCTCCTTAAGCGCGCGACCAGGCGCGCTCGATGGCGCGGGCCAGGATCACGCCGGCAACATGGCGTTTGAAGGCGACGGGGCCGCGATTGTCCTCGACCGGGTCAATGTCGCCCAGCATCGCGGCCACTGCGGCCTTGACGGCCGCCTCGTCCACCGAGGTGCCGACCAGGGCGGCGCTTGCCGCTTGGGAATAGACCGGGGTGTCGCTCAGGTTGGTCATCGCAATGGCGGCAGAGACGCAAGTGCCCCCGTCCTTCACGATCTGGACCGCAGCGGCGGCGGTGGCATAGTCGCCGATCTTGCGCTTTTGCTTTTCATAGGCATAGCCGCCCGCTGGTTTGGCAAAGGACACAGCGGTCAGCACCTCGTCATCCTCACGTGCGGTCATGTAAGCCGCTTCATAGAAATCGCGCGCGGGGATCGAACGCTCGCCATCGGGCCCCACGACCGTAAAGCTGGCATCAAGGCACTGCATAAGACCCGGCATGTCATTGCCCGGATCGCCATTTGCGACATTGCCGCCCACGGTGCCCATGTAGCGGACTTGAGGATCTGCGATTTGCAGCGCCGCTTCGCGCATGATCGGGGCCGCCGCCGCAAGGGCGTCGTTGTCGATGATATCGGCCTGCGTCGTCATGGCTCCGATGGTGATCGTGTCCCCGACCATGATCCCCGAAAGCCCGCCGACATCCTGCAAGTCGATCAGATGTGGGACCTCGGCCATGCGCAGTTTCATCATGGGGATCAGGCTGTGCCCGCCCGCCATGACACGCGCGTCATCACCGTGTTCCTGCAAGATCGCAAGAACGCCCGACATGTCGCTGGGTCGATGGTATTCGAATGCCGCTGGAATCATGTGCTTCCTCCCTGTGAGCAAATGTTCTGGCTTATGTGAGGACCGAAGCTGCATACCCGCGCATGCAGACGCCCACTCAAACACACAGAATGCAGGGGTTTTTCACGAAATGCGCGGCTCGGCGCACGAAGTGCGCGACCCTAGGTCGACAGCAGGGCCTGAACGTCTTTGATCTTTGAGCGACTCACCGGCGCCCGGGGCAGGCCCTCGGCAGCGAAGGTGATGCTGCCCTTGTCCTTGGTACGCTCGAACGTCGCGATCTTGAGCGGATTCACCATGTAGCTGCGATGCACCTGCACGAAACCGCGGTCGACCAGTCGATTGACGGCCTCGGTGATCGGCCAGACGCAAAACAGGCGATCCGTGTCGGTATAGACCTGGGAATAATGCCCGTCCGCGCGAATAAAGGACACGTCCTCGGCCCGCACAAAGACCCGGGCGCCGTCACGCTCGCATGGAATGGTGGTGATGCTGGTCGGCTCTGGCAACTTTGCCTCGGTCGGGGCGGCCTCGTCCGTTGTACCGGCCGGAGGAGCAAGAAATGTCGCGCCAACCCAGAGGAACGTGCCAAAAATCACAAAGCTCGACAGGATCACGCCAATAGCCAGCGTTTCGTTGCTCATCAAGGGACCAAACTCGTTGGTTTGATCGACCTGTGTGAACTCGGTGCCCGCCATCGCTGCAAAATGCACTGCAAATACGGCAAAGCCGAAACACAGCGTGCCCAATATGATGTTGCGGTCGTTGCGCTCGCTATAGGCGATGTAGAACGCGGCCACGCACAGCAAGATCGCCACGAGCGACGAAAGGATCACGCCAAAGGGCGAATAGACCGCCCGGCAGAATTGAAGCCCCGCCATGCCGATGTAGTGCATCAGCAAAATGCCGATGCCGGTGATGATGCCGGCAACCACGATCGTGCGCGTCGACCGTTCGGCGAAATGCAACAGCGCCAAGGCCATAGCGACGACCAGAACAGCGATAAGGGCCGAGGCAAGCGTGATGGCCGCGTCGTAATAGAACAGGATCGGCAATTGCAGGCCCAACATGGCCACGAAATGCATCGACCAGATGCCTCCGCCCAAAGCCACCGAGGCCAGTGCAACAGCAATCTTGCGCTGCACGATCGACTTTGACGACAGATCGCGCGTCAGGCTGAGCCCGGTAAACCCCGCCACCAATGCGACAATCAGCGAGATCGCCACCAATCCGGTGTTATGCCCAAACTCCAGAAATTCCATCCTTGGGTTATGGCGGATGGCAAATTATTTGGCAATTGTGCGTGGCTTTGATGAAGCAAGAGGCGGCGCCAACTTGCGCTCGACTCGGCTGCCAAATCCAAAGAACGCCCGCAGGCGTTTGGGGTCGTAGCGCCCCAGACGTCAGAGGTGGGCCGTACAGGGCTCTTCAGCGCCGCTCGACATCGCGTAAACGCGGGGCATGAACATGCGTAGGCAGCGCAAAGGCCGCCACAGACCCGGCGAGGGCGCCGAACAGGTGCGCCTCCCAGGACACGCCCGGTTGACCGGGCAGCACACCCCACAGGATCGAGCCATACAGCAGGCCCACAAGCAGTGCGATCCCAAGCGCCACCAAGGATCGATCCACCAAACCGCGCGTGACGAGAAAGCCAAACCAGCCAAAAATCAAACCAGAGGCCCCGATGTGGATGGCCGTACTTCCGAGCAGCCAGACCAGCGCGCCGCCCAAGCCGACGATGACGGCGTTGACAGCGAACAGCGCTCGGGTCGCCGTTGCTGCCAGCAAGGCGCCCATCAGAAGCAGTGGAGGAGTGTTCGCGGTGACATGCTCGAAGCTGGCATGCAGAACGGGCATGCCGAGGATGCCGTCCAGACCCCCGAGTTGCCTTGGGATAAGGCCGAACACGCTGTTCAGGCCATATCCCGTGATCCAGTTCAAGATCTGGATCCCCCACAGGGCGGCGACAAAGACGGCAAGAACGACAAACCTTCGCAGGACGACTTTCATATGTTCCGGGCCAATCATGATGGCAATGCTACCTTCCGGTGGGTTGTTATCAAGACCTTGGGTCCCGGCAAGGGCAAGGCGGGGCCAGAAACCGCGAACAGTTGGGGTCGCGTCACCCAATGGATTTTCGCGTGCAGATCAAAAGCTGTCAGCTTGCCGAAACGCTGTCTTCCTGTCTTTCGCCGTGACCGCCAAGACGCACAGCAAACTCAGGGCCAATCGCTGAAATCCAGTTCCTGCTGCCCCTGCGCGTCAGTGTTGTTGGCGGTCGCCATCGCTCGAAATTTTCCGGGTGGCGTTCCTTCCATCTTGCGAAAAAACGCGCTGAACTGCGGTGTGCTCTTGAAACTCAGATCAGCCGCGATCTGATCGAGCGACAGGTTTGTCCTTGTCAGCAAGGCGCGCGCCTCGAGGTGGCAGCGGTCATGAATTAGCGCAAGCGGCGTGCGCTCCAGGGTCTCAACGGTGATGCTGTGCAGCCTGTCGGGCGTGATGTTCAGCGCAAGCGCGTAGTCGCTGACCTTGAGCCGCTGTCGAAAATGAGATTCCACAAGCTGTCGGAATTGGCGCAGCAGGGCCAATTGAGGGCCTGCCGTTTCAGCCGCTTCGATGTTCTTGTTGTTCTGTCGCCACAAATGCACCAGCAGGCACCGGAGCTGAGCTTCGATCACGACCAACTGGCCCGCCCCCTGTTGGCTTTGCTCGTAGGATATTTCGCTGAGCGCGCGGGTGATGCGATCACCCTGATCCGGCATGTCGTGAAGCGTCAGGGACACAAAGCCGCGCAGCATGTCGGCCAGTTCGTAGGACTCGGGGCGGTTTCCCAGCGCAGAGACAAGAAAGGCTTCGCCGGCCGCTAAATGAACCCCGGACGAGCCTGCATGCAGAAAGACAGAGCGCTCGGGCTCCGCCCGCCAACAGACAATACAGGGCGCATCGAGGATAACCTCACGGTGCTGATCGGGGTCGTCCAACACCTGATGTTGAAGCGTTCCGGACCGAAGGTAAACCAATTGCCAGGGGTTGCTTTTGGCAGGCAAAGGAGAACGCACAAAACGTCTTTGCAGACTGCTTTGCAGACCCGCGAGGTGCAGCAGGACTCCGTTCGTTTCCATATTGAGTGCCTCCCAAGATCAATTTTAGCCAGTTTTTGTAACTTTTTCACCAGAAAATCGAATTTTCTTTGAGTGTTTCAAACGCAAGTCTACGTCATGACGCGGACGGCGGCTGACTGCTGTGTCGCGCAAGGGGAGGACAACTTGAACCTGAGACCGGCCGAAACAGGCGGTGAAACTTCGGTTTTGCTGCCCCAGAACGTGGCAGTTGTGGCAGAAGAAGCCGCAAACCGGGCTGCCCGGGCGTTTTGGGACTGGTCCAAGACAAGCGCGAAGGTGCGGCTGGACCACTTGGCCGCCATGGCGGATGCCCTGAGTGCAGCGCGGGATGACCTTGTGGATGTCGCGACAAAAGAGGTTGGCGCCGCGCCGCAGTGGATCGATTTCAACATCTCGATCGCGCGCGACATCCTAAACCAAGCCGGCGATCTGATCGACCTGATGCAGGACACAGAGGTGCCGCATCCGGATGGGCGAACCTCGATCCTGCGGCGGCAGGCGGCGGGGGTCGTGCTGGGGTTTGCCCCGTGGAACGCCCCGATCACTCTGGCGGTTCGTGCGATTGCTGCCCCAATTGCCTGCGGGAACACGGTTGTGCTGAAGGCCTCTGAGCATTGCCCGAACACGCACAAGCTGGTTGTCGATTTGATGGAAAGGGCGGGCCTGCCAAAAGATGTCGTCACGGTCGTGACGAACGAACCCGAGGACAGCCTTGATATTGCCAAAGCACTGATCGCGCACCCAACCGTGCGGCGGATCAACTTTACCGGATCTACAAGGGTCGGTCAGATCGTTGCACAAGAGGCTGCCAAATCGCTCAAACGCTGTTTGCTGGAACTGAGTGGGAAATCTCCGCTGATCGTGCTGGATGATGCCGATCTTGATGCGGCCGCGGCGGCGTCGGCAACAGGGGCCTTTTTCAATCAAGGTCAGGTCTGCATCTCGACCGAGCGGATCATCGCACTCGATGCCATCGCCGATGACCTTGTGGACAGACTGGTCGCACGCTCGCGCGCCTACAAAGCCGCGGACCCGACGATCGAGGCCACTGCACTTGGCAGGCTCATCAACGAAGACGCGGCGGCGCGTGTCGCGGGCCTGATCGAGGATGCGGTGTCCAAGGGGGCCGAGTTGAAACTGGGCGGCGAATGGGCTGGCGCGGTCCTGCAGCCCACCGTTCTGGATCATGTCACACCGAACATGCGCATCTATGGCGAGGAAAGCTTTGGCCCGGTCGCTTCGGTCATACGTGTGCGTACAGAGGACGAGGCGGTCTCGGTTGCAAATGACACAGAGTTCGGACTGGCCTCGGCGGTGTTCAGTCGGGACACCGCGCGCGCACTGGACGTCGCGGATCGGCTGGAAACCGGCATCTGCCAGATTAACGGACCGACCGTATTTGATGACGCCTCGATGCCTTTCGGCGGGCTCAAGGCCAGCGGTTATGGCCGCTTCGGCGGCGCTGCCGCACTGGATGAATTCACCGAGACCCGGTGGCTGTCCCTGCATCACGGGCTGAACGCAGAAAAAATAGAAGACATGCTTAATCTTGGGAGGAAAACGCATGATGATGAAACGTAGATCCGCTTTGAAGTTGGGTGCAGCGGCCGCGGCAAGCCTGGCGGCACCACGGCTGGCACTGGCCGCGGAGACCGTAAAAATCGGCGCGGTCGCGCCCAAGACGGGGCCGCTGGCAGGCGGTGCGGTTGTGACGCAATGGCCAAACGTGGCGCTGTGGGCCAATCTGGTCAACGCCGCAGGCGGTCTGAAGGTGGATGGCGGGCAGAAGATGGTCGAAATCATCGAGTATGACGACCAAACCAACCCCGGCGAGACCATCAAGGCCGTGCAGCGTCTTGCCACTCAGGACAACGCCGACTTCATCATTGCGCCCTATGGGACCGGTTTCAACATCGCCGCGGCGCCGCTGTTTGACCGTTACAAGTATCCGCATCTTGCGGTCTCGGCGATCACGGATCAGGTCGAGGACCTGGCCAGTAAATTCAACGGCATGTTCTTCCTTCTTGGCTCGACAACGGCCTTTGTGCAGGGCGTCGTCGACGTTCTCAAAGGTATGCAGGCCGACGGCACGCTGACAGGCAACAAGGTCGCAATGGTCAATGTCGCGGACGCGTTCGGGATTGAGCTCGCAGCGGCTGCGAAACCGCTGTTCACCGCGGCAGGGTTCGACATCGTCTATGACAGCTCGTACCCGCTTGGCACGCAGGATCTGTCGCCCGTGGTCAAGGCGGCCAAGGCCGCGCAGCCCAACGCGTTTGTCGCATGGTCGTATCCGCCGGACACCTTCGGCCTGACAGAACAGGCCGTGATCGAAGATCTGCAGGTCGAGGCCTACTATACCGCCGTGGCGACCTGCTTCCCGGCCTTTGGCGGCCGCTTTGGCGCTGCGGCCGAGGGCATTCTGGGTGCCGGCGGCATCAACCCCGACAGCGAGAAGTTCAAAGCCTATGCCAAGGCCCACATGGAAGTCACAGGCAATGCGCCTGATGGCTGGGCATCGGCGACCACCTACGCCTCGCTCGAAGTGCTGCAGCAGTCGATCGAAACCGTGGGCCTCGACCGTGAAGCCGTCACTGAACACATCCGGGCAACGACCTTTGACACGGTCATGGGCGACATGAACTTCAACGCCAACAACTTCAACGAAAAGTTCTGGACCGTCGGCCAGTGGCAGGACGGAGTCTATCAGGGCGTCGCTGAAACGGGTCGCCAGGGGGCCAAGCCCGTGCGCGTCAAGCAAGGCTGGGCCTGACCCTAGACATGTCCTTGCCCGACTCTGTCGGGCAAGGACGGCATTCTTAACCCGGGACCCAAAATGGACATCATTATCATCGGGCTTTTGCTGGGCGGCACCTATGCGCTGATCGCCATGGGCCTGAACCTGCAATATGGCGTTGCGCGCATCATGAACCTGGCCAATGGCGAGATGCTGGTGGCCGGCGGGTTTACCGCGTTCTGGTTCTACACCGCGGGCAACATCAGCCCGCTGCTGACAATATTCGTTGTCGCGCCCGTGGCCTTTGCCGCCAACTGGCTGATCTATCGCATCATGCTTGAACCGCTGGTGCGCCGTGCCAAATCACGTGGTCAGCTTGAGGTCGACTCGATCCTCGCGACGTTCGGCATGTCCTTCATCGCCGTCGGGCTGATGCTGGCCTTCTTTGGGGGCGACTATTTCAACTATTCCTACCTCTCAGTGCCCGTGATCATCATGGGCGAGACCTACGCCCAGAACCGCGTCGTTGCCTTTGCCTCGGCGGTGGTCATTTGCGCCATACTCTACGCCTGGATCACCTTTTCCCGGCCCGGCCTGTCACTGCGGGCGCTGGCCGTCGCGCCGGACAGCGCGCGCCTCGTGGGCATCAATGTGCGCAGCCGCGCCGCGATTGCCTTTGCCCTGGGTGGGGCCATCACGGCGGTCGGCGGGGCGCTGATCTCATCCTTTCTGACGCTCGATGCGTCCACCGGTGTGGTGTTCACGCTCAAGGCTCTGATCATCGTGATCATGGGCGGCGTTGGTGATGTCCGCGGCACGATCATCGCGGCACTGCTGCTGGGCGTTGTGGAAACACTTGTGGCGTCCCTGATCGATCCCGGTCTGACGCTGGCCGCGGCCTATGCGCTTTTCATCCTCATCCTTCTTTTCCGCCCGCAGGGTCTTTTCGGAAGAAAGCCGACATGAGCAGTACCGAAATCCAAGGATTTGTCTTTGCCGCCTTGGCGCTACTCGTCGCCGGAGCGCTGCCCTACTTCGGGTCGGACTATGTTCTGAGCCTTGGTATCTCCATCGCGATGTTCACGGTGCTGGCGACGTCCTGGGCGCTGTTTTCCGGTCCCACGCATTATATCTCGCTCGCCACTGCGGCCTTTTTCGGTCTTGGCACCTATACGACGGGGCTGGGGTTCGAGAGCTTGCCGATCTGGTCGCTCATCATTCTGGCGGGCGTGCTGGGGGCCGTGCTTGCGGCGCTTGTCGGGCTGGCCACGCTGCGCCTGTCGGGGGTCTACTTCGTCATTTTCACCCTGGGTCTGGCCGAACTTATCCGGCAGGTCATTACATGGGGCCAGAACATGACCGGGCAAAAGGGACTTTATGTCCTGACCGATCTGACGGAAGCGCATCTGTATCAGATGCTGGTGGCCCTCGCGGCGCTGGTTTTTCTTGTCGGCTGGTTGATCGGACGGTCGCGCCTGGGCTTTGCCCTGCGCATCATCGGCGATGATGAAACGGTCGCGGCCCATTCCGGGATCAACACGGCGCAGGCCAAGGTGCTGCTGTTCATGGTATCGGGCGCAGTCGCGGCGATGACGGGGGCGATCCTCGCACCGCGATACATCTATATCGAACCCTCGCTGGCCTTTACGCCACTGCTGAGCTTTCAGGTTGTGATCATGGCCCTGTTGGGCGGTGTGCACCGGCTTTGGGGGCCTATCGTCGGCGTGATCCCCTTTACGCTGATACTCGAGACGATCTCGGCCAATTTCCCCAATCAGGTCACGCTTTTCATCGGCATCGTGTTCCTGGTGATCGTGTACTTCATTCCCCGCGGCTTTGCGGGGCTCATCGAAACGGTCCGGAACTGGTCGGCCTGGCGGGAGGCGCGGTCATGAACCAGGCGGTTTTGTCATTGCGCGGTGTCACCAAACGCTTTGGCGGCCTTGTGGCTGTGAATGCGATCGATTTCGATGTGCGCCAGGGCCAGGTCCTGGGGTTGATCGGGCCGAACGGATCGGGGAAATCCACAACGCTGAACCTGATTTCGGGCGCACTGGCCCCGACATCCGGCGAGATTGGCCTGCGCGGTGTTTCGATCGGCGGGTTGAGGGCGGACAAGATCGCCAAACGTGGAGTCTCGCGCACATTCCAATTGGTCCGGCTGCTGCCTGGTATGAATGTTGAACAGAACATCATCGCGGGCGCTGTCTTTGGTCATCGCCGCCGCTGGGGCGCTGCTGCCAAGGCCGAGGCCGCCCGACTGGCCGAACGTGTTGGATTGGCTGGCAAGGGGCACATGGCCATCGACCAGTTGACCTACATCGACAGCAAGCGCGTGGAACTGGCCCGCGCCTTGGCCCCGGACCCGAAGGTGCTGTTGCTGGATGAATGGCTTGCCGGGTTGAACCCGACAGAGCTTCAGGTGGGGATCGAACTTATTCAAAGCCTTCGCGAAGAGGGGCGCACCATCATTCTCGTGGAACACGTGATGGATGCGATCCGGTCTCTTTGCGACTACTGCGTCGTGATGTCCTCGGGCACGAAGATCGCCGAGGGCACACCGGCCGAGGTTCTTTCCGACCCCGAAGTCGTCCGCGCCTACCTGGGAGATGAAGATGCTTAAAGTTCAGGGTCTCAGCGTGGCCTATGGCAAGCACCAGGCGCTGCAGGACGCAAGCCTTGATGTCGCGCCGGGCGAGATTGTGGTGATCCTCGGCGCCAACGGCGCGGGCAAATCGACCCTGCTCAAGGCTTTGTCGGGGATTTGCGAAGGGCACAGCACCGGCGAGATATCTCTGGATGGCCACGCGCTGCACGGTCTTTCCGCAGATCAGATCGTGGAGGAAGGCATTGCGCTTGTGCCCGAGGGGCGCGGCATATTTGGCGACCTCTCGGTCGAGGAAAACCTGAAGCTGGGCGCGTTCCCGAAACGGGCCAAGGACGAAGAGGCCGCCAATCTGGAGCGGGTCTTCAACCTGTTCCCCAAGCTCACCGAGCGCCGCCGCCAGATCGCGCGCACCATGTCGGGGGGCGAGCAGCAGATGGTGGCCATCGGGCGCGCCATGATGTCGTCGCCGCAGATCCTGACGCTGGACGAACCGTCGCTTGGCCTGTCGCCATTGCTGTGCAAAGAGTTGTTTCAGAACCTCGCGGCGATCAAGGATCTTGGGATCGGCGTGCTGATGGTCGAGCAAAACGCCAAGCAGAGCCTGGCCATTGCCGACCGGGGTTATCTTATTGAAAACACGCGTATCGTGGACGAAGGCAGCGCCGAGGATCTGCGGAATGATCCGGCGGTGCAGGCTGCCTATCTGGGCGGCGGTGCCGCCACTGCCACGGCCCAGGTCAAGGCCAAGCCAACGCCTGCCGCAGAGGGACCCCGCCCCGACGCCTTGGTCCCCAGCCGCCGCACCACGGCCCGAAAATCGGCGGATGCGCTGTCAGGTGTCAACATTGCAGACCTTTTGGCCAAAGCGGGGGACACGGCAAAGACCGCGCCGCCTCGTCCTGCCGTGCCCATGACGGACCACGGTGCACCAGCGTCTTCGGACACCATTCAGGCCATGCTCAAAGAGTTCGAGATCGCCGCCGCCCGTGCGGGACAATCCAAACCCTTGCCAAGCTATGCGCCAAAGACGGCCACGACGCGTGCGTCCACGCCCGCACCCGCAGAATCAGACGAGAAACCCGTAACAATCGAGGTCTACCGAGCGCCCCGCGTTGAGGTGTACCGCCGCCGCCCTTCGGGCGATTTTGAAAGGGATTAGACCATGCTCGACCATTCCGGACCCCATACTTTGAAAGGCATGTATATCGGTGGCCAGTGGGTCAGCCCCGCAGGCCACTTTGATGACATGAACCCGTCCACGGGCGAACTTTGGGCCAGGGCGCCTGACGGCGGCGCGGCCGAGGCGCGCGCGGCCATTGACGCGGCACAACGCGCTTTCCCTGCCTGGTCGGGCCTGATGTTCCAGGAACGCGCGGCCTATATGCTCAGGATCGCCGATGTGCTGCAACGTCGCCAGACCGACTATGCCGTGGCCAATCAGGGTGAGGCAGGCGGCTGGTTCGGCAAGGGCATGTTCGAGGCCGGCTATGCGGTCGAGGTGTTCCGCGCCGCTGCCGCCATGTGCTACCAAAGCGTGGGCGAGATCCTGCCCTCGGAACACGGCAAACTGTCCACTGCGCAGCGTGTCCCGATGGGCGTTGTCTCGGTCATCTCGCCCTGGAACATGCCCTGCATCCTGAGCTCGCGGGGCTTTGCTTTCCCGATGGCGGCGGGCAACACGATTGTGCTCAAACCGTCCGAAGACACCCCCTATTGCGGCGGCGTCTTCTTTGCCGAAGTGCTGGAGGAAGCGGGCGTGCCGCCGGGGGTCTTCAACGTCGTGACGTCAAGTCGCGACCGCGTGGCCGAGATGGGCGATGAACTGGTCGAAAACCCGGTCGTCAAGGGCATTTCTTTCACCGGTTCAACGCCTGTTGGCCGCGCCATTGCTGCAAAGGCCGGTGCACATCTGAAAAAATGCTGCGTCGAGTTGGGGGGCAAGGACAGTCTGATCGTCCTCGAGGACGCAGACATGGAGCGCGCCACCTCGGCCGCGAATTTCGGGGCCTTCATGCATCAGGGCCAGATCTGCATGAGCGTCGAAAAGGTTCTGGTGCACGAAAGCGTCTACCACGACTTTCTTGCCGGTCTGAAGGCGCGTGCGGCCAAGCTCAAGATGGGCGATACCGCTGACAAATCCAACGTGATCGGCCCGCTGATCAATGACCGACAGGTCGAACGCGTTGCGGCGCAGATACAGGACGCCGTGGCCAAGGGCGCAAAGGTCGAACTTGGCGGCGGCGTTTCGGGGCGCTTTGTCCAGCCGACCATTCTGACCCACGTGAACACCTCGATGAGCGTCTGGCAGGACGAAACCTTTGGCCCTGTCGTGGTTGTCGTGCCTTTCGCCACCGACGACGAAGCAATCGCGCTGAACAACGACACCGAATATGGCCTGTCGTCCGGCGTGATCACCCGCAACGAGGCCCGCGCGCTTGGCATCGCCGCGCGGCTGGAGACCGGCATGTGTCACGTGAACTGCTCAAGCGTGAATGACGAACCGCATGTGCCCTTTGGTGGATCAAAATCCTCGGGCGTTGGCCGCCACGGCGGGCGCTGGTCGATGGAGACCTTTACCGAAACGCGCTGGATCACGCTCGACCGCGGTCATCGCGGCTACCCGCCTGTATTCTAGAGGACGTCATGAAGGACCTGCTCAAAGACAAACGCATCGTGGTGACCGGCTCTTCGTCGGGCATTGGACTGGAAACGGCCAAGATCCTCAGCCAGCAAGGCGCCGAGGTTCTGGGCGTCGATGTCAACAAGCGCTTCGATCACGTTGAAGAGTTCTACCGCGTTGATCTGAGCGATCCGCGCGCGATCGACGCTTTGCTGGATGTGCTGCCGGACGGCATCGACGGTCTGGTCAACAACGCGGGCCTTCCACCGACGCGACCGGCCGAGCAGCTTCTGGCCATCAATCTGCTGGCGATCAAACGTCTGACGGTTGGCCTTGTGCCGAAAATGAATGACGGCGGCAGCATCGTGAACGTTGCCTCGCTCGCCGGTTTCGGCTGGCCCAATGCGGTCGAGGCGATCAAGGCCAGCGAGGGTCTGACCTGGGAAAACATTCCCGCCTTCATGGCGACCCACAACATCACCAACCAGGACGGGCGCAGCTACTTTTTCACCAAAGAGGCGCTGATTGTCTGGACCATGCAAAACCGCTGGACCTGGCGGGAGCGCGGCATCCGCATGAACTCGGTCAGCCCCGGGCCTGTCGCCACCCCGATCCTGGGCGATTTTCTGGAAACCCTTGGCGCGCGGGCCGAAGAAGATGCCCGCGTCATGGATCGCCCCGGTGAAGCCACGGACATCGCGCCCATCATCGCCTTCATGCTCAGCGATCTGAGCGCGTGGATCCGCGGCACCAACATTCCATCCGACGGCGGCATGTCGTCCAACATCCTGTGCGACATGCACGGGCTTTAAGGGAGAAAACTCATGTCAGTCGTAGCCTGGATCATTCTTCTTCTCATCGTTCTTGCCGTTGTCATCGTGCTTGCGGCGGCCTTTTATCAAAGGGCCTCGAACGAGGTCGCACTGGTCAAGACCGGCGTGGGGGGGCGAAAGGTCATCATCGACGGTGGAACCATCGCCATCCCCTATTTTCACGAAGTCGCCCGGGTCAACATGCAGACCATCCGCATGAGCGTGCATTGCCAGGGCGAACGCTCCTTGATCACCCAGGACCGGTTGCGCGTTGATGTGGGGGCAGAGGTCTATGTCAGCGTGAAACCCGAGGCCGACGCCGTAAGCCGTGCGACACAAACGCTTGGCAAGCGCCTGTTCAAGGCAGACGAGCTGCGCGGCTTGCTTGACGGTATGGTCATCGACGCGCTGCGCGCCGAAGCTGCCAAGGCGACCATGGACGAACTGCACGAAAACCGTGGGGTCTTTGTCGCTGACGTGCAGAAAGCACTGACAGAGCCGCTGGCCAAGTTCGGGCTGGAAATGGACTCCGTGTCGTTGATCGGCCTTGATCAGACCCCGTTCTCGGCCTTGGACGAAAACAACGCGTTCAATGCCGTGGGTATGCGCAAACTGGCCGAAGTCATCGCCAAGTCCCGAAAGGAACGCGCCGAGATCGAACGCAGTTCAGAGGTCTCGGTGACCCAAACCAGCATGGAGGCCGCAAAGCGAAAGCTTGAGATCGACCTTGAGCAACGCCGGGCAGAGATTGCCCAGTCGCAAGAGATTGAAACACTCCTGGCCAACCAAATGTCGGAAATCGCGGCAAAGAAGGCCGAAGCCGAAAGGCTGAAAGCCCGCGCCCGCATACAGATGGAACAGGACATTCAGGCGCAAGAAATCGCAAGCGCCAAGGCCCTGCGCCAGGCCGAGATCGAGCGCCAACAAGAGCTGGAGATCGCAGAGCAGGACCGTCTGATCCAGGTTGCGGCCAAATCCCAAGAGGAAAGCAAGGCGCAGGCCAGTGCCGATGCCGCACGAACCGAAGCCGTCAAGGCGGCCGAGGCGCTGCGGACCGCCGAAGCGCTTGCCCAGGCGGAACGGACCAAGGCGCTGGCCCTGCTGTCAGCGGAACAAGAGGCGGAATCTGCCGCAGCGCGTGTCCGTATCGCCGCCGAAAGCGACAAGTCCACCGCCAAGGATCGGCGTCAGGCCAAAGAGGAGGAAGCGCTTGCGCTGAAAGCCGTCGAACTGGCGCAGGCCGAGGCGACCTTGGCCCGCATCAACGCCGAAAACGCCCGCTCGGAAGCCATCGTTGCGATGGAGCTGGAAAAAGCGCGGCTCGAGTCGATGCCCAAGATCATCGCCGAGATGGTCAAACCTGCCGAAAAGATCAACGGGATCAGCATCAACCATGTCGGCGGCCTTGGCGGGTCGGCAGGAGAGGCGGGTGCCAAGGCTCCGATCTCGCAGGCATTGGACAGCATCATGGACATGGCGGTTCAATTGCCGGCTCTCAAGAAAATCGGCGACGCCGTCGGTGTGAACATGGAAGACACGTTGAAAAGCGTGACGGATGCAAAGCCGCCCAAATAAGTCAGGCCAGCACCGGCTTTTTCAAAGCTTGTGCTGGCCTTCGGAACACGGGGGATGATGCGGATTTGTCTGACGTAAAAGTTTTGGGAGGGGCAGGGCGACTGTTTGCGCGCCTCAAACCGGCAAGCGTCCCGTCATGCTTTCCAAGACGCCATCGCGACGGATGATCTTGTGCCATAGCGCACCGGCGATATGGGCCAAGAGCAGGATCGGCAACAGCGCCAGCGTGATCTCGTGCAACCCGATCATGGCCCACATTGTCAGCGCTCCCACCGCCGGAACGGAATAGCCGAGCGCGATGCCAAGGCCGGACAGGACGATCCCGAAGACCGCCGCGTAAAGACCGATATGAACGGCCCGCGATGCCATGTGTTCCCACTTGGGGGCGTCCGTCGGCAGGCGCGTTCTGCCGCCGACCTTGTGCGTCCAGAACAGGCGAAAGACAAAGACGGCACCCAGGGCCAGGGCAAAGATGACCTCGAACTGCAGCAAGGCGGGGTCGGCAAGCTGGGACGGGTTGTCGAGCCCCTTGAAATAGCCATAGCCAATCAAAGCCGCGGACACCCAGTGGATGCCCTTGGTGACGAAGCCATGCGGTTTTGCGGGATGTCTCATGTGTCTGCGCTTTCGAAAACGTCCGGATTTCAAGCGGTTTGAACGTTTTCGTCTTGCGGGGCGACATCAGGGCGACCAACGAAGGGCGCGGCCAGAAGTGCGACGCCCAGGGCCAGCACACCGAACAGCGCAAGGGTCCCAACAAGGGCGAAACCCAGCCCGGCCATGACGATGGCGGCGGCGAACAGCACGGCGTTGGACACGGCAGAGGTCATCTTGTTGATCAGGGTTTTCATTGGTCTTCTCCAGTTCATCTGTTGTTTCGATGATCTGAATATGGAAGGCCGAATTTACCCGCGCCTGACCGCAATCTTACAAGTTTGCAAGGTTCAAGACTGCGCAAAATCCTTGCGGCTGTTTTGGCGACAATTCAAGCGTCGCGCCATGCCGATCCGCGACGGCCCGCACCAGGGCCAGGCCCAGACCAGAGCCCTCGGTGGTCCGGGATTCATCGAGCCGAACCATGGGTTTGACGATCTCGCTGTATTGCGCGGGATCGACACCCGGGCCGTTGTCCTCGACCCCAAGCGTGACACCTTTGGCCAAAACGGTGATCTGGTCACCGCCGTGGACAATTGCATTCTGGATCAGATTTGCCAGCGCCTGCACCAGCATCTGCCGGTCCGCATGGACCGTTCCCGGACGTTCCAGCGTCAACAATAGCGTTTTTCCGGCATCTTCCACGACCGGACCAAAAGTCTCTGCCATGTCGCTGGCCAGGTCACCCAGGTGCACCGTTTCGAACCCTTCGCGACCCTGCGTGGCTTCGATCCGCGCCACGCGCATGATCGTGTCAAAAATGCCGGTCAACCTGTTGATCTCTTCCAGTGCATCGCTTCGGCCTTCGCCCTTGGGCAGCATTTCAAGCTGGGCCCTGAGCCGTGCAAGCGGCGTGCGCAAGTCATGGGCGATACTGGCGCTCAGGTTGCGGGTCTGGGCGACAAGGCGTTCCAGCTCTCCGGCGGAATGGTCCAGGTTTCGCGCGATATCGTCCAGGTCATCCCGTGACCGCGCGTGGCCGGTGCGCGCACTCAGATCGCCTTTGGCCAGTTCTCCCAAAGTGTCGTTGATGCGCGCCAGGCGCCTTTGGGCCAGCAAGCCTGTCCCAACCCCCAAAGCCAGCGTCAGGGCAATCACCACGGCGGCTGTTGCCCAGAGTATCCCCGCCATCAACTCTTGCGCCTGTGTGCTGCGGTCCAGCGGCACGGCCACCATGACGGGCGCGTTCTGGCTGTCGCGGGCAACAAGGACGCGCCATTGCTCGGACCGCAGGAAATCGTCGCGCAGGTCCACGGTGCCACCGCCGCGTACCACGGCGCGCCCGAACGGCCCGGGCAAGCCACCCAGATCGCTGGGCGAGCGCAGGATCATCGTCGGACTGTCGCCCCGGGCATCCTCCAGAACGGCGGCGCCCGCCAGGGCCGCCAGCGAGGTATCGATACGGCGCTCGATGGCGCGTTGGCTCAGGATCAGCGCAACTGTGATGGCGACTGCGAACCCGATTGCAAAAATCAAGGACAAGAGCAGCGACAGGCGCAACATGGACGAGCGGCGCAGCCATCGGAACCTGTGCCAGAAATTACTTGCCAAAGACATAGCCTTCGCCCCGGCGTGTGCGCAGAAGTTGCGTTTCGAAAGGCTTGTCGATCTTGGCCCGCAAACGGCTGATATGGGTCTCGACCACGCTGGTTGTCGGATCAAAGCTCATGTCCCAGACCTGTTCCAACAGCATCGTTCGGGTCACCAGGCGCCCGGGGCGGCGCATGAAGTATTCCAGGAGCTTGAATTCCTTGGCCATCAACTCGATGGCTGCGCCTTGCCGCTCGCACTGGCGGGACAGCAGATCAAGCGTCAGGTCGCCAAAGCGCAGAACCGTCTGTTCGGCGTCGCGGACCTCGCCGCCATCGCGGCGGCGACCCAGCGCGGCAACGCGCGCAGAGAGTTCGGCAAAGGCAAAGGGTTTGGTCAGATAGTCGTCGCCGCCCGCCTCAAACCCTTCGACCCGTGCGTCGACTTCGCCAAGGGCTGTCAGGAAAAGAGCGGGCGTGGTGTTCTTCGAGGCGCGCAGCGTTTTCAGAACGGTCAACCCGTCCAGACCCGGCACCATCCTGTCAAGGATCAGCAGATCAAAGGCCTGACCCATGGCCGCGATCAACGCGTCCTTTCCGTCGGCAAAATGGTCGACGACATGCCCTTCTTCGCGCAGGCCGGATGCGATCCAGTCCCCAAGCTTTTGGTCGTCTTCCAGTAGCAGAATCCGCATCGCTGTCCCTCATGCTTTGACGGATAAACGGGCAGAGGCTGCCGTTCCCGGCAGCCTACAGGAGTTGTTATGAATAGGGAATTCGGTTCGATCAGGCGTCCTCGCCGTCGTCCTCGTCGTCCCGGTCGCGCTTGCGGTCGCCTTTCTTGCAGTCTTCGCCTTCGGCTTCGACCTTCAGGACCTCTCCGGAGTCGGCGGCGATCTTGACTTCCATCTCGCTGCCGTCTTCGGCCAGGACTTCGATTTCGTAGATCTGGGCCCCGCGGCGGGTTTCCAGCTCGACCTCTTGCACCTCTCCCGGGACTTCGGCAAGGGCGATCGCGATCACCTGTTCTTCGGTCAAGCCGGTTGCTTCGGCCGCGGATTGGGCCGTGACCATGGTCGACCAGCCGCCGACCAGGATCAAACCGGAAAGTGCGCCGCCTGCGATAAGTTTCGTGTTCATGTCGTATCTCCGTTTCTGGGTTGGGAAAGGCCTCTGTGCCTCTCGATGAAACAGAATTTGGAGCGCCAATCTCACAGTTGCCGGACATGGACCTTACAATTTCGTAAGGTCGACATCTGACGCGATGGGCCACCCGACGTCCCACAGCTGCCTGCCCCGTCGACAGCCCGGTTCCGGTATCGCATCATACTCGGCGCGATATCGCTAGGTATGTGCGGGGCTTGGTAGCCTTTCCCGAATTCCAGAGGGAGGACACCATGACCAAATCACCTTGGACACCGTCACGTCGTACGATCTTGAAAGGGCTTGCGGCGAGCGCTGCCTCGGGGGCGCTGGCAACACCTGCACTGGCCCGGGCGCGGCCGATCAAGCTGGGTTTCGTGACACCCCAGACCGGCCCGCTGGCGATCTTTGCCGAACCAGACAACTTTGTGCTGGACCAGGTCAAGCGCAGCGTTGGCGAGGGGGTGATGATCAATGGCACCCGCCATCCGATAGAGATCATCGTGAAGGACAGCCAATCCAGTTCCAACCGCGCCTCTTCCGTGGCGCAAGAGCTGATCTTTGATGACGAGGTCGACATCCTGCTGGCCACCTCGACGCCCGACACGACCAACCCGGTGGCAGACCAGGCCGAGTTGAACGGGGTGCCCTGCATCACCAACGATACCCCCTGGCAGCCGCATTTCTTTGGCAGGCAGGGCGATCCTGCGACCGGTTTCGACTACACCTTCCATTTCTTCTGGGGGCTCGAGGACATCATCTCGGTCTTCACCGGACTTTGGGACGGGGTGGCCACCAACAAGGTGGTCGGGGCGCTTTGGCCCAATGATCCGGATGGCAACGCCTGGGGTCACCCCGAGCTGGGCTTTCCCGGTGCCATGGCGCAGCGCGGCTATGATCTGGTCGACACCGGGCGGTTCCAGTCGATGACCGATGATTTTTCCGCCCAGATTTCGGCGTTCAAGTCGGCCGGGGTCGAGATCGTGACCGGCGTGGTGATCCCGCCCGATTTCACCACCTTCTGGACCCAGGCTGCGCAACAGGGCTTTGCGCCCAAGGTTGTCAACGTCGCCAAGGCATCCGAGTTTCCGCAGGCCATGGCCGCGCTGGGCGACCGCGCCGACGGGCTGTCGGTCGAGGTTTGGTGGTCGCCGCACCACCCGTTCAACTCGGGCCTGACCGGGCAGACATCAGCTGAGCTGGCCGCCGAATACGAAGGCGCAACCGGCCGGCCCTGGACCATGCCGCTGGGGTTCAAGCATTCGCTCTTCGAGATCGCGCTGGATGCGCTGAAACGGACCGAGGACCCGACCGACCCGGATGCAAACGCCGCAGCGATCCGCACGACGTCGTACGACAGCGTCGTTGGCCGCGTGGATTTCCAGTCCGGACCGGTGCCGAACATCTCGAAGACGCCGCTTGTCGGTGGGCAATGGCGGCTGGATGGTGGGCGGCCCGTGCTCGATATCGTCGAAAACGCCGCCCATCCCGACATTCCCCTGACGGCCGAGTTGCGTCAGATCGGGTAAACGCACCCCGATCAAGTGATGGCCCGTTGACCTTGTCAGCGGGCCTTTCTGCTTGGCCATCAACCCCGCCGTTTCATGACCATTTGGGTATCGCGCCACACCTCGGGCGGCATTGCTGGTCGCGCCCCCAATCGCGTTTCCTGAGGCAGGAGGACCGCAGACATGCCTTTTTTGACCCTCGACCATGTGTCGAAATCCTATGGCGCCCTCAAGGTGACCGACGACGTGTCCCTGTCACTGGACGCGACCGAGACGCTGGGCATTCTTGGTCCGAATGGCGCGGGCAAAAGCACGCTGTTCAACCTGATCGGGGGCACGCAACGACCCGATGCGGGCCGCATTCTGCTAGAGGGTGTGGACGTCACGGCGCAGGGCGCGGCGGCGCGATGTCATGCCGGGATCGGGCGCAGCTTTCAGATTCCGCATCCGTTCGTCGGCATGAGCGTCTATGAAAACCTGTTGGTGGGCAGCGCCTTTGGCCAAAGTGGAACGGACGGCGCGGCGCGCTGCCGCGAGATCCTGGAAGAAACCGGCCTCTTGGCCAAGGCAAACCTGCCGGCCGGAAAGCTGACGCTTCTGGAACGCAAGCGGCTTGAACTGGCGCGGGCGCTGGCAACACATCCAAGGCTTTTGCTGCTGGACGAGATTGCAGGCGGGCTGACCGAGGCCGAATGCCAATCGCTGATCCAGACAATCCAGCGCATCCGTGACCGAGGTGTGGCGATCATCTGGATCGAGCATGTGGTGCATGCGTTGATGGCCGTGGCGCAGCGGCTTGTGGTGATCGACCGCGGCCGGATCGTTGCCGATGGCGCGCCGGGGCAGGTGATGGACCTGCCTGTTGTTCAGGAAATCTATCTGGGGATCGACGCCGATGACCAAGCTGCTTGAGGCAAGGGGGCTGACGGCCTTTTACGGCGATTTTCAGGCGCTCTTCGGGATCGACCTGAGTGTTGATATCGGCGAGACGCTGGCCATCATCGGGGCAAATGGTGCAGGAAAATCGACGTTCCTGCGGACCATCACGGGTCTGCGCCCGGCGCGGGGGCAGGATATCCGGTTTGACGGCAAGCAGATCGCGGGCCTTGCGCCCGAGCACATCCATCGCATGGGCCTGTCGATGGTGCCCGAGGGGCGGCGGTTGTTCCCGTCGCTCAGCGTCGAGGATAACCTGTTGATCGGAGCCTCTGGCGGACGCACCGGCCAGTGGACGCTGGACGAGGTGCTGAAGCTCTTTCCCGCGCTGACCGAACGCCGCCATCACGGCGGGGCCGAATTGTCGGGTGGGCAGCAGCAGATGGTGGCCATTGGCCGGGCGCTCATGTCGAACCCCAAGCTGCTTTTGTGTGACGAGATCAGCCTTGGCCTTGCGCCCAAGGTGGTGCGCGAGATCTATGCCGCGATCCCGCTGATCCGCGAACGTGGGACCGCCCTGGTGGTGATCGAACAGGACATCCAGCAAGCTCTGAAGGTCGCGGATCGGGTCTATTGCTTTCAGGAAGGCCGCGTGACCCTGAGCGGCACCCCCTCTGATCTGTCGCTGGCCCAGATCAAACAGGCTTATTTCGGAACGGAGGTCGCCTGATGGACATTCTCAACCTTCTGATACAGGGCACACTTTTGGGCGGGCTCTATGCGCTTTTTGCCGCCGGTCTGGCGCTGATGTTCGGAGTGATGCGCTTTATCAACATCGCACATGGCGATTTCATTGTCGTGTCGGCCTACTTGCTGCTGGTGGCGGTGCTGACCCTTGGTCTGCATCCGCTGGTGGGCATCGCCCTGGTGACCGGTCTGATGGCGGGCGCGGGATATCTGGGCCAGCGGGTCCTGTTGAACCGGGTTCTGGACGAGGACATTCTGCCGCCAGTTCTGGTGACGTTTGGCCTGTCGATCATCCTGCAGAACGCGTTGATGGAGGGCTTCAGCGCCGACAGCCAGCGCGTTCCGGCAGGCGGGTTCGACACCGCCAGCCTTTCACTGGGGTCCGAGATCGCGATCGGGCTGTTGCCGCTGTCGATGTTCCTGGCCGCCATCGGCGTTCTTGGGGTCTTGCATTGGATCTTTTTCCACACGCACCTGGGACGTCTCTTGCGCGCGACGGCGGATGACGCTGCGATTGTGCCGCTGATGGGGGCCAGCAACGCCCATACCTTTGCGTTGGCCACCGGGATCGCAAGCGCGGTTGTGGCCATCGCGGGCACCATGCTGGCAATGAAAACCAATTTCGACCCGACCATAGGGCCGTCGCGTCTGCTGTTTGCCTTTGAGGCCGTAATCATCGGTGGGCTGGGCAACATCTGGGGTGTGCTGGCCGGCGGCATCATTCTTGGCGTCGCACAGGCCATCGGCGCGCAGATCGACGCCGGGTTTCAGATCCTGGCTGGCCATATCGCCTTTCTTGTCGTCCTTGCACTGCGCCCTCGTGGCCTGTTCGCAAAATCCTGAGGAGCCTGATGATGGCTGATGCAACTGTACCGCTGACCAAATCCGGGTTTGACCCGGCCGCACTTGCGACGCGCGCCGCGATCATCGTGGCCGTCGGTGTGCTTGCCACCGCGCCGTTCTGGGCCTCTCGCGCCGATCTGCGGATGTTGATGGAGGCGCTGAGCTTTCTGGCACTTGCGCAGATGTGGAACCTGCTGGCCGGATACACCGGCCTGATCTCGGTCGGGCAGCAGGCCTACGTCGGGCTTGGCGGGTACCTGTTCTTTGCCCTGGCCATGTTTGCGGGCATTCCCGTGCTTTGGGCGATCCCGCTGGCGGCGGGGGTTGCGGCGCTGATAGCGGTCCCGGTGGGATGGCTGGCGTTTCGCCTGCAAGGCGCTTACTTCGCCATCGGCACCTGGGTGATTGCCGAAGTCTTTCGCCTGCTGGCCGCCCAATTCCCCGCGCTGGGCGGCGGTTCGGGCATCTCGCTGCCCGTTGCGCTGGCCAAGTCCATCGCACAGACGCGCGGCGGGCGCGAGACGGTGATGTACTATGTCGCGTTCGGCATTGCCTTGCTCAGCGTGGCGGGTGTCTGGCTCTTGTTGCGGTCGCGCTGGGGGCTGGCGCTGACTGCGATCCGCGATAGCGAACCGGCGGCAGCCAGCCTTGGTGTCGATGTGCGCCGCGTGAAGTTCATGGTCTACATCGCCACGGCGGCGGGCACCGCGCTGACCGGGGCCTTCATCTTTCTGCAAAAGCTGCGCATCACCCCCGAGGCGGCTTTCAGCGTCACCGAATGGTCGGCCTTTGTCATCTTCATCGTGGTCATCGGCGGGCTGGGTACCATCGAAGGGCCGATCCTGGGCGTGATCCTGTTCTTTGCCCTGCGCGATCTGGCCGCCGATTGGGGCACCTGGTACCTGATCGGGCTGGGCACGATTGCCATCGCTGTCATGCTGATAGACCGACGCGGCATCTGGGGCGCCCTGCGCGCCCGTGGCGTGCCGGAAATCTTTGCAACCCGACGGGTGCTGAAATGACGAAACCCTCCTGCGACTGACGTGCCTCTGTGCCCGCCAACGGCCACAAGAGTGGCTTTGGCCAGCCACAGGAACCGTGTTGAAGACGGCCCCCACGCGCCCCAAATGTGTTCAGAAACTGAACGGCGTTCTTGCATCCAAGCCATAGGCCTGTGCAGTCTTAAGGGCAAAGGAGGACATCCTCGATGTCGTTTTCGCGCACAATCGCAGGCCCCGTGCCGTTCGGCCCCGACAGGTCGGACCAGCCCGGGCGACCCATGCCTGACGCGATTCTGCGCAGTTGGCGGCGCTGTCTTCGCTATGGTCTTGACCCCTTCCGCCCCCCCGAAGATGCCGTGTTGACCCAGTCGGAACTTCGCGAGGCTCGGGATCAGAGCGGTCTTTTGATGTCGATCGCCCGACCAGAGCTGGAGCTTCTGAGCGCCCAGATTGCCGGGCGGAACCACATGACCGCCTTTGCCAATGCCGAGGGCGTGCTGCTGGACGCGGTGCTGGATCAGGGCCATCAGAGCTCGAGCTTGGCCAGAACCATCCAGCCCGGGTCAAACTGGCGCGAGGATCGGCGTGGGACAAACGCGCTGGGCTTGGCGCTGCACCTTGGGGCCACCTGTATCGTGTCCGGGGCCGAGCATTTCTTTTCCGACCACAGTGGGGTCTACTGTGTTTCGACCCCGATCTTTTCGTCGGATGGCAAGATCATGGGTCTGTTGGATGCCACCTCCGAGGTACCTGGCCGCCAGGACCACACCCGCGCCCTGCTGACGCTGGCGGCGACAAAAATCGAAAATGACGTCTTTGTCGCGACACATGTGAACGATCTGATCCTCCGGTTTCACCCGCGCTCTGACTATCTGACCACCCCAAGCGTGGGGCTGGTCGCCTTTGACAAGGGTGGCGTTCTCACCGGTATCAACAAATGCGCGGCTCAGTTCCTTGCCGGTCTGATCGCGCAACCCGGGGCCGCGTTCCACCAGTTGTTCATGGGCTCGTTTGACCGCGTTACGCATGGGATGCGAACGGCCGGACTTGCCCATGTGACCGATGCGCTCGGGTCCACGTATTCTGCCCGGCTGCATGCTCCGGACATCGTGACCGGCCGATCGATGGCAGGCCGCAAACGCCTGACACCCCGCCAGGACGCGCCGAAAGCGAAACGCATGGCGGTCATCCTTGACGATGATCTTGTCCGCGAGGGCGTGCGTGTGGCGCAGGCCATGCTGGGCGTCAACCTGCCGGTCTGTATCGTCGGCGAGCCGGGGACGGGCAAGACCAGCTTGGTGGAAAATTTGCACGCTCGGGGCGGGATGCCAGGCCCCTTGCTTCACGTCGATTGCAGCAAGATTGCAGATGCTGGCGCGATTGGGCAGGACATTGCGAACGACCTGGCCACCGACGCCGTGTTGCAGCAGGGCGGAACAATTGTGCTGGACCAGATGTCGGAGCTTGGCAAAGAAATCCCGGACCAATTGGCGACGCTTCTGGACCATGTATCGCGTGGTGCAACGTCGGACAAATGGACCCTAGTGGCCACGATGAACGAGGTGAATGACGGGGCACGCACGGTTCAGCTTGGGCCCGTCCAGTTTCACGTCGTCCACCTTCCGCCGGTGTCGCAACGCACGGATTTCGGAAAGATCGTCAAAGCCCTGTTGCAGGAGCTGGCGGGGCATGACCAGATCTCCTCCCAAGCGATCGCGGCGCTGGCCCGACGTCCGATGCCTCAGAACTTTCGCGACGTGAAACGCAATGTCGCGATGCTTGCAGCAACCTGCCAAAAAAACGTCATCCGCGTCGAACAGGTCGACCGTCACCTTCCGCTTTCACAGGCTCAGGCAGCGGTCTGTCCCAAATGCCAGGGGAACAGGATGCGAGAGAAAAAGTGCCGCGATATCAGAAAGATGTATGACGCGTGCCAAGGCAATATCACGCTGACGGCACGGCGGCTTGGGGTCGCGCGCAACACGGTCTACCTGCACGTCAGGGGCGCTGGGTAAGGCGCAGCAGTGCTTCTTTGGCAGCCTCGGCGTACTGCTCGTCGTCTGCTTGCGAGGGCAGGCAGATCTCGGGTTCGGCGGGCGGGGCCAACAGCGCGGCCCCAATCACGCGGCGCGTGTCGTCCCGGATCAGGAACAGGCCGCTGTCTGCGCCCCTGTATCGAAACCTGTCGACAAACGATACCAGTTCGTCGGACGCGGGCCAGGGGGCATGCCCGGGCAAGAGCCCTGCAAGAGCCGGAATGGACCGTCGTGTGGCAGGGATCAACTCTGCGCCGCCGGCGTCGACGACCGGCGGGCTGCGCAACACCCATTGTTCGGGCGACAGCACGAAATCGCGGCAGAGAAAGGACCGGCCTGCGCCGTGAAAGAACATGCGCCTTGGCGCGGGCAATTGCGCGAACCCGAGCTTTTGCAACACCGCGCGGGACGCCGCATTGTCGTCACGCGCCGAGGCGTAGATCGGACAGGGGTTCCGGGCAAAGAAGGCCGGGATCGCCTGTTCGAGGGCGGCTTGCATCACGCCTTGGCCCCAGGCCCCGGGGGCAAGCCAGAACCAGGTGTTGGTGCCCAGACACAGGCATCCCAGCACCTCGTCGGGATCGGCTTGGCTGGCGATCACGCGCGCGTGGTTGTCGGGGGGCTGAACACTCGCCAGCAGCTCCGTGGCATCCTCGGGCTGAAAGGGGTGAGGCACCGCCGCCAACCAGCCTGCGATGTGTGGATCATTGAGCTGGCGGATCACCTGCGGAAGGTCTGCGAGCGCCAATTTCCGAAGGACGAAGTCCGTTGGATTGAGGGGTGATCGAGGCTGATCCGCAGGCATGTCCGGCGTCCTTTTTCCCCAGATGAAGCGCGAATCAGAGGCACAAATCAAGCGAATCGATTCGCCTTCCTCGGCGCGGGATGGACACTTTGCAGTTGCAGAATAAATCTGGTGGCACGGGGCGTTACAGCGGTCGAACGACAAGCGTAAAGCTACTTTACGAATTGTTAACCAGAGCCAACCGCGGGACGAATAATTTCCGATTTCCGCCGGTTTCGGTTTGTTGGCCGGGCCGCATTGATTAGCCTGATTTGCACCATTTCACACAAGACACAGGATGAGGTGCAGAACGGTGCCAGTGCCCCCCCAATTCGTACCGGGTCCTTGCGTGACCTCAGTTGGGTCGACCGCCTGTGGTGGCCGTGGACAGGCCCTCCCAGATTGCGGAAAGATCGGTCGCCATGCGCCGATGCACCTGCACCAGAACCTGATCCCTGACCTTGTCGTCCAAGGCATCAACGGCAAGGCGCGCGGCACGCATCGCGGCGGGATCCTCGCTGGTCAGCGCATGCTCGACCGCGTCGCGACAGGGTTTGCCCACGGCATCGATCGTTGCGCAAGTGTCTTTCAGGGCTTGGAAAAATCTTTTGTCGTTGGCGTCGATCATCACGATGGGGTCCAATTTGGGCTTTTGCCGAGTCGGTGGGGACTATGCCGATGACACGGTCCGTCCGCAACGTCTACGTCCTGCTGAACGAGCGGTTGGCGATCACGCAAGAGATCGCGGCGGCCAATGTCGAGCACCTGAGACTGAACCAGAAAGCCAGCGGCATGATGGTGCTGGACATGAAGGACGACGAGGACGGCGTGACTGACGCATCCCGCGACGCCGAGCGGCTGGAAAACTTTCGCGCGCTCGAAGTGAACATTAAGAAAATCAACGACCTCGAGGCCAAGCTGAGCGCCCTTGATGCTGAGCTTGAGGCCGCCACTCAGGAGGAACAGAAATGACCCAGCACGTCCCCCCTCAGGCCATGTCCCTGTTCGATCTTATCGGGCGGCACTGGACGGTAAAGAACGGCGTTGTTGACGTGCAGTTCAACCAGGACGGCAGCGCATTGACCGCGCTTTTGACCTGCGGGTCTCTGGCCTTTCTCAGCACCAAGGACGCGGAATCTCCGGACGTCCGGATGCGGCAGGAAGTCGACACCGGTCGCATGACGCTGCGGCCTCGGGAAAAGGCTCTGCCGCCTGTTCTTTACGGGCAGGACACGCTGGCGCAGCGCGCCGTGGGGGTGGCCCGGTATGGCGACAAGGGCTTTGCCTTTCTCGACGCCGAAACGGGCGCCCTGTGGCGGGCAACGGCCCGTGGGCAGATGTTGCGCATTCCCGAAGCCGAGGACGCGGCGATCTCGGCCCTGACACAGGCGCCCGGTTGGCGCTCTCTCTGGGTTGCGCGCGACGGCGTTCTGGAAGAGCGCAGCGCGGACGGGGGGGTCGTACAGAGGGCGCTGGACGCGCCACATGCCGTCGAGGGCATGGACGTTTCGCCGGATGGGCGGCTTATGGCGTGCTGGGGCGCGGGCAGGATTTCGGTTCTGCAGCTGGACAACGGGGCAGTGCGGTTCACGGCGGACCATGCCCCGAAGATCGCCGCGCTCAGCTGGACGCCCTGCGGCAGCTGGCTGGTTGCCGGCTGCGCCGACAAGGCTGTGACGCTTTGCCGTCTGGCCGATGGGGCGCTGGATCGGATCACCGATTTCCCGGCCGCTGTGAACGCTGTCGACACAAGCGCCAGGTCCAACATGCTGCTGGCAGCCGGCGCCTTCCGTATTGTCGGCTGGGCCTTGCCCGATCTGCCTTTCGGCGACCACCAAGGCACCCCGACTGAAACCGGCAAACCCGGTCTGACCGTTGTCGAGCGTCTGGCCATCCATCAGGGGCGCGACATCTGCGCGGCCTGCTATGGCAACGGAATGGTTGTGGCCTGCCGGGCCGGGCAGCCAGACGAGTTGATGATCGACCAGGGACGCGGCGCGTCTGTCACCGCAATGAAATGGAGCCCGGATGGCAAGCATCTGGCCTGGGGCGACGTGGCGGGCAACCTGTCGATCGCGACCTTCCCCAAAGACATGTTCAAGTAAGACCGACCACGGAGGATACCATGACCGAAGCCCTGACTGCCGAAGAGCAAAGCAAGGACCGCTACTTTCAATCCCTCGCCAGGATCGCCGAAGAGATGATCGACGAACACGGCAAGGATTTTGCCGCGGGGGCCCTGGTGCTGGCGGCCCGTTGGGTCGCCGAGAACCGGATTGGACAGGACACGGCCAAGGCCCACTAGGGCCGGGTCGCCTGATCCCGAACCGCTGAATTCAAACTGTTCATCTGGTTCAAAACAACCCAACTGAGCGGCCCGGCCAGGGCCGCAAGGGTCGCGTCGCCCGACGCTGCCGCTGAGGGCGTGCGCCCGACGGTTTTCAGAACCTCGGGCAGCCGGGGGTCCAGCAGGAAAGCATAGGCGCAAAGCTCATGAATGCGGAAGGTTGCAAAATTCAGGCTGTCATCGGTGATTTGCACCGGGCCTTGTTGGCTGGTCATGCCCGGATTGGGCAGCGCGTTGCTGTGGGTGGCGGCGCCCAGTGTCGCCAGGATCGATTTGCGCCACTTGGCATATTCGGTGTCTGCCGAATAATCGATCCCCACCGAGTACAGCTTTTCCGAGACCGAGCGAAAGGCCCGCCCCCCAGCAATGTGCCGGCGCCAGAAGTCCGAGGCCTCTTCGACCGACTGGCAGGCGGCGAAACGCTCGGCCAGCTTGGGCCGGACCAGAAGCACCAGCATCATGTCGACGTCCTCGGACAGGGACCGGGCGATCTGCATCGCGGGCATCGGAAGGTTGGTCATGCCAAGCAACCGCAGGGCGGTCAGCTGTTCGGTCAGGCGGGCGCTCAGCGCCGCCCAGCCATGCCATTGCGCGGGTGTCAGGCCCGCGGCCCCCTGCGCCTGTCCCAGGGCTGTGACCTGCGACAGGCTGCGGATCCACAAGAGCGCCTGGTCAAACAGAAAAACACCATCGACGCTGACGCTGTCGGTGGCCACCTCGGGCCGGGGCACGGCGCGAAAGCCGGGCAGCGAACGGACGCCCAGACGCCAGACCGGATCGAAGTCGATGCCATTGGCGGACCACAGCTGTTTCACCCGCGCCAGAAGCTGCGGCGACAGGCCGGGATACGAGAGTTCGGGCGGCGCGGAGTCGAAAGGCGTCACCGCAGCCAGGATATGCGGATCGTTGGTCATGGGGCTGTCCGGCTTGGGGTCTGCCGAAGTCTAGACCGCTTTTTCTGGCCTTGACCAGAGATTTGTCACTGAAGATCGGGAGGAGATCGAATGGGCACAACATTGACACTTCGTACACGGCAGGCGCAGGTCTTTCGCTTTTCGCAGGTCGCCGAAGTTCTGCGCCTGAGCACCGAAGAACTGCAGGATCACCTGTCGGCAGCAACCCGGGACAACCCCGCGCTGGCCCTGCGACGGCGCGCGCCCAGTGCTGGTGCCGCTGACTTTCTTGAGTCCTATACCGTCGCGGATCAGCCCAGCCTGACCGCGCATTGCCAGCAGGCGCTGGGCGGGTTGATCGGCATGGGTGGCATGGTCGAGGTGCTGGTCACCACCTTCATCGAAGAGCTTGAGCCATCAGGCTGGCTGGGGGCGTCGGTCGACGAGGTCGCGCAACGACTGTCGATCGCGCCTGACCTTGTGTTGTCCGCGCTGCAGCTTGTGCAAAAGCGGATCGAGCCGACGGGCCTGTTTGCCCGCGGGTTGGCGGACTGTCTGCGGCTGCAGTTGGAAGAGGCCGATCAACTGACCGAGGCGCGGTCTCGCATACTGGACCATCTGGAGCTGCTAGAGCAGGGCGGCGTCGCCGCCATTGCCGCCCAAGTTGACCTGTCGGAGGATGAGGTTGCACACCATCTGAAGGCGCTGCGTGGGTTGAACCCCAAGCCGGGCAGCCAGTTTCACTCGGACCCGACGCTGATGCGCGAACCGGACGTGATCGTCTCGGAAGGACAGTCGGGCTGGCAGATCGAGTTCACCAACCCCAATCTGGAAGAGTTTGTTCAGTGCAAACCCGGTCTGGGGCAGGGCAACGCGGCCTTGGTCAAGGCGCGCGACGAAGCGCGGTCGCTGAAACAGGCGCTGCGTCTGCGACAGTCCGCCCTGGAAGAGGTGGTGCGCATCCTTGTTGACATGCAAGGTGACTATTTTCGGCAGGGTCCTGTCGGCCTGTCTCCGCTGACGATGTCAGAGGTGGCCGAACGCGCCGGGTTCCACCTGAGCACGGTCAGTCGTGTCCTGAACGGGCTGCTGATCGAAGGGCCAACCGGCATCGTCACCGGCAAGGCCTTGTGCCCGGGTGCCGTGACCCGAACGCAAGCCCACTCGAAACCGCAGGTGCAGGCGCGGATCACGCAGTTGATCGGCAGCGAACGGGCGAGTGCGCCCTTGTCAGACGGCCAGGTCCAGTCCGTTCTATCGCAAGAGGGGATCGTTGTCTCGCGCAGGGCTGTCGCAAAGTACCGCAAAGAGCTTGGTTTGCCCTCGGCCCGGCGCCGTCGCGCGGGAAACTGAGCGCGGCACTTTCCACCCGCAGACCAAGGACAGCATTCATGGGCCCCCACATCGGGGGCCCATTTTTCGTGGGTGTCACGCGGTGTGCCAACTGGCTGTAAAGTTTCGAGATCGTCCGGGTTTTACAGTTGCAAAACAACGTAACACAGGGCGCGCACCTCTCGCCCTTGCCCATCAGTGCTTAGATCGCGGTGAACAAAAATCACGCAAAAAGAATGATTGAAAACCAGAGGGTTAACAAATTTTTGACGCGCGCGTTGCGACATTTCGGCGCTTTGGCACGGCGATTGCAACTCTATGGGGGACAAGCACAGGCCCAGCACTTGGGCCGCAAGAACGAAGGACCAGAGGACGGGCGTAACACCGGCGCAAAGCCGGAGTGAACGGCCCAAGGAATCGCCCTCATCAACCTTTGCCGAGAACCGGTGCCCCGTCGGGGTGCCAAATTGAAAACGGCTAAAGCCGCCAAACGTGACCGGGCTTTCGGTCACTGAGCTCTAAGGAGGCTCATGGTATGACTTTGACGCTTAATAAAATCACGTCTCAACGTGGTATCTCGGTAGGGGAGGCCACCAAGAAGATTTCTGATCTGGGCTGGAACCCGTCCTATGTTCAGGAAGCTTCGACTTTCCCGACAGACTACAAGATCACCAAGGCACCCCGCGACCCGATGAAACAGGTCCTGCGGTCCTACTTCCCGATGCAGGAAGAAAAGGACAACCGCGTTTACGGTGCCCTGGACGCCGCCCTGCGTGGCGACATGTTCCGCAATGTGGAACCCCGTTGGGTCGAATGGATGAAGCTGTTTCTGGCGATCATCCCCTTCCCGGAAATCTCGGCCGCGCGCTCGATGGCCATGGTGGCCCGTCTGGCACCGGGCGAAGACCTGCGCACCGGTTTCACCATGCAGATGGTCGACGAATTCCGTCACTCCACGATTCAGATGAACCTGAAGAAGTGGTACATGGAAAACTACATCGACCCCGCCGGGTTCGACATCACCGAAGAGGCCTTTGGCAAGTGTTACGCCACCACCATTGGCCGCCAGTTCGGTGAAGGTTTCATCACCGGCGACGTGATGACCGCCGCCTGCATGTACCTGACTGTGGTGGCCGAAACGGCGTTCACCAACACGCTTTTCGTGGCCATGCCGTCCGAGGCCGCCCGCAACGGCGACTACGCGCTGCCCACGGTGTTCCTGTCGGTGCAGTCGGACGAAAGCCGCCATATCGGCAACGGCCACTCGATGCTGATGGCAGCGCTGAAAGAGCCGGAGAACCACCAGCTTCTGGAACGCGACCTGCGGTACTCTTTCTGGCAGAACCACGCCATCGTCGACGCCGCGATCGGTACCTTCATCGAATACGGCACCACCAACCGCGACAAGGAAAAGGAATCCTATGCGGAGATGTGGCACCGGTGGATCTTTGAAGATTACTACCGCACCTACATGCTGCCGCTCGAAAAGTACGGCGTTAAGGTTCACCACGACGACGTTCAGGAAGCCTGGAAGCGGATCACCGAAAAGAACTACGTCCACAAGGTCGCCCAGTTCTTTGCCGTCGGCTGGCCGGTCAACTTCTGGCGCATCGAGGCCCAGACCGAGAAAGACTTTGAATGGTTCGAGCACAAGTACCCGGGCTGGTACGCCGAATTCGGTGACTTCTGGAAGTGGTACGCCAAGCTGTCGAAGCCGGGTGAGAAGGTCATCACCTTCAACGAGGAAACCGGCTACGTCTATCCGCACCGCTGCTGGTCGTGCCTGGTGCCCTGCCTGATCCGCGAAGACATGGTTGTCGATGAAATCGACGGGCAGCTGCATACCTTTGCGCACGAGCTGGACCGCTGGACTGCCGTCGAGGCCTTTGCAGACGAATACCAGGGTCGTCCGACCCCGGCGATGGGCAAATTCTCGGGCAAGCGTGAATGGGAAACCGTTTACGACGGCTGGGATCTGGCGGACGCCATCAAGGATCTCAACTTCGTTCGCGACGATGGCGAGACCCTTGTCCCGCAGCCGCACCTGCGGTTCGACAACAAGGACATGTGGAAGCTTGAGCACGTTCGCGGCCACCAGCTGGCCTCGCCGCTCAAAGCGCTGCGCGCCATGTCGCCTGCGGAACGTGACGCCCACGTGGCCGAGTACCGCAAGGGCTTCAAGATCGCGGCCTTCAACTAATCGCAACATCGCGGGGGCCCGGCCCGGGCCCTCGCACACCACGCCGCGCATTGCGCGCGGTCAGGGAGGACAATTCGAAGATGACCGAAGTCTACAACATTCGACTGGAACCCGTGGGGGTGGAATTCGAAGTCGAAGAGGACGAATGGATTCTGGACGCCGCGTTTCGACAAGGGATCGCCTTGCCGCATGGCTGCCGCGAAGGGCAGTGCTCGGCCTGCAAATGCATCCAGCTTGATGGCGAAACGGAGATGTCGAACTATTCGACCTTTGCGCTGAACGACATGGAGAAAGAGGGTGGCCACATCCTCATGTGCCGGTCCAAGGCCTATAGCGACATCGAAATTGAATTGCTCAACTATGACGAGGAAGTTCTGTCGAAATCCATTCCGATCAAGACCTTCGAAGGCAAGATCGTCGATTTCCAGAAACTGACCCACGATATTCGCGGCGTGAAAATCGAATTGAACGCACCGATCAAGTTTTGGGCGGGTCAATATGTCGATATCACGGTCAGGACGGAAACGGGGGAGGAGATTACACGCTCGTTCTCCATGGCAAATTCGCCGAGCGAAACCAAAAACCTCGAATTCATCATCAAGAAATACCCCGATGGACGGTTCTCGAACGAACTCGACAGTGGAGGCATCAAAGCCGGAGCCGAGGTCCACATCGAAGGACCCTACGGGATGTGCTTCCGACGCGAAGACCGGGAAGGACCCGTAGTCCTGGTCGGCGCTGGGTCCGGCATGTCGCCGGTCTGGTCGATCCTGCACGACCACATCGAAAGCGGCGAGGATCGCGATGTGTTGTTCTTTTACGGCGCGCGCACCCAGGACGATCTGTTCAAACTTGAAGAGATCAAGGCGCTGACCGAGGCCGACTCGAAGATCGAGTTCATCCCGGTGCTCAGCCATGCCGATGATGACGCCAATTGGACCGGCGCGCGCGGCTTTGTGCACGAAGAGGTCGACCGCCGACTGAAGGAACTCGATTGCGATGGCGACGGCGACATCTACGCCTGTGGCCCGCCGCCAATGATCGATGCGCTGACCCCGGTCCTGTTCATGCACGACTTCGAAACGGATCGGATTTTCTACGACAAGTTCACACCCACTTCCGGTTCTTCGGGCCACTGATTTGGCCTGAACGCTAGTGATGTGATCAAACAAGGGAGGCTACCATGGTAGCAACATCAAGCTCAGTTGGGTCCGGCGCAGCCGGTGCGGCAACGTTTGTCGGCTCGACCAGCCGGAAATACAACTACTTCGAACCGCGCGGACGTCGCGCCTCGCACTACGAGGACGTCACCGTTGACGTGCAACCCGATCCCGAACGCTATCTGATCCAGAACTGGATCATCGAGTTCGAAGGCGGCAAAGGGGGCGGTGCCTACAAGAAGGACAACACCGCAGCCCAGTCCAGCAACTGGCATGCGTTCCGTGCGCCCGACCAGGAGTGGGAACGGACACACTATCAGCGCCAGTCCAAGATCGAGACGATGGTGCAGAACGTCATCTCGAACGCCCGCCGCGCCGGCGCGCACAAGGTGTTCGACAAGAACTGGCTGACCATCCTGCAAAAGCATCTGGGCGCCTGGAAACATGCTGAATTCGGCCTGGGCACCTCGATGATGCAGGCGCAGCGGTATGGCTATACCCAGATGATCAACAACGCGACGCTGACCAACTCGTCGTACAAGATGCGTCTGGCGCAGGACATCACCCTGTACCTGGCCGAGATCGGCATGGACATCGATGGCTGGGACGACACGCTGGGCAAGAAAGCCTGGCTGGAAGACCCGATCTGGCAACCGACCCGCGAGGCGATCGAGACCATCATGGGCTCGGAAGACTACCTCGAGCAGTACTTCGCGACCAACATCGTGTTTGAGCCGCTGGTGGGTGAATTGATCCGCTCGGGCTTCTTCATGCAGGCGGCTGCCGCGAACAACGACTTCATCACGCCGCCGGTCATCTCGGCTGCCGAAGCCGACTTCGAGCGCAACCTGGCCAACACGATCGACCTGATCTACCTGCTGGCCAACGACCCCGAGTATGGCGCCAAGAACCGCGAGCTGTTTGCCGCCTGGCTGAAAAAGCACCGCGACCTGGCTGACAAGGCCGCCGCCGCGCTGCAGCCGATCTGGTCGCAACCGCATTCCAAACCGGTCGCCTTCGAAGACGTCAGAGCTGTCAGCCACGAACGTCTGAACCAGATCATCGGCGAACTCGGCCTCGCGTAACCCATAAAAAGGACAAAGCAATGTCAAACGTAGCACGCACCGGCGAACGCTCGAACATCTTCAAGGCGATGAAGGACATCGATCTGAGCAGCCGCGAAGTTTCGCACCAGTGTGGGATCACCATGAACGACTCGGTCGAGGCCCGCGCCATTGCCGAATTCATGGACGAAGATCCCAAGGTGACCGTCACCTACAACCCGGCGACCATCCGTGTCGACGGCGAAGGCAAGCTGATCTTCAAGATGGATGAAATCAGCGAATTCCTGGGTCGCGAGATGACCGCCGAGATCTTCGAAGTGAACACCTCGACCCACTACGGGCGAATGGTTCGCGTGGATGACAACACCGTCATCCTGTTCGGCGACATGAACGAAGTGATGGAATTCATCTGAACCCACGCAAAGGCGCCGGGGACCACCCCGGCGCCCGGCAGGACCTACAGACTTTACGGGAGGATAAAATGTTCAAGACACCTGATGGAAAAGAGATCTTCGTTCTGGATGGCCACACCCATTTCTGGGATGGCAGCCCCGAGAACCAGTCAAACGTGCATGGCAAGCAGTTCATCGATTGCTTCTATGCCTACCACACCAACCTCTCGCCCGAGGATCAGCTGTGGGAAAAGGCCAAGTTCGAAAAATACAGCGCCGACGATGTCTATCGCGATCTCTTTGTCGATGGTCCCGACGACATGGCGATCATCCAGTCGACCTATCTGAGCGATTTCTACAAGAACGGCTTTTCGTCGATCGAACGGTCCCACAGCATGGCCGAGCGCCATCCCGAGCGGTTCATCGTCAACGGCACCTTTGACCCGCGCGATGGTGAAAAGGCGCTGGAATACATCCACTACATGAAAGAGACCTTTGATATCAAAGGGGTAAAGATGTACACGGCCGAATGGAACGGCGACAGCAAAGGCTGGGCGCTGAACGATCCTGCGGCCTACAAGTGCTTTGAGCTGTGCGACAAGCTGGGCATCAGGAACATCCATGTTCACAAGGGCCCGACCATCATTCCGCTGTCGAAAGACGCCTTTGACGTGCATGACGTCGACTACGCCGCCACCGACTTCCAGAACCTGAACTGGATCATCGAACACTGTGGTCTGCCGCGGCTGGATGATTTCTGCTGGATCGCCACGCAGGAAACCAACGTCTATGGCGGTCTCGCCGTGGCCATGCCCTTTATCCACTCGCGCCCCCGCTACTTTGGCGAGGTGATGGCCGAACTGCTGTGGTGGGTGGGCGAAGACAAGCTGCTGTTTGGCTCGGATTACGCGATCTGGACGCCTCAGTGGCTGGTTGAAAAGTTCTGGGACTACCAGATCCCCGACGACATCGCGCAAGAGCGTGGCGTACAGCTGACGGATGAGATCAAGGAAAAGATCCTGGGTCTGAATGCGGCCAAGATTTACGACATCGATGTCGAGGCCAAGAAGGCGCAACTTGCCGGATCACCCGTGCAAATGGCCGCGGAATAAGATCATGCATGTCGAGGTTCTGAAATCGGAACTTGAACTCGAAGTCTGGGGCCGTCTTGAAAGCGTGACGGACCCGGAACTCGACGAGCCCATTACCGAAATGGGCTTTGTCGAGCGGGTTGAAGTGACCGACGCCGCGACGGTGAACGTCGAGTTCCGTCTGCCGACCTATTGGTGCTCACCCAATTTTGCCTTCATGATGGCGTTCGGGATCCGACAGGCCATCAAGAGCATGCCCTGGGTCAAACAGGTGGACGTACAACTGAACGACCACTGCTTTGGTGACAAGGTGAACGAGGGGGTGAACAGCGGACGCGCCTATCACAAGGTCTTTGCCGAATACTGTGACGGCGCGGATTTGTCCGAAGTCACCGACAAGTTCAACGCCAAGGCCTTTGACCGGCGGCAAGAGACGGTTCTTCTGGGTCTGCAGGCGCAGGGGCGGGATCCCAAGGGCATCGTCGCCATGACACTGTCGCAACTGCAAAAGGTCACCTTCGAGGGCGGCGAAGAAGCCCAGCAACTTCCGCGTTATCTGGATTTGCTGATCTCGCAGGGGCTTGCGGTACACCCTGATGATCCGGCCTTTCCGACTTGGGAAGGGCAGGCGATCGCCGCCGAGGACGTAACCGAACACCTCAAGCGCTTGCGCAGCACCCGGATCAACATGGAGTTCAACGGCGCCCTGTGCCGTGGCCTGGCCAAGACCCGCTACAAAGAGGTGGAAATCGGTCCCGACGGACCGACCCTGGTCGACTTCATCACCGGTCGGGTTCTGCCTGGCGCTGCAACGCCCGTCAGCTCGTAACTGGCTGAAACCAATCGAAACTTCTGAACAACGTCCTGATCCACGATCAGGCGAATGGAGAGAGACATGGCCAAATTGATGGTACACGGGAAAATCGCCCGCAAACGACTGGCCCGCGGGGTCGCACGGCTGGCCGCCGCTGTTGAACCGACGCTGGGGCCCAAGGGGCTGAACGCCATGGTCGACCGTCCGGTCGGCACCCCGCTGGTGACCCGCGACGGCGTCAGCATCGCCCAGGAAATCGAGCTGAATGACCGGTTTGAAAACATGGGCGCCCAGGTGGTCCGCGAGGTCTCGATGCAGACCAACGATGTGGCGGGTGACGGCACGACCACCGCGATTGTGCTGGCCAACGCATTGATCCAGCAGGGGGTCGAGCTGACCGACAATGGCGTCAAGCCGGTTGATCTGTGCAAGGGCATCGATCTGGCCGTTCAAAAGATCATCGATGCGATCGACGCCTCGTCGCGCTGTTGCGAAAAGCATCCCGAATATCTGGAGGCGGTCGCGCAGGTTTCGGCCACCGACGAAAAACTGGGCGCATTGGTGGCCGAGGCCTATCAGCGTGTCGGCAAAGAGGGTGTGATCTCGGCCGATTTCGGCGTGACCATCGACACCACGCTGGAGGTCGTCGAGGGCATGTCGTTCGAGCGGGGGTATATCTCGCACCACATGGTGACGGATCGCGACAACATGGAAGCGGTGCTGCGCAATCCGCTGATCCTGATGACGGACCAGAAGATCCTGAAGCCGCAGGTGCTGGACAAGGCGGTATCGATTGCCGAGGGCGAAAACCGTCCGCTGGTGATCATCGCCGAAGAGATCGCGCCCGAGGTTGTCGTGACCTTGCTGGACAAGGGCGACAGCGGAAAGTTCCTGATCGTGCATCCGCCCGAATACGGCCACTGGCGCACGGCGATGATGGACGATCTGGCGATCCTGACCGGCGGCGAGGTGCTGGCCCGCGATCTGGGCAAGAGCATCGAGAACGTCACCCGCGACCAGCTGGGCGGGGCGGCCATGGTCCGCGCCCATGCCAATGGCACTGCGGTGCTGCAGGGGCAGGGTGACCCCGCCGCCATCACGGCCCGCCGCAAGCAGGTTCAGCGTCAGTACGATGCCGCGCCGCCCAACATCGAAAAGGACAAGCTGCGTGAACGTCTGTCCAAGCTGACCGGTGGCAGCGCGATCATCTATGCGGGTGGCTTTACCCCGGTCGAACAGAAACGCACCATCCAGCTGATCGAAGACGCGCTTTGCGCTGTCCGTGCTGCGGCCGAGGATGGCGTTGTTGCCGGTGGCGGGACTGCCCTGGCGCAGATCGCGGGTTGCCTCGACGATCTGCAGGTCGAAGGCGATGTGGCCAAAGGTGTCGGCCTGGTCCGCTCGGTGCTGACCCAGCCGCTGCGTCGGATCGTCCGCAATGCCGGCGGTGACATCGACGCGGTGATGGAAAGCGTTGTGAACGGCGAGGCGGGCTACGGCTTCAATGCCGCGACCGGTGTCTTTGGCGACATGTATGCCGCCCGGGTCATCGATCCCGCCCGTGTCCCTGCCAGCGCCCTGGTCAACGCAGCCTCGGTCGCGACGCTGATCCTGACCACCGAGTCCCTGGTCGGCGACCTTGACGAAGGCGAAGCCGATCCGACCGAGGGCCCGGCCCTTGGCGGCGGTGCCGAGCTGTTGGGCCGCGCCTGACCGTCCTGAATGACCCCATCCGGCCAGCCTGTCCGGGCTGGCCGCCAAACCGACAGGATTAAAGACATGAAAGCCGCCAGACTTTACGAATACGATCCCGCGATGAACGTGGAGCTGAAGATTGAAAACGTTGACCCTCCCACAATCACAGCGCCCGACGAGGTGATCGTCAAGGTCGGTGCAGCTGGCCTATGCCGCACCGACCTGCACATTATCGAAGGTGTCTGGAAAGACATCATGGACACCCATGGCAACCTGCTGCCCTATATCATGGGGCACGAAAACGCGGGCTGGGTCGAGGACGTCGGCAGCGCCGTGACCTCGGTCAAACCCGGCGATGCCGTGATCTGTCACCCGCACCGCAGCTGTGGCATCTGCCTGAACTGCCGTTACGGCCATGACATGTACTGCGACCACGGCCTGTTTCCCGGCCTTGGGCTGGATGGCGGGTTTGCCGAGTATTTCAAGACCAACGAAGGCTCGGTCATCAAGCTGAACACCGGCATCACCCCGCTGGAGGTTGCGCCGATGGCCGACGCCGGGATCACCGCCTATCGCGCGGCCAAGAAGGCAGCGAAACTGGTCAATCCCGGCGGCTACGTCCTGTTGCTGGGCATCGGCGGACTTGGGCACATCGCGTTGCAGGTGCTCAAGCACTCCAGCGGCTGCCGTGTCATCGCGGTTGACCGCGAACCGGCTGCGCAGGTGCTGGCCAAGGAACTGGGCGCGGACATCGTGCTGGACGGCGGCGAAGACCTGATCGACGAGGTCAAGGACCTGACCGGAGGCGGCGCGCATGTTGCCATCGACTTTGTTGGCGAACATGGGACTGAAAACATTTGCTGGAAGCTGCTGCGTCAGGGCGGCGAGCTGATCATGGTCGGATACGGCGGCACCGTCGAGGTGCCCACGCTCGAGCTTGTGGCGAATGAAATCAAGATCGGCGGCAGCCTTGTCGGCGACTATGTCGAACTGGTCGAACTGATGGAGATGAATGCCGACGGCAAGGTCAAGATGCATCAGACCGAGTACAGCCTCGACAACATCAACCAGGCTGTCGACGACTTCAAGAACCGCAAGTTCACCGGACGGGGCGTTATCGTCCCATAAAATCCCCCTCCGGCGCTGCCTGGACCGGCTCCCCTTTATTTTCCCGGTCCAGCGCAAGGCCCGGCCTGTCGTGCCCCAAATGTGACAGGCCGGGCACCCCCCAAAAAGACACGACGAGGTCCAAGATGGCAAAGGCTCTTCATTCCATGATCCGCGTCCGCGACGAGGCGCGTTCGGTTGCGTTCTACAAAGAGGCCCTGGGCCTCGAGGTGGCGGAACGCATCGATTTCGATGACTTCACGCTGATCTACCTGTCGAATTCCGAAAGCGCCTTTGAGCTCGAGCTGACGGTCAACAAAGGCCAGACCGAGGCTTACGACCTGGGCAGCGGTTACGGCCATTTCGCTGTCTGTGTCGACGATCTGGATGCCGAACACGCCCGCTTTGAAAAGGCGGGGTTTGCTCCGCGCAAACTGGTGGATTTCCAGCATCGGGGTCAGACTTTGGCCCGCTTCTTCTTCGTCAAGGACCCCGACGGATACGAAATCGAGGTCATGCAGCGATCAGGCAGGTTCCAGTGATGCAAACCGGCAGCAAGTACAGCACGCTGATCGACAAGGACAGCCTGACCCGCCCTGCGCTTTTGGCCAATAGCGCAGACTTCGGCACGAGCTTTGCGGTTGGCAACGGTTTTGTCGCCGCCAAGGCTGCCACGGATAACTGGGCCGTCGAAGTGCAGCATCTGCGGCCCGAGACAATGGCTACACTCGCGCGGATGGCGCGGGATATCTATGCGCATGACAAGGTGTCGGACGCCTTTTATGTCGTGGCCGTCAAGCGCTATGACACGCCTCATGCCGCGCCAGCGGTCGAGGCGGGCATCGCCGGGCTGAACGCCTCGGCCCAGGCGCTGGGATACGCGGCCTATATCGACATCGCGCGCGAACAGGATCGCGTGGACCTGCTGCGGGGCATCGAGAACAGCGCCTTCTATCAGCGCATCCGGCGGGGGCTGGTCAGCGGGCTTTACACCCAGAAAACGCTCTGGCCGGGCTTTGGCCAAGAGGATGCCATCGTCTTTGACGCGGCCCCTGCGGGGCGAACGCGCGACCGCATTGATTGGTTGTGACCGGCGCGGGTGCGCGGGTCACCGAAAGATAAATCCAAGTCCAGAATCGTGGAGGAACCGATGGACGGAAACGATATGCGACAGACGGGCGGATGCCCGGTCATGCACGCAGCCACACATGACGCCGGGCGCAGCAACAGCGACTGGTGGCCCAACCAGCTGAACCTGAAGGTGCTGCATCAGAACCCTGTGGTCGGCAACCCGATGCCCGACGGCTTTGACTATGCCAAGGCGTTCAAGGGGCTGGACTACAAGGCGTTGAAGGCCGACCTGACCGCGCTGATGACCGACAGCCAGGACTGGTGGCCCGCCGATTATGGTCACTATGGTCCGCTGTTTATCCGGATGGCCTGGCATTCGGCCGGGACCTACCGCACGGCAGACGGGCGCGGCGGGGCCTCGACCGGCACGCAGCGTTTTGCGCCGCTGAACAGCTGGCCTGACAATGGCAACCTCGACAAGGCGCGTCGCCTGTTATGGCCGATCAAGGAAAAATACGGCAATGCCATCTCCTGGGCGGACCTGATGATCCTGGCGGGCAATGTCGCCATCGAAAGCATGGGCGGCAAGACTTTTGGCTTCTCGGGCGGTCGCGAAGACATCTGGGAACCCGAAGAGGACATCTATTGGGGCTCGGAAACCGAGTGGCTGGCCACCAGCGACAAACCCAACAGCCGCTACTCGGGCGAACGGGATCTGGAGACACCGCTGGCGGCCGTTCAGATGGGTCTGATCTATGTGAACCCGCAGGGACCTGACGGGAACCCGGACATCCTCGCCTCGGGGCGGGATGTGCGCGAAACCTTTGGCCGGATGGCGATGAACGACGAAGAAACCGTCGCGCTGGTTGCGGGTGGGCACACCTTTGGCAAGGGCCACGGGGCCGGCCCCGAAGGCGACGTGGGCCCCGAACCCGAAGCTGCGCCCTTGCAGGCGATGGGCTTTGGCTGGGCCAATGCGCACGGCAGCGGCATGGCCGACGACACCACGACCTCGGGCTTCGAAGGGGCCTGGACCGCGAACCCGACCAAGTGGGATAACGGCTATTTCGATCTGCTGTTCGGCTATGAGTGGGAACAGGCCACAACCGGCACCGGCAACATCGTCTGGCATCCGGTTGACGTTAAGGACGCCGACAAGGCGCCCAAGGCGCATGACGCCTCGACCAAGGTCACCACGATGATGACGACCGCCGACATGGCGATGCGTTTTGACCCGATCTATGGCCCGATCTCGAAACGGTTCCACGAAAACCCGGCCGAGTTCCAGGACGCCTTTGCCCGCGCCTGGTTCAAGCTGACCCACCGCGACATGGGCCCCAAGACGCGTTACATCGGCGCCGAGGCCCCGACCGAAGAGTTGATCTGGCAGGACCCGATCCCGCCCGTGGATCATGTTCTGATCGATGGGGCGGACGAGTCGGCTCTGAAGGATGAAATCCTGTCGTCAGGCCTGTCGGTTGCGGATCTGGTCTTTGTGGCCTGGGCCTCGGCCTCGAGCTTCCGGGGGTCTGACAAGCGTGGCGGCGCCAATGGCGCACGCATCCGCCTGGCCCCGCAAAAGGACTGGGAGGCCAACGAGCCTGCGCGCCTGGCCAAGGTGCTGGACACGCTGCACGGCATTCAGTCCGCCTTCAACGGCGGTGCCTCGGGCGGCAAGAAGGTCTCGCTGGCGGATCTGATCGTCTTGGCGGGCAATGCGGCGGTCGAAAAGGCAGCGGCAGACGGTGGACACGCGGTAAACGTGCCCTTCACGCCGGGCCGGATGGACGCCAGCGCAGATCAGACCGATGCGGCCTCTTTCGATCCTATGGAGCCACAGGCTGATGGGTTCCGCAACTTCCAGAAAGGTGCGTACTCGCAACCGGCCGAGGCCTTGCTGGTCGACAAGGCCCAGCTTTTGACACTGACCGCGCCGGAAATGACGGTGCTGGTTGGCGGGCTGCGGGCGCTTGGGGCAACCCATGGCGGCAGTGATGCCGGTGTGCTGACCAACCGTCCCGGAGTGTTGAGCGCGGACTTCTTTGTCAACATTCTAGACATGAACGTGGCATGGAGCCCCGTTGATCCGGGTGAAACCCGGTTCGAAGGCCAGGATAGAAAGACCGGCGCCAAGACCTGGACCGCGTCGCGCGTGGATCTGGTCTTTGGGTCCAACTCGCAACTGCGCGCGCTGGCCGAGGTCTATGGCAGTGCCCGCAACAAGGCGGCCTTTGTCGCCGACTTCGTTGCCGCCTGGACCAAGGTCATGAATGCAGACCGGTTCGACCTGGCCTGAAGACGCGGCAGGAAAACACCGTCAAAGGCCCGCCAAGGGCCTTTGACACCGACAGGCCACCCGGACTTTGGCCCTGACACAAAAAAGACCGTTCGAAAACTGAACGATCGGATTTCGCCAAAAGGGAGGACCAGATGCACATTTAAGGCTCTGACCGTGTTGCGATTTTCATCGCGCCGAGGTGAGCGCAGACAAAATGGACGCAGCGCGGTTGCCGTCTTGGGCAAAGGTATGGCCGGAAATAAGCATTTGGGACCGCGCGACGAAACTGCTAACAATTTATGCACAGGGAGGAACGACGTTGGATATTTTCTCGAAGAGAGAAGGTCCGCGCGCTGAAGATGTCAAAGCCAAACGGATGATTTCGGAAAACATGCCGGTCATTCGCAAATTGGCTGACCAGATCAGCAACGGCGGTTTCACGCAGATGCGACAGCAGCAGGCTGAGCGCAACAAGGAACCTCAGGCAGAAGGCAAGCTTATCTTTGACATGAAAGCCCGCGCCACAGTCGATGAACCGGAACCCTATGTGAAGGTCAGCCTGAACAATCGCGTCGTTCTGGCCGACCGGAAATCGGCACGCCAGCTGGCAATGATTGGCGAGATCCGGGGTAATTTCCTGTCCAGAAAGCTGTTCCTTGCCACCCGGGAGAACGGTTTCATCTCACCTTTGGACGAGGAACTGCTTGGCTGCATCGCGCAGTTGGAAGGTGTCGAGATCAATACGGACTACACAGAGGAGGAACTGGTTGTCACCTTGGAACAATTGCTTGGATTGACCCCGGACAGCAGCTGACACGAACAGACGCCGGCACCAAGACCGGCACATGCGTGTTTGGCGAAAGCCGAGGGCAAAAGCACATGTTTCCAGAACAAGGCCGACCGGTGGAGGGACCAAGATGGCTGAAGCGTCTGAAAAGGAAACACGCGATGCCTGGGAGAATTTCGTAAGCTCCGAGCGCACCGACCCCGAACAGAACACCGCTGTTCGCACAGAAATTTTTCAATCCTGGCAACGCAGTCGCAACATGGGCATCGACGCCGGTCGCCAACGTGCCCGCAAGGCGTTGACGGGGGACGATCTCTATCAGCTCAAGGACAAGAACTGGCAGCTGATCCAGGCGGCCTCGGCTGCGTTCAAACGACTTGAGCCGCATCTGAAAGAGGCGGGCACCATCCTGATCCTGGCGGACAAGTCCGGGGTGGTCATCGACGCCATTGGCGACGCGGCGGTGCTGGAAGAAGGGCTGGACATCCATCTGGAGATCGGCGGCGACTGGAACGAAAAGACCATCGGAACGAACGGGATCGGCACAGCCTTGCGAACCGGACGTCCTGCCTATGTGCATGCGTCCGAACATTTTGCCCAAGGGGTGCAATCCTGGACCTGCGCCGGGGCCCCGATCCGCGATCCGATGACCAATGCGGTCATAGGCGTGGTGGACCTGTCAGGCCCGCCGCAGATCTTTCAACAGCACAATGTCGCGCTGGTTCTGGCCGCCGCGCATGAGATCGAGATCGCGCTGGCCGAGCAGCAACGGCAGGAGCGTACGCAACTGCTGGAGGCCTTTGTGATGTCCGAATACGACCGGACGTCTGGCGGGCTGTTGCTGCTGGATCAGACCGGGCGGATCTGGTTCCGTCGGGGGCTTGAGGAAACGCCGCTTCAAAGGAAAAAAGAACTGTCCGTCGGTCACCAGCTTCTGCCCGATCTGGGCAACCTCGAGGCGCGCGAAATCAACGGTCTGTTGCCGCGCGGGGTCGAGGCCGAGGGGGTCGAGCGGCTGTTGATGCAGGGGCAGCCGCGCGGCGCGGCCGTGTTCCTGAAGTCGGGCACCCAACGGGCGCGCAAACCCAATGTGGTTGCGATTGCGCCCCGCGACGGCGTGGCCGAGGAATTGATCGAGATGGTCGGCTCTTCGCCAAAGATGATCGAGGCGATGGAACTGGCCGAACGGGTGGCCAAGGCCAATGTCTCGGTCCTGATCCGGGGTGAAACCGGTGTCGGCAAGGAACTTTTTGCGCGGCTGATCCACAGTCGCCTTGGGTCTGACAAGGCGCCCTATGTGCCGGTGAACTGTGCGGCGATGTCCAGCGAACTGATTGGCGCCGAGCTTTTCGGCTATGTTGACGGGGCGTTCACCGGGGCCGCCAAGGGGGGGCGGACTGGCAAGTTCGAACTGGCCCACGGCGGTGTACTGTGTCTGGACGAGATCGGCGACATGCCGATCGAACTGCAGCCCTATTTCCTGCGTGCGCTGGAACAACGGGCGATCTATCGCATCGGGGAAAGCCAGCGTCGGCCGGTTGACGTCCGCGTCATCGCCATGACCAACCGCGATCTGCGCGAAGAGATCGAGAAGGGCAGCTTCCGCCGCGATCTGTTCTACCGGATCGGGGTTGTGACGATCGAGGTGCCGCCGCTGCGGGAACGGGGCGAAGATGTCATCGCCCTGATCGACAAGTTCTCGGCCAACTTCGCAAAAGAGATGGGTCGCGCGCCCCTGACCTTCAACGACGAAAGCCTGTCCTGCCTGATGAACTATCGCTGGCCGGGCAACGTGCGTGAACTGAGAAATCTGGTGCACCGGGCTTATCTTGTCGGCACCGGAAATGTGGTGACACCCGAGGATCTGCCCCCCGAGGTCATGGGTGGGTTCGACGATGTTGAAGAGGACTCGCTTGAGGCGATCCTCAGCGGCAAGTCAGGCGATCTGGAAAGTATTGAGGCTTCGGCGATCCGGCGGACAATGGAGGTCGAGAACGGCAATTTGACCAAGGTCGCCGCCGCCCTCGGGATCTCGCGCCCGACGCTATACCGCAAGCTCAAGCAATATCACATCAAACGGCACTGATGGTGCGCGTGATGGCCGTGGCCGCGGTCGTGCAGACCGCGAGCCGACGGCGACGGCGACGACGCGCGAGGTGTCATTGGAATGGCAATGGCACCTACTGGCCGTCGATCATGCCGTTTGGGCGCGCCACCGGGAAAGTGGTGCCCACCGCAGTGTCCGAAGCAATCCGGGGCAAGGCCTGTGTTTGCTCTGAGGCGCGGTGTCGTTGCGTTCCCGGATGATACCCGGCTGTTGCCGACAGTGTCGCTCAGGCCGTTGAGACCCGGATCCAGATCCGGCCGTCGCGCACGTCGACCGGGTAAGTTCCAAGGTCGACGGACACCGGCGCCGACAGGGCTTTGCCCGTACAGATGTCAAAGCGCCCGCCATGCAGAGGACACTCGATCACGCAGTCTATGACCAGACCGTCCTCAAGGCTTTGCTCTTCATGGGTGCACATCAGGTCAGTGGCAAAAAATCCCTTGTCCGTGTTGTAGATCGCGATCCGTTTGCCGTTGTGGTTCCAGGCGATCAGATCATCGTCGTCGATGTCATCGGGGGAACAGGCGTCGATCCATTGGCTCATGATGTGTTCCGGTCCTGTGGGCCTAGGTGTGGGTCGGGGTCCAGCTGTCGAGCGCCTCAAGGAACTTTTCCTTCTCGCCGCTCTTCATGCCGATGTTGGTGGGGGCATAGGGGAAATTGCCCTGTGCAACCTCGCGGTGGAAGTCGCCCAGGGCCGCCACGCGCTCTTCGTGGATCTGTTTGTGCAGGCGTCCGACGTTGCCAAAGGCATGCGCATGTTTGGGCGGTTTCTCTTCTTCGCTTGCCTCGCCGCAGACGTCTGCCACAAATGAAAAGACGGCGTCGCCGCCCATGCCCGACCCAAGCGAAAAGGTCACGACCGAGGTCTTTTCGTTCACGGCCAGCAGAATTTCCTCGGCCAGGCATTCGACCTCGACGGCGAAGACGCCCACGTCCTCCATACGCTTGAGCGTGTCCCAGACCTGCATCGCCTCGTCCGCCGTGCGCCCAAAGGCACGCAGACCGCCATAGTGGTGGCTGAATGTCGGGATCAGGCCGATGTGGCTTTGCACCGGGATGCCTTCGCGGGCCATGCGCTCCATCACATCAAAGGACCGCAGGGTGTAATACATGTCCGCGCCCCGGCGCATGGCTTCAAAGGCATGGGCAACGATTTCATCATCCGATCCGAACTGCGCCCAGGTTGAGCCCGCGCCGGTGAAATGCGATGGCGCCAGTTCGCGCACATCTTCCATCTGGTCCGTGCCGACGACAAAAAGATCGATGCCCGCCTCGACGCAGGCAACGATTTGATCGCGGTCGGCCGGGTTTGACATCGACAGCCTGCGCCCGGACCCTTTCAAGGCCTTGAGGTCGGCGACGGTATAGTTGCGATAGGCCGGGTTCCGGCTGAAGTCGTAGATGCGTTTCATGTCACATTGTCCTGTGTGCGACGCGGACCGCCCGCCCGCCGTCGGTGATCATATGCGGTGCCTGACGAATGCTGGGCGCCTTGGTCGGCAGCCCCATCGAGCGGCGCAGGACCACGATCAACACCTCGAAATTGGTGCGAAAGAAACCGGGGTCGGGCTCTGGCACCTGATCTTGCACGGCTTCGGCCAGTTGTGGCAAGGCGTGGAACGGGACCTGTGGGTACAGGTGGTGTTCGACGTGATTGTTCATGTTCATGTACAGGAACCGCCCCAGCCCGCTTGTGCGGAAAGACCGGGTGCTTTCCAGGATCGAGGGCGAATTCTCTTGCAGTTCGACATGCTGGATCAGCGTGAACAGCAGCATGACCGGTGCACCCAGGACCCGCGGCAGCAGGAACAGCCAGATCGGCCACCAGATGCCCGCAAGCGGTGCAAGCGCCACGGCGACGTATATCAAGATCATGATCCGCGCATTGCGCGTCATCCTGGGCAACTCGTTGCCGGGGGCGACCATGCGCATGGTTTCGGTGTAGCGTCCGGCGGCCAGCCTGACGAACACCGTTAGGTGGAACCGCAGCAAGGCAAAGCCGGTGGCCTCGGCCAGCCAGCCGCCAAATCCCATCGGAGTGTCAAACGGCATCTGGCTGTCCTTGCCGACATGCCAGGTGTGAGTGTGATGATTTGTATGGGTAAAGCGGCGGTGCAGGGGCTCTTCCATGTACAGAAGGGATGTCACCCACAGAACGCTTTCGTTCAGCCAGCGGGTGCGAAACGCGGTGCCATGTGCGGTTTCATGGCTGGCGGCGTACGCGGGCACGGTCAGAAAGACGCCGTGCAGCAGCATGGCGGGCCACATCCAGAGCGTCCCTACGGACATCATCACCAGCGTGCCGGTCACCATCAGCGAGACAATCCATTGACCCAGCCACAGCAGGCCGGGCCGGTCGGACCGCGCCGCGATGGTCTTGAGCGTTTTCTTGTCGAGTGTCACGCCGGACGAAGCGGCATTGGTCGGGACATAATCAGGCATGGCTCAACTCGCGTAGGCAGAGCCTTCCTCGTCGAGGAGGGCCTTGAGTTCCGCCAGATGGCGTTCGGATTGATCGGGATAGGTTTCCAGCTCTTTCGCCGTTTTCTCGGCGATCTCGTCGTCCAGGACCCGCAGGGGTTGGCCGGTCTGCAGCGCACGGATGTAGGTCTCGGCGGCGCGTTCGAAGTAGTAGAGCCGGTTGAAGGTGTCCGCGACCGTGTCTCCGATAACCAGAACGCCGTGGTTGCCCATGACCATGACCTTTTTTGCGGGATCGCTCAGCAAACCCGCGCAACGCAGGCCTTCCTCTTCGAAGGCAAGACCGCCAAAATCGGTGTCGACCACGATCCGACGAAAGAAGGTGGCCGTGTTCTGGTCAATGGGCGGCAGGCTGCGGTCCTTGAGGCAGGCCAGAACCGTCGCGTGCACCGAATGCACATGCATCACGCAGCGCGCATGTGGGCACAGGCGGTGGATCGCGCCATGCAGCCCCCATGCCGTTGGATCGGGCGCGTTGGGTTGGGTCATGGTCGTGGTGTCACAGGCATCCAGCAACAACAGGTCCGACGCCCTGATCCGCGCAAAATGTCGCTGGTTCGGGTTCATCAGGAACCGGGTTCCGGCGTCATCCACGGCCAGACTGAAGTGGTTGGCGACACCTTCATGCATGTTCAGACGTGCCGTCCATCGAAACGCGGCAGCCATGTCCACGCGCTGTTCCCAGTGCGTCAGGTTTGCCGATCTTTGGGCATCCAGCATATCGCTCCTCCTTCGATGTGCTGAATGTGAGATAGCGAACCATCAAGTCGGCTGACAAACGATGGATTCGGGGGTAATGCATTAGTCCAACTTATGCATGGGTGTTGCATCGAATGCAGACAGACGGGTTGCCTCCTTTGAATTGGCTGCGCGCTTTCGAAGCCAGCGCGCGGCACCTGTCGTTCACCTTGGCGGCGCATGAACTGAACCTGACACAGTCGGCCATCAGCCAGCACGTCCGCAGCCTCGAATCCTTTCTTGGTCGTGATCTCTTTCTTCGCAAGACACGTGCCATCGAGCTGACCGAGGCCGGGGCAAATTACCTGCCGGTTGTGCGGGAGGCGTTCAACATGCTGGCCAGTGGCACCCGGGCTTTCACCGGGGGCGACAGGGGGCGCAACCTGACGCTTCACTGCAACATGGCCTTTTCGGTCCTGTGGCTCGCGCCGCGCCTCAGGCGGCTTTATGCGGCCTATCCCTGGATGGTGCTGAACATCGTCACCCCGATCTGGGATCCCGAACGGCAGGCGGCCAATGCGCAGATGGAGGTCCGGTTCGGGCGTCCCGACGACATGTCGGCCGCCGCGCAACAACTGACGCAGGAACGGTTCTTTCCGGTCTGCGCGCCGTCCTATCAGGATGGCCGCTTTGATCTGGAAACCGCCGTTCTGCTTGATTGTGCGGGCATGACCGGGTCTTGGGGCACCTGGTTCAAATCGCAGGGACAGCCTTTTGCGAAAGAGGGTGAGGTGACCTTGGCGTCGACCTTTGTCATCGCTGTGCAGGCCGTCTTGCACGGCGCAGGGATCACGATGATCCACGACACGCTTGCCGGCGACCTGCTGAGCAGTGGCGCCGTTGTCCGCCCCTTCGATCACTGCCCGCCGCTGAGCGAGGCGTATTTCCTGACAGCGCCGCCAGATCATCAATCCACCCCCGCGTCGCGCGCCTTTGGCAACTGGCTGCATGAAGAACTGGAGCCGATTGCGCAGGTCGGCTGAGTGTCCTGCAGGAGGCTTCCGGGCCAGCGCGGCAGCCCTTCGCCCCCCAGACATGCCCCATGTCGCAAATGGCGTTTTGCTCGCGTCAGGGCCCGGAAAAATGCCATTTGCCCCGGCACGGCGTCTTTTTCTTGAGTTTTTGGCGCTCTGCTGCTTCGCTCAGTCAGCTGAATCGGAGGTGGGGACTTGGCCAGATCTGAATGGAACCACACACCGGACAACCTGCCACTGCAGGTCAATCCGCTGTTTCGCTGGCCCATGCGCCCGGGCGCCATCGTGCGATGGTACTGGGACAGCTGGTTTCCGATTTCGCAAAACCTGGTGATCGTCGCAATCGCCTGCCTGGCCTGGACCTGGGCCAGCCCGACACTGACAACGGCGGCATCGCCGGGGGGCTGGATCGCGGTGATCCTTGTTCGGAACCTGGTTCTTGTGGTCGCCTTGGCGCAGACACTGCATGTGATCTTTCATGCGCGCGCCCTGCAGGGACAGGACCACAAGTACGATCCCCGGCCATTTCCCAGAAAGGGCCGGGTGTTTTCCTTTGGCGATCAGTATCGGGACAATGTCTTTTGGACCCTTGCCTCGGGCGTCACGATCTGGAGCCTTTGGGAAGCGCTGATCTGGTGGGCGATGGCCAATGGATATGCCCCGGTCTGGACCTGGACCGACGGAGCGGTCTGGTTCATCGCCGTGTTCCTCCTGATCCCCGTGTGGGAAAGTTTCTATTTCTACTGGATGCACCGCCTGCTGCACACGGATCTGTTCTACCGCTTTCATGCGCTGCACCACCGGAACACGGACATTGGGCCGTGGTCGGGCCTGTCGATGCATCCGATCGAGCACGTGATGTACTTTGGCACCGCGCTGGTTCATTTCGTCGTCCCCACACACCCGGTTCACGTCGTTGCGCATCTGATGTTCTTTGGCCTTTATGCGATCACCACGCATACGGGGTTCGAGGGACTGTGGGCCGCGGGGCGCAAAAGGCTGCACCTGGGGAACTTCCACCACCAGATGCACCATCGGTATTTCGAGGTGAACTATGGCACCCTGGAGGTGCCCTGGGACGTTCTGTTCGGAACGTTTCACGATGGTTCCGCCAAGGGCAAGGAAAAGATGCGCGAGCGGCTGAAGTCTCGGTCCCGGTCGACATAGCCCCGAGACGCAACTTCGCGTGGATCAGTCTGCGCGGAGATCCTGCGTGGCCCGCGTGTTCGTTGCGGTTTCGCCGAACTGCCGTCTGTAGGCACGGGCAAAACTTTCGGGGTTTTCGAACCCGCAAAGCGCCGCGACCTGGCTGACGGGGTAGGCCGAGTTGAGAAGCAGGTTCCTGGCTTGCGACAGTCGAAGGTAGCGATAGTAGTCCGCTGGTGTCTGCCTGAGATGCCGTTTGAACAATCTGGCCAGCGTCCACTGCGCCACCCCGATCTGGGCGCTGATCGCAGAGATGCTGAGCGGTTCGCTCAGGTTGACCAGCATCAGGTCCATCGCGCGCCCAAGGTTGCGGTCCATGCGCACCAAAGACGTGTCGGACAACATCTTTTGTTGCGGTCCCGCATGTTCGGTCGGGCGATAGGTCAGGATCTCGGCGACCCGCTTGGCTAGGTCCCGACCGCAAAAACGTTCGATCAAGGCGAGGGTCATGTCAAAGGTCGCGACGCCCCCGGCGCTGGAACAGCGGTTGCCGGACAGATCGAACATCCGGTCCACGAACATCTGATCGGCGTAGGTTTCGCGATAGCCTCTTAGCGCCTCGAAGTGAACGGCGGCCGGTGTCTGTGTCAGCAATCCGGCCTCGGCAAAGATCAGTGCTCCGGTGTCGACACAGCCCATGAGCGTGCCCGATCGTGCACGCCTGCGCAGCCAGCCCAACAACGGGCCCGACAGTGCCGTTTCGGGCGCATAGGACGAAATCATCAGCACGACGTCTAGGGGACGTCGTCCAAAGGCTCTGCCTGCAGTTCCAACCCGCTGGAGCTGTGAATGGGGCCACCCGCTGCCGACAGAATGTGCCAGGACCACAGGTTTTGCGCCAATTCCCGATTGGCCACGCGCAGCGGCTCGGTCACCAGCGTTACGGACAGGATCGGGAAGTTGTCGGTCAGGACAATCGCAAGTTTGGGCATGCGGTCTAAAGGTTGTTTGTCGATTACTGTCAGCAAATCGCTTTTTGCAGTCAAGGAAAACAGCCGCCGTCGCTGTATCCCGGTGGTGGGAGGACACATTGATGACTGCTTTGCCGCCAACACCCGACTTCGATTTCTGGCCCGTGGACCATGCGGTGCACACATTGAAGATCGCCGAGGACGCGCTGACCATCACGTGGACAGACGGGCGCACAAGCCAGCATCACGCCTTGCTGCTGCGCGAGAACAGTCCCGATCCGGTGACGACACATCCCAAGGCGCGGGAAATGGCAATCGGTCCCGAGGATATCCCCATCGACCTGCATATTCTGGACGCCCGACGACAAGCCAGCGGGGCGGTGTTGGTCTCTTTCTCGGACGGGCTGCAATCCGAGTTCCACCCCGGATGGTTGCGGGGCACGGCCTGGTTCGGCCATGAGACGCCCGAACCGCTGGTGCTTTGGACAGCCAAAGACCTGCCCGAGCCCCCGACGTTCGACGGCCGGGTGGCGCTGGACGACGCGGAAACCTTTTTGTCATGGCTCGAGGCCCTGCGTACCTATGGGGTCGCCCGCCTGCGGGGGCTGCCACAGGAAGATGGACTTCTGGAAAAGATCGTCACCCGCATCGGACCCGTGCGGGAAAGCAATTTCGGGCGCCAATACGTACTGGAAATCAAGGATGATCCCGACAGCCAGGCCTATACCTCGGGATCGCTTTTGCAGCACATCGACCTGCCCACCCGCGAATTGCCCTTTGGTCTGCAGTTTCTCTACACGCGCGAGAATACGACGACGGGCGGCGAGGGGCTGTACGTCGACGCGTACCGCCTGGCCGAAGACATGCGCAGCGCCGAACCCGATCACTTCCATTCTCTGGTGACCGACATCTGGGAATACAACAACCGCGCCCGGACCTCTGACTATCGCGGGCGCGGACCGGTGATTGAAACGGACCAGACCGGGGCAATCACCGGGGTCCGGTTCAACACATTTCTGCGCGCGCCGATGAAGGCGCCGCTGAACGTGCAGGCCCGCGCCTACAGGGCCTATCGCGCCTTCTCGGTCCGGGCACAAAGCGCGGACTATCAAATGCAAATTCGCTACGAACCTGGGGATTTGCTGGCGTTCGACAACCGCCGTGCCCTGCATGGGCGGGCGGGGTATGAAGCAAAAGGCGGCGCGCGTTTCATCGAAGGCATCTACGCGGATCGGGACGATCTACATTCCCGCATCCGCACACTCAAACGACATCTCCGCGCTGCGCGCGCATAGAAAAAAGGGATTTCCCCATGACACTTGCATCACGCACACCGCTCTTTGAATGTTCAGAGGCCGAATGGCAGGCCCGCGTCGATTTGGCCGCGTTGTTCCGCATCATTGCGCATTACGGAATGTCCGATCTGGCCAATGGTGCCGTGTGCGCTCGGGTGCCGGACGAGCCTGACCACTATCTTGTTCATCCCTATGGCATGTTCTGGGAAGAAGCGCGTGCGTCTGCGATGGTCAAGATCAATGCTGACGGCCAACCTGTCGATGCCGATGCGCCGTGGCTCAATGACGGGGTGCAGAACCTGTGCCAGTGGATATTGGGAACCCGCCCGGACGCCAATTTCTTTGTCCACGGCCACGAAGAAGAGGTCATGGCGGTCGGCTCCATCGAGGACGGTCTGCTGCCGCTCAACCAGCCGGCGGTCTATCTGGGCAACATCACCGGCTACATTGACTATGAATTCGAAGAGGACGAGGCGTTCGGAGCGCATTTTGTCGAGCGTCTGGGCTCGAACCAGATCCTGATCAGCCGCAATCACGGCTACTATGCGCTGGGCGAGACCGCCGCCGCCGCATTCTTTCGGGCCTATTTTCTGCGTCAGACCTGCAGCACGCAGATCAAGACCCTATCGATGGGGCGTCCGCTGCACCTGATCGACCCGCAAAAGGTCGCGCGGTATCAAGACCAGATGGCGGCGTCGGAACATTACAACTACAACGGCAAGACGGAATGGCCCGGCTTGCTGCGCATGTTGGCGGCGCGCGGGTCAGACCATGCAAGCTAGGTCTTTCGATTTGTGGTGACGTGCTGGTGTCTGCAACCGGGCAAAATACGATGATCGTGCTGCTTTTGTCCGCCATCGGCGTGGTCGGGGCGAACTCGCTTGTGCTGAGCCCGATCGCCGGTGACGTCGCAGTGTCTTTTGCCGGTGCAACGGCGGCCGATGTGATGCTGGCGGCCGCAGCCTACGGTGCAGGAACGGCCATCAGCGCCTTGTTCCTTGCGCCGCGCGCCGATCAGATCGGGTTGGGACGCGCCTTGCTTGGGGCGTTGGTCATACTTGCCATCGCACTGTGCCTCAGTTCGGCGGCGCCCTGGGTCTGGACGCTGATCTTTGCGCAGGGGCTTGCCGGGCTTGCTGCGGGGGTCGCTTTGCCGGCGATCTATGGGCTGTCGGCGGAAGTTGCGGAAAAAGGCAAGGAAAGCGAGACGTTGGGCAAGGTCCTTACGGGGTGGACACTGAGCCTCGTTTTGGGGGTCACATTCTCATCGGTGCTGTCGGACCTGATCCACTGGCGCGCGGTCTTTGCCATTCTGGCTGCTGTGGCGATCAGCCTGGCCGGTCTTTTGGCGCGGTCAGGGCGGGCGGCGCCCGCTTCGGGCGGGACCGAGGGGGCCCGGTCCCCCCTCAAGGCATTGGCACTTCCGGGCCTGCCGCCGCGATTGCTGACGGTGGCCGCTTACATGGTTGCCTTCTACGGGGCCTACGCATTCCTGGGGCCCCACCTGACGCAAGGTCTTGGCGTCTCGACGACATTCGCCGGTCTGTCCGCCTTGTTCTATGGCATTGGCTTTGGCGCCGTGGCGCCGCTGGATCGACTGATCGACCGTCACGGAGAGGTCAAATCGGCGCCCTTCATTTTTGCCGTTCTGACCCTGGCTTATGTGGGACTTGCGGCCGTCGCCGAAAACGCGATCGGCCTGATCGTGGTCTGCACGGTCTGGGGGGCAGCCAACCACCTTGGGCTGAACCTGCTTGTCGGGTCCCTGACGGCGCTGCGTCCGGGTCAACGCGGCGCAATCCTGGGGCTTTACAGCGCCGTGACCTATGCCGCGATGTTTGTCGGCACGACGCTCTATAAACCGCTGTTCGAGCTTCAGGGGTTCACGTGGTGCGCCGTGGTGTCGGCGATTTGCATTCTGCCCGCGGCATTCCACGCAACCGCCCGACATCGCCGCCAAGCCATGCAGGCGCGGGGTGTCGAGTGACGTGAGCGCCAGAGGCCAAGCTGCTGTGCTTGACGCGGGCCGTCTACGGTCGGCGGCCCGGGTCATACTACAGGTCCTTGACCAGGCGCAGGGCGTCGTAAATCGCGGCGTGGGTGTTGCGCGCAGCGACGGCATCGCCGATCCGAAACAGCTGAAAGCCCCCATCCGGGTTGCGCAGGATGGCCTGCGGCTGACCGGCCTGCAATGCGGCATAGTCCACGGCCCCGCCGTTGGAACTATGGGGTTTCAACGTAAAATACAGATCGTCCAATGGCATGGTGCCGTAGTTCACCACGATCTGATCGTAGTTCTTGGTCCGGGTCGTGGCGCTGTAGTCCGTACCAACGGTGGCCCGCAACTGGTTGCCGGCCCGTTCGACGGACAGCAATCGCTCGGCCACGGTGAAGCGCACGCTCTTGTCCTGAAGCGCGCGCATGTAGGGCACCAGGTTCATGCCCATGACCTCTGGCGCAAAGCTGCGATCCGGCGTCATGATCTCGACTGTACTGCCAGCAGAGGCGGCGACCTCGGCGGCTTGCAAGCCGGGGTGATCGCCGCTTTCGTCGTAGATCAGGACCGTGTCCGCAGGCTTCACGTCACCCGAGATCATGTCCCAACTGCTGATGACATGCGGTGTGTCGCGCCCGGTTTCGAACAGCTCGGTGTTGGGCAGCCCGCCTGTTGCGACAATGACCACGTCGGGCGACAGGGCCATGACGTCGTCGGCCTCGGCCCAGGTGTTGAAGTGGAATGCCACGTCACGCGCAGCGCATTGCGCCATGCGCCAGTCGATGATCGATATCATCTCGCGCCGACGCGCGCTTTGGGCCGTCAATCGCACCTGCCCACCCGGATCGGGTTGAGCTTCGAACACGGTCACCTCATGCCCCCGTTCAGAAGCCACGCGCGCGGCCTCGAGCCCGCCCGGCCCTGCACCGATGACAACCACGCGCCGTTTGGTCTGCGCCTTGGGAATGACGTGGGGCATCGACAGCTCGCGCCCCGTGGCGGCGTTGTGGATGCACAGCGCTTCTCCGGCCTGGTAGATGCGGTCTAGACAATAGGTTGCGCCAACGCAGGGGCGGATGTCGTCTTCGCGGTTCTCGACAATCTTGCGCACGATGTGCGGGTCGGCCATGTGCGCGCGTGTCATGCCGACCATGTCGAGCAGGCCTGCCTGAACGGCGTGGCGCGCGGTGGCAACATCGGGGATGCGCGCCGCGTGAAAGGTCGGCATTCCGGTCGCGGCGCGAACGCGCCCCGCAAAGTCGAGATGAGGCGCACTTTTCATGCCCTGAACAGGGATCACGTCCGTCATGGCCGGGTCGGTGTGGATGCGCCCGCGGATGACGTTCAGAAAGTCGACCAGACCCGTGTCCGCCAGCCTCTGCGAGATCGTGACGCCTTCATCCTCGGTGATCCCGCCCTTTTGTGCTTCGTCTGCCGTGTACCGCAATCCGACGATGAAATCCGGACCCACCCGTTTGCGGATGGCGCCCAGCACATCCAGCGGAAACCGCAGCCGATTTTCCAGCGTGTCCGAACCATAGGGCCCTGTCAGATCGTTCGACAGTGGCGACCAGAACTGATCCAGCAGGTGCCCATAGGCCTGCAGCTCGATCCCGTCCATGCCGCCCGCCTGCATCCGCTCCGCGGCATCTGCGAAATCGGTGATGATGCGCTCGATGTCCCAATCCTCGATCAGCTTGGCAAAGGATCTGTGCGCCGGTTCACGGTGCCGGGATGAAGACACCGACGGCAACCAGTCGCCCTTGTTCCAGCCCGTGCGTCGGCCCAGATGGGTCAACTGGATCATCACCGCGCAGCCGTGTTCATGGCAGCCGTCAGTCAGGTTGCGAATCCAGGGCACGACCTCGTCCTTGTAGGCGAGGATGTTGTTGAACACCGGCGGGCTGTCACGGGACACCGTGGCCGAGCCTGCCGTCATGGCCAGGGCAACGCCCCCCTTGGCGCGTTCCTCGTGATAGGCGCGATATCGGTCCTTGGGCATGCCGTCTTCGGGGTAGGCTGGCTCATGACTGGTGGTCATGATGCGATTGCGCAGCGTCAGGTGCTTGAGCTGAAAGGGTTGCAGCAAAGGGTCTTTGGACATGCGCGAAACCTGCGATGAAGGGCCTAAACCGTGTAGTGCCAGGACCGTTGGAACGTCTGTTCGCCGTTCCAGGTGACCTGAAGCGATGCGTCGACGGTGATGGATCCGGCGGATCCGCTGGCTGACAGCTTTGACAGGACCTCGGCCGTTCCGTCTGGACGGGTGATCAGGATCCGATGGCCGAACTGGCAGGACGCGGGACCGGGTGACGTTTGTGGGATGTGATAGTCCGCTTCGGTCTCGGTGGATATTCCGATCCCGACCTCGGGAAAGCGCATACCGTCAAGCGGCTGGTGCCAGCCCATGTCAAAGCTCTGATCGCCAAGCCGCGCCTCGTTGCGCGTCAGTGCGCCCGAGGAGACAGGTTCCCATGTCGGTGTGTCGGGCAGCCCGCCGGGCGCGGGCAGGGGGGCGGCCATCGTGCTGGCATCCGTCGGGGGTTGGGGCAGATCCAGTCTCAGGGTGTCTGCAACGACTTTAAGGTCGTCGGTGCCTTCGCTGGGCCAGACAAGGGGCCAGTAGCTTTGGGCCAGCACAAGGCGCAGGCGATGCCCGGCCTGAAACCGGTAGACCATCGTGGGAAGCTCGATTTGAAAGGCGTTCGGCTTGTCCTTGTCGTTTGCATTGCGCGCGTCGAGCGATTGGGTCAGGCCAAGGTTTCTGACAGTGCGCGTCACCAGGTTCGACGTGCCGTCGGGCGCGACATCACAGATCCTTACGGCAATCTGGGCGTTCTCGGTCTTTCCCTGGATCGACAGTGTCAGTCCAGCGTGCCCCCACAGATCAATGGCGGTGTCCAGTGGACCCGTCTCGAAACACAATCCACGGGCATCGTCCGAGCTCTGGTTCAGGGGCATTCCGCCAACCCGGCCAAAATATCCGGTGTCCCCCGCCATCTGGCCGTGCGCCGGATCCGACGGAATTTCGAGGGACGCCGCGTCCGACATGGCAAAGCCATCGCCCAGAGAAAGTGAGAGTTGCGCAGCGGTGGTCACGGTGGACGCTTCCATCCACTGCCCTGTGCGGTCTTCCACCCTGTTCTGCGGCGGATCAAACCTGCGTTGCCAGAGGCGCAGCTTTGGCCAGGCCAGTTCGCCCGGATCGTCCCGCTTCAGCCAATGGTTCCACCAGTGCAGCGCCGTTTCCTGAAAGCTCATCGCCGGGCCCGGTTCGCCGTGATCCGGGTAGTGATGCCCCCAGGGCCCGACAATGCCCCAGGCCAGATCCGGGCGCGCGGACACAAGTCGCATTACAGAGTTCGAATACCGGTCGGCCCATCCGCCAATCGTCAGAACAGGGCATGTCAGCCGATCTGCCTGAAACCGAACCGACCCGTGGCGCCAGTAGTCGCCGCGCGTCTTGTGCGCCAGCCAGTTCTGCAACGGGTGGGTCAGCGCCCCAAGCCGCGCCATCCACATGTCGTGCCAGCCGTCGCCCACCGTCGCCGCGTCGGGTGGTGCCGCCAGAATGGCGGGCAGGGTGACACCCCATTCAAAACTGTCAGTCAGTGGCAGCCCGCCCATCCAGTGGATGTCGTCCTCGAACCGGTCGATGGTCGCGCAATTTGCGATCACGGCCTTCAGCGGCTCGGGCGCGTCAACGGCGGCCTGCAGACTGGCGGTCCCGCCCCACGAGGTGCCAAACATGCCGACGCGCCCGGTACACCAGGGCTGTTGCGCGATCCAGTTGATCACGTGGCGCGCGTCCTCCAGCTCGTTCGGGTCATACATGTCGGGCATCACGCCTTCGCTGTCACCCGAGCCACGCATGTCGACGCGCAGGCAGGCATAGCCGTTGGCGGCAAAGAAGGGGTGGTTCCGTTCATCCCGAGCGCGCACCAGATCGCGCTTGCGATAGGGGATGTATTCCAGAAGCGCCGGACAGGGACCTTGCCGAGGCAGCCACAAACGCGCGGACAACCGGACGCCATCAGGCATCGGGATCCACAGGTGTTCGATTTCTTCAAAGTCGGCGTCGTCGTCCGGATTTTTCATGGATTTCAATGGCTACTGAGCGTTCATCACCCCGTCAGGGCTATGGAATTTCGAGTCTAGGTTATGCTGATTGTAGAATTCAGCAACAAAATTCTTCTCAAAATGCAAATTTGTGGCAGTATTCCGTAACTCAGGCGGAACAGAAAAGGCGAATCGTGTGAGCGCTGATGACGGCAAATCCCAGGCAGATGTCCTGAGCTTTCAGGGCAGTTTCACGGCGTTCGGATCCGAGGTTCGGCAGCTGCGGCGCGCGCGTGAAATGACGCTCAAGGCGATTTCAGAGGCCAGTGGCATCTCGGTCAGCTATCTCAGCGCGATCGAACGCGGGGCCTCAAATCCGTCGATTGACGTGGTCCAGCGGATCGCAAAGGCCCTGTCCGTTTCGCCCGCCTGGTTCTTTTCCCGGCGTCCCGGCAAAGGTCCGAACGAGCAGGCCTTTGTCGTGCGTCGCCAGAACCGCCGGAACCTTAATGTCCTGTACGGTGAAACCGTGGAAGAGGCCGGGTATTCGGATGCGCTTTTGTCCAGCTCCATCGGTGGCAACATTTTCATGGGCATTGCGGATTATGAACCGCAATCGGACAAGCCGCAGGATCAGCTGTATCAGCACGGGGGCGAGCTGCACGGTTATATCCTGCAAGGAGAGCTTGAGCTGGTGATCGGCGAAGAGGTGATCACCATGCGCCAGGGCGACAGCTACAGCTTTCCTGCGTCCGTCATTCACACCATCCGCAACGTGACCGACCAACCGGCGCGCCTGATCTGGGCGAACGGTCCGGTCATCATTCCAAGTGACGTCGTGGCCCGACCCGGCGCGGATGTACCCAATCAAGACACAAGAAAGAAACAAAAAAACGACTGAAACTCCAGGGAGACCAACACATGACAAAGACGACCTTCGACCTTTCAAGACGATCTTTCCTAGCGGCCGCCGGTGCCTTTGGCGTGGCCTCGACCGCGTTGCCGCGGGCGGCCGTGTCGGCGGATGGCTCCGTGCTGACGCTGCGGTCTTATTCGGACCTGCAGATCCTCGACCCGGCCTTCCGCCTGTCCTTGCCCGAAGATGACATCATCCGCTCGATCTTTGCACCGATGGTCATTCCCGAAGCGGGGGACACCTGGGCGTGGAAAGCCATCGCCGTGGACAGCATCGAACAGCTGGACGACCTGACCGTGGCCTTCACGCTGAAGGACAACATCGGGTTCACCGACGGCTATGGCCAGATGACGGCCGAGGACGTGAAGTTCTCGATCGAGCGGATCGCGGACCCGGCGATGGAAAGCCCCTATGCGGGTGACTGGTCGGCGCTGAAAGAGGTCGAGGTCAAGGACAAGCTGTCGGGCCTGATCCATCTGAAGAACAAGTTTGTACCGCTGTGGAACACGACCCTGCCGACGCCCGCTTCCTGCATTCTGTCGAAAAAGGCGATGGAGGAACTGGGCGACAAGATCACCACCAAGCCCGTGGCGCAGTCGGGGCAGTACCTGCTGGCCGATTGGCAACCCAAGCAGAAGACGATCCTCAAGCGCAACCCCGATTGGGCGCATGAACCCGGTGGCTTTGAAGAAATCCACATCATCCCGATCGAGGATCCGGCAACCGCAGAGCGCGGGTTCGAGGCAGGTGATCTGGACTACACCTGGACCTCGGTCAGCTCGCTGCCGCGTCTGCGGGACAACCCGCCGGAAGGGGCGGTTGTGGTCGAAAAGCCCTCGCTGGCCTATGTCTGGCTGGGCATCAACCAGGAAAACGAGGCACTGACCGACATCCGTGTGCGCCGCGCGATCCAGCATGCCATCGACCGGGAAACCGTTGTCGACGCGGCCTATTTCGGCGCGGCCAAGGTGGGCAACGGCATCATCGCACCGGGCCTGCCGGGTGCGCGTGACGCGGTGACCTATGACTATGACCCTGACAAGGCCCGCGCACTGCTGGCCGAGGCAGGCGTCTCGAACCTGTTCGTCACGCTCGATATCCTGAACCAGTCCGAACGCCTGACCGCCGCGCAGGTCATTCAGGCGAACCTGGCCGATGTGGGCATCACCTGCGAGATCAAGCAGAATGACAGCGGCACCTTCTGGACGCTTGGATCGAAGGACGGAGAGTATTTCATGAACCTGCAACTGCTGTTGCAGCGCTTCTCGATGCAGCCGGATCCCAGCTGGGCCACGGTCTGGTTCACGCCGGAACAGGTCGGTGTCTGGAACTGGGAGCGCTTTGACGACGCCGAGTACAAGGCACTGCACGAGCAGGGGCTTGTCGAAAGTGACAATGCCAAGCGGGACGAGATCTATACTAAGATGCAGAACATCATGGACGAAAGCGGGTCCTATGTGTTCCTGACCCACGAAGCCGTGGGTGCTATCCATCGTGACACGATCGACCCCGGTCTGAAGCCGAACGGAGAGTCGCTGCTCTCTGAGTTCAAACCGGCCTAAACCAGAGGAGGCGGCCCTGACCGGGCCGCCCTTTTTTTGATGTTCAGCTACGCTCTCAAACGCCTGGGGCTGTCGGTGGCCATTGTGTCACTGGCGATGTTGCTCCTGTTTTCGATGATCTACCTGGTGCCGGGTGACCCGGCGGCGGTGGCCCTTGGGCCGCGCGCAACGGACGCCATGCGCGAGGCGCTGCGGATCAAGATGGGGCTGGATCAGCCCGTCTGGGTGCAGTTCTGGAATTTCTTCACCGGCGCCTGGACCGGTGATCTGGGCCGCGAGGTCCTGTCGGACCGTCCCGTTGCGCAGGTGGTGATGGAACAGCTGCCCTATACGCTGGCGCTGATCGCTGGCGGCATCAGCTGGTCTGTCGCCATCGGCATCCCGCTGGGCTGCTGGGCGGCGGTGAAACGCGGCAGCTGGGCCGACCGGATTGTCGGAGTTCTGTCGGTCGCCGTGATCGCCGTGCCGTCCTTTGTCATCGCGATCTACGCGCTGCTGGTTTTTGCCGTCTCGCTGCGCTGGTTGCCCGCCATCGGCGCGGGTGAACCGGGCGATCTGGGCGACCAGCTGACCCATCTTATCCTGCCCTCGCTGGCAGTGGGGCTGGGCTGGATCGGATACATCGCCCGCATGGTCCGCGCCTCGATGCTTGAGGTGCTCGAGGCGCAGCACATCCGTACGGCCCGTGCCTTTGGCCTGCCCGAAAACCTGATCACATTTCGCTATGCGCTGACCATCGCGATCCTGCCGACCGTGACCCTGTTGGGGGTCGGGATCGGGCAGATGCTGTCCTCGGCCGTCTTTGCCGAGATCGTCTTTGCCCGACCCGGTGTCGGCAAGCTGGTCTATGACGCGATCCTCACGCGAAACTACCCGCTGGTGACCGGCGCGGTCCTTGTCACCACCGTCCTGTTTGTCCTGATCAACCTCTTGGCTGATCTTATTGTCGGAGCTTTGGATCCCCGTGTCAGAAGCCGTCTCTAACCCGCCGTCGATGGCGCAGCGCCTGCGTCTGGGCGACATCTGGAAGGCCACGCGCCGCGTTCTGCGCGAACCGCTGGGGGCCTTTGGCCTGATCCTTGTACTGGTCATGATCGGCGGCGCTGTCTTTGCCGACTGGCTGACGGCCTATGAGCCCAACAAGATCTCGCCGCGGGACCGGTTCCAGGGCCCCTCGCTGGATCACCTGCTGGGCACCGATCACCTGGGCCGGGACCTGTTCACCCGCGTTCTGCACGGCGGGCGCATCGCGCTGTGGGTTGCGCTGTTCTCAACCGCCATTTCGTTGAGCATCGGCATCGTTCTGGGCTTGATCGCGGGCTACGGGCCACGTTGGCTCGACAACCTGATGCTGCTGCTCTTTGACTCGATCAAAAGCTTTCCAACGGTGATGCTGGCGCTGGCGCTGGTGACGCTGGCGGGCCCCTCGCTGACGGCGGTTGTGATTGTCGTCGTGCTGGTCAACGTGCCGGGCTATGCGCGGATCATCCGCACGCAGACGCTGGCGCTGAAGGAATCCGAGTTTGTCACCGCCGCGCAAAGCATGGGTGCCAGTTCCGCCCGCATCCTGCGGGTTCACGTGATGCCCAACGTCATCGGCCCGCTGCTGATCCTGGCCTCGATGGACATTCCCGTGGTGATCGCCATCGAAGCGGGCATGAGCTTTCTCGGCCTTGGCGTTCGTCCGCCGACCCCGTCCTGGGGTGCCATTCTGAACGATGGCTTCACGGCGATCCGCGACACGCCCTGGATTGCCATCGCAGGCGGCTTGCCGATCATCCTGACAACACTTGGCTTCACGTTCCTTGGCGAAACCCTGCGCGACGTGTTTGACCCCCGGCTGAAGGGACGCGGATGACTGTTCTGTCGATCACCGACCTCAATGTCTTTTTCTCGACCGAAGGCGGGGACCTGCACGCCCTGCGCGATGTCTCGTTCGATGTGCCGGAACGGCGCATCGTCGGCATTGTGGGCGAATCCGGGTGCGGCAAGTCCACGTTGATCAACGCCATCCTGGGCCTTTTGGCCGACAACGGGCGTGTTGGCGGCGGCGGCATCCATTTCGAGGGGCACGACCTGACCCGGCTTGGACCGAAAGAGATGCAGGCCCTGCGGGGGCCACGCATCGCCACCGTCTTTCAGGACCCGATGGGGGCGCTGAACCCCGTGGTCTCGGTCGGGGCGCAGATGCGCAACATTCAATACCGGTCCGGCCTCAGCCGGTCCGAGAAAGACGCAAAATCCGTCGCCATCCTGCAAAAGGTCCGCATTCCCGATGCCGGGGCGGCGCTGGCGCGGTACCCGCACGAGTTTTCGGGCGGCATGAAGCAGCGGATCGCCATTGCCATGGCCCTGCTGATGGAACCCGCCCTGCTGATCGCCGACGAACCGACGACGGCGCTGGATGCCACGCTTGAGGTCGCCACCATCGAGCTCTTGAAAGAGCTGCAACAGGACATCGGCTGTTCGGTGCTGTTCATCTCGCACCATTTGGGCGTGATTGCCGAGCTTTGTGACGACGTGGTTGTGATGTACGCGGGCGAGGTGGTCGAACGTGGCACCACGCGGCAGGTGTTCAACAACCCGGGCCATCCTTACGCGGCGCGTTTGCTGGAATGCGACCCGGCGCGGCAGTCCGAGCGCGTGCGCCTGCTGCCGACGATTCCCGGTGAGATCCCGGATCTGCGGCACCGGCCCGAGGGCTGCATCTTTGCCCCGCGCTGTGACCGGCGCGCGCCCGCCTGCGAGGCGCGCCAAAGCGAACTGCCACTTCAGACAGGACATATGGCGCGCTGCGCGCTGGCGGAGGCTCGATCATGACGGCGCTGTTGGAAGTTCGCGATCTGGAGGTCACCTTTCGCGTGGGTCCGATGCTGTCGCGGCGCGACATCAAGGGTGTTGCCGGCGTCAGCTTCGACGTCTCGCCGGGGGAAACCTTTGCGCTGGTGGGCGAAAGCGGATCGGGCAAGACCACATTGGCGCGCGCAATCAATGGCTTGCAGGGTATCTCGGCCGGGTCGGTCAGCTTTGACGGTCAGCGGATCGACGGGCTGAGCACAGGCGCGATGAAGCCGATGCGAAAGGTCATGTCGATGATGTTTCAGGACCCGGTCGGGTCCCTGTCGCCGCGCATGACCGTGGGGGATCTGGTGACCGAGCCTTTCCGCATCCACGGTGTCAGCGTCGATTTCCGGGCCGAGACCGAACGGCTGCTGAACCTCGTGGGCCTGAACGAGACCTTCGCGGATCGCTTCCCGCACCAGCTGTCTGGCGGTCAGGCGCGCCGCGTCGGCGTTGCCCGCGCTATCGCGCTGAACCCGCGCCTGATCATCGCGGATGAACCGACTGCGGGCCTTGATGTCTCGGTTCAGGGCGAGGTGCTGAACCTGCTGAATGATCTGCGCGAACGCCTGGGGCTGGCGATGGTGATCATCACCCACAACCTGCACGTCGTGCACCATATCGCGGACCGGATGGCGGTGATGTACCTGGGCCGGTTTGTCGAAACCGGCGACTGCGAACAGATCTTTGACGCGCCCGCGCATCCCTACACGGCGGCCCTGCTGTCGGCGAACCCGGAACCCGACCCGGACAAGGCCCGCAACCGCATCTCATTGCCCGCCGAGGTGCCCTCGCTGCTGGCCCGCCCCAAGGGGTGCGAGTTCCACACCCGCTGCCCCTGGGCCAGCGACCGCTGCAGCCGCGACGCGCCGCCTGTGGTGGACAAGGACGCCCGCAAGATCGCCTGCCATTATCCGTTGCAGCCGGGCGCGCGCCCACCCGTGGCCGAGGCGACCCCATGACCGAGGTGATCGAAACCGTCTGGATCCCCATGCCCGACGGGACCAGGCTGGCCGCCCGGCTGTGGTTGCCCGAAGGGGCGCGGGACACCCCGGTGCCCTGCATCCTCGAATACATCCCATACCGCCGCCGCGACCGCACCCGCTTGCGGGACGAGGCCGCCCATCCGCATTTTGCCGCCGCTGGCTATGCAGCCATCCGCGTCGATCAGCGCGGGTCCGGCGACAGTGACGGCGTGATGCTGGACGAATACGCCGACATCGAAACGCAGGATGGCGTCGACGTGATTGCCTGGATCGCCGCGCAGGACTGGTGTGACGGCAACGTCGGCATGTTCGGCAAGTCCTGGGGGGCCTATAATTCGTTTCAGGTGGCGGCCAAGCGGCCCCCGGCTTTGAAAGCCATTGCACCCGTCATGGGCACCGATGACCGTTGGCTCGAAGACATCCATTTCTATGGCGGACAACTGGCCAGCGACAACTTCTGGTGGGGCTCGATAATGCAGCTTTACAACGCCATGCCGCCCGATCCCGCGATTGTCGGCGATCGCTGGCGCGAGATGTGGCGCGAGAGACTGGAGGCGATGACCTATTGGCCCGCGCAATGGCTGAAGCATCAGACGCGGGATCAGATGTGGCGGCGCGGCTCGATCTCGGAAAACTACGATGACGTGCAGATCCCGGTTTATTTCTTTGGCGGTTGGGCGGATCTGTTCCGCGATACGCCGTTTCGCATCGCGGAACACCTGAAAGGACCGTTGAAGGTGCTGATGGGCCCCTGGGCGCATTTGTTCCCGCACGAAGGTGTGCCCGGCCCGCGCATGGATTTCCTGGGTGAGTTGATCCGCTTCTGGGATCACTGGCTCAAGGGGATCGACACCGGCCTGATGGAGGAACCGCCTCTGCGGTTCTACCTGCAGGACAGCGCACCACCGAGTGGCATGCACAAGACCCGCGCGGGGAGATGGGTGGAAGAGGCGCAATGGCCTTCGCCCCAGGTCGCAGATCAGGCGCTTTGGCTGAATTCAGGAACGCTTGAGGGTGAACCGGAGGAGGGGCCCGCGCTGTCGATTTGCTCGCCCCAGACCTTTGGGTCGTCGGGCGGTGATATGTGTTCCTTTGCCATTCCGGGCGACATGCCCGGCGATTGCCGGATCGATGCCGCCGGGGCGCTGTGCTTTCGGGGCGCGGTGCAGGAGGCACCACTGGATATCCTTGGACAACCGACCGTCAGCCTGACCGTCTCGGCTGATCGCCCGCAGGGCTTTGTCGCGGTCCTGCTGGTGGACGAGGCGCCCGACGGCGCGCAGACCCTGATCACGCGTGGGTTCGCCAACCTGATGCACCGCGGGTCCGACACGGCGCCCAAGCCCGTTGTTCCGGGTGAGGAGATGCAGATCACCGTGCCCCTGCACGGCATTGGCTATCGGGTCGCGCCGGGGCATCGGGTCATGGTGCAGGTCGCCTCGACCTATTGGCCGGTGCTCTGGCCCGCGCCCGAGCCTGTGACGCTGACCCTGACACCCGGTACCTCGCGGTTGCATCTGCCGGTGCGTGGCACCGCCCGGGACACCCCCCGCGCCATGCCCGAGCCCGGGCGCCGAAAGGTCAAGCGGCCCGTCACCAAGATCCGCGATGGCGCGATGGAGCGGTCGATCCACACCGATCTGACCACTGGCGAGGTTTCAACCCGGTTCTTCCTCGATGGTGGCGTCTTTGGCCCGGTGGGGCGGATGCGGCTGGATGACATCGGCACCGAGCTGGGCGATATCTCGGACCGGATCTATCGCATCCATCCGACCGACCCGCTGAGCTGCCGCGCGACGATGGATCAGGAAAGCCACTTCCATCGCGAGGATTGGGATGTGCGGATCAAGACCACCGCCGAGATGACGGCGACCAAGACAGATTTTGTCCTGACCGCCTCGGTCACCTGCTGGGACGGCGATGCGCAATTCCACCACGTCACATGGGATCACAAGATCCCCCGCAACGGGATGTAGATGATGAGTGACATCACGGTCGTAACCGAGTTTTCCCGCAAGGTGCGCGAGATTGAAAACACCTGGATCCCGATGCCTGACGGGACCAAACTGGCCGCCCGCATCTGGCTGCCCGAGGATGCCGAGTCCGATCCGGTGCCCGCGATCCTGGAGTATCTGCCCTATCGCAAACGCGACGGCACGGTTGAGCGGGATCACCTGACCCATCCGTATTTCGCAGGTCACGGCTATGCCGGCGTGCGCGTCGACATGCGCGGGACGGGCGACAGCGAAGGTGTCTGTCTGGGCGAATACCTCAAACAGGAACAGGACGACGCGCTGGCCGTGATCGACTGGCTGGCCGCGCAGCCCTGGTGTTCGGGCAAGGTCGGGATGATCGGGATTTCCTGGGGGGGCTTCAACGGTCTGCAAATCGCGGCGCGGCGACCGCCGGCGCTGGGGGCCGTGATCTCGCTGTGTTCGACCGATGACCGTTATGCCGATGACATCCACTTCATGGGTGGCGCGGTGCTCTGTGACAAGCTGAACTGGGGCGCGACGGCTTTTGCGATCGCGAACACCCCGCCGGACCCCGCCATTGTCGGGGACCGCTGGCGCGAGATGTGGGTCGAGAGGCTGGAGAACAACGGGCTCTGGATGCTCGATTGGTTCCGCCATCAACGGCGCGATGCCTTTTATGCCCATGGCTCGGTCTGCGAGAACTACGCCGACATCGAGGTGCCGGTCTATATGGTCGGCGGCTGGGCGGATGGCTACACCAACGCGATTTTCCGCACGCTGGATCATCTGCCCGGGGTCAAGAAGGGGCTCGCAGGTCCCTGGGCGCACAAGTACCCGCATTTTGCAAAACCGGGCCCGCAAATCGGGTTCCTGCAAGAGTGCCTGCGCTGGTGGGATCAGCATCTGAAGGGGATCGACACCGGGATCATGGACGAACCCCAACTGCGCGCCTTTGTGCAGGACCCGGCAGAGCCCGCGCCCTATCGCGAGATGCGGGAAGGGCGTTGGGTGGCCGAGCCGGACTGGCATGGGGCCGCGGTTGCCTCCAAGCCGTTTTTTCCAAGCTCCAGCGGGCTGTCTGACACGCCGAACGGCGATGTTGTGACGGTGATGTCGCCGCAAACAGCGGGCAGTTCGGTCGGGGTCTGGTGTGTTTATGGGCTGGGCGCGGACGGGGCCCTGGATCATAACGAGGAACTTGGGCGGCTCACATCCTTTGAAACCGGGCCATTGGACGAGGATCTGGACCTGCTCGGGTTTCCGATGCTGCATGCCGAGGTCGCCAGCGACGTGCCGCAGGCGAATTTGGTGGCGACCCTGTCGGCGGTGGCCGAAGACGGTCGCGCCACCCTGATCAGCTTTGGTGTGCTGAACCTGACCCACCGCCAAAGCCATACCGACCCAGAGCCGATGCCGGTTGGCACCCCGGTTCCCGTTTCGGTGCAACTCAATGTCTGCGGTCAGCGGATCGCCAAGGGGCAAAAGCTGCGCCTGTCGCTGGGCACCGCGCTGTGGCCGGTGATCTGGCCCTCGCAAGAGGCCGCAACCCTGACGTTGCAGAACACACGGCTGGACCTGCCGGCGCGACCCGCGCGGGCGATGGACGAAGGTCTGAGGCCCTTTGAGCGGCCTGAAAGCGCGGTGCCCTTGGCCACGGAACGGCACTCTGACGGTTCGTACACCCGCACGCGGACCATTGATCAGGTAACGGGCGTCGAGACCCTCACCTATGCCAATGACACCGGCAGGGAAACGCATCTGCACACCGGGATGACGGTGCACTACACCTCGTCCGACAGCTATTCGATCCACCCGGACGATCCCAATTCGGCCCAGGGCACCTGCACATGGCGCAAGGCCTATTCGCGGGGGGATTGGCGCGCCGAAGTCCGCACGATGGTCACCGTTCGCGCCCTGCGCGATGTCTGGCAGATCGAGGCCAGCCTGACCGCTGAAGATGCGGATGGCATGGTCATGGAACGCAATTGGCGCGAGGACATCCCGCGCGACCTTGTGTAAGAGGAGACCCAGATGGGCGCTTTTCCCGAGTTCGGCCCTGATGCCGAAACCCATTCATTGACCACCAAGGACGGCGTCACCATGCGCGTCGTGACCCAGGGGCAGGGACCCGGCGTGGTCTTCATCCCCGGCGGTGATCAGACGGCAGAGGGGTATTCGCAGCAGTTCCAGCACCTGACCGACCACTTCCGCTGCATCTCGTATGACCCGCGGGGTGCGGGTGAAACAACATCTCCTCCGGCGCCCTGGACCATGGGCGACTATGCGCGCGACTGCGCCGCTGTGATCGACGCTTTTGCCGGGGGGCAGGCGGCGGTTGTCGGCCTGTCGCTGGGCGGGCTGGTCACTCAGCAGGTGGCGATTGATTTCCCCGACAAGGTGCGCATCGCCGTGCCGATGGGCACCTCGGCCTATATCGACGGATTCACGCGGGACTGGATGCAGGCCGAGATCGACATCCGCAAGGCCGGGATCGAGCTGCCGGGCTATTTCCTGGCCCCGCATTTCGCCGTCTACGCCTTTCCGGCCAAGGCGCTTGGCGATCCCAAGCTCTGGGCCGAGATCAAGCCCGCCTATACCGAACGCTTTGCCGGCCGCGACCCCAAGGATCTGATCGACCAGTGGGAGGCCTGCCTGGACTTTGATTGCCGCGAGGATCTGAAAACCTGCCCGGTGCCGATGCATGTGATCAGCTTTTCCGAGGACGTCCAGACGCCGCCCGCCATGTGCAAGGTCGTCTCGGACCTTGCACCGGGCGGCGTGTTCCACGAGATCCGCGGCCTTGGCCACGTCTCGATGACGCGGCACCAGCCGGGTGTGGTGGCGACAAAGCTGCGCGCCATTTTGTCGAACGACCCATAGGCGAATGACACGCTATCGCATAGCTGTTGCCGGGTTTCAGCACGAAACAAACACCTTTGCGCCGGGCCGCGCCGGGATCGAAGAATTCAGGATGGCCGACAGCTGGCCAGCGCTGCTGGAAGGCGAGGCCGTCAGAACGGTCACACACGGAATGAACCTGCCCATCGCCGGGGCCATCGCGGCGGCCCAGCGGCACGGGTCTTGCGAGGTCATTCCGATCCTTTGGTGCGCCGCAGAACCCTGCGGGCCCGTGACTGACCGGGCCTTTGACTGGGTCTTTGGCAAGATTCTGGACGGCGTTCGGGCCGCAGGGCCCATCGATGCTCTGTATCTCGATTTGCACGGTGCCATGGTGACCGAGTCGCACCCGGATGGCGAAGCCGAACTGCTGAGACGCTTGCGCGCCGAGCTTGGGGCGGATTTTCCGATCGGTGTCAGCCTCGATCTGCACGCCAATATCTCGGCCCGGTTTGTCGCCTTGGCCACGCGGGTGACGGTGTTCCGAACCTACCCGCATCTGGACATGGCTGACACCGGCGCCCGCTGTCTGGAAGGCGTGATCGACCACCTTGACGGCAGGCACCTTCACGCGGCTTTCAAACAGGCCCCGTTCCTGATCCCGTTGCACGCGCAATGCACGGATTTCGAACCCTGCCGTACGTTGTACAACAGCTTGCAGACAAGCGCTTTTTCCGGGCGCGGCTATACAGAGCTGGCGCTTGGGTTCCCGGCTGCGGATGTGGCCGATTGTGGCCCCTCGGTCCTGGCTTATGCAGAAAGCGAAGGTCTGGCTCAGGACCGGGCGGAAAGACTTCTGCAGGACCTTCTGTCCAGCGAGCCACAGTTCGACACGACGCTATATGACGCAGACGCGGCGGTTCGGCGGGCCATGCGGAACAGTGGCACCCGGCCCATTGTTCTGGCCGATGTCCAGGACAACCCCGGCGGCGGCGGAACATCCGACACCACGGGGCTGTTGCGGTCCTTGATCGCGCAGGGTGCCACGCGGGCGATTGTCGGTGTCTTTTGTGATCCCGCGCTGGCGCGCGCCGCCACAGACGCGGGCGAGGGCGCGACCTTTGAAAGCGCCATCGGCGGGTGTGACGGGACTGACGGTTCATTCCCGCTGGTGGCCAGGTTTCGCGTGCTGCATCTCAGCGATGGCCATGTCCCTTACAGCGGCGAGATGTACGGTGGAGGCACGGCGACCTTGGGTCCCAGCTGCTGTCTTGCGGTCGAAAGCGGGTCTTGCGACATCAAGGTCGTGGTCAGCTCTGTTCGCGTGCAATGCCTGGATCAGGCGCTGTTCCGGTGGTTTGGCCTTGATCCGACAAAGGCACGCGTGATCGTCGTCAAAAGCACGGTGCACTTCAGGGCGGACTTCGACACGATCGCCGAAGACACGCTGAGTGTCGCGGTCCCCGGAGCCCTGACGGGCCGGCTGGACGAGGCTCGGTTTGCCAACCTCAGACCGAATGTCCGTCTGGGACCGATGGGCCCCCTCAATGACCCCGACCGGGGATGAGGCATAATTGCGTTGGACTCTGTCCATGATGCCCACGCTGGTAAGGTCCGCTCTGGGGATCAGGGGCTGCGCCGGGGCCTTGCGCTGTCAAGGGCGCCAGACCGTATCCTGACTGACGCGTGTGATGCTGGATGACAGCACATCAAATTCGTGCCGGATGTGGTTATAGACCTTCTGCGCGGCGGGTTTGAGCTTTTGATTGCGTAGCTTCAAGACACCAAGATGGCGGTCCGGATCACCGATCCTGATCGACAGGGCCCCGACCGATCGCTGGTTCCGCATCATGAAGACCACCGAAAAGGGCAGGACGGTCAAGGCATCCGACCCGGTCAGGATATTGACGGTCGCGCTGAGCGAGCCACCGGTGAAACTGACCTTGAAGTCCTTGATGCCGATCTCTTTCAGAACGGCGCGCAGATCCTGGTAAAGCGGGCTGCCTGCCGGGGGGGCGATCCAGGCGTATTGTCCGATGTCGGCCAGCTTGACGGATCCGCGCCGGGCAAGTGGGTGGCCGGTACGGCAGGCAATGACGTTCCGCCCCGGCAGAATCTGGTCGAAAGACAGGTCGTCGGGGATCGACGAATCCCGCATCGGCAGAACGGCAAGGTCAAGCGAACCGTCGCGCAGCTTGGGAATGATCTCGTTCATGTACCCGTAAACCTGATCAATCCGAACATCCGGGCGTTCGAATTGAAATCCGGCCAGCATGCCCGAGATCACGCCGTCAAAGAAGAAGGGCGTGCCTCCGACCCGCACAGCCCCCGATTTTCCGTCCCGGTATTGCGACAGGATCTGCGAACTGCTGCGTCCCGCTTCGTAGATCTTGCGTCCCTCTGCGGACAGAGCAAGCCCAAGCTCGGTCGGGCGCAAGGGGCGTCTGTCCTTTTCGAACAGCGGAACCCCGATGCGCTGTTCCAGCATCGCCAACGACCGACTCAGGCTTGGTTGCGATTTCCCAAGCATGTCGGCGCCTTCGCTCAGGCCACCTTTTTCAACGATGGCAAACAGCATTTCGAGGTGGCGCGGGTCCAGTTTCATAACTTCGGGTTATAAAGATGGGTCGAAATTGGATCAAGATGCAGATTTTGCACGTCATAGTGAAGAGGACGAAAGGAAAGGTGCTCGTGTTGGACATCACCCAATTCTCGACCGGACAGTCCGTTGCCTTTGGCGCAGGCCAACGCAAAAATGTCAGTGAACACCTGCGCAGCGCGGGGTTCGAACGCGCCCTTGTGCTGACGACTCCGCAGCAATGCGACCTGGGGTTGGAGATTGCTGAAACGCTTGGCACCATGGCGGCTGGCGTGTTTTCCAAGGCGACCATGCACACGCCGACCGACGTCACCGACGAGGCGATGGCGCACCTTCTTGATGCGCAGGCCGACAGCGTTGTGTCTGTGGGCGGCGGTTCGACAATCGGGCTGGGCAAGGCCCTGGTCCTGCGCAGCGATGTGGGTCACCTTGCGCTGCCGACCACCTATGCGGGCAGCGAGTGCACACCGATCCTCGGTCAAACCGAAAACGGCGTGAAAACGACGATGACCGATCCAAAGCTGCGCCCGGGGATCGTGCTTTATGATGCAGAACTGGTGGCAACCCTGCCTGCCGGGATGACGATCACAAGCGCGCTGAATGCGATGGCCCACGCGGTCGAGGCTCTTTACGCCAAGGACCGGACAGAGGCCGCGACGGGGTTGGCGCTGGAAGGGATCGCCGCGTTCCAAAGGGCGCTGCCTGCGGTCATGGCCGACCCGGGCGATCTGGAGGCGCGACAGGCAACCCAGGAAGGGGCCTGGGCCTGTGGAACGGTTTTGGGGCAGGTCGGAATGGCCCTGCATCACAAGCTGTGCCACACGCTGGGCGGGTCGTTGAACCTGCCGCATGCGGAAACACATGCAATCATTCTGCCCCATGCCACGGCCTATAATCAGGCGGCCACGGCCGAGGAACTTGCCCCGGTGGCCCGTATGTTCGGTGGCGATGAACCCGGGCTTGCCCTTTGGGATTTTGCCAAGTCGCTGAACGCGCCGATGGCGCTCAAGGATCTGGGCGTCGCACAGGCCGACCTTGATCGCATGGCCGAACTGGCCACGCAGAACCCTTATTGGAACCCGCGAGAGATCACGAAAGACGGGATCCGCGCCCTGCTGGACCGCGCTTGGGAGGGCGCTCCGCCGCAGGCTTAATCACCGATTTGTTTGGGAGGACAAAGAATGATCACACGTCGCAATCTACTGAAAACCTCTAGCGCCGCCGGGCTGACGCTGGCCGCCGGTGGCCTGGCCGCGCCCGCAATCGCGCAGGGCGCGCGCATCAAGCTGGGCTATGTCAGCCCGCAATCGGGCCCGCTGGCGGCGTTTTCCGAGGCGGACAAGTTCATTCTGGACGCTTTCGCGAAGTCCGAGGCCGGCGCGAATTTTGAGGTCATCGTCAAGGACAGCCAGTCCAACCCGAACCGCGCGGCGGATGTGGCCAGCGAGCTGATCATCGACGATGAGATCGACCTGATGCTGGTCGCCTCGACCCCCGAAACGACCAATCCCGTTGCCACCACCTGCGAAGCCGAAGAGGTGCCCTGCATCTCGACCGTCGCACCCTGGCAGCCTTACTTCATCGGCCAACAGGGCAACCCGGGTGATCCGGGGTCTTGGGAGCGGTTCTACTACAGCTACCACTTCTTCTGGGGTCTGGAAGATGTGATCTCGGTCTTCACCTCGATGTGGAACCAGCTGTCGACCAACAAGCAGGTCGGCGGGCTGTTCCCCAATGACGGCGATGGCAACGCCTGGGGCGATCCGAATGTCGGCTTCCCGCCGGTTCTTGCGGCGCAGGGCTACGGCCTGACCGATCCGGGCCGCTATCAGAACCTGACCGATGATTTCAGTGCGCAGATCAACGCCTTCCGCAGCAACAACGTCGAGATTGTCACCGGCGTGCCGATCCCGCCGGACTTCACCACCTTCTGGACGCAGGCCAAGCAGCAGGGCTTCACACCCAAGGCGGCCTCGATCGGCAAGGCGATCCTCTTCCCGCAGGCGGTCGAGGCGCTGGGAGACACAGGCCACAACCTGAGCTCCGAGGTCTGGTGGTCGCCTTCGCATCCGTTCACCTCGTCGGTGACCGGTGAAAGCGCGGCCGAGGTGGCTGCGGGCTTTACCGCCGCGACGGGACGCCAGTGGACCCAGCCGATCGGCTTTGTGCATGCGCTCTTTGAGATGGCGGCCAGCGTCATGGGTCGGGTTGACGACAGCGGCGATCCCGACGCGGTGGCCGAGGCGATTGCGGCGACGCAGCTTGACAGCCTTGTCGGGCGCATCGCCTTTGACGGCGCGGGCCTGCCGCCCTTTGCGGCGGCCAACGTGGCCAAGACACCCCTGGTGGGTGGCCAGTGGCGGCTGCGTGATGGTGGGGGCTATGATCTTGTGATCGTTGACAATTCCGACCAACCGGACATCCCGACCGGTGGTGTCATGGAAGAGATCACCGCCTGATCCAACCATTGGGCGCGCCCTGTCGCGCCATCCAAACCCACTGTCAACGATGCGCCGCACGGCGCATCGTATCGGAGGTGTGATGCCAATTCTCGAACTGAAAAACGTGTCGAAAAGCTTTGGCCAGCTGAAAGTGACGGATGATGTCAGCTTTTCGGTCCCCGAAGGGCAGGCGCTGGGCATCATCGGGCCGAACGGCGCCGGCAAGTCGACGCTGTTCAACCTGATCACCGGCAACATCCTGTCCGACGCGGGCTCGATTGCCTTTCAGGACCGGGATGTCACCCGGGTGCCGGCAATGCAGCGGTGCTTTGCCGGGGTTGGCCGGTCTTTTCAGATCCCGCAGCCCTTTGACAACCTCACGGTTTTTGAGAACCTGCTGGTTGCGGCCATGCATGGCCGCAACCAGAGCCAGAAAGAGGTGCAGCAGGCCTGCGCCCAGATCCTCGAGCAGACCGAACTGCTGCCGGTCGCCAACAAACCCGCCGCCGGGCTGTCGCTTTTGCAGCGCAAACGGCTGGAGATGGCGCGGGCGCTGGCGACCGATCCGAAGCTCTTGTTGCTGGACGAGATTGCGGGTGGCCTGACGGATGCCGAATGCGTGGCGCTGATCGACACGATCAAATCGGTCCATGCGCGCGGCGTGACGATCATCTGGATCGAACATGTGCTGCACGCCCTGACCAGCGTGGTCGAGCGCCTCTTGGTGCTGGATTTCGGCAAGGTCATCGGCATCGGCGCACCGGACGAGATCATGAACCGCCAGGACGTGCGCGAGATTTATCTGGGGATCGAGGTATGAGCCTTTTGACCACAAAGGGCCTGACCGCCCACTATGGCGACTTCCAGGCGCTGTTTGGCGTGGACATCGCCCTGAACCAGGGTGAGACCATCGCCATCATCGGCGCCAATGGGGCGGGCAAGACGACCCTGATGCGCTCGCTCTCCGGGGTGCTGCGCAATGCGCCCGAAATGATCACGCTGGAGGGGCAGGCCATCGGCGGCATGAGCGCCGACCAGATCCTGCCTCTGGGCCTGGCGATGGTGCCCGAGGGGCGCAAGCTTTTCCCCTCGCTGAGTGTGGAAGAGAACCTGCTGATCGGCACCTATGGCCGCAAGGTCGATGGCTATTGGAACCTGCAGACGATCTATGAGTTGTTTCCGATCCTGGCGGAACGCCGCAACAATCCGGGCACGGCCTTGTCCGGGGGGCAGCAGCAGATGGTCGCGATTGGCCGTGCGCTGATGTCGAACCCCAAGGTGCTGCTGTGTGACGAGATCAGCCTGGGCCTTGCGCCCGTGGTCATCAAGGACATCTACGCCGCCGTTCCAAAGATCCAGGAAAGCGGTGCGAGCCTGATCGTGGTCGAGCAGGATGTGGGGCAGGCAATGAAGGTCGCCGACCGCGTCTATTGCATGATGGAGGGCCGGGTCACGCTGGAGGGCACGCCTGCGAGCCTGAGCCGAGATGACATCCACGCCGCGTATTTCGGAGTGAGCGCATGAGACCGGTTCGTGATCCTGCGGGCGTCAGTCCCGGCTTTGCGTGGGTCTTTTTGAGTATTTTTGGAAAGATGAAGGAGGGGGCCGGTGATCTGGATTGATACACTTGCGCAGGGGATCCTGCTGGGCGGGCTTTATGCGCTGTTTGCCGCCGGATTGAGCCTGGTCTTCGGGATCATGCGGCTGGTGAACCTGGCGCATGGCGATTTCATTGTCATGGCCGCCTACCTGATCCTGCTGTTGGTGACGCTTATGGGGCTGTCGCCCTTTGTCGCCGCGATCATCGCCGCGCCGGTTATGTTCGGGATCGGTTGGGGGCTGCAGAAGCACCTGTTGAACCGGACACTTGGCAACGACATCCTGCCGCCTTTGCTTGTGACCTTTGGTCTGTCCATCGCGCTGCAGAACGCCCTGCTGGAGGGGTTCAGCGCTGACAGCCAGCGGTTGCCGACCGGGGCGATCTCGACGGCCTCGATTGACCTCGGGGTGCTGACTGTTGGGGTGCTGCCGCTTTTGACCTTTGGCTCGGCCATTGCCGTGATCGTTGGTCTGAACCAGCTCTTCTATCGCACCGAGCTGGGGCGGGCGTTCCGCGCCACCTCGGATGACGCCACGACCGCCAGCCTGATGGGCATCCGCCCGGGCAATATCTTTGCCATCGCCACGGCCATCGCCATGCTGGTGGTCACCCTGGCGGCGCTGTACCTGGGCATGAGGTCGAACTTTGATCCCAACATCGGCCCGGCGCGCCTGATCTATGCCTTTCAGGCGGTGATTATCGGAGGTCTTGGCAGCCTGTGGGGCACCCTTGCAGGTGGCATCATCATCGGGCTGGCCCAGACCGTCGGCGCCGCCGTGAACCCCGAATGGCAGATCCTGGCCGGCCATGTCGCCTTTCTGATTGTCCTTCTGGTCCGCCCCCGTGGCCTTTTCCCGAGAGCTGTTGACTGATGCGCACTGACACACACACACCGCCTTTTGTCGTTTCGACCCACACGCGGGCCTCGCAGATTGCCGCCGTGCTGGCCGTTGCGCTGGTCGCCGTGCTGATCTTTCTGCCCTTCTTTGCCGGGCGTGGGCTGATCCAGGACATGTTCTTTATCCTGACCATGCTGGTGCTGGCGCAGTTCTGGAACCTGCTGGCGGGCTATGGCGGCATGGTTTCGATCGGGCAGCAGGCCTTTGTCGGCATGGGCGCCTATGCCATGTTCGGCGGGGTGATCCTGGCGGGCATGGACCCGATCCCGGCGATCCTGCTGGGCGGGCTGGCCGCCGTGATCGTCGCGATCCCGACCGCCTTTTTCGCCTTTCGCCTTCAGGGGCCGTACTTTGCCATCGGCACCTGGGTCATCGCCGAAGTCATGCGCCTGAGCATGGCGCAGGTCAAGGCACTGGGCGGCGGCACCGGGACCTCTTTGCCGCGATCCGCCACGCGTGAGATGTGGGCGACCGACTGGATCGCAACGGTCTTTGACGTACGCAATTCGGCGGCGCGGGACATCCTGACCTATTGGCTGGCCCTAGCGCTGGCGGCTGCGACCATTGCCGCGATCTATGCGCTGTTGCGCTCGAAACCCGGGCTTGCCCTGTCGGCGGTGCGCGACAATCCCGAGGCGGCCAAGTCCGTTGGCGTCGATGCGGGGCGGATGAAGTGGTTTGTCTTTCTGACCTCGGCCTTTGGCACCGGTCTGGCAGGCGCGCTGATCTATGTGCAAAAGGCCCGGATCAGCCCGGACGCGGCCTTTAGCGTGACCGACTGGACGGCCTATGTGCTGTTCATCGTGATCATCGGAGGCATCGGAACCATCGAAGGACCGATCATCGGGGTCATCGTTTTCTTTCTGCTGCAGTCCCTGCTGGCGGACTACGGCAGTTGGTACCTCTTCACGCTGGGCATCATCGGCATCGTCGTTATGCTGGTCGCCCCGCGCGGTTTGTGGGGGCTGATCACCGACAAGACCGGCATCCAGCTTTTCCCTGTGCGCCGACGCCTGAGTGGCGGCGCGCTCGACACCTGACATTTCTAACAACAGTCCACGTCTTCTGGAGGAGAACACCATGGCTGAGATTGAAACCGACGTTCTGATCATTGGAACCGGGCCCGCGGGGTCGGCGACGGCTGCGCTGCTCTCCTCGTATGGGATCGAGAACATGGCGATCAACCGGTATCGCTGGCTGGCCAACACGCCGCGCGCGCATATCACCAACCAGCGCACGATGGAGGTGCTGCGCGACCTGGGGCCCGAGGTCGAGGCCGAGGCCTATATGCACGCCGCGCATCAGGATCTGATGGGCGAGAACGTGTTCTGCGAGAGCCTGGCGGGGGAAGAGATCGGCCGGATGAAAAGCTGGGGCAACCATCCGTTGTCCAAGGCGGAACATCTGCTGTCGAGCCCTACCATGATGAACGACCTGCCGCAGACCTTCATGGAACCGATCCTCTTTGGCACGGCCTGTCGGCGCGGCACGCAGGCGCGGATGAGCACCGAGTACCTGAGCCACGAACAGGACGCCGAGGGGGTCACCACCACCTGTCGCGACCGCCTGTCCGGGCGTGAGTTCCAGATCCGGTCCAAGTACCTGGTGGGGGCTGATGGCGGCAACTCGATGGTGGCCGAGCACGCCGGCCTGCCGTTCGAGGGTCAGATGGGTGTCGGCGGATCGATGAACATCGTCTTCCGGGCGGATCTGTCCAAATACGTCGCGCATCGTCCCAGTGTTCTGTACTGGGTCATGCAGCCCGGGTCTGACGTGGGCGGCATCGGCATGGGACTCGTGCGCATGGTGCGTCCGTGGAACGAATGGCTGATCGTCTGGGGCTATGACATCAACGAAGAGCCTCCGGTCGTGGACGAGGCCATGGCGACGCAGGTTGCGCGGCAGTTGGTAGGCGATCCAGAGCTTGAGATCGAGCTGCTGACGGCCAACACTTGGACCGTGAACAACATGTACGCGACCCACATGCAGAAGGACCGGGTCTTTATCATGGGTGACGCGGCACACCGGCATCCGCCGTCGAACGGGCTGGGGTCCAACACCTCGATCCAGGACAGCTTTAACTTGGCGTGGAAGCTGGCCGCGGTTCTGAAAGGCGAGGCGGGCGAGGCGCTGTTGGACAGCTACAGCGTCGAGCGTGCGCCGGTGGCCAAGCAGATCGTCACCCGCGCCAACCAGTCGATTGGCGAGTTTGGCCCGATCTTTGAAAGCCTGGGCATGACCGGCGGCACCGATCACGAGGTGATCAAGGCCAATATGGACGCCCGCTGTGACCCCGGCGCGGATGCCGAAAAGCAGCGCGAGGCGATCCGCGAGGCGATTGCCTTCAAGAAATACGAGTTCGATGCCCATGGCGTCGAGATGAACCAGCGCTACAGCAGTGGTGCGATCCTGACCGATGGCCAGATGGAACCCGCCTTTGAACTGGACGCCGAACTGCACTACCAGCCGACCACCTGGCCGGGCGCGCGCATACCGCATGTCTGGGTCTTTGAGCATGACACCGGCGACAAGGTGTCGACCCTTGATCTGTGTGGCCGGGGCCAGTTCACCATCCTGACAGGCATCGGGGGCGAGGCCTGGGGCGCGGCAGCCGAAAAGGTCGGTGCCGAAATGGGCGTGCCGCTGCGTGTCCACGTCATCGGCCCGCGTCAGACCTATGTCGACCACACCGGCGACTGGGCCCGCGCAAGCGAGATTGGTGACACGGGCTGCCTGCTTGTGCGACCCGACCAGCATGTCGCCTGGCGGGTTGAAGACATGGCCGCCGACCCGCAAGCTGAATTGACGCGTGCGCTGACCGCAGTCCTGTCGCGCTGAACGGAGACGAGAATGATCAAGGAAAGTTATTTCACCGAGGAAAGCTCGGCCGAGGCTGTCAATGCGCGGATGGGCGATGACATCAACCCGCGCCTGGCCCAGGTCATGGGATCGTTGGTGCGGCACCTGCATGCCTTTGCCAAGGACATTGACCTGACGCAGGAAGAATGGGACCTGGCCATCGACTTCCTGACCCAGACGGGACAGATGTGTTCGCCTGAGCGGCAAGAGTTCATCCTGCTGTCCGACGCGCTGGGTTTTTCCATGCTGGTCGATGCAATCAACAACCGCCGCCCCTCGGGCGCGACCGAGAACACGGTCTTTGGTCCTTTTCACGTGGCTGATGCCCCGATCCGCGAAATGGGCGACAACATTTGCCTGGACGGCAAAGGTGAGACCTGCCTTTTCGAAGGCCGTGTTCTGGATGTCGACGGTGCCCCGATCGAGGGGGCCATGGTCGATGTCTGGTCGGACAATGCGGACGGCTACTATGATGTGCAACAGCCCGCCATCCAGCCGAAGTTCAACAACCGCGGTCGGTTCATCACCGGTGCAGACGGGGTCTATCGCTTTGTCGGCATCAAACCCGTCGCTTATCCGATCCCCGATGACGGACCGGTGGGCAAGATGCTGGCCGCACTGGGGCGGCACCCGAACCGACCCGCGCATCTGCACTTTCTGGTCACCGCGCCGGGCTTCCAGAAGATCGTCACGCATATCTTTGACGGCGAGGACAAGTGGCTGAGCTCGGATGCTGTTTTCGGTGTCAAGGAATCGCTGATCGCCCCCTTCGAGCCCGCCAGCGGCGACACCCAGTGGCGCGCGCCTTTTGACTTTGTGATGGTCAAGGCATGACAACGCCCTGCATCATCTGTGTGGCCATCACCGGGTCCTTGCCACGCAAGGAAAACAACCCGGCGGTGCCGATCTCGGTCGCGGAACAGGTCGAAAGTACGCAAGAGGCGTTCGAGGCCGGTGCCACGATCTGCCACGCGCATGTGCGCAACCCGGATCAGACACCTTCGTCAGATCCCGAGAAGTTTGCCCGTCTCAAGGAAGGGCTGGAGAAACACTGCCCCGGCATGATCATCCAGTTCTCGACCGGTGGGCGTTCAGGTGCAGGGAAAGAGCGCGGAGGCATGTTGCCGCTGCGCCCCGACATGGCCTCGCTTTCTGTGGGGTCCAACAACTTTCCGACGCGTGTCTACGAGAACCCGCCGGACCTGGTCGACTGGCTGGCAGCCGAAATGCTGACCTATGGTGTCAAACCCGAGATCGAAGCCTTTGACCTGAGTCACATCCTGAAAGCGCGCGACATGGCCGACAAGGGGGAGCTTGCGGGAACGCCCTATGTACAGTTCGTGATGGGGGTCAAAAACGCGATGCCCGCCGACAAGCACGTCTTTGATTTCTACGTGCAAACCGTCCACCGCCTGTTTGGACCAGAGGCCCCCTGGTGCGCGGCCGGGATCGGCGCGCAGCAAGAGGTGTTGAACCATTGGGCCATTGCGGCAGGGGGGCACGCGCGCACCGGTCTCGAAGACAACATCCGACTGGATCGTGACCAATTGGCGCCATCGAACGCGGCCCTTGTGGCGCGAACCGCGGAAATCTGCGCAAGCCACGGCCGGTCTGTCGCGACGCCGGAAGAGGCGCGGGCCATTCTGGGGCTGGCCGCATAACAGGGTAGGGGCAGTCAACCGGGGCTGCCCCGGGCAAACCGCTTGCAGACGTGGCCTGTTCCAACCTGGCCTTGCCATTGACCGCGCCCTGTTGTGACACCCAGATGAAAACTAGGTCGACGTAGCCGCCATGAGCGCCGCGCAGGCCTCGGTTTGAGCTCTGCTCCAGGCAGATTGTTTTCCGTTCAGGCAGTCCTGGAAGACAATGGCTTCATGGGCGTAGCCATTTCCCAGGTAGGGCAGCGAAAAGACCTGTTCCTGTCCATGCCTGATCAGTTTCACATGGTCCGGATGGTGGAAATCGGATGCAATCTCGACGCTGCCGGTTTCCCCGACGCAGCGCACGGCAACCGGCATTTCGGCGCGAAACCCGCAAGACAAGAGCGACAGCGCGCCATTCTCGTGTTCGAGCGTGAAGGCGGCCATTTCATCCACGCCGGTTGGTCCGATGATCATGTGGGCACTTGATCGGGCAACCGGGCCGGCCAGCAACAGGGCTGCGGCCAGGGGATAGATGCCAAGGTCATTGCGCGCGCCCCCGCCAAGGGTCGGGTCAAAGAGCGTGGGATCCGCCTCTGGACGTCTCAGAGAGACGAAGTTGGCCGTGACGTGCCTTGGTTTCCCGATCTCGCCGGACTGGATCAGGGCAATGGCCTTTTGCATGGCCGGAAAGAACGCCGTCCACAGGGCCTCCATCAGGCACAGCCCTGCTTTTTCAGCGGCGTCAAAACAGGCGGCGCTGTCGTCTGCCGATAGCGTCATCGGCTTTTCGCACAACACGTGCTTGCCTGCGTTCAGCGCGGCAAGGATGTTGTCCCTGTGCAGCGCATTCGGGGTCGCGACATAGACGATGTCGACGTCCGGGTCCGCCAAAAGCGCATCGTAGCTGCCATAGGCGCGTTCAAACCCCTGTGCCGATGCAAACTGCCGGGCTGTTTCGTCCGACCGGGATGCCGCGGCAAGTCGTTTCGCACCGGGCACGTGATCCAACGCGCTGGCCATGGACCGGGCAATATTGCCCGTTCCAAGAAATCCCCAGTTGTACGTCTTCATGTATTGGGCATCCCGCCGAGTTTCTGCTGTGCGGATACCAGCCCTTTGACCATGTCCGGATGCGCCGGTTTGAGTTGCCGTTCTGGTCGGCCGTCCAGGATAGCGGCGACGTCGTGCAGGATCATGTCCCCGATCAACTGGCGACCGCCCGGCACTGCGGCAGCGCGGTGCGGCGACAGGATGACGTTGCGAGAGGCGCGGATCGGGTCTGTGTCCCCGACGGGTTCGTCGGGAAAGACATCTGTCGCGACACGTATGCGGCCGGACTGTGCCGCGGCGATCAGAGCCGGGAAATCGGCGCACCACGCCCGGCTGATGACAACAACCAGCGCGCCGGGCTGCAACTGGTCGATCAGCTGGGCGCTTAACAGCCCGCGTGTGTCTTCGGACGGCACGGCGGCCAGCACGACAACGCGGCAGGACGAAACCAGGGTGGGCAGATCCACCAGTCGAACGCCGTCTCCGGCCTCGGTCAGGTAGGGGTCAAAGGCCATGACCTCGGGCGAGAAGGGGGCCATGAGCCGGTGTGTCTCGCGCGCGATCTGGCCAAACCCGATGAAACCGACCGTCTGGCGGTACAGTGAAAAGTCGGAGTCGGGTCGGTCATCCAACCACCGCTCGGTCCCGGTGCGAAAGGCCTCGTGTTCGTCGACCAGCCCGCGCCCGCCGGCGAGCACCATTGCCAGCGTCATTTCGGCAACCGAATTTCGGAAGCCGGGCGAACAGGACAAGACCTCGATGCCCCTGTCAAAGCAGGATTCGTAGTCCAGGCCATCCCGAAAGGCGCCTGCGACCTCGATGCTCGCCCTGAGCTTGGGTGCTCCGGCGATATCTTCGGCGCTGAGTTCGGGGCGCGAGGCCACGTAGAACGCGGCCTCGGGCAAGAGTGCCTGGATTTCATCCCGCGGCATGGGTGCGTCGCGACCGCCGTGAATTTCACACAGCGTGCCCAGGGCCTCGAAGGTCTCGGCCCGAAAAAGCTCGTCGCGGGTGCGAAAGTGATTGTCGAGGATCAGGTGTGGCTTCATCACGCAGCCTTGGCTTGTGGGTCCTGGGCAAAAAGATGTGCGCGCGCTGGATCGAAGTCGAGGTGGATTTCCTGGCCCGGTTCAAAGACGCGGTCTTCGGCCATCGAGCACAGGATACGCGTGCCATCAGATAGGGCGACGTCGACCACGGTTTCGATGCCCAGACGTTCAGCCAGGGTCACGTTGCCGGTCAGGATGCCGCCGCTGTCGACAGGATGCAGATCCTGCGGGCGGATGCCCAGCGTGGCCGCACCTGATGCGCCAATGCCTTCGCGCCAGACCGGCGCCGCGAACTGGGTCACCAGCGAGGACTGCACATGCGCGCTGTCGGCGTCGCGCGAGACGATGTCGACCGGCAGAAAGTTCATCGACGGCGCGCCGATGAAGCCCGCGACAAACAGGTTTTCCGGGCGATGGTACAGATCCATCGGTGCGCCGACCTGCTGCACGTAGCCGTCCTTCAGCACAACGATCTTGTCGGCCAAGGTCATCGCCTCGACCTGGTCATGGGTCACATAGACCATGGTTGCGCCCAGCGATTTGTGCAGCTTTCCGATCTCGATCCGCATGTCCAGACGCAGGGCCGCGTCAAGGTTCGACAGCGGTTCGTCGAACAGAAAGACCTCGGGCTTGCGCACGATCGCGCGCCCGATCGCCACGCGCTGACGCTGGCCGCCCGACAGCTGGCTGGGACGGCGGTCCAGCAGATGTTCCATCTGCAGGATGCGCGCGGCCTCGGCGACCTTTTCTTCCTTTTCGGCCTTTGAGGCGCCTGCAATGGTCAGGCCAAAGGCCACGTTTTCGCGCACTGTCATATGCGGGAAGATCGCGTAGGACTGGAACACCATCGCGATGCCGCGCTGCGAGGCGGGAATGTCATTCACCACGGTACCGCCGATTTCCAGCGACCCGCCCGAGATGTCCTCGAGCCCCGCAATCATCCGCAGCAGTGTGGACTTGCCGCAGCCCGAGGGGCCGACAAAGACGACGAACTCGCCGTCCTTGATCTCGATGTCGACGCCCTTGATGACGTCGACCGGGCCATAGCTTTTCTTGATGCCTTTCAACATAACGTCTGCCATGTCGGGGTCTCCTTACAGGTTCTCGTCGAGGGCGATGCGCCCGTCAGACAAGCGGGTGACAGGGGTTGGGTCCGTGATGATGCCGGGAAATGTCCCGGTGTCGGGGTCGGTCATGAGAAACCCCATGAGCGCTTTGCCCGACGGGGTGTCGACGATGCGCGCGGCATAGCGCTGGCCGGGGTGGTCGCAGTCCAGCAGCGGACCCGGCGCAATTGTCCAAGGGCCGAGCGGGTCCTTGGCCATCAGGTAATGCGTGCCGGTCTTGGGGGTGCCCAGCAGTTCTTTTGCGCTGTCGCTCCAGAAGCGGCCCGCGGTGCAGAATAGACAGTACCAGGTGCCGCCCCACTCAAAGACCTGGGGCACTTCAAGTTCCCCGAAGCCGCCGGTGAACACCGGGGCTTGCAGGGTCCAGTCAAAGAGATCGGGCGAGGTGGCAAAGCCGATGGCGCCGGCGTCCAGGAACCCGGGTTCGGCGGCATCGCGGGCGGTGAAATACATCAGCCAGCCCGCGCCATCGGGATCGCGGATCACCCAGGGGTCGCGAAAGGCCCGATCATGCCAGCGCCCGGTCTGAAACTCTTCGTACCGGTCGTCGCGGTCCAGGATCAGCCCGTCCCCGACCCGCCGCCAGTTGTGCAGGTCGTCCGAGACGGCGTGGCCCAGCTTCTGGTGCTTGCCGCCGTCAGCGTGGCTGGTGCCGGTGTAGAACAGGTGCCATTGTCCGTCGTCCCCGCGTACCACGGACCCGGTCCAGGTGGTGTAGTCGTCCCAGGCGGGGCCTTCCGAGGGCGCGAAACACGTCCCCAGATGGTCCCAGGTCACCAGATCGCGGCTGGTGGCATGGCCGTAACTCACGTTCCAATGCCGCTGCTCGGGGTCTCCGATGGCCTTGTCGGCCTTCAGGTAATAGGCGTGGTGCAGATCTGCGTCCTTGGCGAACCAGCTGTCCCAGATCCATTCCTCGGTGCGTGCGATGACCATCAGCCCTTGACCCCGGTTGAGGCCACAGAGGCGATGAAGACGCGCTGCAGCGACAGGTAGAAGGCCAGCACCGGGATCGTGATGACGGTCAGATAGGCCATGACCTCGCCCCAGGGCACGTTCAGCTGGTCGGTGAAATAGCCCAGGCCCACCATGACAGGACGGATCTCTTCGGCCTGCACCACCATCAGGGGCCAGAGGTACTGGTTGTACATGAACAGGAACTTCAGGATCGCAGCCGTTGCAATGACGGGGCCCGACAGGGGCATGACAACCCGGCGATAGATCGTCCACCAGCTGGCGCCCTCGACCCGGCTGGCCTCGATCAATTCGCGCGGCAGGTCCTTGAAGTATTGCACGAACAGGAAGATCGACAGCCCGTCGGCGATAAAGGGAATGATCTGCACCCGATAGGTGTTCAGCCAGCCCCACTCCAGACCGCCGGTCCCGATCCACGGCAGTTGCGAGACCATGAGCAGCAGCGGGATGAAGATCGACTCGTAAGGAATGATCAGCGTCGCCAGCAGGATCGAAAAGATCAGCCCGCGCCCCGACCATTCCAGAAAAACAAAGGAAAAGGCCGCCAGCGAGCAGACGAACAGGGTGAACAGCACCGTGGCGCCGGTGATCAGGACCGAGTTCACCACGAAGACGCCGATGGGCGCGCGCTCGAAGGCGTCGGTGTAGTTCTGCATCGAGATGTCACCGACCGGCAGGAAGGCCCGCAGCGAGTTGGTGTCGCTCAGCAGCTGCTGATCGGGTTTCAGCGAGGACATCGCCATGAACAGCAGCGGGAAGATGAAGATCACGGCGACCAGCACCAGGACCGAATAGCGGGTCCACAGGCGCAGGCCGTGATTGTCAGGGGTTACCAAGGCCATCAGGTGCGCTCCCGTGTCAGCCAGCGTTGCAGAAGAGAGATCGCAAGAACGATCAGGAACAGAAGAACCGAGATGGTCGAGCCACCCGAGATGTCCTGCTTGCCATAGCCGCGTTCAACGGCCTGGAAGACCAGAACCTGGGTGCTGTCAAGCGGTCCACCGCTGGTCATGACGTCGATCTGGGCATACAGCGCAAAGGCCTGCATGGTGATCACGATCAGGATCAGCACCGCCGTGTTGCGCAGCCCGGGCCAGGTCACGTAGCGAAAGGTCTGCCACTTGGACGAGCCCTCGATCTCGGCGGCCTCGTAGAGCGTGGGCGAGATGGTTTGCAGGCCCGCCAACCAGATCACCATGTGAAAGCCGACGCCCTGCCAGACGGACATCAGGATGATCGATCCCAGCGCGGTCGATGGGTTCCCCAGCCAGTCCAGCGGTTGCCATAGCCCGAAGGTCAGCCCGGACAGCAGGTTGTTCAGCAGCCCGTCTCCGGGCGAATAGATGAACTTCCACAGCAGCGAGACGACGACAATCGAAACCACGACCGGCATGAAATAGATCGCCCGGAACAGGCTGATGCCGCGCAGTTTCTGGTTGATCAGCAGCGCCAATCCCAGGGCCAGCGCGGATTGCAGGGGGGCAACCACAAGCACGAAGGTGACCGTGTTGACCAGCGCCTTCATAAAGACCACGTCTGACGCCAGCACGACCTTGCGGTTTTCGCCGGATTGCCAGCTGAACCATTCCCGCTTGCCCTGCAGATTGGGATAATCGGGGTTGTTGCGGGTGAACTTGCGCAGACGCGGGTACTGGATCTCGCCATCTTCGACGACGGCGTTGCCTGCTTCGTCACGTTCCGGTTCCAGCGTAAAGAACGCCATTCCCAGCAGGTCAGAGTAATTCTCGAAGCCCACATATTCCGTGGGATTGGGCGAGGCCAGACGCTGGTTGGTCAGCGAAAAACCAAAGGCCAGAAAGAACGGGACAATGATGAAGGTGGCGATCAGCCCCACACCCGGCAATGCCATAAGCCAGCCGGCACGGTTCGATCGCGTCAGCTTGGACGCCATCGGGTCAACTCCCTTTCGGGTCGAATTCCAAAGTGAAGGTCAGCCATTGGGGGCCGGCGGACCGGCCCCCTCTGGGAGGGAGGCTTAGTGGCCGTAGCCGTTGTTTGCCTCGATATCTTCGTTGATCTCGTCAACGGCGGCATCCAGCGTGTCAGCCACGTCGGCACCATTGGCGATGTCAGCCAGCGCCTTTTCGAACACCTTGGCCTGCACCAGGTAGCCGGGGGTCACGGGACGGACCAGGGCTTGGGCTTCCGACAGACCATAGAACACTTCCAGCGCGCCGCCGGGCTTGTAGTTCTGGGTGTCGGCTGCTGCCGCTGCGGTCACCGGGATCAGGCCTGTGCCATCCGAGAAGGCCGTGAACCAGCGGTCCTGCAGGGCAAACTCGATGAAGGCGCGTGCGCCGTCCGGATGCTCGGACGTGCCCGAGACGCCAAACTGCCAGGACGCCGCGCCGATGGTCGAGCCATTGCCGAAGTCAGGGGCCGGCAGGAACAGTGCGTCGTCACCAAAGGCTTCGACCACGGGCAGGGCGGCCCAGTTGCCGTTCCAGGCAATGGCGTACTTGCCGTTCAGCAGGCCGGTGTCGCGGTCGGCCGCGTCCTGGCTGGTGCCGGGCGCATAGCCCATCTCGAAGAGGCTCTGCCACCATTCGCCAAAAGCAATCGCCTCGTCACCGTTCAGCACGCCCTCGGCGGTCTGATAGGTCGAGCGATCGACGATGTCGCCACCAAAGCTTTGCAGCAGCGGCGAAAAGGCATAGGGGTACCATTCCCCGGTCCAGGCCATGCCCAGATCCAGCGGATATTCAAATTTGCCCGAGGCCTTAAGCGTGGCCAACGCGCCGTTGAATTCTTCAAGGCTCCAGGGGGCGTCCAGCGTCGGAACGCGGATGCCGTTGTCTTCGAGCGTCGAACGTCGGGTGGTCATGGCCACCGCTGCGTCCCACAGGCCCACCGAATAGACTTCGCCGTTCCAGCGGCCGATCGGACCGGGCAGGAACCCGTCAAGCTTGGCTTCATCGATGCCCAGCGGCTGCATGTATCCGGCCCAGGCCCAGTTCGGCATCACGGGACCGTCGACATCCAGAATGTCGGGCAGCTTGCCTGCCAGAGCCGCTGCGCCGACCGCGTCGTTATAAGCGCCCTGCGGGAAGGTCTCGATCACAACCGTGTAGTCGGACTGGCTGGCGTTGAACTCCTCCACCAGCTGGTTGACCAGCGCCTCTTCGGCGTTGGCGCTGCCGGCACCGTGATACCACAGGCTCAGCTCGGTCTGTGCAGCCGCTGCCGAGGCCATGCCTCCCAGCATTGCAGCCGCCAGAATGGGTCCATATCTCATATCTCGTTCCTCCCTGAGAGATTGATGACGTTGTCAGGTGATGCCGCGCGTGGCGCGACAAGGGATCCGCGGGTCTTGACTTGTCCGCGGACGGTAATTCGTGGGGTCGCCGGAGCGTCGTTGCCCGATAGCAGGTCCAGCAGAACCTGGGCCGCGCGCGCGCCCATCGCGCTGTAGGGCAGTTCGGCGGTCGTCAGCGCGGGGTACAGTGTTTCCGAGATCAGGCGATGGTCGTCGTATCCGACCACCGAGACCTGTTCCGGCACCGAGATGCCACGCCCGCGCAGAATGCTGTACACCGCCATGGCAAGCCGGTCGTTGCCGCAGCAGATCGCCGTGGGCGGCGTGTCGCTGTCAAAGAAATTGTCCAGCGCGTCCCAGATCAGTTGTCGTTCGCCGGGCGTGCCGAACAGGTCGGTCGCCTGGACGAGTTTCGGATCGAAGGGCAGCCCGGCCTCTTCGAGCGCGCGGCGGAAACCCAGCAAACGCAGGCGGGTGGCTTCCTGTCCGGGGGCCAGTGTCAGGTAGGCAATCCGTTCGTGACCCTGTGCGATCACCGATTTCGTCAGCGCGTACTGGCCGCCCTCGTCGTCGGGCACAACGGCGGGTGTTCCGAACTGGTCGAAACAGTTCACCAGCACCTTTGGAATGTCGCGGCCCGGCAAGGCCAATTGCAGGGGCTTGTGAAAGTCAGCGACGTACAGAATGCCTTCGACGCGATGTTCCTGAAAGGTGCGGACCAGGTCAGGAACCCGGTCAAGGCGTCCGCCGGTGTCCGAGATCAGCAGCGTCTTGTTGGCCTTTTCCATGACCGCCTGCGCGCCCTGAACGATCAGCAGGTCCGGCAGACCGGCCGCCGTGGAAATCTCGTCCGCGTTACTGATTGCGCCCGTGATCAGGCCAACAAGATCGGATTTGTTCGACTTCATCGAGCGCGCCGCGTGAGAGGGCACATAGCCAAGCGCGTCCATCGCTGCGGCGACCGCCTTGCGCGTCTTTTCCGACACCGGCGCGTCCTTGTTCAGGACTCGGCTCACCGTCTTGGGTGAAACCCCGGCATGTTTGGCCACATCGTAAATGGTCGCCATTTTGGCGCGCTCCCCGGTGATTCCGCGATTGGCGGATTCGTCTCCTGTTATGACATCGATGTCATGACACCGGTGTCAGAGTCAAGACTGTTGTTTTCGCCGGGGTGTTTGAGAAGCGCGCGAACATCAAGGATCTGGAAGAGGGATTTGGCGAAGCCTGGCGGTTTTGGACGTGCTGAAGCGACCTCACAAACGCCGTTTGGTGCCGGCCTTCGTGGCCCGGTACAATGGGTCAGGGCATTGATCTGATTGGGGAAAGGTTATTTCAGTTTGACGACCCGCCGCTTGTGAGCAGCCGCCGTGGCGCGGATTGCGCTGTGTTCGGACCCGATTACAAACAGGGATGCCCCCGCAGAGGAAAAGGGCGAAATGTCTTCGTCGGGCGCGCAATAAAGCCCGGTTGCAGCCTGCGCCGCACCAAGAATTTTCGTGGTCAGGTCGACGACCTCGGGGGCAAAGAAATCATTCACGCCCAGTCCCACGGCCAAATCCGCGCGCCCGACAAAGAGGGCATCCACCCCGTCGACCGCCGCAATCGACGCAAAGTCAGTCGCGCCCGAGGGGTCCTCGATCTGAGCAATCAACACAACCTCGTTGGGCGTCGCGCCCAGATGTTCGGTCATACTTCGATCCGCGTAAAGTGCAGCGCGCGTGGTCCCTGCAAAGCCCCGCATTTCCGGCCCGTACCGCATGGAGCGGACCAACCCTTGCGCATCCTCGACGGTGTTGACATGCGGCACCATCACGCCAGCCGCCCCTGAATCGAGCACGATGGACACCCACTCAGGCGTCCCGACGGGAACACGCACAACCATGGCGCATCCCATCGCGCGACCGGCAAAGATGCAGGCATCCAGCGTGCCTCGATCAAAGGGCGCGTGCTCGGCATCGAGCACAAGAAAATCGTATCCGGCCCCTGCCATGACTTCCGTGACGATCGGATGAGGTGTTTTGACAAAGGCCCCGAGAAGGGGCTCTTTGTTCGAAAGGCGCGTTCGGAAGGTCTGATTGGTCATGGCAAATGGCGACATTGGCAGCCCCTGATCGGTCACTCAGCGCAAATCGAGGGCTCAAGCCGGGCGCCGATCCATGCCTCCGCCAGCCGAGACGCCGCACCTGCTGAAGTTCGGTTTCGTCTGGCAACCAGAATGCACAGGTGTCGGCAGTTTGTCGAACTTCTGTTTCAGCGCGCGCCGTTTGACGGAGGACAAGGGCAAATGTTTCGCGCCCCTTCACTGAGGCCGCGTGCTGGTGCCTTCGATCACTTTTCCCACCAGGATTTCCGCGCCTCTGACACTGACGCCGTTGAGACGTGCCAACAGCTTCTTTGCCCCGATCTGACCGATGTCATGCCGTCGAGAGGTCATCGTTGTCAGCAGTGGCTTCAGGGATTGCGAAAACGGAACGCCATTGAAGCCGACCACGCCCAAATCCTCGGGCACGCGTATGCCCAACTCGTGGCAGGCCATGAGACCGCCAAGCGCGTAGTGGTCATTCAGGAAGACAACCAGATCGCAATCCGGCGCCTGTGCCTTGGCGTCGTGCAGGCCCAGACCGCCCGCGCTTGGGTCGCTTCTGTAGCCGGTCCGGATTTCGGTCCAGTCCTGAACCCGCCCAACGTCGCGAAAGGCTTGTTTGAGACCGCGCAACCTGGCCTCGGCACGCGGGTCAAACCCCTGCTCGGCTCCGACATATGCGGGGCGGCGGTATCCGAGGGACGCCACATACCGGCCCAGCCGAAATCCCGCGTCGTAATGGTCGATGCCAACCGCCAGATCAATCGGCGCCTTCGCGGCATCCCAGACCTCGAGCGTCGGGATGCGCTGTGTCCTCAGCGCGTCCACCGTTTCATCCAGATGTTCCTGTCCGGTCAGAACAATGGCCGCAGGTCGCCACGAGATAAGCCGCTGCACCCATTCCAGCTCGTTCTGTTTGTCATAGTTCGTGGTTTCGATCACGGTCGAGTAGCCCGCGCGCCGAAACGTTTCGCGCATGGCATCGATCAGTTCGGCGAAAACATCGTTGTACAGGGTCGGGATCGATATCCCGATCAGGTTCGAGTTTGTCATCGCCAAAGTGCGCGCCGAATTGTCCGGAACGTAGTTCAGTTTCTTGGCCATCTCGAGGATCTTGAGGCGCTTTTTTTCGGATACGCCCTCGACCCCACGCAGCGCGCGCGAGACTGTCATCTTGGTGACCCCGCAGGCCGCGGCGACGTCTTCGAGCTTTGCGCGAAAGAAATCACTATTGTTATTTTTCAATAGCTTATGTTCCAATAAAGTTACCGGTAACGTTGTTTTACCATCAAGCCGGGTCCCTATGCAATGCCCCCGCAGCTATAGTGACGGCAAGACTACCGTCGCAAATTCAGCGCAAGAGAGGGGGCGTTGTGCCAAGAATTGTTTTTGACAAAGTTGAGAAAAGCTTTGGCTCGGTGAACGTGTTGCCGCCATTGGATCTCACCTTTGAGACTGGCGAGTTTACCGTCCTTGTCGGGCCGTCCGGATGCGGCAAATCCACGACTTTGCGCATTCTGGCCGGTTTGGAAACGGTTTCGGGCGGCGAGATCTATTTCGACGATCGCCCCATCAGCAAACTTGAGCCCAAGCAACGCGACATCGCGATGGTTTTCCAAGACTACGCGCTTTACCCGCACATGAACATCGCGCAGAACATGTCGTTTGCGCTGCGGCTGGGAAAACGCCCGAAAAGTGAAATCACGGCCAAGGTCAACGAGGTCGCCGAGACCCTGAACATTCGCCATCTGTTGGATCGCAAGCCCGCCGAGCTGTCGGGCGGGCAACGTCAGCGCGTGGCCATGGGGCGGGCTTTGACGCGGGATGCCAGCACCTTTCTGTTCGACGAGCCCCTGTCCAATCTGGACGCCAAACTGCGCGCCAAGATGCGGACCGAGCTGGCCGAGATGCGCGAAGCGCTGGACAAGAACATGGTCTACGTGACGCATGATCAGGTCGAGGCCATGACCCTGGGCGAACGGATCGTCGTGATGAAGGACGGCGTCGTTCAGCAACAGGGATCGCCCGAAGAACTGTTCAAGCGCCCGGTCAACATGTTCGTCGCCGGCTTTCTGGGAAGTCCAACCACCAATTTCATCGCGGGTCATCTGACAGAAGCGGATGGCGCGCTTCGGGTGCAGGGCACGGGGTTCGATTTGCCTTTGGCTCCCGAACTTGCCGCCCGGGTCCGGGATCGCTCCGACGGATTGCGCGATGTCGTGGTCGGCATCCGACCGTCGTCCATCGGGCTGGAACCCACAGGCGCTCAGCTTGAGCTGACCACCAAGGTGTCCGAGTACCTGGGATCGCAATCCGTGCTGGTCACCCACTGCGGCGATCAGGAGATCCTTGTCGAGCTGGAAAGCTCTGACCGCATCCAGACTGGGTCGACCCTGAGCTACGGCGTCAACCTGTCGGAACTGATGCTGTTCGATCCAAAGACCGAACAGCGCATCTGATCTTACTTTCAACTGAGGAGGAACGAAATGAAGACAGTCACATCAACCCTGGCGATGTTAGCGCTATCTGCGACGGCTGCCCTGGCCAATCCCTATGCGCCTTACGAAGGAACGACGCTGGTGATCAACGTCCCGTCGCACCCGCACTACAATGCGATGATGAAGATCCTGCCTGAATTCACCAAGCAGACGGGCATCGAGGTCGAAGTCGACCAACTGCAATACCTGAAAATGCGCGAGCGTCAGACTCTGGAACTGACCAAGTCCAAGGGCGACTACGATCTGATCTCGTACGTTGTCTTTTCAAAGGCCGATTACGTCTTTGCGGACCAGCTTGAAAACCTCGCCAGGTATTTCATGAACCCGGCGCTGGCGGATCCGGCCTATGATGCCGAGGATCTGATCGACGGCTACGTGCAGAACATCGGCGTTGCCGGTGGCTTCAAGGGATATCTGCCCGGCAAGACCGGGTCCCTGTTTGGCATTCCCTATGGGTCGGAAACCTCTGTCCTGGCCTATCGCAAGGACATCTTTGAAAAGCACGGCATCGACGTGCCTCAGACCTATGACGACCTGCTGGACGTGACCTGCCAGATCCCTCAGCTTGAAGACGGAATGGGCGGCATGGCGTCACGCGCGGCGTCGGGCCATCAGGCCAGCCATGCTTTCCTGCTTCACCTTGCGCCGCTGGGCGGACGCGTCTTTGACGACGCGTGGGAGCCGATCATCAACAACGAGGCCGGTGTTGCGGCCGCCAACGCGCTGAAGACCATCGTCGACTGTGGTCCCGAGGGCGGCACCACCTTTGGTCCGGCGGAAGCTGCTGCCTCTTTCATGCAGGGCAATGCCGCGATGTTCATGGACTCGATTGCCTTTGCCTCGGGTTTCGAAGATCCCTCCAGAAGCCGGGTTGCCGGCAAGGTCGGCTATGCCATGCATCCCGAAGGCGTTCGTCGGGGCAGCCAAACCGGCGGATTTGGCATCGGCATTCCGAAGAATGCGCAGAACAAGGAAGCTGCGTTCCTGTTGCTGCAGTGGCTGACGTCGAAAGAAGGTGATCTGCTTGTGGCGATGGCAGGCGGCAACCCGTCGCGGTTCTCGACCTACCAGAATGCGGCCCTGAACGAAAAGTACCCGTATTCCGCGACCTTTGGCGAAGCGCTGAAATACGCTGACCCGGACTGGCGTCCCATTATCCCGACCTGGGGCAAGATCAACGCCGATATCGGCACCACCATGTCCAAGGTTCTGACCGAGGGTCTGGACCCGCAAGAGGCCCTGGACGGCGTCGCCGCCCGCGCCAAGGCCATCATGGAAGACGCCGGCTACTACGTCTGGCAATAAGCCTTCCTCCCTCCGGGGGGCGCCGCGTCGCCCCCCGACCCAAACCAGATTTCCCCCAAGAGGCTGCTATGACGACCGCAAGAGCCAATCGGTTCACGCCTTACCTGTTTCTGGCGCCTGCCGCGCTTATCCTGGCCGTGGCCCTGATGTACCCCATTGGCTACATGGTCTATGCCAGCTTCCTTGACTGGAACCCAAGCCAGACCATCGGAGAGGCCGAGTGGGTTGGCCTGCGCAACTACGTCAATCTCTGGTCTGATGCGGCCTTTCTTGAAAGTCTTGGCGTCACCCTGAGCTTTACCGCCGTTGTCGTGGTCATCGAAATGATCCTTGGGGTCGGGCTTGCGCTGCTGCTGGATCGCGAGTTGCGCGGCATGGCCGTCCTGCGCACCCTGTTCATCCTGCCCATGATGATCGCCCCGATCGTGGTCGGCCTGATGTGGCGGTACATGTATCACCCGACAGTTGGCATCTTTAACCGCACGCTAAAGTCCCTGGGGTTCGAGCCGATCCCCTGGCTTTCCGACGGCAGCTGGGCATTTGCCAGCGTGGTCATTGCAGATGTCTGGCAGTGGACACCCTTTATCTTCATCCTGTCGCTGGCCGCCTTGCAGTCGATGCCGCGGTCTGCACTGGAAGCGGCCCGGATCGATGGCGCGACCGGATGGCAGATCACGCTCTTCATCAAGCTTCCCTTGATGATGCCCGTCTTGATCGTGACGGCGCTGCTGCGCCTGATCGACAGCTTCAAGGTCCTCGAAGTGATCCTTGTGCTGACCAACGGCGGTCCCGGACTGTCGACCGAGATCATGTCGCTGCGGATCTCGCGAACCGCATCCGAATTCCGGGAACTGGGCGTGGCCGCGGCCATGTCGAACTACCTGCTGATCCTGCTCATGCTGATCACGATGGCAATGTTCACCTACACGAAAATCCAAGAACGCCGGACCGCAGCACAGCGCGCCGCGTCCGAAGAGGCCTGATCGATGTCGACACTTCAGCCCAAACGCCAATCCCCTGCATTCTATGCTCTTCTGGTCGCCCTGATCGTCATGTCGGTGGGTCCGATCATGCTGATGTTCACCACCTCGCTGCGCTTGAACGTGGACATCATGTCGGACAGCTCGAGCCTGTTCTTCATGCCGACGATCCGCAATTATGAAACCGCCTTGTGCGACTTTCTTTGGTATGAAGCCGCTCATATCGACTACTGCGACAAGACCTTTGGACGGGCCCTGATCAATTCGCTGATCGTCGCGACGGTCTCGACGTTCCTGACCCTGACAATCGGATGCATGGCGGCCTATGCCCTCGTTCGGTTTCGCTTCATGGGGCGCGATACGGTCTCGATGACGACGCTGCTGATGCGCATGGTGCCCCCGGCCGTGCTGCTGGTCCCGGTGTTCGGGATCTGGAGCTTCCAGTTCGGCATCGACGGGACCCTTGCCGGTCTGGTCCTTGCCTATGTCGCCCTGAACCTGCCCTTTGTGATCTGGATCCTGCAAAGTTTCATCTCGCAGGTGCCCATCCAGCTTGAAGAGGCGGCCCGGATGGACGGGGCGGGGCCCTTTCAGGTCTTTTTCCTTGTCGTTCTGCCGCTGATCAAACCGGGCCTCGCGGCAGCCTCGATCTTTACCTTCCGCATCGCCTGGAACGAGTTCCTGATCGGGAATGCGCTTGCTGACCGCGACAGTCGCACCGTTCCCGTCACCATCGTGAACTCGATCACCGAGTTCAACCTGGACTGGGGCGTGGTGATGGCAACAGGCATGTTGCTGGCCGTTCCGCCAATCCTCTTCACTTTTGTCGCGTCCCGCCAGATCATCACGGGCATGACCGCCGGAGCGGTCAAGGGATAAGCGGATGCTTGAATTGCTGCTCAGTCCGATCGACCCGTCTCGTCCGCATGAGATTGGTACGATGCTGTCATGGCACGCACGCCTGATGGTGCTGGCTTGGGGGATACTTGTTCCCCTTGGCATCCTGTCGGCGAGGTACTTCAAGATCTGGCCCGGCCAGCGTTGGCCAGAGCAGTTGGACAATCGTCTTTGGTGGGCGTTGCATCGTCTGTTCCAATACAGCGCCGCGTGCCTGACCCTGTTCGCCCTGGCCCTGATCCTGACGCAGGGGCGGGGTCTGGACGCGCATCTGCACCGCATTCTGGGGTGGCTTGTCGTTGTTCTGGTCTGTGTGCAGGTGGCGAGTGGCCTCTTGCGCGGCACCAAGGGCGGCCCGACCGAGCCGACCATGGCGGGCGATCACTTTGACATGACACCCCGCCGGATCATTTTCGAGTTCGTGCACAAGTCACTGGGTTACATTGCCCAGATATTGGCCCTGGCCGCGCTGATATCCGGGCTTTGGTACGCAAATGGGCCGCTTTGGATGTGGGTCGCATTGGCAGGCTGGTGGACGGGTCTTGGGGTGGTGGCCCATCTGTGTCAGCGCAGGCAGATGAGCATAGATACCTATCAGGCGATCTGGGGCCCGGACGAGGGGTTGCCCGGCAACAAGTTGGACCCGATCGGTTTTGGCATCGTGAAGCGGAATGCGCGAAACGAAATTGTAGACGGTCCCGACCAGCCCCAACGGGACAGGTCGGATACCACATCCAGACCATCGAAACTGTCCTGAGTTGGCATCGGTCACCGGCGGCGGGCCCAAACCCGTCGCCCGTCCGCAACGCCCGCCAGACCCACCGCATCGGCCAAGCGCTCGGACGGCTTGGTATGGTTCACCGAACCACCCTATGGCATCACTTCGGATGTGGACGGGGGCGCGGGTTAGAAAGCGCAAGAGGATCAAACTATCTTCGTCACATCGTCGGACAGCGTGTATCGTGTCCGCAGCAAAGGATGTGACGCGACCCGGTTTCCGCGTCGGAACAAGCAGGAGGCTCACGGATGAGCACGTACCAGACCGCCGTAATTGGCTTGGGATCGATGGGTTACGGTATGGCGACGTCTTTGGTGCGCGCCGGACACAGGGTCTGGGGGTTTGATCTGAACGCGGATCAGGTTGCGCGGTTTCGCGCGGCCGGGGGGCAGGACGGGGAACTGGGGGCTGTGGCCAGCGCGCTGGACGCGGTTGCGGTCGTTGTGCTGAACGCAGCGCAGACCGAGGCGGTGTTGTTTGGCGGTACGGGCGTTGTGCCCAGGATGCGGGCGGGGGCGGTTGTGCTGGCCTGTGCGACCGTACCGCCAGAGTTCGCCCGCGCGATGGCCGCGCGGTGCCAGGAATACGGCGTACATTACCTTGATGCGCCCATCTCAGGCGGGTCGGTCAAGGCGGCCAATGGGCAGCTGTCGATCATGGCCTCGGGCACGCCTGGGGCCTTTGCCGCGGCGCGACCGGCGCTTGATGCCCTGGCCGAGACGGTCTTTGAGCTGGGCGATAGCGCCGGCGCGGGCAGCGCGATGAAGGCGGTGAACCAGCTTTTGGCGGGGGTGCATATCGCAACAATGGCCGAGGCGCTGACCTTTGGAATGACGCAGGGCGTGACGCCAGAGAAGTTCGTCGAGGTGATCAGCAAATGCGCGGGCACCAGCTGGATGCTGGAAAACCGCGCACCGCATATCGTGGCGGGGGATTACACGCCGCACAGCTCGGTCAACATCTGGCCCAAGGACCTGGGCATCGTGCTCGACATCGCCAAATCGGCGCAGTTCAGCGCGCCGATCACCGCCGCCGCCCTGCAGCAGTTTGTGGCCGCCGCAGGCATGGGGCATGGGCAGGAAGACGACGCAGCCGTGGCCAAGGTTTATGCCCGCAACGCCGGGTTGACCCTGCCGGGGGAAAAGGCATGACCCGGCGCATCGCCCTGGTGGCACACGACGCCCAGAAAGACCGGATGGTCGACTGGGCCAAGGCCAATGCCGCGGCGCTTGGCGGTCTGTCGATCTGCGCCACCGGCACCACCGGCGGGCGGCTGGCCGAGGCGGGGCTGACGGTCGAACGTCTGCTCAGCGGGCCCCTGGGCGGGGACGCACAGCTGGGCGCGATGATCGCCGAGGGGCGGCTCGAGGCGCTGATCTTCTTCATCGACCCGCTGACCGCGGTGCCCCATGACGTGGACGTCAAGTCGCTGCTGCGGCTGGCGATCCTCTATGACACGCCGCTGGCAGTGAACCGCGCCTCGGCGGACGCCGTGCTGGCGGCACTGATGCAAAAGGACCACGCGACATGACCACCGTTCTGGGCTGCATCGCCGACGACTTCACCGGCGCGACCGACCTGGCGGGCCTTCTGGCGCGCAGCGGCGTGCGCGTCTCGCTGCGCATCGGCGTGCCCGAGGCGCCGCCCGCTGACACCGCCGCCTTTGAGGTCATCGCGCTGAAGTCGCGCACCGCGCCGGTGGCCGAGGCCGTGGCCGAAACCCGCGCGGCGCTGCGCTGGCTGCAGGCGGCGGGCGCACAGCGGTTCTTCTGGAAATACTGCTCGACCTTTGACAGCACCCCTCAGGGCAACATCGGCCCTGTGGCCGAGGCGCTGATGGCGGATCTGGGCACCGATCAGACGATCTATTGTCCGGCTTTCCCCGAAAACGGGCGGTCGATCTTCATGGGCAACCTCTTTGTGGGCCAGCAGCCGCTGGCCGAAAGCCCGATGAAGGACCACCCGCTGACACCGATGCGCGACAGCAACCTGATGCGGCTGCTTGCACCGCAGGTGACGCGCCCCGTGGGTCTGGCGGATCGCCTGACGGTCGCGCAAGGGGCCGAGGCGCTGCGCGCCAGGCTGGCCGAACTGGCCGCCGAGGGCACGGCCCATGTGATTGTCGACGCCGTGGCCAATGCCGACCTGGAGGTCATTGCCCAGGCCTGCCGTGACATGCCGCTGATGACCGGCGGCAGCGCCGTGGCGATGCCGCTGCCGGGGCTGTACCTGGCCGATGGCACGCTTGCTGCCGATGCGCCCAAGGCGGTGGCACCGCAGCTCAAGGCCGCGACCATCGTTCTGTCGGGAAGCTGTTCGGCCATGACCAATGCGCAGGTCGCGGACTATCTTGCGCGCGGCGCCCCGGCCTATCAACTGGACCCGCTGAGCGTAGCCGAAACCGGCGCGCAGCCCGCGCTGAACTGGCTGGCCGACCAGGATCTGGACCGGGCGCCGTTGATCTATGCCACCGCCGATCCCGCCAGCGTCAGGACCGCCCAGGCCCGCTTGGGCGTCGCCGCGGCGGGTGAGATGATCGAGGCCACGCTCTCGGCCTGCGCGGTTGCCGCCCGCGACGCGGGCGCGCGGCGGGTGATTGTGGCCGGAGGCGAGACCTCGGGTGCGGTGACCAAGGCGCTTGGCGTGACGCAGCTTGATATCGGGGCCGAGATCGCCCCGGGTGTGCCCTGGACCTATTGTACCTCGGCAGGCCATCGGATGGCCCTGACGCTCAAGTCTGGCAACTTTGGCGCCGAGACCTTCTTTACCGACGCCCAGGAGGCGCTATGACCGAGGAATCCCGCCTGCGCGAGCAGATCTGCCTGCTGGCCAAATCGATGTTCGACCGGGGGCTGACGGGTGGCTCGACCGGCAATATCTCGGCCCGCACCCCGGACGGGGGGCTGCTGGTCTCGCCTACCGGTACCAGCTTTGGGCGGCTCGACCCCGCGCGGCTCAGCCGGTTTGATGCGGGCGGCAAGCTGATCGGGGGCGACGCGCCGACCAAGGAAATGCCGCTGCACAGCGCCTTTTACGACACCCGCAGCACGGCGGGCGCGGTGGTGCACCTGCATTCCTGTCATTCCGTGGCGCTGTCGATGATGGTCGATGTGGATCCCGACAATTTCCTGCCGCCTCTCACGCCGTACGGGATCATGAAGCTGGGCAAGGTCAAGCTCTTGCCGTTCTTCCTGCCCGGCGATCCGGCCATGGGCGCGGCGGTACGCGGGCTGGCAGGCAAGCGCTCGGCGGTGATGCTGGCCAATCACGGACCCGTGGTGGCGGGCAAGGACGTCGAGGCCGCCTGTAACGCCATCGAAGAGCTTGAGGACACCGCGCGCCTGGCCATGCTGACCCGCGGGTTGACCGCCCGCATGCTGAGCGACGCGGACGTACAGGCCCTGGTCACCAAATTCAACGTGGAGTGGGACGCATGAAAGTCTCTGCCAACCTTGGCTTTCTCTGGGCCGACCGCCCACTGCCTGAGGCGATCCGTGCCGCCAAGGCAGCCGGTTTTGACGCGGTCGAATGCCATTGGCCCTACGACGTGCCCGCCGCCGAAGTGAAGGCGGCGCTGGACCAGACCGGCCTGACCATGCTGGGCCTCAACACCCGCCGCGGCGACGTCGCGGGTGGCGAAAACGGCCTGAGCGCGCTGCCCGGCCGCGAGGCAGAGGCCCGCGCCGCCATCGACGAGGCGATGGCCTATGCCCGCGCCATCGGCACCCCCAACATCCACGTCATGGCCGGCTTTGCGAGCGGTTCTGCCGCGCATCAGACCTTTGTCGCCAACCTGCGCTACGCCTGTGATCAGGCCGCACCGCAGGGCATCACCATTTTGATCGAGCCGCTCAACCGCTACGACGCGCCGGGCTACTTTCTGTCGACAACCGATCAGGCCACGCGGATCCTTTCCGAGGTCGCGCGCCCCAATCTCAAGCTGATGTTCGACTGCTACCACGTGCAGCTGATGGAGGGCGACCTGACCCACCGCCTGCAGGCCCTGATGCCCCAGATCGGCCACATCCAGTTCGCCTCGGTCCCCGACCGCGGCTCGCCTGACCACGGAGAGGTCAACTATCCCCACATCTTCCAGACGATCGAGTCTCTTGGATGGAAATCCCCTGTCGGTGCGGAATACAAACCACAAGGGCAGACCGATGAAACACTGGACTGGCTAAAACGCCTGAAACTGTAATGCGGCGCTTTGGGACGCGACCAGACAAGCCGACATGTTCAGAGGTGGTCGCCTGCAATCTCAAAGGGAACACGGGTTCTTATCCGCATAGCTGCCATGGTTTGACGCCGACAGGGTTCCTTTTGGCAAGGCGCAGCTTTGGGGTCCGGAGTTCTGCAGGAAAAGAAAAGGGGCTTAGCGATTGCTCGCTAAGCCCCTGAATTCTTTGGCTCCGGCGGTAGGGATCGAACCTACGACCAATTGATTAACAGGTATCCTGGCGTTTAATGATATCAATAACTTATGATATGGTTTATAAGTCATGTTTATAACTTTAGGTTTGGATCACATCACATGGCTAAGGCACCATCAGCTGTTAGACTTTACAAAGGGTTATCCCTGTATCGGGTAGCCAACTCTACCAAGTGGTATGTTCGGGTCTGGGACAAAAAACGCAAGAAATACCTCGTAAAATCAACTGGCGAAGACACCGTCATCCGTGCCCGGGAGGTAGCCCAAGAACTGGCTTTGTCACTCTTGAAGGCAGAGAAGCCCGTCGAGAGGGAATTCACCTTCAAGCACTTTGCTCTCAAGCTATTGCACAGGTCGAGGCTCCAGCATCAGACAGGTGAGCGCAGCCAGGGCTATATCAAGGCGCTACATTGGGCAGTTCAGAATGAGGACTGGGGGCTTCTTCGGTTCTTTGGCGAGCGTGATGTGCGCCAGATCAAGACACATACCTATCAGGAGTATCTGGCTGACCTGACCAAGCGGCGACCAGACCTTGCCCCATCGACCAAGAACACCTTGATGGCGGCATTCCGGAACGTGATGAAGATCGCACGGGACGAGGGGGCAATAGAGGTCGTGCCGCAGACGCCTCGAACTAAGGTGAAAGATAATCCTCGCCCATTCTTCAGGTTCCACCCGCTGGTATCGAAAGAGGATGACAACTACCAGAAACTGTTGCGCACAGTGCGAGAGATGATCGCTGAGGGGCTGACCGTCCGTGGATTGATGGTAACGGAGGAATTATATGACCTGATCCTGTTCCTCACCCATTCATTCGTGCGCCCCATTTCGTCAGAGCTCTACGCCATCAAACACAGCGACGTGACGATTGCCGAAGACCCAAGGCGCCTGATCGTGACGGTTCGAGATGGCAAAACGGGTTATAGAGCCGCCAATACAATGCCTGCAGCGGTATCGGTCTATGAACGGATCTTGAAACGTTATCCTGACGCCAAACCTGAGGATTACATCTTCTATCCCCAGTATCAGAACAGAACGACGGCATCGACGATGCTGCAAAGGCTGTTCATGGAGGTATTGAGGCATGGTGGCATTGAGGTCGATATGCCGACGGGCAAGCCCCATACGCTGTACTCCTTGCGTCATACGGCAATCTGTATGAGGATTATTAACAGCGAGGGGCGAGTGAACATCTTCAACCTTGCCAAGAATGCTGGGACGTCAGTCGACCAAATCGAACGCTTCTACGCACGGTTCTTGCCCCTATCGAAGGAGATGGCGAAGAACCTTCAGAGCTTTGGGGAATAGAGGAAATTATTAACCATGAACTTGCAAAGAGCTATTGAAATTGCTGTCGAAGCCCATCGAGGTATGACTGACAAAGGAGGAAATCCTTACATTCTGCACCCATTGCGGGTAATGCTTTCTCTCTCAAGTGAAGAAGAAAAAATAGTTGGAGTGCTTCACGATGTAGTCGAAGATTGTGATGGATGGAGCTTTGAGAGATTAAAAGCAGAGGGTTTTTCAGAAACAGTTTTGACAGCATTGCAATCGGTAACAAAGTCATTCGAAGATCGAAGTTACGAAGATTTTGTTCAGCGAGCTGCCAAAAATCATATAGGTAAAAAAGTAAAGATAGCAGATATTCAAGACAATCTTGATGTAAAAAGAATAAATGATATTACCATGGAAGATGTTGAAAGAATAAAAAAATATAAAAATGCGCTGACTATGCTTGGAGTATAGCAAAAAAAGTTATGGATGCTCTTGGAAAATGATAAATCAAGAAGAACTCATTGAAATTTTCTCAAGATCTTGGGAGATTGATGGAGGCATTCGAACCCGCTCCGTTGCGATAAATTATACAAAGGAATGGGATATTAGGATTGAAGAGTATTTAACTGGTGGCGACCTTGAAGAAACCTACGGAGATTGGGATCATGAGGAGTTTATCATTATAAAAAGGCTTGATGCGCCTGTGCTGATGGCTTTAATTTTTAAATATGCATTCAATCAAAGCTCTCCCTTAACTTTTCCGAAGCTTAAGTTGTTGCTCCACGAAAATGGAGTGCGTTTTGAGCATGAAATGTGGGGCTAAAATTCATTTATTCTATGTGTATAATTTTATTCAAAAAACGGCGTATTAGAACCACCGAAAAATAGCAAAATCTTACAAATATTTGGAGATTATTTTAAATTTTTAGCGTAATTTATTTGTTCGGCTGATTTCGGATCCGAAATAGATTTGGCTTGCGGCAAAACTTTTGTTTACAGGTGCTAAGCCTATGATACTCTATTTTTGAGGTTAATTGCCTCAGATATTAATAACATAAAATGGAGAATAAGATGAGTTTCGATATTACAGGGAAGATCAAAAATTACCTTTCAACTCTAGACGAGGTGGATGGCATTGACGTCAGTCGTATATACAATAAAGAAAAAAATAAACTAGTGACCTATGGTACGATTGAAACGATGTTAAACGTTGAAAAAATAGAAGATTTATGCCAAAGGGTGCCGGGGATGAAAATATTTCCAACTAGCCTACCCTATGGCATTCATGAGATAACTCTAACCTGCCCTAAAGGTGATACCATCCAGCGCTTACAGTTTTTTCCTAAACCAAACGAGGAGAGGGTCAATTTATCAGGATATGTAGGCGATTGCGAGCTTATAATTTCTATTCTTAAAAATCAACTTGCCCCAGATATTTGCAGCTCTGCGGATGCATTGAATTATGAACATTTTTTGAAAAAAATTTAAAAATTTTCCATTGGCATAAATTAACTCATATAAATATACATGTCTACCCAGACAATAACATATTGGATGTCAAACCTCGTGGGTAAAGCCCTGAAGAGTAAAGACGGTACTTGATTGGAACGTCGGTGCGGATTGAGTTAGGACCCGCCAAGAGAGATCTTGGTTATAAGACAGCAAAGGCGGATTGGCTGAATAAAAATTACCGTCACGATGAAGGCTCTGCCACACTGCAACCTTCGATGACCGATCAAAGTCGTTCCGTTGGCTGATCGGTTGTGCCGCTGGATTGAAGCGGAGCATAAAAGGAGACCGGCTAACCGCCCTTACCCATAGCATGATGGGTTGCTCTAACGGAATGTGGACAGAGGCGAAGACACAAGCCCTTGGACATACCTCACCTCTCGGAAGGTGAAGTGTGTCCAAAACAAATCCACAATAATAGATTAAAATAAAATATCTAAAGTCAATGACCCGAAGGGTCATTGATCCCGAAGGGATAGATTAAAGAAAACATAAATATTTACATGATTTATTAATCAAGGAGATCAAGATGAAACAAGAAGTATTCCTTATGAACTTTAGGATCCCATCAGGGCTCAAGATGCAATTTGAAGAAACATGTTACCAGTTAAGGACCAATATGACAGCTGAAATGAACAGGATGATACGAGACTTCGTTAAGAACTCACGAGAAGACCTATATGAGCCAGTAAACTGGTTTTATAGTGCAAAGGATTTTTATGATGATGAATGATCAAGCCACCATCAAGACCAAACATGAGCTCATTAGGAGCCTTTACAAACAACGAGTAACCCAGATCGAAGTTATTGAGCCTTATGACCAATCAAGGGCTGACGATGTTACAAAGAAGGCGAAGGCTATGTCTTATCGATCAGGTCGGGTGACAGTTATCCTGTTGAGGACGACATGAAGGGCTTTAAGGCATTTCTTGCAGAGCAACAGGCTCTGGAAGAAGGCGTCGTCAAGAAGGGGGCTGTTGCGGCTTATGCCTTGCAAGGTAGAAACCATGGCAACAATGCTGTTCGATCTTATAATAAAGCCAAGCAGACCTTGCGGGCTGTTACTAATGCAAAGAGCACCGACACCAAGGTCGATGCTCTTACTCGTGCTTTCATTGATCTATTAGACGGTCTGGTTTCTCAAAGGTATCAGGTCGGCTCTGTTTCAGCACAAATTACTACAGCTATTGCTTTATCGAAGAATTAGTCTCGATATGTAGTTCTCTTAAGATTTTTGTCGTTATATTTGTTGTAGTTCGTGCCAGTTCTGCTCCAGTGATGGCGGTAGTCTTTAGATGCTCTAATCTGTGACCCAGATCATGGTTTAGGTTTTTACGTGTGATTGTCACAAAGCCATGGGCTGCAATGTTTCTCTCAGGAACCCATTCATTCAATTTTTTTCTGAGGCTTTTGAATTCGTCACCTAGATCAATACCTCTGCTTTTCATTTCAACTTGTAAAAGTTCAAGCGCAAGTCCAATACTAGTATGCACGTAATGCTCGGGTTCTTCCCTTCGTAGAAACTGAACCACCGCCTGAATACGATCAGTTATTAAGCTGTCAGCAATGGAGATGACTTCAAAATAGCTCTCACTTTGAATGCCATCTTCAATACGATCGAATGCCGCCTTGTAAAGTTTGAAACGCAAAGAATTTTGAATACTTCCTGCCTCACCTCGTGCTCGGACTTTTGGATTTTCTATGCCTTTAAGGAGGTCTTTGTATTTGTCTTTATCAGTCATTTTTTATCCCATTTCGGATCCGAAATGCCCTTACTTGATTTTTTCTCGGTGCATTTTGAACTGATCGGTTTCAGATTTATTTTCTGCTGCGTTGTAGTTTTTTACGTATATCGGTTTGTTATCTCGGAAGGGTCGGTAGTCTACTTCATGATGCCACCGCCCATATTTCCACACGGTTTTTGCTACATCAGGATGAGCCATCTCAAGCATCTTGGACTTATTGTAAGTCCCCTCTGAGGAATAGAACTCTGCTGTGTTACCACCACCTAGCTTCTGGGTAGGCGATTTCCCTTGAAGCAAATTGTAAAACTGCATTGTGCAGTAACCATCTTTCAGAACATCCAAGCTCAGAATGGTGTCTTCGTTATAACGTCCTCGCCATCGATGTGGGCAGGAGTTCTCAATTAGTAAAGACGAATAAATCCGGGTGTTGAGAATAAATGGTGGAAACGCTCCCTTTTCAGGTGCGAAAAAGTCGTACACCAGTCCAGAGATAGGAACGTTTTCAAAGCGATCGACAAACTCCTCAATAACTCGAAACATCCCACCATCGGCAATAGGCAACCGACGATGTCGGTGTAGTCTACTAAACTCAACTATATTGTCGTCGAATACCCAATGCCTTTTGAAGCCATGTTCTACAGAATGATCCCAGCACCAGTTTCTTGCTCGACCAGGACCATCACCATGGTTGGAAAATGGTAGAACAAGGATTTTCTTTTCGTCTATGACACAAGCGTACTCATCATAATCCTGTGGCTCGATGGCGATAAAGTATGGGATATTGGTTCTCTCAAAAAAACGAGCTGTAAGGCGACTGTCACCTCGACCCTTTGAAATGATATACATTGGATACTTTGGGTTCTTGTCGTCCCATTCTGAAACCCAGTGATATTTGTAAACCCTTGGCTTTGTCGGCGGATAGGTCATAAATGCCTGACCGACACTCAATCTTTGCTTAACCCGCCGACAAAACTCTAGGAAGTCATGTTCGGTGTTAAATGTCACTTTGAAAGAAATATAATGGATCCAACCATCTTGTACAAACTCAAGTGTGTTGGTCCAAAGCTTTGTTTCGATACGATGTTTGTGAGTTGCTCGTTTTTTGAAGGGATCAGAGCGTTTCTCTGTGTAGGGTCAGGATGCATTGATTTCCGGAGCGCTACGTGATTCACGGCCCGGAAAACGGAGCGGTGACATGAGCGACCTTTTCTGGCTGACTGACGAGCAGATGGCCAAGCTTTCCCCTTTCTTCCCCA
>JAUHVR010000028.1 GCA_030424865.1 Alphaproteobacteria bacterium | reverse complement strand
GGAAGAAAGGGGAAAGCTTGGCCATCTGCTCGTCAGTCAGCCAGAAAAGGTCGCTCATGTCACCGCTCCGTTTTCCGGGCCGTGAATCACGTAGCGCTCCGGAAATCAATGCATCCTGACCCTAGTATTGTGTATGGGTAGATTGTTCTTTGTCATTGTTTTTATTATTGTATTTTCTTTTCTGCTTTATGGGGTGTTGTTTCTTTTAGTGCTTTGTGATTTGGGTGCGATCACTTATTGTCATGGTGAAGTTTTTTTACTTCCGGAGTTTCCAGATATTTTTGCTGATTAGCCTGCGGTTTCGGCGGCTTTGAAGTTCGTCAGTGTTTCTAACGTTTTTCTGAGGTGGCGGGGGTTAAGTTCATGCGCTGGCTGCTTTTGGGTATTTTATAGTTTGCAAGACGGCTTTGTCCGTCTGCAACGCAACCCAACGAGAAAGTACGTAATGAAAACTCCCAAACCCAATCTTCCACCATCGGCTTATCTGAGTCACGGCGATAGCGTCCGTCTCAAGCCAATTTTCGCCTTCGGCTTTGCTGCTTTTCTTGAGTTCACGATGCTCGTGATGTTCGCCTCCACGTACACTGAAACGATGGGGCTCGCCTCCAATCAATACCTCTGCGATCTACCGGGCGTTGGCGGCCTCTTCTGCGTTCTCGATGAAGACATGACCGTCTCCCACCTGCTTGCTTTTCTCTTGGCTGTTTTTTCGGTGGCTGTTCCGATCATGATTTGGAGCGTCGTCATAGATGAAAGCATCCACGAAGACCCAAGGACTTGGCTGGCCAATCCTATGAATCGGGTAAAGGCAGGACTTGCGGGCCTCGTCTACATCGCTGTGATCGCATTGGAAGTGGTGAACCTGTTCACGCTGATTGCGCAGGAGACAGCGCCCAACCCTTGGGCTTCCCCGCAAGATCAAGCCCCGATGATGGAGTTCCTAGCCCAGAATCAGGGACTTGGAATCTTCGTGGCCTTGCTGATTGCGCTCGTTAACACCGTTCTCGCGCTGCTCACTGTGCGCGCTACCAACGCTCTTTCACAGAAAGCTTAAATCATGCTTGCTCAACTGATCAAAACCATCCTGCTTTCAGGCGCTCTTGCTTTGCTGTTCGTTGGCTCTGCGAGCGCTACAGACCAAGCCGAGCCTCCCACCTTTTTCATCGTCATCGAAAACGGCGGAGTTGTCACAGACCCCGAAGGCCAAACCGAAGCGGCTCGACTTACCTTGAGCGAGCTGACCAATCTGCGCCGCAGACGAGCAACGCGTGACGCGACTATCCACATTGTCACGTCCAGAAATCCGACCGAGATCACCTGGTCGGGCTCGCCCGAGCAGCTCTATGAACAAGGCGCTTTGGTGATGGAAGCCATCGCCATCCGTCCGACCTGCTCGGATTTGACGCTATCCTGGGAACAGGTGCGCACGACCGTGCGCATTATTCGGCCCGGCGATCTGAGGCTCGTGCACATTGGGCCTTTCATCCATGCGGGATATCCGTGTGACCAGGGCGACGGGCTGATCACACTGCCGCAGGCCATTCCAGCCGAAGTGCAACTCGGCAACTTGGCGATGTATGCAAGCTTCTTACGCATTCTGAACGTTCACGCCGATCAGGACGAGATGGTGCTGGAACATCTGGAAAGCGCGGGTGCTTTGGCCCGCGTAGCATCGGGCGAACTCAACTTCGATCTGATGGACAGAGCGCGCACGCAAGCTGTCCTTGGCCAAATTCTGGGGAGGGACTGAGCCATGTGTTTACGCTCTTTCCTTCTGCCCTCGGCCCTGGCCTCAATCGTTGCCAGCGGCGCTATGGCTGACTACCCAGTGCGCATCAATGATGCGCAAAGGGGCGGTGTTCCTGCCAATATCGGCCTCCAAGAGCAAAACGGAGGCGGCATCGTCCGTCTCCAGCTTGCCCCGCGCGTTGATCCTGACGAGGGCGGCGATGTTACGTTACAGCGCTGGCAGGACTTTGCAGGCGAAGTGCTTCTCAGCGTCCGAACCGATCCCGCGCTCGTGCCAACGGCCCGTGTGCTGGAAATGGTGAGTTCGATCAGCATGACCGATGACTTCGGCGCAGTGATCGAAGGCGGCTACGACATAAACGTCGAGCACGATGTCGTGCTGGCCGTCTCGGACGGCTCGGCAGAGATCATGCATATTTCTGCTGATGATGAAGGCCTTGTCATTACGGCGCTCATCCGTGATGTCGCTGGCAATCTGATCGATCCGCCGCAAGGTACGCTCGCTCTCTATAGAACTGGCGGCGAGCGGCTGTGCTTCGAGGAAGAAGTGGTGCAGGCTCGTGGTAACATGCCTGCGCCGGTTCCCGCAGGGGTAGTTGCCGATCCGAACAACCGCCTTCCCATGAATTTTGTCATCTTGCTGGATCGCTCCGGCTCGATGAGTGACGTCATGGAAGATGTGAAGGCGGCGGCGCAGTCCTTCATAGATGATCTGCCCGACAACGCGACTTGCGCGGTCGGAGCGTTCGCTGATGAAGGCGGCAGTTTCGAGCCTTCCGAAGGTCTCGGCGTTGGGCAATGTGTTGCTTCAAACTTCCCTATGCATGGGGTGGAAGCAGGCGGCGGAACGAACCTATTTCAACCCCTCAAGGTCACCTATGAGTGGCTGGCCGAAGAAAAGGCTGGCCAGCAAAGCGCGGTCATCATCATCACTGATGGAGCGTTCAACAGGCAGACCGATTTGGCGCATGTCGTCCGCGATCTCAAAGGTGATGCGCTGACCTTCGTCTATTTCCTCGGTGGGCGCGAAGAGCGATATCTTCGCTCTCTCGCGGACAGCTACCTCACCCATGAAGGCGATCTCGCCGATCAACTGCCGCGCTACTTCGAAGTCTTGAGCGAGACCTATTCTAGTCAGACCGTGCTCCGGCAGATGGCCTGCGCCTCCGGTGAAAGCGCGCAGCGATGAGTCGGCGCGATTTTAGAAAAGAGCAGGATCAACGGCGGCTTTGGAGCTTTGATCCAGACAGCCATGGCTCTGCGAGGTGGGCGGATAGCGCCCACCTCACCGCACGGGGCTACGGCCCTGATGGTCGTCACACGCTTGGATATCTGCCTGCAAGAGATGCAAAGAGCCGCGCTGTTCCCGTTACCTATGATGGGGACCGCCACGAGTTGATCGTCGCGCCGACGCGCGGCGGTAAGGGCGTCTCGGGCGCGATCCCTCGTCTTCTGGAGCATCCTGGCAGCGTCATCTGTCTCGATATCAAGGACGGCGAACTGGCCCTGATCACGGCGCTCTATAGACGTGATGTTCTTGGCCAGAACCTCATCCTGATCGACCCGATGGATGTGGTTGCCAGCAAGCTCGGGCTCACCAGCTCGTCCTTCAATCCATGCGCCCGTATCCAGCCCTTCGGCGATGATGCTTTTGACGATGCCATGCTCGCCGCCGATAGCCTGGTCATCCCTGACGGCGGGGCGGAGTCACACTGGTCGGGCGAAGCGGCCAGCATGATTGCAGGCCTTCTGCTCCATGCCGCCGAACACGGCACGGCAAGCCTCAAGGGTGTGCGCCAAACCCTGAATGCCAGCCGCGATGACTTCCGCGCTACCATCGATCAAATGCTGGCCTCGCCCTTTGAACTGGTCAGAGCGGCTGGCGGGCGGATCGATAATAAGGAAGAGCGCGAGCTCTCAGGCGTGATCTCGACCGCGCAGCGCAACACACATTTCCTCGAAAGCCGCCGACTGGCGGATTGTCTGTCTGGTTCGGACTTCGATCCCAAGGATATTGGCGAAAATACCAGCATCTATATCATCTTGCCCGCACGCCGCATTGCGGTGGCGCGGCGGTTCCTGCGGGTGCTAATCGGTGCGCTGATCGCGAGCGTGACGGCGCTTCCCCAAAGGCCGTCCGTGCCAGTGATGTTCCTACTGGAAGAAATGGCAACTCTGGATCGCATGTCCATCATTGAGCAAGCGGTCGGCCTGATGGCCGGATTTGGCATGCAATTTGTCATGGTGGTACAGGACTTCACCCAGCTTAAAGAGCTTTACAAAGCGCGCTGGGAATCCTTTCTCGCCAATAGCGCATCCATCCAGTGCTTCGGCACCAATGACCGTTTCACTGCGGATTATCTCTCTGCGCTTTGCGGCCAGACCAGCTTGCACCAGCTCAGCTTGGACAGCTCCATCGAGCGCGGGCGGATACTGGGTGATCCCAATTTCCGCTCTAGCAGTGATGGCAGCCAGTCTCGCTGCCTCATCACCTCAGACGAGATGATGAGCCTGCATCCATCCGTGCAGGTGGTGGCGCTTGCCGCTGCCCGTCCGATGATCGGCTATCGCCCTGTCTACTTCCTGGAGAAGCGCTTCCGCGATAGGCGCGGCAAGCCGCTCTACAGCATTCATCCGAGCCGCGTCGGCCAGCCGATTACCGGAAGTGTCGATTTCAGCGCACCCGGTCTCGCGCTTGGCGCGATGCTAGGCGACTACTTGAGTGTGGGGTAAGCCATGGGAAAATTTGCCATTCTGACATGCGCCAACATCGTCTTTGGCTATGCTGCGCTCGTCATTGTCCTGCGGGGCGTGATCAACCTGCCGCTCTTCCATGCGTATTTCGCGCAGATGATCGGGCTACTGGGTCCGATCCCGCTGTTCATAACGGCGGTGTGGAGCGCGGTCCTTCTCTGGCAGGTGCGCCAAGTCTCGAACTTGCGCATTGTCGATTTGCCTGACGTTTCCGATGCACTTGCAAGAGGACAGCATGATCCTATGCGCTTGGTGAGCGACGCTCCCACCGCGCCAGAACTACTGGCGCGCGGCCTTGTATGGCTTGCGATTTTCGCAATACCGATCTGGCTCGGCTGGCCGCTGCCGATCCTCTGGCCCGTGATGCTCTACGGGCTTTGGGGGCTGATCCGCTGGGCGCTGTGATGGTTAAAACAAAAGCCCCGAAGCGTGTGCATCGCTTCGGGGCTTGTCGAGGGTTCGGGCAATCGGGTTAGGCGGCATGGTCCAAGGCTGCGCCATGCAGGCGGCAGTAGCATTCGATCAAACGCAAGCGATCATAGGTCACTGGTCTCGGATAGCGTTTCGGCATCGTCCCGCATGGCGCGGCTTCGAGAACGTATGCCATCCAGCGGTTGCAGACATCGGGGAACATGTCCGTAACTTCGGGGTGACGGAAGGGGCGCTGATCTGGGAAGTAAAGCCTCCCGTCATAGTCCTCGATTTCGGCCAGTACGCGTCGCCATGCGGCGTAGGAGCCGACCTCTTCGTGCATAGCGCGGGCTGGCAGCCAGATGCGCTCTCTGTATAGCTTTCGATTGGCGATGTGGTGATCGGCCAAAACGATGATCTTGTCTTCCTTTGTGCTGATGGATGGGGTCATGGTAAGCTTTCTTTTTCTATGGTGTCATGGGCTTGTTTGCGTTGTGCTTCGATGTTGGCATCTTTCTACATGGGTCCTCTTTCTGCCGGCAGGGCTCTTGCCCGTGCTGGGGTAGATGTGGGAGGTTTCCGAAGGCTTTCAGATTCGCGGCTTAAATACGGGGATATGTGCAAAGGAATTATCTACTCTATATCAGTGTGTTGCGTCATAATTTTTGGGCGAGAAATGATCCATGAAAAACCGCTACTGTATAGGCTCTAAGCTATCCGAGGCGACCTTCCGCGCGCTCGTGCGAGCCTATTTCAGTGGCGAGAAGACGGAAGCCGCCGCTAAGAGCCTCAAGCTGAGCCAAGCCACCGTCAAGAACCTATACCGCCGTATCACATACCGCTTGATCGACGGGCGAAATGACTTCGCTTTTTTCCGCGAGCTACTCACCGACTGCTTCGAGACGGGTGGAAGGCGTGTCGAAAGCTTGATACGCTGTCTGTGGGAATGCCCTGGCGACAAAGGTTATGGCGGCTTGCCCGAAAGAGACTTGTGCTCCGAGTGTCCCTTCGCTGTGGAGTTTCGCGACTTTCTGAATGAAGATCACGCTGCGCTGACTATGTATTTCGCAAGGCGTTCGCTTGCCCCTCTGAGCTCATTCAGCTTCGTCAACCGTGCAGCGTACATTTATGGGCAAGACCGCGCATTCTTCGGTCCACCTGAATTGCGCAGACAATTTGCGAAATCCTTCATTAACAACTTGAAGATAGCACCACTCGGCTCATTCGGCACAAAAGAGCAGATTGCAGATCGTTATGTGAATTTAAAAGGTGTAAGGCCGCTTTGGCATGTCGTGCGCCATGGTCAGGAATACTATCTTCCGGATCATGACATGTTATGATTGGTCGCTTCTGTTTCATTTCCAGCGGACCGCTGATCCGTTTCGCGATTAGCCTCAAAATACGAGCGCGATAGTAGCCAGTTTCCCATCATCAACTAATGATGATGGGAAACTCCATGCATAAAGAAAGAACAACCAAGTGGCAGCGCTACTGTGTAAAAATTTGCGCACACTGCGTTGAATATGCTATAGTAAAAATAGGTAAAAAGGCTCAAAAGGGCTACTTTTTAATCATGGACCGAGAGTGTCAAGGCGCTCTCGGCCACCAGATTTCCAACACGTCTGAAGAGCATCAGGGGCAACTTTTTAGGATGCCCGGGTGCGTCCAATTGTATGATTTGTGGATTGTCAGGTGTTTTGATGAGTAAAGACTTTTTTGAAAATGTTCCAAATTTGGCAAGCGCTCTTAATCTTGCAGTCAATCGTAGTGGTCGATCCACCTGCGAAATTGATTATGAGCGCTATCGTGGCTTTTTCGACGATCCCATGGTCACTGACGAAGAGAAAGACCAATGGATTGAGATGCTGTTTAGAATTGGGCATGCGTTCTATGATGCTGGCTTTGCATACGAGTTCGATTGCCAAGCCTGTGGAAAAAATGAGGAAACTCAGGATGACCCTGCCTCTTGTGGGCAAGGTGTGCTAAGTTCACCAGACGTCACCCTAAGCAAAAAGTTTAACTTGTGCGCGGCTGAGTAGTCCTGCGCGAAGAGAAGGAGGAGTCATGAACCATGAAGGGACAAAAGCGGACGCGCAGACCAAGGCGCTGATCTATTGCCGCGTGTCGGACAAGAAACAAAAAACACAGGGCCATGGCCTTGAAAGCCAGGAACATCGCTGCCGAAAGTACGCTGAGGATCGCGGCTATGAAGTTGAGATGGTCTTCCCTGATGACATCACAGGCGGTGTGGACTTCATGAAGCGCCCAGGCATGCGCGCCATGCTGGCCTATCTCGATGCGAAGAACGAAGACAATTATGTGGTTATTTTCGATGATCCGAAGCGCTTTGCTCGCCACACCGAATTCCACCTAAAGCTTCGTCGCGAATTCGCGCAGCGCGGGGCGCGGGTCGAATGTCTGAACTTTACCTTCGAGGACACGCCCGAGGGGCTGTTTGTTGAAACCGTGATCGCCGCCCAAGGCCAGCTTGAGCGTGAACAGAACCGCCGTCAGGTCATCCAGAAGATGACCGCCCGCGTTGAGAAGGGCTACTACGTCTTTCACCCACCAATCGGTTATCGCTATGAGCGCATGGCCGCACATGGGAAGGTACTTGTGCCAATCGAGTCAATCGCCTCCATCATCCGTGAGGCATTGGAAGGCTTCGCCGATGGGCGTTTCACGTCTCAGGCCGAAGTAAAGCGCTTCCTTGAGGGGAAGCCGGACTTCCCGAAAAGCGGTAAGAGCGGATACGTCCATCCGACGAAGGTGCGCGACATGCTGGAGCGCTCAGTCTATGCTGGCTGCGTGGAAGCTCCGAACTGGGGTGTATCTCTACGCAAAGGCCACCATGAGGCTCTGATCAGCTTCTCGACTTACGAGCGCATCCAGGCGCGTCTCAAAGGTACGCTGAACGCGCCTGCCCGCAAAGACATCAATCAGGATTTCCCGCTCCGGGGATTCGTGCTGTGTGACGACTGCGGAGAGCCGATGACGTCTTGTTGGTCTAAGGGCCGCAACCAGCTTTATCCATATTATCTCTGCGACACTCCTACTTGCGCTTCCAAGCGAAAGTCTATCCGTCGCGCTGATATCGAGGAAGGGGCAGAAGCTCTCCTAAGTAGCCTGCAACCTGCTGCGCAGCTTTTCAAGCTCGCGAAGGCAATCTTCACTGATATCTGGGAGAAGCGCCGCGCTGACGCCTTTGGGGCGAGGAAAGCTCTGGAATCACAACTAAATGATACCGAAAAGCAGATCGATAATCTGCTCGACCGTATCATGAACTCGTCTAGCCCGTCCGTGATCGGGGCGTATGAAAAGCGTATCGAAGAACTGGAGCGCGAGAAGATCAGACTGGCTGAGCGGGTCGAGTCGGCGGTGCCTAGCGAGGCTCGCCAGATAGAATTTATCGAACCGGCCATGGCATTCCTGGCAAGTCCTTGGAATATTTATAAAAATGGCAACTTCGCCCTCAAGAGAACGGTGCTAAAACTGGCCTTTGCTGAGCCACTGAGGTATAGCCGGAGTGAGGGTTATCGAACCGCAAAAACTACCTATCCTTTCAAGGTGTTAGCGGATTTTTCATCCCTTAAGTGCGGGATGGTGGGCGACCTTGGAATCGAACCAAGCGTGCGTCTCCGCGAGGGAGTTACAGTCCCCTGCCACACCTTGCGGCCTGTCGCCCACACCATACGCTGACCCGCGCTGCGGCTCGGCGTGAGGGGGTGATTACAGTTGGTGATTTGGGACGTCAACAGGAAAATCTCTTGCAGTTGCGCGCCACCCGGCGCATCAACGCGCGATCACTAGCAAAGGGTCGGAACGTGGCGAAAAAGCCGAAATGGGTGGTGGAAAAGGAACAGTCTAAACGGGCGGCTGCGGCGGCTACGGTTTGGCTGTTTGGTCTGCATGCTGTGCGCGATGCGCTGCAGAACCCGGCGCGCGAAAAGCTGCGCCTGGTGGTCACGCGAAACGCCGCCGACAAGCTGGCCGAGGCCATCGCCGCATCCGGCATGACGCCCGAGATGTCGGATCCCCGGAAATTCGCCGCGCCTCTGGATCCGCAGTCGGTGCACCAGGGCGCAGCGCTCGAGGTCAAGCCGTTGAATTGGGGGCGCCTTGATGACGTGGTTCTGCAAGGCGAAGGCGCGCCGCGCGTCGTGCTGCTGGACCGGGTTTCGGACCCGCACAATGTCGGAGCGATTCTGCGTTCGGCCGAGGTTTTTGGCGCTGCGGCGGTGATCGGTACGACCCATCACTCTGCGCCCGAGACGGGGGCCTTGGCCAAGACTGCCAGCGGAGCGTTGGAACGCCAGCCCTATCTGCGCGAGCGCAATCTGGCCGACACCATGGAGCGTTTGCGTGACATGGGCTTTCTGGTGCTGGGGCTGGATGGCGAGGCCGAGATGACGGTCGAACAAGCACTTGACGGCAAGCGTGACCGCGCAGTGGCACTGGTCATGGGGGCCGAGGGGCCGGGGCTGCGCCAAAAGACCAAAGAGACCTGCGACCATTTGGTCAAGATCCCCTTCGCGCGCGAATTCGGCTCGCTCAACGTGTCGAACGCGGCGGCTGTGGCGCTTTATGCCGCGCGGCCGGACTCGTAAGGGCCAAGGGCGTCAGCCGGGGATCAGGACGGGCCAACCGCGTTCCGAGTGTGGTGGTTTGGCCGATTAGGGCTTCAATTTTGCCGTTCAAGCCCTAGATCCATGCCAAAGCATAGGAGAGCGCATGGCCGGACCCACAAAAGTTGCAACCTGTTGTTATTGCGGAACCAAGGCAGCCTTGGTCCTGTCTGGAACCACCCAGCACGAGCTGGTGTGCTCGAGCTGTGGCGCGCCTTTGCACGACATGAAGATGCTTCGCGCCGATCATCCATCGGGCAGCTACAAGACTGGCAAAAAGGCCAAGAAGCCCAAACACTCGAGCGAGGATTGGGGCCACGCGTCCCTTGACCGTCGCAAGAAAAAGAAGAAGCCGAAAAAGCGCAAAGGCTTTGGTGCGCGCCTTTTCGACGAGGCCTTTGACGTGTTCGACGACATATTTGACTAGGAAACTGTCGGTCCGTTGTGACTGGACCTCTGGCAAATCCTCTTGGGCTGGCGTATCTGGCACCTCAGAAGACGCGCGGAGGCGACATGGTAGACTACGAAAATCCCGGCCCGGTCGAGAAAGACTGGAAGGATGCGATCTCCACTGTGGAAGAGATCATTGATGACGCCCGCAACGGCCGGATGTTCATCCTGGTTGATCACGAGGACCGCGAGAACGAAGGCGACCTTGTGATCCCTGCCCAATGGGCGACCCCGGACGCAATCAACTTCATGGCGCTTTACGGTCGCGGTCTGATCTGCCTTGCCTTGCCCGGAGACCGGGTCGACGCGCTGGGGCTGGAACTGATGTCGACGCACAACTCGTCACGTCACGAGACCGCCTTTACGGTGTCCATCGAAGCGCGCGAAGGCGTGACCACCGGTATCTCGGCAGCAGACCGCGCACGCACCGTGGCTGTGGCCATCGACGCCTCGAAAGGCGCCGCCGACATCGCGTCGCCGGGCCACGTCTTTCCGCTGCGCGCCAAGGCCGGCGGCGTGCTGGTCCGTGCGGGCCATACCGAGGCCGCGGTGGATGTCAGCCGCCTGGCAGGGCTGAACCCTTCGGGCGTGATCTGCGAGATCATGAACGAAGACGGCAGCATGGCGCGCTTGCCGGAACTTGTCGCCTTTGCCCAGCGGCACGGCATCAAGATCGGTACGATCAGCGACCTGATTTCCTATCGCCGCCGCAACGACAACCTGGTCAAGGTGCGCGATCAGCAGATCATTCAAAGCGAATTCGGCGGCGAATGGGACATGCGCATTTACACCGACGAAACCCATGGCGACGAACATATCGTGCTGACCAAGGGCGACCTGTCGGGTGATGAACCGGTGCTCGTGCGGATGCACGCACTGGACCCGATGCTGGACGTGGTTGGCACCGGTCCCAAGGGACGCGCGGCCGAGTTTGGCGATGCCATGAAAATCGTCGCCGCAGAGGGCAGGGGCGTCGTTGTACTGCTGCGCGACACCTCGATGAAGATGGATGTCGGCGAAGGCGTCAGCCCCAAGACCCTGCGTCAGTACGGGTTGGGCGCACAGATCCTCAGCTCGCTTGGTCTGTCCAAGCTGACGCTCATGACCAATTCGCCGACCCCCAAGGTGGTGGGGCTCGAGGCCTATGGCCTTGAGATTACCGGAACACGCAAGATCTCGGAGCTTGGATAATGGCCGCTTCAGAAGAACACTACACCCTGCCGCGCCCCAGCTTTGACAAGCCTGTCAAACTGCTGATCGTGGTTGCACCCTACTATCGCCAGATCGCTGATCAGCTGATCGAAGGCGCCCGGGGCGAGATCGAGGCCTGTGGTGGAACGCATGACACCATCGAGGTGCCCGGCGCTCTGGAAGTTCCTACGGCGATTGGCATGGCGGGGCGGTTGTCGAACTATGACGGCTTTGTCGCGCTGGGCTGTGTCATTCGCGGTGAAACCACGCATTACGAAACCGTCTGCAACGACAGCTCGCGCGGGATCACCCTGCTGGGCCTGCAAGGACTGGCCATCGGCAACGGCATCCTGACCGTGGAAAACATGGATCAGGCCCAGGCGCGCGCCGAAGTGGCGGGCCAGAACAAAGGGGGCGGCGCGGCCGCTGCGGCCTTGCATCTGATCGCGCTTGCCCGTAAGTGGGGCGGTCCGCGCAGCGGTGTTGGGTTCCAACCTGCGCGCGACGAGATTCAGATCGCAGGTCAGACCAAGGACACGCCCTCCGCATGACGGCCACCACCGCGCCTTCGGGCAACATGAAACGCAAGATGAAATCGGCCTCGCGGCTTTATGCCGTGCAGGCTCTGTTTCAGATGGAACACTCGAACCAGTCCGTTGACGCGGTCCGGACCGAGTTCCTGGATCACCGCTTTGGCGCGACCTATGAAGGCGAGGAAATGGCCGAGGGCGATATCTCGCTTTTTGCCAAGCTGCTGGAACAGGCGGTGAGCTGGCAGGCGCGGATTGACCAGATGACCGACCGGGCGCTGGTGGCGAAATGGCCGATCGACCGGATCGACCCGACCCTGCGCGCGCTTTTCCGTGCGGCTGGTGCCGAGTTGATCGAAACCGACACGCCCCCGCGTGTTGTCATCACCGAGTTTGTGGATGTGGCGCGGGCTTTCTATCCCGAGGGGCGCGAACCCAAATTCGTGAATGCCGTGTTGGATCACATGGCGCGCGAGGCCAAGCCCGAAGCGTTCTAACGCGTTTGCTTCATCCAGTCGGGCGCGATCTGGCCAATCTGCAGCAGCAGATGCTCGGCTTCGGCATACCGTTTGTCTTCGATCAGAAGTGCAGCAAGGTTCCGCATCCGAACAACCTGGTGGTGCGCGGGATCGCCCGCGCCTATGGCCAGTGCCTCACGAAACAAGGCCTCGGCCTCGGTCCGGCGTCCAAGTGCCTTGAGCACCAGCGCGCGGTCATTCATCGCAAAGGCGGCCAGCGTCGTGTTTCGCGTGCTGCTGACCCGCTGCATCATCCGGGCCCCGATAAGGTCAGCCGAAGCCAGATCGCCCAGGGCCACGGCTTGTTGATGAGCCGCCAAGAGATGTTGCATCGAGGCGCTTGGGCGAACCAGGTCGGCAATCGTCAGAGCCGGCGCCGTGCCCAGGATGTGCGAGCGGTTCATCGCATACCACGTCCCGAAAGCCAGCGAGGCCACAGTGGCCGCCACAAGTCCCGTCTTTGCCAGCTTTGCAAAGCTTTGTCCGCGGTGCTCGAAAACTGCGTCATACATCGCCATAGCGCGTGTCCTCTTTGGGCACGTTAACTATCTCTCCAGAATTGGGGCATAAACATGGAAAGGGTGAGGAGAATTGTGTCGATTGAGCGAATTCTGACGGGTTGGCAGACCAAAGGCTGAATGCGCTCGGCGATCACACAACACTTGCAAAATTTGGAATTTGTTCTAGAATTAACCTAAACGTTACAAGAGGTTCCGCATGCCCAGACTTGTCCGGTTGTACATTTCGCAGGTTCTGATCGGCTTTGGCCTGTCCGCAGCTTTTGTTACAGTGTTGCTTTGGGCAAATGTGGCGAACCTCTGGCACCTTGTCAGCCATGCGCAAGCCGGTTGGCTTGCGGTGCTCATGCTGTGGGTCTTCAACGGGATCGTTTTCGCGGGCGTGCAGTTCGGGATCAGCGTGATGCGGCTGCAAGACAGCGACGACCGACCGGTGGGTGGACCGAAACTGCCAGTGCGTGTGCCTGTTCAGCGCGACCATCACGGCCCGCAGTCTGTCCTGCGGGGTAAACGATAATCTCGGCTTGATTGGCCGGGTCGTGGCGCCCCGTCAGCCGTCTGGCCGCGGGACAGTGATCTGCCATTCGGGCCATCGCCCCCTCAGGTGCTGGTCAGGAACCGATGCAGGGCTTGGTCAAACTGGTCCGGCTTCTCAAGAAACGGGCTGTGACCGCAGTCTTCGATGATCACGCGCTCAACCCTGTTCCCTTCGGCCTCATACCGGCTCAGCGCCGCTTCGGTCTGAGCGATCATCGGCTGCGGGGGATAGACCTCTTCGCCGGGCCAACCGGGCACGGCCCCGGCTTGCCCCAGCGTGCCCAACTCGAAGAAGGACGCGTCAGAGACCACCGGATCCTCTGCGCCGCGCACCCATAGGATCGGGGCCGAAGATGCGGTGACAAATGCCAGCGGCGCGGACTGGTAGAGTGGTGCCATCGCATTGATGGCCCCCCATTTGCCCGGTGCCATGCCCGGCCAGTTCTCAGAGGCGGTCATGTCGCCGGGGTAGTCCTGTTCGCCCAGATGTTGCGCTAGCGCCGACGTCAGGATGTCTTCGATCCGCTCGGGCACGAAGGGCGGCTTCCAGACAAAACTGTTGAGAATGTTGCGCATGTGGTTTGGCGTCGCGTCCCCCCGGTCGCCCGCCTGCATCAGGGCGATCATATCGGGGTTCACGGCGCCTCCGCCGGCGCCTGCGTTGTCGGCAAAACACGGGGTTCCGTCCAGTCGGCAGCCTCCGAAGCCCTGGGGCGGTCCCGGACACACCTGCGTCACCGACTGAACAAGGTGCGGGTGATCCGCCATCAGCTGCCACAGCACCGCCCCGCCAAGCGAATGCCCAACCCAGTGGGCCTTGGTCACGTCCAGCGCGGAACACAGCGCTGCCAGATCGTCCGAGAAATCCTGCATGCCCCGCGTGGCGTCGACCTTTGCGGCGGGGTCGGCTTCGCCATAGCCGCGCAGATCCGGCGCGATGGCGCGAAAGCCCTGTGGCAGGCGCAACATGCACTCTTCCCACCAGGTGGCGGCGGACAGGTTGCCGTGAACGAAGATGACCGGCGCGCCGTCTTCGGGCCCCGAAAACAAGACCCGTGTGTCAAGGCGGTCGGTGGACACGCGGCGCGCGTCCGTGATTGTTGGAATTGTCATATGCAGCCTCCCTTTTTCCCACAGCAAACATGCGCGGGCGGGGGCGGAAAAGGGCAAGTATTGCCGCAAAATCTGCGGCTATTTCTGCGGATCAGAAGTCTCGAAAGCCTGTCGGGCGATGGTGAGCGTGCGGTCCAGATGGCCCTCGAGCAGCGCTTCGAGCGAAGGTGTGGGGATGACAACCGTGCTGCGCCCATCGCCGCCTGACTTGGTTTTCATCAGATAGCCGTCGTCCACGGCGCGCTTGATGCGATCTTCGCGGGTGCGGGTCGAGCCGGATTTCATCGCCATGACCAGCTGCCCCACCGTCATGGGCTTGCCCGCCCAATGGGCCCGCATGCAGCCGACCAGCATGTACCAGAATTCCTGGGTGAAATAGGTCGGCTTGTTCTCGAACGTCCTGTCCCAGTCGCGCGCGTAATCTTCCAACGCGTCCATCCAGGTCAGCAGGTCCTTGCGGCTTTGCATGTCGTGTTCCCCCGCGCTGGGCTTGGCCTTGCAGGTCAAGACATAGCCGGAACAGGCAGCGTGCAAAACCGGAGAAAAGGGGGGGTGAGCGGCGGGACCACACCAACCGTGGGGTTATCTCATTCCCGAGGACCTGTATATACAGGTGGGCGTCAGGTAACCGGACCACGGCCCGGACAGAGCCAACTCCCTCGGAATTGCTTAAGGCCACCGGAATGCAACCGTATCACGAGAAGGGCAGAACCCGCCGAGCCCAGACATAGGGCTGCGACGGGGGGTCTGCAAGGGTCAGCTGCTGGTTTCTGGCGTTGGCGTGCCACCTGTGAGGTGCGCCTTCAGGCTTGTCTCAAAAAACAGGCCCCATCCGCGGGTGCAGACGTCAAGACAGGCAAGGTCGGTATTCAGCCCTTCGTGGATCAGGGTGATCCGGCTGCCGCTGCCCAGGGGCGCAATGCGCCACAGAAGGCGGGTGCCCGTCCATTCTGTTTCGTCGTCTACGCCGTCGATGATCATCCTTGCGTCGGTGCAGGTCCAGTTCAGATGCAGGGGGCTGTCGCCCTCGGCAAAGTCATAGGTGACGTGCGAGCTGTTGAACCGGATCGTTGCGCCGCCGTCACGGCGTTCGACACGGGTGCTCCACCACAGGTCCATCTGATCCAGGATGGCCGCCTTGGCGTCCTCGGGTTTGGCGTCCACAACAATTGTCGCGCTGTAGTCGCCCGCGTCTTCTGCGGCGGCAAGATCGTGCAGGTTGCCTGTGAAGCCGTGCCAGCCCTTGTCGAGCGCCAGAACAAGACCGTAGCCTTCGCCGCCCACGGGCAGGCCCGAATGCGTCAGTGTCAGCCGCGTGCCGCCCGGGGCCTCGTCCAATTGCCATTCGACCGTGCTCATCCGGCCCTCCATCGGGCCGACGGTAAAACTCCAGCGCATGTAGTCATGGGGGTGCATGACCTGCACCTCGCCCCAGCACATGCGGTCGCCGTCCAACGCGTTGCGCAGGGTATAGGGCTGCCCCTCGGCCAGATCCTCGTCCGTGGGGTGGAACCAGCGGCCCAGCTTGTCGGCCCGGGTCAGGAAGTCCCAGACCTTGGGCTTGTCGGCCGCCAGAAAGACGGTCTTGCGGATCGTGGTGTCAGCGGCGGTGATGGCGGTCGTTTCATTCATCGGGGGTCTCCGTCTCTATAGCAGTTTTCAAGGCATCGAGTTTTTCGTCCCAGAACTGGTCAAAGAAGCTGAGCCAGTCGACGACGGGGCGCAGCCCGTCGGGGTTCAGGGTGCTGAGCGTTTCGCGCCCCTGTCGCCGGATGTGGATCAGATTGCCTTCGACCAGCACCTCGAGGTGTTTGCGCACGGCGGCACGGGTCATGGAAAACTGGGCCGTGACCTCGTTCAGCGACATCTCGCGCTGGCTGAGGCTGGTCAGAATCTCGCGCCGGGTCGGGTCGGCCAAAGCGCGAAAGGCCGGTTGCAGGGCGGGGCTCATTGAGGGGCCTGTGGCATGATGTGACCTCTAAAAGGATACCTTATGGTGTCATAATATGGATACCAAATGGTATCCTGTCAACGGTCAAATCATCCCTTGCATTTGTTCACCTTTCGTTCATAGTTTCCACATGAACGTCCTGACCGACATGCAGCCCGGCCAGATTCTGGCCCGTGGCGTGGTGCGCCATCTGTCCTCGCTGGGCTTTGCCTGCGTCGAGGAATTTGTGCCCGACCGCGGTTTGCGCGTCGACGTGCTGGCGCTGGGCCCGAAGGGCGAGATCTGGGTGATCGAATGCAAGTCCAGCCGTACCGATTTCATGACAGACGAGAAGTGGCAGGGCTATCTGCCCTGGTGTGACCGCTATTTCTGGGCGGTGGATCAAGAGTTTCCGACCGACCTCTTGCCCGAAGACAGCGGGTTGATCATCGCCGATGCCTATGACGCCGAAATCCTGCGCATGGCCCCCGAAGACAAGCTGGCCGGGGCACGTCGCACGGTGCTGACCCGCAAGATGGCGCAGCACGCGGCGCGCAGATTGCAGGCATTGCGAGACCCGGGCGCGGGCAAAACCTATAGCGCGATCATCTAAATATTTGCGAAATTTGCATGTTAGGGGCAGTCTGGCCAGACAAGGTGAGGGCAATTCATGCAACTAGGCAATTTTTCAATAAGTCTTTCCGTCAGCGATCTGGCCGTATCGCGCGACTTCTACCAGGTTCTGGGCTTCTCGGTGCTGGGGGGCAACCCCGATGACGGCTGGATGATCATGCGGAACGGGCAATGCACCATCGGCCTGTTCCAGGGCATGTTCGAGCGCAACATGCTGACCTTCAATCCCGGGTGGGATGCCGAAGGGCAGCAGATGACCAATTTTCTGGATGTGCGCGAGATTCAGAAACGCCTGAAGGCTGCCGGGCTCAAACCACAGGTCGAAGTGGACGAGAATGGCTCAGGTCCCGGCAGTTTCACGGTAGTTGATCCGGATGGGAACCCGGTGCTGATCGACCAGCACGTCTAGCGGCGCGGTTTCACCTTGCGGGCAGCCGCTGCGGCGGCGTTCAGCTCTTCGGCGATCTCGGCAGCTTCGTCCGGCGAGAAATCCATGGGGATTTCCAGCCCGTCGGCCATGATGAACAGACGCACCATGCCCTGATCGGTTGGTCCGATCTGCAGATTCGCCTCGATCTCGCGTTCGTCGTTGATGCCCATTGCCACCCTCTTGGGCACGTCGCGGCCCTGACCCCGCGCCATAGCGGGCAAGGCCTTGAAATGCAAGCCACGCTCTGGCTTGCTATGGTCATGGGAGACGTCATTCTAAGAGATATCGGCGCGGGAGACGCGGCCTGGCTCGTGCATCAGCACGCCACCTATTATGCTCAGACCGAAGGGTTCGACGATACGTTCGGTGCCCTTGTGGCCGAGATCCTGAAAGAGTTCGAACGCGACCGCGATCCGACCTGCGAACGTGCCTGGATCGCCGAGCGCGACGGTCAGCGTTTGGGCAGTATCTTTTGCGTGCACGTCGATGACGAAACCGCCAAGCTACGGCTTTTCTACTTGGTCTCCGAGGCGCGCGGTCTTGGGCTGGGCAAGCACCTTTTGTCGGTCTGCATGGCCTATGCAAGGTCCAAGGGCTATCGCCGGATGGTCCTTTGGACCCACGAAAGCCAAAAGGCGGCAACCCACCTGTACGCGTCCGCCGGATGGCAGATGACCGAAGCGCAAAAGGTGACAAGCTTTGGCGCCGATGTCGTTCATCAGACTTGGGAAGTTGCGTTGTAATCGCCGGATTTGGGCTTGCATTCGGTCCCGGCCAAAGTTATTCCGCCTGCCAGTGCCGCCTTAGCTCAGTAGGTTAGAGCGCTAGATTGTGGATCTAGAGGTCCCCCGTTCGAACCGGGGAGGCGGTACCATCTCAAGACATCGACCGACCTGAGGGGCCGACAGGCATCTTACATGTGAAAACGCCGCCCAATCTGCATTGGACGGCGTTTCGGTGTGGTTCAGGGGCGCGTGGTTGCCCGGTGTCGGGCTATAAAACGGCTTCGAACAGGGCGCGCACGTTGGCTTCGGTCAGGGTGACCGGGTTGCCTCCGCAACTGGGATCCTGCAGCGCGTCAGCCACCAGACGATCGAGGTCAGGATCGATGACGCCCAGGTCCGACAGGCGTTTGGGGATGCCCAAACGGTCGTTGAAGCCGTCCACAAAGGCGCAGAACCCATCAAAGCCGCCGTCGATCCCCAGGTACCCTGCGGCCTGATCGAATCGCCCGCGAATCGCGGGCGCGTTCAGTTGCAACACGGCGGGCATGCAGACGGCGTTGGTTGTGCCGTGGTGGGTGTGATGCATCGCGCCAATCGGATGGCTGAGCGAATGGATCGCGCCCAACCCCTTTTGAAAGGCCGTCGCTCCCATCATTGCCGCTGACATCATGTGCGCCCGCGCCTCCAGATCGTTCGGCGTGTCATAGGCGCGTGGCAGGTTTTCGATCACCAACCGCATGCCTTCCAACGCGATACCCTGGGACATGGGGTGATAATGCGGGCTGGAAAAGGCCTCGACGCAATGCGCAAAGGCATCAAGCCCGGTGCCTGCGGTGATGAAGGCGGGCATGCCGACGGTGAGTTCCGGATCGCAGATGACCACCGAGGGCAGGACCTTGGGGTGGAAGATGATCTTTTTCTCGGCGGTTTCCGAGTTGGTGATGACGCTGGCGCGCCCGACCTCGGACCCGGTACCGGCTGTTGTCGGCACGGCCACGTTGGGCGCAATGGCATCCGCGTCGGCGCGGGTCCACCAGTCGCCGATGTCCTCGAAATCCCAGACGGGCCGGGTCTGACCGGCCATGAAGGCAACCATTTTGCCCAGATCCAGTCCAGAGCCGCCTCCAAAGGCGACAACTCCGTCATGGCCACCCTCTTTGAAGACCGCCACACCCGCGGCAAGGTTCTTTTCGTTGGGGTTCGGGTCCACATCGGCAAAAAGCGCGCGGCCCATGCCTGCGGCCTCTAACACGTCCAGCGCCTGCGCGGTGATCGGCAGATCGGCCAGGCCCCGGTCTGTGACCAGCAGCGGACGGGTGATCCCGGCGGCCTGACAGGCTTCGGCCAGTTCCTTGATGCGACCCGCGCCAAAGCGGATCGCCGTGGGATAGGAAAAATTCGCGGTCGGGCTCATGAGGTGACTTTCTTGAGGTGATAGGATTTGGGGCGGGTCAGGTTGTGATAGCCGATGACCGACAGGCCACCGCCGCGCCCGGTGTTCTTGCATCCGGTCCAGCACAGGCCGGGGTCCAGATAGTCGGCGCGGTTCATGAAGACCGTGCCGGTTTCGATCCGGTCGCCCACACGTGCGGCGCGGTCCAGATCGCGGGTCCACAGACTGGCGGTCAGGCCGAACTCGCTGTCGTTCATCAGGGCAATCGCTTCGTCATCCGAGGCGACGGGCATGATGCCCACCACAGGGCCAAAGCTTTCGTCGCGCATCACACGCATGTCGTGGGTGACATCCGTCAGGATTTGCGGCGTCAGATAGGCACCGCCGTCGTCCTCGGCGAATGTCTCGATATGGGCGGTGGCGCCATCCGCGACCGCCTCGGCGATCTGGGCGCGGACCTCATCGGCGAAGCGGGTGTTGGCCATAGGGCCCAGCGTGGTTTCTGGGTCCAGCGGATTGCCCAGCTTGTACCCTTTGACGATCTCGACCGCCTTGGCGACGAAGTCCTTGTACAGGCTTTCGTGCACGTAAATCCGCTCGATCCCGCAGCAGCACTGGCCCGCGTTGAACATCGCCCCGTCGACCAGCGTGTCGACGGCGGCATCAAGGTCGGCGTCCTCCATGACGTAACCCGGGTCCTTGCCGCCAAGCTCGGTGCCGACGCCGGTAAAGGTGCCTGCTGCCGCGCGTTCCATCGCGGCGCCGCCGCCGACCGAGCCGGTGAAGTTGATGAAGTCAAAGGCGTTGCCGGCGATCAGGTCGTTGGTCGTGTCATGGGTCAGAAAGACGTTCTGAAAGACATCTTGGGGCACACCCGCGCAATGGAAGGCCTGCGCCATGCGCTCGCCCACCAGCAGGGTCTGCGTGGCATGTTTCAGCACCACGGTATTGCCCGCGATCAGGGCCGGGGCCACGGTGTTGATCGCGGTCATGTAGGGGTAGTTCCAGGGGGCGACGACAAAGACCACGCCATGCGGGACGCGCTTGATGTAGCGTTTGAAGGTCGCGTCTTCACCAACTTCGATGTCGGCAAGGCTGTCCGCCGCGATAGAGGCCATGTGGCTGGCGCGTTCCTCGAACCCGCCGAATTCGCCGCCATAGCGGACAGGGCGGCCCATCATCCGGGCCAGTTCCGGTACGATCTGGTCATTCATCGCGCCAACTGCTGCGACTCCGGCCAGCACAAGGTCGATCCGTTCTTGCAAGGGCCGTGCAGCCCAGCCGATTTGCGCGGTCCTTGCGCGGTCAACTGCGGCTTTTGCGGCTTCAGTCGAAAGCGTGTCGCGTTCCGCAAAGACTGATCCGTCGATGGGAGAGATACATCTGAGTGTTTGAGTCATGGGGTTTTCCGGGTGTTCAGGTCTGCTCTGCCGCGGCGTTCAGGCTGGTGTGGCGGATGCGCCAAGTGCCATCCGGACCGCGTTCAAAACTGTTCAGGCTGGTGCCTTCCTCGCGCGCCAAGCTGCCGTCCTCTTGCGGCACGTCGGCACCGTATTCCGCCAGCGCAAAGCCGATGTCGCCCGCGGCGCGGGCCTCCAGGATGGTGACGGTCTTGTTGACCTCGTTTTCCTGGAACCAGACCAGATGCTCTTGCGCGATGGCCGCGCGGCCCACAACGGGTGGGCCGAAGGGCGAGTGGATCTGCCCGTCCTCGGCGTAGAACTCGGCGCAGGCCAAAGCATCGCCTGCAAGGTAGCGGTCGACATAGGCGTCAAAGAGCGTTTGAAAGATGGCCTGCGCGTCGGTCATCACGCCTTTTCGAACCCCCGCGCGATTTCATAATCGGTGACGACGCGGTTGAAATCCTCGATCTCGACCTCGGCGGCACGGGCGTAGTGGGCGACGACATCTGCGCCAAGCGCCTCGGCCAGCATGTCCGATGCCAACAGGGCCTCGCGCGCGTCACGCAGGGTGTTCGGGATCTCGTCCTGGCTGCCCTCGTAGGCGTCGCCGCGGAAGGGCGCGGGCAGTTCGAGTTCTTCCTCGATGCCTTTCAGACCCGCTGCCAGCATGGCGGCGCAGGCCAGATAGGGGTTCATGTCAGCGCCGGGAACGCGGCTTTCGACGCGCACACCCTTGGTGCCATCCCCGCAAAGCCGCAGGGCGGCGGTGCGGTTGTCGACGGACCACAGGATCTGCGTCGGCGCAAAGGTGCCCTTGGCGAAGCGCTTGTAGCTGTTGATGTAGGGGGCCAGGAAGACAGTGTAGTCGGCGGCGTATTTCAGCAGGCCGGCCATGTAGTGGTCCATCAGTCTGGACTTCGCCAGGGGCGCCTCGGCGTCGTAGAAGGCGTTTGCCCCGTCACGCCAGAGCGACATATGCACGTGCGCGGCAGAGCCCACACGGTCGTGGTGCCATTTCGGCAGGAAGCTGGCGGCATAGCCTGCAAGGTGGGCGATTTCCTTGACCGCGTGTTTGGCCAGGATGTGGTGATCGGCCGTGGCCAGCGCCTCGGCGTATTTGATGTTCAGTTCTTCCTGACCGGCCTCGGCCTCGCCCTTGGTGCCCTCGACCGGCACACCCATGGCGCGCAGGTGATTGCGGATCGGGCGCATGACGGGCTCTTCCTTGGAGGTCTGGAAGATGTGGTAATCCTCGTTGTAGCGGCTGATCGGTTTCAGATCATAGCCGCCCGCCGCGATCTCGTCATGGGTGCCCTGGAAGAGGAAAAACTCCAGTTCGGTGGCCATGACCGGGGTCAGGCCCATGGCCTGCGCCCGGGCGACCTGACGTTTCAGCACCTCGCGCGGGCTGTGGGGCACGGGGCCGTGGGTGTGGTGATCAAGCACGTCACAGAGCACCAGCGCGGTGCCGTCGAGCCAGGGCACGGGCCGGATCGTGGTCAGGTCCGGCTTCATGATGTAATCGCCATAGCCCGCAGACCAGGAGGTCGAGGCGTAGCCATCCGGCGTGGCCATCTCGAGGTCGGTGGCCAGCAGGTAGTTGCAGCAGTGGGTTTCGCCCTCGGCCATCTCGAGGAAGGCTTCGGCATGGAAGCGTTTGCCCATCAGGCGGCCCTGCATGTCGATCATGCAGGTCAGAACGGTGTCGATCTCGCCTGCGGCGATGGCGGTTTTCAGGTCATCGAAAGTCATGCGAGCCTCTGAGCGTGGGGGTAAGGCGGGGTAAACCCCGCCCTACGGGATGTATCAGCCGTAGCGGTAGGGACGGCCGGCTTTCTGCATGTCCGCGTTGTACTTGCGGAAGATGTCGACCACTTTGGCCTGAACCGGACCCTCGGCGGCGATCTCGTCCCAGAAACCGACGGCGGCCTCTTCGACCTTGGCCCATTCGGCGTCGGGGATCGAGGTCAGCTCCATCTTGGTGCCGTTGACACGCAGGTTGGCTTCGCCACCCCAGTACCACCACTGGCGGTAATAGTGCGATTGGTCACAGCAGACGCGGAAGAGGGTTTGCAGGTCTTCGGGCAGCGCGTTCCAGCGCTCCATGTTGGCGAAGAACGACCCGGCCCAGGCACCCGAGATGTTGTTGGTCAGGAAGTAGTTGGTCACATCGGCCCAACCCACGGTGTAGTCCTCAGTGATGCCCGACCAGGCGATGCCATCGAGTTCACCGGTTTGCACCGCGACCTCGATGTCTTCCCAGGGCAGGGTGACCGGCACGACGCCGAACTGCGACAGGAAGCGACCGGCGGTCGGGAAGGTGAAGACGCGCTTGCCTTTCAGGTCTTCAAGGCTGCGGATCGGATCCTTGGTGGCAAAGTGGCAGGGGTCCCAGGCACCGGCTGAGATGTGCTTGACGCCGACGGCCGAGTACTGCTCGTCCCAGATCTCGTTCAGGCCGTACTGGTTGAACAGCACCGGCACATCCAGCGAGTAGCGCGAGGCGAAGGGGAAGTAGCCGCCAAAGACGGTCACATCGGTGGGGGAGGCCATCGAGTCATCGTCCGACTGCACCGCGTCAATGGTGCCGCGCTGCATGGCGCGGAACAGCTCGCCCGTGGGGACCAGCTGGTCGGCGTAGAACAGCTCGATCTGCATGCGGTCGCCGGCGATCTTGTTGAACATCTCGATGGCCGGATCGATCACGTGGGCTGCCAGCGCGGGGCCGGCATAGGTCTGCATGCGCCATTTGATGGTGCTTTGCGCGATGGCGGGCGTGGCCAGCGGTGCGGCGGCCGCGCCGACGGCGGCGGTGGTCAGAAACTTGCGTCTTGTTGTCATATTACGTCTCCCAGTTGGTGTGCCGGATCATCTGTCCGGCTTTGGTCAATGGTTGGTGGTCAACCGCTCGAATTCAAAGTCCTTCTGTTTGAAGTTGCGCCAGTGCGACGGGCCGGGTCACTTGCCATAGACGGTCTCCGGCAGCCAAAGCGCGATTTGGGGGAAGGCCATGATGATGGCCAATGCCACGACCATCACGCCGACAAAGGGGATGATCGACCGATAGATGTCGCGCAGGGTGACCTCGGGCGGGGCCATGGCGCGCATGAGGAAGAGGTTATAGCCGAAGGGCGGCGTCATATAGGCGATCTGGGTGGTGATCGTGTACAGCACGCCGTACCAGATCAGATCAAAGCCCAGCACCTTGACCAGCGGCACGTAAAGCGGCGCGACGATGACCAGCATGGCGGTGTCATCGAGGAAGGTGCCCATCAGGATAAAGCTCAGCTGCATCAGGATCAGGATCATCCAGGGGCTGAGGCCCAGTTGCTCGGTGAACAGGTTGTCGATGGCCTTGACCGCGCCCAACCCATCAAAGACCGCGCCGAACCCGAGGGCCGCAAGGATGATCCACATGAACATGCAGGAAATCGCCAGCGTCTGGCGTGTGCAGGTGTGGAAGACCGCCCAGGTCATCCGGCGTTTCAGGATCGAGGCGGCCAGAGCCGTCAGCGCTCCGATGGCCGAGCTTTCCACAAGAGAGGTCCAGCCGTTCACGAAAGGCACCATCATGGCCGCAAAAATCCCCAGCGGCAGCACTCCGGCCCAAAGCAGGCGGCGTTTCTCTTGTGGCGAGACCTGATCCAGATCGTCAGCCACCGGCCCCAGCCCGGGGCTGATGCGGCAGCGGATCCAGATGTAGATGATGAACATCGTGGCCATCATCAGGCCGGGGATGATCCCCGCGAGCCAAAGCTGGCCAACCGGCTGACGGGCGATCATCGCATAAAGCACCAGCACCACCGAGGGCGGCACGAGGATGCCCAGCGAGGATCCGGCCTGGATCACGCCGGTGACCATCAGCTTGTCGTAGCCTCGGCGCAGCAGTTCCGGCAGGGCAATGGTTGCGCCGATGGCCATGCCCGCGACGCTGAGCCCGTTCATGGCCGAGATCAGCACCATCAGACCGATGGTGCCCATGGCCAGGCCTCCGTTCACATTGCCGAACCAGACGTGGAACATGCGGTACAGGTCATCGGCCAGCCGGCTTTCCGACAGCACGTAGCCCATGAAGATGAACATCGGCAGGGTCAGCAGCGGGTACCACTTCATCAGCTTCATCGCAGCAGAGAAGGGGATATCCTGCCCCCCGGTGCCCCAAAGCGCCAGCGCTGCGATGGCCGCAATGGCACCAATCGCGCCAAAGACCCGTTGCCCGGTAAAGAGCATCAGCATCATCGAAGCGAACATGAAGATGGCGATATGTTCCTGACTCACGCCTGGGCCTCCGGAATGTCATGTCCCAACGCGCGGGCGATGTCCTTAATCAGCTCTGACAAGGCCTGCAGCAGCATCAGGAAGAGGCCGACGATCATGATGGTCTTGACCGGCCAGATGTAGGGGCGCCACGCGGTTGAGGATCGCTCCATCCGGCCGATCTCTTCGGCGCCGGTGATCAGGCCCAGGAAGTATTCGATGGGCGCGGTGCCCCAGTAACCCAGCGAATAGGCGGTCGAGCCCAATGCGCCGTAAAGCAGCACGCCGAGGTAGAAGATCAGGAACAGCACGGTCACGCAGTCGATGGTGGCTTTGCGTCTGAGCGACCAGTCGCCATAGAACAGGTCCATCCGGACGTTTGCACCGACCAGCAGGGCATACGGCCCGCCGAGCATGTAGTAGGCGACCATCGAGAACTGGGCCATTTCCAGCGTCCAGAGCGATGGCAGAAAAAAGGTCTTGGAAATCGAAGACCACAGAAGAATGCCCATCAGCACGAAGACGCTGTACATCACGACCCAGCCGATCACACGGCTCAGCCCGTCGACGCGGCGCGATATGGCCAGCAGTGCGGTCATGATACCCCCTTTGCGACTGTCAGATCCGACAGGGCGGCGTCGATCCAAGGGGCAAGGAAAGCGGCCATCGCATCTTGCTCTGCCGCCTGGCGGATCAGGTCGTTGCGGATTTCCAGCATCACGTTGGGCAAACCGTTGGCGACCCCGTGCTTGTCCAGCGTATGGGCCACGCCGTCGCTGGCCGAATAGGGCTCGTTCAGGCGGATGGTGTAGGGCGCGGGGGCAGGCTGTTTCGCCAGCATGTCCAGCGCCAGAAGATCATCTTTTCCGTGCAGAACGCCCAGTTCGACGGAGCGCGCTTCGCCATGGAAGACGGGTGTGAAACTGTGGACGGTGACCATGGCCGTCAGTGATGCGGCGTGGGTTGCGATCTGATGGGATACCGTTTCCGAAAACGGATCATAGACCTTGGCCACGCGGTCGCCGCGGGCCTTGGCGCTCAGACCGGTATTGCCGGGGATCTGGTAGATTTCGCTTTTTTCGGGCACCGCGCTGGCGGCCTCGGGCGGCCGGTTGCAGTCGTAGACAAGCCGGGACACGCCTCCGGCAACAAGAACTCCAGGCAGTCGGCTGAGCAGGGCCTGCGCCACGCCCAAAGCGCCCGGGTCCCAGGCGACGTGGCTGTGCGCGACGTCGTCCGTCACGCCAAGAGATTGCAAATGTTGGGGAATTCGGTTTGAGGCATGTTCGCAGACAATCAGGACTGAGGGCGTGGACGAGGATGCCTCGACGCGTACGACCTCTCCGAAGTCGCCCGTCACTGCCTCTGATTTCGAATCTGCATCCATGTTCATGGCAAAATATTTGACAGGCTCGCGCGAGCTGTCAATATTGTACCTGAAAAAATCTCCACAAGAATGTGGGGTCTGTTCAAAATTTGACAACTCAACCGCACCCGGACCAGTGATGACCGTTTCTGACAGACTGCTGCAATGTCGTGACCAGATGACCCCCAGCGAGCGGCAACTGCTGAACACGCTGCTGGATGACTATCCGATCGTGGGTCTGGGCAGCATCACCGAGCTGGCCAGCGCGGCCTCTGTCTCAACCACGACCGTGACGCGAATGCTGCAAAAGGCGGGGTTCGACGGGTTTCCGCAATTCCAGACGGCGCTGCGTGGCGAGTTGAAGGAGATGATCCTTGACCCGGTTGCCAAGCGGAACGTGTGGAAGACCGAACTGCCGGATGAACACATCCTGAACCGCTATGGGCGGCAGGCCATCGAGAACCAGCAACGCAGTCTGGACGAGATCAGCCCAAAGGATTTTGACCAGTTCTGTGCGCTACTGGGCGATCCGGATCGGACGATCTTTATTGCTGGCGGGCGGATCACCGGGACCCTCGCGCAATATCTCTATCTGCACCTTCAAATGATCCGGCCCCTGGTGCGCCGCGTGGCCTCGGGCGGGGCCTGGCCGCATGATCTGCTGGATGTGAAAGAGGGCGACGTTGTGGTGATCTGCGATGTGCGACGCTACGAAAACACGACCCTGCAGCTGGCGCAGATGTGTCACGCGCGAGGAGCGAAGATCGTGCTGTTCACCGATCAGTGGCGCTCGCCCATCCATCGAATTGCGACGCTGACCTTTGCGGGACGGATTGCCGTGCCTTCGGCCTGGGACAGCGGGTTGCCACTGATGCTGCTGCTGGAATGCGCCATCGCGGCCGTGCAAGAGGCCTTGTGGGAGACGGTCAAGGACCGGACGGACGCGCTGGAAGCGGCCTTTGACGAAACAAAGCTCTTTCGCAAGTTCACCTGAGGCGGCGTTACAAGGCCATCCACAGGGCAACCGACGCGAGAAGGCCGCCCAGACCGATGTTCAGGGCACGCCCCGCGCGGGCAGAGCGAAAAAGCTTGCCGATCTGCGCGCCAAAGAGCGTCCAGATCACAAAGGCGACCAGATTGTTCAGCATAAAGGCCGTGGTCACACCCATGACAAACCCCAGTGAGGCACCGGTGTTTTGCGGAGTGAATTGCGTGAACATCAGGCCGATGATGACAAAGGCCTTGGGATTCAGCAGCAACAACAGTGCGCCATCCCAGAGACCGGCCGTTCGGGCCCTCTGGCCTGACGTCAGGACGTCAGACCGGATCATCCTGATGGCGATCCACAGGACATAGGCCGTGCCTGCGTAGCGCAGGATTTCAAAGGCCAGCGCGCCCGAGGTCAGAACCACCTGCGCGCTAAGCCCGATGCCAAAGGTCACCAGCCATGTGGCGAGGTGATACCCAAGGTTCGCGGGCAGTGTCGCGACAAAGCCAAACCGCGCACAGTTGGCGGCAAAGAACAGGTTCCCCGGGCCGGGACTGTAGGCCAGCGGGAAAAGAAACAGCAAAAGTGCAGGCAAGACATCCAGCATGGCACCCTCCAGTGGAGGCCCCAGACTGCCTTGGACCCGGACCGACAGCGACCCGGTTCTTGCGCAAAGTGTCTAGGGGTCGATCTGGATGGTCTGTGCCAGTTTGCCGGTTTCGCGGTTGAAGATCAGGATCCGGTCGTCCGTCGTGACCACAGCATACCAGTCCGGCCCGTAGGTAAAGGTCGCGGCCTTGGCGCCATCGGGCAGGGTGATGACCTCGGGCAGGGGGGTGCGGCGGTCGGTATAGCGGATGACAATCAGCGTCAGGATCACTAGAAGCCCAGCAATCATGGTTCCCGTCAGGACGGTGACCAGCAGACGCAGGAATTTCAGATTGGCCGGCTCGTCGACGGGATCGGTTTCAGGAGTATCGTTCATGGCATCCACCGTGTTGCACGTGACCATCGGGCCAAACCCGCCGTCGCGCCTTGATAAGGCGCTTTCGCGTGATGTGCCAGAGAGCGCGGCGCTGTCGCGCACCCGTCTGGCGCGGCTGATCGCCGAAGGCGCGGTTTCGCGCGGGGGAGAGGTCCTGGGCGATGCCAAGACCAAAGTGGCCGAGGGTGACGTGATCGAGGTCAAGGTGCCCGAGGCCGAAGAAAGCCACATCGGTCCCGAAGATATCCCGCTGGTGGTGCTTTACGAGGATGAAGACCTGATCGTTGTCGACAAGCCTGCGGGCATGGTCGTGCATCCGGCCCCTGGCACGCCGGGCGGTACGCTGGTGAATGCCCTGCTGCATCATTTCGGCGGCGCGCTTTCTGGCGTCGGCGGCGAGAAGCGACCGGGCATCGTGCACCGCATCGACAAGGACACCAGCGGGCTTTTGGTCGTTGCCAAGACCGACCGGGCGCATCACGGGTTGTCCGGGCAGTTCGCGGCGCACACGGTGCAGCGGTCTTACCGCGCGGTCGTCTGGGGTGTGCCCGATGTGGGCGACCCCCGGTTGCGGGGGGTGCGCGGGGTTTCCGTCGAGAAAGGCGCGACGATCAAGGTGACCACGCAACTGGCGCGGCACAAGACGGATCGGCAAAAGCAGGCGGTCTGTTTCTCGGGCGGGCGGCACGCGGTCACGCGGGCGACGCTTTTGCAGTCTTTTGGCACGCCGCCTGTGGTGGCACTGGTGGAATGCCGATTGGAAACCGGGCGCACCCATCAGATCCGGGTGCATATGGCCCACGCGGGGCACGGTTTGATCGGCGATCCGGTCTATGGTGGGCGGCGGCGTGTGGCCAAGGGGGCCTTGAGCGATGCCGGGCAAGAGGCTTTGGCCGGTTTCGACCGCCAGGCGCTGCATGCCGCCGAGTTGGGGTTTGAACATCCGGGCAGCGGCGAGATTTTGCACTTCACCTCGCCTTTACCAGATGACATGCAAGCCCTGCTTTCGGCGTTGGCGCAGTAACGACGCGAACCGGAATTCTTCAAGAATTCCGGGACTGAAAACATTCGTTTTCAGGATCGTTTTCCGTGCCGGAAAACGACCTCTGATCACTTGAGCCGGTCAGACCCGTCCGCGAACCAGCAACCAAAGGCATAGGCCGGTTTCGGCCAAAAAGGGCACCAGGTACGCCGGTTGCATGAGCGCGTTGAGTTCGGGCGCCAACAGCAGCGACAGGCTGCCTGCCAGGTAGACGAGGCCCGCGGCGGCAACACCGACGGCAAGGATCACCGGCGCCCGGCTGTGCAGCAGCAGCGCGGACATGATCATGCTGTTGACGGCAAAGAAGATCAGCCCGATGTCATAGCCAAGACCGTGCGCCTCGATCATCAGTTGGGCGTCCTCGGCGCGCCCGTTCTGCAAGAGCCAGGGAACCGTGGCCAAAAGAACCAGGCTGGCCGCGATGGTCGCGGCCTGGGCAAGGCGAAAGGTCATCGCCGCGATGGCCAGCCCCGGGGCAGTCACCCGAAAGATCGACAGGAACACAAGGGCCAGGGCGATATCGGCGAGGATCATGACCACATCCGCCAGCAGGCTGAGCCGAAACAGCGGCATCTGATCGGTGATGTTGGCGGCGGTGGCGAAGGCGTCAGTAGTAACGAGCGCGCCGCGAGCAAAGACCTCGGACCAGATGCCGGCAACAATGATGACAAGATACAACAGGCCCGCAATGCGAGGTAGGGTGGGCTTGGGCAAACGAAGCGGGGACGTGGCAGTCAGAGTAGTTTGCATGACAAGAACCTTGGATCTGAGAAACATGTGGATCTTCTGATCCATGCGCTGTTGCATTGAAATCCACCGAAATTGAATTTCGACTATGCGAAACCGTATGGATTTCGATGTTGTGATGCCTGAAATTGTGCGCGACACACTATTCAACGTTACAGGCTCGGCACATGTGCGTGAGCGCACGGTAACGTGTCTGTTCGATTTCGGTTGGACTGATTAAGTCAACGTTAGCGAAAACGGTGTACGGCCCTTGAAAGGGGTCCGCCGCCTTCCTATCTGGATGTTAAGCCCCTAAACATTGGAGGGACAGGGATGAGTAACTACGCAAATTTGCCAGCACCTTCTCCGGAAGCGGGCCTGAGCCGTTATTTGCAGGAAATCCGCAAGTTCCCACTTCTGGAACCGGAAGAAGAATACATGCTGGCCAAGCGCTGGGTCGAAGAACAGGACAGTGCGGCGGCCCACAAGATGGTCACCAGCCACCTGCGCCTGGCGGCCAAGATCGCCATGGGCTATCGCGGCTACGGACTGCCACAGGCCGAAGTGATTTCCGAGGCGAATGTGGGCCTGATGCAGGCCGTCAAACGCTTTGACCCCGAAAAGGGCTTCCGCCTCGCGACCTATGCCATGTGGTGGATCCGCGCCTCGATCCAGGAATATATCCTGCGGTCCTGGAGCCTTGTGAAACTTGGCACAACCTCGGCGCAAAAGAAGCTGTTCTTCAACCTGCGCAAGGCCAAGAACCGCATTGGTGCTCTGGAAGAGGGCGACTTGCGCCCCGAACATGTCGAGAAGATCGCCAATGACCTTGGCGTGACCGAGGCCGAAGTGATCAGCATGAACCGGCGTCTGTCGGGCGGCGATGCCTCGCTCAATGCCACCGTCAGCAGTGACGGCGAAGGCTCGATGCAGTGGCAGGACTGGCTGGAAGACGAAGATGCCGACCAGGCCGGCGATTACGAGGCGCGTGACGAGCTTGAGGCGCGGCGCGAACTGCTGGCCCAGGCGCTTGAGGTGCTGAATGATCGTGAAAAGGACATTCTGACCCAGCGCCGTCTGTCGGAACAGCCGGTCACACTGGAAGAGCTTTCGGGGCAGTATGATGTCAGCCGCGAGCGGATTCGCCAGATCGAAGTGCGCGCTTTTGAAAAGCTGCAGAAGCGCATGCGGGATCTGGCCAAGGAACAGGGCATGCTGGCCCGCGCCTGAGCAAGACCACCAAACAGCCTGAACCCCAATCTCGCGCCGAACCTCGGCGCGAGACACAGCAGATTTGCGCCGTGTCAAAGACGCGTGACCGCATATCCCCTATTTAGGCTTCACGGATTTTTCGTGTTGGGAGATCACAGATGAACGACTTGCACACTCCAACCACTGACACCGGCGGCGATTCGATCTGGATGCGGATTCTGTCCGCAGTCGTGTTGCTTGTCCTGTTCGCGCTGGCGGAAACCGCCTTGTGGATCATGGCGATCATTCAGATTCTCTGGCGAGCCCTGAATGGCGAGGCGAACGCCCGCATTGCCGAATTTGGCCAGACAGTGTCCGTCTGGACAGGCCATGCGGTCAAATACTTGACCGGCGCAAGCGAGGCGCGGCCCTTCCCCTGGGACGAAACCAAGGACTGAGCACAGTGGACTTGGCCCAAATGGCCCGACGCCCCCTTTTTTATCAATAATGTTCGCGCTATCTGAGACCTGAAACACATCTGAGGAGGTCAGGATGGCGGGACATGTTCGTTGGGGAGTATTGGGCGCGGCGAATTTTGCGCGCAATCAGATGGCGCCGGCCATCCACATGGCGCAACGCGGTGAATTCGCGGCGCTTGCGACCTCGTCCGCGGAAAAAGCTGCAGGCTTCAAGGCATTCCAGCCCAACTTGCGGGTCCACTCGGACTATGACGCGCTTCTGAACGACACCGAGATCGACGCGGTCTATGTTCCGCTGCCAAACCACCTGCACGTCGAATGGGCCATGAAGGCGCTGAAGGCGGGCAAACATGTGCTGGTCGAAAAGCCATTGGCGATGACGGCGCCGGAATTTGACCAAGTGATTGCGCTGCGTGATCAAACGGGTCTTCTGGCCGCCGAGGCTTACATGATCGTGCAGCACCCCCAATGGAAAACCGCTCGTCGGCTGGTGCAAGACGGCGCAATCGGCGCGTTGCAGCGGGTCTCGGGGGCGTTTTCCTATGACAACAGCGGGGATCCGGGCAACATCCGCAACACGGCGTCGACTGGGGGCGGGGCAATCCCCGACATCGGAGTTTACATCTACGGTGCCACGCGTTTCGTGACCGGCGAAGAACCCGAAAAGATCCTGTCGACCGAGATTCGCTGGGAAAACGGCGTTGATGTCTGGTCTCATGTCACCGCGCAGTTCCCGTCGTTCCACTACACCGGCGTCGTCTCGATGCGCATGGCGCCCTGGCAGGACATGACATTTCATGGGACCGAGGGAGTGATTCGCCTGACAGCGCCTTTCAACCCTTTGGTGTTTGGTCCGGCACGCGTCGAAGTGCACCAGAACGGCAAGAACGGTCATGGTCCGACGGTGACCGAACACCGGTTCCCGGGGGACAATCATTATGTGCTGCAGGTCGAGGCGTTCAACAACTCCGTTCTTGACGGGGTGCCGTATGATTGCCCGCTGGAGTTCTCGAAAGGCACGCAAGAGATGATTGACCGGATCTTCGCAGCCGCCAAAGCCTAACAAAAAAGGCCCCGCAGTGCGGGGCCTATCTGTATTCAGGTCTTGGACAGATCAAACAACGCTGAGTGTCGCGCCTTTCGCCGGTTCAGCATCACTGTTGGCGTCAATGAACTCCAGCACCAGCGGGCGGATGTTGTTCCGCCAGCTGCTGCCCGCAAAGATGCCGTAGTGACCGGCATTCGGTTCGACATAGCTGGCTTTTTTCTCATCCGGCAGACCGGTGCACAGGTCCAATGCTGCAATGCATTGTCCAGGGGCCGTGATGTCGTCTTTGCCGCCTTCGACGGTCTTGATCGCAACGCTGGTGATCTTGCTGCAATCGACGCGATGACCTTCGACGGTAAAGGCATTCTTGGCGATCTCGCATTTCTTGAAGATGCGCTCGACGGTGGACAGATAGAATTCGGCCGGCATGTCCATGACGGCAAGGTATTCGTCGTAGAATCGGTTGTGTGCGTCGTGGTCCGATGCTTCGCCGCGCGAGACCCGGACGATCTGGTCGGTAAAGGCTTTGGAGTGACGATCGGCGTTCATCGACATGAACGAGGCAAGCTGCAACAGGCCGGGATAGACCATGCGACCCACGCCCTTGTATTTGAAGCCAACGCGCTGGATCATCGTTTCTTCGAGCTGGCCCATGGTGACGCGGCGGCCAAAATCCGTCACGTCGGTATCGGCCGCATCGGGGTCGATCGGGCCGCCGATCAGGGTCAGCGTGCGGGGCTGCGCGTCGGGGTCCTGTTCCGCCAGGTAGGCGGTTGCCGCCAGCGTCAGCGGCGCCGGTTGGCAGACCGCGATCACATGGGTGTCGGGCCCCAGGAACTTCATGAATTCAACAAGATAAAGGGTGTAATCCTCGACATCGAACTTGCCTTCGGACACCGGGATGTCGCGGGCATTGTGCCAGTCGGTGACATAGACTTCGCAGTCGGGCAGAAGCGAGATCACGGTCGACCGAAGCAGGGTCGCGTAGTGGCCGGACATCGGCGCAACCAGCAGAACCTTGCGGGGTTTCGGTGCGCGGCCCTGTACCTCGAAATGCAAAAGATCACCAAAGGCGCGTTCGACGACACGGCGCTTGACCACCACGTGGTCCTTGCCGTCTTCGCAGGTCATTGACCGGATGCCCCAGCCGGGTTTGACCACCATGCGTTCGAAGGTGCGTTCTGTCACCTCACCCCAGGCGGCCATCCATTGCAGCGCCGGATTCGGCACCATGGCAAAGGCCGGATAAGACGCCATGGTCTTGGCCGTGGCCCCAAGCCACTGGTTGGTGTTTCGGATGGTCTCCATCAAATCGTACGTCGCCATATAGCGCATTTGCGTCTCCTTAAGCCGAACCCGAGATTCGGGCCAATTCGTCGCTTTGCCCCCCGACCGTGGCGACGTTATGCTGCGGTGGCGAAGATAGGGGGGAAATTTCCTTATGACAATAAACGAGGTTGACGCAGGTGAAGACCTGGAGAGGCTGAGCCGGAACATGACGCGTGTCGAAGAATTGACCGAACGCTTGCTCAACGCGGTCACGAACAAGAATGCGGTGAACCCCAATCTGCATGGTCCCAGCCAGGATCTTTATGCCAAGGCAGCACAGGCCTATTGGCAGGAAATGCTGGAAAACCCTGCAAAAATCTTTGAACAGCAGATCCATTACTGGGGCAAGGCGGTGTCCCACTTCCTTGAGGCGCAGCAGGCGCTGGCCAAGGGAAAGCTGCAACCCCCCGAAGACACGGGCCCCAAGGATCGCCGCTTCGCCAATCCGCTGTGGGACAGCCACCCTTATTTCAATTTCATCAAGCAACAATATTTGATCAATTCCGACGCCATTCAGCAGGCTATTTCTGAAATTGAACATCTCGACGAGGTCGAGAAACGCCGCTTGACCTATTTCGGCCAGCAGATCGTCGATATGATGTCTCCGACGAACTTTTTGCAGACCAACCCTGACGCATTGCAGAAAGCCGTCGAAACCGAGGGCGAATCCCTTGTCAAAGGGCTCGAGAACCTGGTGGCGGATCTTGAGGCCAACAACGGCGAGCTGGTGGTCCGCTTGGCCGATGAAGAGGCTTTCGAGATTGGCGGCAATATCGCGACCTCGCCGGGCAAGGTTGTCTATCGCAACAAGATGATGGAGCTGATCCAGTACAGCCCCTCGACGGAACAGGTGCACGAGGTGCCGATCGTTCTGTTCCCGCCATGGATCAACAAGTTCTACATTCTTGACCTCAAGGAAAAGAACAGCTTGATCAAGTGGATCGTAGATCAGGGCTATACGCTGTTCGTGGTCAGCTGGGTCAACCCGGATGCCAGTTTCGCGGACGTCGGGATGGAGGACTATGTCGGCGACGGTTTCCTGCAGGCCATCGAGATTGCCAAAGCCATCACCAAGCAGAAGCAGGTGAACGCCGTTGGTTATTGCATCGCCGGGACGACCCTGAACCTGACCCTGGCGCTTTTGAAAAAGCGGGCGGACAAGTCCGTGAAGTCGGCGACGTTCTTCACGACGCTGACCGATTTCTCGGAACAGGGCGAATTCACGCCCTTCCTGCAGAACGATTTCATCGACGGCATCGAAGAGGAAGTCGCGGCTCAGGGCATCCTGCGGTCCTTCATCATGGGGCGCACCATGTCGTTCCTGCGCTCGAACGACCTGATCTATCAGCCCGCCATCCGCAACTACATGATGGGTGAGACGCCCCCGGCGTTCGACCTGCTGTACTGGAACGGCGATGGCTCGGGGCTGCCCGGCAAGATGACGATGCAGTACCTGCGTGGGTTGTGCCAGCGGAACGAATTTATCGAGGGCACCTTCCCCATGCTGGGCGAAGAGCTTTCGATCAAGGACGTCACCGTGCCGCTGTGCTCGATCGCGACCGAGACCGATCACATCGCTGCCTGGAAAGACGTCTATCGCGGTGTCCAGAAGATGGGCAGCCGGTCCAAGACCTTTATCGTTGGGCAGTCTGGCCACATCGCGGGCATCGTGAATCCGCCCAGCAAGAAGAAGTACGGGCACTATACCAACGCGGATCTGAAAGGCACGGCGGACGAGTGGTTCGAAGGCGCCGAGTTCCACGAAGGCAGCTGGTGGCCGGTTTGGGAAAGCTGGCTGCGCAAGAAGTCCGGAAAGAAGGTTCCGGCGCGCGAACCCGGTGATTCGAACCATCCGCCACTGTGTGATGCGCCGGGCACCTATGTTCGGGTCAAGGCAAGTACCTGATTCCAAAGGACGACCCATTTTTTTCTGCAGTGCAGCGACAAAAACCTTGAAATGCTGCGCTGCAGAAAGCATATTCTTCGCAGTTGCAGAGAAACGCGGGGTGGGCCCGCGCAGCACCGAAGGATTAAGAAAATGGCAAAGACCCAAGATTTCACCGCCGTCATGAAAGACGTTATGGGCGCATTCCCGGTTGACACCGCCGCTCTGGAAGACGCGTTCAAGACCAACGCAACCCTGGCCGAAAAGCTGTCGGGCGTCGCTCTGGAAGCCGCCGAGAAGTCGTCGGAAATCTCGTCGAAGTGGACCAAAGACACCCTGGCCAAACTGGCCGACATGTCGAAAGCCAAGGCAGAGCCGGCCGACTACGCCAAAGCCCTGACCGACTTCGCTTCGGCACAGGCAGAAGTTGCAGCCGAAAACATGGCCGCCTTCGCTGAAGTTGCCAAGAAAGTTCAGATGGACACCGTCGAACTGATGATGGCAGCAGGCAAGGACCTGACCGAAGACGCAACTGCCGCTGTCAAGAAAGCAACCGAAGAAGTGACTTCGGCTGCCAAGAAAGCAGCTGCAGCGAAGTAATCGCTGATTGCGAGCAGACGCGCTTCCCTCCCAAAGACGCGTTTTGCAGGCCGGGCAATTTCAGCCCGGCCGATTTCGTAAAGGCCCGAGCGCTTGCTCGGGCTTTTCTTTTTTTCTGCAAGGGCATAAGCTGCGGTGCAGCGCCCCGTATCTTGGGAGGGACCCGTGGCAGACACTGAGACACCGCTTCTGATCAAACGCTACGCGAGTCGGAGGCTATACAACACAGAAACCAGCGATTACGTCACGCTGGAGGACATTGCCGGTTTCATCCGCGATGGCCGCGAGGTTCAGATCGTCGACCTCAAGTCGGGCGATGACCTGACCCGGCAATATCTGTTGCAAATCATAGCCGAACACGAAAGCCGCGGCGAAAACGTTCTGCCGATCAACGTGCTGAACGACCTGGTGCGCAGCTACACGACGCAGGCCACCAGCACAGTTCCGCAGTTCCTGGCGCAAAGCTTCGAGATGTTTCGCGAAAGCCAGTCGGCCTGGGTCGAGAACATGCAAAAGGTGAACCCCATGGCGAAACTGCCCGGGTTCGAGGCTGTGCAGGCGCAGCAAGAGGCGTTCCTGAAGGCGATGACCGGGGGCATGGGCTCGACCGGCGTTCCGCCCACCCAGGACGGCGAAGGTGACAACACCCCATCCGAAGATCTGGGTGAGATCAAGAAGCAGCTTGCCGAACTTCAGCAGAAGCTCAGCAAGCTGGGGGAATAACTCAGGTCCCGTAGGCGCGGGCGGGGTTCATCACCGACTGCGCCGCATTCAGCAGAACCCCGGCCACCGCGTCACACTCGGCCGCCGTCAGGCGGGCGGGCAGGCGGGTGTCACAGGCGCGCATCAGCATCGCCCTTGTCTGCGGCAGTTCGGGCATCTCGGGCATGAACTGCCAGTTCCAGAACGCCCGCGCGTTGTCACTGCTCAGGCCAAAGACCTGAACTTTGACCCCCGCCGCTTCTGCCACTTCGACAAAGGCCGTGACCTCGGCGTCGTCCATGCCCACAAGGTTGAATTGCAGGGAATCTGGCGCGCGGGTCTCGGGCGCCAGTTTCTCGGGAACGTCGATCCAGGGCGAGCTGTTCAGCGCCTCGGCCACCAGATCGTGGTTGCGACGCCCATCCGCCACACGGCGGGCCAGCTCCGGCAGTTGGGGGCGGATCACCACGGCGCTCAGGTTCGACATGCGCAGGTTATAAAGCGGCAGCTTGTTCTGCCAGGTGCCAAAGGCCTCTTGCAGGACCGGGTGTTTCTTCCAGTTGTGTTCGTATGCGCCGGACATGATGATCGCGCGGGCCACCAGATCGGCGTCGTCGGTGATCAGGATGCCGCCTTCGCCCGCATTGATCATCTTGTAGCTCTGGAAGCTGAAGCAGCCGATCTTGCCAATCGTGCCGATCTTCTTGTCGTGCCACAGCGTACCCAGCGAATGGGCTGCATCCTCGATCACCGGGATGTTGCGGGCGTCGCACAGCGCCATGATCGCATCCATGTCCGAGGTATGGCCGCGCATGTGGCTGATGATCACCGCCTGGATGTCGTCATCCAGCTTGGCCTCGAAGTCCGCCATGTCGATGCGATAATTCTCGCCCACCTCACACAGCACCGGCACGCAATCCGCATGCACAACCGAGGACGGCACGGCCGCAAAGGTGAAGCCCGGGATCAGCACGCGCGCATCGCGGGGCAAGTCCAGGGCCTTCAACGACAGGAACAGTGCTGCCGAGCAGCTGGAGACGGCCAAGGCAAACTTGCTGCCCATCATCTGCGCGAATTCCGCCTCAAGCAGGGCTACCGGCGCGTCCTTGGGTGCGGTGTAGCGGAAAAGGTCGCCAGAGTGCATCAGGCGGTCGATCGCCTCGCGCGCGGCGGCGGGGATCGGTTCGGCGTCGTGCATGTTGGGTAGGGTTGTCATTTCACGATTCCTGAAAGGTGGTTTTCAGTTTTCTAAAACAAGCGTCGGAAAAAAGGAAATGACAATCTGGCCCGTCCCGACAGGAAAGGGCGCTGACGTAACGTCAATTTTGGTCTGTTTTACAGGCCCAACCGGTCCCTCAGGGCGTACCAGGTCATGGCCAGCGCCAGCAGAGGGCTGCGCAGGGCGGTGCCGCCGGGGAAGGGGCGTGTGGGCAGGACGGCAAAGGCATCAAAACCCGCGCTTTGACCCTGGATGGCCTGCGCCACCATCTGGCCAGCATGGGTGGCCGTGCCGACGCCGTGGCCGGAATACCCCGAAGCGGAAAGGATGTTGGGCGCGATCCGCGCCAGATAGGGCATCCGCGCCATGGTGATCGCCAGGGTGCCGCCCCAGGCGTAGTCGAGTTTCACATCGCGCAGGCCGGGAAAGATCTGCAGCATAGGTTTGCTGACCGTCGCTCGGATGTCGCTTGGAAAACGATAGCCATAGCTTTCGCCTCCGCCGAACAGCAGCCTTCCGTCGTGGCTTAGCCTGAAATAGTTCACCACAAAACGGCTGTCGGCGACGGCGACATCCTGCGTCAGAACCTCTTGGGTGCGCTCGCCCAGCGGTTCGGTCGCGACAATGAAGTTGTTGATCGGCATGACCCGCGCCGCGACCTGGGGCTGAAGCCCGCCCAGATAGCCGTTGGCCGCCAGCACCACATGGTCGGCGCGCACCTGTCCCTGGCTGGAGTGGACCGCAACCTGCGCGCCCGGATCGATGCGGGTAACCTCGCTGGTTTCGTGTATCCGCACACTCGCGTCCATCGCGGCACGTGCCAGACCGAGCGCATACCGCAAGGGGTGCAGATGCCCCGCGCCACGATCCAGCAGACCGCCGCAATAGTCAGGCGAGGGGCAAAGGGCGTGAAACGCCCCGGCATCCAGTGGCTCGACCTGGTCGTAGTCATAGTGCTTTTGCAGATGCTCGGCGTAGGTGTGCAGGTCCCTCGCTTCGGCTTGCGAGGACCCGGCCCAGGCAATGCCGGGTTTGAGATGGCAGTCGATCTGGTGGCGCGCGATCAGCGACCGCACCAGCGCCTTGGCGTCTTCGCCCAGATCCCACATGTGCCGCGCCGTATCGCGCCCATGGCGGGCCTCCAGCGCCTCTTGGTCGGCACGCTGACCTGACCCCAACTGCCCACCATTGCGACCCGACGCGCCAAAGCCCAGCCGTTGGGCTTCGAGCAGGACCACGTCAAAGCCGGCCTCGGCCAGATGCAGGGCCGTCGACAGCCCGGTGTAGCCGCCGCCTATGACGCAGACATCGGCACGGGTCTCACCCCTGAGGGGCGGACAAGCGGGCAGAGGCTGGGTCGTGGCGGCATACCAACTGTCCGGATAAGCGCCGGGACGGTCGTTCGCATAAAGCAGGTTGAGGGCCATTGTCGCGACACTCAGACGTTCAGCAGCAGGTGTTCCCGTTCCCACGGGCTGATCACCTGCAGAAATTCCTCGTATTCCGCCCGCTTCACGATCGAGTAGACACGACAGAATTCCTCGCCCAGCACCTCGTGCAAGGTCGTCGCCTCATCAAACAGTTCAAGCGCCTGGCCCAACACGGGCGGCACATCGCCTTCGCCTTCATAGGCGTCGCCCTTGAATTGCTTGGAGGGGCGGCGTTCCTCGATCAGCCCGAGGTAGCCGCAGGCCAGCGAGGCGGCGATGCCCAGATAGGGATTGCAATCCATGCCGGCAAGCCGGTTTTCCACCCGCCGTGCCTCTGGCGAGCTGAGCGGGATCCGAATGCCCGTGGTCCGATTGTCGCGCGCCCACTCAAGGTTGATCGGTGCGGCGTGGTCTTTGACGTAACGGCGATAGCTGTTCACGTAGGGCGCCTGCACGGCGATGGCCGAGGGCAGATGGTGCTGCAACCCGCCAATGAAGTGATAGAAGGCATCCGTCTCGCCGCCCTGCGGGCCGGAAAACAGGTTCTGACCGGTTTCGACATCCAGAATCGAGTGGTGGATGTGCATGGCAGACCCGGGCTCGTTTTCGATTGGCTTGGCCATGAAAGTGGCAAAACAATCGTGGCGCAGCGCCGCCTCGCGGATCAGGCGTTTAAAGTAAAAGACCTCGTCCGCCAGCTTGACGGGGTCGCCATGGCGCAGGTTGATTTCCAACTGCCCGGCGCCGCCTTCCTGCGTGATGCCGTCAATCTCAAAGCCTTGCGCCTCGGCGAAATCATAGATGTCGTCGATCACCGGGCCGAACTCGTCGACGGCTGTCATGCTATAGGCCTGACGCGCGGCGGCGGGGCGGCCGGATCGGCCCATCATCGGCTCGATGCTCTTGGCAGGGTCAATGTTGCGCGCGACGAGAAAGAATTCCATCTCGGGCGCCACCACGGGTTCCCAGCCCTTGGCGCGATACAGGTCGACAACACGCTGAAGCACGTTGCGCGGCGCATAGGGGATCGGCTCGCCATTGCGGTCATAGGCGTCATGGATCACCTGCAACGTCCAGTCGCCCGTCCAGGGTGCGGCGGTGGCGGTGGACATATCTGGCTTCAGGATCATGTCCCGCTCGATAAATCCTTCGTCCTCGTCCGCGGCCTCGCCCCAGTCGCCGGTGATGGTCTGGAAAAAGATCGAATCGGGCAGGTGGAAGTAGCTTTGCCGGGCAAATTTGCTTGCGGGCACGGCCTTGCCACGTGCGATCCCGGGCAGGTCGGCGATGATGCATTCCACCTCGTCCAGCCGTTTCTGATCCAGGTAGGTCTGCGCCGCCTCAGGCAGGGTCTTGATCCAATCGCTCATGAGATTTGCCCCGTCTTGAAAAATTGGGTGAATTGGTCGGCAAACAGCGCGTTGTCGACAGGTGCGCCAAGATCTGCCTGCGCCTCGGACAGCTGTCGGTCGGGCACGATGCCCTTGCCGCGAAACCGGATCAGCCCATCCAGATAGTCCGGGCCGTACTCGGGATGCGCTTGCACCGTGAAGGCACGGTTGCCGTAGATCAGCGCGGCATGCTCGCAGGTCGCGTTCGAGGCGATGGTTCGCGCGTCAGCTGGTGCCTCGAGCACCTGATCCTGATGCCAGGCGTGCAGGGTCACGTCCTGCCCGTTCATGTCGTAGGTCCGCCGCCCGACGTTCCAGCCACCCTCGAATTTCTCGACCCGACCGCCAAGCGCTGTGGCGATGACCTGATGACCAAAGCAGACCCCGATCAAGGGGCGGCCCTGGGCATAGATCTGGCGGATCAGCTCTTCGAGCTTGGCAATCCAGGGCAGCTCCTCGTATGCGCCATGGCGCGAGCCGGTGATCAGCCAGCCATCGGCGTCCTCGGGGCCGTCGGGAAAGACGTCCTCGACCACGCTCCAATGGGCAAAGGTGAACCCGCGCCCGGCCAGCATGCGCTCAAAGAAAGCGTGGTATTCGCCGGTGTTGCCCACCAGTTCCGTGGGAACCAGCCCCGTTTGCAAAATCCCGATCTTCATGCTGCACCTGTTTGCCTTTGCCTGTTGCTTGTCATGACCCGTCATACGGTGTCGAGATAAATCGCCAGCCGCTCTTCTGCGGACAGCTCTGCCATCTGTCGCAATTCCTGCCGTTTCGTCAGCACATAGTTGCGGATCAGGTCCCTCGGGAAAAGGCGCGCCATGCTCTCGCTGCGCTCAAAGGCGTCGATGGCGGCCGCCCAGTCGGTGTGCACCGAGGGCAGGTCCAGCGCATAGGCGTTGCCGGTGATCGGCGCGGGCGGTTCCGTCTGGCGTTCGATGCCGTCGAGCGCGGCCCCCAAGAGTGCGGTCAGCGTCAGATAGGGGTTGGTGTCACCGCCAGGGGTGCGGTGTTCGATCCGGCGGGCTGCGGGGCTGCCACCGGGGACGCGCACGGCGGCGGTGCGGTTCTCATAGGCCCAGCAGATGCCGATCGGGGCATGCGCCTCGGGCACCAGCCGGTCATAGGAATTCTGATGCGGCGCAAAGATCAGCGTGCTGTCGGCCATCGCCTCCAGACAGCCGCCGACGGCGTGGCGCAACGCCTCGGTGCCCTTTTCGCCGCCGTTGTCAAAGATGTTGCGCCCCTCGGCGTCGAGGATCGAGAAATGCGTGTGCAGCCCGGACCCGGCGGCGTCGGCGTAGGGCTTGGCCAGATAGGTCGCCGCAAACCCGTGTTTGCGCGCCAACCCCTTGGTCAGCATCTTGAAAAGCCAGGCATCATCCGCGGCGCGCAGGGCATTGTCGCGGTGCATCAGGTTGATCTCGAACTGGCCTGCGCCGGATTCCGAGATCGCAGCGTCGGCGGGGATGTCCATCGCCTCGCAGCCCGCATAGAGATCGCTGAAGAAGCTGTCGAACCGGTCCAGCGCGGCCAGCGACAGGGTGTCGGCGCTGGCATGCCGCTTTTTGGAGCCGGGCGCTTTGGGCATTTGCAGGGCCTCGCCGCTGTCGTCGACCAGAAAGAACTCCAGCTCCATTGCGGCGACGGGGGTCAGGCCCTTGGCCGAAAAGCGGTCCAGCACCGCACGCAATGCGTGGCGGGGATCGCCGGAAAAGGCCGTTCCGGCCTCGTCAAACATCCAGATCGGCAGAAGGGCCGTGGGCGTCTCGAGCCAGGGCATCGGCACAAAGCCGCGTTCGGTCGGATGCAGGCAGCCGTCCTGATCGCCGGTTTCAAAGACCAGGGGGCTGTCTTCGATGTCCTGGCCAAAGATGTCGAGGTTCAGAACCGATTTCGGAAACCGCAGCCCGCCAGAGGTCGCCTTGCCCGCGTTCCCAACCGGGATTCGCTTGCCACGTGGCACGCCGTTCAGATCGGCCGCGGCAACACGGATCGACCGGATGTCGGGGTTCTGCTGCAAATAATCGGTCAGCGCATCGGGGGCCATGGGGGCCTCTTTCAGAATTTGATCAAATTATGGATAGCGGGGCCGCAGGGGTTTTGGCAAGGGCGGCCTGCGCGAAATTACCGGATCAGGTTCATCCGCAGCCGCATCTTGCCGCGCCGTTCGGTCGGAAGGTGACGATTGAGGCGTTTGTTCGCCAGCCCGAACAGGCCCACGACCACCAGTGTCAGCAGGATGAAGAAGCCGGCCAGGATTGGGTAAGGCACAAAGGGGTTGAACGTCTTGTCGGCAAAGTAATTTGCATAATACAGCGCATCGCCCCGCTGTTGCCAGGCCGGAAAACCCGAGAAATAGACCAGCGTGGTGGCGTGGAAGAGAAAGATCGCTTCGTTCGTATACGCGGGCCAGGCCAGCCGCAGCATGGTGGGCCAGGTGATACGCCGGAACTTGGCCCAGCCAGTCAGCCCATAGGCGTCGGCGGCCTCTAGGTCGCCCTTGGGGATCGACAGCAGCGCGCCATAGAAGATCTCGCCCGAGTAGGCGGCGGTGTTGAGGAACAGCACGATCAAAGCGCCCAGCCAGGCGGCCGAGAAGGGGTCAAAGATCGGCGAGACGGATTTCAGGCTGAGGAACAGGAAGTATGCAAAGAAGAACTGGATAAAAAGCGGCGAGCCCCGAAAGACAAAGATGAACCACTCGGCTGTCTTGCGGATCGCCCAGACGTTTGACGCCTTGCCAAGTGCTGCGGCCGTGGCGAGGAAGAAGCCCGACAACAGGGCCAAAACGCCGAAGTAGATGTTCCAGATCATGCCCGAGCCGATCAGGGTGACCTGTTGGCACAGGGTGAAATCCTCGCGTGGCAACAGGCGCTGGCCGATGCCCAGCGAGCGAAGTCCGTAGTCTGCGATTGTCTCCCAGCAGGACATCAAGCGGCCTTTCTCTGGGCTTCACCACCCAGCGTCGCCTGACCGTGGGTGAGGCGTTTCATCAACCGGTCCAGGGCGATTTCCGAGACGCGGGTGAAGAGCAGATAGAAAATGAGCAGCGCCAGAAAATACCACATGCGCCAGTCCGGGTGCGGGTAATCGGTGAACCGCGCGGTCTTGGCCCCGCCCAACTCGCGCGCCCAATAGACGATGTCCTCGACCCCCAGAAGGAACAGCAGCGGTGTGGCCTTGATCAGCACCATCCAGAGGTTCGAAAGGCCGGGCAACGCATAGACCCACATCTGCGGCACCAGAATGCGCCAGAATGCCTGGCGGTGGGTCATGCCATAGGCCTCGGCGGTTTCCATCTGGGCGCGGGGCACGGCGCGCATGGCACCAAACAGAACGTTGGCGGCAAAGGCGCCAAAGACGATGGCAAAGGTCAGAACGGCCAGGAAAAACCCATAGGTTTCATGCACCCATTGCGGCGCGTTGCCCAGCGGCAGCTTGGCGATGGTGCAGACGACAAAGTCATTGCCCTGACGGACGGGCTCTTCCCAGTCGGGGCATTTGACCTGATGGCGGATCCACTCGAACGCCTGATCCAGCGCGATGACGAAGAACAGGAAAAACGCGATGTCCGGCACGCCGCGAACAATGGCGATATAGGCCTGACCGAACCAGCGCAGCGGTGCGATGCGCGACCGCGCAGAGGCAGCGCCGCCGAACCCGAACAGCAGCGCCGTGGGGGCGGTGATCGCCAGAAGCAGCAGCACCGTGCCCACCGACCAATAGATCGACATGTGCTTGCCGGTGGTCAGGTAGCAGGCCATCCATTGGAAGGTCTCCAGCACCTCGGGATCTGTGCAAAAGCTGAAAATTGCGGGGTCCCCTTCGTCGTCAAGCTTTGCGATGATGGCCGCGTGTTGCGCAAATTGCTAGGGGTCACCATGCGTCGGGCGCTTGTTTTTGGGGCGATTTTTGTGGGCGCGGTCGCGGTTTTGGCAGAATGGCGGGTGCCGCAGGTGCGCGTTCTGCTGTCCGAAGGCTTTCCGGCCGAGATCTGGCCCGCAAAGGGACAGTTCGTGAGTGTCGCAGGGCAGGGCAAAGCCGTGCCTCTGCACACTGTTGCCTTGTCCGAGGCCGCGCAGAATCGGTTTGAAGCTGCCGGAGGGCGCGCGATGATCGTCTGGCAGGCGGGGCAGATCACGGGCGCGGCCTTTGGGGCGGGTCAAGGCCCCGAGACGCGGTTCAATTCTTTTTCAATGGTCAAAGGCCTGGTCGGTGTTCTTGTGCTGCGCGCCATCGCCGAGGGGCGGATCGAGAGCCGCGACACCTCGGTTCGATCGCTCTTGGGGGCCGCCTATCCGGATGTGACCGTGGGCGCATTGCTGACCATGACCGGGGGGCTTTCGGCGACGGATCGGTCGGCCAAGACGGACCGGGACGAAGGCTATCGCCCCTGGAACGCGCTGGGCCATCTGCATGCCTTTGGTCCCGACGCGGCGGCCTCGCGGTTGCGCATCAAGCCGGACTGGACCGGCGGGTTCCACTACCAAAGCGCCAATACGGCGCTCTTGGGGCGAGTGCTGGAGCGGGTTTATGACATGCCGCTTCAGGGCCTGTTGTCCGACACGATCTGGGCACCAGCGGGTGCGGGCGAAGCAGTCTGGCGGGCTTATCCCAATGGCGAGGGCGTTTCAGCCTATTGTTGCCTCTATGCCCGCGCCAGCGATTGGCTGGCGGTCGGGCGGTTCCTGCTGACAAATGGCGCGCCGGAGGCCCCCTTGCTGCCAGAGGACCTCTGGCGCGATTGGCTTCAGCCTTCCTTGCCCCCGGCCGCACGTCGCGCGGGCGTCTATGGCGATCACCTGCGCCATGATGTGCTGGACCGCGAAGGCGCCGAGGTGCAGGCGCCCTTTGCCTACTTCATGGGGCATGGCGGGCAAATCCTGTACCTTGTTCCGGATCTGGAGGCAGTCGTGGTGCGGTTCGGTGCGGAACCGCAACTCTTGCACTCAACGCTTTACGAGGTGCTGGCACCCTTGAAATAGAAAACGGCCCCGCAGACGCGAGGCCGTTTCAGATACACAATCGGCAGACCTTAGAAAGTCGCGCCGACTTCCCATTTCTCGATCAGCGCGTTCAGCGTGCCGTCGTCTTTCATCGACTGGATCGCCGCATCGAACTTGGCTTTCAGCTCGCCGTCGCTTTCGCGCACGCCCATGCCGACGCCGCCGCCAATCAGCTCTTGCCGCTCCAGCATTGCCAGATCGCCGTCTTCGGCAATCGCGGCCGCGAGGAAGCTGTCATCGGCCAGAACCGCATCGGCTTCGCCGCTTTTCACGGCTGCGATGGTTTCGTCCGGCGAGGCGAATTCGACCAGGGTCGCGCCCATTTCCGCAATGAAAGAGGCCTGGATGGTGTTGGTCTGCGCCGCGATCACGGCTGTGGTCACGTCCAGACCTTCGTTGCCTGCCAGAACCACATAGGACGAAGGATCGGGCTGGGTGTAGTTCTGGGTGAAGTCGATGACCTCATCCCGCTCTGCCGTGATCGACATACCCGCGATGATCGTGTCGTAGTTTCCCGAGACCAGGTTCGGGATGATCGAATCCCACTCGTTGGTCACCCACTCGCAGGTCAGCTCGGCCCGCGCGCACAGCTCGTCACCCAGCTCGCGTTCGAACCCGTCAACCTCACCGGCATCGTTGATGAAGTTGAACGGAGGGTAGGCGCCCTCGGTCCCCATGCGCACAACCGAATGGCTGCCCGCAAAGGCAGTGCCCGCTGCAATTGCCAGAACGGCACTGCCCAGAAGCAATTTTTTCATATCGATAGTCTCCCTTGGTGTTTAGACAGCCATTGTCGAGGACAGAAAGCCCCGCAGCCGCTCTGATTTCGGTGCGCCAAAGAGTGCTTCGGGCGCGTCTTCTTCTTCGATCAGGCCCTGATGCAGGAACACCACGTGATCGCTCACGTCATGGGCCATCTTCATGTCATGGGTCACGATCAGCATCGTCCGCCCCTCGGCGGCCAGGTCCTTGATCACCTTGACCACTTCCTGTTCCAGCTCGGGGTCCAGCGCCGAGGTCGGTTCGTCAAAGAGCAGGGCTTCGGGCTCCATGCAGAGCCCGCGCGCGATCGCGGCGCGCTGTTGCTGGCCGCCCGACAGCTGCGCGGGATAGGCGTCACATTTGTCGCCGATGCCCACCTTGGCCAGATAGCCGCGCGCCTTGTCCTCGACCTCGGCCTTGTCGCGGCCCAGCACGGTGACCGGGGCCTCCATGACATTTTGCAGAATCGTCAGATGGGACCACAGGTTGAACTGCTGGAACACCATGCTCAGGTTTGTGCGGATGCGCAGCACCTGCTTGGGGTCCGCTGGACGGCGATCCAGGCCCTCGCCGCGCCAGTTCACCGGCTCGCCCTTGAACAGGATTTCGCCCTGCTGGCTGTCTTCCAGCAGATTGGCACAGCGCAACAGCGTGGATTTGCCGGACCCGGATGAGCCGATCAGCGATACGACGTTGCCGCGGTGTGCGGTGATGTCGACGCCCTTGAGCACTTCAAGCTCGCCATAGCGCTTGTGCAGGCCGCGGATCTCGATAACGGGTGGTGTGTCAGGCACGGGGTATCCGGAACATCGTTCTCAACTGCGCGCCAGAATGAGGCAAAACATCCGGGCTTGGCAATGCGGAATCTGCGCGGTTTCGCTGAACCTGATGTCATTGCCGTTAGGTTAGGTCACTTTCCAAGCAGGCGGCGGGTGTGGGCACGGCCAGATAATCCTTGGTCGGGATCACCGGAAAACCGGTGATCCCGATCACGTCCCGATGGGGTGCGGGCAGGGCGTCCAGCGCCTGTGCCAGAGCGGCCCGAAGGTCCGGAACCGCGTCTGGCTGCGCGGTGATCAGCGGCAGGGCAGGCGTGGGGCTGGTGCGGGCAACGATCCGAAGGGCCCGCGTTTCAGGGTCAAACCGCGTTGCGTCCAGCCAGGTCTTGGCGTCGATGGCTGCCAGATCGGCGCGTCCCTCGGCCACCGCGATCAATGAGCTGCGATGTGAGCCGCTCCAGCTGATCTCAGCAACGGTCAGGCCCTTTTCGGTGGCGTGATGGCGCAGCGCTGCGTGGCCCGATTGGCTGAGCCGTTCGTTGGCGATGACGCGGGCCGACAACAGGTCCGCAAGATCTCGCGCATCATCCTGACGTGCTATGATCACCGAATTGTAGTGCCCCGCCGCACAGCCCGTCAGATCAAAATCCGGCGTCGCTACATAGGTGACCTGGGCGTGCAACCGCGCGCGAAAGGGCAGACCACAGGTCTGCGCCAGCAACAGGTCAGGGCTTGTCCAGATGGACCAGACGTCGACATCGCGCGTCAAGGCCTGTGGTCCAAACCCCAAAGCGGCGCGGATCTCTTCCCAGAATGCATCATAGGCCCCGGCGGTCTCGGGGCGGTCGTACATGGGCAGGGCGGCGATCACCCGGCGCTTTCGACGCGCTGACGCGCAAGGGCGCTGTCGCGGTCATTAATGCCCAGCAAGTTCGCCACAAGTCTAAGCAGCGCATCCTCTTCGGCCTCGCGCACGCCATCGGCCAAGACCACCTGCCACAGCGCCTCGATCACCGCGATGCGCTCTTCGAACGGCACCGCGTCCTTGATCGCGCGGGTGAAGCGGACGGTGTCGGGGGCCTCGGCCTCCAGCGCCTCGGCCTCGCCGCGCAGCTTGGTCGCCTCAAACGGCGACAGGCCATAGCGCGCAGCGGTGATCCGGTCGATGCGGGATTGCTCGGCCTGGTCGAATGCGCCGTCAGACCGGGCCACGCGCACCAAAAGCGCGGTCAGCGCCAGACGCGCGTCTGTGTCATCAAGGGGGGCGGGCTGCGGCGCGGTCAGCCGCTTCAGGAACTCTCCAAACATCTGGCTGATATAACCCCGACCCGGGCCCGCGCCAATGGTCCGCGTTGATTTGCTCTGGAAAACCCTAAGTGCGTCCAATACAGACCGGTGAACGATGCCAGAGAGGTGCGCGATGAACGATCTATTCAACAGCTTCATGACGGGCCCTGACGAGAAGGGGCGCTTTGGGGATTTTGGCGGGCGGTTTGTGTCCGAGACGCTGATGCCGCTGATCCTGGAACTCGAAGACCAATACGAGCGCGCCA
>JAUHVR010000027.1 GCA_030424865.1 Alphaproteobacteria bacterium | reverse complement strand
ATCATGTTCGGGCGCCTCAAGGACTGGAGGCGCGTGGCAACCCGCTATGACCGCTGTCCAAAGGTCTTTCTCTCAGCCATCGCTCTCGCGGCAACCGTCATCTACTGGTTATGAATCCTGACCCTAATACACCCGTGCATGCCGAGGCGCATTTCGGCGTGCCCGCCTGCGGGGCGGTGCTGAACACGATCAACATCCGGCTTGATGTGGATACGGTCGCTTACATCTTTGGCCATGGCGGGGCCAAGGTGGCCCTTGTCGACACGCAGTTCCTGGGACTGGCCGAAGACGCGGTTGCCGCGATGGAAGGGGACGGTCCACAGATTGTCGAGGTGCCCGACCCCGCCGCCGGGTTCGAGGCGACCGGGCGCTACATGACCTATGACGCGCTTTTGGCCTCGGGCGATCCACAGTTCGAATGGGTCATGCCCGCCGACGAGTGGGAAAGCCTGGCGCTAAACTACACCTCGGGTACGACGGGGCGGCCCAAGGGCGTGGTCTATCACCATCGCGGGGCCTATCTGATGACCATGGGCACGGTGATCAGCTGGCGCATGGTGCTGCATCCGGTCTTTCTGGCGATTGTGCCGCTGTTTCACTGCAACGGCTGGAACCACACCTGGATGCTGCCGATGCTGGGCGGCACCTTCGTGGGCTGCCGGGACGTTTCCGCCAAGGCGATCTATGACGCCATTGCGGACGAGCGGGTGACCCATTTCGGTGGCGCGCCGATCGTGCTGAACCTGATCGTCAATGCCTCGTCCGAGGATCAGCGCGCCTTTCGCCACGTAGTCGAGGTCTTTACCGCGGGCGCGCCGCCGGCCCCGGCGACGCTGGGCAAGATCGAGAAGATGGGCTTCAACGTCACGCAGGTTTACGGGCTGACCGAAACCTACGGCCATGTCACCGAATGCCTTTGGCGCGGGGCGCATTGGGATGCGCTGGAGCCTGACCATCAGGCCGCGATCAAGGCGCGGCAGGGTGTCATGATGCCGATGATGGAGGACATCACGGTCGTCGACAGCGCCATGATGCCGGTCGACCGCGACGGCGCGGCACAGGGCGAGATCGTGATACGCGGCAATTCGGTCATGAAGGGCTATCTGAAGAACCCCGAGGCGACGGAAGAGGCCTTTGCGGGGGGCTATTTCCACTCGGGCGACATCGCCGTGCAGCATGCTGACGGCTATATCCAGATCGCTGATCGCGCCAAGGACATCATCATCTCGGGCGGCGAGAACATCAGCTCGGTCGAGGTCGAAAGCACCCTGATGGCCCATGAGGCCGTGATGCTGGCCGCCGTCGTTGCGCAACCGGATGAAAAGTGGGGCGAGGTGCCCTGCGCCTTTGTCGAGGTCAAACCGGGCCACGATGTCACCGAGGCCGATCTGATCAGTTTTGCCCGAGAACGGCTGGCTGGCTTCAAGACGCCCAAGCGGGTGGTGTTTCAGGACCTGCCCAAGACCTCGACCGGGAAGATCCAGAAGTTCGAGCTGCGCAAACAGGCGGCCGCGTCCTGACCATTGCGGCGCATCAGGGCTGCGTGATATCGTCTGCGCAAAGACGAGGCAGAGCAGCCCACCATGACAGCGCTGGCAGAATATCAACGGCTCGAAAGCACCGGGCTCTGGCGTGCCGATCCGCAGGCGCAGCGGCGCAACGTGATTGTCTCGCTCGGGGATGCGACGCTGACCATCACCGACACGCATGGCAAGGTGCTGACCCATTGGTCGCTGGCCGCCGTGGCGCGCGCCAATCCGGGCAAGCGACCGGCCATCTTTCACCCTGACGGCGACAGCGGCGAGACATTGGAACTGCCGGAAGACGAGGCCGAGATGGTTGCTGCCATCGAACGGCTGCGCTCGGTCATCGAACGCCGCCGCCCGCATCCGGGGCGTTTGCGGTTCTTGATCATCGCCCTGATCGCCGCCTTGCTTGTGCTCGGAGCTGTCTTCTGGCTGCCAGGTGCCCTGATCGCTCACACCACGCGTGTTGTGCCCTTGGTCAAACGGGCCGAGATCGGGGCCGCCCTGCAAACCCGGATCACCCGCGTCGCCGGCGCGCCGTGTCAGGAACCGGGTGCCTTGCAAGCCTTGGATCACCTGTCGCAACGGTTTCTGGGACGCTCTGGCGGGTTGGTCGTGTTGCCCGGTGGCACTGCCCTGTCGGCGCATCTGCCCGGGCAAACGATCCTTTTGAACCGCATTCTGGTCGAAGATTGGGAAGACCCCGAAGTCACCGCCGGGTTCATCCTGGCAGAGGCGACGCGGATGGCCGCCAAGGACCCCCTGCGGGATCTGCTGGACCATGTCGGTCTGCCCGGCGCGCTGCGGCTTCTGACCACCGGAAACCTGTCAGACGCGTCTTTGAACAGCTATGCCGAAAGCCTGATGACAGCCGCCCCCGCCCCGATCCCCGACGAGACGCTGTTGCAGGCTTTTGCGACGGCAGGCGTGCACAGCACGCCTTATGCCTTTGCGCTGGACATCACAGGCGAGACCACCCTGGCCCTGATCGAGGCCGATCCCTTCAGCGGGGCCACACTGCCCTCGGTGATCGAGGACAGCGACTGGGTCCGGTTGCAGGGGATCTGTGGCGGTTAACGGATATAGGCGTCGGAATAGCCAGCGCGGCGCAGCTGGCTGAGCGCGGCCTGAGCGGCGCTGGCGTTGTAGGGACCGGCCATCACGATCTGGTATTCGGTGCCGCCCTTGGAAAACAGACCAATCTTCGCAGGCATCCCGAGATCCCTGAGCTGCTGCGCCGCAAACTCGGCATTGGCGCGGCGTCCATAGACGCCGATCTGCACATAGCTTGACCCACTTGCCGCGGCGGGCTGCTTCTTGACGACCTTTTTGACCTTCTTGGTGACCTTCGGTTCGGCCTTGTTCTTGGTCGACAGGTAGGCCGTCTGTTCAGCCATGCTGGTGAAAGGATAGACCAGCTTGGGATAGGCGCTGTTCATCACCTTGCCGGTCGAGGAATCGACCAGTTTGCGCGGCACCGTGTTGGTCCAGACCAACGCCATCTGCGCCCGGCCCTTCAGCGTCTGGTTCGTGCGTTTGGGGTTCAACCGGTCGTCATCCCAGGCTTCCTTATATCCGTAGGGCGGATAGACCTTGCTTTGACGCTGTTGTTCGTAGACGTGGCGCGGCACGATCCGATCGTATTGCGAGACCTCGCCGGGATTGGCCGCGCGATACTCGACCGGGCCCGGAGCTGCAGGCAGGATCATCGGTTCAAGACGATTGGCCTGATAGGCCCCGCAGGGCCCGCCGTGCCCGCAAGGGGCCTGAAAGACCGACAGCTTTACCGGCGCGTGGCGCTTGGGTTGAGGCGCAGGCACAACGCGCGCCACCGCGACGGGCTGTGCCTCGGTCTCGACCTGCGGGTCCGCCTGGGGTTCGGCCACCGCCGCTGTCTGCACCTTGGGCTCGACAACGGCATTGGCAAAGGTCGGGGTCTGCCCGCAAATCACTTCGCGTGACCGTGACATGCGCGGCACCCAGGTCGTGTCGCCGTTCACGCCCGCCCGGATGTAGGTGCACCCGCGACTGTCGACATATTCGCGGCCCTCGAACTCTAGCGGCGGAACTTCGGCCGGCACCATCTTGTCGTCATTGCCTTGCGCCAACACAAAAGGGGCTGACATCCCCGTCAGCCCAAGCGCCGCAACCACTGCGGTTACCAAGATACGTGCCATGCCCCGCCCCCACTTATACACAGGGCAGAATGCCTTATCAGCTTTTTCATGTAAAGCGTTGAGAACGCTTACTTAGTCCCGAACATGCGGTCGCCTGCATCCCCCAGACCGGGCACGATATAGCCGATTTCGTTCAAATGACTGTCCAACGAGGCAGTCACGATCGGCACGTCCGGATGCGCCTCTTTCATGCGCTGAACACCCTCTGGCGTCGCCAAAAGGCAAAGAAAACGGATATTTGTGGCCCCTGCTTCCTTGAGCAGGTCAATCGCAGCAACCGAGGAATTGCCCGTCGCAAGCATGGGATCCACCGCGATGACCAGCCGGTCATCCAGCGATTCAGGCACCTTGAAATAATACTGCACCGGCTTCAGCGTTTCGTGATCCCGGTAGAGCCCGACAAAGCCGACCCGCGCCGAGGGAATCAGTTCAAGCACCCCGTCCAGCAGGCCGTTGCCCGCCCGAAGTATCGAGATCAGCGCCAGTTTCTTGCCCGCCAGCGTCGGTGCCTCCATCTCGGTCAAAGGCGTTTCGATCTGCTTGGTTGTCAGCGGAAGTTCACGCGTCACCTCGTAAGCCAGGAACTGGCTGATCTCGCGCAGAAGCTGGCGGAAGGACGCGGTCGAGGTGTCCTTTTCGCGCATGATGGTCAGTTTGTGCTGCACCAAGGGATGGTCGACGATGGTCAGGTGATCGGTCATTTGGCCTCCAGGCGGGACTGAATGGTTTTGCGGGTCGCCTCGTCACAAAAAGCGGCGTCGAGAGCGGACTGATTGAGGGCTGTGAATTCTTCAACACCCCAGCCAAAGGTCTTGGACAGGTTGACGAATTCATCGCGCATGGTGGTGTGAAAAAACGGCGGGTCGTCGGTCGAGACGGTGACCTTTACGCCCCGTTCCATCAGCTTTTCAATCGGGTGCTGGCGCAGGCTTGGGTAAACCCCCAAGGTCACGTTGGAACCCGGGCAAACCTCGAGGGTAATTCCCTTCTCCGCAAGGTCATCCACAAGCGCCAGATCCTCGATGCAGCGCACGCCGTGGCCGATGCGTTCGACACGCAGATCTTCGACCGCCTCGCGCACTTCCTGCGCCCCACGCCATTCCCCGGCATGGGTCGTCAGCCGCAGGCCCGCTTCACGCGCCATGTCAAAGCTGTAGGCAAAGTCCCTTTGCCGTCCCTGATTTTCGTCACCACCCATGCCAAAGCCGACGATCCAGTCGCCCGCCGTTTCCGCCGCACAGAGCGCGGTTTCCTTGGCCTTGTGGGGGCCAAAGTGGCGAATGCAGGTGACGATCCCGCGCAGGATGATGCCCATCTGCGCCTCGGCCCGGTCCGCGGCCTCTTGCATCGCGTGCAGATACTCGCGCCAGGCGCCGACGTCCCTCCCGCCGCAGAAGTCGGGCGAGATGAAGGTTTCCGCGTAAACCACGCCAGAGGCGGCGCATTCCTCCAGCACCGCCGTGGTCAGGCGGGCATAGTCCTCGGGCGTCTTCAGAACCTGCGTTGCGGCCTCGTAGACACTCAGGAAGTGCACAAAATCCCGGTAGGCATAGCTGCCGTCGTCCTGAAAGACACCGGTCAGGTCGACGCTTTTTTCCTGCGCCAGCCCCCGGATGAACTTGGGCGGTGCGCCACCTTCGATGTGCAGGTGCAGTTCCACCTTCGGCAGTGCGCCGATCTGTTCCAGTTTCTCTTCATCCATCACAAAAAGCTCTTTCCCGGCCCTTGTGCGGGCACGCCCAGATGTTCGGCGACCGAGGCCGCGATGTCGGCAAATCCCACCTGCCCCACCGTACCGGTCCCGCGTCCCGCAATCAGCACCGGCACCCGTTCGCGGGTGTGGTCGGTGCCGGTCCAGGTGGGGTCATTGCCGTGATCCGCCGTCAGACACAAGAGGTCCCCGTCACGCAGGCGTGGGACAATCTGGCCCAGCTCGGCGTCGAACCACTCTAACGCGCGCGCATAGCCCGACACGTCACGACGGTGGCCGTAAAGACTGTCGAACTCGACGAAGTTGGCAAAGGTCAGGCTGCCGTCGGGGGCCGCGTCCACGAGGTCTGACAGGTGCCGCATCAACTGCGCGTCCGTCCCCTTGCGCAGGTCGTCGATGCCCTCCATCGAAAAGATGTCGCCGATCTTGCCAACCGCATGCACGCAACGACCCGCGTCTTGCACCCAGTTGGTCAGCACCGGCGCCGGGGGACGGATCGCATAGTCCCGGCGGTTCGCCGTGCGCTGAAAACTGCCTGGCACGCCGACAAAGGGCCGGGCGATCACGCGGCCCACTTTCATGGCGTGCAGATGCGGGGCAAGGTCCCGGCACAGGGTCAGCAGCCGGTCGAGGCCGAAGTGCTCTTCATGCGCGGCGATCTGAAAGACGCTGTCCGCCGAGGTATAGCAGATCGGGTGGCCCGTCTGGACGTGCTCGGCCCCGAACCGATCGATCATCACGGTGCCCGAGCCGTGGCAATTTCCAAGGATGCCCTCGGTGCCCGCAAGATCACAGGTGATCCGCGTCACTTCATCCGGAAAGGCGGGGGTCGCGTCGGGGAAATAATGCCAGTCCCATGGCACCGGCAGCCCGGCCAGTTCCCAATGGCCCGAAGGCGTGTCCTTGCCCGGCGACACCTCGGTCGCTGCGCCCCAGAGGCCGGTTGGATCCGCATCAAGCCCCGGTGCGCTCTGGCCCGAAGCCAGCCGCACCGCCGCCCCCAGCCCCAGACCGTCGAGCACCGGCACGTGCAAGGGGCCGCTGCGGCCCTCTTCGGCCTCACCCCGCGCGCAGGCCCGCGCGATGTGGGCCAGCGTGTTGGCGCCGGTGTCCGGCACATCGCCATTGAAGAAGCGGTCGGCGTCTGGCGCGCCGCCAATACCGACAGAATCCATGACCACCAGAAAGGCGCGCATCAGGTGATCCTTTCCAGCACAAGCGGTGCCTCGGCCACGGGACCGGTCAAAGTGATCGCCGCCTGCACCGCGGCCACCGCTGCGTCCGCCTGCGTCTCGCGCGCCGCATGAACCCGCGCCAGCGGCTGGCCCTTGGCCACAGTGTCACCCAGCGACACGACATCCGACAGCCCCACCGCCGGGTTCACCACGTCACTTTCAACCTGCCGTCCGCCGCCCAGGCCGACCACCGCAAGACCCAGGGTCTCGCCTTCGATCGCCGACACCCTTCCCGCAACCGGCGCGGGCACCTCGCGGATAACCGGCGCCTCGGGCAGGAAGCGCGCCCAGTTGTCGACGAACTCGACCGGGCCGCCCATGGCATAGACCATGCGCCCAAAGGCCTCGGCGGCCTGACCGGAGGCCACAACCGCGTGGATTTTGGCCGTTCCCGCCTCAAGATTCTGCGCCAACCCCGACAGCGCCAGCAACTCGCCGCCCAGGGCCGCCGTCAGGTCGGCCAGACGGCCCGGCTGTCCGGCCAGCGTCGCCATGACTTCGGCCACCTCCAGCGCGTTGCCAAGCGCGGGGGCCAGCGGTTGGTCCATGTTGGTGATCAGCGCAGAGGTCGGGCATCCGGCGGCATTGGCCGTGCTGACCAGCGCCTGCGCCAGCGCGCGCGCCTCGTCCTGCGACTTCATGAAAGCGCCCGAGCCGCATTTCACGTCCAGCACCAGCCGATCCAGCCCCGCAGCCAGTTTCTTGGACAGGATCGAAGCGGTGATCAGGTCCAGGCTTTCGACCGTCGCCGTCACATCGCGGATTGCATACAGCCGCTTGTCGGCAGGGGCGATGTCAGCGGTGGCCGAGACGATGGCGCATCCCGCTTCAGCCACAACGGCACGAAAGCGGTCCTCGTCCAGCGCGGTGAGGACGCCCGGGATCGCCTCCATCTTGTCGAGCGTCCCGCCCGTGTGCCCCAGCCCCCGGCCCGAAATCATTGGCACATAGGCCCCGCAGGCCGCCAGCGCCGGGGCCAGCACCAGGCTGACGCAGTCGCCCACGCCGCCGGTGGAATGCTTGTCGATCACCGGCGCATCAAGCGCCCAGTCCAGCACGCGGCCCGAATCGCGCATCGCGCGGGTCAGCGCGACGCGCCCGCCCTGCCCCAGCCCCGACAGGCAAACCCCCATCGCAAAGGCCCCGGCCTGGGCGTCGCTGACGGCCCCGTCAGCCAGACCTTGGGCAAACCAGGCCAGCTCTGCCTCGTCCGGCACCTCGCCCCGTCGCAGTTTGGCAATGATCGCACGCGCATCCATGGGTCAGGCGTTGTCCATATACTCTTGCGAAAAGGCGCCGGGCAGCAGTTCTGCGACCGTTGTCACCTGCTGCACGCCCTCGGTCGTTGCCATCGTCACCTTGACGTCCGGCCCGGCAAATTCCGCGATTTTCTGGCGGCAGCCGCCGCAGGGCGTCACCGGCATCGGGCTGTTGGCGATCACGCAGATCTCGGCAATCTCGGTCTCGCCCGATGCGACCATGGCCGCGATTGCGCCGGCCTCGGCACAGGTGCCTTCGGGGTAGGCGACGTTTTCCACGTTGCAGCCCACGTGCACAGCCCCCGAGGGCGTGCTGAGCGCCGCGCCGACCTTGAAATTGGAATATGGCGCGTGCGCGTTTTCGCGAACCGCCGTTGCAGCCTGCAACAATGACATAAAAGCCCTTTCCGCCTGAGGTTCTGATATGTTGCGAAGCAAAGCAAAGGAATGCAAGCCCGAGCCGTGCAAGTTGACCCTGCGACGCCATCGCAGCTTTTGCGCTCGACAGCGTTCGTTTAAGGGTAAACAAAATTCAATTTAGGGCCTAAACCATGTCCGATCAGACCAAGGATTCCCTGCGCGCCGCGGCGCTCAAGTACCATGAGACCCCAAAGCCCGGGAAGCTTGAGGTGCGCGCAACCAAGCCCCTGGCGACGGGCCGCGACCTGGCGCTGGCCTATTCGCCCGGCGTCGCCGAAGCCTGCCTCGAGATCAAGGAAGACGCCTCGAACGCGGCCCGGTATACGGCGCGGGGCAACCTGGTGGCCGTGGTGTCAAACGGGTCGGCGGTTCTGGGTCTGGGCAACATCGGTGCGTTGGCCTCGAAACCGGTGATGGAGGGCAAGGCGGTCCTGTTCAAGAAATTCGCCAACATTGATTGCTTTGACATCGAGGTGGACGAGACCGACCCCGAGAAACTCGCCGACATCGTCTGCGCGCTGGAGCCCAGCTTTGGCGCCGTGAACCTTGAGGACATCAAGGCGCCTGACTGCTTTATCGTCGAAAAGATCTGCCGCGAGCGGATGAACATCCCGGTGTTCCACGACGATCAGCACGGCACCGCGATCGTGGTCGGCGCAGCGGCCCGCAACGCACTGCATGTGGCCGGCAAGGACTGGGGCGACATCAAGATCGTCTCGACCGGCGGCGGTGCGGCAGGGATCGCCTGCCTGAACATGCTGATGAAACTGGGCGTCAAGCGCGAAAACATCTGGCTTTGCGACATCCACGGGCTGGTCTACGAAGGCCGGACCGAGGACATGAACCCGCAAAAGGCCGCCTTTGCCCAACCCTCGGATCTGCGCACGCTGGATGATGTGATCGACGGGGCGGACCTGTTCCTGGGCCTGTCGGGGCCCAATGTGCTGAAGCCCGAGATGGTGGCCAAGATGGCGGACAAGCCCATCATCTTTGCGCTGGCCAACCCCACACCCGAGATCATGCCCGACGCCGCCCGCGCGGTGAAACCCGATGCAATCCTTGCGACGGGCCGCAGCGACTTCCCGAACCAGGTCAACAACGTCCTGTGTTTCCCCTTCATCTTCCGTGGCGCGCTGGACGTCGGCGCGACCGAGATCAACGACGCCATGCAGATCGCCTGCGTCGAAGGCATCGCGGAACTGGCCCGCGCCACCACCAGCGCCGAGGCCGCCGCCGCCTATCAGGGCGAGCAACTGACCTTTGGTGCCGATTACCTGATCCCCAAGCCTTTTGACCCGCGTCTGTCCGGCGTTGTAGCCACCGCTGTCGCCAAGGCCGCAATGGAGTCAGGTGTGGCCACGCGCCCCGTCGAAGATCTGGACGCCTATCGCGCCAAACTGGACGCCGCTGTTTACAAATCCGCAATGCTGATGCGACCGGTCTTCGACGCCGCCCGGACCGCCTCGCGCCGCATCGTCTTTGCCGAAGGCGAAGACGAACGCGTGCTGCGCGCCGCGCAGGCGATCCTGGAAGAGACCACCGAGCAACCGATCCTGATCGGCCGCCCCGAGGTCATCGAGATGCGCTGCGAACGTCTGGGACTTGAAATCCGCCCGACCCGCGATTTCAACATTGTGAACCCGGAAAACGACCCGCGCTATCGCGACTACTGGGGCTCGTATCACGAGATCATGGCCCGCCGTGGCGTGACCCCCGATCTGGCCCGCGCGATCATGCGCACCAATACCACCGCCATCGGCGCGGTCATGGTGCATCGCGACGAAGCAGACAGCCTGATCTGCGGCACCTTTGGCGAATACCGTTGGCACCTGAATTACGTCCAACAAGTTCTGGGCACCCAAGACCTGCGCGCTCACGGAGCGCTGAGCCTGATGATCCTCGAAGAAGGCCCGCTTTTCATCGCGGACACGCAGGTGCGGTCCGAGCCATCGCCCGAGCAGATCGCAGAGACAGTTCTGGGTGCCGCGCGGCATGTGCGTCGGTTCGGGATCGAGCCCAAGATTTCGCTCTGCGCGCAATCGCAGTTCGGCTCGACCTCGTGCAGCACCGCCGAGTCCCTGCGCGCAGCACTCGAAATCCTCGACAGCGCCCCGCGCGATTTCGAGTACGAGGGCGAAATGAACGTTGACGCCGCGCTGGACCCCGCCCTGCGTGACCGCGTGTTCCCCGGAAGCCGCCTGAACGGCACCGCCAACGTCCTGATTTTCGGCCATGCTGACGCGGCCTCGGGGGTGCGCAACATCCTCAAGATGCGCGCCGGCGGGCTGGAGGTCGGCCCGATCCTGATGGGCATGGGCAACCGCGCCCACATCGTCACGCCATCAATCACGGCGCGCGGCCTGCTGAACATGGCCGCCATCGCCGGTACACCGGTGGGACATTACGGCTAAAGACGCCACCACCGGACAGATCTGCCCCCGGCGCCGCCTGCCCGCGACGCCGGGGGTTTGCATTTCGGCCCCTTCCAGGTGAGTCGGGTCTTCGCGATTCAGATATTTGCAGATTTGCAAAACCTCGGAATTGCCAATAAAATTGGTGAAAATTCCTTGCTTTGCAAAAATTTGCAATCTGATTTCCACACTTTCTGCAAAGATTTTGCGATATTCTGACGCTGTTTCCGGCAACAGACTTGCCGCTTGCCTGATCGCTCTCGTACCTGTTTTCTAACCGTTGAGGAGGACAGATCATGTCGTATGAAGAGGTCTACAAAAGCTGGCAAGCCGACCCCGAGAGGTTCTGGATGCAGGCCGCCCAAGCGATCGACTGGGACACCGCCCCCAGCAAGGCCCTGACTGACAAGGGTGACGGGCTGTTCGAATGGTTCGCGGACGGCATGACCAACACTTGCTGGAATGCAGTTGACCGTCACGTCGAAGCTGGCAACGGCGACCGCGTCGCCATCATCCACGACAGCCCGATCACCCACTCCAAGCACGAGATCACCTTTGCCGAACTGCGCGACCGCGTGGCCAGCCTCGCCGGCGCCCTGCGCGCCAAGGGTGTGGAAAAAGGGGACCGCGTGATCATCTACATGCCGATGGTGCCCGAAGCGCTCGAGGCGATGCTGGCCTGCGCCCGCCTTGGCGCGATCCACTCGGTTGTCTTCGGCGGCTTTGCCTCGAACGAGCTGGCGGTGCGCATCGACGATGCCAAGCCCAAGGCGATCATCGCTGCATCCTGCGGGCTCGAACCCGGGCGCGTCGTGCATTACAAGCCTTTGGTCGACGGCGCCATCGAACTGTCCGAGCACAAGCCCGAGTTCTGCGTGATCTTCCAACGCGAACAGGAAGTGGCCGAGATTGGCCCACGTGACGTCGACTGGCACGCCTTCCAGGCGGGCGTCGACCCGGCCGAATGTGTCATGGTCGAGGGCAACCACCCGGCCTACATCCTTTATACGTCCGGCACCACCGGTCAGCCCAAAGGCGTGATCCGCCACACCGGCGGACAGCTGGTGGCGCTGAACTGGACGATGAAGAACCTTTACAACGTCGAACCCGGCGATGTCTTCTGGGCGGCCTCGGATGTGGGCTGGGTCGTGGGCCACAGCTACATCTGCTACGGGCCGCTGATCCACGGCAACACAACAATTGTCTTCGAGGGCAAACCGGTCGGCACGCCGGATGCGGGCACCTTCTGGCGGGTGATTTCAGAACACAAGGTCAAAAGCTTTTTCACCGCGCCCACCGCGTTCCGCGCCGTGAAACGCGACGATCCGACAGGCGCGCTGGTCAAGGACTACGACCTCAGCTGCCTCGGCCAGGTCTATCTGGCAGGCGAACGGGCGGATCCCGACACCATCACCTGGGCGCAGACCCAGCTGGGTGTGCCGGTGATCGACCACTGGTGGCAGACCGAAACCGGCTGGGCCATCGCCGCCAACCCGCTGGGCATTGAGGAGCTGCCGACCAAGCTGGGCTCCCCCGCCGTGGCCATGCCCGGATACCAGGTCGAGATTCTGGACGAGGGCGGCCACCCGACCAAAGCGGGCGAACTGGGCGCGATCGCGGTCAAGCTTCCCCTGCCGCCCGGCACCCTGCCGACGCTCTGGAACGCCGAGGACCGTTTCCGCAAAAGCTATCTGACCACCTTCCCGGGCTACTACGAAACCGGCGATGCGGGCATGATCGACGAAGACGGCTATCTCTATATCATGGCGCGCACCGACGACGTGATCAACGTCGCGGGCCACCGCCTGTCAACCGGCGGGATGGAAGAGGTGCTGGCGGATCACCCGGATGTCGCCGAATGCGCGGTGATCGGCGTGACCGACCAGTTGAAAGGCCAGATGCCGGTGGGCTTCCTCTGCCTCAACAGCGGCAGCGGGCGCGACCACGGCGAGGTGGTCAAGGAAGTGGTCAAGCTGGTGCGCGAAAAGATCGGTCCGGTGGCGGCCTTCAAACTGGCCGTCGTGGTGGACCGTCTGCCCAAGACCCGCTCGGGCAAGATCCTGCGCGGCGTCATGGTCAAGATTGCAGATGGCGAGGCCTACAAGATGCCCGCCACCATCGACGATCCGGTGATCCTCGATGAGATCAAGACCGCGCTGCAAACCATCGGCTACGCCAAGGACGCATAGGCCCAAAGGGACGGCGGGTGGGGCGCATTTTCGCAAAGCGAAAACAGCGTCACCCGTCTCCCTTAAACAAACTGCTCGCGCAAAAGACGCTCCTCCAAACCGTGACCGGGGTCGAACATGACCCGGTGCCGGATCGCGGGTTCAGACTGGATGTTGACCTGCACCACGTCCCGCACGGCGCGCGCATCGGCTTCGGCCATGACCGGGCGCTTCTGCGGATCCAGCACGTCAAAACGCACCTTCGCCCCTATGGGCAAAAGCGCCCCGCGCCAGCGGCGGGGCCGGAAGGCCGCCATGGCCGTCAACGCCAGCACGTCCGACCCAATCGGCAGGATCGGACCATGGGCCGAATAGTTGTAGGCCGTCGAACCCGCCGGCGTCGCCACCAGCGCCCCATCGCAGACCAGTTCCGGCATCCGCACCCGCCCATCGACGCTGATCTGCAACCTTGCCGCCTGGGGACCGGCGCGCAGAAGCGAGACTTCGTTGATGGCAAGTTCACGATGTTCGCTGCCGTCTTCACAGACGGCGTGCATCGACAGCGGGTTCAGCACCGCTTCCTCGGCGGCGGACAGGCGCGCCTCAAGATCATGCTCGGCATATTCATTCATCAGAAAGCCGACGGTGCCCCGGTTCATTCCGTAGACCGGCAACTGCAGATCCTGGGTCCGGTGCAATGTGTGCAGCATGAATCCATCGCCGCCCAGGGCCACGATCATGTCGGCCCCCAACTCGGCATGGTCGCCATAGCGGCGGGTCAGCGCGGCCTTGGCGGCCTGCGCCAAAGGCGCGTTGCTTGCGGCAAAGGCAATTCGCAGGGACATGGCCGTTTCCTGTCTGGTGCATCCGGTTCCGAAACAATCATATGTTTTCCGCATGGACCAGAGATGACGCATGAAATATGTCATGCGTCGCTTTACATCCTTTGCCTTTCATGCCGTTTCCGATAGGAAACCGCGCATCAGAATCCCATGCCTACGGAGGCCCCCTCATGAACGCGCTGCATCGCGACACTGGTTTCTTCACTGAAACGCTCGCATCCCGAGATCCTGAACTCTTTGGCTCGATCACCGGCGAGTTGGGTCGCCAGCGCGACGAGATCGAGTTGATCGCCTCGGAAAACATCGTCTCGGCGGCGGTGATGGAGGCGCAGGGCTCCGTCATGACCAACAAATACGCCGAAGGCTATCCGGGACGTCGCTACTATGGCGGCTGCCAGTTCGTCGACGTGGCCGAGAACCTGGCCATCGAACGCGCGAAAGAGCTTTTTGGCTGCGGCTTTGCCAACGTTCAGCCGAACTCGGGCAGCCAGGCCAACCAGGGTGTGTTCCAGGCTCTGATCCAGCCCGGTGACACCATCCTGGGCATGTCGCTGGACGCAGGCGGCCACCTGACCCACGGCGCGCGGCCCAACCAGTCGGGCAAGTGGTTCAACGCCGTCCAGTACGGCGTGCGCAAACAGGACAACATGCTGGATTATGACCAGGTCGAAGCACTGGCCAAGGAACACCAGCCCAAGCTGATCATTGCCGGCGGCTCGGCCATCCCGCGCCAGATCGATTTCGCCAAGATGCGCGAGATCGCCGACATGGTCGGCGCCTATCTGCACGTCGACATGGCGCATTTCGCGGGCCTTGTGGCGGCAGGTGAGCACCCCTCGCCCTTCCCGCATGCGCATGTGGCGACCACGACCACGCACAAGACCCTGCGCGGCCCGCGTGGCGGCATGATCCTGACCAACGACGAGGCGATTGCCAAAAAGGTCAACTCGGCCATCTTCCCCGGCATCCAGGGCGGCCCGCTGATGCATGTGATCGCAGCCAAGGCGGTTGCCTTTGGCGAGGCGCTGCGGCCCGAGTTCAAGACCTACATCCAGCAGGTGGTCACCAACGCGCAGGCGCTGAGCGATCAGCTGATCAAGGGCGGCCTGGACACCGTGACCCACGGCACCGACACCCACGTCGTGCTGGTTGATCTGCGCCCCAAGGGGGTGAAGGGCAACGCCACCGAACAAGCCCTGGGCCGGGCGCATATCACCTGCAACAAGAACGGTGTGCCCTTTGATCCTGAAAAGCCCACCGTGACCAGCGGCATCCGTCTGGGCTCGCCTGCAGGGACCACACGTGGCTTTGGCGAGGCCGAATTCCGTCAGATCGCCGACTGGATCATCGAGGTGGTCGATGGTCTGGCGGCAAACGGCGAAGAGGGCAACGGCGCGGTCGAAGCCAAGGTGAAGGCCGAAGTCGCCGCTCTTTGCGCGCGCTTCCCGATCTACCCGAACCTCTGATGTCTCTCGGGGCCATTTTCCGTCACGGAAAATGGTCCTGAAACCGTCACGGTTTCAGTTCCGGATTTCGTGCCGAAATCCGGTTGGCCTCAGAACCGGGCGCAGATGCCCGGAGCGCGATAAAGAACCATCGGATGGCGACGATAGGCGCCGCTGTCCGGGGCAAGCTCTCCGATCCGGATCGCTTCGCCACATTGCGGAACACGCGACGCCCTGAGAACCAGCAGCACATCGTCGCCGCCCTGATAGGGAAACTTCAGCGCATAGTGATGCGGCGCCCGCCCCTTGGGCGGAACCGCAAAGACCTGCACCGGCAATTCCCGCGTGTGATAGAAAAGATCCGCCAGCACATCCCGGTCGTCAGACACGATCACCGACAGACCCTCGGTCGCCGCTGTATCGACCAGCGTCTGGCTGACCTCCGTTCGGCCCACATAGCGCTCCAACAGCAGGTGCTCGGCACCCAGCCGCAGGCTTTGTGCCTGCGTCGCCGCCAGCGGCAGGATCACGCAAAAGGCCCCGTTTATCACAAAGCTTGCACCGATCAGGCCCGGTTTCATCCGCAAGACGGACACCGCCACCAGCATCCCGCCCAGATAGGCCGAGGCCGCCCAGTTGGCATAGGCGTTGCTCAGCAGCGCCTGAACGCAAACGATCAGCACAATCGGCAAGGCAAACAAGACCAGGGCCCGTTCGGTCGGCGCCCTGCGCTTCCATGTGGCCGCGGCCCACAACAAGGCGCCCATCAGCACGGGTCCAAAGACGACAAACTGCGCGGCAAAGAACTCGGCCAGTCCGGACAGGTTCAGCCCCGCCCGCGCCGCCGGGTCCCGGACCCAATCCGCATTGTCCAGCGTGTGCTGGACCGTGGTAAGCCCGTTCAAAAGGTTCCAGATCACATTCGGAGAGATTGTGACCGCAAAGGCCAGCAAGATCAGGCCTACCGTCCCCAGCGGCAAGCGTGCCTTCGGCACCAGACCCGCGGCCAGCACAGCACAGATCAGGTAGTAGAACGCCGCGTATTTCGACAGGAACGCCAGCCCCAGCATCGCGCCGCACAGAACCGCATAGCCTGCCGAGGGACGTTCGAGCAGCCTGAGATAGGCCAAAAGCGCCGTCGCCAGGAAGGGGAACATGATCGTGTCGGTCGAGATCAGCAGGCTGCCCACCGCCACCATCGGCAGCGTCACAAAGGACAGCGCCGTGATCCACCCGGCGCGTGTCCCCCAAAGCCTTGCCGCCGCGGTCCCCAATATCAGCGAGGTCGCCGCGTGAAACAGGGGCCCCGGCAGGCGGATCCAGAACGGCGCGTCCGATCCGATCTCGGTCGCCAGACGGATCACCCAGCCGATCATTGGCGGCTTGGAATAGTAGCCGAACGCCAGGTCCTGACCCCAAAGCCAGTACTGCGCCTCGTCCACGAAGAGGTCGGCTTCGCTGAACAGATGCAGCACCACGCGGGCCAGCGTGATCAGGCCGACGCCCAGAAGCGCCGGTCTCAGCCAGCCGTCAGTCTGCGGGGTTGTCGGATTTGACGACATAGATGAACCAAAGGTTGCGCGAATAGACAACGATCCCCAGGCTCTGGCCCAGCATGATCACCAGATCCTGCCGCCAGACCCCATAGGTGAACAGCATCAGCCCGCCGACGATCGACAGCCACCAGAAGGCCACCGGCATCACCGATTTGCGCGCGCGTTCGCTGGCAAACCACTGCACCAGCATGCGACCGGCAAAGAGCATCTGCGCGCACAGGCCGAAGCAGACCCACCAGAACTCGGTCCAGCTGTCGACCAGCAGGACGGAAAACAAGACATCTTTCACGAGCGTTCCTCGTCCAGCGGCTGCGCCTTCTTGCGGCGGCGGATCAGCCAGGCGACGCCGATCAGGTCCGAGATGCCGACAAGCGCGCGCTGGAAATTGGTGTATTTCGATTGGCCCGCATGGCGGGCCGCATGGGTCACGTCCACATGGGCGATCTGCCAACCATCGCGCGCAAAAAGCGCAGGCAGGTAGCGGTGCATGTGATCGAAGTAGGGCAGACGCAGAAACGCCTCGCGCCGGAACCCTTTCAGGCCGCAACCGGTGTCGCGGGTGCCGTCCTTGAGCATCCAGCCGCGCAAGCCATTTGCAAGTTTCGACGCTGCGCGCTTTGACAACGTGTCTTTTCGGCCAACCCGCTGGCCCGCCACGAGGCCAAGCTGACCAGAGGTGTCCTCAAGCAGCGGCGTAAAAAGCTTTGGCAGTTCCGAGGGCGGGTTCTGCCCGTCCCCGTCCAGCGTGCAGACAATCGCGCTTTTGGCGTTCAGCACACCTGTGTGAACAGCCGCGCTTTGGCCGCCTGCCGCGGCATGCTCGATCAACCGCAGCGCCGGGTAATCGCCCTGCAGGGCGCGCAACCGGTCCGCGGTGTCATCCTTGGACCCGTCGTTGACCGCAATGATCTCGTAATCGACCACGCCCGCGCAGGCCTGCGTTATGCCTTCGATCAGAAGCGAGACATTCTCGGCTTCGTTGTGCATTGGAATGACGATGGAGACGGACGTCACAGCGGGAACCCCAGCAGCGCGGCAGCGCCGCAGATGGGCGCCGGGTAAACGATTCCGAGCGCTTTGTCCACTTTGCGCAGGCCAACCACTGGACAGAGCGGGCATATCCGCTCATGCAGTTGGCCATGCCTAGTGATTTGAAAAAAATCAGCAAATATCTGAGCCTCATCCTGCGACATCAGCCGGGATCAATCGGGCTTGATCTGGCCCCCGGTGGCTGGGTCGATTTGTCCGAACTGATCGCCAAATCCGACCTGCCCCTGACCGAGGCCCTGGTGCACAAGGTTGTCGCAACCTCGGACAAACAGCGGTTTTCCCTGTCCGAAGACGGCACGCGCATCCGGGCCAACCAAGGCCACAGCGTTGAGGTCGATCTTGAATTGCCCCCTGTCGCGCCACCCGAGGTTTTGTGGTACGGAACCGTCGATCGCTTTCTGCCGCAGATCCGGGAGCAGGGCCTGCTGCGCGGGCAGCGGCACCATGTTCACCTGTCGGCGGACAGGGACACCGCCACGCGGGTGGGCATGCGGCGCGGGGCGCCTGTGTTGATCAGTGTCCGGGCGCAGGACATGCACAGCGCGGGGCTTCAGTTCTTTCGCTCAGAGAATGGCGTTTGGCTTACCGATCACGTGCCCGCCCGGTTCCTCGAGTTTCCCAAAGATGGGTGACGCCTAGATCAGCCCCGCCATCCGCGCGCCCTGCATCAGGTCATCGGCCATGTGGTGCACGTGGTCCGGCGCAACGGGGGCCAGATCCGGCACGGCCACTACTGTCATGCCAGCGGCATGCGCGGCGCGGCTGCCGGTTGTGCTGTCCTCAAAGACAAGGCACCGCGCCGGGTCAACCTGCAGCCGGGCCGCGGCCGTCAGATAGGGCTCGGGGTGCGGCTTGGCCTGGGCGACGCAGTCGCGCGTGACCACGGTATGAAACCGGGGCGCAAGTTGGGTGATCCGCAGCGATGTCTCGGCGCTGTCGCGGTGGGACGAGGTTGCCACGGCGCGGCGCAGCCCCTGCGCCTCGATCAGGTCCAAGAGGTCATGAACACCCGGTTTGACCTCGACGCCCTGCGCCTTGCGGGTCAGGAATGCCTCCCACCACAGCGCCTCAAAGGCTTGGGCCTTTGGGCCGAACTCTTCGATCAGCCGTTGCTGGCTGGTGGCCTGATCGGTGCCCACAAGGGTCAGAAAGAAGGCCTCGGTAAAAGTCACCCCCGCCTGCTGCGCGGCGTGAAAGCCTGCGTCCAGGGCAATGGCCTCGGAATCTACCAGCGTTCCATCCAGATCAAAGATAACAGCCTCAAATTGCATCCTGGGTCCTTCCCTGTCGCGCGCGGCCAAGCTTTAGAGACAACACAGGACAGGGGCAAACCCGCACCGGCGAACCGGCGCTGAGACACACAAAAACGGGCGGCCCGGGCCGCCCGTTTTGCAACATTTTGTGAGCTTACAGTTGGATGCGGAAGCGCGCAAAACCGTCGGGGCCTTCGCCTGCCTCTTCGATCTGCACACCCGGCACGTCATCGGCATAGGCCTTGGCCTTGGGGCCGGTGTCGAACAGCACGGTCGCGCCACCCAGCGGCGCAAAGGTCCAGTTTGCATCCGCCTTGGGGCTGATGGTGCCCTGCTCGACGATGTAGCGCACGATCACGTCGCGGTTGGTGTCAGGCGCTTCAAAGATGATGGTGTCGCCCCCAGCACCCGGGAAGTTGCCGCCGCCGCCTGCGCGGTAGTTGTTGGTGGCGATCACGAACTTCTGCGCCAGATCCAGCGGCGCGCCGTCGAACATCAGGTTCACGATGCGATTGGCGTCCGCGTTGATCAGCTCGCCGCGCGGGTCGTATTTCGACGGCTGGCTGAGGTCGATCTGATACGTCACCCCGTCGATGACGTCGAAGTTGTAGCTGGGGAAGCTGGGGTTCAGCAGCACCTGGTCCGCCTTGCCCGGCTCGACCTGGTTGAACATGCCGGCAGAGCGTTCCAGCCAGTCCTTGACCTGTTGGCCGGTGACCAGCACCGCACGCGCGGTGTTGGGATACAGGTACAGGTCCGAGACGTTCTTGATCGCCACGTCGCCCTTGGGCACGTCGGTGAAGTACTCTGGCCCACCCCGGCCACCCGCCTTGAAGGGCGCAGCCGCCGACAGGATCGGCAGGCCTTCGTATTCCGAACCCTTGAGCATCTGCTCAATGTACCAAAGCTGCGCGATCGAGACGATCTGGACCGAGGGATCATCCGCCACCAGCGCAAAATAGCTGTGCAGCGGCGCATCGGTCTTGCCCACGGCACGGCGAACATAGGCCAGCGTTTCCTCGTGCTCGGTGCGGACCGAATCCAGCACCGCCTCGTTGTCGGTCACCAGCGCGGTGATCGAACGGTCTTCGTTGCGCTTTGAGATCGGGCGCGCCTCGGAGCCGTGGCCAACCACACGAACCTCGCCTGCCTCGAACTCCAGCATCAGGTCGACAACGCCCAGGTGCGACCCCCAGAACCCACCCATGGTGGCGGGCTTGCCGTGGATCGTGCCCGCGGCAGCGTCAACGGCGGTGAAATCTTTGTACGAGGCCGAGGGGAAAACCTGGTGGCTGTGCCCGGTCATGATCGCGTCGATGCCATCGACAGCGGCCAGCGGAACCGAAGCATTGGCCATCATCTCGACCTGTTCAGCCGCACCGATGCCAGAGTGGCTGAGTGCCACGATGATGTCGGCCCCGGCCTCTTTCATCTCGGGCACATAGCGTTTGGCGGTGTTGACGATGTCCAGCGCCTGAACTTTGCCTTCCAGATGACGGCGGTCCCAGTTCATGATCTGAACCGGCGTGAAGCCGATGAAGCCGACCTTGACCGTGTGCGTGCGCCCGTTGCCGTCAGTGACCTCCTTGTCGACGATGGTGTAGGGCTTGAAAAGCGAGGCACCGCCCAGTTTCTCGACGTTCGACAGGACAACCTCAAAGTCAGCGCCCGCCATGGATTTCATTAGGAAATCAAGGCCGTAGTTGAACTCGTGGTTGCCGATGGTGGCCGCATCGTAGCCCACGGCGTTCATCGCCTGGATGATCGGGTGCATGTCGCCCTCGGCCATGCCCCGTTCATAGGCGATGTAGTCGCCCATCGGATTGCCCTGCAGGAAATCGCCGTTGTCGACCAGCATCGAGTTGGTCGCCTCACCCCGGATCTCGGCGATGATCGAGGCCGTGCGCGACAGGCCCAGCGTGTCGCGCGGGCGGTCGGCGTAATAGTCATAGGGGAATATATGCACATGCAGGTCGGTTGTCTCCATCAGCCGCAGATGCGCCTGATTGGCGGCGGCGTTGGCAGAAAACGGATGCAGCGCAAAGAAACCGGCGGTGCCGGCGATGAAATGACGACGATTCAGGATCAATTGGGACATTGGGGACTCCCTGTTGGTTTGCGAGGCTGAATTGCCCCGACGGGCGTGCGGGGCTTTGGCACCCCGACATGGTTCGGGGCTTCCATGCCCCGGCTTAATCAGAGGAGTGTAACAGCCTGCAGACGAATCGCGCGAAGTTTTGCGGGCGGGCGGCCAAAACCCGCCTTTCTCAAACTTTTTTCGACGGAACCCGAACGTCGCCACGTTTCACCCTTCGGACCGCCCTGGAGGAAAGCATGCGACTGACAAAGAACGCCCCGATCCTGGCAACCGCATTTGCCATCGCCCTGGGCTTTGTCGCTCAGGCGGCGGTGAACAACGTCGAGGTTCGCCAGTCGGCCAGCGACATCTGCATCAGGTCAAACGGCCTGCCCGATCACAGTTCGGGTTGGAACCTGGACGGCACGTACAACCGGGACTTCGAGTTTGTGCACGGCTACGGCAACCTGGATGAATGCAACGGCGCCCGCGTCGACGGCACCGATCACCACTTCGCGACCGACACTTATCCCTTCTTTCCGCGATGCCTATTTGGAACCGAGATCACGATTATGAGTTGATCCCCAGACCGGCCTGACTGTCCCCAGGGCCGGTCCCGACGGGGCGGGGTTTTCCAGACTGGACACCCTGCCCCGACCCGGGTCATCTGACCTGCATGACCATTCATACAACCCCGACCCGGCGTCTCGAACGACGCTTGGGCGACTGGATGCGCGCCCGCCTGCCTTTTGCACTGGCAGAGCTGGTGATGTTTGTCCTGAAACAGGGCTGGGCCTGCCTGTTCGGCGGATTGATGCTGTTGGGGCTGATCCTGTCAGCGCGCATCTGGCAAGAGGGCTGGGCCCTTGCGCGCTATGACGCGCTGCTGATCTACGCGGTCAGCCTGCAGGCGCTTTTCCTGATCCTGCGGCTGGAAACCTGGCGCGAGGTCAAGGTCATCGCGCTGTTCCACCTCTCGGGCACGCTGATGGAGCTTTTCAAGGTCAACGCGGGCAGTTGGGCCTATCCCGAACCGGCGCTGATGAAATTCTGGGGTGTGCCGATGTTTTCGGGCTTCATGTACGCCAGCGTCGGCAGCTACATTGCCCGTGTGATCCGCGTTTTCGACATGCGGTTTGCGCCATTCCCGCCCTATTGGATGACGCCCGCACTGGCACTGGCGATCTATGTGAACTTCTTCAGCCATCACTTCCTGCCCGACGCCCGCTATGTGCTTTTTGCCGCGACCTTGCTGCTTTATGCCCGCACCCGCGTCTGGTTCGTGATCGGCACACGCCCACTTTGGATGCCACTGCCGCTGGCCGCGCTTTTGACCTCTTTCGCGTTGTGGGTGGCCGAGAACGTCGGCACCAATACCGGCACCTGGCTTTATGCCGGGCAGTCACAGTTCGAGATGGTCAGTTTTGCCAAGATGGGGTCCTGGTACCTGTTGCTTTACGTCAGCTTTGCAACCGTCACGCTGGTCGTGCGCGACGTGCTGGACATCCCCATCAGACGAAGCCGCGCCACATCAGCAGGATCAAAAGCAGAACCGCCAGAACCAGCAGGTTGAACACCATCGCCCCCAGCATGCCCAGGATCGCCCCGCGCCGCCGGTCGGCCGCATCCACCTCTTGCAGCCAGCGCTCGGCATTGCGAAAGGCCCGCTCGACCCCCGGCTGATCGATCCGCACTGCCAGCTTCGGAGGCCCTTCCAGCGCCGCCTGCGCCTCGGCCACCTGCAGCACCGCGCGCCGCACCCAGCGCGGCAAGAGCCGCCCGGCCTTGCGCACACGCACCTCCAGCGTCCCGCGCGAGGCGCCGAACTTCTGCCCCAGCAGGGTTTCCAGCCGCTCGACCTTGCGTGTGATATCCGAGGCATCGATCATCCCCCAGCCCTAGCGCCCAACGCGCCGCGCCTCAAGCATCCGCTTGGTCGCAAGGGGCCGACAGGTCAGCCGGTGGTCACAAAGGTGCCGTTGTATTCGCGCAGGAACAGTTGAATGATCGAGGGCGTATCGGGGATTTCCTTGAAGCGGACCCGCGCCCCGCCGTCCGAAAACCTGACCCGCCAGCACGTCCATGTCTCGTCGGTCGGATTCGCCGCAAAAGTCGAACAATATCGCCCCCGGTCAACGCGCCACTGCCCCGTGCGGTGCGTCACAAAAGACTGCGGGCTGATGAACACCGTCGTGCCATCGGCGGCCCAGGTCTGCCGCAAAGGCAAATCTCCGTCCTCGGCAAGCTCGGACAGGTCATAGACCACCTCGGACCCGATCAGGGCTTTCGAGATCGGATCCAGCTCTTCGGTGTCGGCTAGGCATCCTCCCAGGCCAAAACAAGCCACCACGGCCAACACGATCAGGCGCATCTTTCCTCCCAAGATCACTTTTATGTCCCGCGTAGAATGGCGTGGAACGATCTGGCGCACCATGGTGTTTCTTCTTGCTTCAAATATCCTGGGGGTGAATGCGGCTTGCCGCAGAGGGGGCAACGCCCCCTGCCACGCTCAGCCACCGCGCGCCATCAAACGCCCTTCTGCGCGAAGATCCCGATAAAAGAGCGCCGTCAGGTTGCCGCCCAGGGTGCGGTTGAACATGGGCCGGCGACCGGCCGCCCAGGTCTCCATGAAATCGCTGCGGAACTTCGACAGGTAGATTTCGAACCAGGCGAAGTACTGGTCGTCTTCGAGGTAGTCGAGATAGAGTTCTTCGGTCTCTGCATATTTCAGAACGGTTGTCGGATCCATAAGCACACGGTTGTTGAAGGCGATCAACGTGTGCAGGGATTTGCCCCCAAACGACATGTTCCACACGGGATAGCCCTGACGCTCGACAATCTGGGCAATCGGGATCAGGTAGTTCAGAGCATAGTTCTGATAATGCGCGGCACGGTCACCGCGCTTCATCTCGAGCGGCAGCGCACCATCGGGCAATGCCCCTTCCAGGGCCATCAGAATGGCCTTCATCCCCTGGCGGAACAAATGATCGTCCTGCCCCATGACCCCGATGATCGTCGCGTAAAGGGCCCGCCGATAGAAATGGTTGTTGCAGCAGGTGCCGCCTTCGCCACCTTCGATGGCATAGTGGTGATGCGCGACCCGCAAGAACCAGGCGTCGATGAACTCCAACTCGGCTGTGCGGTGACGCACGTCGGCACGCACCGTGGACAGTGCCAGCGCCATGGTGAACAAGGTTGCTTCAATCTGGAACCAGGCCTGCTTGTTCTTGTTTTCAAAAGTGAATTCCATCATTGCGTCGTGTCGCGCCCATTTCAGCAGAACGGACATGAGGCAATCGGCATAGCGGCGATCCGGGGCCACGAGGTTCGCCGAGGCCAGCTTGGCCACAGCCCGCTCAATCGCCCAAAAGGGTTTGACCGCCTGGCGCCAGCCAGCGTTGTCGCCATAAAAGGTCGGCAACGTGATCTGCCCGTCCTGAACGGGAATCTGCGCGATCTTTTCGCAATTTACGCCCTTCAAAAGCGACGTGCGCAGGCCAGCAAGCACAGGATCGCGGCTGGTCTGCAAGATCGCGCGACGCTGTGCCAAATCGATGTAGCCCGCGTGCGGATCGCGCACGTGAAACGCCTCCAACCGGCGTTCCATAGGATCTTCCGGGCCCTTCGGCACCGCGCACCCGGCCAGCGGCAGCGCCGCCGCCGACAGCAGGACCTGGCGTCGGTTCATCTGGATCATATCGGGAAAAGCCTTCTGATGTCCTGAATCCGAAATTCAGTCAGACAGCACGCCGTGCGCCCCAAACCCCATTGTTTTCAAAGACTTTCCGCTGCTCAACCCACACCACATCACTGGCTCCCGTATCTCAAAAGCTTTTTGGCCTGCTCGTTATCCGTTTCGCCACAGGATCATTCCGCGTCCCGCCGGCCTGTTGCGGCGAATTTGGCCGCGGGATGCAGCAAATCTTTGACAAATCAGGAACAATAATCGGGCGGTTCGGCAGCAATTGTTTGGCCTGCGGAAACAGAGGGCAAATGAGAGTAATGTGCACAAAAAAACGCCCGCAGAATACTGCGGGCGTCTTGAAATCGTTGGGAAATCGCTGTGCGATTAACGCTTCGAGAACTGGAAGCTCCGGCGCGCCTTGCGCTTACCGAATTTCTTACGCTCGACCACGCGGCTGTCGCGGGTCAGGAAGCCAGCGGCTTTCAGTGCGCCGCGCAGGGCGGGATCGTAAAGCTGCAGCGCCTTCGAGATGCCGTGCTTGACCGCACCGGCCTGACCCGACAGGCCGCCGCCCTTGACGGTTGCCATGACGTCGAATTCACCTTCGACACCAGCGACGGTGAACGGCTGGCGCAGGATCATCTGCAGAACAGGGCGCGCAAAGTAGACGTCCATGTCCTTGCCATTGACGGTGACCTTGCCCGAGCCGGGCTTGATCCAGACACGGGCAACCGCGTCTTTCCGCTTGCCGGTGGCGTAGGAACGGCCCAGCTCGTCACGAACGGGTTCACGCGGATCTTCGACGACAACAGCAGCAGCCTCGATGCCGGCCACTTCGTTCAGGTCTTCCAGCGAGTTGATTTGATCAGCCATTATTTCGCCACCCGGGTGTTCTTGGAGTTCATCGACTTCACGTCCAGCACTTCAGGCGACTGCGCCTCGTGCGGATGCTCGGCCCCTGCATAGACGCGCAGGTTGGTCATTTGCTTGCGGGCCAGGCGGTTGCCAGGCAGCATGCGCTGAACAGCTTTCTGAACGACGCGCTCGGGGTAGTCGCCTTCCAGGATCTGCTGCTTGGTACGGGCCTTGATGCCGCCCGGGTGACCGGTGTGCCAGTAGTAGTTTTCCTGACGCTTGTTGCCGGTCAGCTGGATCTTGTCCGCGTTGATCACGATGACATTGTCACCCATGTCCATGTGCGGGGTGAACGACGGCTTGTGTTTGCCGCGCAGGCGCATCGCAACGATCGAGGCAAGACGGCCCAGCACCACGCCTTCGGCGTCGATGATGATCCACTTTTTCTCGATATCTGCGGGCGTAGCAGAAAAGGTTTTCATGATGGGGTTACCCTTGGTTCAAGTGCCTCGGGCCACCCAAAGGGTCACCCTGATATCCGATGGGCGGGTTATAAGCATGTCGCGCGCGCAGTCAAGCGCATGAAACGCGAATTAACTTCATGTTTTCAACGGCTTGAAAAATAGGTATCATATTACCCCATCATTTCCGACCGCTCAGACCGCAATCCGCTCGGGCGGGTTGTCCAGCAGGCGGCGCAGGCACAGAATCGCGGCCTCGAAGCGCTCGATCGAGGTTTGGGCGTTCATTGCCACCCGCACCGCGTGCGGCGCCCGGGCGTCACGCATGGCAAAGTCCTCGGCGGAGCGCACCTGGACGCCTTGCGCCTCGGCCGCCTGACAAAAGGCCCCGGCCCGCCAGCCCTGCGGCAGCTTCAGCCACAGGAACGGCACGTCCTCGCGCCACGACACGTCATATCCGCCCAGGATGTTGACCGCCCGCCGCACCAGGTCCGCCAAGGCGATGTTCACACGGTCAACGACCTCGTAGGTTTCGTCCCGCGACAGCAGATCGGCAGTCAGATGCGCCAAGGGCAGCGCCAGCCCAAAAAAGCCGTGTTCGGCCACCCGTCGCAGATCGGCACGTTTCTCATGCGGTGCCACCACAAAGCCCACGCGCAGCGCGGGCGTCAGCGCCTTCGAGATCGAGGCCACGTACCAGCTGTGGTTCGGCAATAGCGCGCGGTAGCACAGGTCATGCGACTGGGCGATGCGATAGCAATCGTCCTCGAGAATATGCATGTCGTAGCGCCGGGCGATCTCGGCAATCTTCTTGCGGCGCTCCAGCGGCGTGATCGCGCCGGTGGGATTCTGGATCTCGGGCGAGGTACACAGCAGGTGCGCGTCATGGCGCTGCACCACGGCCTCGAGCGCCTCGGGGATGATGCCCTGGTCGTCCATCGGCACCGACACGACTTCGGCCCGCATCAGTTCAGCCGCGCGCCGGAAGCCGGGATAACATAGCTCCTCGACCACCACGACCGGCCGCCGCCCGCGCAGCACGGCCTGCATGACAAGCGTCACGCCGTTCTGCCCTCCGTGGCTCAGCACGATATCATCCTGATCAAGCGGCCCCAGCGGCGTGTCCGCCAGCCAGCGCATCACGGCTTGACGAGCCGGTTCAAAGGCGGCGCGGGTGGGATAGCTGAGCAGATCGAGCGAGGGCCGCGACGACAGCTGCGCCATTGCGTCATGGATCAGGGCCACCTGCCCGACGTCCGGCAGCTTGGGTGAAAAGAGGTTGACCATGGGCGAGGTGTCGTCCTGCACCGGCCAGTCCCACCGCTGGTCAAAGACGCCGTGCTTGCGCTTGTCGGGCTTTGCCACAAAGGTGCCCCGCCCGACAGCGGCGGTCAGCACCCCCTCGTCGGTCAATGCCGTATAGGCCCGCGCAACAGTGCCCGGTGTTATCTTCAGGTCCCAGGCCAGATCCCGGACCGGAGGCAGCTTGTCCCCCGGTGCCAGCACATGGGTCTCAATTGACTGCCGTATGGCCTCGATCACCGCCTTGTATTTGGCGGGATGCCCCTCGGGCCGGTACAACTGCAAAATTGTATCCATCACAATATATCCGTGTACTTCATACAATCCACATTGTATCACCTATTGTATAGCAACAATGTTGATATTGTGTCAATACAATTCAAGGAGACTCGCGATGACACAGCCTAACGCACTGATGACCTCTGATCTGGCCTACCTGGCCAACAATCAACCGCTGGCGCCCTTGGCGGTCGCGGCCCTGCGCGTGGCTGTCACCCTCGACAAATGGTCGACCCGTCATCGCACACGCAAGGCCCTGGCCCGACTTGAGCCGCATCATCTGAAAGACATCGGTTTGAATCCCCGCGCCGCACAGGACGAGGCGCGCCGGATGTTCTGGCACGGCTGATCCCTGGCCGCCGGAACCTCTTCCAACTGAGGGCGCGGATTGTCCGCGCCCCTTTTTGATTGCGCAGGCCTGCCTTGGCCACAGCAAACAAGAACGCCGGCAGGGATCCCGCCGGCGATCGTCAATTTGTCAGGCCATTCGCGCCTTACAGCAATTCGTACTCGAAGGCCGCGATATTGTTGGTCTCGTCGCTTTCCGCGATACGACCTGTCGGGTCCAGAATAGTCAGAATGAAGCCGTCGCCCAGCTCGGACAGGGTGTCGTAGTCCAGGATCATGCCGTCGTTCAGCTCCAGTTCTCCGCCACGCAGCAATCCGTGGCTTTCGCGGGTCAGGAAAACGTCGTCGTCATCCAGAACTGCGTCGCTGGACCAGTACACCCAGGTCCGCGCCTTAGCGTTCAGGTCCCCGGCATTCAGGACATCCAACTGGATCTCCAGATTTTCGCCAAGGTCCAGCAGCCCGTCATCGTTGCCCAGTTCAGCCCGGTCATAAAGCAGGTCGGCAGGGTCGTTCAGAAGATCGACAAAGATGCCATCCGAAACATTGTTTGTCTCGTCCGTTTCGTCATGCGCCGCGACGCCGTCGATCACCGCAAAGACAAAACCATCCCCAAGGGCATCCAGCGTGTTGAACGAGATCCGGGCCTTTTCGTTGTCATCCACTTCGCCCGCATCCAGACGACCGTGCCGATCAGAACCGATCAGAACATCCTCGGCCAGATCAAAGCTGTCGTCAGCGCTCCAATAGAACGAGGTCGACGCGCCGCGCGCCGCCTCTGTTCCCTGATTCTCGACCGCAAGATCGATCCGAAGGGCCTGACCCTGCTGAAGCGATGCATCGCGAACCGAAAAATCGTGGATCACAAGGTCCGGCCCGGTCACTGGCGCCACCGGGTCAGCGCCTTGCGTCGCCGTTGATTGCATCAGGTCTTCACCGGCATCGTTTTGCACAACTTCGAAACCGGTCGAGATCTCGGTGATCCCATAGGTCGACAAAGCGTGGAATTCGCCAGCGTCGTACAGGCCGTTACCGTTGTCGACCCACAGCTCAAGACCGTCCAGTTCATCGCCCGACAACAGGTCATCCCCGTTTGTGTCCAGCGTCGCAAGCTTTTCGTAGCCGTTTGCATAGGAGCCACCTTCGTCGCCAAAAAGGCGCGAGCCGTCCAGGTTTGCGCTGGCCTGGCCATCACGGTTGTCCACCAGCAAACCGTCGCCATCACCCGACAGCCACTCGATCCGTTCAAGCGTGCCGTCCGCGTCAAGGTCGAACCAGACCGTGTCACCGATAGTGTCGTCCACACGCTCCTGTGCTGTCGACGTTCCGGTGACACCAATCTGGCCGTCGCCGTTAAGGTCGAACGCGATGGGCGAATGCAGGCGGGGGGTCTCTCCCTCAAAGGCAACGTCCACGACCTGTTCGTCCCCATTGGGGTCGGTGACGGTGACGGCCGCTTCGAAATCCGTGGGCAGGGCCGCAAGATCGGGATCGTCAAGTTCCAGCCCCTTGGCCGCCATCGAAATCTTGATCTTGTTGTCCGAGACGTCAACGTTGAACCGCGTAAAGCTGGTCACGCCAAGCGCCGTAAAGGCGGCTTCAAAGTCCGAAGTATCGATGCCCGCCATCCGATAGCCGGTGCCCGCACCAAACACATCCTCGGCCGCCAGTTCGATGTTCAGACGCAGGCGTCCGCTGCCGCCGTTGTAGGCCCAGGCAACGTCGATCTGTTCCGAATCGACCGGGCCAGCGACCTGCTGAAACCAGACATCCTCGGTCAGGATTGTCGGTGTTTCAGGTTCCGGCTCGGGTTCAGGCTCAGGTTCGGGCTCAGGTTCGGGCTCAGGTTCAGGCTCAGGCTCAGGCTCAGGCTCAGGCTCAGGCTCAGGCTCAGGCTCAGGCTCAGGCTCAGGCTCAGGCTCAGGCTCAGGCTCAGGCTCAGGGGCGATGATCTCGCTGTCAAAGAAATTGTAAAGCTTCAGCGACCCTTCTCGCGCACCGCCCTCTTCGCCGACCGAGGTCAGACGCACCGCAAAGGCCTGCTCGTCAAAGTCGTCCAGCGTCAGATCCTGGGTCGCGTGGCTGATCTTAAAGGTCGTGTCGCGGATGTCATCCGAGCCGATGCCCGGCGTGCCGAACTCGACGGCGGCATCGGTGCTGCCGATCGCGCCCTTGACCTCGCCCTGGATGTTTACGCCATTGCCCAGGTTCGACACCCCGTTGGCCGAAATCTGCTGGCTGGTGATATCGTCGCCCGTCAGGGTCAGCCCGTCCAGAAGGCTTTCGTCGGCAACGTGGAAGAACATGCCGCGCAAATCGGCAATGCTGCCGGTGGTGTCGAGCACCTCGGCACGGACAAGAATATCTCCGTCACCGGATTCGGTCAGCGTCACACGGACGTTTACACCACCGGTGATGGTAAAGGACTTACTGGCAGGCATTTCACAACTCCGAACGCCGGATCAAAAATCAAAAAAGCCGAAAAACAAGCTGGCCACGTAACTCAAACCAGACAGGTCCCCCAACCTGACTGTTGCGAGTCGCACACTCGACGCCGCAACGGTCCTGAATTCACCCGGAATTGGGACCAAAATGCGGAGGATTTGAGTTTGTTTCGATCAACCCTGGGGCATTTCTGGACACAGTGCCCTCGCCTTGACAAGATTGTCCGCTGCTTCACTCTCTGCGACCAGCCGCCAAGTGACCGGACACGGCCTTGGGCGTCGGTTGACAGAAATTGACCCCAAACCTACCGTCCAAACCAATGTCGCAACCCTGCGAGGCGTCTTGTGTATCTGCCGAAGATTCTGACGGTGACGCTGCTTGTCTGTCCCACGCTCGTGACCCCGCATCCCGGCCACATGCCTGGCGGGGGTGAATTCGGGGCGATACCGGACCTGTACGACGAACATGAGGGCCAGCGGCCCATGGTGGGGCTGCCAAAACCTGACGACACCAAGGATACACTGCCGGACGAGATCAAGGCCTTTGACCTCGTGATTTTCACGGGATCAGAGTTTCGGATGCTCGCCAACAGGCTGCAGGTCGCCCCGGACAAGGGTCACGTTATCGGCATGTCCAATGATCTGGCGCTGAAGACCGCAGAGGCCGGTCAGGTCGCCCCCATCGACGTGGGTCGGCTGGTCTTTGAGATGTTGACCTCGGCAGACAAGGCGGCCCGCACCCGTGTGCTGGAAAACACCTCGGCCCGACTTTTGGACGAACAAGCACGGCTCTTGTCTTCGAGTGCAGAGACAGGTGGACCATCCCCCGTGGTCAAACAAGAGTTGCACAAGATCCGGGTGTTGCTGGCCCTTGTCGCCGAATGGCAATCGGACCCGATGAACGGCAGGAAATAAGGGAAACCGTGCAGAGGCAGCCTCAGGGTGAGGTCGCTGGGCCAGGCTATCTGGCTGGCGGGATCGAATAGGTCAGCGAGGCGCGCGCGACGGGGGCGTCCGATCCCTCTGAATACATCAGACAATCCACAACGCAGAGCGCCTTTCCCAGTTTCAGCACGCGGGCATGGACAAGCAGGTCGCGCCCGGCAACAGGTTTCCGCATGAAGTCGATCGAACAATTGGTCGTCACTGCCAGGGCCTCTTTTCCGATCCGCGCCATGGTGGCCACATAGGCCCCAACATCCGCAAGCGCGAAAATCGACGGGCCCGAGATTGTGCCCCCGGGTCGCAGGTGACGTTCGCCCACAAGCAGGCGCATGATCAGCAACTCGTCATCCAGCCGGTCGATGGCGAACTCGCCGCGCACCTGCGGAAAAACCTCGTCCAGAAAGTCCATCATCTCGTCTGCCGGAACCTTGATCATATACCCTCGCCTCTTCGTTTGTCTGCACGCTGCGCGCAGACGGCCCATACGCGCAAGCAACGTGTGATTTGACGTCACGGCACAAGCGCAAGCATCAGGTACTTTTGCTTTCCGCCAAAATCCCCTACATCCCGCCCATGACACAGACCCTTCATATCGTCGGCGGCGGCATGGCCGGATCCGAGGCCGCCTGGCAGGCCGCAAACATGGGCGTGCAGGTTGTCCTGCATGAAATGCGCCCCAAGGTCGAAACCTTTGCCCACCGCACCGGCCATCTGGGCGAGATGGTGTGCTCGAACTCGTTCCGGTCGGACGACGACGAACAGAACGCCGTCGGTCTGCTGCACTGGGAGATGAAGGCGGCCAACGGGTTGATCATGTCGACCGCCTATCGCCATCGCCTGCCTGCTGGCGGCGCGCTGGCGGTGGACCGTGATCCCTTTGCCGTTTCGGTGACCGAGGCCATCCAGGCGCAGGACAACATCCGCATCAGCCACGAAGAAGTCAGCGACCTGCCCGATCAGGGTCATTGGATCTTTGCCACGGGGCCGCTGACCTCGCCCGCCTTGGGGGCCGCGATCCAGCAGGAAACCGGGGCCGAGGCGCTGGCCTTTTTCGACGCCATTGCGCCCATTGTCTACGCCGAAAGCATCGACATGTCCCAGGCCTGGATGCAGTCGCGCTATGACAAGGGCGAGACCGAGGAAGAGCGCACCGCCTACCTGAACTGCCCGATGACCAAGGACCAGTACGAGGCGTTCATCGACGCGCTTCTGGGGGCGGACAAGACCGAGTTCCACGAAGGTGAAACCGCCGGCTACTTTGACGGCTGTCTGCCGATCGAGGTCATGGCCGAACGCGGTCGCGAGACCCTGCGCCACGGACCGATGAAACCGGTGGGCCTGACCAACCCGCATCAGCCGGACGTCAAGGCACATGCGGTTGTGCAACTGCGCCGGGACAATGCACTGGGGACGCTGTTCAACATCGTTGGTTTCCAGACCAAGATGAAATACGGCGCGCAAACCGAGGTCTTGCGGATGATCCCCGGCCTGCAGGACGCCAAGTTCGCGCGGCTGGGCGGCATCCACCGCAACACCTTCCTGAATTCGCCCACGCTGCTGGATGCCTCGATGCGGCTGAAATCCAGGCCGAACATCCGCTTTGCCGGTCAGGTGACGGGCGTCGAGGGCTACGTGGAAAGCGCCGCAATGGGTCTGCTGGCGGGCCGGATGGCGGCGGCCGAAATCCTGGGCCAGGACCTGCCCCAGGTGCCGCAGGACACCGCCCATGGCGCGCTGGTGCATCACATTACGGGCGGGGCCGAGGCCAAGACCTTTCAACCGATGAACGTGAACTTTGGCCTCTTCCGCCCGGTAGACGGGCTGAAGGGCGGACGGCGCGGACGCAAGGACCGCTACAAGGCCTATACCGACCGCGCCAAGGCGGCCTGGTCCGGGTGGCTGCAGGCACAAACGCTGGACGCCTCTGCGGCCGAGTGATTAACATGCGGTCATGACAGATCGCTTCTTGGACAAGGCCTATGGCGTGACCGGGCCCGAAGAGACCCAGGCGCTGTACGACGCCTGGGCCAAAAGTTACGAAGACGAGGTGGCCGAGAACGGCTATGCCACGCCGGGTCGCTGCGCCGAGGCGCTGTTCTCGGTCATGCCCGAACCGCACGCCCCCGTTCTGGACTTTGGCTGTGGCACGGGCCTGTCCGGTCTTGCGCTGCGCATGGCCGGATTTGAGGTGATCGACGGCATGGACATCTCGGCAGAGATGCTGGCGCGGGCACAAGAGAAATCGATCTACCGCTCGACGCAGGCAATCGCGCCGGGTCACGCGGACCTCTGCACCCCCGGTGACTATGCCGCCATCACGGCCATTGGCGTGATCGGGGCCGGCGCCGCGCCCATCACGGTTTTTGACGACATCATGAACTGCCTCGGGCGCGGGGGATACTTCGCCTTTTCGTTCAACGACCACGCGGTGGCGGACCCCGTCAACGAAGGCAAGCTGAACGAATACCTTGATACAGGCGCCGCGCAGCTTCTGGTGCGCGAATACGGCCCGCACCTGCCCGGCATCGGTCTGAAGTCCTACGTCTACGTGATCCGCAAATCGTGAGCTTTGTCACCCGGTTTGCCCCCTCGCCGACGGGGCCGCTGCACCTGGGCCATGCCTATTCGGCGCTTCTGGCCCACGACATGGCGCGCGCCAAGGGCGGGCAGTTTCTGCTGCGGATCGAGGATATCGACCACACCCGGTCGCGTGCCCATTGGGAAGAGCAGATTTATGATGATCTGGCCTGGCTGGGCATCGGCTGGGATGCCGATCCCATGCGGCAATCGGATCGGGGCCAAGCTTATCAAGACGCGCTTCAGGCGCTTTGGGCGCGCGATCTGCTCTATCCCTGCACCTGTTCGCGCCGCGACATCGCGGCGGCGGCCAGCGCCCCGCAGGAAGGCGCCGAACCGGTCTATGGGCCCGACGGCCTGATCTATCCGGGCACCTGTCGCGCCAAGCCCGTGTCCGGCGCGCTTCCCATGCCCGAAGGCGAGGCGCTTCGGCTGAACATGGAAATGGCGCTGGGGGTTCTTCAGGACTACGAACATTTCGGGTTCGACGAAACCGAGCCCGAGCCGCACCGCGTCCGGTTCACGGCAGACGACCTGCGCAACACTGTCGGGGACATTGTCCTGTCGCGCCGCGATTTCCCCGGGTCCTATCACCTGTCGGTGGTGCTGGACGACGCCGCGCAGGGCATCACCCATGTGGTGCGGGGCGAGGATCTGGCGGATGCCACCAAGATCCATGTTGTGTTGCAACTGCTCTTCGGCCTGAAAACGCCCGCCTACACCCACCACCGCCTGATCCGCGACGAAACTGGAAAACGGCTGGCCAAGCGGGACGACGCGCGCGCCATCGCGACCTATCGGGCCGAGGGTGCTTCGCCGGATGATATCCGCCGGATGGTCGGCTTGGCTTAGGGTCCTGACCCTAAGCGGCCTCTGCGGCCAGCAGGCGGATGCGCTCGATCATGGCCCGCAGACCGTTGGAGCGTTGTGCCGACAGGTGTTCGGTCAGGCCAAGGCGCGCAAACTCGGCGCGGGCGTCGACCTTGCCGACCTCGGCCAGCGGCAACCCGTCGTACAGGCGATGAAGAACGGCGATCAGCCCGCGCACGATCATCGCATCGCTTTCGCCGGCAAAGTGGAACACACCATCCGCGATGCGGGGATGCAGCCAGACCTGGCTCGCGCAACCGTCGACCTTGGTCGCGGGCACGCGCAGGGCATCTTCAAGCGGAGGCATCGCCTTGCCCATCTCGATGACCATGCGATAGCGGTCTTCCCACTCGTCCAGGAACTCGAAATCCTCGACCACTTCTTCGAACGCCGCCTGCGCCATTGCCTCACCACTCCTGAGATATCGCACTTCACCTAGGCAACAGACCGCCAAAGGTCCAGATGCCTTGGCACTTTTCATCGCGCCGCTGATGCGGTAACCGAAGAAGTGCCTTGAGGAAAACACCGATGATCAAGCCTGTGCCCCTTTTGCTTGCCGCGATGGTTCTTGTCACTGCCTGCACAACCGTGCGCGAGTCCCGCATGAACCCGATGAACTGGTTCGGGCCCAGCCGGTCACGGGCGGTCCAGGTCGAAGAAGGCGTGAACCCCCTGATCCCGGCGCGGCGCGCCACCTGGACCATTGACGGCATTTCCCTGAACCCCCAAGAGGCCGTGTACGAGGGACTTTTGGTTCTGACGGTCACCGAGCTTGTGGTCGAACGCCGTCCCGGCGGCGCGGTGATACGGGCCAGCGGGATCGGCGGCAAAAGCGGCATTTACGACCCCCGGCTGATCGCAATCGAAGCCGAAAGCGATGAAAAGACGCTGACCTTTGAACTGCGTGCCCTGCCCGGGATGACCGCCACGGTCGGAAGCGAGTTTGCGCGATCTGTAACTGCTGCGATTATCCTTACGGATCAACAGCTTGGTGCCGTGCGCACCATCCGTGTCAAAGGCCGCGACAACGAACGTGTGACCCGACGCTGAGCGGTCGTTCAAGTGTCTGCTGGCCTCAGGCCAGCTTGATCACCTTGACGCTTTTGCCCTTGGCCGCCAGCGCGATTTCGCCGTCACACAGCCGCAATGCATCCTCGCCGAAAACCTCGCGCCGCCATCCTTTGAGAGCGGCCACATCGCGCATTCCGGCGGCGATTGCATCCAGGTCCGAGGCTGGGGCGATCAGCTTCGAGGCCACGCCGGAACTTTCGGTCTTGGCCTTCAGAAGAACCCGCAAAAGGTCTGCAAGTGCCGGGTTCACCTGCAGCTTGTCGCGGCTGGTGTCGGGAACCGGCAAATCCTCTTTCGGGCAGTCGATGCCCTTTTTGATGGCGGCCAGGATGCCATCGGCGATGTCGCCCTTACGGGCCTCGCGCAGCAACAGCCGTGACCGGCCCAGGTCCTGCATCGTGGCCGGTTTGGTCGAAGCCAACTCGACCAGCGCATCGTCCTTGAAGACCCTGTTGCGCGGTACGTTGCGCGCTTGTGCATAGCCTTCGCGGAACGTGGCCAGTGCACGCACGATAGCGAGGAAACGAGGGGACGAGCTGCGCGTCTTGATCCGCCGCCAGGCCTGTTCCGGACGGGTGATATAGGTTTCGGGATCGGTCAACAGGGCAATTTCTTCCTGCACCCAATGCGACCGTTTGCTTTCCTGTAGCTTGCTGTCCAGGAACTCGTAGATCTGCCGCAGATGGGTCACATCCGCCAGCGCATAGGTCTTTTGTGCATCCGTCAACGGCCGCCGCGACCAGTCTGTAAAGCGCGAGCTCTTGTCCAACCCCTGCTTGGCGATCTTGCGCACCAGCGTCTCGTATCCCACCTGTTCGCCAAAGCCGCAGACCATGGCCGCCACCTGCGTGTCAAAGAGCGGTTGCGGGATTACACCGTGGTCGATGTAAAAGATTTCCAGATCCTGCCGCGCGGCGTGAAAGACCTTGACCACATTGGTGTCGCGCATCAACTCGATCAGCGGATCAAGCGACAGCCCGTCGACCAGCGGATCGACCAGCCCGGCGTCCGCATCGTCCCGGCCCGGCAAGGCAAGCTGCACCAGGCAGAGTTTCGAATAATAGGTCCGCTCCCTCAGAAACTCGGTGTCGATGGTGACATAGGGCTCGGACTTGGCCCGATCACAAAACGCCGCAAGCTCTTCGGTGGTGGTGAGTGTTCTCATATGCGCCCTTTAGCCTTTTTGTTCTTCGTGGAGGCACTGGGGGTGAGCATAAGCACCCATGCAGGATTTGCAACGTATAGCCGCGGGCCGCGGCGTCAGTCCGTCAACCCTGCAGCGAATTCGCGCAAGACCCGTGGATAAAGCTGGTGTTCCTGCACCAGAACCCGTTCCGCCAGCGACTGCGGCGTGTCGTCGTCATGGATCGGGACAGAGGCCTGCCCCAGGATCGGGCCATCGTCCAGTTCGGGTGTCACAAGGTGAACAGAACAGCCGGCCTGAGTGTCGCCCGCGGCGATGGCGCGGGCGTGGGTGTCCAGACCTTTGTATTTCGGCAGCAACGAAGGGTGGATGTTCAGCATCCGCCCCTGCCAGCGTTCCACAAAGCCCGCAGTCAGGACCCGCATGAACCCCGCAAGGCAAATGATGTCGGGTTTTGCGCGTTCCAGACGTTCGGTCAGCGCCGCCTCAAAGGCCGCGCGATCCCCCGAAAAGGGTTTGTGGTCCACCACATCGGCTTCGACGCCAAGATCACGCGCCTTTTGCAGACCCCCCGCATCGGGACGGTTCGACAGTACCAGAACAGGCCGCGCGGGGTGATCGCCCGTCATCGTCTCGACCAGCCGCACCATGTTGGAGCCGCCGCCCGAAATCAGGATCGCAACGCGCAGGCTCACCCCAGGGTGCCCGAATAGGCCACGCCCTCGGTGGCGACGACGCGGCCCAGCGTGGCGACGGTTTCGCCCTCGGCCTGCAGCAGCGCGGTCAGCGCCTCGGCCTGATCGGCGGCAACCACCAGGATCATGCCAATGCCGCAGTTGAAGGTCTTGAGCATCTCGGCAGGCGCGATGCCGCCGGTGTCGGCCATCCAGCCAAAGACAGGCGGCAGGCTCCAGGCATCAAGGTCGATCTCGGCGCCCAACCCCTCGGGCAGGACACGCGGCAGGTTTTCGGTCAGACCACCGCCGGTGATATGCGCCAGCGCATGCACGCCGCCTGCGCGCACGGCTGCCAGCGCCTGTTTCACATAAAGCCGCGTTGGCGTCAGCAGTTCGGCGCCCAGCGTCTTGTCGCTCCAGGGGCACTCGGCGTCCCAGCCCAGGCCCGAGACCTCGACCAGCTTGCGCACAAGGCTGTAGCCGTTCGAATGCACGCCATCCGAGCCCAGGCCCAGCAGCACGTCGCCCTCGGCCACACCCGCAGGCAGGTCCGAGCCGCGCTCCATCGCGCCCACGGCAAAGCCCGCCAGGTCAAAGTCGCCCGCGGGATACATGCCCGGCATCTCGGCCGTCTCGCCGCCGATCAGGGCACAGCCCGAGCGGACGCAGCCCTCGGCAATGCCTTCGACGACGCGTGCCGCCGTGTCGGTGTCCAGCTTGCCGGTGGCAAAATAGTCCAGAAAGAACAGCGGTTCCGCGCCCTGGCAGACCAGGTCGTTCACACACATGGCCACCAGGTCGATGCCCACGCCATCCACATGGCCCGTGTCAATCGCGATCCGCAGCTTGGTGCCGACACCATCGGTGGCGCCCACCAGAATCGGATCCTCGTACCCTGCCGCCTTCAGATCAAAGAGCGCGCCAAAGCCGCCCAGGCCCGACATCACGCCCGACCGCTGCGTCCGCTTGGCCGCTGGCTTGATCCGGTCGACCAGCGCATTGCCCGCATCGATGTCGACCCCTGCATCGGCATAGGTCAGCCCGTTCTTTCCATCTGTCATCGGCGGCTCCTGATCATGTCATAGGCGTGCGGCCCGGCACAGACGTGCACCGGGCCAAGGCTTGCGCAGCGTTTAGGAGGTTTGCAAAGGAGCGGCAAGACCCGGCGTCAGGCCACGTTGTCCAATGGATGCGGCGTTTGGAAGCCGACAGCCAGGCGGTTCCACACGTTGATCGTGCCGACCGCGACCGTCAGGTTGACGATCTCTTCTTCGGTGAAGTGGTCCCGCAACGCGGCATAGACGTCATCGGGCACGCCCCCACCGCCCAGACGGGTCAGCGCCTCGGTCCAGGCCAGCACGGCCCGTTCGCGGGCGTCAAAGACCAGCGCCTCGCGCCAGACGGCAACCAGGGCGATCCATTGCTCGCTCAGGCCGTCCTTGCGGGCTTCCTTGACGTGCATATCGACGCAAAAGGCGCAGCCGTTGATCTGCGAGGCGCGCAGCTTCACCAGATGGATGATCCGGGCATCAAGCCCCGCCCTTTGCGTCACATAAAGCTCAAGCTGGTAAACCGCCTTCAACGCGTCTGGCGCGACCGAGGCGTAATCAAGTCGTTGGGTCATGGGTCAGGTCCTTTTTGGGTGTTGGGGAGAATTGGTCAGGACACACCACGCAGATGGTGTTCGAAGAACTGGCAGGCGCGCTGTTCGACCGCCGTGCCGTGGTCCGAGGCGGCCAGTTCAGCGTTCAGGTCCGCCAGCGTGACCTTTCGCAGCTCTTGACGATACGCCCGCTCGGCCCGCAGCATCGCCGCGTTAATCTGGCACGGGGCCGCGTAGGCGTCCGAGGCCAACGGGTTCGGCCCGCGCTGACGGATTTCCTTGCAGCGAAAGGCGGGCTCGGGGCCTTCGACCGCCAGAACGACGTCCAACAGGGTCACATCTGTTACGTTCCTTGCCAGCCGATAGCCGCCCCTTGGGCCCGGCACGGTCTGCACAATCCCCGCCTTTGAAAGCGCTTGAAGATGCTTCAGCAGATAGCTGGTCGACACGCCGTGAAACTCGGCCATCGAAGCCGCCGACAAAAGACCGCCTTGCGGCAGCGCCGCCAAAAGCGTTGCACAATGGATCGCCTGTTCCACACCGTCGCCCAGTTTCATGTCTGCCTCCGCCCGATTCGTGGATATATTTTATCCATGATCAAACCGTCGTCAACAAGGCGGGTCATTGCTGCCTTCAGGCCTGCTCTGCTTCGCCCGGCTCTTGTACCTCAGTGCATCTGAAAGCTCGTGCCATCGGGTCGGTAACCCGGTGCCGATCGGTTGAAACCTGCTGATCAGGGGTCGCGCGTTAGGTGAACCGGCGGGCTTGTGATAGTCTGATCGCCTTGAGCTATTGACCAAAAAAGGGAGGACTTGAAGAATGAGAACGTTGTTGCTGTCTGTCATCGGGTGTGCCGCTTTTGTTTCTGCTCAGCCTGCTGCGGCGAATTGCTGGTCCAACAAGGCGATCTGCCAGGCCATTTGCGGCTTTGACTGTTGTTCTGCCGCAAATTTCGCGGCCCCCCAGGATCAACGCGCCTTGTCTCAGATCTCGCTGGACGACCTGAAGGCCGAGTTGGAAGGCATGCGGGTCACCCGCGCGGACAAGGCCTTTGTTGACGCGGTGAATGCCGAAATCAAATCCCGGGGCGGCACGGCGGTCGATCTGAAAAGCAATTGACCTGACTGCCCTGCAGAACCTGCACGCAGCGACACTGTCGCGCTGAGCACAGGCCACTTCAGGGCGCGCAAATTCGTGGCGATGGCAAAGATTTTTGCCACGCCGCACAGCCTGCCCCAATCGGGCTTGACCGCGACGCCTGTCGTGATAGCAAAGGCGAGGTGCGGGCCTGTAGCTCAATTGGTTAGAGCAGAGCGCTCATAACGCTTTGGTTGCGGGTTCAAGTCCTGCCGGGCCTACCAAAAACCGCCGCCTGCCGCGATCAGATCACCTCGTCCGAGCGGTCATCCGTTTCTCCATACCGCTTCAGAACCGCCGGTTTCGTGCCCTCGTAGAGGTGTTCAAGGTTTTCAGCGATCTTGGCGTTTTCCCGTTCGAACAGGCAGGTCCCCTCCAGATCGGAGGCCACGATAAAGGGCCCCATCCGGTTGCACCGGATCACCCACATGGCCTGCGCCAATCCCAGTTCCTCGTTCCAGTGCACGGCTTCGACGTTTTCCACGCCGCGCCCCAGCAAGGCCCCGGTGCCATAGCCCACCGTCGACAGATAGATGGCCCCATTCGGCACGAAGTAGTCCCTGTAGTCCTTGGACGACATTCCGCCCTTGCCGATGATCAGCTTGGCCCCGGTCTTGGCCATCCATTCGGGCAGCCATTTGGCAAAGCGGAAACTGGCGGTGGCCGTCACGGCGCCCATGTCAAACGAGCCGTCCTGTCGGATCGTGGCAGCGGGCGAGCAATGAAAGTTGGCCGCGCTTTCGGCGGGCAGTTCCATCGGGATGTTGGCCTTGTCCTCAAGCGCGCGCATGTAGACACCTTCGCGCGCGGTGTACATCAGACCGTCGAGGTAAACGATGTCCCCAAGCCGCAGTTCAGCAATGGCCTCGGGTGTGGGGGTTGTGGACAGGCGCACTTCGCGAAGGGTCATTACGTGACAACCCTACGCGCCATTTCCGACAAGTGGCGCATGTCGGTTCCGCAACAGCCGCCGAATACGGTCATCGCAGGATGGAAAGCGAACAATTCCGCCACCTCGCGACCCAACTCTTCCGGATCTCCAGCGTCCAGCGCGTCAGCTTCGTCCAACTCCTCGTGGGAACAGCGCGATGCGTTAACCACGACGCCTCGCAGCCTGGGATTGTCCGTCAGGGAACTGCGAAAATGTGATGGGTGTGCACAATTCACCATATAGAAAATAGGGCTGGCCTCTGTCAGGGCATCCACCTCGGATATCGCATCGTCCAGTCGTTGCCCGTTGTTCAGGTTGCCATCAGTTTCAACCACAAAGGACACAATCAGCGGCAGACCAGCCTGCTTGGCGGCGCGCGCGACGCCCGCGGCCTCGGAGGCTTGATTGAAGGTGTAGGCCGTGGCCAGGTCGGCTCCGGCTGTCTTGACGGAGTTGACCTGTGGCTGATGGTAGGCATGCGCCTCTTCCACTGTCATCGGAGGCTCTTGCGTGTAGGGATCGCGCGCCGGACCTATACAGGCCGAAACCAAAACATCGCCGGCGGCCTCATCTCGGACTTCGCACATCAATGCGACCGCGTCTTGGTTAATTGCATCCAACTGGGTTGCGTCATAGCCAAGCGCCGCAGCGCGCTTGGCATTGGCCATCCACGTCGGCGCATCCACGATGCTTGCCAACCCCATTTTGCTTGCCAAGCCGGTGAGTTCGACCATTTGATCCTTCAGAACTGCGCGGGTCTCTGCGCGTTCGAGCAAGGGAAACGAGGCGAACCCTGGCAATTCGATGTTTCGATTGAAAATCAAATCCGTTCCTGTACCTGCCCAGATCAGGAACTTCGTTTCTGTTTCGTGCGGTAGTTTTGGTGCCATCTAAACAAACTCCTCCACGGACGTTTCCCAATCCACGCTCTCACGTCTCTGGTAAGGGGTAAACCAATCAGGATCGGTGCGGTGTTCGACACGGCCATCAGGCCAGAGGCGGGCGACGGCGCGGCGTGAGGACAGGCAGAAGGCGTGGACCGACATGGGCATGCCGCCGGTGTGGCAATAGCCGACCTCGATGTTGCAATCGATCACCATGTTCTTGCCGACAAACCCCATGGCCCCCATGCCTATTGAGTTGCCAAGCTCTTTGAACTCCTCTTCCATCTCGGCGATGCGGGGATCGGAATTTCGCGAGCCAACCACCCGGAGCGTCGAGGCGCGTTTGCCCAGCGTCATGCAGATGTCCTTGGACCCGCCCAGCCCGATCCCGATGATCGCCGGCTGACAGGCCAGACCGCGTTTGCCAAAGGCCACCAGACTGTCGAGGTAGAACCGCTTGATCCCCTGCATCCCGTCGCTGGGAAAGAGCATCCGGTAGTCGGTGCCAAAAAGCCCGCCCTTGTGCACGGTGATCAGGTCAACCCAGTCCCCCTCAGGCTCAAAGCCATACTCGATCTCGGGCGCGCCGATGCCGACGTTGTTGTTGTGATCGGTCCGCCACAGCGGATGCACCCGGTTGGGGCGCAGGGGCACCGCCGTCGTCGCCTCGGCCGTGGCGCGCCGCAGCGCGGCCTCCAGCGCGACCATGCCGCCCTCAACCCGGGCCTCGTTACCCAGTTTCACAAACCAGCGGGGCACGCCGGTGTCGCCGCACATGGCGCGGCGGTCTTCCTTGGCGGCCTCGTAGTTGTCCAGCATCGCCTGCAGCACAAAGGACGACAGGTCGCCGTCTTCGGTGCTGGCCGCGGCCTTGAGCCCGTCCAGATAGTCCTGCGGGATCTCGATGGCGGCCTTGGCCATCAGGTCGGCCGCGGTGGATTGGATCTGGTCGATTTGGATCATGTCTTGCGATGCAGCCTTTCCAGATTGTTTTTCATCAAGCCCCAGCGTTCCAGCTTTTCCGGGTCGTTGCGGTTGGGGTCATCCGGGTGGCGCTCGTCCGGCTTTTGCTGGAACGAGATTGCGCCGGACCGGACCAGAAGCTTGCGCAACTCATCGTCTTCGAACCCCTTCAGGTGGCTCTTGATGGTTTGGTAGCTGCGCAACTCCCACCCTTGTTTGTCCAGCAACTGGATGATCGCGTCCTCGACCGAATACTCCAGCTTCAGCTCGGCGCGGATCCGCTTTTCCTCGCTGCGCGCGGTGAACAGCGCCGTGACATAGGCCACCACCCCCGAGGTCGCCACGCCAATAATCATTTCCAATCCAATGCCTTCCATAAATCCTCACCCGACCAATGTTTCCGGTTCACCTTCGGGCAAGACCGTCTCGCCCGGCGAGACAATGGTAAACCGCACGGCCTCGTGCGTCACGTTCACGGTGTCGCCGTCTTTGCGGGCGACGGTGAAAAAAGAGCTGTCCAAAGAGCCGGGATCAGGGAAGTCTTCGCGGTAGTGCGCCCCGCGGGAATTTTCGCGCGCCAGGGCCGCGCGGGCGATCACATCCGAGACCTCGCAGAGCGAGGCCATGTTCAGCCAGTCATGCCAGGTCAGGTTGAAGGCACGCGATCCGTCCTCGACACCGCAGTGCATCAACTCGGCCTTCAGGTCCGCGACCTGCGCCACCCCGCGCGTCAACCCGGTTTGCGTTCGCATCACGCCAACATGGTCCCACATGGCCTCTTGCAGGTGGTTGCGCAAGGTCTGCACGTGACCCGGCGTTTGGCCAAAGGGGTGGCAGGCCCGCGCCAGTTCGGCCTGCAGGATCGCATCATCCGGGTCGCGCAGGCTCAGCTTGCCGATCTCGGCACCGACGGTGTCCCCCGCGACGCCGCCAAACACCGTCGAATTCGCAACCCCGTTGCCGCCCAAACGGTTCGAGCCATGGGCGCCGCCTGCATCCTCGCCCGCCACATAAAGCCCCTCCATCGCGGTGCGGGTGTCGGGGTCGACCACCACGCCGCCCATGAAGTAATGCGCCGTCGGTACCACCTCGACCTTGCCGCCCGCCAGATCAAAGCCGCAATCGGCGCAGCGCTTGACCATGCCCTTGAACTTTTGCGCGACATTCTCGGGGCCCAGATGCGCCATCGAGATGAACACGCCCTCTTGCTCCGGATCATTGGCCTTGCGCATCTCGGCATAGATGCCCCGGCTGACCACATCGCGGGTGGCGCGCTCGCCTTTGGCGTCGTAGTCGAACATGAAGCGCTGGCCCGCGTGGTTCAGCAGCTGCCCTCCTGCCCCGCGCAACCCCTCTTCGAGCACGGTGCCGGTCATCCGCGTGTGCGCCCCGGCCAAAAGACCCGTGGGGTGGAATTGCACCATCTCCATGTCGCGCAACGGCAGCCCGGCGCGCAAGGCCATGGCCAGCCCGTCCATCGTCTTGTCGCCGCTGGGCGTGTGGTATTTGTACATCGTCGGCCCGCCGCCGGTGCACATGATCACCGCCTTGGCCCGGACAAAGCGAAAGCCGCCCGTGCGCATGTCGATCATCAGAACGCCCGCCAACGCCGCGCCGTCCCGCGTGGGGATCAGCCCCACGGCACGGTGTTCCTGCATGCGCTCGACCGGGCGGCGCAGGACCTGTTCCATCAGACGGTTGATGATCTCGATCCCCGTCAGGTCGCCCTTGTGCACCGTACGGTCCGCCGTCTGCCCAGCAAAGGCCTTGTGGTGCAGCGTGCCGTCAGGGTTGCGATCAAAGAAACAGCCGATCTCGTTCTCAAGCTCGCGCACCCGTTCGGGCGCAAGCTGGCAGAGCTTCCAGGCCATGTCCTGATCTGGCAGCCACTTGCCGCCGTGGATCGTGTCCATGAAGTGCCGCTCGACACTGTCGCCGGGGCCAAGGCTGACGTTGTAGCCGCCCTGCACCATGCGCGTGCAGCCACATTTGCCGATCAGCCCCTTGACGGCCAGTGTCACCTTGGTGCCCTGCGGCGCGCTTTGCAGCGCGTGCAGCGCAGCAAACAGCCCGGCCCCTCCAGAGCCAAGGATCAGGATATCGGTGTCGTGTCGGTCGAGCTGCATGGCCTATACCGCGTTCAAGAGGAACAGGCCCGACACCAGCGCGGCCCCCGCCACTGCCCCCGCCGCCAATGTCTTGTGCGGCGCGGGCCAGGGCAGGAATTCCAGCACCAGCAGGCGCAGCCCGCCAAAAAGATGCACAGCCAGCAGAAACACCAGCCCGAATTCGGCAAGCTTGACCATCGGGGCCTCGGACCAATGCAGGAAACCGTCAAGCCGCTCTGGCTGCGACATGGCCATGCCCAGCACGTAAAAATGCAGCGGCAGGAACAGCGCCAGCCCGAGGCCCGACAGGCGATGCAGCACATGCGCCAGCCAAAGCGGCTGTGAACGTTGCGCCAGCCTCATAGCGTCACCGCTAGAACGGCGCGTGCGCCGAGCCCCAGAAACAGCGCCCCGGCGGCCCACATCAGCAGGTCCAGCCCCCGCGCCAGCCGCAGCCATTCGGCGGCGATGACCCGCAGGCCGATGGCGCCATGCACCGCTGCGGCGACCACGAACAGGCCGTAGAAAGCGAACCAGAACGCCGACCCCTGGGTGCGGCCCAGGATCTCTGCGGCGCTCAACCCGCCCTGGATGGCGTAGATCATGGCGATCAGATGCACGATCACGAAAGGCACCATCAGCATCGCGCTGATCCGCTGGGCAAGGTAAAGGCGCAACGTCAGCATCTAGCGCCCCCGGAACGCGCGCCGGGTGGTGGCGCGCTTCAAACCGGCGATGGACGACAACGGATCCAGCTCGTTCGGGCAAAGCGCCGTGCACGACCCGATCGAATGGCAGTTGTGGCAGCCGCCGGAACCCGAGACCACATCCAGCACACCCTTCGTGTCGGCATGTTTGAGGTCGTTGACCAGCGTCCAGGCCCGGTTCAGGGCCGCTGGTCCCAGATAGGCCGGATTGCCCGCAACCGTGTCGCAAGAGGCATAGCAGACCGAGCAGTTGATACACTCGATCCCGGCGTTGGCGGCGACCCGTTCGGGCGCTTGCGGATCGATGTCGACAACGGGATCGTAGCGCGTGGCCGTAGGCGCGTGACTGCCGCCAGCCGCCGCCCATTTGTCAAAGAACGGATCCATGTCGACCGCCAGATCCTTGATCACCGGCAGATTGCGCAGCGGCCCGATCTCAAGCCGACCATCCCGGATGACCTTCGAGACATGGGTCCGACAGGTCCAACGCGCCACACCGTTCACGGTCATGGCGCAGGACCCGCACATGCCGACCCGGCAGGCAAAGCGGTAGGTCAATGTCGCGTCGGCATTCTGCTGGATCCAGGTGACCACATCCAGAACCGTCTGGCTGTCATGCGCTGGCACGGTAAAATGATCCACCCGCAGGGTGGAACCGTCAGACGTGCCGCGATGCACGGCAACGCTCAAGGTGGGGCCAGAGGCAGGCATGACAGATGTGCTCACATTGGACCCCGCAATTTTCTGTTAAGCCAGTTCACATGAAAACCCCCTGCGCCTTACCCAAATCGTAAAAAAAACTTACAAAATGCCATCATTGCCTCGGTCCCTGAAACCTCGCAGGATTGGCACCGAACGATGAACCCCGAGGTGACATGACGCTTCTGAACACCTTTGCCCGCGCCACCCTGGTGCCGCAACCGACGCCGCTGCATCGGCTGAACAGGATGTCCGACCATCTGGGCATCGACCTCTGGATCAAGCGCGATGACCTTGCGGGCCCGTCCTTTGGCGGCAACAAGGCGCGGCAGCTCGAGTTCTACCTGGGCGCGGCGCAGGCACAGGGGGCGGACACCATCCTGATCACCGGCGCGGTCCAGTCGAACTTTGTCCGCACGGCAGCGGCCTGCGCCAATGCGCTTGGGATGCGTGCCGTCGTGCAGCTGGAAGACCGCGTTGCGGATATGGATGACCAGTACCGCCACTCGGGCAACGTGCTGTTGAACCAGATCCTGGGCGCCGAGATCATCACCTATCCCGAAGGCGAGGACGAGGCCGGCGCTGACCGGGCCCTGAACGACCATGCCGACGCCCTGCGGGCCAAGGGACGGCGGCCATACGTGATCCACCTTGGCGAAACGCACCCTCCGCTGGGGGCCCTTGGTTATATGCGTGCCGCCGAAGAGGTCTTGGCGCAGGACGCCGGGTTTGATGTCATGGTGGTCGCCTCGGGCAGCGGTGCGACGCATTCGGGCCTGCTAGCGGGCTTGCGGGCCTGCGGAAGCCCTGCGCAGGTGATCGGCAGCTGCGTCCGCCGCGCCGCCGATTTGCAAGGCCCCCGGATCGCACGGCTTTTGGGTCGCATCGCGCAGCTTGTGCCCGATGCGACACCCGCGACGCAGACCGACATCACCGTTTGGGACGGCGCTCTTGCGCCCGGCTATGGCCAGATCGGACCACCCGCAAAATCCGCCATCGAGAGCATGGCCCGGATGGAAGGACTGATGCTGGACCCCGTCTATACCGCCAAGGTCTTTGCCGCCGTGCCTGCCTTGATCGCCGATGGCACGATCGCGAAAGGTGCGCGCGTGTGCTTTTGGCACACCGGCGGGCTGGCCAGCTTTTTCGCATATGAAACCGAGATCCGCGCGAAGCTCGGGCTGGCACCGCCGGAATGACATGCGGCGTGCCGGAACCTTGTTTGCGAGGCACGCAACCGCGGTGTAAACTCGCCGGGTGCAGAAGGCCCCACTGCACAGCCTTGCAGCAGATATCCCAGTTTTGCAGATCGGAGCGACCGTGACCCAGCCCAGCCAAAAACGGATCGGCGTGATCCTGACGCCGGGGTTTTCGCTGATGTCGGTTGCCAGCCTGGTCGAACCCATGCGCGCCGCGAACACCCTGCTTGCGGCCCCGGCCTATGACATCACCTTCATCCAGGCCGAGCCCGGCACCGTGCGCGCCACTGCCGGCGCCGCGTTCGACGGGCCCTATCTGGATCAGGCGGGTCATGACTTTGACCTTGTCTTTGTTGCGGCGGCAGGCAACCCGGCGCTGATGAAAATGCCCGCGCTGGACCGCTATCTGAAGATGCTGAACGCGCGGCGTGTGGCGCTTGGCGGTATTTCGGGTGGACCAGTCCTGCTGGCCCGAGCCGGCGTTATGACGAACCGTCGCTTCACTGTGCACTGGGACCACCGCGACGTGTTGCGCCAGGTCTCGGACACGCTGCTGATCGAACGCTCGATCTATGTGATCGACCGCGACCGCTACACCTGCGCGGGTGGCGTGGCGGCGCTGGACATGATGAGCGCGATCATCACCCGCGACCACGGTGCCGAGGCCGCCAAGCGGGTCAACGACTGGCTGATCCACACCTGGGTGCGCGAGGCAGAGGATCCGCAGACCCAGAACTTTGTCGAGACCTACAATGTTCAGAACCGGGTGGTTCTGAGCGCACTGAAGCTGATGCACGACCACATCGCCGATCCTCTGTCCGTGCCTCAGATCGCCGGGTTGACCGGGGTTTCGGACAGGCAGTTGCAACGGCTCTTTGCGCAGCATCTTGGGCACACGCCCAAGGACGAATACCTGAACATCCGACTGGGCCACGCCCGGCGGCTGGTCGAACAATCAACCCTTCAGTTTATCGACATCGCCCTGGCCTGCGGTTTTGAATGCCCCGCGCATTTTTCCAAGCGGTTCCGCGACCGTTTCGGCGAAACGCCCAAGGTCGTGCGCCAGCGGCGCGCCAATGGCAATATTGCCGAGATCGCAGGTGCCTAGCGGCGCGCATTCTTGGCTCCGACCCATTCTGGATACCTTGTTCATAGAATTGTTTGATGTCAGCTAAATCCAGAGTATGTCAGCTGCTCGCTATTTCACGGCGACCGTTTAGGTTACCTCAACCAGCCCCTGTAAGAAGCTGTTCGGCTTCAAAGGCTCTGGATACACTTTCTTTCTTTGTATCCACCAGAGAAGGTCTCAGACCAATCTGACCCAGTGTGTTAGAATAACTGTTCTGCTGAGGGCGTGGAACTGAATCGAAAATAAGAGGGAGTTTTCCGGACATGAGACTCTCGATGTGAAGAAGAGGTAAAATCAGTCGCGGACGGGGATCAACGCGATACTGATCTTAGATCACCTTATTTCACATCAAGAATCTTACGTCCAGATCAGAGTTTATCCCCCCAAATCCAAAGCAGGTGAGATATCCCAGAGATCTATTTTGTACTTCACACCAAGGAAACCACTATCAATTTTATACTCAGCTTTGGCGTTGATGATGCAAGGTTCCTTTTTCCCATATTCCAAGAATGAATTTGGACAGATGACCAAAAGATTGTCTTTATCAGAATCAATAGTTGCTAGAATCTTTTGGTTTTGGATGATCACGTAGTATTCCCAGGAATCAAATTTAACAACTTCAACCTGGTGTAGTACCGTACGTTCCCTATCCAAACCATCCATTGATTTAATCAAATCTATCAAAGGATCTGCTGACGTACCAACCGGGGCAGTAAGGAAAATCGACATCATCAAAGTCTTCAAGTTCATGGGGACCCATCTTTATTTATGAATGATGCAGGAAACTTAAATAAGAAAAGAGGCTGTCTCAAGACAGCCTCATTGAGGTGCCCCTAGTTTCCTAGACGCCTGCCTTTTCCAGTTTGAGCTGTCGTTCTTCGAAGTCAACGGGCGACAGCATGCCGTTGTTCGTGTGTTTGCGCTTTGGGTTGTAGAATAGCTCAATGTA
>JAUHVR010000026.1 GCA_030424865.1 Alphaproteobacteria bacterium | reverse complement strand
CCAGTCGATGCTGCCGGAACTGAGCCGCGCCGTGCCGTGCAGCAGCGTCAGAAGCGAGGTCTTGCCGGAGCCGTTCGGCCCGATCACCACGCAGGTCCCCTGCCCGTCCAGATCCAGATCGACCGGCCCGACCAGCGCCTTGCCCCGCCGCCGCGTGCTGGCGCCGCGCACCTTCAGGGGGAAAAGATCGCTCACCAGCGGCCCTCCCGTTCGGTGCGGCCCAGCCAGTGGATCATCAGGTTGACGGACACCGCGAGGCCGATCAGTACGAACCCCAGTGCCAGCGCCAGCGCAAAGTCGCCCTTGCCGGTTTCCAGCGCGATGGCCGTCGTCAGCACGCGCGTCGCGTGGTCGATGTTGCCGCCGACGATCATGATCGCGCCGACCTCGCCAATCGCACGGCCAAAGCCCGCCAGGGCGGCCGTCAGCAGCGCCCGGCGCGCGTCCCACAGCAGCGTGCGCACCTTCTGCCATTGCGTGACATTCATCGAGATCAGCAGGTCGTGATATTCCTGCCAGAGATCGCGCAGCGACTGGTGCGCGATGCTGGCGATCAGCGGCACGATGATGATGACCTGCGCGATGACCATCGCGGTGGGCGTGAACAAGAGCCCCAGCACGCCCAGGGGGCCAGAGCGCGACAGCATGACATAGACGATCAGCCCGACGACCACCGGCGGCAGGCCCATCAGCGCGTTCAGCACGGCGATCACCGCGCGCCGCCAGCGGAACCGGCGGACCGCCAGAAAGGCGGCCAGCGGCATGGCGATCAGGCAGGCCAAGGCCAGCGCGCCCAGCGTCACCTGCAGCGACCGGGCCGAGATCTCTAGCAACTCTGCATCGAATGTCAGGACCATCCAGAACGCCTGGCTCAGCCCCGCCCAAAGGTCGGCCATCTGCCGTCATCCCTTACGTCGTGGTCCGGTGAAATAATCAGGTTCGGGGGCGAGGGGCCAGCGCTATTTGGCACCCGTGGTCACTGTGTCCGAGGCGGTCGGCCAGCACGTCAAGGGCCGGGTCAGATTGACCCCGGCCGCTTGGGGATCAAAAAATTGCCCGTGGGCAATTTCTGTGCTTCGGACGGGGAACGGAAAAATTGCCCACGGGCAATTTTCCCGGATCAGTCCTGAAACTTGTCGTCAAGAAAGGCGGTGAACGAGGCCTCGAGCTGCGCGCGGCTCAGCCCGTCTTCGAATTCGATCAGGGTCTTGTGGCCCTTGCGGCGCACGTTGATCCCACGTTCGCCGGCGCTGCGACGATAGGTGGTGCCCGCGTCCTGCGCCCTGGGCTGCGCGGGCTTGCCCGCCCGCACCAGACGCCGCATCACGGTGGCCGCATCGACATAGCCGCCGCGGCCCTTGCGTGCGGCGGTCTGTTCGCGGCCGATGGCGCTGGCCTCTTCCAGCACCGCCTTGGCCGTTGCGGCATCCGCCAGCAACGGCTTCAGCTCGCGCGCGTTGCGTTCCCGGATCTCACGGATGTTGGGGAAAGCCTTCACGATCACATCGGGCAGTTTGGCCAGCTGCAGATAACGCGACAGCCAGGGCTGGCTGACCTCCAGCCGTTCGGCCATGGCCTTTTGCTTGCCGCCGTAATAGCGGGCCACGGCGTCGGCATAGTCGATCGCGCGTTCGTAATCGCTGATGTCTTCGCGGTCGCGGTTCTCGATATCGGCCAGGCGAAAGGCCTCTTCGTCCGAGATGTCGCGCACCTCGACCAGGTATTTGAACTGCGCGTAATTGTGCGCCCGCAACCAGCTGACGGCAAAATGCCGTCGGGCGCCGCAGATCACCTCGAACTCATGGTCGCCATCGTCGATGCGCCGCACGATCGCAGGAAACTCTTGCTGGCCCTGCGCGCGGATGCCGTCGATCAAATCGCGGCAGTTTTCCTCGTTCAGCAGGGCGTAATCGCGGTTGTGCCGCTCCCACATCCGGGCGCGGGCGGGGTCGATCCAGCGGAGCGTCTTTTCCTCCAGCTCGCCCGACATCCGTTCACTGATCGCGGTTGACCGTTTCAGGAACCGCGCACCCGCGCGTTCCGAAGACGGGGCAGGGGCGTCGAGCCCCGACAGCACATCGTCAAAGATCGCATCGTGTTTCTTGGTCATAACAGCCCCTCCTTGCGCAAGGCCGCGTGATGTGACGGCCAGGTCTTGCGGATCAGCACCTCGATCTCGCGGCCCACCGCATCCAGATAGGCGCGGCAGCGCTTGTGCGTCTCGGTCCGCGTCGCGGCGCCTGTCAGCTCGTAGACCGTCGACAGGTTCGCGGTTGCATTGTCGATCTCGGCGCTGTCCTTCAGCACGCTTTGCAGCATGTCCATCGGGAACACTGCATCCATCATCCGCTTGATGGCCACATGCGCCGATTTTCCGTCGTTCATCTTGGTTGCCAGGATTTTAACAAAGGCATAATCCCGCGCGCCGCCGGTTTGCGCCAGTTCGTTCAGCGTCGCCCCCAGCATTTTCAGGAAATGCGCGGTCGAGCCGAAATCGATGTTGTTCGGCGGGGCCGGGATCACCAGCGCCTCGGCCGCGCGCAGCACCGACAGCGAGATCATGCCAAGCGCCGGAGGCGGGTCCATCAGGATCACGTCGAAGCGGTCCTTGATGGTCTCGATCCCCTCGCGCAGGCGGTCCAGCACAAAGACCTGTTCGCGGGCCATGCGGGCGGCGAATTCATATTCGGCATCGTAAAGCCCAAGGTTCGCCGGGATAAGCGCGATGTTGGGCCAATAGGTGGCACGCAGGGCGTAGTTCAGACTGGAGGGCCCGCCGTGGCGGAAGAAGGGATAAAGCGTGTCCTCTTCCTCGTTCACGTCCACGTCGGGGTTCAGACCGAACATGCTGGTGGTGCTGGCCTGGCTGTCGCAGTCGATGACGCAGACGCGATAGCCCTTCAGCGCCAGGTACTGCGCCAGGTGACAGACCATCGTCGACTTGCCGACGCCGCCCTTGAAGTTCTGCACCGCCAGCACCATCGCAGGATCGTCGGGCGCGCGGTGGGGCAGGGTGCCAAAGACCTCGCGCATGCGGTTGACCTCGCTCAGGCTATAGCCGGTGCGGCGGCCGGTGTCGGGGTCTTTCTCGGGCTCGGGCAGGCGGCCGTCGCCTTCGGCATCGCGGATCAGCTTGTCGCTGCGCCCGACCATCTCGGCGGCGCGGCGGACGTTGAAGCGCAGGTCCAGCTGCTTTTCATGGCCCGGCGCATACAGCCGGTCGCGCAGACGGGCGATGACGGTCGAGGCGCGGGTGGACAGCTCGTCGAGTTCGGCAAGCGTGACGGGGGGGAGGGCTGACTGCTCCATAACCTTCCTCTGCATGGGAGTTTCGCGAATCATGACGCGAACGGGCCTAGCGCTCAAGTGCGAATTTTTTGCGATTTGGGCAGAAAAAGCGGAAATCGGGGGCAGGGGGCGCAGAGGGTGAAACTTGCTGGCCGGATGTCCAGGTTTCGAACTTCGCGCGGGTCGAGTCTGTGCATCCACCCCAAATGTAAGGTTAAAGGTGCGAACGGTCCAGATCGGGGTGTCTGGGTCCGAGTTATCCCCAAAAACAAACCCAAATACGAAAAAACCCTGTTCTGGATTCTATAGATTCAGTGTTCGGGACTCTTAGGCCATTGAATACTATCAGTTTTCCCCAGATATCCTTACATCCTGGGATCGTATGGCTTACAGATCGGGACGCCAATCCTTACGCCTTGGGGTGGCAAACCTTACGGATCGGGAGGGGCCTGAAAGCTTACGTTTCGGGTGCCGTCCCGAGGCCAGAAATCCCTTGATTTTTTGCCTTGTTTTCCAGTCGATTGCGAATCGAGACCACTGGAACCCCGTCTTGAAAGCTTACAAATCGGGTGATGGACGCAGCTTTTCCGATTTGTTAACTTACGTGCAAAACCATACAAAAGTAAGAGCAGCAGGGTAAGCCCATGGCCACAGGACAACCTTACCGCACGTTGGAGGCACGACCAAATGCCGAAAGCCTGGTGAAGCCGGGCGAGCTGGTCGACCTGGTCGAGGTCACGCCGCTGACGCTTGCCGACCGGCGGATCTATAACCAGCTTCTGGAAAACGCCTGGGATGCGATCGACAAGCCGGTGACCCATGTGATCGCCAAGGCCGATCTGCGTGGGTCGCACAATTCCAATGACAGGGTGGGGGAGTCGATCGAACGGTTGATGTCCTCGATCGTCAAGGTCCGCGTGACCCGCAATGGCGAGGACGCGGTGGAACGGGTGCAACTGCTGGGCGGCAACGTGGAAACCACGCGGCGCGACGGGTTGCTGGAATACGAGATTCCGCAACGGCTGCGGCGGATCATCAAGGACAGCACCGTCTTTGCCCGCCTGCAACGCGAGGTGATGTTCGCGCTGAGTTCGAAATACGCGCTGACGCTTTACGAGATGATCCAGAAGCGCGGCAACCTGCGGTACCGCTCGGACGAACGGTTCAGCCTGGATGATCTGCGCGGCATCCTTGGGGTGCCCAAGGGCAAGCTGACGTCCTGGTCGAACCTCAAGCTGCGGGCGATTGAACCGGCGGTGGCCGAGGTCAACGCGCTGTCGGATTTCGTTGTCGAGGTCGCGCCGATCAAGACCGGGCGGCGGGTCACGCACATCGAGCTGCGCTGGTGGCGCAAGGATGCGGGCACCTCGGCCGAGGCGGAGCGCGAGCTGACATTCTCCAAGGTCGGGCGCAAGGCGCGCATCAGTGGCGAAGCCGAGACGGTCAAACCGCGCCCCGCCTGGCTGGACGCACGGGGGCCTGCGCTGCGGACGGAAACCTATGAGACGGCAAAGCTCCGCTATCCCGGATATGACATCTATCATGTCGAAGGCGAATGGCGCGCCTGGGCGGCGGGCAAAGAGGCCCCGCGTGATGCGGACCGGGCGTTCCTCGCGTTTTTCCGAGGGTTCGCGGAGCGGAACCCGCTATAGTCGTACGTACATCCAAAATCGAATGACCCAAGAGCGTTCCGATGCAATACACCATCTCGTTTGCCGAAACACGACTGACCAAGCTCATCGATGCTGCGCTTTCTGGAGAAGAGGTTTTGATTGTGCGAGGTCAGGAACAGGCCGTGCGGCTCGTTCCGGTGCCGACCACTGGGTTTCGGCTGGGATTGAAGGCAGGGCAGTTTGGCAGGCCTCCGGTGTTTGTCCTCGCGGATGAAGACCCTGATCAATGGTGATCTGGTAGCCGCTGGACAGCCCCGCGCCCCGCGCCCTAGACTTGACCCGCAAGGAGGGCCCGCCATGACATCCGTTCGCCTGCGCCTGCTGGTTCTGGCGCTTGCCCCGCTGATCGTGCTGATGCCGCTCTTGCTGCTTTTGGGCATGACGCGCTGGACCTCGGACTATGACAAGGTGCTGATCGCCAACGTCGAAAGCGACCTGCGGATCGCCGAGCAATACCTTGCGCGGATCATGACCGTCACCGGCGACGAGCTGAAAGGCGTGGCCGACAGCGCCGAGTTCGCGCAGATGCTGGGGCAGGGGGAGACCGCGCAGGCGGGGTACTTCGAGCGCAAGCGGCAAGAGCTGCAGCTCGATTTCCTCTATTACCTGCCCGAGGATCAGGCCAGCCCGGCGGGCGAGACATGGCCGGTCATCGCCGAGGCCGCGCGGGGCCGCTCGGACACCCAGATCGACATCTTTGCGGCTGGCGATCTGGCGGCGCTCTCGCCCGATCTGGCGGCGCGCGCGCGCATCGACCTGATCGAGACCGAGGCCGCCGTACCCACCGACCGCACTGTCGAAGACCGCGGCATGGTGGTGCATGCCGCCAGCCCGGTCACGCTGGCGGGGCAGGGGGGTGTCTTGGTCGGCGGGATCCTCCTGAACCGCAACCTGCAGTTCATCGATACGATCAACGCGCTGGTCTATCTGAACGCCGTCACCGGCGGCGACCGGCAGGGCACGGCGACGCTGTTCCTGGACGACGTGCGCGTTTCGACCAACGTGCGCCTGTTCGAGGACGTGCGCGCGCTTGGCACGCGCGTGTCCGCCGTGGTGCGGGGCCGGGTGCTGGGGCAGGGGACCACCTGGCTGGACCGCGCCTTTGTGGTGAACGACTGGTACATCTCGGGCTACCTGCCGCTGACCGACAGCTTTGGCGAGCGGGTCGGCATGCTGTATGTCGGCTTCCTCGAGGCGCCTTTCACCGCCGCCAAACGCGCGGCGTTTTTCTGGATGATGGCGGCCTTTTGCGCGGTGCTCGTGATCTCGGTCCCCGTCTTTCTGTGGATGGCCAAGGGCATCTTTTCGCCGCTTGAACGCATGACGCTGACCATGCGGCGGGTGGGGCAGGGGAACCTGTCGGCGCGTAACGGCAAGGTGGGGTCACGGGACGAAATCGGGCAGGTGGCGGGGCACCTCGATGATCTGCTGGACCAGGTGCAGGAACGCGATCAGCAGTTGCGGTCCTGGGCCGATGAGCTGAACCAGCGGGTCGAGGAGCGGACCTTCGAGCTGCGCGAGGCGAACGACAAGCTGGAGGAAACCTATCGCCAGCTGGTCATGAGCGAAAAGCTGGCCTCGATCGGCGAGATCACGGCCGGCGTCGCGCATGAGATCAACAACCCGGTGGCGGTGATCCAGGGCAATGTCGACGTGATCCGCGAGGCGCTGGGGGACAAGGCCGAGCCGGTGAAGACCGAGCTGAACTTGATCGACCGGCAGGTCACCCGGATCGAGGCGATTGTCGGCAAACTGCTGAAGTTTGCGCGACCCACCGAGTTTTCCGACTACGAGGAAACCGTCGCCCTGCAGCCGGTGGTGGCCGATTGCCTGGTGCTGGTGGAACATGTGCTGTCGAAAGGGCAGATCGAGGTGCACACCCAGCTGGACGCTGTGCCGCCGGTGCGGATCGATCCGGGCGAGATGCAGCAGGTGGTGATCAACCTGATCATGAACGCGGTGCAGGCCATGGGCGGGGCCGGGCGGCTGGACCTGGTGCTGGCGTCAGAGACGCGCGAGGGGCAGGCAGGCGTCCGCCTGATCGTGCGCGACACGGGCCCGGGGATTTCGGAGGACAAGATCGCCTCGGTCTTTGATCCGTTTTTCACCACCAAACAGGCCGAGGGCACGGGGCTGGGGCTGTCGATTTCTCAAAGCCTGATCCAGAGGGCCGGGGGCATTATCCGGGTGCGCAATGTCGAAGGCGCGGGGGCCGAGTTCCGCATCTGGCTGCCGGCAGCTGACGCCGGGGCGCTGGTGGCGGAGTAGCGGCCCTTTGGGCCTAATCCTTGCGCCAGACAGAGATATGTTTGGTGCTGAACCGATCAAATGGTGCCCGATCCCAATTGGACCAACGGAATTCTGGCTTTAGGCCAGCGATCTTGGCCATCAGATCAAACTCGCTTGGCCAGGCATAGCGGAACGGGATCGACGTATGGGTGTGGCTCGCGTCGGTCATCCAAACGTGGTTTGATGAATAGCATTGGGTCGCGACGTCAAAGTCGTCGATGCCGAAATGGGTCGCCGAGTTCGCAAAGGCCAGTTTGGTTTCCCCAAAGGGCAATTTCTGAAGCGGCGGCACCAGGGTTTCGATCACAAAGCGCCCGCCCGGTGCAAGATGGCGCGCCGCATTCTGGAAACAGGCGATCTGTGCGTCCTGAGTGGTTAGGTTGTCGATGGTGTTGAACACCAGAATGACCAGCGAAAACGCCCCCTCGATCCGGGTGGTGGTCATGTCCCCGATGGCCACCTCGATCGGGGGCTTGGTTTCTTTTTCGCGCAACCGGCGCACCATGGCCGACGACAGCTCGATCCCCTTGACCTGTGCCCCGTGGTCGACCAACGGCAAAGCGATGCGCCCGGTTCCGATGGCGAATTCCAGGATCGGGCCGCCGCCCGCCAGGTCGGTCAGGCAGGTCACGGTCTGGCGGATCTCGGCAGGATCGGTGCCGCCGTGATCGCGGTCATAGGTGCGGGCCACCTGTTCGTCGAAATACCCGTCGTCGTGCATCTGGAAACCGCCTTGGTCAAACTTCAAAAGGAATGCCGCATGCTTAGCATGGACCCGCGACGCCGACATGACAAATGTCATGACGCTGGTTCATGGCAGGCCAGTGGTTTACGTTGACAAGACGCCATCGGAGCCCCTCATGCTCGACCTCAAAGATCTGCACTGCCTCAGCGCTTTGGCGCGGCACCGGCATTTTGCCCGGGCGGCCGAGGAGTGTGGGATCTCGCAGCCCGCTTTCTCGATGCGCATCCGCAAGATCGAGGAGCGGCTGCAGACCCCCATCGTCAAGCGGGGCAACCGCTTTCAGGGGCTGACCGACGATGGCCAGATGATCGTGCGCCACGCGCGGCGGATCATGGATGAGGTCAAGACCTTCGAGCAGGAGTTCCGCTCGTCAAAGGGTGAGATCACCGGCAGTCTGACGCTGGGGGTGATCCCCACGGCGCTGGCCTATGCCGGGCGGTTGTTGCGGGCGCTGGCTGCGCAGTATCCGAACGTCTTTGTGCGCATCCAAAGCGCCACCTCGCTGGAGATCCAGCAGGGGATCGATGACGGCAGCTTTGATGCAGGCATCACCTATCTGGACGGGGCAGCGCTGGATCTGATGCGGGTCGATGCTCTGTATGACGAAACCTATGTGCTGGTCGCGCCCGAAGGGATCGCGCCGCGCAGCGAAGGCAGCGCCACCTGGGCCGAGGCGGCCTCTTTGCCGCTGTGCCTGCTGGAACCGGGCATGCAGAACCGGCGCATCCTGGACCAGACCTTTGCCGAGGCGGGGGTGCGCCCGCGCGTCGTGGCCGAAACCAGCGGGTTCACGACCGCCCTTGCGCTGGCCTTTGAAGGCGGCGCGGCGACGATCCTGCCTGACAACCTGGCTGAGACCTTTCACGGGTTTCACGACACTGTCGCGCTGCCCCTGACCGACCCGGTGCAGGAAAAGACCGTCTGCCTGATGTCGGCCCTGCGCGAGGCAGGGTTGCCGGCGCTGGGGGCCTTGCGCGCCGTCGCCCTGGGGTGACGCCGCGCGGCCTGTTTCGGCTCAGGTCGCCAGCTGGCCCGACAAGGACCGCAACAGGCATTGGTACTTGTGCATCTCGGCTTCCAGTCGCCGTTTTTCGCGCGTCAGCCGGCGCACGGCAATCTCGTCCGGGGCCTTGCGCTTCTTGATCTTCGCGATCCGCACCAGCGTATCCCGGTGGCGCAAACCGACGGTTGCAAGACGGGCGGCCAGATTGGCGATCCTCGTGGTCACTTGCATGGTCATGGCCGGGCCCCCTGCGCGGTGGGTGCGCCATCGTGCAAGGCAATCACGCGCGCCTCGGTGGTGTCCCTGCGGGGGGTGTCGTCCATGGCATCCATCCATTCCGCGATGTTCCGGGTCTGGAAGAAGCAGCAGGCCGAGGCCATGACGCTCCAATAGGTCGTGTACATTGGTCTCCTCTTGAGATGTGGCGACAGGGTGTCTGCCGGCGGTGGTGTCATTGAGCGGCGATCAGCCCTGTGCCGGGGTGCGGGGTCGCGCGGGACAGGGTGCGCAGCAGGCCTTCGTGGCGGGCCATTTCGTCCTTGAGCTGCAGCTTCTGGCGTTTCAACCGCTGCAACACGGCGGCATCGGGCAGGGGGCGGCGGCTTTCCTGCGTGATCTCCTGGTCGATCTGGCGGTGCTTTCGGGCAATCGCTTCGATCCGAAAAGACATGGCGTGGTGGCCTTCCCTGGCGTGATCTGTCATGGCGCTCCTTTCTGCGTCGCGGTTGTGTCGGGCGCACATGGGTCTTTTCGCTTGCATGGCCCGGGACACCGGGCCGCGATGACACTCGCTGGTCATGGTCCTCCCCGTCGGACTGTGGACCCATGTGCGTGACCAAAAGCTAAGCTTGCCGTTGCACGCCTTCAATCCTATCTTGCTGTAAGATCTGATAGGAAATACCTATGACCAACACCCGCATGCCGACGCTTCGGCAATTGCAGTACTTTGCCGCCCTGGCCGAGGCCAAACATTACCGGAAAGCCGCCGAAACCGTCGGCGTAAGCCAGCCCTCGCTTAGCCTGCAGATCAGCAACCTCGAAGACATCCTGGGCCTGTCGCTGGTCGAACGCGGCCGCGCCGGGGCGGTTCTGACGCCGACGGGGCGCGATGTGCTGGAGCGGGCGAATTCCGTCCTGGCCGAGGTCAACGACCTGGTGACGACGTCCCGGCAGCTGACCGAGGGGCTAAGCGGCACCTTTCGGCTGGGCACCTCGCCCACGCTTGGGCCCTATCTGTTGCCCAGCGTCGTGAAGACGCTGCACACCAAATACCCCGCGCTGCGGCTGTTCATCCGGGATGGGGCCCCGCAGGATCTGTTGCAGGATCTTCTGGCCGGGCGGCACGACATGATCCTGACCCAGCTGCCTGTGCAGTCGTCGGATGTGGTTGTGGTCCGGCTGTTTCGCGAACCGCTGCGTCTGGTGGTGGCGCGGGATCACCGGCTGGCCGGGGCAGGGCAGGTGACCGATGCGGACCTGAAAGGGGAAAGCGTGCTGGGGCTGTCGCCGCGGTTCACGCTGCACATGCAGATCGCCGAGATGACGCGGCAGGTCGGCGCGCGGCTGTTGCAGGACTATGAAGGCACCAGCCTTGACGCGATCCGCCAGATGGTGGCGATGGGGGTCGGGGTCAGCTTTCTGCCGGCGCTTTATGTCGCCTCGGAAGTGCCCGAGCGTGAAAGCGACGTGGCCATCGTGCCGTTCCGGCCCGGCCGCCTGTCGCGCACGATGGGGCTGGTCTGGCGCAAGACCTCGGGCAGTTCGTCAAGCTTTGCGGAATTTGCATCGATCATCCGCGATGTGGCGCGCGACAACTTCAGCGGGCTTGTCCAGATGGAAAGCTGACGGGTTCCGTGCGATGCGCGTGATAAAGGTTGATTATCACGAAATAACAAAACGCGAATTTACATTCCGCTAGACTGATGCCATCCGGGAATGATCACGGAGAGCATCATGGCACCATTGGACGATCAAAAAGGCATCTGGAAAGCAAAGGGCACCGGCAAAAGTCGCAAGACTCCGAAGGGCCGACAGGTAGAGGATACCGCGCTGGATCAGGTCCGCGCGCTGCTGGGCGATCAGCCGCGCCGCCGCGATCTGCTGATCGAGTTTTTGCACCTGATTCAGGACGCTTACGGCCATCTGTCTGCCGATCACATCGCCGCGCTGGCGCATGAGATGCGGCTGGCCCAGACCGAGGTCTACGAGGTCGCCACCTTCTATGCCCATTTCGATGTGGTCCGCGACGGCGAGGTGCCTCCGCCCGCGCTGACGATCCGGGTCTGTGATTCCCTGTCCTGCGAACTGGCGGGCGCCGAAGCGCTGCAAGCCGCGCTGGTGGCCGGAACCGACCCCGCGCAGGTCCGCGTGCTGCGCGCGCCCTGCATGGGCCGGTGCGACACCGCGCCGACCATCGAACTGGGGCACAACCATGTGGACAACGCCACGCCCGAAAAGGTGCTGGCCGCCATCGCAGCGAACGACATCCACCCCAGTATCCCCGATTATCAGGACTATGACGCCTATGTCTCCGCTGGCGGCTATGCCAGCCTGACCGCCCTGCGTGACGGCGGCGATTGGGAGGCGGTGCAGGATCAGGTGGCCTCGGCTGGTCTGCGGGGGCTGGGGGGGGCTGGCTTCCCGTCCGGCAAGAAGTGGGGCTTTGTGCGGATGAACGAAGGTCCGCGCTATCTGGCCGTGAACGGGGACGAGGGCGAGCCCGGCACCTTCAAGGACCGGTACTATCTGGAGCGTGAGCCGCACCTCTTCCTCGAAGGCATGCTGATCGCTGCATGGGCGGTCGAGGCCGAAAAGTGCTTTATCTACATGCGCGACGAATACCCCGCCGTGCTGAAGATCCTGAAAAAGGCGATTGCCCGGCTCGAGGCCGAAGGTCTGGCCGCGCCCGGCTATATCGACCTGCGGCGCGGGGCAGGGGCTTATATTTGCGGTGAAGAAAGCGCGATGATCGAGTCGATCGAGGGCAAGCGCGGGTTGCCGCGTCACCGGCCTCCGTTTGTGGCGCAGGTGGGTGTCTTCAACCGCCCGACGCTGGTGCACAACGTCGAATCGCTACTCTGGGTCGCGCGCATCGTCCGCGAAGGGCCCGAGGTGCTGAACTCGGTCGAGAAAAACGGCCGTAAGGGTCTGCGCAGCTATTCGGTCTCTGGCCGGGTGAAAAATCCGGGCGTGCATCTGCTGCCCGCCGGGTCCACCATCCTCGACGTGATCGAGGCCGCGGGCGGGATGCTCGACGGCCACTCGTTCAAGGCCTACCAGCCAGGCGGTCCCTCGTCGGGCCTGCTGCCCGCCTCGCTGAACGATGTGCCGCTGGATTTCGACACGCTGCAACCGCATGGCACCTTCATCGGCTCCGCCGCCGTGGTTGTCCTGTCGGACCAAGACAGCGCCCGCGACGCCGCGCTGAACATGCTGAAGTTTTTCGAAGACGAAAGCTGCGGCCAGTGCACCCCCTGTCGCGCGGGTTGCGAAAAGGCGGTCAAGCTGATGCAGGCTGACAGCTGGGATCAACCGCTGCTGGAAGAGCTTTGCCAGGTCATGGGTGATGCCTCGATCTGCGGGCTGGGGCAGGCGGCCCCGAACCCGATCCGCCTGACGATGAAACACTTTGCCGAGGAGATCTGATCATGGCTGACGGCGCACAGGTTGAGATGATCACCTTTGAACTCAACGGCGAAGAGGTTTCAGTCCCCCAGGGTCTGACCATCTGGGAGGCCGCAAATGGCCGGGGTCTGGTGATCCCGCACCTTTGTCACAAGCCCAGCCCGGGCTACAAACCCGACGGCAACTGCCGCGCCTGCATGGTCGAGGTCGAAGGCGAGCGCACGCTGGTTGCCAGCTGCATCCGCCCCGTGGCCGAGGGCATGAAGGTCACCACCGACAGCGCCCGCGCCACCACCGCGCGCAAGCTGGTGGTCGAGCTGTTGCAGGCGGATCAGCCGGAAGAGGCGCACGACGCCTCGTCCCATTTCGCCGATATGGCGGCGATGAACGGCGTCACCGAAAGCCGCTTCCCGCGGAAAGAGGCGGCCTCCGTCCCGCTGCTCGATGACAGCCACGTTGCCATGCGCGTCAATCTGGACGCCTGTATCAACTGCAACCTCTGCGTCCGCGCCTGCCGCGATGTGCAGGTGAACGACGTGATCGGCATGGCGATGCGCGGTGCCGAGTCCAAGATCGTCTTTGATCAGGACGACCCCATGGGCGCCTCGTCTTGCGTGGCCTGTGGCGAATGTGTGCAGGCCTGCCCGACCGGCGCGCTGATGCCCGCCACCATGGTTGACGAAAACCAGGTCGGCGACAGCAAGGATTACGACAGCGAAGTTGACACCGTCTGCCCCTATTGCGGCGTTGGCTGCCAGATCTCGCTGAAGGTCAAAGGCGACAAGATCGTCGCGGCCGAGGGCATCGACGGCCCCGCCAACGAAAACCGGCTCTGCGTCAAAGGCCGCTTCGGCTTTGATTACATCCACCACCCGCACAGGCTGACAAAACCCCTGATCCGACGCGAAGATGCGCCCGCCAAGGGGCTGAACGTCGACCCCGGCAACCTGATGACGCACTTCCGAGAAGCCTCGTGGGACGAGGCGCTGGACGCCGCCGCGGGTGGTCTGGCGAAGCTGCGTGAAGACACCGGCAAGCGTGTCGCGGGCTTTGGATCCGCCAAATGTTCGAACGAAGAGGCCTATCTCTTCCAAAAGCTGATCCGTCAGGGCTTTGGCCACAACAACGTCGACCACTGCACGCGGCTGTGCCACGCCTCGTCGGTCTCGGCGCTGATCGAAAACGTCGGCTCGGGCGCGGTGACGGCCACGTTCAACGAGATCGAGAACGCCGATGTCGCCATTGCCATCGGCTGTAACCCCTTGGAAAACCACCCGGTTGCGGCAACCTACTTCAAGCAGTTCGCCAAGCGCGGCGGCAAGCTGATCGTCATGGACCCCCGCCGCCACGGCATGTCCCGCTTTGCCAGCCACACGTTGCAGTTCAAGCCGGGTGCGGACGTGTCCATGCTGAACGCAATCATGCATGTGATCGTCGAAGAGGGGCTTTACGACGAACAGTATATCGCGGCCATGACCGAAAACTGGGAGGCGATGAAAACCCATCTGGCCGATTTCGCGCCCGAGAAGATGGCCCCGATCTGCGGGATCGAGGCCGAGGTGCTGCGCGACGTCGCCCGTACCTTTGCCGGTGCCAAGGCTGGCATGATCTTCTGGGGCATGGGCGTGAGCCAGCACATCCACGGCACAGATAATGCGCGCTGCCTGATCAGCCTGGCGCTGATGTGCGGCCAGGTCGGCCGCCCCGGCACCGGACTGCACCCGCTGCGCGGTCAGAACAACGTTCAGGGTGCCTCGGACGCGGGCCTGATCCCGATGTTCCTGCCGGATTACCAGTCGGTGACGGACGACGGCGTGCGCTCGGCCTTTACCGAGGTCTGGAACTCGGGCGACTTTTCCAACGAAAAGGGCCTGACGGTCGTCGAGATCATGGACGCCGTGCACGCAGGCGACATTCGCGGCATGTACATCCTGGGCGAAAACCCGGCCATGTCCGACCCCGATGTCGACCATGCGCGGGATGCGCTGGCCAAGCTCGATCACCTGGTCGTGCAGGACATCTTTCTGACCGAAACGGCGAACTACGCCGACGTGATCCTGCCCTCCTCGGCCTGGTACGAAAAGACCGGCACGGTGACCAACACCAACCGCCAGGTGCAGATGGGCCGCCCCGCCGTGACGCCCCCGGGTGAGGCGCGCGAAGACTGGTGGATCGAGGTTGAGCTGGCCAAGCGTCTGGGCCTGGACTGGACCTATCAGCACCCCAGCGAAATCTTTGCCGAGATGAAGCTGAACATGAAGTCGCTCGACAACATCACGTGGGAGCGTCTGCAGGGCACGGCGGTCACCTATCCCTCGCTCTCGCCCGAGGATCCGGGGCAGGCGATCGTCTTTGGCGACGCCTTCCCCCGCCCCGAGGGCCGCGCCAAGTTCACGCCTGCGAACGTGATCGCCCCCGACGAGGTGCCGGATGCCGAGTACCCGATGGTGCTGATCACCGGGCGGCAGCTGGAACACTGGCACACCGGGTCCATGACCCGCCGCGCCACCGTTCTGGACGCGGTCGAGCCCGAGGCCAACTGCTCGCTCCACCCGCGCACCCTGCGCGAGCTGGGCGTTCAGCCGGGGGACTACATCCGCCTGTCCACACGCCGAGGATCACTCACCGTCATGGCCCGCGCCGACCGCGCTGTGGCTGAGGGCAACGTCTTTATGCCCTTTGCCTATGTCGAGGCAGCAGCCAACATCCTGACCAACGCGGCGCTTGATCCCTTTGGCAAGATCCCGGAGTTCAAGTTCTCAGCCGTGCGCGTCGAAAAGGCCGAGGCGCTGGCGGCGGAGTAAGCTGACCAAACCGCATCAAGAGAGCGTCCAAGCCGCGTTGTGTTTGGGCGTTCTTGGTGTCGGCGCTCTCACGAGCGCCATGACGCGTAACGGGAGTTATGTTAAATTTGAGATGCGACGTTGGTGCGGGGCATGCTCAATTAAACAGGAACTTGGTGCTCATCCAGCCATTTTGGCCGGACCGCGTTCTAACGTTCCACCAGATCTGATTTTCCCGCAGACAGCGCCCGATTTCCATCAAGTCTTCCTCCCAAATCCTGCCTCGTGATTTGTGATCACAAGCCGCCTTGCACTGGTCTGACAAGATACGTGTTCCGGAAACTCCAGGGGAAACGGCAAATACTTGAGCGTTTAGGGGCACCTCAGCAAGAACATCGGAACCAAATCCGGGGCTCGCACGCATGTTTGAAAAATTCTGAACACTCCCAATTCTGTAACTCGCCGCGGTTGGCGTGCAATAGGCTGGCATGAAGGATGGATTACGGACCGGCGTTTCAAGAACGCCTGATGAAATGGCCGAAAGCGGAGTTTCGGGCTCCAAAAGCATGGACGGATGCAGGGTTCTTCTCAAAGTCAGCCGATCCGTTCGAATGTGTTCTTCCACTTTGGCGCGTGAAATTGGAACCAAGTTCCTTTGGATTCCGGGAACAAAAATCGAGTTTGACGTGGACTCGACTGTTATCCAGTTAACGAACTTCCCCGACCGGATTGGATTGTATTTCACAACACATCCCTTCCAATAAGTGTCTCCCTCTGCTGAGTAAGCCACAAGATATACTTGCCGTTTTTCTCTGCCTCCTAGCAACGAGATTGAATAAATCGCGGCGCCCAGATATTCTGCGCCGCCATCAGGATCATTAATCGCGCTTTCGCTCATTCCCGAATAGGTCATTAAGCACAACGACACGAGCTGAACGTCGCTAATTTTTTGTGGCAAGGTGGAAAGCCCGGTCAGATCGACTCCAAGTTCATCGGCTCGCGACACGGTGTCGACGTAGTAAAATTCGCCTTGTGGCACCGCAAAGAAGTTGAGTGCAAACTGCCTGCTTATGTCCAGCTTATCCAAGCTGTCGAACAGCAATGCGGAAGCACGAATGGCAACTTGAAAAGCTTTGGTTACCTCTTCGCGATTGAACCGCCGGTCCGGAACATCTAGTTGGGGTGGGTGAAACCCCAGAGTCGCCGTTGCGTGAAGACTTCGCGACCGGTTCGGGATGACGGCATCTTCAAAACTCAGTCGAGTGCCGCCCAAAAACGCGATGGCGCAGGCGCTTAGGCAGGTCGCTCCGGATTCCACATGGGTACTGACACCGCTAGTGCGAAAAAAATCCGCCAGCTTCAGTCCTTCGATCAGACTGCCGCCCGGGCTGTCCAGGCACGCCACAACCTGAGGGCCGACATATCGGCCGGAATATCGATTGCCAGGCAACGTTTCTTTGATCAACTCGGTGTCGCCAGCGGCGATTGTGCCGGTAACCCGCAACATGCAACCTTCCGGGTTGTCGTTTAAGATCGTTATCTCTGCGGCTGCCAATGTGGACGCCGTACAGAACATGGTGATCGCGATCCACGAAAATTTGCGAACCCAATTCAGGCCAATTGAAAAAAACATGGCGGCCTCCTGCATCGGTTGTCCAAGATACAGTGCATTGAGGTAACAAAAATCTCAAGAATTTCCGATTGCGAGGCGTTGAAGCGATCACGGGATCATGTTTGCCAGCCATTCCCCCGCCCAAGGTTCATACCGCCGCCATCCTTCGGCGCTGCCGGTATAGATCTTCTGCCGCACCTGCCGGGCCGAGGCGGTGCGCACCGCGTGATCCGCAGCCTCGGGCGTCAGGCAGGCGTCGTGCCAGGGCAAGCCGAGCTTCTCCAGCAACGTGCGGGTCTGCGCCTCGGGGTCCTTGACCAAAGCCTCGTAATCCAGCGTCACGATCCGCCCCGGAAACTGCCGGTGCCAAAAGGCCATCAGGTCGGCATAGCCCTTGTAGAACGCCACCACATCCGCGGGATCATAGGAAAACCCGTTCCCGGTTGAGGCATAGAAATGCCGGAAGTTCGACCAGCAGGTCGCGCGGGCGTCGCGGCGCACATGCAGGATGCGGGCCTGTGGCATGGCGCAGATGATATGGCCGATCAGCTTGAAATTCACCGGCATCTTGTCGGTCACGAACCCCGACCCGCGGGCACCTTGGGGCAGCAGGGACAGATAATCCTCGCGCAGCGCCCTGGCCGAGGCGCCGCTGGGCACGGCGTGCAGATGATCGCGCCGCACCAGGCTGGTCAGCGCCTCCAGTTCGCCGCAGGCGGTCACGTCCGGGTGGCGCGCCAGGATCGCCTCGGTCAGCGAGGTGCCAGAGCGCGGCATGCCGAGGACAAAGATCGGCACCGGCCCGTCAGGCGGCGCAGCTTCGGGCGCAGGCTCGGCCCCGCGAAAGCGCGCCTTCATCTGTTCGAACAGGCCGCTGTCCTGCGCCGGGTCATAGCGCAGCTGCGCCCGGCGCAGCGCATTGGCGCGGGTCAGGTGGTCATAGGCCTGGTCATAGTCGCCAAGATCCTCGCACAGCTTGGTCAGGGCAAAGCGCAGGTACATCTGATCCGCGTCCCCCGGGGCCCGGTCCAGCATGCGGCGCATCTGCTGCGCCGCCTCGGGTTCCTGTGCCATGTCGTGCAGATGCGCAAAGTTCATCAGCCCGGCGCAGTTTTCGGGCTGCAGCGTGAGCGCCTCGCGCCGCAGGGCGCTGGCCTTGTCCCCCTGCCCCAGCGAGGACCAGATGACCGAGGCCGCATCGACCAGCCGCCCGTCGCCGGGCCAGACCCTGCGGGCCGCGTCCAGCACGGCCAGCGCGGCGTCGGCCTGGCCGGTCAGGTGCAGCGCCCGGGCCAGTGCGACATGGTGGTCGATGCCGTCTGCGTCAAGCGAGACGGCCACGGCGTAGCTGTCGGCGGCCTCTTGATAGAGGCCCATCCATTCGAACGCGCGACCCAGCGTGGCGACGTAAGCCGCGTTCGTTGGCGCGCGTTCGACCGCCTCTGACAGGGGGGTCAGCGCCTCGCGCGGTTTGGCCAGACCCAGCAGCGCCACCCCCAGCCCGTGCAGGGCGGCGGGGTGATCGGGGCGCAGGTCCAGCACCGAGCGAAAGGCGTTCAGCGCAGCGGCAAAGGCGCCGGTGTCGTTCAGGATATGGCCCAGGTGCACCGGGTAGTCCGAGCTGGGCCCGACGCGGGCGATCGCCTCGCGGTACAGCTTCACGGCCCGCCGCGTGTCGCCCAGATGGCGGGCGCAGGATCCGGCCAGCGCGTAAAGATCGGCGTGCTCCGGCAGGTCGCGCAACGCCTGCAGGGCCAGCCGCAGGGCCTTGCGATGATCCCCCTTGTCATAGATCCGCTGCAGACGCCGCAGATCATGACGCCGAGGCGGCGCAGTCTTGATAAGCATGAACGGGCATCCCCCGGCAGATGAGTCGCGCCGAGGATGACGGGATTTGGCAAAGAAACCGTTTCTTTCGACACACAGGCTGGCGCGTCGCGACGCGCCGAAGCACGGGCAGGCCTGTGGTGCATTCATATGACAGGCGCGATGGGCCATTCGAGCTAGGGTTCCGGTCAGGCGCACTCCGATGACGGGGGGATCGCTGGCATTGGCCAAGACGGGCGGGCCAAGGTAGCATTCGGGAAACGGAGACGTTCAATGGCTGACGTGACACTCATGGCGCAACACGCAGAGCCCGACGACGCAATGGCCATTGCCGAGGTCATTCGCGCCGAAACGCGCGCCTTTCAACGTCAGGACTTTGACGCCTGGCAAGACTGCTGGCTGCACAGCGATCGCACGCGGGATGTCTATATCTCGGCGACGGCCGGGATCAGCACGGTGTCGGGCTGGGAGGCCATCGCATCACACATGCGAAAGGCCTTCGATGACGACCTCATCGACAGGATGTCGGATTTTCAGCATAGGGACATGCAGATCAGTGTGACGGGCGACACCGCCTGGGTGGTCTGCGAAACCTTTTCGGAATTCGAAAGCGGCGACCGGACCCGATGCTTCAACACCCTGTTTCTGGAGCGTCACGACGGGCGCTGGAAGATCGCCTATTCCTCTTTCGTGCTGAGGCAGGATCATGACCCGGACGGACTTGCGGTGGCGCTGGATCAGCAAGGCCAGATCGTCCAGCCCGGCCCGGCTGCGCTGGCCAAGCTGCAGACCCATCCCTTTCTCACCGTCTCGCACGGGCGGATCAGGGCGCACCGCCGCGATTGGGACAACGCGCTGCAAAAGGCGCTGGCGCAGGCCGCCCGCCACCATGGCTGGTTCGAGACCCACAAGTTTGCCAGGGACACCGACGGGCCGGCCGACTACCCGGTCATCCTGGGTCAAACGGACGACGGCGGCGTCGCGGTTGTGCATTTGGCGATCCAGGACTGCCTGACCTACCTTCGGCTCGACGCCGACCGCGTTCTGGACCGGCGGCTCGGGTTTGCGCGCACCGTGTTTGGATTGTCCGAGGGGCAGATGAAGATCGCCCACCAGATTGCCATGGGCCAAAGCCTCAAGGCGGCGGCACAGGAGCTTGGCATCAGCGTCAATACCGCCCGGACCCATCTGACACGGCTGTTCGAGAAGACCGGGGTCAACACGCAGGCCGCCCTGGTGCGCCTGCTGCTGTCGGTGGGATAGGTTCACATACGCCGGACGGCCCGGGCGCTTGTGACGTCAGCCATTGATGAAACGGTCGATGCTGTCGATCAGCTGACGTCGGCTGAGCGCTTTCTTGATCCGTTCATGAACAGCGGCAGCATCGGTCAAAAAGGGCTCGGAGCGGACTTGCGGCGGTGCAGTGGTTGATTGATTCACACCAGGCAGGATGCTTGTTGCTCACGGCCCAAAGCCGACCTTGAACACAGGACCTCAATGCTGCTGTCCGGCTCGTCGAACTTGCCATTCGCCGCAGGAGCAAAATCATGAGCGCGGCGAACCGCAAGTGCGTGGTCGGATGGCCGTTCGCTACGACTGCACCAAAATCCGAATTCCGGGAAACAACCGCAGTGGCGCCCAATCAGTCACCAGCCGCACGTTCTGATCGACGCGCCAGCTTGGCAGCAAGGTTGAGGCCAACACCCGGCCGCGACCAGGGGCAAACGGCAATGCAAATCGCGCAGCCGTGCGTTTGGTTAAAGAACGGCAGGCATTTGTCGAAATCGACATACCATTTTTCAACGCCGCGCACGGTTTTTTTCTTGGCCGACAGGGCCTCTGGTGGGCAGGCATCTTCGCAAATTCGGCAACTTTGGCAAAAGTCGTCCACGCCGTGTGCACGAGCCGTTGTCGTGGCAAAAGGCGCATCGGTAAGAACCGCCGAAAGCCTGAATGAGGCTCCAAATTCCGGGTTGATGATCGAGCCGTGCTTTCCGAGTTCTCCGAAACCACAGGCAAGAGCAGGTGGGATCATCGCCAAAGCCCCTGTCATGGGTCCGGTAACGGCATCTGCTTCCCAACCTTGCGTTCTGATCCATCCGGCCACCGTCTTGGCCGCCTTGATAGCACGGTTGTACTGCTCCATGACCTCCAGGCCAGCCTCCACCCCGGGTGCCTTTGAGATCGATGGGTAATCGTGCTGTACGCCCAGCATGATCACACGTGACTGCGGGATGTGATGTCCCTCAAAAACCCACTCAGGGGACATCTCGGCAACGCCAGTCATATCGCAGATGCCTGATGCTACGAATTGATCAAGCTCCCCAGTCCATTCGAGCGGTGTCGCTTGACGTTTCTGATCGGCGCATGGCGGCAAAGTGGCCTCTGCGATTTCCATTCGTCGCGCGCGTTTCTGGGCGAACTCGGGAACCTTGGCGGATCGCTGGTAGAAATAGCGCTGCATTTCGCCGTGCGGAATTTCACTTGGATCAGGCGCCCAATAAACCATTCGGGGACGACCCAGTGACGGATCATTCAATCCATTTATTTCGTTGCCACTGATCGCGGGCGTCTTGGCGACTTGAGCTGGATCGGGCGTGAAAGGTCGATATTTGTTCGGACGAGGCATGACCGAATGCTAAGCGCACAGTTGTGCGATTACATAGTCTTTTCGAGCAATACTCATGACCAACGACTTCACCAAGCAGTCTTTCATGCCAGCTGCGGCGTCATGCAAACCGGGCTCTTCGCGGTCATCAGATGCAGCGCAACATCTACGCGGTTCCGCACCAGACCGGCGACATGCACGGCCCAAAGCTGACTTTCGACCACCGAAGATAATGCTACGACGCAGCCCTTCTAATCGGACATTCGCAGTGGTTGCGCACGGCGGCATCCCCACGAGGTTCGCTCAGCGTGCGAAACTTCCGTTCAAGTCCTGTGCCTAGACTGCGGTAACTGCCTGTCGCACTTGTCGAACCTTCCGCGTGACTTGGCCAATGTGGCGGGCGTCGGTGCCACAGCATCCGCCCCATACGTTGATGTGCGGATAGCGGCGCGCGAGCGCGGCCAAGTCCTCGCCAAGTTCGTCTGGGTCGCCGTCTTCAAGGTGGCCCAGACTGCACAACGTCAGGAGTTCCAGCGCGACTGCATTGGGCATGAAGCCCCCCAGCCGTTTGGTCCAATCCCCGTTCGTTAAACCCGGCTCGAACTCGGTGGGATGCGAACAGTTGACCGCATAGTAAAGTGGCGCCTTGTCGGTGGCTGCGTCGACGCGGTTGACCGCGTCCTCCAGCGTGGTCCCGTCGTTCAGAGACCCGCCTTTTGCCATGAACGAGACAACACAGGGTGTGTCTGCGTCCCGCGCAGCCCGTGCAAACCCAATGGCTTCTTCGACGTTCGAGAATGTCCACGCAGAGACCAAATCGGCCCCAGCATCCCGCAAGGTGATGATCTGCTCTGAATGGTAGTCCTCGGCCTCGGCGGCAGTCTCGGTCCGCCCGGTGTCGTAGGCATCTCCGCGCGGCCCGACGCACCCTCCAACAAGCATTGGCGTCGCGTCGCTATGATATTCGCGGGCAAAGTCCTTGTAGAACTCAATCCCACGCACATTGATTTCTGCCAAAGCCTCACGCGAGAACCCGATGAGTTCGCCCCAGTCACGGCTGGCTCGGTAATGAAGGCCCTCGTTGATAACGCCAAAGCCGTTTTCAACGGCGGCCTCGACAAGCTTGCGATGGTAGTCCGTCAGGCAGTCGCGGCCGCGTCTGTCGTTGAGGAGCTCGAATGCGCAGAAGTGACGAAGTTCGAAGCCGTCGACATACTGCAGCCAGGTTTCAAATCCTCCGCCACAGGTCATGAGTTGACCATTGAGTTGGGGGAACTTCGTTCTTTGATCCATTTCTAGCACCTCCGCTGATCTGCCAATCACCACCGAACGCGCACCTGCGTCCAGTTCACCAACGGTGCAGTAGACCACGCATGCTGCAGTGTGCATACTTCGGGGCCGGGCTCCTATCCGTGAGTGTGAGAAACGATGGAAAATCCAACGCCTGCCGCGGCCGTCTCCAAGCGGAGCCAAATCCTGGATGCGGCAGAACGCGCAATCCTGGAGAAGGGCGTGTCAGCGACCACCATCGACGAACTGATTGCCGAGGTTGGAATATCGAAAAACGGCTTCTTCTACCATTTTCAGGACAAGACCCAGATGATCGAGGCCATCCTGGAGCGCAACCTGAAACTAGACGAGGACTGGTTCGCCCAGCTGCATCGCAAGGCCGATGCCACTGAAGCCGACCCTTTGGCCAGGTTTCTGGCATTTCTGGATCTCCTTGCGGAAGAAATGAGAATGATGCCGGACGGCCATCCAGGCTGTTTGACAACAGCGTGTTGCTACCAGGACCGGCTTTTGACCGACAACGTTAAGCTGGTGGCGGCAAAGATACTCATTCAATGGCGAAAAACATCGTTGGAGCAACTTGAAGACATTGCCGCGCGCTATCCACCAAGAATTGGTGTTGATCTTCAAGAGTTGGCCGACATGCTGCCCGCACTAATTGACGGCGCAATCATCTTCTCGCGCGTGGTCGCGGACGCCTCGATCCTGCCGCGCCAGATCCTCCTCTACCGCGCACTCGTCCAGCAAACATTCTCGCCGGCGAAAGACTAGCGTCCGTCGTGGGCTCGAAGCGGGCGGTGCATAATAAGCCGATGCTTTGCGGACGAGCCGGACCGCGGAGACTGCTTGGCAGTGGCCCTAATCGGCCTTTCCGTCGGCCCGGCACGTTGACGCGTTCCAAAACCCTACGACCGCTCCGAGGGCAGCCGCTCCGTTTTGAAAGCGGGCGTTCCCCAACGTGCCAGAAGTTCGGAAATTCGGTCGTGCGCCCTGTCATCGATCGGCACGGCGGACACGGCATTCGCGCCTGCGCTTCCGGCATGGGCGTCTTTCTCAAAGGCCCTCATCGCCAGATCAACATGTGTCGGTGAAATGCCGCAACCGGCCAGAAGGTGCGAGGTTGTGGTGTCCCGATCCCCGTTCAGATCGTCGTAGTGGATCGGCGTCATGCGCGCCGAAACGTCCGACGCCACTCCGTAGGATCGCATGCGCAGAAACCACATCAGGGTCAGGATATCGACATGTCCGACGGCGTGATGATCCTGGGGGAAGTAATCCTTCAGCCGCTCGATGGGTGCATTGATCGTGGCTATGGACCAGTACTCCCTCCAGCTGTTCGGATCGCCAAAGAAAGCCTTTGCCCCCAGAATGCGCTGAGCAAACCGGTAGGCCGAGTTCACGTAGCCGAACGCATCCCTGTAAAGAAAGAGGATCTTTGCGTCGGGGATTTGCCGTCCCAGGCTTTCTGCCAGAACTGCCGCCTCGCTTCTTGGTTTGAGCACAACGATGCTGTCGCTGTGCGCGCCGGGGCGATGAAAGGACAACCTGGCGACGGCTCCGACAAGTCGGTCAATCTCGTGCGCGAAGGGCCCCTCTTTTTCCAAGGCGAGGTTGGTAAAGGCGTCCGGCTCCGAGACGCTCCAGACATCGGGCAGCTGTGCCAGCATCTTGCTTGCGAGTGTGGAACCGCATCGACCGGTCGACAGGATAAGCGCGCTGCCCTGCGGCAAGGCCACGCCATCTGCCATATCGGCGAGACTGTCCAGCGGGACAGCGATCGCCTGTGTCGCCGTGTCATACTGCGTCATGTACATGAACGGCACCGTTGACAGGTCAGTCGCCGAAGGCAACTCGACGAACAAGGCGATCCGTTCTTCAAAGTCGACGCAATACAGGGACCAACGATCGGATTCGAGGACACCATCGGCGCAGGTCATATCGCCGGCAGACAGCTCGAAATCCGAAGTTTGGCAGACGGCCGCCGGAAACAGCTTTTTCCTGCTGATGATGCGATGTCGTGTGGCATTCATGACCAAGCCCGCCTTTGAACGGATGTGTCTCACCCTAGGTCGGGGGGGCAATGCTTGGCAATCGGATCAAACCGCGGTCTCATACCCGCCGCGGGCCTTCAGTCCCACAACGGCTGTTCTGCGGGACGAAGCTGACTTTGCAGGACCGGCCATGCGTTTCTGTCCTAGCAATAAAACTCGCAGTCTCTATCATGCCGGCTTTGCCCCTCTGTCGAAGGAAACAACATGTTGCGTTCACTGCTGATCCCCGCAGTTCTCATTGCACCTCATTGGCTGGCGGCTGCCGAGAAAGTGTCGGTAACGAACTTCTATGTCGTCAACCAAGAGCAAATTCCCGCGGGCAATGACGTGTTCTGGAAAGAGGACAACGTTGGGACGTATACCGTTGACGAGGGGCCAATCGACCCTGGTTTTGTCCGGTGCGTGGGCTCGGGTTTTGGCGGACCCGGCGGAGTCACCGGCGGTGGCGTCTGTGTTTATGGTGAAGAAGAGGACACGTTCACCATGAGATGGGAGGTTGTTTCCTTCGGCGTCAACACCTGGCGGATCGTTTCCTCGACCGGCAAATATTCGGGGATGACGGGAAGTGGAACGACCAAAACCCGGGTGGCGTCAAAATTCCTGGCACTGCCGCACCGTATTTCCGACTGGGAAGGCGAGGTTGCCCTGCCCACCAGCGAGTGAAACTCGACCAGGCAAGGTCGGGGATGAAGCTGGTTTGACATGTCGGCAAAGCTCGCATTGGGCTCCGAACCGCCATTGGCCGTCAACACCACCAACAACCTCTCTGCGGGACAATGCTGCCGCTGAATGGCCCGGCACGAATGTCTGCTTAGACGAGACAACTGTTATGGTGCAAAGAACGAGTTGATTTCAGTTGCAACGTCATTTGGCCGAGTCATTGCGGGCAGGTGACCGCTACCTTTGAACACAACCAACTTGCTGTCCGGAAGCTGCGCGTCAAGGTATTCCAAATCCCGGATATCGACCAATGGGTCCAACTCTCCGTGGACGATTAACGTCGGGAGTTGCACACGAGGCAGTTCAGTTGCCCAATCAAGCGGCGGTATCAGACGCGACGCGAGGAACGACGCCTCTGCCGCTTCCGGCGTTGCCCGGGATAGCAAGCTAACCGCCCATTGCCGGACGTGAAGCATATCCGGTTCAGGTGTGCAATTGGTTGCAAACCATTCCAAACGCTCAAGGTGCGTTTCGCCGGGCCATTTGGATGGTGGAATGATAGGTTTTATCTCGGCATCAGGTGGTTTGACGCCGCCCGTCCCATTCAAAAACATCAGTCCGTCGAACCGTTCGGGATGCCGGAGCGCAGCGCGTAAGGTGGTCACACATCCCGCGGAAAAGCCAGCCAGAGTACATCTTTCGACATTCAGCTTGTCCAGGACCGCAAAAAGATCGTCGATCTGCGCTTCAGTTGTTATTTGGTCGGGCGGAACCCTCGTTTCGCCACAGCCACGGTGATCGTAAACAATAACGCGCCAACTCTCGCTCAAAAAGCTCAGCGTTGCGATCCAATCCTCGAAATTTCCGATCCAACCACTGTGTGCAACGAAGATTTTAGGACCACTTCCGAACGTCAACGCAAAAACACGATGACCACTAATTTCCAAAAACACTGTCACGTTCCCCTTAATACTATGGTCGCCTTGCCAAGTTAGCCGCGCTAGGAAGCGGGGGATAGCGCAGTTTTACGCGGTAAGCGCCTCAACACTGACATTCGCGCGAGCCGCGGCAACCAGCAATCTGGGCTCCGAGCCGCCATTGGCCGTCAACACTATCAACAGCCCCTCTGCGGGACGAAGCCGCCGTTCGCTGCAAACGCTCCGATGGCGGCTTGGGACGTCGTGGCCCTGACACAAACGGCCGAAATTGGCAGATGACAGTAGGGCAAAGGGCGTGACCCATGCCCCTGCATGTGGTAGCCGCGATACCATCAGATTTGCGCCAGGGACATCGGTCCCGGGCTGCGTAAACTCATTTCACAACAAGGACTAAGCACATGACCGGTGTTTCATACAGGCGCTCGATGGCCTCGGACGCCCCAGCGGTTTTCCAACTCGTTTCACGGTCCGTTTCGCGGTTGGCCCCCACCCCTTACAGCCAGGACGTTGTTGACACATGGATGGATGGTCGGGTCGCAGAGGACTACCTGGAGGATTGCTCTGGACAGGTCATCTGGATCGCCGAGCTTGGAAACAAGCCAATTGGCTTTGCACATGGTGAACCGGGCGAGGTCGTGCGCCTTTTCGTGGACGCCGCCCACACGGGCCTTGGGGCGGGGGCCGGACTGATGCAGCGCGCGCTGGAAGATGCCCTGCCCGACGGACGCGGCAAGGTCAAAATAGAGGCCACACTGAACGCGGTGCCTTTCTATCAGAAATGGGGGTTTGCAAAGGTCGGCGTCGGTGTGTTTTCCGGGCGAGATGAAAACCTGCCCCCGATTGATGTCGTGATGCTGGAAAGGGTCTTTTGAACCACCAAAAGCGCCAGGAGAGGTTCAGGACACATGGCCTTTCCTGGAACTGCTCTTCGACCGCCTGCGCCAAGGTCTTTTTTGTGCGATGCAAGATCGGCTCTCCATGACCGGGCAGAAGGTGCCTGAAGGGCAGTTCCAAATGCCTGTCGTAGTCACTCTGTGCGGGGTCCTCCCGGCGTCGCCAGCCCGGTCCTATTGCAGCTGGCCTGAAGAACCCTGCCTGCCTTAGCAGCCCTATCGATTGTTCATCTGTGAAGTCATCGGGCTCAACCATGTTGAGGAAACTGTCAGCCGTGATCAGAATTCCGCCCCGGGCTGCAGGGCGACGCCCTTTTTCGACAGGGTCAACCTTCCTGGCAAAGGCGGACACGCGCGGTGTCTTTGTCCAAGCGACCCGCAGACCTGCCGGGAACCGTGAAAGGTCCAAACCGCGGAACTCTTAACAATCGATAATGCCCGAGTTGCGCGGGCTCACTAGGAGGAGGCCAAAACCAAGGAGACCACCCAAATGACGATGCCACCCACGCACCTCAGGCTGCAAGCGACGCTCTTCGGCCTCGCCGCCAGCGGAATCCCACCGGACCTCACAAAGGACACTCGTATGGTTGCCCGGACTCAACCCCCGATCAGAACGAAAATCGCACGGGCCATGCAGATCAGTCTGCTCATTTTCGGGGGCCTTGTTGGGGCGGTCATCCTGACAGCCATAGGTTTGTATTTCGCCACATCCGGGCAATACCCGGTGGCTGCCACAGTGGTCGACGACGCCTCGCTTCCGCAGATAGACATCGACGGCGTGCGTCTGCATGCCGAGACTTATGGCGACCCGTCAAACCCGGTCATCGTTGTTCTGCACGGCGGTCCGGGCGGAGACTACAGATCACTGCTGGGCGCAAAATCACTGGCGGACACCAATTTCGTCGTGTTCTACGACCAAAGAGGCGCGGGATTGTCTGAACGCGTTCCGGCCAAGGATCTGACCATCCCGGCCTATATGGCAGAGCTTGACGCCGTCATTGACCGATACGCGCCGGATCGCCCCGTAACCCTGTTGGGCCATTCATGGGGGGCGATGCTTGCAACGGCCTATTTGGGCAAAGCGCCCGAAAAAGTCGCCCGCGCGGTTCTGCTGGAACCGGGGTTTTTCACGGGCCAAGAGATGCAGGATTGGATGGCGAAAGCAAAACCATTCATGTCCGGACCAGGGTTCTACACGCGGGCCACCATCGCCGCTTTTCAGTCTCTGCATGTGTCCGGCCCGGACTCCAGCGCCGGTCAGGACCACATGATGGGTGCAATCATTCACGACTTCGTCAACCATCCGGACAACCCGTATCACTGCCCCGGCGAAGATTTTGATGCCGCCGGGTGGCGATTTGGGGCCACGGCCAGCCAGGCCGCAGGACAAACCGGTGCCGCCGAAATCGATCTCATTGCCCGGGGGGCCAAAAGCTATGGCGGGCCAGTCCTTTTGCTTGCCAGTGCCTGCAACGACTGGATCGGCGAAGAGATCCAGCAGAAGCATCTGGGCTTTTTTCAGAACGCAGAGCTTTCGATTGTACCGAACTCCGGCCACGACATGATTTGGGACAATCCGCACGCGACACTGCCCTTGATCCGCGCATTTCTTGGCAAATAGTCAAGGCACACCAGCTGCCCCTGCTGGGGTGGCCCCGTTTCCGCTGCCTCTCAAAACGGGCGGTCCGCGGACGAAGGCGGACCCTGGCTGGTGGCAGCCCAAGGCCCGCGTCCTGCACATCGGCTGGCGTCAGGGGGGGATGGCTCGTGCCATCCAACCACCCCCACCGCATCGCCTTGCATCCAACGCCTAGCTCGCCTGATGCATCCGCGCGCGCAGTTCAAGCGCCTGAAGCGTCGCCGTCAGCCCCTTGTCCAGAACGGCCTTGGCCTGATCAGGCTCGATTGCGCCGGGCTTGATGTCGAATGACAACGACACGCTGACGCTTGCGCCGCCGTCGCCCGGCATCACCGAATAGGTCGTCAAGGTCCGCGAGAACGGGCCGGAATCGGCCGTTTCATAGGCGAAACGCGCCTCCGGCTCCCAAACCGTGACATTGTGTTCGATGGGGCCAAACTGCGCCGTGTCGACCCGGCGGACAGCGCCAATCCCCGATGACGCGGCCGAGGTCACCTCGGCCCCGTTGATCCCGGGGGCCCACTCGGGCAGCGCCGCCAGATCGCTCAGGACGCGCCAAAGCGCTGCGGTGTCGACATTGGTCTGGCGAGTCACGGTGACAGTGGGGAGGCTCTCGAAACTTTGCATCATTCATCTCCTTGCGTGATGCAGAACAGATGGCATTGATCCGAATTTGGAACTATATGCTAAAAACAGAACCACATGTTGCACACTGAACAACAATCAGCCGATCGCTTTCGCGCCGCCCATTTTTCCCATGTGCGGCACCTGACGCTCTTTGCCCTGGTGGTCGAAAGCGGGTCCTTCACCGTTGCGGCGCAACGGCTGGGGATTGGAAAATCAAGCGTCAGCCGCACGATTTCCGAGCTTGAGACCTACGTCGGCGCCCAGTTGCTGAACCGCTCGACACGGGCGCTGTCGCTCACGGATGCCGGTCGATTGATCTTTCAGGACTGCGCCCGGATGATGGAGGCCGCGACAAATGCCTTTGACAAGCTGGATGGGGATCTGCCGCTGCAAGGGACGCTGCGCATCGCCTCGACGGTCGAGCATGGCGAATATGTCCTGCCGCCGATCGTGGCGGCCTTTGTAAAGCGCAATCCGAAGATAGACGTGGACCTGGTTCTGGGCGATGCCTTCATCGATCTCGTGGACCAGGGGATCGACCTTGCCATCCGGGTCGGCTCGCCGGGACCCAGCCCGCAGAACGTCGCGCGCAAGGTCGCCGAGCTGGAGTATCGGCTGTATGCCAACGCCGAGCTCCTGTCACGCCTCGGTCGCCTGTCCACGCCCCATGACGCGGCCCGTCACCCCTGGCTGCTGAACGCGAACAGCCCCGAGCGATCGACCTGGACATTCCTCAAAGAGGGACAGCACACCGAGGTGCGCGTCCGCGCACGCGTCGTGTCAAACGCATTCAACGCACGGGTGGAGACGGCGAAATTCGGTGACCATTTCATTGCCATTCCCAGCTTCGTGCCGTCCCGGTTCCTGACACCCGACTTGCAGCCCGTGCTCGAGGACTATCAGATCGTCCCCAAACACCCGATTTTCGCGGTCTATCCGAATGCACGGTTCCTGTCCCCCAAGGTCTCGGAGTTCCTGGAGTTGCTTGTGGCAAACCACCCGTAGGCTGGGCGTCCGACGGACCGGTCACACGGTCAACACAAACGAACCCCCAAAGACTGGGTCCTGGACGGCACGCTCCACAAACACCACTGGCGCATCGGAGACGGGCCTCCTGTGGAGGGGCGCTCTGGCAGATGAGGCAGCGCGGGGAAGTTGGGATGTGAGTTGAAACCCTAGGACGGAGCTAGTTTTCTTGCATCGGCGGTTCGCAGAAAGCGGACTTTGCAAAGTTCGACACCGAATGACCGTTGTGCGGACAATGCGCCAGTTCGCTGAGGCTGCGCCAAGGTCAGCTTTGAAGAAATGGCTTTGTCAAAAATGGTCGATTTTGCCGGTGGCAGAAACGTATGAGTTTTGTCCAAATCATCGTGCCGCGTGACAAGTGCGTGGTAATTCATCAAACTCGTTTGAAAATCGTGGGAGAGCTGGATGCCGCTTGAACTTTCCGACCCCGTAACGAGCCAGAAAAAGCTCCGAGAGATCATCCCGGAGTGGAAGGGCAATGCGAGCAAGAAAGACCTCGACCGCGTAAACGACGTGGCTCGGGAGTTCATTGCTCGGTCGCCTTACGTGATCATTTCCTCGGCTGGTTTGGAAGATCGTCACGACGTCTCCCCGAAAGGTGACGCGCCAGGTTTTGTGCATGTGTACGATGACAAGACCCTCCTCGTGCCTGATCGTTTGGGAAATCATCGCGTCGATACCTTTGAAAACCTCTTGATTGATAATCGGGTTGGGTTGTTGTTCCTCGTTCCCGGCCACAAGGAAACGCTACGAATAGCCGGGCGCGGACGCATTGCCGCTGACGAAGCCCTGCGCGAACGCTTCGAGATCAACGGACGGCTGCCTGACCTCGTTCTGGTGGTCGATGTGGAACAGGTCTTCATGCACTGCTCGAAGTCGTTGGTTCGCTCGAAGCTCTGGTCGCCTGACACATGGGAACATGCGCAGGACGCACCCAGCTTGGCTCAGTGGGTCAAATCAACCGTCGATACAGAAGAATCCCTCGAACAAGTGCAGGGCAACCATGATCGAGATCGGGAAACACGCCTCTACTGATCTGGGTATCAAAGGTTTGCCAAAAACCCCTTGCCATAACCTGCGTGTCAATAACGGTCGTTTTTGTCATCGTGAGCGATCACGCCGTAGTCTTTGAAAAATCTTGTGCCACAACCCCTTGGCAAAACTCAGTTTGATTTTGACACGTATTTGACCGCCCAACGTATCGGACATTCATTCAGCTCGCAGCGTACAGTAGTTTGGGCTCTTTCAAGGCTTTCGTTGCCGATAGTTCGAATGTCCGCTCAGGGCTGAGTGCAGACGTCCCCAAATCACCCCACCAACCCCCCCTCACACCACCCAAACCGCCATCTTGCGGTCGATGGTCTTGCGGGAGACACCCAGCCTTCGGGCGGCCTCGGCGCGGTTGCCGTCGCAGAGGTCCAGCACGTGCAGGATGTGGCGCTGCATCACCAGGTCCAGGTTCTCGATCGCCTGCGCGCCCGTGACCGCGCCGCTGCCGGCGAATTCCTCGGGGAACTCGCCCAGGATGACCGAGCGCTCGATCAGGTTCTTCAGCTCGCGCACGTTGCCCGGCCAGTCATAGCGGCGCAGTTTCAGCAGGGTTTCCTCGTCCAGATCAAGACGCGGCATGCCCAGGGTCGTGGCGAACTCCTGCATGAAAAAGGCGGCCAGCTCGACGATGTCCTCGGACCGGTCGCGCAGGGGCGGCATCTCGATCCGCATGACGTTGATGCGGTGATAGAGGTCCGCGCGGAACTGGCCCTCGGCCACGGCGGCATCCAGATCGGCGTTGGTGGCAAAGAGGAACCGCAGGTTCAGCGGGATCTCGCGTTCAGCGCCCACCGGGCGCACGCGCTTGTCCTCCAGCACCCGCAGCAGCGCCGCCTGCAGCTGGTCAGGCATCTGCGCGACCTCGTCCAAAAACAGCGTGCCGCCGTCGGCCAGCAGCAAGAGCCCCGGTTTCAGGCGGTCGTCATCCTCGACCACGCCGAAAAGTTCCGAGGCGATCCGGTCCGGCGCAATCGCGGCGCAGTTCACCGCAACAAAGGGCTTTTCCGCCCGGTCCGAGACCTGGTGCAGATAGCGTGCCGCCAGTTCCTTGCCCGTACCGCTGGCGCCGGTGAACAGCACCGGCGTCGGCAGGGGCGCCAGCCGGGCCAGCATCGACCGCACATCGGTCAGCGCCTGCGAGTTGCCCAAAAGCTTGCCGCGCGGGCTGCCTGCATGCAGTTCGCGCAAAAGCAGCGTGTTGTCGCGGCGCAGGTACTTGCGGTCCAGCGTGCGTGCGACGGCGCTCAGGATCTGGTTGGCGCGGAACGGCTTCAGGACAAAATCGCTGACACCGGCCCGCAGCGCGGCAATCGCCGTTTCCAGGTCGGCATAGGCGGTGATCAGGATCGTGTCGGCAAAGAACCCCTTGCGGCGCTGTTCGGTCACCCAATCCAGCCCCGTGCCCCCCGGCATCAGATTGTCGAGGATCACCAGGTCATAATGCGCCTCGTCCAGTTTCAGCGTCGCCTCTTTGGGTGATCCCGCCTCTTCGACCCGCTTCACGCGCGGTTCCAGGATCTTGGTCAGAAAGTTGCGCATCCCCGGTTCATCGTCGATCACCAGAACCGAGGCCCCCGCAAGGGTGCCGCCATAGTCGTCCATCGTGCTTGTCGCCATGCTCGTTTACTGCCTCAACACTGGCCTGTGCGGCGGGTCAATCCAATCGGACACTTTGACCACTGCGCTGTTCAGCCGAGGAAAATCCCATTTCCCCGAGGGCATACCAGGCCCCGATCGAGATGATCACCATTGCAGCAAATCCAGCCATCATCGCTTTCATTGGTCAGCCTCCTGTTTTGTGGCGTGTTTCAAAAAGGTGATCAGGTCGGCGCGGTCATCTGCGCCCCGGATCACCTGCATCGGCATTTTTGATCCCGGAATGTAATGATCCGGTCCTTCGTCAAAAAGCGCATCGACCGAGACCTCGTCCCAGACGATGTCCGACCCGTCGAGGATCGGCGAATAGGGATAGCCCGGCACCGTGCCCGCCGCGCGCCCGAACAGGCCGTGCAACGTGGGCCCCGCCTTGCGCGAGGGGCCGGGGTCAAGCGCGTGGCAGATCGAGCATTTGCGCATGAACTGCCGCTCTCCGTTGCTCATGGTTTCGGCGTCGCGCAGGAAGCTGCGTTCGCCGTCAATCGCCGGGTCGAATGCGTCCAGATAGGCGACGGGCCAGGCATAGGCCACGTCGTCCAGCCCGCCAGCATAGATCGTTTCGCCATCGGGCGAAAAGGCCAGCGCCCAGACCGGCCCACGCCGGGTGGCGCGGAAATCGCGGGTGATGCGCCAGGCATTTGTGTCGATCATCATGATGTAGCCGTGGCCATCGCCCACCGCCAGCTGCCCCGAGGCCGCATGATAGGCCATCGCCAGAATGGGCCGCCGGTCCAGCGTGAAATCTCGGATCTGCTGGCCGCTCTCGCGATCGATCACCCGCGTGCCGCCATCGACGGCGCCATAGGCGATCCAGTCGGTTTCGATGACCATCTCGTTGATGCCGAACCCGTGTTTCAGAATGGTCCGGGGTGACAGGTCATCGCCTTCCCAGACCCGCATCGTGCCGTCAGATGACGCGGAATACAGCGCGCCATCGGGGGCGAACCCCACCGTGGTCACATTGGACTGGTGCCCGGTCAGCTTTTGTTCCGCCCCGCCGTCGATCAGATTGATGGAACCGTCCCAGCTGGCTGTCGCAATGCGCGTCCCATCGTCCGAGACGGCGATATCGCTGACTTTGCCCTGATGTCGGGTGACCTCGACCGCGCCGCCCTCTGGCAGCCAGCGCAGCACGCGGAAGTCGTCTCCGCCCGAATAGACGACCGGGGCCTGGCTGAAGTTCAGCGCGATCACAGCCGCGTCGTGCCCTTCCAGCCAGGTTGGCTCTGTCCCGGTCCACAGCCCCACCGAGTTGTCGAAACTCGCCGTTGCCACCTGCCCGTCGGGCGCCACGGCCAGGCCCATGATGGGCCCGCCGTGACCTTTCAGCGTGGTGAACTCCTGCGCCAGCGCAGGCCCGGCCACCACGACCAGTATCGGGGCCAGTATCACAGCCAACCCGCGCATCGGGCTCACTCGGCCGGGGTTGCGTCTTTGGGGGCCGCGCCCTGCTTGGCCTTGACCTCGTCCAGCCAGATCGAGTGGTGCTGATGCGCCCAGGCCTCGTCGACCTCTCCCGAACCCATCGCGTCATAGGCACCTTCCATGCCGACCGAGCCGATATAGATATGCGCGATGATGATCGCCATCAGCACAAAGGCCACCATGGCGTGCCAGAGCGAGGTCAGCTGCATTTCCTCTTGCGGGGTCAGCGCCGTGTCCAGCGGTGCCATGCCGATCCAGCCCGGCACACCCCAGTCGTTGAGCAGCGTAAATGTCTTGCCCATCAGCGGCAGTTCAAACGGGAACAGCAGCGACAGACCCGAGACCGAGATCGAACCGCCCAGCACGATCACCGACCAGAAGATCATCTTCTGCCCGGCGTTGAATTTCTTGGCCGGCGGGTGCTTTTTCCCGACGATCCCGCCGAACTGCGAAATCCAGACCAGGTCGGTGCGGTTGGGCAGGTTGTGGCGGACCCACATCACAAAGACCAGCACCAGCGCCAGCATGAACGCCCAGGACACGTTGTTGTGCACCCATTTCGAGGCGATCAGGATGACCGAGTTCGCCTCTTTGCCAAAGACCGGCGCGATGAACATGCGCCCGAACAGGACCAGCAGACCGGTGATGCCCAGCAGGATGAAACTGCCCGCCAGCATCCAGTGCGTCATCCGCTCGAACGAGGCAAACCGTGTCACCGTGCGCCCCGTGGCCGGTGCATCGATGCGAACACGGCCCCGCAGGACAAAGAAGACCAGCAAAAGCGCCATCGTGCCCAGCAGCAGCCAGCCGCCATACTGGGCCAGCGGACCCTGGCGGAACTGGTACCAGCGCATGCCGCCGTCCTGCACCAGCACCTTGCCGACCTCGGTGTTGTCGCTGACCGTGATGTCCGCCTTGTTGTAGCGCAGCGCGCGCCACAGCTCGGGGTCCGAGGCGCCGCCCAGCGGGCCAAGACCCGGCACCGAGGTTGCGTCACCGCCAATGTTGTTGCTGCGGAAACTGTCGTCGATGGACTCGCCGCGCTGACGACGCAGGATGTCTTCCAGCGTCTGCGCGCCACCTGTGGCGGACCGGTCGATCTCGACCGGGGCCCCCGCGTCCTGCGCCGAGGCGATCGGCGCGACACCAAGAATAAAGATAATGGACAGCAAGGCTCTTAGCATATCCTGTTCCTCCTTGCGCCGCGCCGTTTTGGTCGCGCAGCGTTAACCGTCGATAGAAATGAGCTCGATTGTGAAGTTCAGCACTTCGTTCGGACCGATGTCGCCACCCGCGCCTCGCGCGCCATAGGCAATCTCGGACGGGATCCAGACTTCCCAGACCGCGCCGGGGGCCATCAGCTGCAACGCTTCCTGCCAACCCTTGATCACCCCGCCCACGGGGAAGGACGCGGGCTGACCGCGCTGGACCGAACTGTCAAAGACCGTGCCGTCCAGCAGACGGCCGGTGTAATGCACGGTGACCGTCTGGGCGGCGGTCGGGCTCGCGCCTTCGCCGGCCTTGGTCACGGTGTATTGCAGGCCGCTGTCGGTGGTGGTCACACCGTCCTTGCCCTTGTTTTCTTCCAGAAAGGCGCGGCCCGCGGCCAGGGCGGCCTCGGCCTGTTCGGCGGCTTCTGCGGCCTGCGCGGCCTGGATGGCCTGCATCGCGGCCTGGAAGTCGGCGTCGCTGACGCGCGGCTCGGCATCGGTCAGGAAATCGGCGATGCCCAGGGCCAGCGCCTGCGGGTCCAGCATGCCCAGCCCCTGCTGCTGCAGGTTCGCGCCGATGCGGCGGCCGATTTCATAGCCGGCCTTGGCTTCGTTGGTGTCAAGCGCAGGGGCGTCCTGTGCAGCGGCGAAAGAGGACATGGTGGTCATGGAAGCTCCGACAAGAAGGGCAGTAAGGGTACGAGACATGTTTGACCTTTCAGGGGTTTGGACTGTCATGTCCCCCTGACTATCGCCCTTCGCGCCCGGTGCAAACCACTTGCCGACCACCCCCGCAGTTTGTCGGGCCAGTCCCCGAACCATCCGGCCCACCAGCCTCAAAACGACCACAAGCCACAGACATGACGTTTGCATCACGATATTCCCTGCCAAAAAAACGGAGCGCTAGGTCAAAGAGGACCGCGCCGCAGTGCCAGCGTCCTGAAGCTGTCCAGCGCCGCCTCGGTCTGGCCCAACCGGTCCTGGAAAAACGCCACGCGTTCCAGGAACCGGGTCTCCAGAACCGTACAGCCCAGCTCCGTGGCGACCTGCTGACCACCCTGCGCCAGGGACAGACCCTCTTCGTACCTCTGCTGCGCCATGTGAACGCGACAGACTTCGTGCAGAAGCTGGCATTCGGCGCGGCGATCCCGGTCTTCGCGCGCCAGCGTCAAACCCTGTTCCAACGCGGTCAGGGCGTCACCAGCCTGCCCGACATCAACTAGCGCCGCGCCCCGGATTTCCAGTGCATAGGGCTGAATAATCCGGTTTCCATGGGCCTCGGCCAGGTCCAGCGCCACCTGCGCATGATCCAGGCATTGCTGCGGATTGCCATCACGCAGCGCGGCGCGGGCAAAGGTCTGTTCGACACGCGCCAGATCCTGTCCTGTCGCCAGCCCCCTCGCATCGGTCAGAATGGCATGCGCCAGGTCAAACCGGCCGGAGTAGCGTTCGATATTGGCAAGGTTTGCCAAAAGATCGATCCGGGTTTCAACCGCGCTGTCGGCGGTCAGACAGGCAAAGCCTTCGGTCACGTGATCGCGGGCGGTTGTCCGGTCCCCGCGCGTGTTTGCAATGACACCAAGGATGGTATGACAGTCCGCCATCGCGTCCTGCGCATCCTCGCCACGCAGGCGGGCCATGGCGCGGTGACACAGCTCTTCGGCCTCGGACAGGGCCCCGCGCCATCTTGATTGCCAGGCCAGGGTGCGCAAGGCCAGACCCCTGTCGCGGCGCGGCACCGTCACAGACGACGCGGTCTGGTCAAGGACCGCCTGGGCCAGCTCGACACTGCCATCCCGATCCGACCACCGCATCAACCAGGCACGCTGGTTCAGGAAGGCAGAATTTACACCCAACCCATCCCGCTTGTCCGTGCCCTTGTCGTGTGTTCCCAAACGCGCGACCCCATGTTCCAAGCGGGTCGCGAAATGACGGCGATAAGACGCCCTGCGCTTCCCCACCGGGGGAGTCGCGAAAAAACGGTCCGCAACACCCCTTCCAGTGGAAAAGGTTAACAAACAGTTAAGAACCCCGGAAGTCTCCGGGGTTCCCAATAGTGCATTATTTTGCGCCAACTGGCTCATCCGCCCTTCTGATCGTAGGCGGTGCCCCAGCCCCAGGCGCCCGAGCCGAAGCCACGGGCCACCACGCGCTCGCGGTAGATCGCCGACACGATGTCGCCGTCACCCGCCAGCAGCGCCTTGGTCGAGCACATCTCGGCGCAGATGGGCAGTTTGCCCTCGGCGATCCGGTTGCGGCCGTACTTGGCGAACTCGGCGGTCGAGTGGTTGTCCTCGGGACCACCGGCACAGAAGGTGCACTTGTCCATCTTGCCGCGCGACCCGAAGTTGCCGGCCTGCGGGAACTGCGGCGCGCCAAAGGGGCACGCGTAGAAGCAGTAACCGCAACCGATGCACAGGTCTTTGGAGTGCAGGACGACACCTTCTTCGTTCTGATAGAAGCAGTCGACCGGGCACACCGCCATACAGGGTGCATCCGAACAGTGCATGCAGGCCACGGAAATCGAGCGTTCGCCCGGTTTGCCGTCCTGGATGGTCACAACCCGTCGTCGGTTGATCCCCCAGGGCACCTCGTGCTCGTTCTTACAGGCGGTGACGCAAGCGTTGCATTCAATGCAGCGCTCGGCATCGCAGAGAAACTTTGCTCTTGCTGCCATTCTTCTGGTCTCCCTTTACGCTGGCATGATCTTGCAGAGAGTCGCTTTCGTCTCCTGCATCTGGGTCACGCTGTCATAGCCATAGGTCTGTGCGGTGTTGGTGGATTCACCAAGCACATAGGGATCGGCACCATCCGGATACTTGCTCCGAAGATCGTCCCCCTGGAAATGCCCGCCAAAGTGGAACGGCATGAAGGCAACGCCCTCTCCGACCCGCTCTGTGACCATCGCCATGACCTTGACCTTGCCGCCCTCGGGACCTTCGACCCAGACCTGCGCACCATCGCGCACACCCAGGTTGTTGGCATCCCTCGGATGGATTTCGACGAACATGTCTTGCTGAAGTTCCGCAAGCCAGGGGTTCGACCGGGTTTCGTCGCCGCCACCCTCGTATTCGACCAGACGGCCCGAGGTGAGGATGATCGGATAGTCCTTCGAGAAGTCGTTCTTCTGGATGGACGCGTACATCGTCGGCAGACGATAGAACTTCCGGTCCTCGTAGGTCGGGTAATCGGCCACAAGATCGCGACGGTTGGTGTACAGCGGCTCGCGGTGCACCGGCACCGGATCCGGGAAGGTCCAGACAACCGCACGGGCCTTGGCGTTCCCGAAGGGCGCGCAGCCATGTGCAATCGCAACCCGCTGGATGCCGCCCGACAGGTCGGTTTTCCAGTTGGTTTTCGGACCCGCAACGGCATCGATCGCCGCCCGTTCCTCGTCGGTCAGATCGCCGTCCCAGCCCAGGTCCATCAGCATCTGCATGGTGAACTCGGGATAGCCGTCCTCAATCTCGGATCCGACGCTGTAGACACCATCGGCCAGCAGGTTGTCGCCGTCCCGTTCCACGCCAAAGCGCGCACGGAAGGTCAGACCACCCTCAGCCACCGGTTTCGACATGTCATACAGGTTGGGCGTGCCCGGGTGCTTCATGTCGGCAGTGCCCCAGCACGGCCACGGCATCCCGTAATAGTCTCCGTCGGCCGGGCCACCAATGGCCTGCAGCGTCGTCCGGTCGAACGTGTGCTGGTTGGCCATGTGCAGCTTGATCCGCTCGGGCGACTGGCCGGTGTAGCCCACCGTCCACATCCCGCGGTTGATCTCGCGCAGGGTGTCTTCGATGTTCGGCGTGATGCCGTCCTCTTCCAACGCGATGTTGCGGAAGATCCGGTCATGGAAGCCGAACTTCTGGGCAAACAGACCAATGATTTCATGGTCGGGCTTGCTTTCGAACAGCGGATCGATGACCTGATCGCGCCACTGGATCGACCGGTTGGACGCCGTCACCGAGCCGTAGGTCTCGAACTGGGTCGAGGCCGGCAGCAGGTACACGCCATCTTCGCGGTCATGCAGAACAGCCGAGACGGTGGGGAACGGGTCGATCACGACCAGCATGTCCAGCATCTCCATGGCTTTCTTCATCTCGACCATACGGGTCTGCGAGTTGGGCGCGTGGCCCCACAGAACCATGGCACGGACCTTGTCCGGGTTGTCCATGTTCGCAGGATCTTCGAGAATGCCGTCGATCCAGCGCGACACCGGAATACCGGTGAGGTTCTGCAGCGACTTCTCCTTGCCGTCAGCGCCGGTGACTTTGGCGAACTGACCCGACAGCCAGTCGCTGTCCTCGCCCCAGACACGGCCCCAGTGCGCCCATGCGCCAGCCGACAGACCATAATAGCCCGGCAGCGTGTGGCTCAGAACGCCAAGGTCGGTTGCACCCTGCACGTTGTCGTGGCCGCGGAAGATGTTGGTGCCGCCACCGCTGGTGCCCATGTTGCCAAGCGCCAACTGCAGCACGCAGTAGGCGCGCGTGTTGTTGTTGCCGTTGGTGTGCTGGGTGCCACCCATGCACCAGATCACGGTGCCGGGACGGTTGTTGGCCATGGTGCGCGCCACGCGGCGCAGCTGCGAACCGGGGGTGCCGGTCACACGCTCGACTTCCTCGGGCGTCCACTTGGCCACTTCTTCCTTGATCTGGTCCATACCCCAGACACGGGTGCGGATGAACTCTTTGTCCTCCCAGCCGTTTTCAAAGATGTGCCACAGGATACCCCAGACCAGGGCGACGTCGGTGCCCGGACGGAAGCGCACATATTCATCCGCATGCGCCGCGGTGCGCGTAAAGCGCGGGTCGCAGACGATCAGCGGCGCGTTGTTCTGCTCTTTCGCGCGCAGAACGTGCAGCAGCGAGACGGGGTGCGCCTCGGCCGGGTTGCCGCCGATGATGAAGATGGCCTTCGAGTTGTGGATGTCGTTGTAGCTGTTGGTCATGGCGCCGTAGCCCCATGTGTTCGCAACACCCGCAACGGTGGTCGAGTGGCAGATCCGCGCCTGGTGGTCGACGTTGTTCGTCCCCCAGTAGGCCGCAAACTTGCGGAACAGGTAGGCCTGTTCGTTGTTGTGCTTCGCCGAGCCCAGCCAGTACACCGAATCCGGTCCGCTTTCGTCGCGGATCTTCATCATGCCATCGCCGATCTCGTTGATCGCCTGCTCCCACGAGATCCGGACCCACTCGCCGTTCTCTTTCTTCATCGGGTACTTCAGGCGGCGTTCACCATGGGCGTGTTCCCGAACGGCCGCGCCCTTGGCGCAGTGGGCGCCCAGGTTGAACGGGCTGTCCCAGCCGGGCTCTTGCCCCACCCAGACGCCATCGCTGACTTCGGCCACAACGGTACAGCCGACAGAACAGTGTGTGCAGACGGTTTTCTTCAGGTCCACCGCGCCGCCGGCTGTCGCCGCCTCTGCGCGGGTCACCGTACCGCCCGTTGCGGCAATCGCGGTCAGACCACCAATGGCCAGACCCGACCCGCGCAGGAACGCGCGGCGGTCAACCGAGGTGTTGCCCACCTCGGACAGGATCGAAGTCCGCTGGGGGCGTCGCGCAACCCCGTTGGTCTTTTTCCTAAGCATTTCTCTCTCCCCTGCTGGCATTGCCCGCGGGCAACACTTGCTTGGTTGGACGAATGGCCAGTCTGGCAGTCGGGCGTCACGCAACCAGTCGCCGTTTGGCCGTTGGTACAAGGTCCGGTTGGATCCGGGCCGTGCTGTCTTAGAACTTCGCGCTGGCGAAGTAGGCGCGGGTGTGCGCGGTGTCCTGCATCTTGTCCGATGTCAGGTCCGGCTCGTCGGCCTGCGCCGCCGTGCCACTGGTCGCCACTGCCACCGCCGCGATGGGCGCCGTGGTGCCGGCCAGTTTCAGGAAATCGCGGCGGGATGCGCCGTTTTCCTTGGTCATGAAAGGTCCTCCTCTCACTGTTGAGGGACGGTCACCCGTCCCGGGAAAGGTGCGCGTGTCCACGCACCCTACGTCTGTGCGCTCAGGCGAAAGCCCTCGGCCTCGATCTCCATGAAGGCGCGGCCCACGCTGCCCACCGGCGCGTAGAAGACCGAGTTCTTGGCCCCCTCGAGATCGGAAAAGAAATGCCCGGCCCAGGGGCCGATGTGCTTGTTGAAGAACTCGCGCTGGGTGCCCAGAGTGGCGGGCACACCAAAGCGGCCGACGATCATCGCGCCCATCATCTCCATCAGGCTGGCGATGTTGTCCTCGGGCTCGAACACGTTGTCGGCCCGCTGCAGGCCCCGCGCCGACATGTCCTGACGCAGCAGCGCCAACGGCTTTTCGTTCAGGAACCCGGTCAGGTAGTAGCTGGCATAGGGCAACAGCTCGCCACGCCCCAGCCCGATGAACAGCCGGTTGTATTCGCTGACCACCGCCTTGGGCTTGGTGACCTTGGCCACGCGCGCGAGCGTGCTGATCGCCTGCCCCAGATCGCTGCCGTCCCCCGACAGCCCGGCGGTCTGCCCGATCAGCATCTCGTCCGGGGGCCCGGCCAGAATGAGGCCCAGATAGTTGTACAGATCCGCGCGCAGGCGGTCCTCTTCAGGGATCTCGATCGTGGCGGCTGCAGTCATCGTCATCCTTCCGTCGCGGCAAACTGAAAGCGCATCCGGCGCTGCGGCACCGGGCGCGGGTCATCATCTTCAAGGGCGGCAAAGACCACCGGCGCATCCCCAGCCGGGTCCGCCTGCGCCCCATCCAGCGCCTCGGGCGCCTCTTCTTCGGCCACAAGCACCTCTGCGTCCCCGTCTTCTTCGGCGGCCGCGTCCTTGGGCTCGGCCGTCTTGGCCATCTCTTCGAACTTGTCGAACATGCCCTTGCCGACCTGGTAAAGCGTCTGCATGTTCTCGACGACCGTCGCGCTGTCGGTGAAATCCTCGCCGTAGTCGACCAGCCCATCCAGGTTGGCCAGCACCGGGTTCAGCCGCCACAGCCGCCGCAGGGCCCGCGTCTTCAGGCGGCGCGGCAGCTCGGCCTTCAGAAAGGCCTGCACCTCTTCGGCACTCTCCAGCGCCTCGGGCTCACGCAGCCCGGCCTCGGCCAACAGCTCTTCGTCGCTTTTCTCGGCAAGCTCCGTTTCGCGCGCTTCGGCCTCGGCGGCCACAAGCGCCGCCTCTTCTGCCTGCGCCTCGGCCTCGACAGCCGCTTTTCGACGGGCCCAGAAGTCACTCATGACCGCCCGCCAATCCGGGCGCGTCCTGCCCTTTCATCTTTCCGAAAAATACTCACTGCAACCGTCTCCGTTGCAGAGCAGGCGAGGCATAGATGTCGGCGGCCTTGCCAACCCGCGGATCCCCGATACCGTCCTGCACCAGGTCGATCCGCTTCTTGTCCCGGCGCCGTTTCACAAAGACCTCGTCCTCGTGATAGGCCTCGACAAAGTCCCTGACCCAGGCAATCAGCCCGGCGGGCATCGGCACCTTCTCGACGATCTCTTCGCCGCTGTCGGTGTAATCCTGTGCCTCGTAGGGCGAGGCGGTCACAAGCAGCACCTCCAGCGGGATCTCGCCATCCGCCTCGCGCATCACCACAAAGACGCTGGGGATCTCGGCGCTCAGCCCGTTCAGATAGGCCTCGGTCTCGGCCCCGTGCAGTTCCATCTCGACAGTGGCGGCGTGGTACTCGATGGCCTCACCTTCGCGGCGCAGCTCGCGCCAGTCCGCGGTCCCGGCCCCCGGCAGCACGGCTGCGGCGGTCCAGTTCCAGGGCACCCAGCGGGTGACGCCCGGCGTCTTGCGCAGGACCACACCGATCGGGATCGAGCGATACATGTTCGGGTTGCGGATCAAGGGTGGCCATCCTCCTGTGGCCCCCAGCTTTGGCCAGCAAGCGACCCGACGGAAAGGAGTTTTTGTATACTGCCGCATTCTTTGGCAAATATCGGACATTTTGGGCAGCACCCCCGCAAACACCCCGCGCGGAGGGACGAAATGTCTAATCCGACTTTTCTTGTTGGGTATAGGCCCCCGGCGCGATTTGCGAATCACCCGCCCGGAATTCCAGCGAGTCACCGGCGATTCGCAGACCCGTCGGGCGGCCATCGCTCTGGAAAACCGGTTGTAGGACCTTAGGAATCAAGATTAGTTTTTCGCGACTTCGGGGTGATTTGCCCCGTAAAAACACCGAGTTTCCAGGGGAGAAAACCATGGCCAAGTCCTTGATAACATGCACGTGTTTGGACACGCAGGCCATCGATGCCTCGGCACTGGCCCAAGCCACCGGCCAGACGGTCCCTGCCCCCTGCCGGGCGCTGTGCACCAGCCAGATCGACCGGGCCGCCGCCGCCATCGAGGGGGGCGACGCAATTTTTTGCTGCACCCAGGAATCACGGGTGTTCGAGGCACTCGCCGAAGAGCTGGACCGCCCTGCCCCTCCGGTGCTGGATCTGCGAGATAGGGCCGGATGGACCGCGGATGAGGCTCCGACGCTACCCAAAATGTCCGCATTGGTGGCCGAGGCGCTCTTGCCGGCCGCCCCAGCAAAGACGGTTGACGTGGTGTCCGAGGGGCTTTGCCTGATCCTCGGACCCGCCGAGGTGGCCGTCACGGCGGCCGAGGCGCTCAAGGATTTTCTGGGTGTGACGGTGCTGCTGGACAGCCCTGACGACATCCCCGCCACCCGCGACTACGACGTCGTTGTCGGTAAGCTGCGCCGCGCAAAAGGCGCGCTGGGACAGTTCCAGGTGGTCATCGACGCCCTGCAGATGGTCGAGCCCGGCGGGCGCGGCGGCTTTGCGCTGACCGATCCGCAGGACGGCGGGCAATCGGATTGCGACGTGATCCTGGACCTGCGGGGCAGCGACCCTCTGTTCCCCGCCCATGAAAAACGCGAAGGCTATCTGCGGGCCGACCCGTCCCACGCTCCGGGGGTGCAGGCCGCGATCCTGGCCGCGTCCCACCTGACCGGCGTCTTCGAAAAGCCGCTGTACGTGCGGACCGAACCGCTGCTCTGCGCGCATTCCCGCGCCGAGAAAACCGGCTGCACCCGCTGTCTGGACCTGTGCCCCACCGGGGCGATCACGCCCGATGGCGATCACGTCACCGTCGACCCGATGATCTGCGCGGGCTGTGGGGCCTGTTCCTCGGCCTGCCCGTCGGGCGCGATCAGCTATGACGCGCCGCCGGTCGATCTGACCATGCGGCGGGTTCAGACTTTGGCCAAAGCCTATCAGGATGCGGGCGGCAGTGCCCCGCGCCTTTTGGCCCATGACGCGCATGGGGGCGAGATGATCCGCCTTGCCGCGCGCTTTGGCCGGGGCCTGCCGGCCGACGTTGTCCCGCTGGAAATCAGCGCCATCGGCGCCTTTGGCCATGCCGAGATGGTCGCCGCGCTGGCCGCGGGCTTTGCCAGCGTCACCGTCCTGCCCGGCCCCGGTGCCGACCGCGAGGCCATCAATGCCCAGATCGCGCTGGCCAATGCCATCGGCGGTGATGCCGTCACGCTGCTTGACACGCCCGACCCCGACGCCCTGTCAGACAACCTGTTCGCGGCAGAGGCCCCTGCCCCGGTCGAAAACCCCGTGCGCCCCATGGGCACCCGCCGCCAGATCACCCGGCAGGCCGCCCGCGCCCTGCACCCCGAGACCGAGGCGCTGCCCCTGCCCGCCGGTGCGCCCTATGGCGCGGTGCTGGTCGACACCGATGCCTGCACGCTCTGCCTCAGCTGCGTGTCGCTCTGCCCCTCGGGCGCTCTGGGCGACAACGTCGATGCGCCGCAACTGCGCTTTCAGGAAGACGCCTGTCTGCAATGCGGCCTCTGCGCCAACATCTGCCCCGAAGACGCGATCACGCTGGAACCCCGTCTGGACCTGACCCAGACCGCGCTGGAACAGCGCATCCTGAACGAGGAAGAGCCCTTTGCCTGCATCGACTGCGGATCGCTCTTCGGGGTGAAATCCACCGTCGAGCGGATCACCGAAAAGCTGCAGGATCACCCGATGTTTTCCGAAGAGAAAATCCGCATGATCCAGATGTGCGACAACTGCCGCGTCAACGCGCAGTACCACGCCGATGACAACCCGTTCCAGGGCGGTGAACGCCCGCGCGTGCGCACGACCGAGGATTACCTCAGCAAGCGGCGCGATCACTGATGGACCAGCGCGCCCCCCAGATCGGCGGCCGCCATGCTGCCCACATAGGCCAGCACCGCCTCAAGCTCGTCCAGCGTCAGCTCGATGGGCACGATGGGCGACGGGCGGTCTGCGGGGAACGGCGGGGTGACCTCGTCGATCAGCGTGAACGAGGGATGCGGATTCAGGATGTAGAACACCGAGAACCGCTCTTCCCAGTCGTTCAGGCTGCGCAGCACCGCGAAACTGGGGGTCGAGCCGATGCCGCCCATCCGGCCCTTGGCCTCGACCGCGTGGCAGCGTGCGCAGGCGCGGCGCGAGACCTCTTGCCCCAACACGGCATCGCCATCCAGATCGACCTCGACCACCGCGACCTTCTGCTCTTGAGGCGGGCCGAACAGCGCCTCGCCGTCCGGCGCAAAGCCGATGATCGCGCGTTGGCCGACCTTGGATCCCATCCAGTCCGAGAATCGTTTGCTGCCCAGATGATCGGGGTTCGCAACCGCAAGATGCCAGGTCTGCCCGATGCCGAAAAACAGCGGCGTGCCGGTGTCGCCCAGCGTCGCGTCCGCCGCCTCACCCACGCCGACGATCTGCACACGTACCTGAGATTTCAGGGAAAATCGCGGCAGGATGTGTTTCAGCAACCCGGTCTCAACCAGCGCGTCCGGCGCTTGCAGACGCACCAGCCGATCCTCGGCCCAAGCCATCATTGGCAGCAGGCACATCGCCAGCACTGCCCAGAAAAAACGCATATGTCCCATGCCCTCAGCCTAGGCACGGGTCCGCAAATGCGTCAATCCTAAGCCAAGACACCAAGCCCGGAGAGCCAGATGAGCGACGAAATGAACATGTCCATGCGGAAGTTCCTCAAGCAGGTCGGAGTGACCTCGCAACAGGCGATCGAAGCCGCGATGCGCGATGGCGACACGGGCGGCAAGACATTTGCCGTCAAGGCCGTGGTGACCATCGAAGAGCTGGGCATGACCCACGAGGTCACCGGCGAAATTTCGGGCGGTGAGTGACGTCATGGCCAGCCGCGACCAGATTCTTGAGGTCCTGAAAACCATTGCCGACCCGGCGGGCGGCGACATCGTGTCGTCGGGCGTCATGCGGGCGCTGAACGTCGACGGGGGCACCGTGCGGTTCGTGATGGAAATCGCGCCAAGCCAGGCCCAGGCCTATTCCGCCGTTCAGGCGCGGGCCGAAGAGGCCTTGAAGGCGCTGGACGGCGTCGATCAGGTCTCGATCGTTTTGACCGGGCATTCCGACAAGGCCCCGCCCGATCTGAAACCCAGCCGCCCGGCCGCGCCGAAAGGCCCCGAAAAGATCCCCGGCATTGATCGCATCCTGGCCATTGCCAGCGGCAAGGGCGGGGTCGGGAAATCGACCGTGTCGTCGAATCTGGCCGTGGCGCTGGCGCAGCAGGGACGGCGCGTGGGTCTGCTGGACGCCGACGTCTATGGCCCCAGCCAACCGCGCATGCTGGGCGTCTCTGGCCGCCCCGCCAGCCCCGATGGCAAGACCATCCTGCCGCTGCGCAACCACGGCGTCACGATGATGTCGATCGGGCTGATGACCAACGAGGATCAGGCCGTGGTCTGGCGTGGGCCGATGCTGATGGGCGCGCTGCAGCAGATGATGATGCAGGTGCAATGGGGCGCGCTGGATGTGCTGCTGGTCGACCTGCCGCCCGGCACCGGCGACGTGCAGATGACGCTGAGCCAGAAGGCGCAGGTCGATGGCGCGATTGTCGTCAGCACCCCGCAGGACGTGGCGCTGCTGGACGCGCGCAAGGGCATCGACATGTTCAACCAGCTGAAGGTGCCGATTGTCGGCATGGTGGAAAACATGTCAACGCATATCTGTTCCAAATGCGGCCATGAAGAGCACGTCTTTGGACATGGCGGTGTTGCCGCCGAGGCGGCCAAGCTGGGTGTGCCCCTGCTGGCCGAGATCCCGCTGGATCTGCAGATCCGGCTGGCCTCGGACGGGGGCGCGCCGATCACCGCCAGCGCGCCCGACAGCGCACAGGCGCAGGCCTTCCACGCCGTGGCGCAGGCACTGGTCGCGAAAGGCGTGGCATGAGCGACACGCCGACCTTTCCGCCGCTGATGTGGGGCGAGGCCGCGCAGGGCGATGCCTTTGACCACGCGGTGATGCGGGCGGCCACTGGCTGTGACGCGGGGCTGGTCAGCCATCAGCTGGGCGCGACCGAAATGCAGGCCGCGCTGGTCTTTGCCCCCGAGGTGCCGCTGGCGCAGGCCATGGCCATGCTGCCGCTCTGTGGTGTCGGCCTGCAGAACGCCCTTGGCGCGCTGGCCCCGCCCGAGGTTGCGGTGCATCTGGACTGGGACGGCGGCCTCCGCATCAACGGCGCGGCCTGCGGGCGGTTCCGGGTGGCAGCCTCGGGCGACGACCCCGCCGCGGTGCCCGACTGGCTGGTCGTGGGCTTTACCCTGCCGCTGGTTCCGCCCAGCGAGGACATGGGCCAAACCCCTGACGAAACAGCGCTTTACGCCGAAGGCTGCGCCGATGTCGCCCCCCCTGCCCTGCTGGAAGCCTGGGCCCGGCACACGCTGAACTGGATCACCCGGTGGGAGGATCAGGGCAACCGCGTGGTGCACGCCGAATGGCGCGGTCTGGCCCATGGCGTCGGCGAAGAGACCGACACCGGCACCTTCATGGGTGTCGACGAAGACTTTGGCAAGCTGGTGCGCGACGGCACCGGCACCCGTGTGATCCCGCTGACAACCCTTCTGGAGGCCTCATGAAACTTGCCCGTGCCATCCATTTTGACGAAAGCGATACAAGGGTTTTCGCAAGCCCCGCCCGCACCGGCGAATGGTGCATCTCGGGTGGGTTCGAGTTTTCGAACTGGACCGAGGGCGATCTGGCCGGCAAGGCCAAACAGGCGTTTTCCAACGGCTGGCTGGGGCTGGAAACCGGCGGGCGCGTGACCTTTGTGGCCGTGACCGAGGTCGAGACGGGTGAGGTCGAGACGCTGGCCCAGATGCTGGCGCATCACTTCGTGACCTACTACGGCGCGCCCAGTGCCGAGGCCGCCCTGCCCGTCGCACAGGACGAGCTGGCGCAGATGGCGGACCTGTGTGAGGACCACGATCCCAACACGCTCTTGACCGTCGCCCGCGAACTGACCGAGGCCGGCGTCCGCGAAAGCTATCGCGTGATCGAACCGCAAGAGGCGGGGCTGGAGCAGTTTGCGATTCACGGGGATATTGAGGGGCACGGGCACTGAGCGGAAAGCGCCAAGCTGCGATTTTCCGTCGCCTCCTGCTATAATTGAGTCATTTAGTAAGTGCTCACCTATAAGGTGCGCCCTAAGGAATAGGGCCAGCTCTTACACTAAGACCGCTATGCTGTTCTGCGGGGCAGAAAATGGCAGGTTTGGGCCAATGTGAACCTTGAAGTATTGCCAATGTTTTTTCTTGCCTAGGGTGCGAAGCAGGCGCACTGTGAGGTAGGGAGGATCCAAAATGCGATTTTTTTTGACCATTCCTGTACTCGGCGTCTTTTTGCTTGTCTTTCTGTCCCCAGCAGCCGCTCAAGAAACGGCCAAAGAATTGGCTGCCAAGGCATCTGCTGAGTTGCGATTGCTCACTTCTTTCCAAACCTTGGAACGGATGACGAGCCAAATGAACCATTTTTTTGTTTCTAGCATTCAAGCTGAGCGCGGTGGTTGGACAGTTGTGGAATTTGCAAACCCAACCGACGATGAAAACTCCTATATGATAAGAAGCACCGCCGAAAATCTTCAATTTGAAGTCGCGCGTGCCAACAGGTCAATTTCCAAAAGTAAGGTTGCGACCGAAGATGAACTCGCCAATGCGAAAAGCGCAGTTGAAAACTTGAACTCGCTCTTGGCTTTGGCACCGGAAATTGCCGATCTGGTTTCAGCGGGAGAGCTTGATGCAGCAGATTTGCTTTATCATCAGAAGGGGTGGCCCGCCCACATCAACGCGCTTCGCGGTGCACAAAGTGGCGTAGGCACCGTCCAGAAGAGATTATCAAAAACACTGTTGAGCATCAGAGTAGCCAAGTGAATTCAGATGGCCGTCCAATGACTGCTTGGTCCGCTTAGCCGACCTCTGTTGCCCAACAAAACCACGACTTTCTTGCCCGATCCCCGAGAAGCATATTGAGCGCTTTTTGGGGCGCCCTCACTTGGCGCTTACTGCGCGTTGAAGACGAAAAGCGTTTCGCCGCCGATGGTGTAGCCATCGATCAACGCGCCCGCGCGGTCCGAGGTCAGCCAGCCCTCAAGCTTCGCCGCAAGCTCTTGCTTGGCATGGGGATGCTTGGCGGGGTTCACCGGCAGAAAGGCGTATTGGTTGAAGAGCACCGGGTCGCCCGCAAAGAGCAGCGCCAGGTCGCCCTTGTTGCCGAAGTTCAGCCAGCTGGCGCGGTCGGACAGGATGTAGGCGTTCATCCCCGAGGCCGTGTTCAGCGCCGCGCCCATGCCCGCGCCCACGGCGCGATACCAGCCGCCGAACCCGTCGACGCCCTGCCCCGACGAGGTCCAGAGCGCCAGCTCTTTCTTGTGCGTGCCGCTGTCATCGCCGCGGCTGACAAAAGGCGGTTTCGCGGCGGCGATCATCTGCAGCGCTTGCGCCGCGCTTGCGGCCCCCGCGACACCTGCCGGGTCGTCCGAAGGGCCGATCACGACAAAATCGTTGTACATGATTTCACGCCGGTGCGTGCCGGACCCGTCGGCCACAAAGGCCTCTTCCGCCGCTTTCGAATGCACCAGGATCGCGTCCACGTCCCCTGCCCGGCCCAGCTTCAAAGCTTGGCCCGTGCCAACGACCAGCAGCTGCACCTCAAGGTCCAGGTCGGCCTTGATTTCGGGCAGCAGCACCTCGGCCAGACCCGAGTTATGGAACGAGGTGGTGACGGCCATCTTCATCACGTCGGCAGCCTGCGCCGCGCCGCCGATCATCAGGGCCATGAGGCCCGCAAGCACTCGATTCATTCTACGATATCTCCGTTCAAGAAGGCCCGCGCCTGTGGCGTCTGGGGCCGGTCAAAAAAGTCCGCGGCAGGGCCGCTTTCATGGACTTGTCCGCGCAAGAGAAAGACCACCCGGTCGGCAAGCCTGCGGGCCTGACCCATGTCGTGCGTCGACAGGATCAGCCGGGTGCCAGAGCGGGTGGCCTCGTTCAGGATCTCTTCGATCTCGCGCGTCGCACGGCCATCCAGTGCGGCGCAGGGTTCGTCGAGGAAAAGCAATTTCGGCTGGGCGATCAGGGCGCGGGCGAGCGCCAGCTTCTGCCGTTCGCCGCCCGACAGCACCGTGGCCTGCCGGGCCAGCATCGCGCCCAGCCCGACGCGGTCAGCCCAGTCGCGAGCCTGCGTGCGGGCCTGCGCGCGCGGGGTGCCGCGCAGGGTCAGCGGGTAGGCGATGTTGTCTTCGACCGTGCGGCGCAGCATGACCGGCTGCTGAAAGACAAAGGCCTGATGGTGGCGCGCCTCGTCGGTGCCGCAGGCCCAGTCGATGCTGCCGGAACTGAGCCGCGCCGTGCCGTGCAGCAGCGTCAGAAGCGAGGTCTTGCCGGAGCCGTTCGGCCCGATCACCACGCAGGTCCCCTGCCCGTCCAGATCCAGATCGACCGGC
>JAUHVR010000025.1 GCA_030424865.1 Alphaproteobacteria bacterium | reverse complement strand
TCATGTTCGGGCGCCTCAAGGACTGGAGGCGCGTGGCAACCCGCTATGACCGCTGTCCAAAGGTCTTTCTCTCAGCCATCGCTCTCGCGGCAACCGTCATCTACTGGTTATGAATCCTGACCCTAGGCCTGCAAGCAGGCCCGTTATCGAAGTCGGGCGCATCGTGGATCAGCTTCCAGGTACGGCGGTACCCGCATTGTCGCCAACGCCATCCTTGCGTGCCTTGGCCGACGCCAGGGTGTCGCGCAGATCGCTTTCCATCTTTTTCAGCTCTTCCTCGGCCGCCGCACGGCGTGCCTTGCCTTCATCCGCGATCTGCAGGCTTTCCTCGATGGTGCCGATCAGATCGGCATTGGCCTGCTTGACGGCCTCGATGTCAAAGACCCCACGCTCCATTTCCTCGCGGATTGCCTTGTTGCTTTCGCGCAGGTTGGCGGCATTGGCGGTCAACAGCTCGTTGGTCAGGTCGTTGGCGTCGCGCACCGCGGCGGCAGCTTCGGCCGAGCGCTGGATGGTCACGGCCTGTGCCAGCTGGGTTTCCCAAAGCGGCACGGTGTTCACCAGCGTCGAGTTGATCTTGGTGACCAGCGACTTGTCGTTTTCCTGAACCAGACGGATCGAGGGCAGGGACTGCATTGTCACCTGGCGCGTCAGCTTCAGGTCGTGCACGCGGCGTTCCAGATCGTCACGCGCGGCGCGCAGGTCGCGCAGCTCTTGCGCCACCATGACCTGATTGTCCTCGGCCGCCGCCTGAACCTCGGACTCCTTGGCCGGGATGTCCTTTTCGTCAAGCTCTTTCAGCTTTTCCTCACCCGCAGCGATGTAAAGCGCCAGTTCGTCGTAGAACTGCAGCGTTTTTTCATAGAGCAGATCCAGCGACTTGATGTCTTTCAGCAGTTTGTGCTCGTGGCTCAGCAGGTTGTCCGTGATCTTGTCGATCTGGCCCTGAATGGTTTCAAACCGGGCGGTGAACTTGGCAAAGGGCGCGGCGCGACCCAGCAGCTTTTCCCAAAAGCTGCGTTCGCGGCGCACATCCAACTCGCTGACCGAGAAGCCCCGGATCGTCGTGACGATGTCACGCAAGCTGTCGCCTGCCGGTCCCACGTCCTTGTTGCGCACATCCGTCAGCATCGCCTGGCTGATTTCCTGCAACTCGGCCTGCGCGGCGGACCCGAACGACACGATCGAGTTCGTGTCGCCCATGTCGATCTCCATCATGCGCGAGCGGATTTCCTCGCCCACGGGGGCATCGGCCTCGGCCAGCGGCACAATCGCGCCTGCCTCTTTGGGTTCCGGCAGGATGACAGCGTTGACCTCATCAACCAATGTCAGGGCTTCTTCGGCTTTCTTGCGCACGTTCTCGGACATGGGCACTCCCTCTTTCAAATTCATTTTTGCACGCCTCAATCGAGACGCACCCCTTCCCGCTGCAGCCTGTCGCGCAGCACTTCAATTTCGATATTCAGATCACTGTTATCATCCAGAAGAAGCTTTTGTGTCTTTGCGTTGAAACTTTCTTCGAGATCGGTAAGCAGCATCATGTAATCCGACCGCGCCCCTGCATCACGTGAGCGGCTGTAAATGTCGGCAAACTTGACCGAGGCATCGCGGGCCCCCATCAGGTACACACCAAGGTATTTCTTGGCCGCCGTCAGGTCGCGCGGGTCGTCTTCGACCGTGCGGATCATGTCGCGCACCTTGGTCTGAAAGCGTTCGACACGCGCCTCGACCTGCCGGTCGCCTGCGCGACGCACGGCGTCGGCCATGCCCGCCAGGTACTTTTCGGCCTCACCCACCGCCTTGGCGACGCGGTCCTGCTGAAATGTGTCGACGCCCTCCATGCCCTTGTCGCGCATCGGGTCGATGCCAAAGGCCGCGATGTGCAGGACGCCTGCGGCGGCGCCGAAGATCAGCGGCGCCACCAGACCGGGATCGGATTTCCAGGCCGCAATCGCCGTTCCGATGCCGGTCAGGCCTGCCGCCAGGATCTTGCGTGGCAGGGCAGGGCGACGAGCGACTTTCCGCTCGTTCCAGGCGGCTTCGGCCCTCAGACCGTCGCGCAAGAGCCAGGCGCCCAGCGTCAGAACAGCCGCGCCCGTCAGGCCAACGGCCAAATCGGTCGCGCCGCCAAGCGAGGTGAAGGCCAGAACGATCGGGGGCACAAACAGGATGTTGCTGCGCGCGCCCACCGGGTCGACCTTGGCGCCATGAAAGGCGGGCCGCTGTTCGGAAACCGGTTTGCTTTCGCCGTCGGGGCTGTATTTGCGGCCAAACCGTTGGGCCATGGTCAGAGTCCCCCCAGCAGCCCAGAGCAAACCCCGAACAGCAAAACGATCAACAGGACATACGAGACCTTCTGAATTCCAGAACCCGACACGCGACACCCCCTTTGCCCCAAACGGTCAAAAGGAATTTATGGTATGTGCCTTGGTGTTGCTAGGGGGAAGAACCGAAGCTTTGCCTCAGGCCGCGAACTCGCGGTCCATGCGGTCCAGCATATCCTCGACATGCGCATCCTCGCGGATCCCGTCCGAGACCGAGAATTGCGCAGCCGCGTCTTCGAAATCTTCCAGGATTTCGGTCATGACTAGGGCAAAGTCGTCGCTGGCCTGAACCGGGGCGGTCGCCACGTCGGTTTCCAGCTGTTCAACGGCGTCGGCGGCATCTTCGACGCTCAGCCCGATCACGTCGTTCAACGCTTGCAGCTGGCTTGCATCGACCCGCAGTGCGCGTTGCTCGGCAAGGACCGTGTTGCGCAGGGCGATCGCCATGCGGGTGGACCCTGCATCTCCCATGGCTTCGACCCGCGCCACAAGGGCCTGCATCTGGTCGGCGATGTGGTCAGAGCTTGCTGAAAGCTCTTCCTGGGACGGGCGGTTTGAGGCGGTCTTGGGCTTGGGGGCATCCAGATCGCGCCCAAAGATCAGAACTGTTAGGGCGCCGGTTGCCAGTCCGAACACAACAGGCTGCAGCAGCGTTTCAAGTTTGTAGGCCGCCAGTGCGGTTGTTGCCACGCCAAGGATGCCTGCGCCGATCAACTTGTGCGGGCGCTGTTTGACACGGTTTTGCCCGGTGCGCTCGAACAGCTCTTCGGCGATGATGCCCTGGATCAGGAAGAACCGCGCCGTCGCAAAAAGCAGGATCAGGACCGCCGCCGCAACGATGTCGGCCAGTGATCCGCGCATGAACCACAGAAGCAGCGGGCAGATCGACAGGAACAGCACGTTGACGGCCTGCGGTGTGCGCAACTCGGGCGCGACATCACGCTTGGCAAAGGGGTCAGCCTGCATCATCGGGCGAACCTCAGAGATAGCACAGGGCGAAGATCAAGAGCCACAGCAAGGCAAAGGCTGCCGCCGGAACGACCCGGTCTGCGGCCCGTCCACCTGCCGTGGCATGCAGGATGGCGTCAACGGTGTCCTGGGCGATCGACCGCAGGTTCATCAGGATCATGAGAGCCGAGGCAAACATGATCATTATGGCAAGCGCAGTGAACAACATGCCTTGATCAGTCGCCAAGAAACCCGGCGGAAAGATGGCAAGACACGGGAAAGAAACAGACAAATCCCCAGAATCAGGAGTTTCTTCGTGGTCTGCGCTGGCGTTTCGGCTGTGGTTTGTCGGGTTTTGCGCCCTCCAGCCCCAGCTGGTCGCGGACCACCTTGCGCCGGATTTCCTCGACCTCGCCGGATTTGAGATTGCCCAGCTGGAACGGTCCATAGGACACGCGGATCAACCGGTTCACACTCAGTCCGATGTCGCCCATGGCGCGCCGGATCTCGCGGTTCTTGCCTTCGCGCAGGCCCACGGTCAGCCAGGCGTTGGCCCCCTGTTGACGATCAAGCGAGACGATCATGGGCTGAAAGCGCTGCCCGTCGACCACGATCCCCTCGCGCAGGGGCGCCAGCGTCTCGTCGCTGGGCCGCCCGTTCACCCGCACGCGATAGCGCCGCAGCCAGCCGGTTTCGGGCAATTCAAGCTTGCGCTTGATGCCGCCGTCATTGGTCAACAGCAGCAGGCCCTCGGAATTCAGGTCCAGCCGCCCGACGCTCATGACCCGGGGCATCTCTTCGGGCAGCTTGTCAAAGATCGTCGCCCGTCCCTGTTCGTCGCGCGTCGTCGTCACCAGCCCCGTGGGCTTGTGATAAAGCCACAGGCGTGGCGCATCGGGTTCGGCCAGCAGTTTGCCGTCGACGGTGATCTTGTCGCTGGGCAGCACGTTCAACGCCGCACGCTCGACGATCTTGCCGTTGACGGTCACGCGGCCCGCCTCGATCAGCCGTTCGGCTTCGCGACGGCTTGCGCGGCCAGCACGGGCGATGACCTTGGCGATGCGGTCTCCGGGAGGGGTCTTGTCAGTCATCCTGCGGCTTTACTGCATCGGGGCAGGGCAGGGGAACCGCAAAAACGCCCGTCTCAGCGGAAGGTCACCAGCCAGACCCCGCCGATCACCATCGCCGCCCCGGCAATCTTGCCGATGGTCAGCGGTGTCGCGGCAACGCCAAACAGACCAAGTTGACCGAAAATCATGCTGGCCAGCACCTGACCCGACACCAACAGTACGAAAAAGGCACCCAGCCCGATCCGAGGGATCAGGAAGGACGATCCGATGATCAGCCCGGCGCTCATGATCCCGGCGGTCAGCAGCCAGGGCGACAGCGTGCCGATCTTTTGAAAGTCGGCCCAACGGCTGCCCGTGGCCAGGGCAATGATGATCGATGTGACAAAAGCGATGCCAAAGAACGGCACGTTCGCCATGGGGCCAGACCCCAACAGCCCCGCCGATTTTGCCACCATCGGGAAATAGATCGAGATGATTGCGCCCATGCCAAGCGACAGGAAGATAAGTGGAAAGGTCATGACAGTCCCCGCGTTGTTGTCGGGCCAGCCTGTGGCACCCAAGGGCCTCTGTCGAGATTTTCTTTGAAATTCGGGGCTTGGGGTGTCGCAAGCTTGGCCCTATGACGAGGCATGGAGTTTACGTCGCACATGCAACTGGCGCTGGAGGAAGCCCGCGATGCCGCCGCGCGCGGCGAGGTGCCCGTCGGGGCCGTGGTGGTCGCGCCCTCGGGCCGGGTTGTGGCGCAGGCCGGGAACCGCACGCGCGAGTTGAACGACCCTTCGGCCCATGCCGAGATGCTGGCCCTCCGTGCGGCCTGTGCGCAGGCCGGGTCCGAGCGGCTGCCGGACCACGATCTATACGTGACGCTGGAACCCTGCCCGATGTGCGCCTCGGTGATTTCCTTCGCCCGCATTCGACGGCTTTACTACGGCGCGTCCGATCCCAAATCGGGCGGCGTGGCGCAGGGCGCGCGGGTGTTCTCGCACCCGCAATGCCACCATGTGCCCGAGGTCTATGACGGCATCGCAGGTGGCGAGGCCGAGGCCCTGCTCAAGCAGTTCTTTGCGGCCCGGCGGAGCGACTGATGGCGCGGGTTCTGCTTTTCAACAAGCCTTATGGCGTGCTGTCGCAATTCACTGACAAAGGCACGGCCGGGTCTGAACGCCCGACGCTGTCCGCGTTCATCGACGTGCCCAAGGTCTATGCGGCAGGGCGGCTGGATCGCGACAGCGAGGGGCTTTTGGTGCTGACCGATGACGGCAAGCTGCAGGCCCGCATCGCCCATCCGCGCAACAAGATGGAAAAAACCTATCTGGTGCAGGCCGAAGGTGCCCCGACCGAGGCGCAACTGCAGGCCCTGCGCAAGGGGGTGACGCTCAAGGATGGTCCCACGCGGCCCGCCAAGGTCGCGCAGATCGAAGCGCCCGACCTGTGGGACCGCGATCCGCCTGTGCGGTTTCGCAAGACAGTGCCGGATGCCTGGTTGCGGATCACCATCAGCGAAGGCCGCAACCGGCAGGTACGCCGGATGACGGCGCATGTGGGCTTGCCCTGTCTGCGGCTGGTGCGCTGGTCGGTGGGCCGGTGGTCTCTGGATGGCATCGCGCCGGGCGAATGGCGCGATGCGTGACACTTCGGATTAGGCCGCCGCCGCGGCGGCCAATGCCCTCTGCTCGGACCGGGCGAAGAACACGTAGTACAGCACCGGCGCGGCGATCAGGGTCAGGATAGAGGCAAAGGCCAGCCCGCCCATGATCGTGATCGCCATCGAGACAAAGAAGGCATCCGTCAAGAGAGGCGCCATGCCCAGGATCGTTGTCGCCGCCGCCAGGATCACCGGGCGCAGGCGCGAGGTCGAGGCAGTCACGATGGCGTCACGCAAGGCCAGGCCTTCGCGCCGGACGATGTCGATCTCTTCGACCAGGACAATCCCGTTCTTGATCAGCATCCCCGACAGGCTGAGCAGCCCCAGCAACGCTGTAAAGGTAAACGGCATGCCCGTGCCCAAAAGGCCAAGCGCCACGCCGTTCACGCTCATCGGCACCAAAAGCCAGATGATGATCGGCTGGCGCAGGGCGTTGAACAGCAGGACCGAGATCAGCACCATGACAATCAGGCTGAGCGGCAGTTGCCGCCCGAGGCTGGCCTGCGCGTCCCCCGAGCTTTCCAACTCGCCGCCCCATGCCATGGCATAGCCGGGCGGAAGGTCCATCGCCTCGATCACATCCGTCACCTGCACCTGCACCTCGGCGGCCGTCATGCCCGCCGGGATATCGCCGCCGACGGTGATGGTCGGCACCCGGTCGCGACGGTGGATCAGCGTGTCCTGCACGTCATGGCCAAAGCCGTCGATGACCTGCTCGATCGGCAGCATGTTCGATCCGTTCGAGGAAAAGACCAGCTGATCGCTCAGGCTGACCCCCGCGGTCGAGGGGGCACGGATGATGATCGGGATCTGCCGATCCCCTTCCCGGTAGACACCGGTCTGAAAGCCATCGGTGGCAAAGCGCAGGGCGCCCGAGACGTCTTCGCGCGTGATACCCGCCGATTGCGCGCGCTCGGTTGCGTAGATCGGTTTGATCACCAGTTCCTGTTCCCGCCAGTTGTGGCGCAGGTCGATCAGATCGTCGGTTGCACCGTTCATCCGGGCAATGGCCTCGTCCGCCAGGGTCCGCAGGACCTTTGGATCGCTGCCCGAGAACCGGACCTCGATCGGGTCGCCGCCGCCCGGACCAAAGACCAGCCGCTTGGTGCGGAACTCGCCCTCGGGGAAGGTGCCGCGTCCAAAGGCCTCTAGCTCGGCCTGCAGGGTCGGGATCTGCTCGATGCCTTCGGTGCGGATGATCAGGTGCCCGTAGCTGGGGTTTGCATTCTCGGCCGAATAGGTCAGCATGAATCGCGTCGCGCCCTGACCGACAAAGGCAGACACGGCGACCACGTCGTCACGTTGCATCAGCCACTCTTCGACGACCTGCAGATCCTTTGAGGTGGTTTCGATGCTGGTTCCCTGCGGCAACTTGTAGTGCACAAAGAACAGCGGCGTGTTGCTGTCCGGAAAGAACTGTTGGCGCACGTTGGCAAAGCCTGCGTAGCAGGCGACGGTGACGGCGATCAGCGCCGGGATCACGATCCAACGGGCCGTCAGAGCGCCGCGCAACAACGCCGCATAACCCCGGAACATCAGGCCGCCATAGGCGTCCGCGCCGTCGCCCGATCCCTGCTTGAACACGTAGTGTCCCAGCAGCGGAGTGGCCGTCAAAGCCAGCACCCAGCTCAGCAAAAGCGAAATGCCGATCACGGCAAACAGCGAGAACAGGAATTCACCCGTCGCATCCGGCGAAAGGCCGATGCCCGCAAAGGCCATGATGCCGATGACGGTCGCGCCCAGCAGCGGGATCTGCGTCTTGCCCGCCGCTTCATCTGCAGCCTCCCGAGAAGTCTTGCCGCGCTGCATGGCAATCTGCATCCCCTCGGCCACCACGATGGCGTTGTCGACCAGCATCCCCATCGCGATGATCAGCGCCCCAAGCGAGATCCGTTCCATTTCGATCGAGAATATTGCCATGAAGAACAGCGTGCCGACCACGGTCAGCAGCAGCGTTGTTCCCACTACAATGGCCGCCCGCCAGCCCATGAACAGCGCCAGCACGCCGACCACGATGCCCACCGACATCGCAAGGTTCACCAGAAAGGCGTTCGAGGCCTCGTCCACCACAACATGCTGTTGATAGATCGGATGCAGCTGGACCCCATAAGGAATGTCGTTTTCAAGTTCCGCCAGTTTGGCGTCGACCCGGTTGCCAACCTCGACGATGTTTGCATCGCTCAGGCCCGCAACGCCCAGCGTAAAGGCCTCGGCCCCGTTGTGGCGGATCAGGATGCTCGGGTCGTCCTCGCGTCCGCGCGAGACCCGAGAGAAGTCGATCAGGTTCACGACCTCTCCGGCCACACCCACCGAGAGGCCCGCAATTTCGCCCACGCTGTCGGACCCGTCCGGCGCCTGGATCATCACTTCGCCAAGGCTGCCCGCCGGTTCCACCGAGTTGGCGTTTGAAATCGCCTGCGCCAGCGCGCCCGGTGGGATGTTCTGGTTGACCATCAACGCCATGTCCGGTTCGACAAAGATCGCCTCGTCCGGCAGTCCCGAAACGTCAACATCCGCAACGCCTTCGACCGTCAGGATCTCGCGTCGCAGAAAGGTCGCGAGCTGGTGTTTCTCGGCGTCGGTGAACCCTTCTGCGGTGACGGCGTAGAAGATGCCGAAGACATCACCAAAACTGTCGTTCACCTGCGGAGGGCGTGCGCCATCCGGCAATCCGCCGGTGGCGTCGTTCACGCGGTTGCGCAGTTTGGTCCAGACCTCGGGCAGTTCGCTGCCATCATAGGTGTCCTTGATGTCGACATTGATCAGCGACACGCCGGGCCTGTTTTCAGAGGTGATGCGATGCACCTCGCCCATCTTCTGGATCGCGGATTCAAGCGGTTCCGAGACCTCTTCCGCCACCTGCGCGGCGGATGCGCCGGGATAGGCGGTGACCACAACGGCGGTCTTGATGGTAAAGGCCGGATCCTCAAGACGGCCGAGGCTGTTGAACCCCCAAAGCCCGCCCAGCAAACAGCCAAGCATGATGATCCACGTGTAAAGTGGGCGTTCGATCGACGCGCGCGCGATGTCCATCAGCCTGCCCTCAGTTGCCGAAGCCAACGAAGCGGCGCACCGATTTGCCGTCTTCCAACGCGTTCACACCCGCCGCGACGATCTCCATCCCGGGTTCCAGACCGTCAGAGACATGGAACTGGCCGGTTGGCGAAACCTCTAGCGTGATTGGCACCCGGCGCAGTTTGCCTGTGTCGGCCCCGGCGGGTTCAAAGACCAGAACCGAAGTCGCGCCCGACGGGTCGGTGGCGATGGCAGACGGGGGCAGGGGCAGGGCAACCAAACCGCTGTTCAAGGTGGCATAAATCGTCGCCGAAGAGCCGGGCAGGATCACCAGCCCCTCGGGCGGGGCAAGGCCCAGTGTGATCTGAAAGGTCTGACCCACCGCGCTGGTTTCGGCGTTGAACTCGCGCACACCCACCGGGAACAATTCGTCACTGGCGGCAAAGCGCGCCCTCAGCGTGACATCCGGATCGTTGCCTGCGCGTTGGAAAAGCACCTCGGGCACGTCGATCTCGATATGGATCTCGGACATGTCGTGCAGGCGAACGACGGGCGTGCCCGCTGCGATGGTCGTGTAATTCGCGACATTGCGCGCTGCGACCAAGGCGGTGAATGGCGCGCTAAGCGTGGCGTGGTCCAGCGAATACTGCGCATTGCGCAGCGCCAAGGCAGCCAGCGCCGACTGCGTTTCTGCATCATCCACGGTGACCTGACTGACGGTCGAGCCGCTCAGTTTGCTCAGCCGTTCAACCGTGCGGTCGGCCTGGTCCTTCTGAACCGAGGCCTGGTCGCGCTGCAGCTCAAAGGGTTCCAGGTCCAGTTGCGCCACAAGCGAGCCCTCGAGGATCGTTTGTCCTTCGACCACCGGGAACTGCACCACCTGACCGCCGACCTGAAACGCCAGGTCCACGGTCTGTTTCGCCGCGACCTGGCCAAAGAACTGACGGGTGAACCCGCCACCTTGATTTTCGACTGTCATCAACTTGACCGGCTTCGGCGTCTCCTGAGCCGAGGCCGCCGTGGCCAGGGCCAGCATCAAAAGCCCAACGAGAGGTTTCATGGCGCGCTCCTTATCCCGGATCGACTCGGGCGATTGTGTCCAGCTGTTCGCGAAACACTGTGGCGCAATGGGTCAATTTTGGAAATGGTTTCGCGGCGATGCATGTTTGCATTCTGCGGGCGGTATGGCGCTAAAGTTCGCGCCCCGCCCGCCGTTCGGACCATCGCAGTCTCAGGTTTGCGCCAATGCTTGCAAGAGGCGCAGGCGGCAGACGCCTGGGTGGTGCAGAGCCAAGCGCGCGGTCCAGGGCTGGTGAGGCGATGCCCGAGGCCAGTTCGGCCGCCAGTATCCCGGCCAGTGTGCCCCGCGCCGTGCCCAGACCGTTTTGGCAGCAGGCTGAATAAAGCTGGTCCTCGATCTCGCCGACCACTTGTACGTTGTTCCAGCTCAGACACAGGCGCCCGCCCCAACGATGTTCCATCTGAACCCCTTTCAGCATCGGGAACCGCGCGGCAAAAGACCGGTCGTGGTCCCGTCCAACCCGGGCGATCCGAGCCTCGCTCACTTCCATCGAGGGGTCAAACGTAAAGCGGTTGCGCACCACGATCCTGTCGCCGCCAAGGCCCGAGATCCGGCGGATGGTCGACCCCATCGGATCAGAGGGCGTCGCGCCCCATGTCGGTTGACCACCCAGCCGTTTGACCTCGTCCGGGGTCAGGGCGCGGGTCATCGAGGCATAGGTGAAGACATGCATCAAGCGCCCGCGCAGCTTGCCGAAACTGTTCAGATGGCCGTTCACGGCCAACACGACCTTGGGCGCGGTGACCCGCCCCTTGGGAGTGCGCGCCACCCACGTCCCGTGTCGATCCAGCGCCAGAACCGGGCTGAATTCAAAGATCTGAACCCCCTGGTGACGCAGTCCATCGGCCATGCCCCTGATATACATGGCGGGCTGCAACATCGCCGTGCCGGGCGTGTAAAGTCCGCTTTGATAGAACGCTGTGCCCGTCATCTGACGCATCTGGTGGGCGTCCAGCATCTCGCAGGGTTCGCCAAGGGCGCTGAGGTGATTGGCGAAATCGACGTTGTGCTGATGCCCGCCGTCCGAGGCGGCGGCATTGGTCTTGCCGCTGAGAACCAGCGCCTCGGCGGGCATCTCATAGTCCTGCTGCGCGGCCTGCGCAAAGGCGATAGCCTGTCTGTTGTCCTCGATCTGCGCCCGGTCGTGATCGACCGCACCGCCATAGTCGCTCGAGGACAGATCATGCGGCAGGTCGATCATGAAGCCCGAGTTGCGCCCGGCGGGGCCGTCTGCCACGCGCGAGGCCTCAAGCACCACGATGTCCTCGCCGGGATGCAACTGGCGCAACCGGCGGGCCGCCGTCAGCCCGGCAAAGCCCGCGCCGATCACCAGCCAGTCGGCGGCGATGGCGTGTTCCAACCGCTCGGGTGGTGGCGGGTCGGGCAGCAGGCGGTTCCAGGCGGCAGGGCCGGGATCGCGGGGCAGGCGGGTCACCCTCATGGCAGGCTCAGCTTGGTCATGCGGCCGCCGTCGATGGCCCAGACCTGGCCGGTAACGAACGAGGCCTCGTCCGAGGCCAGCCAGCAGATCAGCGCGGCGACCTCGTCCGGGGCCCCTGTACGGCGCAGCGGATGGATACCACCAATCTGGGCGCGAAACGCCAAGGGGTCGGGCATGCTGTCGATGAAATCCTCGTTCAGGTCGGTGTCGATCCACCCCGGCGCCACCGCGTTGCAGCGCACGCCGTCCGGCCCGTGATCTACGGCGACGGCGCGGGTCAGCCCGTGCAGCCCAGCCTTGGACGCGCCATAGGCTGGGTGGCGGGGGTTGTTGCCCAGCCCCTCGATGGAGCCAGTGTTGACGATGGCCCCATGCGCTGCGCGCAGCATCGGCATGGCGTGGCGGATCAACAGGAAGGGCGCGGTCAGGTTGACCTGCAGCTGCAGGTGCCAGTCGTTGAGGCTGGATTCCTCGACCGTGCCTTCGCGCATCACGCCTGCGTTGTTGATCAGGATATCAAGCTGACCTGCAGCCTTTTGGACCTGGGCGATGACCTGCTCTGGCGCGTCGGGGTCCGCAAAATCGGCAGCGATGTCCTCGTACCCCGCCTTGCCGCGCTGGGCGGTGAATACGCGCGCGTCACCCTCGGCCAGGCGTTTGGCGGTCGCCGCGCCCATGCCGCTTGAGGCGCCGGTGACCAGCGCGACCTTGCCCGCGAACCGGCTCATATCACCGGCTTTCCGCCGTTGACCTCGACCAGCGCGCCGCACATGTAGCGGGCAGCATCCGAGGCGAGGAACAGGATCACGTCCGTGATCTCTTGGGGCGAGGCAATGTGGCCGATGGGGACCGAGGCGTTCAGATCCGCAATCGCCTGATCCGGGTCAAACCCCCGCGCGACAAAGCCGCTGCGCAGCATCGGTGTGTCGACCTCGTTCGGGCAGACGGCGTTCACGCGGATGCCCTGATGGGCGTGATCGCGGCCCAGGCATTGGGTCAGCGAGGCCACGGCGGCCTTGGACATCACGTAGAGCGGGTGGTTCGGTCCCGGGCGCAGCCCCCAGCAGGACGAGGTGTTGACGATGGCCCCGCCGCCGGCCTTTGCCATGATCGGGATCGCCGCGCGGCAGAGGCGAAAGGGGGCCTCGACGTTCACACCCATGGTCAGGTCATAGTCTTCGTCCGAGGTTTCGGTGATCGGCCCGCGCGTGATGACGCCCGCGTTGTTGATCAGCACGTCCAGCCCGCCAAGCGCCTGTGCGGCCTGCGCGGGCAGGGCGTCGCAAAAGGCGGGATCGCGCAGATCGCCGGGGATGTGCACCTCGGCCTCGATGCCCTGCGTGTCGCGGTCGGTTGCCGCCACCAGCGCGCCCTGCGCGCGGAAACTGGCGACAACGGTCTGACCGATGCCGCCCGCGGCGCCCGTGACCAGAACCCGTTGGCTCATCCCAGACCCTCCAGTTCATGCAGTGCCGCCGACATGTGCAGATGAGGTCCGACGCCGAAGGCGCGTGTCAGATGCGGAACCCGTGTCTCGATCTCGATCTGCAGGCCGATACGTTCATAAAAGGCGACCACCGGGTTGTCCGCCGCCACATCCAGCGCCAGCCGTGCGCAGCCCCGATCCCGGGCTCGTCGGACTGCCGCCTGCAAAAGAGCCCGGCCCAACCCCTTGCCCCGCGCATCCGGTGCCACGGCCAATTCCAGCACGTAGAACGACCCCGCGCGCGGGTCCGGAAACAACCGGTTCATCCACATCAGCGCGCGTTGCAGATGTGCGCCTTGATCTGGGCTCAGCGCGCGGGTTTGCACGTGTTGCGACGCCTCGAAGTTCGTCTCGTACTCGTCCTCGGTATGGCCGACGCACAGGCCAAGCAACTGATCCCCTTCGGTTGCAACCATCCCCTGCCCATGTGACAGCAGCCCTTCGGCTGAGGACCACTCTTCCGCCACCACCTTTTCAAAGACCGCCGGGTCGCCGAACATATAGTCCATCAACACCGGGTCCGTGGACCAGATCAGGGCGGCGATGTCCTTGCTGGGCAGATCTGGCGTGGCGGCGGTGATCATGGTCAGTGATCCTGGTTCAGTGCATCCGCCGCGGGGATTTCACGCTCGCGCCGGGCGATGTAGTCCAGCAAAGCCTCGTTCACGCCTTCGTCCAGCTTGGGTTCTTCGTACTCCTTGAGCATGGTCTTGACGGTCGTGAGCGCGCGTTCGTTGACTTCGATGCTGCCCTCGGCCTGCCATTGCTCGATCGAGTTGTTGTCAAAGAGGTCGGGCATGAAAAACGCCCGCTGGAAGTTGGCCAGCGTGTGTTCGTGGCCCAGATAGTGCCCGCCGGGACCGATGTCTGCCACGGCGGCGATGGCCTCGTCGAAATCGTCCCAACGGATGCCCTCGGCCATGCGGTACGCCATCGCGCATTGTTCGGCGTCGACCACGAATTTGGCCATGGAACAGTGCATCCCGGCCTCGTTCCAACCCGCCGCGTGCCACATGTAGTTGGTGCCGGCCATTTGCAGGGCCATCAGCGTGGTCGCACTTTCATAGCCCGCCTGCGCGTCAAAGGTCTTGGCCCCGCCCAGCGTGGTCGAGCTGCGCCAGGGCACGCCGTAGAACCGCGCCATCTGGCCGATCATCAGGTTCATCAGGCTGATTTCGGGCGTGCCCGCCATCGGCGCGCCGGACTTCATGCTGACGGTCGACAGGTAATGGCCATAGATCGCGGGCGCGCCCCTGCGGATGACCTGCGTGTAGGCCAGCGCGCTCAGCGCCTCGGCGTTGAGTTGCGCCACCGTTGGCGCGACCGAGGCGGGCGTGTTCGCGCCGCCCAAAACAAACGGAGAGCACAGCACGGGCTGATTTGCGCGGCTGAACGCGCGCATCGCGCCCAGCATCGTTTCGTCCCAGACCAGCGGAGAGTTCCCGTTGCAGTTTCCGGTCACAACCGGGTGGCTGTCGATGAAATCCGCGCCGAACAGGATGCGGCACATGTCGATGACGTCTTCGGCGTTCTTCGGGCTTGTCGTCATGCCCATGAAGGTCTTGTCCGAATGCTTCATCGAGGAATAGGTGATCCGCAGATGCCGCTGGCTGATTGGGTGATCGTAGGGCTCGACAATATGGTGCGCGGACGAATGCATCGCGGGCAGCATGTGGCTGAGCTTGTGGAAGTTCGCCAGGTCGTCCAGCGTCGGATTGCGACGGACGTCATCGAGGTCGCGCAGGAACGGCGCGCCGGTCATCGGGACAAAGATCCCGTGGTCGCGTCCAAAGGGCAGCGATTTCTTGGGGTCGCGGGCGTGATAGGTAAAGGTCTCGGGGATCGTCGCGATCAGGTCGCGGACAAGGCCGCGATCCAGATAGACGGTTTCGCCCTCAACCTTTGCCCCAGCCTGACGCCAGTCCTCCAGCGCGATCTCGTCTCGGAAGACCACGCCGACGTTTTCTAGGATATGCATCGAGGCCGCGTCGATCCGTTCGATCTGTTCCTGATCCATCGGTTCGGTCAACGGGATGCCACGCTTGAGCGCGGGCAACATGGACACATCGCGCGTCTGGCGGATTTCGCGCCGGGCGCCGCGACCGCGGCGGGCGGGTTTAGCAAGGGTTGTCATTGGGCAGGGTCCAGTCGTTGGCCAATGGCGGTCAGGGCCTCGCGCAGGGCGTCATGCGCGCCGCCGTTCCGCAGGGTGGAGGTCATTTGCAGGCTGAGCGTGCCTTCGGTCGCAAGCGCGTCGCGTTCGCGCGACAGGGCTGCGCGGTCCTTGGGCACCGAGGCCAGGAACCCGGCGACCAGTTGCGTCGCATACAGCGCGGCGCCGTCCGGATCCTCGGTTGTCTCGGCCAGCCAGTCGGCGCCGGTGGTCAGCAGGTCCAGGATGCCAGGCACCATGGCGCAGATGGCAAAGTGGTTTAGGAAGGCGCGTTCCGAGGGCACCTCGATCACAGGGTTTTCCGGTGCAAAGAGCTGCGTCAGCAGGTCCCCCTTGGGGCAGGCGGGCAGGGGGCAGCCGCCCTGTTCCAGGAACCCCAGCGGGATCGTCATCTCGACGTCAGTCGCCGGGGCGCAGAGTTTTTGCAAATCGGATAGCGACAGACCTGCCATGACCGAGATGATGCGGTGATCCACTTTGAAGGTCAGCCCCTCCAAGATGCCAGCGGCGATCTGCGGACGCAGGCAGAGAAAGACGACATCCGAGGCGTCAAGCACTGCCTGATTGGGCGCAACAGTGACAACATGCGAGGCGCGCAGCGCCTCGGCCACCTCGGCATTGCGCTCTGACACGGTGATCTGATGGCCTTTGGTGGCCAGAAACCGCACCATCGGGGCCGCGATATGCCCTGTGCCGATGAACCCGATCTTCATCCGGCTCATCCCACGTTGTCGGCGTCGTTCGGGTCGCTCAGGTCGACCCAGATCGTTTTGACCTCGGTGTACTGGTCATGTGCCTGCACCCCGTTGTCGCGTCCGCCAAAGCCAGACTGTTTGTAGCCCCCGAAAGGTGTCGCGATGTCGCCCTCGCCATAGCTGTTGACCGTAACGGTCCCGGCACGGATCTCTCGCGCGGCACGCAGGGCTGTCCGCGTGTGCGCCGTAAAGACCGAGGCCGCAAGGCCATAGTCGGTGTCATTGGCCAGCGCGATGGCTTCTTCGGTGCTGGCGACTTCGATGACCGAGAGTATGGGGCCAAAGATCTCTTCACGCGCGCGGGTGTCGTCTTTGTCGACCTCATAGATCGTGGGTACCACAAAGTTGCCCTCGACCGTGCCGCCGATCACCGCGTCCCCGGTCAGATAGCTGCTGACCTTTTCGCAATGCCCGCTGTCGATCAGCGCGCCCAGATGGTTGGCCGGGTCCAGCGGATCGCCGGTCTTCCAGTCACGCACCCGCGCCAGAATGCGCTCCATCAGCGGCTCTTTGACGGCCTTGTGCACGATCAGCCGCGACCCGGCCGAGCAATTCTCGCCCATGTTCCAGAAGGCCGCGTTGGTGACGTGCTGGGCCACCAGATCGAGGTTTTCGGCGTCCTCCAGCACCACCGCCGGGTTCTTGCCGCCGCATTCCAGAACCACCTTTTTCAGGTTGCTGTCGGCCGAGTAGCGCAGGAAGCGCCGACCGGTCTGGGTCGAGCCGGTGAAGCTGACCATGTCGACGTCCTTGTGCAGCCCAAGCGGTTCGCCCACCGAGGGCCCGTCGCCCGGCAGAACCTGCAGCACGCCGCGCGGGACGCCCGCCATATGCGCAATCTCGGCAATCCGCAGGGCGGTGAGCGAGGTCTGCTCCGCCGGTTTCACAATCACCGAACACCCCGCCGCCAGTGCCGGGCCGATCTTCCAGGCCAGCATCAGCATGGGGAAGTTCCAGGGCAGAACGGCCGCCACAACACCAATCGGTTCGCGCACGATCATGCTGATCGCGTCGTCACCGGTTGGGCTGACCTGGTCATAGACCTTGTCGATCAGCTCGGCGTGCCACTTGATCGTGTGGATCGTCTCGGGGATGTCGATCTCTTCGCAATCCTTGATCGGCTTGCCGCTGTCGAGGCTCTCCATCACCGCCAGTTCATGCTTGCGCCGGGTGATCAGCTTGCAGAGCCGGATCAGCACGTCCTTGCGCTCGGAGGGATGCAGTTTCGCCCAGCGGCCATCGTCGAAGGCCTCGCGCGCCTTTTCGACGGCCAGATCGACGTCATCGGATCCGGCGGTCGAAATCTGGCAGATCACGGCACCGGTCGCCGGGTTCACCGTGTCCATCATCGGGCCCGAGCCCGCGCGGAACTTGCCGTCAATGAAAGGCGTACGGGGCAGGTCGATCTCGGCGGCGAGGGCCTGGTACTCGGCGTGGGTCAGCAGGTCGGTCATTTGGCGCCTCCGGTGATCTGGGCGATGGCGGTGTCCATGGTGCGGATCACGCGTTCCAGCTCGCGCTTGTCGTCTTTGTTGAGCGGTTGCAGCGGTTTCCTGGGTGGTCCGGCGTCGATGCCGCGCAGCGTCAGCCCGTGCTTGATGCACTGAATGAACTTGCCGCCCTGTTCCAGCACGCGCATCAGCGGCAGCATGGCCGACATGATGGCGCGGCCCTTGGTGAAATCGCCCTCGACCGCGCAGGCTTGGTACATGGCGATATGCGCGTGCGGAGCAAAGTTCGACCCGGCGCAGACCCAGCTGCGCGCGCCCCAGGCAAAGAATTCAAGCGCTTGATCGTCCATCCCGCAGCTGAGTGCGATATGCGGATAATCTCGCGCCAGCATGTGCAGGCGGTTCACGTCACCCGAGCTTTCCTTGATCGCGCAGAAATTCGGCGAGCGGCCCAGCTTGTCCAGGCATTCCTCGTCCATGTTCACCGACATCCGACCCGGGTAGTTATACAGCATCACCGGCAGGTTCGCGGCACGGTCGATGGCCATCGCGTGCAGCGCAATCTCCCGCCCCGTCGGATAGGCATAGGGCGGCGTCGCGACCAGAATGGCGTCGGCGCCCACGTCACGCGCGGCCTCGGCGAAAAGGATGCTGTCCTCGGTCCGGATCGCGCCGGTGCCCACGATCATCGGGACGCGGCCATTGATCAGCGCCTTGACGCGGGTCATCATGTCCAGCCGTTCCTCGGTCGACTGGGCGTAGTATTCGCCCGTCGTGCCAGCCACGATGATCCCGTGCACACCCGCGTCGACCAGGTGGTCGACCGTCTGCGCCAAAGCCTCTTCGTTCAGTGTGAAATCCGTGTGGTACGGTGTGACCAGCGGCGTGTAGATGCCTTCAAACCGCATTGCGGTGCTCCTTCAGCGCGATGACGTCAAGGGGGAGGGGATCGGGCCGCACAAACCGTTCCAGCCGGTCGCGGGACAGGTCCCAGTGTTGTAAGGTCAGATCGACGGCCAGCGCGGGTTCGCGCGCCTCGATGGCGGCGATCAGTTCGTCGTGTTGCTGGCCAGCCTTGATCACCAGGATCTTCTCTTCGGGCGAGGCCGGACGATAGAAGGTCTGGCTGAGCCGCGTGTGATCGATCAACATGCGCCCTAGGCTTGGGGTCAGATAGGGGTTCTGCGCCATCTCGCCGATCAGGGCGTGGAACCGATGGTTTTCCAGTGCCGCCAGATCAGGGCGGGCCTGCTGGTTGGCCTGCAGGAACTTGGCCTGAACCTCTTTCAACGCGTCCAGTTGACCCGCAGTTCGGTTTTCGGCAGCGAGGCGAGATACCGTGGCATAGATCAGCGGTGCCGTTTGGAAGAAGGTGCGCATGGTGGGCAGGTCCATCGACGAGACCTTGGCGCCCCGGTTTGCCTCGAGCGAGATGTAGCCATCGCCCGCCAGCCTTTGAAGAATTTCCCGAAGCGGCGTGCGAGAGATGCCATAGGCGGCCGTCAGGGTTGCCTCGTCCAGATCGGTGCCCGGAGGCAGATCCAATGACAGGATGCGTTGCCGAAGGTCGGTCAAGCAGGTGGATTTCTTGGTTTCAGTCATGAGCGCGCCGTTGAATGCATTTTGTATACATATTGTATTCAAGCCGAGTCGCGCAAGAAAAAACGCCCGGAGCGATCCGGGCGTGATCTGATTTCTTTGTGGTCGAGGTGTGGGGGTCAGTCCCGCGCGCGGCGTTCCAGTTGTTCGCGCAACGCGGGATCGACGTCTTCACGGCTGCGCCCTTGCGAGAATTCATCGTAGAACGCGATCAATGTCGGCTTGGGCTCGCCGGGTTTCTGCTGGTCCCAGCGCGCAGTGTAACTGGCAAAGATGCCGCGTCTGTGGCTGAGCGGTCCGGTCGCACCGTCGGCGACCAGCCGACCCTCATAATTGCAGCGCTGGACGCCGTTGATCCAGACCCTCAGGTATCCGGTGCTGTCGGGTGCAAAATTGGTGTTCACCACGATGTCGACCCACTTGCCCTGATTGGACTGCATGTCGAACAGTTTGCACACGTAGCCAAAGTTCTGGGCGTTGCCCCAGTCCGAGGCCGCACGCATGGCATCCAGCTGTACGACCACATCCGCCTGTGACGAGGTGCGCTCGCAAATCCTGGGATCGCAACTGGTCCAGTTGCCTTCATCCTTGCCGATCTGAACAATGCGAAAGACCGCAGGGTCCGCGCCACTGGTTTTCCACTGGCCGAACACGGGTTTCATCGACAGCGATTTCGGGGTCGAGCCGATGTTGCCATTGTAAAAGCTCCAGCCGAGCCAAGTGTCCTTTCCCACGCGCGCAATCGAGCGGCTGGTCTCCATTCGGATTTCGGCTCTGTATCGCGGGGCATCACAGTCCGAACCGCCGCAATCACCGTCTCGCAGTTCAAATCTTTCGGCGCGCCGCCCCATCCTGACGGGTTCGCCGTCCTGCGTATATCGAAAGGCATGGGCCGCCGGGCTGAAGATCCGTTCATACCCGCGGGGGGCCTCGGTCGGAGCGCGTGTTTGCGCTAAATTTGGCACCTGCGGCACGCAGGCTGTCAAGGTTAACAGCGCGGCGCAATAAAACGTTGTTTTTCTGAACATTTTGTCTCCGCTGCGCCGCGGCGACATATGCGCGGCGGCTTCGCCTCAATTGCTAACAGATTGCTAATATTGGGCCAAGGTGGCCAGTGTTCCGAACCGTTCCAGCGTTTTCGCCTCAGAACCAATGTCGGTCAAGACCCGCCGATTGGGTGATGATAGCGCATAAATGGCTATTTCCGATCCGGAAACAAAATGCACGCCCCATGACCACATCTTGTGGTGTATGCCGATTCGCGCTGCATATCTTGGAAATGGAAAGTTCTTTCATGTATCAATTCTGCCACTGTTTCCTGTGAATGCCCAAAATGGTTACCAAATTGCCTTTGTTGCGAAACCTGCCGAACGTATTTTGGCCACAAAAAACGAGCAATCAGTACGCACTTGTACTGAACACATGAGGCAGAAAACATGGCTAAGATCAGTGTCTTCGGCATTGGTTACGTTGGAGTCGTATCCGCAGCGTGCCTTGCTCGCGACGGTCACCAAGTGATCGCGGTGGATGTAGATCCCGGTAAAATCAAATCAATTAATGCAGGACAGACCCCAATTGTTGAGAACGGTCTGGACGAACTGATTTCCAAGGCTGTCGCGGATGGCCTGCTGGAAGCGACCGATGATGTGCAATACGCCATCGACAACACCGAAGTGTCGTTTGTGGCGGTTGGCACCCCCTCGGCACCCGATGGCTCGGTTGGTCTGGTGTACGTCGACGACGTTTGCAAGAACATTGGTGCCGCTCTGAAGAACAAGGATGCGTACCACTCGGTTGTGATCCGCTCGACCATCGTCCCGGGCTCGTGCGAGGGCACCTGTATCCCGACGCTGGAGCGTGAAAGCGGCAAGACCGCTGGCGTCGACTTCGGCATGGGTTACTACCCCGAGTTCCTGCGTGAATCGACCGCGATCGAGGATTACTACGATCCCGGCCTGATCGTCTTTGGCGCAATGGACGAGGGAACCGCCAAGATCCTGACCGACCTGAACAAGGATCTGCCTTGCGATATCAACGTTGTTGATCTGCGCACCGCCGAGATGGTCAAGTATTGCTCGAACACCTGGCGCGCGGTGAAAGTCACCTACGCCAACGAGATCGGCAACATCGCCAAGGCCTGTGGCCTGGACGGCCAAAAGGTCATGTCGATCCTGACCTCGGACACCAAGGCAATCATCTCGCCCTACTTCATGCGTCCGGGTTTTGCCTTTGGCGGTTCGTGCCTGCCCAAGGATGTGCGCGCATTGCGTCACCTGGCCCGCGAAAAGGGCATCAAGGCACATCTGCTGGAAGCGACCCTAGAAGCGAACGAAGCTCAGATCCAGCGCGCCGAAGCGATGGTCGAGAAGTCGGGCGCCAAGGAAGTCGGCTTTGTCGGCGTGGCGTTCAAGCCGGGCACCGACGATCTGCGCGAAAGCCCGCTGGCAACGCTGGCTGGCCGCCTGATCGAGAAGGGCATCGAGGTCAAGATCTTCGATCCCTATGTCCAGGAAGCGTATGACACCCACACACCGGGTGCGGGTCGCGGCAATGACGTGATCCCGAACCTGCCGGGCCGCCTGACGGGCGATCTGGACGCCATGCTGAACGACGCAGGCGCCGTGGTTGTCGGCAACTACTACGAAAGCACTGTCGCGAAACTCGAGGAAGTCTCGAAATCGCGTCCGGTCGTCGATCTGACCCGTCTCAACAAAGAGAAGGTCTCGGACGGCACCTACGAAGGCATCTGCTGGTAAGGACCCGCGTGTAAGAATGATGATGGTTGTTTCTCATATCGCCTACTTCTCGGTGGTTATCCTGTTGGCCCTGTCCGTCCAGGACAACTTCCTCGAGGAAGCAAAGGCGGCGACCAACACGATTTTCATCCTCGGGTTCCTTGGGACCTGGCGGTACTCGTGGGCAGCCATCAACTTTACACGCGCGATCTATTTCCGCCGTGTGTCCTATCCTGTGCGCCGTGCAAGGGCGCGCAGGAGATACAAGGAACGGGGGTACGACTCCCATTGCTATGTGCTGGCAACCACTTATGGGATGCCCGCCGAGGCGACCCTGAAATGCTATCGCGGTCTGTTCAAGGCGGCAGCACGTGGACGCGGTGGTGCAACCATCGTGTCGTCGGTCGTTGACGGCGCAGACGAGCGCCTGGTGCAAAGCATCTACGACAGCATGCCGATGGACATGTCCAATGTCCGGCTGATCATCGACCGCATCAAGTCGAATGGCAAGCGCGATGCCATGGCCCAGACCCTGCGCATCATTCGCAGCTTCAACCCGACCGAGCGTGACATCCTGATCTTCCTCGACGGCGACACCATCCCGCCCGAGGACATCATCGAGCAGTCCGCCCCCTGGTTCACGCAGCCCGAAGTCGGCGCGCTGACCACGGACGAAGGTGTGCTCATTTCCAAGGACAACCTGTACAAGGACTGGTTCATCATGCGCTTCAACCAGCGCCAGGTGATGATGTGCTCGATGGGGCAGTCCAAACACGTGCTGACCCTGACGGGTCGCATGTCGGTTTTCCGGGCAGACCTTGCGACCAACCCCGAGTTTATAGAGGGCGTGGACGCCGACTATCTGGATCACTGGCGTCTTGGCCGTGTGAACTTCCTGACCGGCGACGACAAGTCGACCTGGTTCTGGCTGCTGAAAAACGGCTACCAGATGCTCTATCTGCCCGATGTGCAGTCGCTTTCGATGGAAGAGCAGCCGCGGGATACCTTCTTTGACAGCGCCCAGACCCTGATGGTGCGCTGGTTCGGCAACATGGCCCGCACCAACGGGCGCGCCATCAAGCTGGGACCGAAGCCGATGAAAAGCTTCTTCACCTGGTGGTCGATCCTCGACCAGCGCGTGTCGATGTGGACCACCCTGGTGGGCCCGATGTCGGTTCTGATGGCCGCGATCCTGTACACGCCTTCGGTGATCCCGGTCTACATCGCGTGGGTCATGGTGACCCGCTATATCTTCTGCGTCATCATGTCGTTGTTCCGGGGCACCTGGTTCCCGGTCACACATCCCCTGCTGCTGTATTTCAGCCAGGTGTTTGGTGCCGCTGTGAAGACCTTTGTCCTGCATCGTCTGGACAAACAGAAATGGACCCGACAGGGCGCCGGCGTAAAGGTCGTTGTCCCGCTGGATCAAAGACTTAAAGCCTATGAATCAACCCTGCACCACACACTGTCGATCCTTTGGCTGACATTGGCAGTGTTCTTCCTGAGCATGGTGTAGCGCGACATAATGATAAGAGATGAGCAGTAACATGAGTGACCAACAGACCCCCGCAGAAATGCAATCGCAGGCCCAAACGGTGCCGGCGGATTTCGTCTATGACACCGAGCATCCGGTGCTGCCCATCCCCTTCAAGGTCCAGATCGGCAAGCAGATCTTCGATGGGACAGGGTTGTCGGTGACCTCGGCCTTCATCGCTGTGAATGGCCCGGTCGACACCAGCGCCACCGGACGAAAGATGATCATCAAGCTTCAGTTCGACTTCGAAGGGTTCACACTGCTCCTCTTCCCCGAAGCGACTTTTGCCGGATCACGCAAGGACGGCGAGGCGACCCTGCAGTTCACCGACCCGACCGGCGCGCACCTGCCGCAGCTGCGCTACATCCTGAACAACTTCATCGCCGGCGACTTCGTGACGCTGGGCTCGATGATGAGCTACACCGGTCCGACCAAACCCAAGGCACCCAAGGCCAAGGATACCGGCGCCCGCGCGCGTCGCATTCGCAGCCTGGGCACGGCCGTCGTTTCGGCAGCACTGATTCTGCTGGCGGGCAACACACTTCTGTCGCGCTTTACCACGACATATGAGGCACGGCCCGTGTTCATCGAACGCGCCGGCAGCGAGATGCGCGCGACCACGGCGGGTCAGGTGGCCTATCTGAATCCGCAGGCAAAGGCCGGCGAAGTGGTGTTCTCGATCAACGCGAACACCGGCGATGTGCTCAACTTCCAGCTGCCGTGTGATTGTGAAGTCACAGTCACCGATGGCGTGTCAGAGGGCTCAACTGTTCTTCCTATCGACCCAATTCTGACATTTTTCGACGCGAGTGTAGGCGTACAAGTTCGTATGAATATGAGCGTCGAAGGATTGTCTGCAGCCATGGGTGGGGACCGCGTAACATTGGAACTGAGCGATGGTCGCTCGATCCCTGTGACGGTGAAAACAACATCCGCCACCAACTCTGCCGCGCTGCGCGGCGAGTTGTATGTGCCCGTCAATCTGGTCGCAGAACCTGGTGTGTTGAGTGAAGGTGATATTGGTGCACAGGCCCAGGTCCGCATCTCGAAGACGCTCTTCGGAGGCTCTCTCGCAGGATTGATGGAAAACCAATGACCAATATCTATCCACTGATTATTTGCGGAGGCAACGGCACCCGTTTGTGGCCGGTCTCGCGCACGCATAGCCCGAAGCAGTTTAACCGTGTTGGCGAAATGGGTTCGCTGACCTTTTTCCAAACGGCGGTGAAACGCCACTGGGAACAAGGGTACGAGCCGCCGATCATCGTGTCGTCGATGAAGCACCGCAAGACGGTGCATCAGCAGATGGACGAAATCGGCGTGCATGGCACGATCATCCACGAACCGATGGGCCGTAACACCGGTCCGGCGGTTCTGGCTGCAGCACATGTTTTGTCAAAGACCGATCCCAACGGCCTGCTGGTTGTTGTGCCCGCCGACCACGTTATCGAGGGCGATCTGAACAGCACCATCATGGCGATGAAACCTGCCGCAGAGGCCGGGCATATCATCACCTTCGGGATCAAGCCGCGCTATGCGGAAACCGGATTTGGCTATATCACCGACGGCGGTCCGATCATCGATCAGCCGGGGTTGCGCCAGGTCGAACGCTTTGTTGAAAAGCCGCCGACCCGCAAGGCGCGCCTGCTGGTTGAAAGCGACATTGCCTATTGGGCCTCTGGCCTGTCGATGTTCTCGGCAAAGACGATCATCGAGGAATACAGCAGGTTCGACCCCGACACCGTCGAGGCCGTGCGCCAGGCGGTCGAGCATGGCGAGCAGCGCGATGATGGCCTGTTGCTCAGCGGAATCCGCTTTGGCGAGGCCGCAGCCGAACCGACCGAAAGCATGGTCTTTGAAAAGACCGACAAGATCGCCCTTGCGCCGCTGGATGTCGATTGGAGCGACGTCGGCAGCTGGACCGCGATGTACGGCATCTCGCAGTCGGATGCCCAGGGCAACGTGCTGCAAGGCGATGTGATCGCGGTCGAGACCAAGAATTCGATGGTGCGCTCGGCGAACCGGCTGGTGACCGTCGTCGGTCTGGAAAACGTGATCGTGATCGACACCGAAGACGCCCTTCTGGTGACCCGTGTGGGCCATGACCAGAGCGTCAAGAAAGTGGCGACCCATCTCAAGGATCACAAGCGGGTCGAAGCCGAGATGAGCGCCGAACAGCAACGCGAAAAGACCTCGGTGAGCGAGATCGTTGCCTCGGACAAGGTGAAGATGTCGACCGCACGCGTGGTTGCCGGCGAAGCATTGGATCACAGGTCCGAGGCCGCCTGCGAAATCATCATGGTCAATGGCGCGGCCCGGGTCGAAAGTGGGGACGAAGCCCGGTCGCTGCGTGAAGGCGAGCGTCTGGTTGTCAGCGCAGGCGAGGATCACAAGATCCTGAACCGTTCGGATGACACGATCGAATTCATGATCCTTGAAATTGAAACGGCGGCGCAGGACGACGATACGGTCCTGTCCCTTGCGAACTATGGCTAGTCCGCGTCAACATCCGTTCCGCGCGGCGCTGCAGGCCTGCGTTCTGGCCCTCGGGCTGGCGCAGCCTGCCGTCGCAGCCCCCGATCCGCAGATCATTGAACTGCGCAAGAAGATCGAAGAGCTGGATACCGCGCTGAACGGGGGGGGATCGCTGCATATCCCCAATGCCGAGCTGATCGAACAGGTGGGCCTGACCCACGTGACCAGGCCCGAGGACTTGCCCGCGCTGGGCGCGGATTTCGACTGGAACTTTTCGGGCAATGCCCTTGCCGAGGTCGAACGTCTGGACCTGCGTCTGGCGCTGGCGATGCTTGCACAGACCTATGGCGCCAAGGACAATTTCGACGTCATCCAGGCGCAGGGCGGCGACATGGATGCCCTGTCGATCCGCAAGGGTGTGGTCACACTGCCCGATCTGCACAAGCTTCTGGAACACAACAAGTTTTCCAGTGAACTGTCGCCCGGCGGCATGACGCTGAAGACACCTGTCATCATCTGGACCGATGCCACGCTGCGCCTGCGCCCGCGCGAGGTGCTGCAGCTCAGCCGTCCTGACGGGGCGTTCATCGTCGTGTTTGGCCGGATCGAGGTCAACGGCGCAACGATCCGTTCGGTTGGCCCGCAAAGCGTACACAGCAAGGACTTTGTGCCGTTTGTGACGATCACCGGCGGCGGCAGCGCGCGGGTGGCCAATGCCACCTTCGAAGACCTCGGGTTTGGCGGCGAGCCGAAGTACTCGGGCTTTTCCGTTGCCCGCAACCCGCTGTTGCCGACGACAGGTGAAGTTCACATTGAAAACAGCGTGTTCGACCGTGTCGTGTCGCTGGCCGTCAACGCATCGCGCGGGGCGATGATCCTGGGCAACAAGTTCCACGACACACGGGGCAGTTCACTGATTGTCTCGCAGTCCTCGGACGCGCGGATCCTGGGCAACATCTTTTCGGGCGAGGCGCCGACAAACGGCATTCGCCTGCTCAGCGGCTCGGCCCGTGGTGTGATTGCCGGCAATCTGTTGTTGAACGGCGAACGTACCGGCATCGCGATCCGAAACTCAAGTGACCAGGTTCTGGTTGAAAACAACATCGTCTGGAGCCGTGGTGGCGGTGGGATCACCCTGACCAAGACCAATTGTGGCCTTATTCAGAACAATTTGGTGATGGATAATAAACAAAAGGGCATCGAAATCCGGACGGGGCTGGGCAACGTGGTCATCAACAACAACATCTACAAGAACCGATCGGCGGCGCTGTTCGTCTCGGCGCAACCGCATGGTGCGGTGACAGTTATGCGGGACAATCGACTGGTGGGAAATCAGTCGGGTCTTGCTACCGCCGAAGGTGAGTTCGTCGAACTCAAGGGCAATGACTTTTCACGTCAGTTCCCACGGTTCCTGGACGGCGAGTTGTCCTCGCACACCCGGCACATTGCGCAGAACATGCGCGGCGAAGAGCTGGTTGTGATGACATCGTTCGGTCCGGCGCAGGCTCCGGTCACGTCATTCACCTGTCCGGCGCGATAGGGGGACGTGATGATCAGACGCCTTTCCATGATCCTTTTGATGGCGGGGCTGGCAGGCCCTGCTGCCGCACAGACCTTGCCCTTTGCCTTTCCCGATGACCGCGCGTCGCGCCACATCAGTGTGGTGGTCGACGAAGGCATCACAAGGACCGTCGATCTGCCCAACCGCGCGCTTCGTGAGGCACGTCTGGCCATGGTGGCCAAAAAGGTGATCAGCGACGAAGACCTGCGCGGCTTGGCCGAGGCCAGGGACGGGTTGGCCGCAGCCAAGCTGGTCGACATCCTAGTCGGACGCGGGATCGAGGAAAACGCCTCGGACATCGCCTATTTCGGAGCAATTGCCGTGGGCACGGGCCGCATCTGGCCGCTTGACGAAATGGTCGAGGCGATGTGGTACCTGGATCCCGAAACGGAACCAAAGGTGCGCAAGAACCAGATGATCAAGGTTCTGTATCCGCATGCCTGGGCCGGCAACTCGGTCGCTTTGCAGGCGGTCATCGACTTCAATGGCGACGGCAAGCTGTTTGGCAAGCTGTCGGATTCGACACGCCAGAAAATCCTCGAACAGGCTGAAAAGAACGGGGATGGACGGGCGGAACTTCGGCTGGCTCTGACCATTCTGCAATCGGAAGAACAATCCGATGCGGATCTGGCCCGGGCCCGCGACTACCTGACCCGCGCGGTTTCCTCGCGCGAGCTGCCGGTCCATGTGACCGCAGCCAACATCTTGGCCCTGCTGGACGAAAAGCAAAACAAAGCGCTGGCAGGCAACTGAAAACAAAAAGGGGCGAGCAACCTCATGACACACCTGCGCAAGACCATTGCCGCAGCAGTATTGAGCGTATCGGTGGCACAAGGTGCCGCCGCGCAGAACCTGCTGTCCGAGCTGAACCCCGGCGACAGCGTGTTGCCGCAAGACGCCTCATCCCAGACCACCTACGGCTGCGAGAACCTGTCAGGTTTTCACGCGAACGCGGCGGTCGAGGGCAAGGCAGGCGTCTTTTATCCGGTGGAACCGGATCTTCGGAACTTCCACCCCTTCTCGGACGAAAGCGTTGATCTTCTCGCCGAGCTTTCCGAAGCGCTGAAGTCGATGGGCACGACGCTGGTTTACGTACCGGTGCCGACCAAGGCGCTGGCGATGCCGGATTACCTGCCCAGCAAGGCAACCGATTTCGGCTTTGACCCCGATCTGGCCGCCACCGTCTATGACGACGCCGTCCGCCGTATGCAGCGCGCGGGCATTGTCGCGGTGAACGCCCGCAAGGCGATTGCCATGGGCGGGCAGGGGGCGGAACTGCCCTATTTCAAGACCGACCCCCGGCTGACCGCCTATGGCGCGCAGCTGGTGGCCCAGGCCATCGCGGGGGAATTGCAGGGCACCGAGACCTTCAACGTCCTGCCCAAGGGCAACTTCAACTCGACCCCCACGGGCCGTGTGACCATCGACAGCGACATGCGCCGCATTCTGCAGCGGTTCTGCATGATCGACCTGCCCGAAGCAGAGACCCAGGCCTTTACCTCGGCCCGCGTGGCCGGGGCAATTACGGGTACGGGCGAAAGCTCGCTCTTTGGCGGGACCACCTTGCAGAATGGTCGGGTCGCGCTGGTGGGCACGGAATTCTCGGCAGAGCCTGCGGTGAACTTTGGCGGCTTCCTGTCGCAATACTCGGGCCTTGAGGTGTCACAATACGCAGTGCCGAACGGCGGTGCCTTTGCGGCGATCTCGACCTATCTGACCTCGCGCGCGTTCCAGCAGTCGCGCCCGGCTTTCCTGGTCTGGGAAAACCCGATCCAGAACAACCTGGCCAAGTGGGGTGACCAACCGATGCGCGAGCTGATCGCGGCGGCGGGCAATTCCTGCCGCGTGCCTGTGCCGGTTCTGCCGACCACGGATCCCAACCGCGTGCGCGCGGACCTCAGCACGCTGGACCCCGGCGCGAATTTCACCCTCTCGGTGGATGCCAGCGGCGGCGAGGCAAGCTCGGCCAAGTTCCACTTCACCTCGGGCACGGGGCTGGTGCGGACGCGCTCGATCTACCGCAATGAAGACCAGGTCGCGACCGGACGCTTCTTCATGCCGGTGACGGGCATCTGGGCCGAAGGCGCGCAAAGCGTCGAAATCGAACTCGACAGGGCGTTTGGTGGTCAGGCCACTGTAACCGCCTGTTATTTCTAAGGGGGGCGTGAGAGATGACGAAACGCGCAACACTCTGGACCGGACTGACCCTGGCCGCCACGATGGCGCTGCCGCAGCTGGGGCAGGCCCAGCAGGCCCGCACGCTGGAACTGTCCTTTACCCCGCCGCTGATGGAGCCGCAGGACATCTGCAGCCCCTATGCCCGGGCCCGCAACCGCGATGACCTGTCGTTCGGCAATGGCGATGACCGTCTGTCGGACAACCTGCGTCGGCGCTACCTGACACGCGACATCCAGCGCTATCAGGCCCGCGACCCCGAGCTGTTCTTTGATTTCATCGACGAGCTGATCACCCGTCTGGCCTCGCTGGACGACGAATTCGCCGGCAACGAAGAGCTGCTGGCGCGGATCAACCTGTTCATCGACGCGGGTCGTTTTGACGAACTGCGCGCCGTCGGGTTGATCGAACAATTGCGCGGACGGCAGGAACAGCTGACCAACAACCAGCTGCTGGTGCTTGCGCAGTTCTACATGAACGGCATCGGAGTTTCGCCGGACGAGGCCTATGCTCGCGAACTGATCCGCGATGCGGCCTTTGGCGGCAACGCCAACGCGCTGCTGAGCCTGGCGCGTATGGAGCTGGAAGGCAACGCGATCGAGGGTTGGGACGCCCCGCTGGATCTGACGGTGACCATGGCCTTTGGCGGCCTTCTGGGCCAGCTGAACGCCGGTGTCTGCCGACGGGCCGAACGCATTGCGCGCGAATATCTGAACGGCGACATCGTTTCGCCGAACCCGCAGCTGGCCTATGCTTGGTACAAGTTCGCCGCCGACATGGGCGGCGCGGAAGGTGCCTGGCGGATCGTCGAGTTCCATCTGGACGCCGACGCCATCGAGAAAGACCAGGACGTCATGATGCACTACCTGCGTCTGGCGGTGGAACGCGGCATCTCGCTGGATGACGCCGAGGTCGAGGCGCTGAAGACCGCAGGCGACGTCGAAGAGGCCGAACTGCTCAAGATCCTGGGCTACAATTACAGCGCCGACACGGGCCGCAACCGTCCGTCGGTCTCGCCCTATTTCCAGCTTGCGGTGAACCTTGACGGCATGGAAGCCGACGAGGAAAGCCTGTACCTGGAGTATCTCTATGAGCTGACCCAACTGCAGAACGCCCCGGGTTTCATCTACACCACGCTGGGCAAAGAGGTGCTGGTGCGTCGTGGCCGCTGGAAGGGCGAAGCCGAGGCGCTGGAGCATTTCGAGACGGCCTATGCCAAGGGTGACCCAGAGGGCACGCAGACGCTGGCGCTAATGTTGATGCGCTATCGTGATGACGCGACCCAGGTGAACCGCTCGGTCAACCTGCTGATGGAGACCGTGGATCGCTGGGGCATGGAAAGCTCGCTTAACGAGCTGGACAGCATCTATCGCTGCAAGGTCAACGACGCGCCGCGCCTGCGCGAAGCCGACGCCTGGGCCCAGATGTACCGGGCCACGCAATACGACACGGTCAAGGTCAGCGCGACCGACCTGCTGGCGCTGGACCCCTTCAAGGAACCAGAGGTTCTGGCGCAGATCCAGGCGCAGGCTCTGGCGGGTCGCACGACCTCGCTGGCGCATTGGGTCGAACGCATTCAGGTTGACCCCTGGGCGACCGACAGCATGCACCGTCTCTGGGCGGCGCGTCTGGACCGCTCGGATCAGGGTCTGGAAAGCTTTGCCGAACTTGAGTTCGAGCTGGCCACCAACCCGGCCGAACGGACGCTGGCCGTGGAACTGTTCCGCCGTGTCTATCTGAACAACGGTGTGACCACCGCGCTGGACCTTGCGATTGCCCTGACCGAGGACAACGCGCGGGACCCGCAGATTGCCGAGGAAATCCTTGACCTCTTGACCCGCGCGGGCAACCGGGGCGAGGGCGCGGCGATGCGGCTCAAGGCGCGTCTTCTGGCGCTGGGCGAAAACCCGGTCGACCCGGTCGAAACCTTCCGCGAGTTCGAGGAAGAAATCGAGAACCGCGGCGACTTTCTGGCGCTGATGTTCGCGATGCCCTACATCGCCCGCGAAAAGGTTGATGACTATGTCGACCGCGCGGTGTCGCTGATGAACTGCGGCACCAAGGATGCGGACGAACTGGGCGACATCTACGCCATGTGGCGCGACAGCGAGATGTCGTTCCACTGGCGCACCGTGGGTCTGCACTTCGAAGGCGGTCACACGCTGTCGAAACTGCGCCTGTCGAATGCCCAGATGGACGCCTTTGAAGAGGGCGCGGCCCCGACCGAGCTGGATGTCTATCAGCGCGCGCTGGCCGAAGGCGACCGCTCGGCCCACCGTCGCCTGTTCCAGCTGACGGCGGACCCGGATCTGCGCACCTATGACCCCGCGGCGGCGGCGGATCACATGCTGGCCGTTGTCACCAACCCCGGCCCGGGCGACGAGGCCTGGGCGCTGGCCACCTTCCGCAAGGTCGATGACGACGTTCAGGCGCTGATCAACGGTCGCTACGACATCTCGCAGCTCTACATCTCGGCCGCGCAACGCGGCGATGTGGCAGCCAAGCTCGAGTTTGGCCTTCTGCTGCGCGAGACCGCCAAGACGCAGCGCGACCTGATCAACTCGGCCCGCTGGCTGAAGGAAGCGGCTGAAAACGGCGATACCGAAGCGATGACCGAGCTGGGTTATGCCCAGGCCTATGGCATCGGCGTATCGCGCAATGTCACCGAAGCCTTGGGCTGGCTGGATAAGGCCGCCGCCCTTGGAAACAACCGGGCGCAGGATATGGCGTCCATCCTCAGACTGGGATCCACTCAATGACGTTTTTGAAAACGTGTGCCTGTCTCCTGTTTGCCAGTGTCTCTCTGTTTTCACTCTCCACCCGTCCGGCCGAGGCCTCGGGCATGTTCCTGTGCCTGACCCCGCCTGAACCGGTCTATACGCTGGCCTATGGCAGCCGTTACGCAGATGGCGATGCCAGTCGGTCAACCATCAATGCCGCCCGCAAGGCCGAGGCCAAGGAAGCGCTTGAGCCCGTCGACAACTTCCTGCGCGACGTGTCCGAGATGGCCAACAAGATCTACGATCCGGATCTGGACAAACGTCTGGTGGCCAATTGCACAATGTCGCACATCGCGACCTGGGCGCGTGCCAATGCCCTGGCCGATCTGCAGTCGCAGACGGCCAAGTTGACCATCGGCTCTCGCCTCGCATCTTTGGGCATGGTGATCCTACAGATCGAACCCTACGCCAATTCCCAGGCGGACCTCGAGATCGTCAAGACCTGGCTGGCCGGTCTGATGGAACGGCAGATGGAGTTCTGGGAGCTTGACGCACCGGATGGCGCGACGCAGGGCAACCTGCGGGCCTGGTCCGCGATGGCGGGGGCCGCCGTTGCGGCATTTACCGACGACCCGGTTGTGCGCGGCTGGTCGGCCTGGTCGACGAACTACATCCTGTGCACCGCGGATGCCGACGGCGCGCTGCCGCAAGAGATGACGCGCGGCAAGCTGGCGCTGCACTACCAGTTGCACGCCATCGCGCCGCTGACGGTTTCGGCGGTTCTGCTGGAACGGCAGGGCGTGCGTATCGCAGGCCGCTGCGAAGACGCGCTGCGCCGCGTGGTGAATTTCGCCGTAAACGATCTGCAGAACGGTCAGATGACGGCGCAAAAGGCCGGGCGTGTGCAAAGCTTCTTTGACGGCTCTGCCAAGCTGAAGGCCTGGAATCTGGCGTGGCTCGAGGCTTATCTGACGCTGGACAACGATCGCAGGCTGGATGCACTGGCCGAACAATACCGGCCTCTGAACTATTCGAAACTCGGCGGCAACCAGACCAAGATCTGGAACGAGATGCGCCGCCAGTTCTGAACAGCCCGAGCATTGCATGTGACCCGCACCGCGACACCGGTTGTCGGGGTGTTTTCTTGTTCGAGCGCACGCTTGCTGGGAACGCCCAAAGGGTGTTTTGGTGACGTGGGCCCAAATTGGCTCGGGTCATCGGCCTTGCGTCCGCTGACGCTGCCGATCACCGCAATTGCCTTCGCTTCGACCAGAAACTTTGGCATGATCAGCTTTGCGCGATGAGGTGCCGTTCCATTCCAGAACGGATGCCCGATCTGGGTCAGGCGGGTCACTGGGACGGTCGGTCTGTCAGGGCAGCGGGTCGGTGTGCGACAGTCGCACTTTCAGCCCGCCATGCGCCACAAGCGGTCCGGGCGGTTTGAAGGGAAGGCCGGTGGCGCGCGCCAGCCCGCCTTCGGAGGTGACGATCCCCACACGCCAGCCGCCAAAATGCGACTTCAGCACCTCGCCCAGGCTGGCATAAAGCCCATAGAGCATCGACTTGTTGCCGATCCGGCCACCATAGGGCGGGTTCAGGATCACCAGACCTGCAGGCCCCTCGGGCGGGCGGGCCTCGGAAATCGGCTGGGTGGCGAACTGCGTCCAACCCGCGACCCCGGCCCGGTCTGCGTTTGCCTCGCTCATGCGGATGGCCCCGCTGTCGCGGTCGAAGCCGAAAAACCGCTGGGCCGGGGTCTTGGGCTGGACCTGGGATTTGAGGGCCTGCCAGGCGGGAGCGTCGTAATTCGCAAGCGTTTCAAAGGCAAAGCTTCGGGACCGGCCCGGGGCAAGGCCCGCCGCGATCTCGGCGGCCTCGATCACGAAGGTGCCGGATCCGCACATCGGATCGACCACCGGCTCGTCCCCCGTGTATCCCGCCTGCCGCAGGAACAGCGCTGCCATCGTTTCGCGCATCGGGGCCTTGTTGACCGCCACCTTGTGGCCGCGTTTGTGCAGCGACACGCCCGAGGTGTCGAGGCTGAGCGTCACAAGGTTGTCGTCGATGCGCACCTTGAGCACCAGTTCCGCCTTGGGCGAGATCGGCGCGCCCAGTTCTTCGGTGATTGCCCGCTCCAGACGCTGGGTTGCGGCACCGGCGTGGTAGATCTTGGACTTTCTGCAGGTGACCTCAACCTTGATGGGCTGATCGGGTTTCAGGATTTCGCCCCAGGGGAATTTTCGCGCGCGCTTGTCGAGTTGTGCCAGGTGAAAGGCCCGAAAGCTGCCAATCCGCGCCAGCACCCGCGTTGCCCCGCGCAAATGCAGGTTGGCGCGCATGACGTCATGCCAGTTTCCTGCAACGGTGACCCCTCCCGGACTGATGACAGGTTTGGCAAAGCTGAGGGCGCGGGCCTCGGCGGCCAGGTGAGGTTCCAGCCCGGGGACGCAGATCAGGTAGATCTCAAAGCTGTCGGACGCAGCATCGTATGTGTCATCGGGCATGGTCTGGATCTTCTTTAAACGCCGCAGAGGTATGCCGCGATTGTGCCGCAAGAGAAAGGGCAAACCCGACACACGGTTTGACCCCTGGCACCAAAACCAGCGCGCCCGGACCCGTCACATCCGGTAAAACTCGGCGGCGGTCTGATGGAACACCGCGTCATGGGCGTTGCGCGGCACAAGTGCCCGATGCGCCGCGATCAGAGTGCTGTAGTCGGAATAGAGCTTGTCGACCGGAAAGTTCGACCCGAACATCACGCGGTCTTTCCCGAACTGGTTCAGAACCTCTGAAACGATGGGTCGAATGCTCTCGACACTCCAGCTGTGGTCGAACATGCCGAGACCGGAAAGTTTGCAGGTGACCTGTGGCAGAGCGGACAGAGATTTCAGCTGCCCGGCCCAGTTTTTCAGACCTTCTGGCGTCCGGTCGTGCGCAGACCCTGCATGGCACAGCGCAACACGCGTGTCCGGTGCCTGCGACAGAACCTTGGCCATTTGGCCCATCAACTCGGGCACCAGTTGCAGGTCGAACGACAGACCGCGCCGTCCGACGTCGCGCAACCCCTCCAGAAAGGCGGGAGACTCGAGCAAGGCATTTGTCCCTGTCTGCGCATCCTCACCGGGCGCGCGGCCAACGATCTGGCGCACCCCGCGAACGGTCGACAAAGATTGGAAGCGGTCAAGCTGCGCGGTGCGGTCCTCCGAGGTCAGATCACAGAACACCACATGCGACATTGGCCAATCCGAGGACTGGGTCGCGATGTCATGAATCCAACGGGCCTCGGCCCATCCATCTTCGGCACCGACCTGGATATGAACCGAACCGGCGATCCCTTCGGCGGCGGCCTCTGCCCGGAACTCTTCGATCAGATAGTTGCGTTGGATGGGCGTCGGGTCGCCAAAGAACCGTTCAACACCGCGCGCCATGAGCCAAGGATAGTGCACGGCCTCAAGGTCCCAAAGGTGGTGATGTGCATCGATCATGTGCGGGGTACCTCGGTTGTCCGGGCCAGGATGTCGACGCCAAGGCAGTTCCAGAAATGCAGCAGGTCGATGAAGATCCAGTTCTCGGCCAGTTTGTCCCCCTCGCGGCGGTAGATGTCGATGACGCGGAACTCGCCCAGTTTGTCAGAGCCGGGCATGCCCATGAAGCCACCGGTCGCGCGGGCGGTGAAGTTGGGCCAGCCGAAGAAGCCGCCATAGTGCCCCTCGGCCAGTCGCGCGATGTGCTTTGTCTTTGACCGGTCGGCGAACCCGGCGCGGAACGGGCCCGAATGTTGCTTGGCATAACGCGGAATGGTGTAGGTCGCACCGATCCCGGCCGGCCCCCACCAGATCATGTCTTCGTTCCAGGTCCGTCGCAGTTCTTCCTCTAGCGGCAACCCCAGCTGCCACTGGCCCAGATCCGCGATCATCGCCTCGATGGCGGCTAGGGTCTTTGTCCCCTCTTCTTCGGGCTGCGCCTCATAGAGCAGGCCGTCATGTGTGCGTGGTCCGGGCTGGACGAGATGCGCGGCGGTCTGGGGCGGGAAGGGCTGAAGCCCGGCCTGCATCATCAGATGCGGGATGTCGAAATACATCGCTGTCTCGGTGATCCTGCCATCCTCGACACGGTGGAATTCGCAGTAGCGCAGAAAGGCCATCTTGCCGGTCGGCTGGATCCCCAGCCAGGCCTCGTCAAAAAGCCCCATCAAGTGCCCCATGGACACCACCCAGGTGCCCGGCTGATCGCAGTCGCTCTGGCCCGCAAAAAAGATGTCTTCGCGGCGCTGCATTGACGTCAATGAGCGGCGCAATGGCCCCCAGAAATCCGCGGCGACCCGGGCGGCATCAAGCTCGCCGAAGGGGTGGAACCCTCGCCATTGATAGGTCCCGGAGACATAGGTCGACAGGACGTTAGCGATATCAGCATCAGCTTGGTCTAGGTCGGAATAATACGCCCGGACAAGCGCCTTTTCTGAATGAAAATCAATCACTTGATTGCCTTTGGTTTCCTTGGGGAAGGCGAGTCGCCCTCCCAATGTTGCATACGTTTGCAAATTTTTCTTGCCAAAACAATCCGACTCGGATCATTTGAGTGCATGCGTATGCAAATTGATTCCGCCAAGGGGGAGAGCCATGGCAGAAATTCAGCTCCGTAATCTGGGCAAAAGGTGGGGCAGCTTCATCGGGGTCGACAATTTCGACCTGACGATTGCTGACCGGGAGTTTCTGGTGCTTCTGGGCCCCTCGGGCTGCGGCAAGACCACGACCATGCGAATGATCGCGGGGCTCGAAGACGCGAGCGAAGGGGACATTCTGATCGACGGCAAGGTCGTGAATGATCTGGAGCCCAAGGATCGCGACGTGGCGATGGTGTTCCAGAGCTATGCGCTTTATCCGAACATGAACGTCTACGACAACATCCGGTTCCCGCTGAAAGTGCGGGGTGTCGATCCCTCGACCCACGACGAACGGGTGCGCCGCGCCTCGGCGATGGTCGAGCTTGACGATTTCCTGCACCGCAAACCGGCCGAGCTGTCGGGCGGCCAGCGCCAGCGTGTGGCTTTGGCCCGGGCGATTGTGCGTGAACCCAACGTCTTTCTGATGGACGAGCCGCTGTCGAACCTCGACGCCAAGCTGCGCGTCTCGACCCGCGCGCAGATCAAGAACCTGAGCCATGAACTGGCAGTCACAACGATTTACGTGACCCACGACCAGATCGAGGCGATGACCCTTGCCGATCGAGTGGTCGTGATGAAGCAGGGCGTTGTCCAGCAGGTCGGCACCCCGACCGAGATCTACGACCATCCTGCCAATGCCTTTGTGGCCAGCTTTATCGGCAACCCGGCGATGAACCTGATGGAAGGATCGTCCAGCGGCGGCGTCTTTACCGCGCCCAACACCGAGGTGTCGGGTCTCAATGCACCGGACGGCGCGATGATCCTTGGCTTTCGCGCCGAGGACGCGGCGGTTGTGCCCAGCGGCGGCCAGATCAACGCGCCGATCTACGCGATGGAGCTGTTGGGCGACGCGACCATGGTGTCGGTCCGGATCGGCGGATCGCTGGTGTCGGTCAAGGCTGACAAGACCTACCGCGCCGAGATTGGTGAAACCGTCTCGATCCAGCTGCCGATCGAGCACTGCCACCTCTTTGACGCAAAAACCGGAGACCGGGTCGAACCCGCCTCGTGACCAGTTTGACCCCGGCACCAAATGGATCGGGGCAAAGCAAGGTGCGTGATTGCAAGGCGCACCGACCAAGTGAAACAGGGAGAAGAAGATGTTTCTGAAGAAAGTAGCCATCGCCGGTGCCATAGCCGGTCTCATGGGCTCGGCGGCCTATGCGGATTGCGGTCCGTCGGGCAAGTCTGTTCGCATCTTGGGGTCGGATTTCCCGGCGATCCAGGCCGTGGCAGGTCAGGCCGAGATGAACTGTTCGTCGGGGGCCGGTGAATTCACCATCAACCTGCGTGACAACACACGTGACATGATGAACCAGGCGCTGACGCCGAACCCGGCCGAATACACCAGCGTCATCGTCGCCAACTCGACCCTGACCCAGCTGATGAACGATGACCTCGTACGTCCGCTGAACGACTTGGTCGAGAAATATGGCCAGAACCTGCAGCCGCATCAGCTGATCACCATTGACGGAAACGTCATGGCCGTGGCCTTCATGGCGAACTCGCAGCACCTGTTCACGCGCACCGATATCCTGGAACAGGCCGGCGTCGAAGGCGTGCCGACCAGCGTCGAAGAGATGGTGGCAGCCGCTGAAAAGATCCGCGCAGCAGGCATTATGGAGCATCCGATTGCGATGAACATGAAGGTCGGCTGGAACGTCGGCGAGATGTTCAACCTGTTCTACTTTGCCCAGGGCGGCGAGCTGTTCAAGCCCGGCTCGGCTGAACCCAACGTGAACAACGCGCAGGGCGTGGCGGCGCTGAACTCGCTAAAATCACTGCTGGAATACACCCACCCCGACCACCTGAGCCATGCCTCGAACGAAACCCAGGCCCTGTGGGAAGCCGGTCAGGCCGCCATGGCAATCATGTGGGGCTCGCGCGGTGGTGCGGTTCTGGATGACGAAGGATCGACCGAGCAGGTGACGGCGAACACCCTGTTGTCTGCAGCACCGACCGCTGGCGGCGGCGCGGTTCCGGCAGCAACCCTGTGGTGGGACGGCATCACCATTGCCAAGAACATTCCGGACGAAGACGCCGAGGCGACCTTTGCGGCGCTGGTCAGCGGCCTGAACGCCGACCTTATGGTCGAGCATAACGACAAGGCCATCTGGCTGATCGACGGCTTCCAGCCCGGTCCGGCAGCGGCGGGCGTTGCGGCAACCGCTGGTTCCGGCGCCAAGCCCTATCCGATGATCCCCTTCGTCAACCTGATGCACAACGCACTGGGGTCCGAACTGGTGGACTTCTACAAGGGTGACGAAAGCGCCGAGGACGCGCTGGCGGACGTTGAAGCGGCCTATCGGACCGCTGCGAAGGAAGCAGGCTTCCTGCAGTAATTCCTCCCCCGAAGGGGGCCCGCGCAGGGCCCTCTTCCCTCTGATGTTTTTCATGACAGGGCAGATCCGATGAAACACCGCACGTTTTTCTGGTTCATCCTACCGACGCTGTCGGCGATGATCCTGTTCATTGCGCTGCCCATTGTTTCGGTCTTTGTCCAGTCGCTTTTTGTCGAGCACGAACAGGTGCTTGTGGTGTCGGAAAGCTGCGGCCCCTTTGGGTGTACCGAGACAACCTCGATCGACGCCGAAGCCACCGCCGCCCTGCGCGCCGAAAGCCCGCTGGGCCGCTTCAACGGCCTTGGCACCTATTTTGACCGCTCGCACCTTGCCATCGCCGAGGTGGGCGAGATCTGGGGCGAATCCACTGGCCTGGCCTCGTTCCTGAGCGGGTTGATGGATCTGAAGTTCTACAAAGCGCTGTTCTTCACGCTGACCTACACCTTTGTCGTGACGCCGCTGGTCCTGATCCTGGGTCTGGCCGTCGCAGTGGGCGTCAACAATCTGCCCAAGGCCCTGCGGGGCATCGCGATCTTCATCTCGTTGCTTCCCTTCCTGGTTGCGACCATCGTTGGCTCGATGATCCTGTCCTGGATGCTGGATGGCGAGGGCATCATCGGCGCGACCTTGCAGATCCTCTTCAACGACCCGTCACTCAGCATCAAGGCCTCGACCCCGCTGATGTGGATTGCCCTTATGGTCTATGGCGTCTGGCACACGCTGCCCTTCAGCTTCATCACCTTCTACGCAGGTCTGCAGACCGTTCCGCAGGACACGCTGGAAGCCGCCCGCGTCGATGGGGCCAGCAAGTGGCAGACGATGATGAACGTGGTTGTCCCGCACCTGATGCCGTTGGTCTCTTTCGTGACACTGATGCTGTTGATGGACAACTTCCGCGTCTTTGAACCGATCATCAGTTTCCAGGCCGAAGCCCACGCCCAGTCGCTGAGCACCTTCATCGTCAGTGACCTGCGCGAGGCCGGGAACCCGCTTTATGCCTCGGCCGGGGCCACCTCGATCCTGACGATCATCGGTGTGGCGATCCTGCTGACCCCCGTCCTGATCCGCACCTGGCGCGATTTCAACGCAAAGTCGCATTGAGGAGACGAGACCCATGGCCACCCGCGCAGAAACCCGTCTCACCCCGCTCAAGATCACGTCTTACGCGCTGGTCGCAACCTGGCTGATCATCGCGGCCTTCCCCTTCCTCTGGACGGTCTGGGGCAGCTTCAAGGTACAGGGCGACTTCTTTTCCAAAGCCGACTGGACCAACGCCATCTACGGCGTCTTCACCCAGCGCGAAACCGGCGGAGCCTTTACCTTTGCCGGCTACTACGGCGCCTGGATCCAGGAAGAGTTCTGGCGCAACGTCCTGAACACCACGGTCATCGTGTTCTTCACCGTCGTCATCTCGTTGACCTTCGGCACGCTGGGCGGCTATGCGCTGGCGCGCTCGGGCTTTCGCTATGCCTTCTGGATCCTGATGGCGGCGCTGATCTTCCGCGCCATGCCGCATATCACGCTGGTCTCGGGCTATATGCTGCCGTTCTTCGAATGGAACATCTGGGGCCTCAAGGGCACGGCGATCATCGTGCTGGTGGCGATCAACCAGCCCTTTACCCTGTGGATGCTGCACAGCTTTTTCAAGAACATCCCCAAGGACATGGACGAAAGCGCCATGGTCGATGGCTGCACCCGGTTCCAGGCCTTTCGGCACGTGATCGTTCCGGTCATGTGGCCGGGTGTGATCACCACGGGGCTGTTCAGCTTCCTGCTGGCCTACAACGACTACGCTGTGACCTCGATGCTGCTGAGCAAGCCGAACGAGACCATGGTGCCCGCCGTTGCCAGCTTCCTTGGCTCGGTGCAGGTGCAAGGCAACATCATGTTCGCGGTCGCCGCCGTTGTTTCGGCCACCGCGCCTCTGTTTGTGCTGATCCTCTTCTTCCAACGCCAGATTGTCAGCGGATTGACCGCGGGAGCAGTCAAGGGATGACGCCGTCACAGAAGGAAATGCGATCATGAAAGGCTCCCGACCGGATCAAGCGGTTCTGACCCGCGATACGGACATGTCCAAGACCGACGAAACCCGCGCGGTGATCGAAGGTATGGTCGACGGGTTGAACGACCACCGCATCGACGACATCGGCCAGTTCTTTGCCGAGGGCTTTCGCTGGATGGGCAATCAGGGCTGCGGCACCAAGACCGGGTTGCACGAGTTTCAAGACAATTGGCAGCGCCCCTTTCAGGCGGCGTTTTCCGACAAGGTCTGCATCGACGAAGCGCGGCTTTACATGGGTGAATGGGCGGCGGCCTTTGGGCGGCAAGAGGCGACGCATACGGGCGAATTCCTGGGCATCGCGCCCACCGGCAAGCGGGTCGAGATCCGCTATATGGACTTCTGGAAGGTGGTCGACGGCAAGATCGTCGACAACTGGGTCAACGTCGATTTCGCCCATGTCGCGGCGCAGCTGGGTGTGGACCTTTTCAACGGCCAAGGCTGGGAGGCCTTTGACCGCGGCGAGAAAACGCCCCAGCGTCCGCAGGGGGCCGTCTGATGGGCGCAGCGCTTGACCTCATCAAGGATATGGAAGCCGCGCTGGGCCGGTCCGAAACCGACCTGACGCCGTGGTTCCACGATGATTTCACATGGACCGGCAATACCGGATGCGGGGTCAAACACGGCCTCGCCGCGTTTCGCCAGAACTGGTCAAAACCCTTTCGCGCCGCCTTTCATGACCGCAGCTACCGGACCGAACGCTTTCTGGAAGACGGCGCTTGGGTGGCCTGCTTTGGCAAATGTAAGGCCACGCATGGCGGCACGTTCATGGGGATCGCCCCGACCGGCAAGCGGGTCGAGATCCCCTATATCGACTTCTGGCACGTGATGGACGGCAAGATCGCCGACAACCGTGTGAACGTCGATTTCCCCCATGTCCTGGCCCAACTCGGCGTCGATGTCTTCGACGGCCACGGCTGGGAAACATTTGATCGCGGCGCAAGACCGCTTGAGACAGAAGGAGCCTGACGTGGCGATTGAGTATCTCAAAAGAGGAAAACCCGAAGCGGATCGCGCCGAGGATGACGCCAAGGTCGCCGCCGTGGTCGAGGCGACGCTGAAAGACATCGATGCACGCGGCGACGAGGCCGTGCGCGAACTGGCCAACAAGTTCGACGGCTACGATCGCGACAGCTATCGCCTGACCGAGGCCGAGATCGAGGCGATCATCGCCAAGGTCTCGCCGCAGGAAATGGCAGATATCAAGTTCGCGCAGGACCAGGTGCGCAACTTTGCGCAGGCCCAGCGGGACTCGATGGTGGATATCGAGGTCGAAACGCTGCCCGGCGTGATCCTCGGTCACAAGAACATCCCGGTCCAGTCCGTTGGCTGTTACGTGCCGGGCGGCAAGTTCCCCATGGTGGCCTCGGCCCATATGTCGGTTGCCACCGCCTCGGTCGCGGGGGTGCCCCGGATCATCGCCTGCACGCCACCGTTCGAAGGTGAACCGAACCCCGGCGTGATTGCCGCGATGCATCTGGGCGGCGCGCACGAAATCTATGTGCTGGGCGGTATTCAGGCCGTGGGCGCCATGGCGCTGGGAACCGAGACGATCGATCCCGTGCACCTGCTGGTTGGCCCCGGCAACGCCTTTGTTGCCGAAGCCAAGCGCCAGCTTTTTGGCCGCGTGGGCATCGACCTCTTCGCGGGTCCGACAGAGACAATGGTGATTGCCGACGATACCGTCGATGGCGAACTTTGCGCCACCGACCTGCTGGGGCAGGCCGAACACGGTTACAACTCGCCCGCCGTGCTGGTCACCAACTCGCGCAAACTGGCCGAGGACACCCTGTCCGAGATCGAGCGCATCCTGCAAATCCTGCCCACCGCCGGCACCGCCCGCACGAGTTGGGAGGACTACGGCGAGGTGATCCTGTGCGATACCTATGACGAGATGCTGGCCGTGGCGGATGAGATCGCATCCGAGCACGTGCAGGTCATGACCGACCGCGACGACTGGTTTCTTGAGAACATGACCTGCTATGGCGCGCTGTTCCTTGGCGCGCGCACCAATGTCGCCAACGGCGACAAGGTGATCGGCACCAACCATACGCTGCCCACCAAGAAGGCGGGTCGGTATACGGGCGGCCTTTGGGTCGGCAAATATCTGAAAACGCACAGCTATCAGAAGGTTCTGACCGACGAGGCCGCAACGCTGATCGGCGAATATGGCTCTCGTCTTTGCATGCTCGAAGGGTTCGTCGGCCACGCAGAACAATGCAACATCCGCGTCCGGCGCTATGGCGGCATCAACGTGCCCTATGGAACCGGCGCACCGTACCGAGACGCTGCAGAATAGGCCCGCGACCGCTATGACTGACCTTCACTCAGCAAACAAGGCCCTGCTGACCCCTCTGCGCGAGGCGCAGTACAACTGGGACGATGCCGCCCTGCAAGCGGCCCTGAACACCGTCGCGCCCGACGCCATGTTCCATCTTTGCCATCCGTTCGGCGACATCTCTGGCGGGCAGGCATTCTATGATCAGGCGCTGTCGGTCCTGCGGGCCGCTTGGCCGGACGTTGAACGCCGCGACTGGATCATCATGGCGGGCGAGGATGAACACGGCGGTGACTGGGTCGGCTGCGGCGGGCATTTAATCGGCACCTTCTGCGCGCCTTTCCTCGATATTCCGCCGACCGGGCATCTGGCGCATATGCGGTTCCACGAATTCTATCGCATCGCCGATGGCAAGGTGGTCGAGTTTCAGGCGATCTGGGACCTCCCCGAGGTCATGATGCAGGCCAAAGCCTGGCCCATGGCGCCCTCGCTGGGGCTGGAATTCTGCATTCCGGGCCCCGCCAGCGGCGATGGTCTTTTCCGTCCGGATCGCGATGCCGAGGAAAGCCGCGCCAGCCAGCAGCTGATCATCGACATGCTGAACCACATGAAGCGGCACCCCTCGCAGGGTGGGCCCGAGGTGATGGAGATGGATCGCTTCTGGCATGACACGGTGAACTGGTACGGCCCCGCCGGGATCGGCACCGCGCGTGGCATTCGGGGCTTTCGCAACTGGCACCAGATCCCCTTTCTGCGGGGTATGCCCGATCGTGGGCTCAAGGCTGACCAGATCACCTATCACTTCTTCGGCGACAACAACTACTGCGCCGTGACCGGCTGGCCGAACATGATCCAGACCGTCACTCATGACGGTTGGATGGGGATTGCGCCGGCGGGCAAGGAAATCACCATGCGCTCGCTTGATTTCTGGCGGATGGAGCGCGGCAGGATCCGGGAAAACTGGGTCATGGTGGACATCCTGGACGCCTACCGGCAATTGGGGGTCGATGTGTTTGCCCGCCTGCGCGAATTCAACAAGGCGCGGGTTCCGGGCAGCGTTCCCTTTCCGGTTGGAGACCTCTGATGACCTTGCCCAAGACCCCGTCCTTTCGCCTTGATGACAAACGAGCCCTTGTTGCCGGTGCCAGCTCTGGCATCGGGCTGGCCTGTGCCGTGGCTCTGGCCGAGGCCGGGGCCCATGTCGTCGTTGCCGCGCGACGGGCCGAGGCGCTGGACGCACTGGTCGACGAAATGACGGCCGCAGGCATGTCGGCCGAGGCCGTGGCGCTGGACATCACCGACCTTGCGGCGACGCAAAAGGCGGTTGCCGATCTTGGACCCTTTGACGTTCTGGTGAACTCTGCGGGGCTCGCGATCCATTCGCAGGCGCTTGAGACGCAGGAAGCGGATTATGACACCGTCACCGACCTGAACGTCAAAGCGGCCTATTTCCTGACCCGCGAGGTGGCCAAGGGTCTGATCGAAGCGGGCAAACCCGGGTCGCTAATCAACATTTCAAGCCAGATGGCCAAGGTCGGTGGCCCGGATCGCGCGGTTTATGCCGCGACCAAGCACGCGGTCGAAGGCTTCACCAAATCGATGGCCATCGAGTGGGGTCCCAAAGGCATTCGCATCAACACGATCTGCCCGACCTTCATCCTGACGGACTTGTCCCGCGTCACCTTCGAAAACCCGGAACGCGCGGCCTGGATCAAGGAAAAGATCAAGCTTGGTCGCCCGGGCGAGGTCGAAGACATCATGGGGGCCGTGGTCTTCCTGGCGTCTGACGCCTCGGCCCTGATCACGGGCACGGGTCTATTGGTTGACGGAGGCTGGACCGCGGAATGACCGGACGTGTGACGGCAGAACAGGTGGCGCGGCTGGCCGGGGTCTCCCAGTCAGCAGTGTCACGCGTGTTCACGCCGGGCGCATCCGCCAGCAAGCAGACGGTCGAAAAGGTGCGCAAGGCCGCCGCCGAACTGGGCTATCGCCCCAACGTTCTGGCCCGGGCGATGGTGTCCGGCAAAAGCCGCATCATCGGGCTGGTGGTGGCCTATCTGGAAAACCACTTCTACCCCGAAGCGCTTGAGAAACTCTCGAACGCCCTGCAAAAAAAAGGCTATCACGTCCTGATCTTCATGGCCTCGAACGCGCGTGACAACATCGACGCGGTGGTCGAGGAAATCCTGGACTATCAGGTTGATGGCATCATCGCCGCCTCGGTGGCCCTGTCCTCGGATCTCGCCGACCGTTGCCGTGCCGCCGGTGTGCCCGTCGTGCTCTTCAACCGCAGCCAGGACGGCGACACGATCTCGGCCGTCACATCGGACAACCTGACCGGTGGCCAGATGGCCGCGGAATTCCTGATGGCGGCGGGGCACCAGAAGATCGGCTATATCGCAGGGTGGGAGGGCGCCTCGACACAGCGCGACCGCGAGGCCGGGTTCCTGGACGCGCTCTATGCCGGCGGGCACGAGTTGCATGCCCGCACCGTCGGCAACTTTCACATGGATCAGGCGCAAGAGGCCGCGCGCGAGATGTTTGCCTATGACCGGCCCGACGCGGTCTTTGTCGCCAACGACCACATGGCCTTTGCCGTCATGGACGTGCTGCGCTTTGAGCTGGGCCTTTCGGTGCCCAATGACGTCTCGGTCATCGGCTACGACGACGTGCCCCTGGCCGCCTGGCCCTCGTACAACCTGACAACCGTGCGCCAGCCTGCCAACCGCATGGTGGCGCGCACCGTCGAGATCCTGCTCGACATGATTGACAACCGCAGCAACGACCCAAGGCAGGTCCGCATCGACAGCGCATTGGTGGTGCGCGGATCGGCCCGCGTGCCAGAAGGATGGACCTCATGAAGGGCTTTGACCCGAAATTTGTCGATTTCCCGGACTACATCATCGGCATCACCAAAGAGATCTGGGAGGATCGCGGCATCGCGACCCTGCATGACTACTACGCGCCGGATATCATCGTGCGTTCACCCGCCTCGGTGGTGGCGGGCAATCAGGGGGTCATCGCCGCAACCATGGCGACACTGGCCGAGTTTCCAGACCGCACCCTCTTTGGCGAGGATGTGATCTGGTCCGGCACACCCGAAGAGGGGATGCTCAGCTCGCATCGCCTGCATTCAACCGCGACACACGCCAATCCGGGTGTCTATGGCGCGCCGACGGGCAAAAAGCTGCACTATCGGATCATCGCGGACTGTCACGCGATCAACAACCAGATCAACGATGAATGGCTGATCCGCGACCAGGGCGCCATCGTCCGGCAGCTGGGCATCGACCCAAAGGATTTCGCCCGCGACCTGATCGCGCGCGAGGGCGGGCCTGACAGCTGCGTCGCCCCCTATACGCCCGCCAATGACATCGTCGGCCCCTACAAGGGACGCGGTAATGACAACGAATGGGGTCAGCGCTACGCTGATCTTTTGACCCGCATCATGAATGCCGATTTTGCCGCCATCCCGCAGGACTACGATCGCGCGGCCAACCTGGAATATCCAGGTGGCGTCTCGGCACTTAGCCACGATGGGGCTGATCAGTTCTGGATGGGCCTGCGCGCGAGCTTTCCCAATGCAACGTTCCAGATCCAGCACGTGATCGGCCGCGATGACCCGACCATGCCGCCCCGTGCCGCACTGCGATGGACCCTACACGGCAAACACGACGGCTGGGGCAGCTTCGGAACCCCCACAGGGGCCGAGGTCTTTGTCCTGGGCCTCTGCCACGCCGAATTCGGGGCGCTGGTCGGCACCACCCCCAAACTGCGCCGCGAATGGGTTGTCTTTGATGAAACCGCGATCTGGAAACAGATCCTCCTGCAAACCGGCGAGCTGTGATCCCTTGACCCGTTTCGCACAAACATCCGCCACCCCGCGTCCCCTTCCCCTGCCAGGGGCAGGGTCAGGGAGGGGGCGGCCCGCAACACGACCCACCGGATGCCAACCATGACACCTATCGACCAACGCATCGTCCGATACGGCGAGCTCAAGCCCTGCAAAACCGCCTTCATCGACGCCCACACACCGGGATCGGACCAGAAGGAAAACTTCACCATCATCGGCGGCGGTGTCTCGGAATCGCCCGATCAGCACGTCCACATCTCCGATGCCATCGGCTTCAACATCGGCGCTGCGGGCCAACCACCCAAGTGCCGCAACTCGCTGCATTCGCACACCACGGCCGAGGTCTTCTTTGTCCTGTCCGGCCGCTGGCGCTTTTTCTGGGGCCGCTGGGGCACCGCAGGCGAATTCGTGGCCGAGGAAGGCGACATCTTCAACATCCCGACCGGCATGTTCCGCGGCTTTGAAAACATCGGCACCGATTACGGGATGATCATGGCCATCCTGGGCGGAGACGACGCCGGTGGCGGCGTGACCTGGGCGCCGCAGGTGATCGAAGACGCGCGCGATCACGGCCTGGTGCTGGGCGAGAATGGCGTGCTTTACGACAGCAAGAAAGGCCAGGCTCTGCCCGAAGGCATCGCCCCGATGCCATTGCTGTCGGACGATGACCTCAAGGCCTTTCCCGAGGTGCCGATCGAAGACGTGATCCCGGCCTATGTCGCCCGCTATCAGGACATGCGCGCGCTGGGCGCAAAGACACCCGCCAGGGTCATCGGTCCCGACGCGCTGATCCAGGACAAACCCGGGTTCGAAGTCGAGTTCCTGACCGGCGGATCGCTGGGCGGCGCGCTGCAATCACCCGACCGTCCCACCGTGTTGATGCCTGTCAAAGGCCACTGGCGGCTGACACTCGACGGGTTCGAAACCACGCTCAACCCAGGCGACACCGCGCTGCTGCACAAGGGCGAGAGTTACACGCTGACAGGTGCGATGACGGGCGAACAAAGCCTCTATCGCATCACCGCCACAGACGATCCCGCCGGCGCGACCTGGGTGGGCGACAGCTGAATTCAACGGAGGAGCCGCCACAATGTCCAAGATCCTGACAACCCACGTGGGGTCACTGCCGCGCACACAAGAGGTGGTCGATTTCATCTTCGCGCGCGAGCATGAAACGCCCTATGACGTGGCCGAGTTTGACGCCGCGATGGCGCAGGCGGTCTCGGCCACCGTTGCGCGCCAGAAAGAGGCCGGGATCGACATTGTCAGCGATGGCGAAACCTCCAAGATCTCTTACGCCACCTACGTCAAGGACCGTTACACCGGCTTTGACGGCGACAGCCCGCGAAATGCCCCGGCTGACCTCAAGATGTTCCCGGGCTTCCTGAAACGTCTGGCCGATGACGGCGGCACGCCGAAATACGCCCGCCCGATGTGCGTGGGCGAGGTCCGCTCGAAAGGGCAGGGGGAGTTGGAAAAGGACATTGCCAACCTCAAGGCCGCGATGGCGGCGCAGGGCGTGACGCGCGGCTTCATGAACGCTGCCTCGCCTGGGGTGATCTCGCTCTTCCTGCAGAACGATTATTACCCCACGCGCGAGGCCTATCTGGCCGCGCTGGCTGATGCGATGAAGGCGGAATACGAAACAATTGTGGGTGCGGGGCTCGATCTGCAGCTTGACTGCCCGGACCTGGCGCTGTCGCGGCACATGCTTTTCGCCGATCTGAGCGACGCAGAGTTCGTCAAGATCGCCAACATGCATGTCGAGGCGCTGAACCATGCTCTGCGGGACGTGCCGCAGGATCAGGTCCGCGTGCACATCTGCTGGGGCAACTATGAGGGTCCGCATTGCTGTGACATCGCCATGGACAAGGTCTTTTCGACCCTCATGGCGACCAAGTCGCGCTATGTGCTGTTTGAAACCTCGAACCCCCGCCACGCCCATGAATGGACCACCTTCCGCGACCGCAGATCCGAGATCCCGGACGACAAGATCCTGGTGCCGGGCGTGGTCGATACGACGACCAACTTCGTGGAACATCCTGACGTGGTGGCCCAGCGGGTTCAGACCTTTGTCGACATCGTGGGACGTGACCGTGTGATCGCCGGGTCGGACTGCGGCTTTGGCACCTTTGCGGGCTTCGGCGCGATTGATCCCGATATCGCCTATGCCAAGCTGGCCACTCTGGCCGAAGGGACCGCCCGCGTCTGATGCTGCCCCTGGTCCTGCTGCCCGGCATGATGTGTGATGCGCGGCTCTTTTCGCCTCAGATCGCGGCCTTTTCGGCGACACGACCCATCCATCTGCCGACCCTGTCTGGCCATGACACCGTGCAGGACCTTGCGGCACATGTCCTGTCAGAGGCCCCGTCACGGTTCGCGCTGGCCGGGTTGTCCATGGGCGGGATCGTCGCGATGGAGATCCTGCGGCAAGCGCCGGATCGCGTGGCGCGGCTTGCCCTGATCGACACCAATCCGCTGGCCGAACTGCCCCAGGTCAAGGCCCGTCGAGGACCTCAGATGCAGAAGGTGCGCGCCGGCGGTCTGCGCGCCGTCATGCGGGACGAGATGAAGCCCAACTACCTGGCGCCCGGGCCGCGCAAGACTGCGATCCTCGACCTCTGCCTCGACATGGCCGAGGCGTTGGGCCCCGAGGTGTTCCTGCGGCAGTCCCGGGCGCTCATGGCGCGTCCGGACCAGACGCAGACGCTGGCAACGGCACAGCAATCGACCTTGGTTCTGTGCGGTCGGCACGACGTGCTGTGCCCAGTGGAACGCCACGAGATGATGCGCGACCTCATGCCCAATGCCAGGCTGACCATCCTGGAAGACGCCGGACATCTTCCGACCCTCGAAACCCCTGACGCCGCCAATGCGGCCCTGTCCCAATGGTTGGAGACCTGACATGGACCCATCGCTGCTTACCCTCCTTCAAGAGGTGGACACACCAACCGTTTGCAACGCCATCGAAGTGGCGCAGGGCACGCGGGGTTTCAGCAATTTCACGCGGGGGACCATGCTTGCCTCGGACCCGGATGCCGCCGCGATGGTCGGTTTTGCCAAGACAGCCAAAATCGCCGCCCTTGCGCCGCCCGAAGAGCCGGCAGACGTGATCAAGGCCCGCCGCATGGCCTATTATCGGCACATGTCGGAACCGCCTCGTCCAGCCGTTGCGGTGATCGAAGACGTCGATTTTCCCGATTGCATCGGGGCCTACTGGGGCGAAGTGAACACGACCATCCACAAGGGCTTTGGCCTGTCCGGGGCGCTGACCAATGGCGTCATGCGCGATCTTGGGGACCTGCCCCAAGGCTTCCCGGTTGTCGCCGGGTCGATTGGCCCCAGCCACGGCTTTGTCCACGTGCGAGAGATCGGAACTCCGGTGTCGATCTTGGGAATGACGGTCAACGACGGTGATCTTGTGCACGCCGACCGGCACGGGGCGCTCGTGATCCCCAAAGACGTCGTACCCCTGCTGGAAGCTGCGGTCCGCAAGCTTCTGGAGACCGAACAGTTGATCCTGGGCCCGGCAGGCGCCGATGGATTTGACTTCGACGCATTTGCGCAGGCCTGGGCGGCCTTCGAGAAATCGAGGACCTAGCGGCCGACCTGTCCGACAGGGCAAATCTCTTGGTTCCATGTGCACATGGATTTTGAACGTACGCCCATCGCGACCGGAGCTTTGGCGCCATTCGCGCAAGCCCGCCTTTGATTCTCAAAATTAGGGTGCCTCGACGGTTCAATGACCCGAATGCAGCTTGTCTCGAAGAAAATGGTGGACCCAACTGGAGCGGAATCGAACCGCTTGTTTGAGGTCTTCCAAGAATGGGAACACCATCTCGCACCGTATGATCTAACCGATCTGAGGTGCGGCGATGAGCAACTTAGATAGACGTTTCAATAAGTTAGCCAAGGATCAGCGGCCCAAGTATCCGCCGCCGTTCTCGCTGCGCTTCACCTTCGATGAGCGTGCCAAGCTGGATATGTTGCGGGGCAGCATGCCGCTCGGGCGGTACATCCGTGAGCAGTTGCTCGGGGATGATGCTGCGCCGCGCAAAAAGCGTGGACGCTATCCCGTGAAGGATCAGGAAGCCCTCGGGCGCGTTCTCGGCGCGCTCGGAGCCTCACGCTTGTCGCAGAATCTTAACCAGCTTGCCCGTGCCTCGAACAGCGGATCGCTCCCTGTATCGCCTGATGTTGAAGAAGAGCTTCGCCAGGCCTGCGCCGATGTGAAGGCAATGCGGGAAGAACTGCTGCGGGCGCTCGGCGGCTTGAGCGATGGAGGTGAGCCATGATCTTGAAAGGCTCACAGCGTGGAAACGCCGCCAAGCTGGCCCGTCACCTCATGAATGTTCAGGACAACGAGCATGTCGAGTTGCATGAACTTCGGGGCTTCGTTTCCGATGAACAACTCCTCGACGCCCTGTTGGAAGCGCAGGCCGTCGCCAAAGGAACGCGCTGTCAGCAACATCTTTTCTCGCTCAGTTTGAATCCGCCAGAAGGTGAGCGCGTCGATGTGGCCACTTTTGAAGCTGCCATTGAACTGGCAGAGCAAAGGCTCGGCCTGGATGGTCACGCCCGCGCGATTGTCTTCCATGAGAAGGAAGGCAGGCGTCACGCGCATGCGGTGTGGTCAAGGATCGATGTTGAAACCATGACGGCGAAGAACCTGCCGTTCTTTAAGCGCCGCCTCATGGAAGTCTCGAAGGAACTCTACCTCCAGAACGGCTGGGACATGCCGAAGGGCATTGTCGATCAGGCCCTGCGCAACCCGCTCAACTTTACCCGCGCCGAGTGGCAACAAGCCAAACGCGCCATGGCCGATCCAAGACTGGTGAAGGCTGCGTTCAAGCAAGCCTGGGAGTCCTCCGACAATGCCGACACTCTGAAAGCCGCTCTCGAAGAGAAAGGCTATTTCCTCGCGCGCGGTGATCGTCGCGGCGTTGTCGCCGTCGATTATCAAGGCGAGATTTACGCGCTCGCCCGCTGGTCAGGCGTGAAGACGAAGGATGTCAAAGCCCGTATCCATGACGCAGACAATCTGCCGTCCGTGCAGGAGCGCCGCGAAGAAATCGCGAAGCGTGTGAGCGGTCAACTCGTCAAATACGTCCTCGAAATCAACAGAACCTATTCCGAGAAGCACCCGACAATTGAGTTCAAGCGCACCCAAGCGGTGGAGCGTCACCGCGAAGAGCGCAAGTTGCTCGATGAGATGCAGCGTATCCGCTGGGACAAGGAAACAGCGGCCAGAGCCGCGCGTCTGCCGAAAGGCGTCAGCGGCTTATGGAGCCGTATCACGGGGAAATATTCGAAGATCAGAACGCAGAATGAGCTTGAGACGTGGCAGTCCTACATGCGCGATCAGGCCGAACGTGACGATCTGGTTGCACGCCAGCTTGACGAGCGCAAGCAGCTCCAACGCGCCATCAAGCAAATGCGCGAGAAGCGCAGCCAAGACATTGCCGATCTTCACAACGAGATGAGCGCCTATCTCTCGATGCAGCGTGGTCATGCCGCAACGGCCAAAGTCAGATCAGAACAGGCCAAGGTGCAAGAGACAAAGAACAAGGACAAAGCCCGTGGCCGCCCGCGCGACCAAGGGCCGGATTTTAACCTCTAGGATTTTGAAAGGAGAAAGCTATGCGACACATATTGATGCTCAATTTGGATGAAGCGCATGCCGTTCAGCTTGATGAACTCCGCCAGCATTTCCATCTGGCGGCAGATGATATGGTGCGGCTCGCCATTCGGCTGACTCATGCGCGTCACAAGCAAAAACCCGATGTGCTGGTGCCAGAATTCAAGCCGCGCGCGAAGCGCGACGACTGGCTCGATGACGAAGATCATAGGCCAGAATAGCGCCGCCCAACATGGGCGGCGCTCTCGCTGGTTTACCACCAAGCGTAGTAGAACACGGTATCACCATCGGCGATAGCTTCACGCGCCTTGGCGATGAAGGCCAGATCGTCTTCGGACTCCGATCCATCGGAGGCACCGAAGAAAAAGCCTTCTGTCGGCGGCAGGTTACCAGCCTTGATGTCGGCTTCCAACCTTGCCAGATCGGCTTCGGTTAAGGTGACGGGTGTACAGTTGAAGTCCTGCTGCTCGCCACCCTTTTCGAAGTAGAGCGTTTTCATCCAGCCGTGCAGGTTGGGATGCTTGCGCCAGTAGTGCAGCTCTCCCACATCCTGACCGGGCTTGAAATCGACCTCGCGCTCAAAGCTCTCATCTGAAATCATCGCATACATATCTAGTCCCATTGTTTTTTCCTTTCGTTTCTTGGGTTTCGTCCTGATGGACGCTCCCGAAAAGGCAGGGACAAAAACGCAGGCGGTCATGGGCAACACGGGGCAACGCCGGGTGCGGGCAGCCCATTGATCGGCAAGTCGGCCATGCCAGGGTTAGCGGCAAATCTGCTGGAAGGACGAAGCCGGAGCGAAAGGCAAGAAAGCTTGGGATGCTGGCGTCTGCGATGTGCCGGAGGCGATGGCTGCGGGGGCGATGTTCCCAAGAATGATGTGGATGGGGCTACGACAGGGCTACGCCTGAGCGCGGTCACAGTGCTACGATGGCATGCAAGAGCAGGAAGGAAGATGCATGACGAACAATATGTCGGGGCACTACGATTGGCATCACAAGATACTGGAAGAAGAATTCGGGACGATTATTGAGTGTCTCGGTGAAAAAGGCGCGTCCGTCATTGATATCGCGTTGACCCACAAGGGCGTGCGGATATGTGAGCTCTGCGATGGCTATTACGGCACAACGCTCTCAAAGGACCAACTCGACCGTTTCATTGCCGAGTTGCAGGCCCTCTCTGACAATCTTGCAAAGTTGGAGCCTTCGGACGAAGGCTCCTGACTTTCAAAGTAGATCGAACATATCGGCCTGCTCGGGCGCTGCCTTTTCTTCGGACGGAAGAAAGACGCTGGCAGGGCCGATCAGGACGCAATCCAACTTGCCCCATTTCACGCTCATGCCATGATAGAAGCCTTCTGGGCGCCCACGGGCAGCGGCGCTGAGGCGAGCGTTTTCATGGTAGGTGATCGTCGCGCCGTCGAAGAACTTGCGCTCTATGATGCGGTAGGCTTGCACGGCACGGTGGTTGCCTATGGACGCGCCGCCGACGTTGACCCAAAGGGCATTTTGCCATTTGAAGGGTGAGCGGACGCGGCCCTCGGCAATCTTGTCGGCGCTGTAGGAGGCGCTGATATCGCCTTCTCCAATCTGGCGGTCTCGCGTGTGGCACCATCTGCCGGACGCAAGACGGGCAGGATCAACGAAGAATTCCTGCAATTTGACGGGGGCGCTCATGAGCGCCCCGCGTCGTTTGCTGCATCGGGTGCATCTTCCAGCGGCAGGCGCAGGACGATGCGGCCATTGATCGGACAGGTCTCAAGCTGGAGCGTGTAGCCCCGCCCATCCTTGTGCTTCCATGCGGCTCCGACCTTGTTCCAATAGGCCTTGTCGCCTTTCTGGGTGACGTGCCACGCCAGATAGTCGGGCGCATTCAGGGGCAGGTTTTGGTTGGTTTTTTCGCGTGCCATGATGTTTCTCCTTTGCTTGTCGTTGGCTTGCTAACGCCCTCCCGACAGGCCGAAGCAAAGGATCGGCTTTCATGTTCAACACGGATTTTTGGAGCGGGCAGGACATTGAAGGACGAGCCGCTTCGGCCAGGGATCAAGGGCTCTCTGCGGCAAGCCAGCGATGAGCAAAGGAACTCAAAGCAGCACGGGAAACGAAAAGAGCGGCCAGCCTGACGCCTATGCGCTGACGGGCGAGATGAATTTGCGCCGTCTACCCGTCGAAGGTTGCGCCTTTGGAACACGCCGCCGCTCTTGGATGCACGGGAGCGGACAAACGCCGTTGTCAGACCTCCTTCGATAGTCCGATCAATCCCGCCAGCACTGCAAAGATCACCGCATCAAACGGATAGCAAAGCGCCATCTGCGCATCCGCCTGTTTGCTGGATCAAGTTCACCTCCCGAACCATCAGGCCTTCCATGGGCCGATGATGGTTGTGCGGGGCCGAAAGGCCCTGAGTGGTTCGGGGCCTCCTTGAAGCAAAAGGAGGATGAGATGACACTCGTCTCACGTTTTGAAGCGGCATCCCGCAGCACGGCAGAATTGCACGGCCTATTGGCCGAGGCGTTCAACGCCTTCGCCGCCGCGCCACGCGGATCGCAAGAGCGCTGCAATGCGCTCCAGTCGATGCACAACATCGAGAGTGAGCTGGCCACACGCGCGCCAGGCCTCTAACCGACCAGCGGTCAGCCGTCAGGCTGGCCGCGATTTTTTCTACTAACTAGGGTGATACAGGATCAGTACAAGGGAAAGCGTCTTGCAGCGCACCGCCAAGTACAGCAGATCGGGATTTCTCCCAATGCTGAGGGTTCGCTTCCATGAAGTTCTCGAAAGCCTGTAATGATTGCTTTGTATTTCGGAGGCTTTCGCCGCCACAATAAGCGGTGATCGGGGCCATGTCGGCGCCCTCCATAAAACCGAGCATATATCCTGTGCAATAACCTTTGTCAGATTCATGCTTTGACTTGCAAATTTCTCTTAAATAATCAGCCGTGAATTCTTTCTCATCCTCAGGCGTCAAGTTGTTCAGCCATGACTTAGCATCTGCTTGATGGTTAATGTACGCAGCTTGGTAACCTTCATCCATGATAGCCACTATGGCGATAAGTCCGAACACAATTACGATTCCAACGAGCGATAATTTCAAAACTTCGGCAAAGAACTTCTTCATAGAGAATAGATTACACAAATGAGGTCTTGCTTGAACGAAACAAATCGAGTTTTCCACAAGTGGATTCGGCTGACCGTTAGGTCAGCCGAAAATATTTTGGGTGTTGGAGCCGCCGCTTAAGCGGCGACTCCTTCCTGCTGCTCTTCTCCCTCGATCAGCGGTTGCAGACCGTGCAGGAAATCCGCGGCGCGCTGCGCGTGGGCGGCGGCGGCGAAGATCGCGCGCTTGTCGTCCTTCAAGACTTTCAGCCAGCTTTGGATATAGGCTGCATGATCCATGCCAGGCTCGGGCGTTAGCTCCAGATCGGCGCAAAGGAATGCCGCGCCAAGCTCGGCCACCAGCTCTTCGCGGGCGTAACCTTCATCACCCCAACGCTTGCGGCCAAAGTCGCGGTCAAGGCGGGTTTTGTGCTTCGTCCAGTGGGTCTTATGCCGATGTCGGCATAAGACCCATAATGCCGAGTTTTGGATTATGCCGCGCCGATCTCCAAAACCTGATGTTTTGTAGGGATTTTGGCGACCAGACACGGCATAAACGCTGCCCTTGA
>JAUHVR010000024.1 GCA_030424865.1 Alphaproteobacteria bacterium | reverse complement strand
CGTTCCGTTGTGCGCCTCAGCGCCGCCGGTGAAGGGGGTTCTACGGATACCCACTCGAGTCCGCAAGCGCTTTTTTACAAAAATCTCAAAAAAACACCGAAAATCTAAAAATGACAATTAAATCAATAGATTGGAGGGGAGAAAAAAGAGGGATTGGGGGGATGTGCCCCTGCAAATGACCCTTTCTGGCCGTCCGCCACTCAAGATCTTGAGATTCCCACAAGCTTCCCCCCAAGATGCCTTGGATAACTTTCTGAATTCCAGTTTCGTCCGCTTGGAATTGGCGCGAGTCACCCTGGGTGACTCCTGTACAATTCCGTCCTCGGTCACGGCTCAGGCAGTCACCCCTGAATCTCGCCTGCCATCATGTCCGGTCAGATCGGGCAGCGGACGAGGGGCTCGATCTTGGCCCGATACACGTCTTTCAAGGCTGTGTGTGTTTCACTCGGCAATGGCGCGAGGGCAGAAACCCCTGCGTTGCGCGCGACCTGCTCAGGGCGCGAACATCCTGCAATGATCGATGACACCGCATCGTGGTCCAGGATCCACCTCAGACTGAAGTCCGCCATGGTCATGCCCGCCGGTACAAAGGGCCTTAGGTGGTCCAGCGCCGCCACAGCGTCAGGCAATGCAATTCCCGAAAAGGTTTCCCCGACCGAGAACATTTCGCCATTGGCGTTGTAGGTCCGGTGGTCCGAGGGGGCAAAGCTCTGATCCGCGGCGAACTTGCCGCTTAACACTCCACTGGCGAGCGGCAGGCGCACGATGATCCCGACATCAGCAGCCTTGGCTTTGTCGAACAGATCCCAGACGGCATTCTGACGGTAAAGATTAAAGATGATCTGCAATGAGGTCAGCCCCTCTTGCCGCAGACACACCAGCGCTTCGCCAATGGTCTCGACACTTGCGCCCCAATGTTTGCAAAGGCCTTCGTCTTTCAACTTGTCCATCACAGCGAAGATCGCGCCCTCTTGCAGGACCTCGGGCGGGACACAATGCAGCTGGATCAGGTCCAGACTGTCGACGCCCAGCCGGGCGCAACTGGCCTCCAGGTGCTGGCGGATGATGCCTTCGTCATAGTTGTCGGGGTAGGTTTCCGCAGAGCGGCCCACCTTGGTGGCGATCACCGGTTTGGTCCTGGCACGTGCGGCAAAGGCCCCGACGTGGCGTTCACTGCCACCGCCGCCATAAACATCTGCTGTATCAAGGAAGGTGATTCCGGCCGCTTCGGTGGCGTCCAGAATGCTGGCACAGGTGGCATCGTCCACGGGGCCAAAGTCTCCGCCCAACTGCCAGCACCCCAACCCGATCTCGGACACCTGCAAGCCCGATTTGCCCAATCGACGTAACTTCATCGTTCTCGCCCTTTGAAATGAAAATTCTCCTGCCCCGGCAGGACAGGCTGGCGTTGCCACCTGTCGGTCCAATTATCGATAATGTGACGTGATTATCGATAGATCAAGCTGAAACCCGCGCCTTGGCCACGCGCGAGGCCTTGGGGACCGCGCGCAGCCCCAACAGGCCCAGAACGAGGGCCATGTAGATCAGCGGCTCAAGCTGAAAGCCCTTGGCCAGCATCACGAAGTGCAGCCCGCCCAGCAAACCGACAGCATAGGTCAGCTTGTGCAACTGTCCCCAGCGTTTGCCCAACCGGCGCACCGACAGATTGTTCGAGGTCAAAGCCAGGGGCAACGCCAACAGGAACGCCACCATGCCGATGGTGATGTAGGGGCGCTTGAGGATATCGGCCCAGATCTGGCTGAGGATCTGGACGTCCAGCACCAACCAGACCAGCAGATGCAGGGCGATATAGACAAAGGCCATCAGGCCAATCGCCCGACGGAACTTGAGCAGGTTCAGCTTGAGGAACCTCCGCGCCGGCGTGATCGCCAGACCCGCGATCAGAAGCTGCAGGGCAATCTCGCCCAATTCATGCTCCAACGCCTTGATCGGCTCGACACCCAACCCGCCGGTGAACCCGAGGTAAAAGACCCAGACACCGGGCACAGTCAGCAGGACATAGACCACCCAGGTCGGAATGCGTCGGGTCAGCGTGTTGACGGTGTCGATCACGGACATGGGCGGTGGTCTCCTCTTTCTGGCGTGGCGCTTATGTAAGCGCCCACCCCGGCGTGCCCAAAACAACTCATCTCACGGGCGCGTCGGAAATCTTTCAATGTCTGGTTCCGCAGCAGGCATCGCCTTGCTGGATCGGCGGGCAAGGCACGGTTGCGTAGGAACAATAGACACAGCAATCGCCCGGGCGCGGCTTCAGGACCACGCCGCAGGCTTTGCAGTCATAGAAATACTGGCAGGCATCCGTCGGCATGACCTCGGCTGCGACATGCCCGCACTCGGGGCATGTCAGAACCGTGTCGAGTTGGATGCCCTCAGTAGAACTCGGCAAGGTCCATACCCTCGTAAAGGCTGGCGACCTCTTCTTCGTAGCCGTTGAACATCAGCGTCGGAATCCGCTTGGCAAAGAGGCCCCCGCCAATCTTGCGTTCCGTGGCCTGGCTCCAGCGGGGGTGATCCACGTTGGGGTTCACGTTGCTGTAGAAGCCGTATTCGCGGCCATTGGCCTTGTTCCAGCTGGTCGGCGGCTCGTCATCCGTCAGCGTGATGCGGACAATCGACTTGATCGACTTGAAGCCGTATTTCCACGGCACCACCAACCGGATCGGCGCGCCGTTCTGCTTGGGCATGTCCTGCCCATAGATGCCGGTGGCCATCAGCGTCAGCGGATGCATGGCCTCGTCCAGGCGCAGACCCTCGACATAGGGCCAATCAAGAACCGGGAAACGGGTGCCCGGCATCTCGTCCTTGCGCAGTGCGGTTTCAAAGGCGACATACTTTGCGCCACTCTGAACACCGGCCAGGTTCAGCAGATCGGCCAGTTCGAACCCGTTCCAGGGCACAACCATCGACCAGGCCTCGACGCAGCGAAAGCGATAGATCCGCTCTTCGATGGTCATCTTGGCCATGATGTCTTCGAATGTGTACTCACCGGGAGTGTCGACCATCCCGTCGATCTGGATCGACCAGGGCGAGGTCGTCAGCATATGCGCGTTCCTGGCCGGATCATCCTTGCGGGTGCCGAATTCGTAGAAGTTGCAGTAGTTCGTGATGTCCTCGAACGAGTTCGGCTCGAGCGCCTCTTGGGCCGAGGCAAACTGCGGGGCCAGCGAACCGGCGACCGAGCCCGCGGCAAGGCCCGCGATGATCTGGCGGCGGTTCAGAAACGCCGCTTTGGGCGTCACGTCGTCATGGGTCAGGTCATTCGTCCAGCGGTATGCCATGCAGTCCTCCGTTCTTGCGTTGCGCAGAACGTAGTCGCAAACGGCGCTGGCTCAAACAAACAGCGTCTCACATTGACGCGGGCGGTTTGAAACAATCAGTTCTGTTTCCACGCCAGCCGAATGTCGCGCAGCGGCACGGGCGCATGGGTTTCGCCATCGACCACCATCACCCGCAGGGACCGGCGCGAGCCCTTTTCGACCGCCTCGACCTCGGGTCCCGGCACATCCAGATGTTTGTTCCCCCACTCGAGCAGCGCAAGAAAGGTCACCGCAAGCCCGCCACCCATCTTTGTCAGGTGATAGGAATAGCGGGTCCGGCCACCTTCGGGTTTGTAGGGCTGTTTCTCGACCAGCCCCTTGTCGACCAGATCGGCCAGGCGCGTGGACAGCACCGACTTGGGGATCTGCAACTCGGTGCGAATATCCTCGAACCGGCCGACGCCGTAAAAAAGTTCGCGCAGGATCAACAGAACCCAGCGGTCGCTGAGGAATTCGGCGGCAACCGCCAGCCCGCAGGCCTCGGGCGCGATCTTGGGTTGTTCCGGGGATGATGCTGAGTTTGACATACGGACCCAGATATTCTACCGATAGCTAAGTTCAATAATCAAACCTAGATTCGCCATGTCATACCTTGCCCTTCTGCTTGCCTTCAAGATCCTGCTGACGCTGGGCGTCATCTGGGTCTATGGAACCCACCCCATAAAGAAACTGAACGCCCTGTCCGGTCAATGGGGCGACAGCCCGATGACCTATCGGCTGTACGCCGTCGCCACCGCCGCCTTGCTGGTGGGCTATGCCGTTGCCCTGGTCGATGCTCTGTCAGGCCAGATCAACACCGGCCTTTTGCTGATGGGCATCATCTCGAACGGCGGCGCGGCGCTGGTGCTGATGGCCTGGAGCGGCCATCCAACCCTGCGTGCGCCCGCCTACGTGTTCGGCAGCGTCGCGATCGGCTTTGTCCTGGCGCTGGTCTTTCCGGGCTACGCCTTGGCGCCATTGGTCGGGTAAGAGGGGTAAAGCTCGTTCATCTGGATCGAGCGGGCGTCGTCCTGAACAATCCGCACGTGCCGCCGCCCCATCTTGCGCGGTTCGGAAACGCCGACGGAATGGGCGATTGTCTCGACCTCTTTGATGATGCCCTTGGCATAGGCCGCGACGCGCTTGTCCTTTTCGTGCACGACCAACCCCTTTTGAAAGCGGGGATTATGCGTCGTCACGCCGGACGGGCAGGTGTTGCGGTCGCACTTCAACGCCTGGATGCAGCCCAGCGAGAACATGAAGCCACGAGCCGAAGTGATGAAATCCGCGCCCGCGCACAGCGCCCAGGCCACGTCACCGGGGTTCACCAGTTTGCCGCTGGCGATGATGCGGATCCGGTCATGCAGGCCGTATCGATCCCGCAGGTCGACCATGCGCACCAATGCCTCGCGCAGGGGCAATCCCACCAGATCCATCAAGGGCATCGGCGCGGCCCCGGTGCCGCCCTCGCCACCATCCACCGTGATGAAATCCGGCGCACTGTCCGGGCCACGCGTCTTGATCAGGTCAAACAACTCGACGAAAGGGTCAGCGGACCCGATGCAGGCCTTGAACCCGACCGGCTTGCCCGTGACGTCGCGGATATGCGCGATCAGGTCGAGCAGATCGCTGAAGCTGTCGACCTCGCGATGCCGGTTGGGCGAGATGCTGTCCTGCCCCGGCTGGATCCCCCGGATCGCCGCAATTTCGGGCGTGATCTTGGCCCCCGGCAGAATGCCCCCCTTGCCGGGTTTGGCGCCCTGGCTCAGCTTGATCTCGAACATGCGAACCTGGTCGTGCGCGGCCACCTCGCGCAGTTTGTCGTCGCTCAGGTTCCCCTCGGAATCCCGGACGCCATACTTGGCGGTGCCGATCTGAAAGACGATGTCGCAGCCGCCCTCCAGGTGATAGGGCGACACGCCACCTTCGCCGGTGTTCATCCAGACACCAGCAGCCTTGGCCCCCCGGCTCAGCGCCTGCACCGCGGGTTTCGAGATCGCGCCATAGCTCATGCCCGAGATGTTGAAGATTGACGGCGCAAGATAGGGCTGCCGCGCGGTTGGCCCGATCTCAAGCGGTTCGGTTGTGCTGAACTGGTCGTCGAGCGGCGGAAAGGCCGCGTTCATGAAAATCGGCGTACCCGGCACCCCCAGGTTGCGGGTCGAGCCAAAAGCCAGCGTGTTGCCCTTGCCATGTGACGCGCGTTCGACCCAGACCCGTTGTGCCCGGTTGAACGGCAGTTCCTCGCGGTCCATCGCAAAGAAGTACTGGCGAAAGAACTCGCCCAGGGTCGAGAACAGATGCCGGAACCTTCCGATCACCGGATAGTTCCGCAGGATCGCGTCCTTGGTCTGAGAGCGGTCAATGACATAAAGCACCGCCGCGGCAAGAACGACCAATCCCACGACACCGACAAAGACGTAGGCCAGAACCTGTAGCGCATACATTGTAAAGGCCATTGGCGCACGATCTCCTGTCTTTCTGCGGCTGATCGCAGACTGCGCCGCAATCCCGATCACGGCAAGTAAAGAGGTCGTAAATGGTGGTCAGGACCTCGGGAGACCGGAATGCGACCGATCAAAAGGGGATGATTCGGCACCGGCCGTTCGCAACCATAAGATGTGCCTTCCGCCCAATTGTCGGAACAGCGGAAACAATAAATTTTGGATCGTGAACATTGCCCAAGTTTCGCCACAGTTTTGCCCCGGAATTATCCGGATTCCCCATGGCCGTGATAGTTTGAAAGGCAGCGAACGCCCTCGCTTCGGAACTTTAGTGAGTGATTCAAGGGGATTGAGTGATGCCGATTGCATTTCCCACGGGATTGGGACCCACAGCTGGAAACGACCGACTGCAAGGCACGATTGGCGGGGACTCCGTCTCTTTGCTCAGCGGCCACGACCGATATTGCGCCCTCGACGGCGACGACACGGTGACCGGCGATGCGGGAAACGACCATCTTGATGGCGGGCTTGGTGATGACGATCTGTCGGGGGGGCAAGGCCGCGACACTTTGCTGGGCGGCAACGGCAATGACACCCTGAGCGGAGGACTGAACGCCGATCTGCTGCGCGGTGGCGATGACAACGACCTTTTGCTGGGGGATCAGGGCAACGACACGCTTTTCGGGGATTCCGGCCGGGATCTCATGCGTGCGGGCACAGGCAACGACGTTCTGCGCGGAGGAACGGGCCGGGACGTCATGTTCGGCGGCGCGGGCCGGGATCGCCTGTTCGGGGATGGCGACGACGACCGCCTGTTCGGAGAAGACGGCAAGGACACTCTGATAGGCGGAAGCGGCAGCGACACGCTGGACGGTGGCGCGGACAACGACATCCTGAACGGAGGCAGCGGCAACGATGTCCTGTTCGGGATGGCCGGAAACGATCGAATGATCGGCGGGCTCGGCAACGACAAGCTGGTCGCCGGATCCGGCAATGACCGGATGACCGGCGGTGCCGGATCGGACATCTTCGTTGTTCATGAAACCGGGGACGTCAACGTCATCACCGATTTCAACCCGGCCGAAGACCGTTTGAATGTAGCAAACCTGACCGGTCCGCTTGCGCTGGCAGAGGTCGGCACCATGCTGATCATCACCTCGGGGGGCGGCACCGCGGTCCGGCTGTTGAACACCCAGATCGAGGATCTTGCCGTCGGCACCAACATCGTGTTGCCCAGCAACACGGCGACATGGGATGACGATCTGGTGCTCGGTACAAATTCTGACGACGTGATCGCGGGGCAAGCCGGAAACGACACGATCTTTGGCCTTGGCCTCGAAGACATCCTGATCGGCGACGCTGGGAATGATGTGCTGGATGGCGGATCCGGGGACGACACCCTGTTTGGCGGGGCGGATAATGACGCCCTGTTTGGCGGCAGCGAAGGGGACGATCTGTTCGGCGAGGGCGGCCAGGACACACTGAACGGCGAAGACGGCGAAGATTCTCTGGAAGGCGGCGCAGACAACGACACGCTGAACGGCGGGTCGGGGGCAGACACCCTGCATGGCGGCACCGGCGATGACGTCCTGAACGGCAATGCAACCGAAGATGCCCTGTTCGGGGACCAGGGCAACGACACCCTGGATGGCGGCTCGGGCGAAGATTACCTGAACGGGGGCGCCGATGACGACGTGCTGACCGGGGGCGACGACTTTGACCTCTTTGTCTTTCGGACCGGAGGCGGGGACGACACCATCACCGATTTCGAAGACGGCATCGACCTGATCGACATCAGCGGTCTGGACGCGGCGACCATTGCGACCCTCGAAAACCCCGGCTTTGTCCAATTTGTTGCGGATGGAGCATCCTTCACGCTGGTTGCGACAACAGGCGACAGCATGACGATCGAAAACAACTCTGGCGCGGGCATCACGCTGACGTCGGACGACTGGATCTCGTAATCTGGCACAATCCGTGGATCATGGGCTGGGCCGTTATCGGCACGGGTGCCGTTGCCTGTGGTCCACACCCGCCATCCACTTCGATTTTTGTCAATTTTTGAACACTTTCTTCGCGTAGCGGGGTCCGAAAGCAGGACCATAAAAACAAGCGAAAGCGTTCAACATGGCTAAAATCACCAGCCAACCCGGCGACTTCTTTGCACTGATCGCCTCTGCGACCTACACCGGCACGATTGGCGACGACATCTTTACGGGTGACTTTCCCGACGAGATCATCGTCGGACTGGCCGGAAATGACTCGCTCGAAGGCGAGGGCGGCGATGATTTGCTTTTTGGCGATGCCGGGAACGATACGCTTGAAGGCGGCTGGAAGGACGACACCCTTTTGGGGGGCGCCGACGACGACACGTTAGAGGGCGGCGGAGGCGACGACCTGCTGTTCGGCGAGGGCGGTAACGACACCCTGGCCGGTGGCGACGGCAAAGACCAACTGTCGGGCGGCGCGGGCGATGACACACTGAACGGCGGGGCCGGGTCTGATATCCTGGATGGCAACGATGGCAATGACCGCTTTTTCGGCGGATCTGGATATGACCGGATCTCGGGCGGGATCGGCAACGACTATGCCTTTGGCGGAAACGGCAACGACATCGCGTGGGGAGAAGAGGGCAACGACACTCTCAGTGGCGGCAATGGCAACGATACACTGATCGGCGGGGCCGGGCGCGACAACCTGCGTGGCAACACCGGCGACGACAAGCTGATTGGCGGCGCGGACCATGACCGGCTGAGCGGGGGCGAGGGCGCGGATACGTTGTTCGGGGGCACCGGCAACGACATTCTGTCCGGCGGGGACCACAAGGACAGCCTGTTGGGCAACTCGGGCAATGACACCCTGGATGGCGGTGACAGCAACGACACGCTGGACGGCGGCACCGGAGACGACGCTCTGAACGGCGGCGCGGGGCACGACCTGATGAACGGCGGCACCGGCGCAGACGACCTGCTGGGTGATCTGGGCAACGACACCCTGAACGGTGGTGATCACAACGACACCCTTCGCGGTGACGCCGGTTTCGACAACCTGTCAGGCGGCACGGGGCATGACAGCCTGTCGGGCGGGGCCGACAACGACACTCTGAGCGGTGACGAAGGGAATGACACCCTGAGGGGCGACGATGGCGCCGATCAGCTCAACGGCGGGTTGGGCAGCGATTCACTGGACGGCGGCGAAGGCAACGACACCCTGAACGGCGGCACGGGGGCCGACGCGTTGACCGGCGGCAACGGTATCGACCGGCTGTTTGGCGATGCGGACAACGACACCTTGTTCGGCAACGCCGGGTCCGATGTTCTGGACGGCGGCACCGGGCGGGACCTGCTGTATGGCGGCGATGACAATGACACGCTTTATGGCGGTGCGCAGAATGACACCTTGTATGGCTCGGCGGGCGACGACAACCTTTGGGGCGACCTCGGGGATGATCGGCTTTGGGGCGGCATCGGCAACGACAAGATCGGCGGTGACGAGGGCAATGACACCCTGAAAGCCGGCGACGGAGAGGATTCGGCCTTTGGGGGCGATGGCGAAGACAAGATCTGGGCCGGCAACGGAGATGACTCGGTTTCCGGCGGCAACGATGACGACACCGTGTTCGGTGGCAACGGAAACGACACCCTGTATGGCTCGGCCGGCAACGACGTGGTCTTTGGCGACAACGGCACCGACTCGGTGTTCGGCGGAACGGGCAACGACAAGATCGGCGGCAATGCGGGCAACGACACGCTGAGCGGCGGTGACGGCAATGACACGCTGTACGGTGGCAACGACAACGATTCTTTGCTGGGCGGCGACGATGCCGACACGATCTATGGGTCGCAGGGCATGGACACCGTCCGGGGCGGAAACGGCAACGATCTGCTGTCGGGCGGCACCGAAAATGACAGTGTCGACGGCGGAAACGGCAACGACACCCTGTCTGGCGGAGACGGCAACGACCGGCTGAAAGGCGGCAACGGCGATGACCAGATGTCAGGCGGTCTGGGCGAAGACACCTTTGTCTTCACTTCGGGCTTTGGCGAAGACACGATCACCGGGTTTTCGTCCGCCGACGACACTCTGGACCTGACGGCGCTGAACCTGAATGCCGTGACCGACCTGACCTTTACCGAGATCGGAAACGACCTGCTGATTGCCGCCGGTGTGGGCGAGTCGATCCTGTTGATCGACCGCGATCTTGGCGACATCGACACGGCGTCCGACATCCTGATCTGAGGACAGCCGCAAGCATTAAGAAAAAAGCGCCGGGTTTCCCCGGCGCTTTTGCGTTCAGTGGACGACCGCGTCATCCGGCCTTGGCCGGTTCGAAGAGGCCACGCGATCCCCGATGATCAACCCGTCGGCACCTGCGCTGACCACGATCGTCTCGCCATCCGCGACATCACCGGCCAGCAACATCTCGGCCAGCGGATCCTGCAGCGCGCGCTGGATCACCCGTTTCAGCGGCCGTGCGCCAAAGACCGGGTCATAGCCTTCGTCCGCCAGCCAGACCTTGGCCGCGTCATCCAGCTCCATCCGGATCTTGCGACCCGCCAGACGTTTCAGCAACCGCGCCAGCTGGATGTCGACAATGCCTGACATGTCGTCCCGCTTGAGCCGGTCAAAGATGATCGTCTCATCCAGACGGTTCAGGAACTCGGGCCGGAAATGCGCCCGGACCGCGTCCATTACATCGCGCTTGGCCTGCGCGCTGTCGGCACCCTCGGGCAGCTGGCTGAGCGCCTGCGAGCCAAGGTTCGAGGTCAGGATGATCAACGTCTGCTTGAAGTCGACCGTCCGGCCCTGACCATCGGTCAGCACACCATCATCGAGCACCTGCAACAGCACGTTGAAAACATCCGGATGCGCCTTTTCGACCTCGTCGAACAGCACCACCTGATAGGGCCTGCGCCGCACCGCCTCGGTCAGCACGCCGCCCTCGTCATAGCCGACATAGCCCGGAGGCGCGCCGATCAGGCGGGCGACCGCATGTTTCTCCATGAACTCGGACATGTCGATGCGGACCATCGCGTTGTCGTCATCAAACAGGAACTCGGCCACCGCCTTGGTCAGCTCGGTCTTGCCTACACCGGTCGGCCCAAGGAAGAGGAAGCTGCCCAAAGGCCGATTCTCGTCGTTCAGACCCGCCCGCGCACGGCGAACGGCATTTGCGACGGCCGTCACCGCCGCGTTCTGGCCGATGACCCGCTTGTGCAAGCCATCTTCCATGCGCAGCAGCTTTTCGCGCTCGCCTTCCAGCATCTTGCTGGTCGGGATGCCAGTCCACCGCTCGACGACGCTGGCGATCTGTTCAGGCCGCACGGCCTCTTCGACCATGACATCACCTTCGGCGCCTTCGGCATCGGCCAGCTGCTTCTCCAGACCCGGAATGACGCCATAGCTCAGCTCACCTGCCTTGCCCAGATCACCAATCCGCTTGGCCTGCTCCAGCTCGGCCCGCGCGCGTTCCAGCTGTTCCTTCAGCTCGGTGGCCGAGGCCAGCTTGTCACGTTCCGCCTGCCATTGCGCCGTCATCTGCGCGCTTTCTTCCTGCAGCTCGGCCAGGTCCTTTTCCAGTCGTTCAAGCCGGTCCTTGCTGGCCTGATCGTCCTCAAGCCGCAGCGCCTCGACCTCGATCTGCTTTTGCAGAATGTCGCGGTCCAGCGCGTCGAGCTCTTCGGGTTTGCTGTCCACCTCCATCCGCAAGCGGCTGGCGGCCTCGTCCATCAGGTCGATGGCCTTGTCGGGCAGGAAACGGTCGGTGATATAGCGGTTCGACAGGGTCGCCGCCGAGACCAGAGCCGAGTCGCTGATCCGCACGCCGTGGTGCAGCTCGTACTTTTCCTTGATGCCGCGCAGGATGCTGATCGTATCCTCGACCGTCGGTTCCTGCACCATCACGGGCTGGAAACGCCGCGCCAAAGCCGCGTCCTTTTCGACGTGCTTGCGGTATTCGTCCAGCGTGGTGGCACCGACGCAGTGCAACTCTCCGCGTGCAAGCGCAGGTTTCAAGAGGTTCGAGGCATCCATAGCCCCTTCGGTCTTGCCCGCGCCAACCAGAGTGTGCATCTCGTCGATGAACAGGATCACCTCGCCCGCGGCCTCGGTGACCTCGGTCAAAACCGCCTTCAGCCGTTCCTCGAACTCGCCACGATACTTCGCACCGGCGATCAACGCGCCCATGTCCAAAGCCAGCAGCTTCTTGTTGCGCAGACTTTCCGGCACATCGCCGTTCACGATGCGCAGCGCCAACCCTTCGGCAATCGCGGTCTTACCCACGCCGGGCTCACCAATCAGAACCGGGTTGTTCTTGGTCCGGCGGCTGAGCACCTGCATCGCGCGGCGGATTTCCTCGTCCCGGCCAATGATCGGGTCGATCTTGCCCTTCTCGGCATCCTCGGTCAGATCGCGCGCGTATTTCTTGAGCGCGTCATAGCCCTCTTCCGCGCTGGCCGTGTCCGCCGTGCGTCCCTTGCGAATGTCGTTGATCGCGGCGTTCAGCGCCTGAGCATTGACCGCACCGGCATCCATTGCATCCTTCGCGGGCGATTTCACCATCGCAAGCGCCATCAGGATGCGCTCCACCGGAACAAAGCTGTCGCCCGCCTTGGTCGCAAGCTTTTCGGCCTCGGCCAGCACCTTGCCCGTGGCCTGATCCAGGTAAACCTGACCGGCATCACCGCCGACCTTGGGGATCTTGCCAAGCGCCGTGTCCAGCGCCTGCATCACGCGCCCCGGCGCCCCGCCTGCACGGGTGATCAGGTTGCTTGCCAGCCCCTGCTCATCGTCCAACAATGCTTTTAGAATGTGTTCGGGTGCGATCCGCTGATGGCTTTCGCGCATCGCAATCGTTTGGGCCGCTTGAATGAAGCCACGCGACCGTTCCGTGAATTTCTCTAAATTCATCGGCATTCTCCTTCTGTTAAGCGCCCGACGGCTAAAGTGGCAGCGCCCGCATCAGCAGCACGCCCCGGTGTCCGGGCCTTGTCCTTCACATGGTTGTGACCCGTGCCACATTCAAGGATCGAAATGCCTTATTCATGCGCCAATCGCTTCAAACTCGCGCCCCGACTCGACGCTAGAACCGTCAAAGTTTGTATCCCTGTGGCGGAGGCACAGAAATGTTGATCCAGCGCGTCGAAATCGAAGCTCTTGATGGCGAGCAGCCAGCCGAAATGGCTTCGGGCATGGTTGCCCTGACCTCGGACGACACCTGCCTGACCGTCCTTTGCACGGTGCCGCGCCTTCTGGGCCGCTCGGCCACCAACATCCGCGACCGCCTGGTCGACGAGGCATTGCGCCAGGTGCGCCGCATGCCCGAATTCCGCCGCACGCCCTCCAAAGTGACGCTTGCACCGGGGGCATTGGCCTAAGCCACCTTGACCTCGCATCGCCGACCCGCGACAAGGGCCCCGTTTACCGCAGCGGAGGCCCTATTTCATGTCCGATGACCGTCTGATCGTCGCAATGGACGTTCCCAACGCCCTGGCCGGGCTGAAGCTGGCAGAAGAGCTTGGCAACGCCGTGTCCTTCTACAAGATCGGATTGGGGATGCTGACCGGCGGTGGCCTGGCACTGGCCAACGAACTGAAGGAAGAGCACGGCAAACGCATCTTCCTGGACATGAAACTCTTTGACATCCCAGCCACGGTCGAAGCCGCAGTGCGCGGCCTGTCGCAATTCAACCTGGATTTCCTGACCGTGCATGGCGACCCCTACGTGGTCCGCGCCGCCAAAGAGGGTGCAGCAGGCAAGGACCTCAAGATCCTTGGAGTGACCGTCCTGACCTCACTCGATCGCGACAATCTGGACGAGGCGATGATCCGCGAGGGCGACCTGGCCGAGATCACCGTGGAACGCGCCGCCCGCGCGTTCGACGCCGGGGCCGACGGCATCATCACCTCGCCGAACGAGGCCGCTGCCATCCGCGCCCTGCCGCAGGCCGAGGGCCGCCTGATCGTCACTCCGGGTGTGCGCCCCTATGGTGCTGAACTTGGCGACCAGAAACGCGTGGCCACCCCGGCGCAGGCGATTGCAAATGGGGTCGACCACATCGTCGTCGGTCGCCCGATCTGGAAGGCACCGAACCCGCGTCAGGCCGCGATGGCCATCCTGCAGGAACTGAACAGCCCGCAGGCTGTTGTCTCGAACAGCTGACCCCTGCGCGGGGAATACCCCCGCCAGCTTCCCCTGCAAATCTGGCCGGCAAGCGATCAAATAGATCTCGACGACGCGCGATGCACCCCGTTGTTTCCCCAACCGAGGCCCACCCCGCCCCGGTTTGCTGGCCTTATCTGTCCCAAGGCCCATTCCCTGATCCCGGACCGGCCCCACGCCGCGTCCGGGATTTTTCTACCGCCCCGTGGCCAGAAAGGCCGCAAGCTGATCCTTGAAATGGGGAATGGCATCAGGCGCCGACAGATACCGCGTGGGCGACATCATCTGCCAGCCGGTCCCTTCGTCGCCGAACCGCACGTCACGTTCAACCTCGGCGGGCAAGCGTGCCGCAAAAAACCAGCTGCGCCCCTTGGGCCGCATTTGCGGGGTCTTCCAAAGCAGTTGGTTTTCGGAAATCCGCAGCCCAACTTCCTCTTGCGTTTCACGCAGGGCGCAGGCCTCGGGCGTCTCATCCCCTTCGCGGCCACCCCCGGGAAAGTCCAGAAATCCGGGCCAGGGAATGTCCGGCCTGTCGTCACGTCGCAGCACCAAAAGCCGCGGGCCAAGAAACAAGATCAGCTTGGCTCCGATGAAATCTGTCGACTGGAACAATGGTAAGCGCGCCTCTGCGGGTTTATATTGGGCAGATATAGGAACCAGATCACGGCAATACGACCATGCCCGCGCTCTGCCGCGATTGTCTGACGCAATTTGACAGAGGATCCCGCTGCCCCGCGTGCCGCAGCGCGCGGGTTGTGTCGCACGACGAACTGTTGACGCTGTCCATCGCCCACATGGACTGTGACGCCTTCTATGCCAGCGTCGAAAAGCGCGACAATCCGGACCTTGCGGACAAACCGGTGATCATCGGCGGCGGCCGCCGCGGCGTCGTCTCGACCGCCTGCTACGTCGCCCGCATCCGCGGCGTGCGGTCCGCCATGCCCATGTTCCAGGCGCTGAAACTCTGTCCCGACGCGGTGGTCGTCAAACCCCGCATGAGCGCCTATGCCGAGGCGTCGCGCGCCATTCGCGCCATGATGGACGAACTCACGCCCTCGATCGAGCCGCTGTCGCTGGACGAGGCCTTTATCGACCTCACAGGCACGGAACGCCTGCACGGCGCGGCTCCCGCCGTGATGCTGGCGCGTCTCGTGAAACGCATGAAGGACGAGCTGGATCTGACCGGCTCGATCGGCCTCAGCCACAACAAGTTCCTGGCCAAGATCGCCTCGGACCTCGACAAACCCCGCGGCTTTTCGGTGATCGGCGCGGCCGAGACACAGGCCTTCCTGCGACCCAAACCCGTGCGCCTGATCTGGGGCATCGGCCCCGCAGCCCAGGACACGCTGGAACGCGCCGGCATCCGCACCTTCGACGACCTGCTGCGCTGGGACAAACGTGACCTTGCCGACCGCTTCGGCAGCATGGGCGACCGCCTCTGGCACCTGGCACGCGGCCAGGACCGCCGCCGCGTCTCGGCCAATGCGCCGATGAAGTCGATCTCGAACGAAACCACCTTTTTCGAAGACACTGCCGACCCGGATATCCTTGACGGTCACCTTTGGCGCATGTGCGAAAAGGTCGCCGACCGCGCCAAGGCCAAGAACCACGCGGGTCGCACTGTAACCCTCAAACTCAAACGGGCCGACTTCAGCCTGATTTCGCGCCGCACCACCCTGCGCGACCCCACGCAGACGGCCGACCGCATCTACCGCACCGCCCGCGCGCTTTTTGATCAGCTCGGCGACGCGGGCCCCTACCGCCTCTTGGGCGCGGGCATCTCTGACCTCGTGCCCGGCGACGACGCCGACCGCACGCCAGATCTGCTTGACCCCGGCGCCGCCCAGCGCAACCAGGCCGAACGCGCCACCGACAAGATCCGGGAAAAATTCGGCCCCGACGCCATCCTCAAGGGCCGGGCGCTGCGCTAGGTTTTTCTTCTTGCTTCAAATATCCCGGGGGTCCGGGGGCAGCGCCCCCGGCGCTCTGCCAGAGGCGCCTACAAAAGCTCGTCTTCCTCTTCCGTCGACGACACGCCCAGCGCCTCCATGCCCGCCTCCAGATGGTCCGACACATGCGGCGTTCCGATCAGATAGTCCGCGCAAGGGGTCGAGGCCTCGGACCGCGCAGTCGCCAGCGCCTCGTTCCATTCCTCGGCCTCGAAACTGTCGCGACCGATCCACATGATGGCAACAAGTGCCGCCTGTTCGTCTTCGCTCATCCGATCGACAAAGGCACGCAACTCTCCCTCGGCGCGCTCAAGCTCGCGCGTCATCAGGATCACCTGCGCCACTTTCCGGGAACTGATTTCCTGCATCCCTGCGTCTCCTTTACATGATGCCGAACATCTAAGCCGGATCACGCGACCAAGACTTTGATCTCACGCAAAGAGCCGCAGATAGAGCCCATGCGGCAGGAACCGTGCCAGGCGGAACACCCAGGCAAAGGGCGCAGGATAGCTCAGCGCAAAGCGCCGGGTCTTCATATGCGCCAGCATCCGCCAGGCCGCATCCTCGGGCTCCATGATTTGCCGCATGGCAAATGTGTTCTTTGCCGTCAGCCGTGTGCGGATGAACCCGGGATTCACCAATTGCACGTCCACCCCGCTGCCCCGAAGGTCGCAATGCAAGGTTTCGGCCAGGGACATGATCCCGGCTTTCGAGGACGCATAGCCCACCGCGCCGGGCAATCCGACAAAGCCCGACAGGCTGCCTGTGATCACCACGTGACCATGTCCACGCGCCGCCATCGCCGGAACCACGTGGCCAAGGACCCGCAGGGCCCCGGTAAAATTCACGTCCGCCATGGCAACGCTCTTGTCCACGTCCCAGTCCTGGGCCGTCATGGGCCAATAGGCCCCGGCCAGGTAGATCACGCCGTCGATGTCGCCCAGTTTCGAAACCGCCGCGGCAACCGCATCTGCATTGGTCACGTCCAGGGGCAGGGCCTCGGCGCCGATCTCATCGGCCAGGGTCTCCAGCCGCTGGGCATTGCGCGCCGACAGGACAACCCGCGCGCCCAGATCTGCCATCTGTCGCGCCAGGGCTTCGCCCAGTCCTTCGGATGCGCCGACAAGCCAGTACCGCTTACCGCGAAATGGTCTCACGCGGCGTCCTTGGGGCGCATGACGGCAACCAGCTCGGCCACGGTGATGCCGAATTTGCGGAACTGGCTGCGGTTCACAATCGCCCCGTTCGGCGCAAGGTACATCCAGTCGGTGGTGTCCAGAACATGGCCGCCCGCGTCCTCGGGCAGCTTGATCCGGTACTGCAACCGAACAGCCGAGCCTTCCTGCTGCCCCTGCCCTTCGCCCACCAGGTCCGGCGCGGTTGCGCGGATCTTGCCGTCGTTTCCGACCTCCAGTTTCCATTCGCGGTTCTGCACCGCCCCGGTCGCATAGAAAAACCGTTCAGTCATCCGCCCGACATTGCCTTGCCAGTCGGCCTGAAAATCGGCCGTGAACCTGGAGGCAACCCGACCCGTGGGTCCATAGATCACGCCTTCGCAGGCAATCGGGCCGTTCAGATGGCGGCGAACGTCAAAGGCTTCTGTGTCGTCGCCCGCGTAATCCGTGGGCACCTGCGCCCCGAACCCGATGAACCGGCGCAGCACGATCAGCGCCGCAAGTGTCAAAACCACTCCGGCGAGGAACCAAAGCGTACCCATCACGAAACCTCCGTTGCGGGTGGGGTGGGCCGGGTCCGATACCGCGCGCCTTTCCACCAAAGTTTCAACGCCTGCCAGTGAATCAGCGCCAGAACCCGGCGCGAGCCAAACGGCCGCCGCAGGCAGGCGGCCACAATGGCACGGTTGGTCAGCGGACGACGCGGACCGGTCAGCGTGGCCATCACGCCATTGCCCCCGGCCGCAAAGTCGATCCAGATGCCGATCCGGTCGTCCCGGATGTCGAACCTAAAGACATAGCCCCCGGCGATCGGCTGGAAAGGCGAAACGTGAAAGATCTTTTGCGCAGTCAGCCGATCCTCGGCCGTGATCACCGCGCCATCTTCACGACGGCAGAGATAGGAATGCCTGTCGCCAAAGGTATTGGTCACCTCGGCAATCACCACGCGCAAGCCACCCTCGGGGTCAAAACACAGCCAGAAGCTGACCGGGTTGAACACATGGCCCAGCACCCGCGGGGCCGCCAGCAACTGGACGGCGCCACCGGGATCAACCTTGTTCTCGGCCAGAACCTCGCGCACCCAGGCCACGCCGCGCCCCTGCCCCGGTGCGCCGCCGTGGTCGCTGTCGTGCAGACTGGTCAGCCCGGCCCGGTTGCGCCCGAACAGGCGCGGGCCTTTGGTGTTGGCCTCGGCATCCAGCAGCACATAGTCCACCGAATAGCGAAAGGCATTTTTCACCGCGCCCTTGCGCCCGTGCCAGGTGTGGCCCGCGATATGATCTATGGTGCTCATGCGGCCTCGGTCAGGGCGGTGCGGGCGCGGATCGCGTCAACAACGTCAACAGCGCTTGACAGCCCGTCTTCGTGGAACCCGTTCTTCATCCACGCCCCGCAGAACCATGTGTTGCGCGTGCCGTTCAAGGCGCTGATGCGCTTTTGCCCCTCAAGCGCCGCCAGATCATAGACCGGGTGCCGCAGCACCGTGCTGTCATAGATCAGCTCTTCGCGGATCGTCCGGCGCGAATTCAGCGTCACGAACATGGGATCGTCCTTGGGAATGGGCTGCAGCTTGTTCATCCAATAGGTCAGGTCGATGGTGTTCATCTCGGTGTCCTGCCCCACCTCTTCGGTGTAGTTCCAAGACGCCCAGCAGCGCTTGCGCTTCGGCATGACCGAGTCGTCTGCATGCAGCACCACCTCGTTCGGCTGATAGCGGATCGCGCCCAGCCCGGCCTGCTCCTCGGGGCTTGCGTCGCTCAGCATCTTCAGCGTGTCGTCGGAATGCGTGGCCATGACCACGTCGTCAAAGTGCTCCCACGTGCCACCCATGGTTCGGATGTCGACGCCAACCGGGTGGCGGCGGATGCCCTGAACCGGGGCACCAAGGCGGATGTCCACGCCACGCGCCCGCATCGCGGCTTCGAGCCGCCAAACATATTGCGCCGATCCACCCTCAACCGTGAACCATTGGTGCTGGCCGGTGTGGTGCAACAACGCGTGGTTTTCAAAGAACCGGATCAGCGCGTAGGCCGGGAAATCCAGGATTTTTTGCGCCGGCGTCGACCAGATCGCGCCCGAGAGCGGCAGCAGGTAATAGCGCCGGAACCAGTCGCCCAGACGCATCTGGTCCAGGAAATCACCAAGGCTTTGGGTCTGGTCGTTGGCCGCGTCCAGCGCCCGCGCATTGAACCGCATCACATCGCGCAGCATCCGCCAGAACCGGGGGTCGGCCAAATTGCTTTTCTGCGCAAAGATCGCGCCCAGATCCTCGAGCCCGTATTCCATCGCCCCGTTCCGCAAGGAGGCTGCAAAGCTCATGTTGCTTTCCGCCACGGGCACGTCCAGTTGATCGAACAAGGCTGTCAGGTGCGGATAGTTGGCGTAGTTGAACACGATGAACCCGGTGTCCACCGGCTGATCACCGCGCTTGCCTGCAATTTTGGTCCGCGCATGGCCACCCAGGCGCGGCGCTGCCTCGATCAATGTCACCCGGTGTTCAGCTGACAGCATCATGGCCGCCCCCATCCCGGAAATACCGGCGCCCACCACGGCGATGTTCCTTGGTGCGGCAGGCGAGTTTTCAAAAGGCATACGCGGTCTCTTTTCCGTTTGTTTGGTGTTCAGTTTACGCGCGCCGTAGACATTCGGATGACTGTTAAGAAAAAAGATTTCTTCAGTGATCCAACCGGCGCAGACATGCGTAAACAGTCCATGTTAAGCACCGTTGAACTCGATCTAGAAGACGAACTCCTGGCCATGCCCGGGGTCAATGGGCATGGACATACAAAGGTCAGGAAACGCCAAGTGACTGAAAAGGGGGCAAAGTCTAACGCTGACTGGGCTGTCTTGATGGTGAAGGTGCGCGATGCGCGAGATGAAGCGGCGTTTATCGCGCTGTTCAATCACTTTGCCCCACGCATCAAGGCGTTCCTGATGAAATCCGGTGCCGAGGCCACGATGGCCGAGGATTGCGCGCAAGACGTGATGACCACGGTTTGGCGCAAGGCGCATCTGTTCGATCCGGCCCGCGCCAGCGTGGCCACCTGGATCTTCACGATCGCCCGGAACCGGCGGATTGACCTTCTGCGCAAGGAACGCCGCCCCGAGGCCGAGGACCTGACCTGGGGTCCCGAGGCCGAACCCGACCAGGCCGATGCCCTAGCCCTGCAGCAGGAATGCGATGCACTGGGTCAAGCGATGGCCGCCCTGCCTGAAACACAACGTGCCTTGATCGAAAAAGCCTACTTCGGCGACCTGAGCCATTCCGAGATCGCCTCGGTCACGGGTCTGCCGCTGGGTACGATCAAATCCCGAATCCGTCTGGCGCTGAACCGACTGCGCCAATCCATGAAGTGAACGTAACGATGATCAAACATCACCTGACCGAAGACCTGATGATCGGCTATGCAGCCGGAACTCTGCCCGAAGCCGTGAACCTGGCTGTGGCCACGCATATCTCGCTATGTGACGACTGCCGCGCGGCCGTAGACACCTATGATGCAATGGGCGGGTCCGTGATGAACGGGTGCGACGGCGTCGCGATGTCCTCTGACAGTCTGAACGCAGCGCTGGCCAGCATTCGTGCCCCGGAAAGCGCGCCAGTTGCCCCACCCAAGCCCCGCCGCGATGCGGTTCTGCCCGCTCCGCTGCTTGACTATGTGGGCGGCGGGTTGGACGCCGTGAAGTGGTCACCGGTCGGGATGGGCGTGAAACAGGCCATCTTGCCGACGTCAAAGGCGGCGACGGCGCGACTGCTGTACATTCCTTCGGGCGTTGGTGTGCCCGATCACGGCCACCGCGGCATCGAACTGACCCTTGTGCTGCAAGGGGCCTTTCGTGACGAGGAAGATGTCTTTGCCCGTGGTGACATAGAGATTGCAACCGAGGCCGACGAACACACGCCGATCGCCGAGATCGGAGAGGACTGCATCTGCCTTGCCGTCACCGACGCGCCGCTGAAGTTCCGGGGGCTCTTGCCCCGGATCGCGCAGCCGTTCCTGCGGATCTGAGGAAAATCACCGCAATCCGTGCTACACTCCCCGAGCACTTCGGGGAGCACGGCTATGCGACTGTTGATTCTGATCTTTCTTGCGATGGGCGTGTGTCTTGCCGTCCCGGCCTCGGCAGACGAAGATCCCAAAAAGCTTGCCCTTGCCTCCCTGTCCGAGATGGCAAAGCTGCAAGAGCAGCTCGACACGCTGTATCGGGTGTCCGAAGAGTTGGTGTTCTGGCAATCCATCGCCATCATGGGCGCCGATCACGGGTGGGAGTACAACTACAGTTTGAACGGAACCGACATCCAGAAATACACCCTTCGCCTGTACAACGCGTTGGACGAAAGCGAAAATGACGCCGTGCGCGCGATCCAGACGATCCGTCGCAGCAAGACCGTTGACGAAAACACCCTTTCGACCGCCGAAGAGCTGTACACCTTGCATCTCGATCTGCGCAGCGCGGGGCAAGAGATCCTGACCCTTCTGAGGGCCGGAAACACTGCGGACGCCGCGACGATATTCCAGTCCAGGGTGCTGGAACAACGGCGCAGGGTGGCTGGATTGTCCTATTCGGCACAAAGCCAGATCCGTTCAGACGCGCGAAAGATCGCGTTGAAAGCGCGCTACGCAAAGTGATGGACCCGGCGCGTTTGCGGGTCCTTCAACTGCGGTCCGGTCAGTCCTCGAACCGGACGGAAACGCCCAGTTTCGCCAGCTCGTCCCAGTAGGTCGGAAAGGTCTTTTGCACGCACATCGGGTGGGTGATCGACACCGGCACGCCGCGCAGCGCAACCAGCGCAAAGCACATCGCAATCCGGTGGTCGTCAACCGAATCGATCACGGCAGGCGCGGCCCCGGGGTCCGCCTGCAGGCCGCCCATGACCGTCAGGTCATCCCCTTCGACCACCGCCAGCCCCGGCTTGATCGCGTTCAGACCGTTGGCCACAGCCTCGATCCGGTCGCATTCCTTGACCCGCAGGTTGGCGATGCCGGTGAACCGAACGGCTGTGTCGTTGAAGGCCGCCAGAACCGCAAGGGTCGGCACCGAATCCTGCATCTGTGACCCGTCGACTTCGGCAGGCATGGCCGGGAACTGCCGCATGACCAGTTCGGATTTCGCATCTGGCTGTCGGGTGTTCTGCGGATCGGCATCCAGGATCTCGATCTCGGTCTGGCCCAGCTCTTGCGCCGCCCAGTAATAGGTTGCCGCCGAATAGTCGGGCTCGACCGTGTAGTCGCGCGCCTCGTAGCTTTGGGGGTCAAAGACCCAGCGCCCCGGTTCCTGCAGCGCAGGCGTCACACCAAAGGCGGCCATGCAGTCCAGCGTCACATCCAGATACCCGGCGGCATCGATCTTGTCACCCGCCCCGGTCAGGCGCAGATCCAGCCCCTTGGGCAAAAGCGGCCCGATCATCATCATCGCCGAGACATATTGCGAGGAATAGCCCGCGTCGATCTTGACCACGGGCCGTTCGCCCATCCCGGCCAGGATCCCCTGCCCCGACACCTGCACCGGCATGCAGCCTTGCGTCGCCGTCACCGACAGACCCAGCGCCCGCAAGGCCTGCACCAGTGGACCAATGGGTCGCTTGCGCATGTAGCTGTTGCCGTCCAGCGTGACAGCCCCACCCGCAAGGCCTGCAGCGGCGGTCAGAAAGCGCGCCGCGGTGCCTGCGTTCTCGACGAAAAGGTCACGGGTAGGCGCAGCCAGTGTGCCGGTGCCGGTCACCTCGACATCGCCGCTGTCCAGCACCTCGACCGTGACGCCCAGCGCATCCAGGCAATCGCGCATCGCGGCGGTATCTTCGGAAAACAACGGGCGGCGCAACAGGCTTTTGCCCTTGGCCAAAGCCGCAATCAGCAGAACCCGGTTTGTGATCGACTTGGACCCGGGCACGATAATCTGCGCCGACGACGCGGGATCATAGCCGGTCAACGTCGCAAGTTTGGGTCCGTCCGAATATGCCATGTCTGCCCCCGAGTCCCTCTGTGTTAGCGCTGTACCTAGCCGAGAAGCGCGGGGGGGAAAAGCAGAAGTCTTGCGGGCGGTGGCCGCACCCGGACGAGAGGTGCATGGCGCAAGTTAACAGCATGCACTCCCCGGGGAGAACCGGGTGCGGCCAGGGCCGAAATCGCGATACTGGGTAACGTCAGGCCAATTCCGGCCCTGTTGGGTCAGAGGGCCCCAGACACTGGGGCCCTCTGGTCAAAGCTTAGTGCTTTTTCTTCTTTTTCGGCGGCATCAGGTCGGTGATCGTGCCTTCGAACATCTCTGCCGCAAAGTTCACCGTTTCCGACAGCGTCGGGTGTGGGTGAATGGTATGACCCAGATCAACCGCATCTGCGCCCATCTCGATCGCCAAAGCGGCTTCCGAGATCAGGTCGCCCGCGTTGGTGCCCACGATGCAGGCGCCGATCACACGGTCGTCTTCGGGATCAAACAGCAGCTTGGTCACACCTTCGCTGCGTCCGTTCGACAGCGCCTTGCCCGAGGCCGCCCAGGGGAACACACCCTTTTCGAACTTGATGCCTTTGGCCTTGGCTTCGGTTTCGGTCACGCCGCACCAGGCCACTTCGGGATCGGTGTAAGCGACCGAAGGGATCAGACGCGCATCGAAGTGACGTTTTTGCCCCGCGCAGACCTCGGCGGCCACCTTACCCTCGTGCACGGCCTTGTGCGCCAGCATGGGCTGGCCAACGACATCGCCGATGGCAAAGATATGCGGTACACCCGTGCGCTGCTGGCTGTCCACGGCGATAAAGCCCCGGTCATCAACCGCAACACCGGCCTTCTCGGCATCGATCAGCTTGCCGTTGGGCTTGCGGCCCACGGCGACCAGCACCTTGTCAAAGACATCCGAAAAGCTTTCACCCTTGTCGTCTTCGAACGTGACATGCATGCCGTCATCCTTGGCCTCGACCGCGGTAACTTTGGTCTTGAGGTGGATGTTCTCGTACCGGCCCTTGATGCGGGTCATCAGCGGTTTGACGATGTCCTTGTCCGCGCCCGGGATGATCTGATCCATCAGCTCGACCACGGTGATGTTCGCGCCCAGCGCATCATAGACACAGGCCATTTCCAGACCGATGATGCCGCCGCCCAGAACCAGCATGCGGTTCGGCACGTCCTTCAGTTCCAGCGCGCCGGTCGAGTCGATCACCCGGTCGTCTTCGGGGATGAAAGGCAGCGCCACAGGCTCGGAGCCGGCGGCGATGATGCACTGGTCAAAGCTGACGGTGGTCACGCCATCGTCGCCCTGAACCTCGATCATGTTGGGGCCGGTGAACTTGCCGTAGCCGCGCACAACGTCGACCTTGCGGCCCTTGGACATGCCGGCCAGACCACCGGTCAGCTTGCCCACCACGTCGTCCTTGAAGCCGCGCAGGGCTTCGAGGTCGATCTCTGGCTTGCCAAAGGACACACCATGGCTGCCCATCTCTTCGGCCTCGGTGATCACCTTGGCGACATGCAACAAGGCCTTTGACGGGATACAGCCGACGTTCAGACAGACACCACCCAAGGTCGGGTTGCGTTCGATCAGAACGGTCTTGAGCCCCAGGTCCGCCGCGCGGAAGGCCGCGGTGTAACCACCGGGGCCAGACCCCAGCACAACGACCTGCGCATGCACATCGCCCTGGCCGGTTGCGGTGCCGGTCGCCGCTACGCTCTGCGGCGCAGCCGCAGCGGCCGAGGGGGCCTCAGATTGAACCTGCGCGCCGGAAGGCGCGACGGCCCCCGAGGCCGGCTCAGCCGAAGCGCCATCCGCTTCCAGCTGCAGGATAACAGTGCCTTCCGACACGTTGTCCCCCTCGGCCACGGCAATGGACACAACCTTGCCTGCTGCCGGGCTTGGCACTTCCATCGTCGCCTTGTCGCTTTCAATTTCGATCAGCGGGTCCTCGGCGGCGATCACATCGCCAACCGACACCAGAACGCTGACCACGGGCACATCGGAAAAATCACCGATATCAGGTACTTTGACGTCCATTTATCAGCTCCTTACCACATCAGTTTCCGCATATCGCCCAAGAGCGTCTTCAGCGTCACGCAGAAGCGCGCCGCCAAAGCACCATCCACCGCGCGGTGGTCATAGCTCAGCGACAACGGCTGCATCAGGCGGGGCACAAATGTCTCAGACGCCTTGTCCCAAACCGGTGCCATCTTCGACCGGGTCAGGCCCAGAATGGCCACTTCAGGCGCATTCACGATCGGGGTGAACGAGGTGCCACCGATGCCGCCCAACGACGAGATGGTGAAGGTCGCGCCCTGCATGTCGGGGCCTTTCAGCTCGCCTGCGCGCGCTTTTCCAGACAGCTCCATCAGGTCCTTCGAAATCTCGACGATGCCCTTGCGGTCGGCGTCCTTGATCACCGGAACCACCAGACCGTTGGGCGTGTCCGCCGCAAAACCGATGTTGTAGTAGTTCTTCTTGATCAGCTTGTCGCCATCCGGATGGACCGAGCTGTTCAGCTCCCAGTGCTCTTTCAGAGCGGAAACCGAGGCCTTGATCACAAAGGACAGCAGCGTCACGCGATAGCCGTTCTCCTTGGCCATCGTGTCCATCTCTTTCCGGTACTTGTCCAGATCGGTGATGTCGGCTTCGTCGTTGTGGGTGACCGCCGGGATGTTCAGCCAGGACCGGTGCAGCGCAGGGCCCGAGATCTTTTTGATCCGGCTCATTTCCACGTCTTCGACGGGACCGAACTTCGAGAAGTCGACCGCCGGGATCGGCGGGATGCCCATGCCGCCCTTGGCGCCGCCACCGGCAGCTGCAACAGGTGCCGCCGAGGACTTGAAGTACTTCATCACGTCTTCGCGCAGGATCCGGCCCTTGCGGCCCGTGCCGTTGATCTTGCTCAGCTCAACGTCCAGCGTCCGGGCAAAAGCGCGCACCGATGGCGAGGCGTGCGCCTTGCCAAAGCCCGCATCCGTCACCGCCGGGGCAGGTGCGGCCACGGGGGCCGGTGCCGCAGCGGGTGCGGGTGCGGCGGCTTTGGGCTCTTCCGCCGGGGCGGCGGCAGCTGCTGCGCCGTCGCCTTCGACGATCAGGATCACCGCGCCTTCGCTGACGTTGTCGCCTTCGCTGACCAGGATTTCCTTGACCACACCGGCGGCGCTCGATGGCACCTCCATGGTGGCCTTGTCGCTTTCCAGCTCAACAATCGGATCTTCTTCGGCAATCGTGTCACCCACGGCGACCAGAACGCTCACCACCGGCACGTCCGAGAAATCGCCGATATCGGGGACTTTCACTTCAATAGTCATAATCTTGTCTCCTCGCTCGCCGTCACACCAGGCGCGGGTTCGGCTTGCCGCCGTCGATGTTGTATTTGCTCAGGGCTGCGGTCAGGTCTTTCTCGCTGACAGCCCCTTCACGATAGAGGTCCACCATGGCCGCCGCCGCGATGTGGTTCGCGTCGACCTCGAAGAACCGGCGCAGGTTCACGCGGCTGTCCGAGCGGCCAAAGCCGTCGGTGCCAAGAACCGTGTAGCGACCGGGCACACAAGCGCGCACTTGCTCGGCATAGTTCTTCATGTAGTCAGTGGCTGCGATGAACGGGCCCTTGGCGTCTTTCAGCGCTTCCGCGATGTAAGGCACCTTCTGTTCCGCAAAGGGGTTCAGACGGTTGAACCGTGCCGCATCCTGACAATCGCGGGCCAGTTCGTTGAAGCTGGTGGCCGACCAGATGTCGGAGGTGACACCAAAGTCTTCTTTCAGCATCTCGGCCGCCTTGATCGCCTGCACCAGAATGGTGCCCGAACCCATCAGGTTCACGTGCTTCTTACCCGGCTTTGCCGTCTTCGAGAAGGGATACAGGCCTTTGATGATCCCCTCTTCGGCACCCATCGGCATCTCGGGGTGGCTGTAGTTCTCGTTCATCAGGGTCAGGTAAAAGAACACGTCTTCCTGATCGACATACATGCGCTGCAACCCGTGCTGCACGATCACCGCGACCTCGTAGCTGAAGGTCGGGTCATAGCTGATGCAGTTCGGGATGGTGCCTGCCAGGATGTGGCTGTGACCGTCTTCGTGCTGCAGACCCTCGCCGTTCAGCGTGGTCCGTCCGGCGGTGCCGCCCAGCATGAAGCCACGCGCGCGGCTGTCGCCTGCCGCCCAGGCCAGATCGCCGATCCGCTGGAACCCGAACATCGAATAGTAGATGTAGAAGGGGATCATCGGAACGCCGTGGTTCGAATAGGACGTCGCCGCCGCAATCCAGTCGGCCATGGCACCGGCTTCGTTGATGCCTTCCTGCAGGACCTGACCGTCGGTCGTTTCCTTGTAGAACATCATCTGGTCGGCATCTTCGGGGGTATAGTTCTGACCCAGCGGGTTGTAGATGCCCACCGAGCGGAACAGACCCTCCATCCCGAAGGTGCGGCTTTCGTCCGGCACAATCGGAACCACCTGTTTGCCGATCTGCTTGTCACGCAGCAGCGTGGTCAGGATACGGACAAAGGCCATGGTGGTCGAAATCTCGCGCTCACCGGTGCTTTCCAGCTGCGCCTTGAATTTCTCAAGAGCCGGGATTTCCAGCTTGGGCGCATCCGAGAACCGCTGCGGGAAGGCCCCGCCCAGCGCCTTGCGGCGGTCGGCCAGATAGGCCTTTTGCGCGTTGTTCAGGCTGACAAAGGGGGCCTTGGGCAGATCCTCGTCGCTGACCGGGATCTCGAAACGATCGCGGAAAGCGCGAAGCTGATCCTCGGCCATCTTCTTTTGCTGGTGCGTGGTGTTCTGGCCTTCGCCAGCCGAGCCCATGCCATAACCCTTGACGGTCTTGACCAACAGGCAGGTCGGCACACCCTTGGTTTCGGTTGCGCGCTTGAACGCGGTGTAGACCTTTTGCGGATCGTGACCACCGCGACGCAGGGCCCAGATCTGATCGTCGGTCCAGTCTTCGACCAGAGCGGCGGTTTCCGGATACTTGCCAAAGAAGTGCTTGCGGATGTAGGCGCCGTTCTTCGATTTGAAGGTCTGGTAGTCGCCATCCACCGTTTCGTCCATCAGCTGGCGCAGTTTGCCGCTGGTGTCTTTCTCCAGCAGTTCGTCCCAGCCCTTGCCCCACAAGAGCTTGATGACGTTCCAACCGGCCCCGCGGAAGTCGCCCTCAAGTTCCTGAACGATCTTGTGGTTGCCGCGCACCGGGCCGTCCAGACGCTGCAGGTTGCAGTTGATCACGAAGATCAGGTTGTCCAGACCTTCGCGGTGCGCCAGGTCGATGGCGCCGCGGCTTTCCGGCTCGTCCATCTCGCCGTCGCCCAGGAAGCACCAGACCTTGCGGTCGGCCATGTCGATGTGGCCGCGGTTGTGCATGTATTTCATGAACCGCGCCTGGTAGATCGCCATCAGCGGACCCAGACCCATCGAAACGGTCGGGAACTGCCAATAGTCCGGCATCAGCCAGGGGTGCGGGTACGAGCTGAGGCCACCGCCATCAACTTCCGAGCGGAAGTTTTCCAGCTGCTCTTCGCTGATGCGGCCTTCCATGAAGCTGCGTGCGTAGATGCCGGGGATTACGTGGCCCTGAAAGAACACAAGGTCGCCGCCGTGGATCGCCGACTTGGCGCGCCAGAAGTGGTTCAGGCCGATGTCATACATCGCAGCGGACGAAGCAAAGGACGCGATGTGCCCGCCATATTCGCTGCTGACCTTGTTCCGGCGAACAACAGTCGCCATGGCGTTCCAGCGGTTGATGGTGCGGATGCGCCATTCCATGTCCGCGTCGCCGGGCACTTCCAGTTCGTCATCAGCAGGAATGGTGTTCTGGTAAGGCGTCGTGGCCGAAAACGGCAGCGTCGCGCCAGCGGCGCGGGCCTGTTGAACCGCCTTGTCGAGCAGAAAGTGCGCGCGGTCGGCCCCGTCGCGCTGGATCACATCCTCGATCGCCTCTTGCCACTCCTGTGACTCGACGGGATCGATATCGTGCGGGGTATCAGTCATATGCCCTCTTCCCTTGTGGAACGCCGCAGACAGTGCGGCTTCGATATAGTTCAGTCTTAAACAATTCTCTTGCAGGTCTTCCGAAACGTCTCATCTTTTCTTTGTCGTTCCTCCAGCTCCGCGCGTTTCTCCCATTTCAAACCGGGGTATCACGCCGCCGGGGCTTAGGGCAGACAGGCTGACGCATAACACCCATGCATCTCATACATGGATAATAGTTTAGCGGTAAACATCTTATCGAAAGTTGCGCAGATGCGCTGTTTTGCCCTGAAATCACAGGCTATTTGGCGCAGCCAAGGCCGCGCCAAAGGGGTTGCGACATCAAGTGATGCCCCATTCGATACGATTTCTGTTGGTGAAACCGGCCAATCCCCCATGGTCGCCACTAAACCATGGCTATCAGATTCGCCGCAAATGAAAGGATTCGGTCCCGCTCAAGCCCCGGATTTGGACAGTTTGACCACGGGGTCGGGCGTGTCCTGGGCCAATTCCTCGAAATCAAAGTTGTCCAGCCGGCGCGCGCGCCGTCCGGCCTTGTCGGCACTGATCTTGATCTCGGCAATATCCTTCGACGCCTGGCCAAAGTGCCGGTCGAGGTTTTCAACCCGCGTCCCCAGCCGGTCGACATCCGCATAAAGCATCGCCAGCTCTTTGCGGATCGCCCCGGCCTGTTCCCGCATCCGTGCATCTTTCAGGATCGCGCGCATCGTGTTCAGCGTCGCCATGCAGGTGGTCGGCGAGACAATCCAGACCCGCGCCGCAAATCCATCGCGCACCACTTCGGCAAAATTCGCGTGCAGCTCAGCATAAACCGCCTCGGACGGCAGAAACAGCAAGGCCCCATCCGCCGTTTCCCCTTCGATGATGTAACGCTCGGCGATGTCCTTGATGTGCTTGCGCACCGCCAGCCGGAACGACTGCGCCGCACGGTTCAGCTGATCCTGCGTGTCCGCCCGGCGCAGCGCCTCATAAGCCTCCAGAGGGAACTTGCTGTCCACCACAATCGGCCCCGGAGGGTTCGGCAAATGGATCAGGCAATCCGCCCGCCGCCCGTTCGACAGGGTCGCCTGCAGCGTATAACTGTCACTCGGCAGCGCCTTTTGCACGATGTCGTGCAGCTGGATTTCGCCAAAGGCGCCACGCGTCTGCTTGTTCGACAGGATGTCCTGCAGGCTGAGGACATCGCCCGACAGCTTGGTGATATTTTCCTGAGCTTTGTCGATGGTCTGCAACCGTTGCTGCAACTCGCCCAGCGAATGCGCCGTCCGACGCGAGGCGCCCTGCAGGTTTTCGTTCATCTGCAACTGCACTTCCGCCAGCCGCCGTTCCATCAACTGCAACATCGCGCTTTGCTGCTGCGCCTGCGCCTCGCTGACATGATGCAACCCACCGGCCAGCCGTTCCTGTCCGTCGGTCAACCCCTGCACCCGCTGCCCCAGCGCCTGCATCTGATGCCCCAGCGGCTCTGCCACCCGCGCAGAACGTCCCGCCGCCCGAACAGCCGCGATCAACAGGACAACGATCACCAACAGCACGACAGCCGCGCCCAGCGCCAGCATCACAAGTGGATCGTTCAAGGAATAGGTCACGCCGTCCAAGGTAATCATGTGCGCCCAAACAGCCTTTCGATGTCTTTCAACTTCAGCTCAACATACGTCGGCCGCCCGTGGTTGCACTGCCCTGAATGCGGCGTGGCTTCCATCTCGCGCAAAAGCGCATTCATCTCTTCCGCCCGCATCCGCCGACCCGACCGGATCGAGCCATGACAGGCCACGCGGCTCAGGATCGCCTCAAGCTTTTCGCGCACCAGACCCGAGCGGCCCTGATCCGCCAGTTCATCCAGCACGTCCCGCACCAGCGCCTTGGCATCGACCTCACCCAGCAGGGCGGGCGTTTCCCGCACGACCACTGCGCCGCCGCCAAAGGGTTCGATCCCCAACCCCAGCGCCTTCAGATCCTCTGCCGCGCCCAGCAGCAAGGCGGCATCCGCGTCTGACAGCTCGACAACTTCGGGGATCAACAGGGCCTGAGCCGCCACGCCGGTCTCTGCCATCTGCGCCTTCAGCCGCTCATAGACCAGCCGCTCATGCGCCGCATGCTGATCAACGATCACCAGCCCGTCGCCGGTCTGTGCGATAATGTAATTCTCATGCACCTGCCCGCGCGCGACACCCAGCGGCAGATCGTCAGGTTCCTCGACCGATGCCGGGGCCTCAACCCGCCCGCTGAAAGCGCCCTCCATCTCGGCAAATCCCGGATCCGGCGCCTGCGCCTGATAAGCCACACGCCGCTGCCCCATCGAGGGACGATCCATCTGATAAACCCGGGGCGCGTCAGACACGGGCCGCGCCTCAGGCACCTGCACCGCCTCCAGCGTCGCCTCCGCCACGGTCGAGGACGCCCGATGCCCCGCCCCGCTCAGCACATGCCGCAGGGCCGAAATGATCAACCCGCGCACGGATCCCGCATCCCGGAACCGCACCTCGGATTTGGCCGGATGCACGTTCACGTCAACGAGCTGCGGGTCACAGTCCAGAAACAGCGCCACCGCCGGGTGCCGGTCCCGGCTCAGGAAATCCTGGTAAGCCGCACGCAGCACCCCCATCAGCATCCGGTCCCGCACGGGTCGTCCGTTCACAAACAGAAACTGCGCCACGCTTGACCCACGCGAATAGGTCGGCAGAGCCGCCAGCCCGGTGATCCGCACGCCGTCCCGCTCGGCCTCGACCGGCAGGGCGTTCTCGACAAAACTGCGCCCCATGACCTGCGCCAGCCGCCCACGCAGGGCGTCCCAAAGCGCCCCGCTTTCGGCATCAGCGCGAAACACCACTCGCCCGGCCCCACCGCCGCTGACATCCGTCAGCGTGAACCCGACCGAGGGCTCGGCCATCGCCAGCCGCTTGACCACATCCGTGATCGCCTGCATTTCGCTGCGATCGGTGCGCAGGAACTTCAACCGCGCCGGCGTGGCGTGAAACAGATCCCGCAGCTCGACCACGGTCCCACCACTCAGCGCCGCAGGCCGCGGCCCCTCGTGAACACCACCGTTCACGCGCATCTCGACCGCGTCAAACCCCTCGGCCCGGCTGGTGATCACCAGCCGCCCGACCGCGCCCAGACTGGGCAGCGCCTCACCCCGAAACCCAAAGGTGTGAATGTTCAGCAGATCCGTCCCGTCGATCTTCGAGGTCGCATGACGACTCAGCGCCAGCGGCAGATCCTGCGCGCTCATCCCGCAGCCATCGTCGGTCACCCGGATCAGCGTCTTGCCGCCATCGGCTACCGCCACATCCACCCGCCGCGCCCCGGCGTCCACCGCGTTCTCAACCAGTTCCTTTACGGCCGAGGCCGGCCGCTCAACAACCTCTCCCGCCGCAATACGGTTGATGGCAGCATCGTCCAGCTGTCGGATCTCAGGCTTTATCTTGGGGCTCATCGAGTTCATCCCACAAGACTTAGCACGCCACCTCGCGATTCGACCATGCTTCTTCTTGCCCAAAATATCCCGGGGGGAGCCGAAGGCGATGGGGGCAGCGCCCCCACCCGCAGGCCCCGAAGGGCCTGCTTACAATGCGTGGCCGCAGGCCACCCAATTCAACAAAAGAAAAAACCCGGGCGCGAACGCCCGGGCAGTGGGTACAAGAACCAACAGGAAGGAGGTGTCAGCCCTTGGAGAATTCCGGATAGGCTTCCATGCCCAGCTCCGCCATGTCGAGACCGTTGATCTCGGCCTCTTCGTCGACGCGGATGCCCATGGTGGCCTTCAGGATGAACCAGACCACAGCCGAGACCACGAAGGTGAAGACACCGACGATGATGATCGGAATGATCTGACCCGAGAAGGTCGCGTCCGAGTTGGTCAGCAGAACCGCGATGGTGCCCCAGATACCGGCGAACAGGTGGACCGGGATGGCGCCAACCACGTCGTCGATGCCCAGTTTGTCCAGCATGGGAACAGTGAAGACAACGATCACGCCACCGATGCCACCGATGATGGTCGCCATGCCCAGCGAAGGCGTCAGCGGTTCAGCGGTGATCGACACCAGGCCCGCCAGAGCGCCGTTCAGCACCATGGTCAGGTCGGCCTTGCCGTACATGATCTGGGTCAGCAGCAGGGCAGCGATCGCGCCACCAGCAGCCGCGGTGTTGGTGTTGGCAAAGATGCGCGACACGTCAGCCACATCACCCACGGTGCCCATCGCCAGCTGCGAACCACCGTTGAAGCCGAACCAACCCAGCCACAGGATGAACGTACCCAGGGTTGCCAGGGCCAGGTTCGAACCGGGCATCGGGTGCACTTTGCCGTCCTTGAACTTGCCGATACGCGGCCCAAGGATCAGTGCGCCTGCCAGGGCGGCCCAGCCACCAACCGAGTGCACAACAGTCGAACCCGCGAAGTCCAGGAAACCGTACTGGCTGTCCAGGAAGCCGCCGCCCCATTTCCACGATGCCTGGATCGGGTAGATCAGGGCCGTCAGGATGATCACGAAGATCAGGAAGGGCCACAGCTTGATGCGCTCGGCCAGCGTACCCGAAACGATCGAGGCCGTGGTCGCACAGAACATCAGCTGGAAGAAGAAGTCAGAACCGGTCGAGGCATAGCCATAGTCGTCTGCCGCGTCACGGCCAACGCCAACCGCTTCCAGAACCGCCACACCAAAGGCGCCCAGGTAGCCGCCGGTCTCATCGGTGCCGATCGACCAGTTGCCCAGCGGGTACATCAGGTTGTAGCCGATCAGGTAGTAGAAGATGGCTGCCAGCGAGAACAGCGCGATGTTCTTGGTCAACTGCATGGTCACGTTCTTGCCGCGCACCAGGCCCGCTTCCAGCATGGCAAAGCCAGCTGCCATCCAGAACACCAGGAAGCCGCCGACAAGGAACAGCAGCGAGTTGAAGATAAAGACCGAATCGGTCGAGGCGTCTTGCGCCAGCGCCAGGCTGGGCAGGGCAACAAGGCCCGCCGCCACGGCAGTTGTCTTGAGAAGTTTCATCACGTTTTCCCTCTGAATTCCTTACGCGGCGATTACAGCGCGTCTGCGTTGGTTTCGCCGGTGCGCACGCGCACGGCCTGTTCGACGGACAGGACAAAGATCTTGCCGTCACCGATCTTGCCGGTCTGGGCCGTCTTCGTAATGGTCTCGACCACCTGGTCGACCATCGGGGCCGCAACCACGATCTCCAGTTTGATCTTCGGCACAAAGTTCACCGCGTATTCAGCGCCGCGGTAGATTTCTGTGTGGCCGGATTGCGAGCCGAAGCCCTTGATTTCAGTTACCATCATGCCGCGGACGCCGATTTCGGTCAGCGCCTCGCGGACCTCCTCCAGCTTGAACGGCTTGATCGTCGCAATGATGAGTTTCACCTTGGTCCCCTTCAGGTTTGGCAGGGTGATCCTGCGTATACCCCCGCAAAAAACGGCTGCAGGGGCCTTGAAGGAAGGGACGGCCCGGCCGAAACGCCTCGTTTGACGGCAAAGGTGCACAAATTTTGCACAATTCGGAACGTTTGATTAAAAATCAGGCATCATTAAAACGACACATACTCAGAAATATGGTCAACATCCGGGGCGACTCTGGGTAAAATGGGCCCAATAACAAAGCCTCGAGGCAGGGCATAGCATGACTGATTCATCACGCGGCAGGCGGCGCCTGGTTGCGGACCGGAGGTATCCGGGCCCGTCCAAATCGGCATCCGCCAAATCCAAGGCCGCCAAGTCAAAACCTGCAAAGACACGGCGCAAACCGGCGCAAAGGCGCAAGCCTCAGCGGCGCGGCAATCTGTTTGTGCGATTGGTGACCGGGCTCTTTGGCTGGATTGCGCGCCTGATCTGGCGGCTGACATGGCGCATCTCGTTGGTTTCGGTGCTGCTTGTCGGTCTGGCGGTGGGCTATGTCTATGCCACGCTGCCACCGGCCCAGGCTTTGCTGGACGGACGCGCCCGCGGATCGGTGACCCTGATGGACCGCGACGGCGAGGTCTTTGCCTGGCGCGGCGACCAGTTCGGCGGCGTTGTCACGGCGCAGACGGTTTCGCCCCACCTGCGCAATGCCGTGGTCGCGACCGAGGACAAGCGATTCTACAGCCACATCGGCATCTCTCCGCGCGGCATCGCCTCTGCCGTGCGCATCAACCTGTCCGAGGGGCGCGGCCCCCTGTCGGGCCACGGCGGGTCGACGATCACCCAGCAGGCGGCCAAGCTGATGTGCCTTGGCGTCGAGTTCGACCCGGCAGAGTGGAAGAACGAGGCCGAATATGTCGCCGACTGCCGCCGCACCACGCTGTGGCGCAAGGCCAAAGAGGCAATCTATGCGCTGGCGCTTGAGGCCAAGTACACAAAGAACGAGGTGCTTTCGATCTACCTGAACCGCGCCTACATGGGCGGCGGTGCCTATGGTGCCGAAGCTGCGTCGCAACGGTATTTCGGCAAACCTGCCGCCGCGTTGACCGCGCCCGAAGCCGCGATGATTGCGGGCCTTTTGACGGCGCCAACCCGCCTGGCGCCCACGACCAACCTGCAACGTTCGCAGGACCGGGCGGCGACGATCCTGCGGCTCATGAACGAACAGGGCTATCTGTCGGACGCGGACACCCTGGCGGGCCAGCAGAACCCGGCGACCCTGTCCAAGGCCGCCGAGGCCCGCGCAGGTGGATACTTTGCCGATTGGGTCATGGATTCCGGGCCCGAGTTCTTTACCCGCAACACGACCGAAGACGTTGTCATTCAGACAACGCTGGATCAGCGCATCCAGAAGGCCGCCGAAGACGCGATGACCGAAGTCTTTACCAACAAGGTGCGCGAAGGGTCCAAGGCCGAGGCGGCGATCATCGTCATGTCGGCCGACGGCGCAGTTCGCGCCATGTTGGGCGGTCGTACGATCAACGTGTCAGGCGTCTTCAACCGTGCAACGCAGGCCAAGCGGCAAACGGGGTCATCGTTCAAGCCCTTTGTCTATGCCACGGCGCTGGAACTGGGGCGCAGCCCGCTGGACATCGTGGTCGACGAACCGTTTTGCATGAATATCCCCGGATCGGGGGAATGGTGTCCCAAGAACTATTCAGGCGAGTTCGAAGGCCCGGTCACGATCACCGAAGCGCTGATGAAAAGCCTGAACATCCCGGCGGTCAAAATCTCGGAATCCGTTGGCCGGGATCTTGTGCATAAGGTGGCGGGTGACTTCGGCATCGTCAGCGATCTGGCCGACACCCCGGCGCTGGCGCTGGGGGCATCGGAATCAAGCCTGCTTGAAATGACCGGCGCTTATGCAGGCATTCTGAACGGCGGGTCTTCGGTGAAACCCTACGGTCTGATCGAACTGCGGCTGCAGGGCGAAGACGAGCCACTGATGGGCACCGGCGGCGGGATCGGCGAACGGGTGATCCGCGCCGATGCCGCGCGGCAGCTGGTCTGGATGATGGAGCGCGTGATCTCGCAGGGGACAGGTGGGCGGGCCCAGCTGCCCGGTCGCCAGGTGGCTGGCAAGACGGGCACCACGCAGGCGGCACGCGACGCTTGGTTCATCGGCTTCACCGCCGATTACGTCGCGGGGGTCTGGATGGGCTATGACGACAACACCCCGCTGTCGGGAGTCACGGGCGGCGGCCTGCCGGCCGAGATCTGGCGCGAAACCATGGTGCGCGTGCACGAAGGACTGCCTGCGCGCCCCTTGCCGATGCAGGAACCAATCCAGCCGCAGATCATCGAAGACCCGACCGATGGATCAGGTCAGCGCGGAAATGATGGTGTGCTTCAGCAGATCATCCGAGACATCCTGGGCGCGGACTGACGCGCCGGGGGCGTCCCTCAACCAGCCTTTTTCAGATCGGCGATCATCGCGTCGATATTGCCGCGCCGCTTGTCCAGCATGGCTCCGATCTCGGTCCGCTCGGTCAAAAGCATGTTGATGCCTTCGATGAACATGTTGAAGAACAGGTCCTTGCCGGACCGGTCCGACACATGGAACGACACTTCGAACGGTTCCTGACCGCGCAGGAACGCCGTCGCCTCGACTTCGAAGAAGTTCTTGACCTTGCGCGCTTCGACAACCTCCAGACGTCCGCCGATGAACTTGCGGAACTGGGCACCGTATTTGCGTGCGATGTAGGTCACAAAGGCATCAGAGAACGCCTTTTTCTGGGCGCGTGTCGCGCGGCGTCCGTCGACGCCCATCGCGTAGGCGGCCACATAGGATGTGTCGGAATACTTGCGAAAGATCCGTTCGAAATCGACGTACATCGCCTCTTCGGCCTTGCCCGAATCGATGACGGTGTTGACCTCTCCGACCATCTTGTCGATCAGCGACCGCGCTTGCGAGGTATTCAGGGCGCGCGCCGTTCGGGGCAGACCAGCCACCACGGCCGCGCCCATTCCGGTGGCGACAAAAGTGCGACGTGACAATGCCTGGGTCATCAGAAACCCTCCGTATCCAGTTCGTACGGATCTATGTATGTCTCGTCGTCTTCGATCCCCAGTTCGAACCGACGATTCTGCAGATAAATCAGGCGCGCTTGCGCATAACTGTCCGCGCTTTCATACAAAATCCCGTCAACAATTTCGCTGAAATTTCCGCGATCCCCGACTTTCGAGGCAATCCGAGCCGCAGTGCCCACGTATTTTTCCGGGCTGGGAATGACATAGTCCAGCGGGTTCAGGAAGAAGTCGACCACGATCCCCGCAGCGTCGCGCTGCGTCGAGGGCCCAAGGACCGGCAGCTCGGTATAGGCGCCTTCGGGCGCGCCCCAGACGTGCAGCGTTTCGCCGAAATCAGTGTCATCCGCGGGCAGACCAAATTCGTTGGCTGCATCGACCAGCCCGGCAACGCCGATCGTGGTGTTGATCACGAAGCGAAAGGTATTGCGCGCGGCCCGATCCAGGCGGCCCTGCAGAATCTGGTTCACGACATCGCCGGGCACCGACAGGTTGTCGCCGAAGTTGCTGACCGCCAATTGAACATCTTCGGGAACCACGCCGACATATCCCTGGGACGACGGGCGCAGCAACACGCGGTCCAGACCGCGGTTGAATTCATGGACGTTCCGGTTCTCGGCCTCGTAGGGGTCGTGAATGCCGTCGGGGGCCTCGCCAGGGCCGGGGACCGAGCACGCGGCCACGCCGGCCAGCATGCCAATCGCAAAAATGGTTTTAACTAGGCGCATGGTGCGCGATGCCCCCGCAGTTTCACAAGGCAGACAAATTTTAACACGTTTCCCCGGCTAATTAGTCGCGACAGGTCAAAAGCCCAAGTCGATCCGTGGATTCAATCTGTTTGTGGCAGATAAGCGACATTGACCATTGGGCCGAAAAATGTGCCATAGTCAGCGCCAAAACAAACTGAGGCCAGCGGAAACTTGCTTATGAAACAGCCATCGACAGACGCAGGCGCGGCAGAACTGAGACGGGCCAGGCGCCAAAGCCGACCCTATTTCTGGTTCGTTGCCATCTTCAGTTTCTTCGTGAACCTGCTGATGCTGACCGGGCCCATGTACATGTTGCAGGTCTACGACCGCGTGCTTGGCTCGCGCTCCGAGGCGACGCTGATCGCGCTGACCGCGCTGGTGGCCTTTCTGTACGGCATGATGGGCATCCTCGATTACACCCGTGGCCGGGTGATGGGCCGCGTGGCGGCGCGCTTTCAGGCGGCGCTGGACCTGCGGGTCTTTGATGCCGTCGTGCGCCGGGCGGCGATCAAGCCAGACCAATTGTCGGTGACCGGGCTCAAGGATCTGGAATCGGTTCAGCGACTCATGGCCTCTCCGGTGCTGATGTCGGTCTTTGACATTCCCTGGACGCCGGTCTTCCTGATCGGCATCACGATCTTTCACCCCTGGCTGGGCATGCTGGCCGTCAGTGGCGGCGCTCTTCTGATCGTGATCACGGTGATCAACCAATGGGTCACGCGGACGCCGACACTGAAATCGAACATCATCACCCAGCAATCCGAACAGATCTCGGACCAGATCCGGTCCGAGGCCGAGATGGTGCAGGCCCTTGGCATGCGCGACGCGGCGTTCGGGCGCTGGAACAAGGCGCGGTCCGAAGCGTTGAAGGGACAGATCAAATCCTCGGACCTTCTGGGCACCTTCACCTCGATGACCAAGACCTTCCGCCTGTTCCTGCAGTCGGCGATGCTGGGCCTGGGCGCTTACCTCGTTCTTCTGAACGAATTGACGCCGGGCGCGATGATCGCGGGCTCGATCCTGATGGGCCGCGCGCTGGCCCCCATCGAACTGGCGATCGGTCAGTGGGCGCTTGTGCAGCGGGCGCGCAAAGGCTGGGACAACCTTGCCCAACTGCTGAGCGAAGTCCCCCCCGAGGCAGAACGCACCGAGCTGCCGCGCCCCCGCGCCAAGCTTGATGTCCAACAGTTGACCGTTGTCCCACCGGGCGAACAACAGGCTTCGTTGCGGATGGTGACCTTTGCCCTGAACCCCGGTCAGGCGCTTGGGGTGATCGGATCTTCGGGGGCCGGCAAGTCGACGCTGGCCCGGGCTCTGACCGGTGTCTGGCGACCGGCGGGGGGCAAGGTCCGGCTGGATGGCGCATCGATCGACCAATACGGAACCGAGGTGCTGGGCAAATACGTCGGCTACCTGCCTCAGCGCGTGACGCTGTTCGACGGCACGATTGCCGAAAACATCGCCCGCCTGTCCCCGAACCCCGACGCCGAACAAGTGGTCGAGGCCGCCAAGAAGGCCGCCGCCCATGACATGATCCTGAAACTGCCGGATGGCTATGACACCCGCGTCTCGGCGGCGGGCGGTCGTCTGTCCGGCGGGCAGGTCCAGCGAATCGGCCTGGCCCGCGCCATGTACGGCGACCCGGTGCTTCTGGTGCTGGACGAACCGAACTCGAACCTCGACAACGAAGGGTCCGAGGCGGTGAACCAGGCGATCCGCACGATGAAAGAACAGGGCAAGTCGGTCCTGATCATGGCGCACCGCCCGGCGGCCATCAAGGAATGCGATTTGTTGCTGATGCTGGACGGCGGCGCCCGCGCGGCCTTTGGGCCCAAGGATGAAGTGCTGCAGAAAATGGTGCAGAACCACCAAGCGATCCAGCAATCCACCGGACAGGGAGGCATGCGATGACCAAGCTTGCACTCGCACCGCCCCAGGGCGGCGGCGCCAAGACAACCTCAGAGTTCCCGGTGCGCGGCCCGATGATCCTGGGCATCCTTGCCCTGCTGATCCTGGTCGGCGGCTTTGGCACCTGGGCTGCCACGGCCAATATCTCGGGCGCGATCATTTCGACCGGTCAGATCGAGGTCGATCAGAACCGGCAGGTGGTGCAGCACCTCGATGGCGGTGTTGTGGCCGAAATCCTGGTCGACGAAGGGGACACGGTCGAAGCAGGCGATGTGCTGATCCAGCTGGACCCGACCTTGCTGGAAAGCGAATTGAAGATCATCGAAGGCCAGCTGTTCGAGATCATGGCCCGCCGCGGCCGACTTGAGGCGGAACGCGACGAAAGCCAAGAGCTTGTGTTTTCGCAGGAACTGCTGGACCGCGCGGCCGAGGATCCCGAGTTGACCGATCTGGTCGAAGGGCAGCGCCGCCTGTTCCAGGCCCGGTCCGAAACACTCTCGCGCGAGATCGAGCAATTGGGCAAACGGTCGGATCAGATCGCCGACCAGATCTCGGGCGTCACGGCGCAGCAAGATGCCCTGTCGCAGCAACTCGAGCTGATCGAGCAGGAGCTGGCCGACCAGCAGACGCTGCTGGACAAGGGCTTGGCGCAGGCCAGCCGGGTTTTGGCCCTGCAACGGGAAACCGCGCGGCTGTCGGGTCAGGTCGGCGAGTTGACCGCGCAAAAGGCACAGGCCGAGGGGCGCATCACCGAGATTGACCTCGAAATCCTGAAACTTGGCGTGAACCGCCGCGAACAGGCGATCACCACCCTGCGCGACATCCAGTTCCGCGAACGCGAACTGGCCGAACAACGCCGCGCCTTGCTGGAACGTCTGAACCGGATGGAGATCCGCGCGCCCGTGTCGGGCATCGTCTATGGCCTGCAGGTGTTTGCCCAGCGCGCCGTCGTGCGGCCCGCCGACCCGCTTCTGTTCCTGGTGCCGCAGGATCGCCCGCTGGTCATTGCCGCGCGCGTCGACACCATCCACATCGACCAACTGCACGTGAACCAAGAGGTTCTGCTGCGCTTTTCGGCCTTGGATCAGCGCCTGACGCCCGAACTGTTCGGGCAGGTCGTTCAGATCTCGGCCGATGCCTTTGTCGATGAAAACATCGGGCTCAGCTACTACCGGGCCGAAATCATCCTGTCCGAAGGCGAACAGGCCAAGCTGCCCGAAGGCACAACTCTGATCCCCGGCATGCCGGTCGAGGCTTTCATCCGTACCGATGACCGTACACCGCTGGCCTATCTGGTGAAGCCGATGGCCGACTACTTTGCGCGGGCCTTCCGCGAAAGCTAGGGGGTCTTCGGGGCGCGCATGATTTGCGGCAGGCGCTTGGCCAGAAAATCATAGACCAGCCGCACACGGCGGCTGGACCGCAGCTCGCGGTGGGCCACCAACCAGACCGGAAAGGGGAACGTCGCCTCGTCCGGCAACACGCGTTGAACATCGGGGTCCGCATCCCCGAGATGAACCGGCGCAATGCCAAGGCCGACGCCCAGTTTGGTCAACTGCCAATGCACCAGATGATTGTTGGTGGTCGCGACGATATTGTCCGCGGTCAGCGGCAGACCAAACTCGGTCAGCGCGCGCAGCAGATCCCCCATCTCACCGATGCCAACCACCTTGGCATTCTTGAGACCCTCTTTCGAGCCCTTCAGATCAAGCGCGGCAATGACATCCGGTGTCGCATAAAACGCGGCGCTGTCCTCGCCCAGCTTGCGGGCGATCAGATCGGGCTGTGTCGGTTGCGCGTTTCGAATGGCGATGTCCGCCTCGCGCCGCCGCAGGTCGCGCAGTTCGTTCGAGGCATAGATTTCGACCCGGATGCCCGGCGCGATCTCGCGCAGTTCAAGCACAAGCTGCGGCAGAATATGTGTCGCGTACATCTCGGCCGCCGTGATGCAGATCGGTCCTTCGATGTCCTGCGACTTGCCCGAGGCCGTCAAGGCGACGTTGTTCGCCGCCTCGGCCATGGCGCGCACATGTTCAACCAGATCCAGCCCGTTCTGCGTCAGCTCCAGCCCGTGGCCCACGCGTTCAAAAAGCGCGACGCCCAGCTCTTCTTCCAGTGCGGACACCTGCCGCCCCAACGTCGGTTGCGCCAGACCCAGCGCCCGTGCGGCTGCTGAAAGCGAGCCCTCCTCGACGGTAACGAGGAAGGCCCGCGCGCGATTCCAGTCAAAGGTGACGTTCCGCCAATCCATGCTTTTCTGCATAGCCGGTTTTCCGCGTTTGCGAAATGCAGAACTGAGCGTGGACGCGCCTAGAGCAGATGCCGCCATGGATCCGTTCCCTTTTCAACAGGGGGAAGCCCAAGATCGCGCCGCAAGTGTGCGTCCAGGGTGGCCTCGGGCTGCTGCACGGGCGCGCGCAGGCTGGCAGAAAAGGCGGTTGCCAGAACCCGAAGTACGCCATGGACGCGGATCTGGTGGCTGAGAATGGTATGAAGTCCCGTCGGGTCGGACGGCAATACGAGATGTTTCATGGATCTTCCGGTACTGACGGATCAGTCCCGGCCTCTGGATATGAATGATGATGAAGAAAGATCTGCCAGATCTGGCAGGGGCGCATCGAACCGGAAGGTGCGGAAAAGTGGCTCTGTCCGGGGGACAGGCGATTACGTCAGCTTGTGGGCTGCGTTACCCCTGTCGGCAGAGGCGCATGCCTGACACACCTGCAACGAAGCGCGCGGTATAACGAATATCGATCATAATGCGCCCTCCCTTTGGTTATTGGCGTCTCAGGTGGCGCGGTGTTTATCCGGGATCGGTTGAAATTCGATAAAGAATTTTGGCAACCCGTCACAACCAATGCGCGTTGCGACAATTTTGACACGCGCAGGGACGCAAAAAGCCCCACCGCGACGTGCGATGGGGCCTGACAAAGCCTTGGGGAGGAGAAAAGGCTTTAGTTGACGGCTTTGGCGTCAACCACGTCTTTTTCGATGGCACCGGCCTTGGCAATCGCGATCCGGCGCGGTTTCAGCGCTTCGGGAATTTCGCGGTGCAGGTCGATGTGCAGCATGCCGTGTTCCTGGCTGGCGCCAGTCACGACAACATGGTCGGCCAGATGGAACCGACGTTCGAACGCGCGGTTTGCGATGCCACGATGCAGATAGGTGCGCTCGGCATCATCGCCGCTTTTGCGGGCCGAGATCACCAGCTGCTTTTCCTTGACTTCGACCGACAGGTCGTCGTCCGAGAAACCAGCGACGGCAATCGAGATGCGATAGGCATCATCGGCGGTTTTTTCGATGTTGTACGGGGGGTACGAGGTCTTGCTGACGTCATTGGCCAGCACGCGATCCATCAGCTGTTCGATCTGATCAAAGCCGACAGTGGCGCGATAAAGGGGAGCAAAATCAAAAGGTCGCATGGGTTATCCTCCGCTGAGCGATACCGTTTCAAAAGCGCGCCCTCCCATCCGGGACAGACGCTGTGTTCAAGCACCGAAACCCTGTCTCAGGCGTTCCGGTGACTGGAATGTGGGAAGGTGTCAGCGGCGTTTCAAGACCCCGCCACAAAGTTCATGGCCGCACGAAACGTGCACCGGACTCGGTGTTGCGTTGACCGACCGTGATGCGCTTGGCCCCCGCGGTGACGCGCACCGGATTGGACCCGTAGCGCAGCTTGCGCTTCAGCTCGGCCACGATCTCTGGCAGCTCGGGTCCAAAGGCAACGCTGCCGCCATCGGCCGCCCGGTGCCCGGCGGAAATCAGGGACAGAATGCGCAGCCGGTTCGAGGTATCCTCGCGCGCAAAGACCGGCGCGCCCGAGGACCCGAAGGTCACGTTGCAATCAAAGGCCATGACGCCACCGGCAAAACGGCCGGTGACGGCGCATTCGTGTTCCCGCGACAGCGTCTCGGACCGGCCCTGGCCATAGGACACGACGCTGACCCGCTCGCCGTGGTCCGGCGTTCCATGCAGCATGAACGGATCGGCCTCTGACGTTGTCAGCCGCGCATCAAGGCGCACAAGCGCCACGTCCCGCCGCATCATGTCACTGCTGATCTGTTGACCGCCGACATGGGCGAACCCCTCGGCCACCGCCACATGGGTCACGCGGCGGACGGCGATTTCGCGCCCGTTGGCGTATCCGGCGCGAAAGATCATGGACCGAGGTTCGCGTTCAGCGCCCGTGCCCGGATCGACCACGCAATGCGCCGCCGTCAGAACGATGTCCGCAGAAATCAAGGTGCCGGTGCAGAACCCGCCGGGCACGTCCAGCCGGCCCACCGCTTCCCATCCCAACATCTTGCCCCGGGAATCCAGCGCATCAAGCGATTGCGCCTGCGCCAGAACAGGCAAGATCAGAAGGATGAAAAGAAAGCGCATCACGGCCTCACGAACTTGGCACCGCCCAGCCTGGCGCTGCGGGTGCCGACACCCACCTTGCCCTGTCCGGCGGTCAGTTCAGATTGCTGTTCGACCTCCATCGCCTGCATCAGCAGGTGCAGCGGCTCTTGCAACGAGGTGCCCAGGGACACCGGTTGTCCGCCGTATTCGGCCTTGGCCGACACGACCGACACGATACGTGGCGCGCCGCTGTCATAGCTGAAAACCGGAGAGCCCGAGCTGCCAAAATCGACCTCGCAGGACATCACAAGGATGCCCTCTTGTCGGGCGATCACGTTGCAGACCTCTTGCAGCGATGGCGCGTTGGTTCGGTCGTGACCATAAGACACAACCCCCAGCCGATCCCCCTGCGCGGGGCGTGCATCGGTCTGAAACGGGGTGATGGTGGTGTTGCGGATCGGGTGTTGCAGTTTCAGCAGGGCCACGTCATTGCGCACGCGCTCTGCGTTGGCCTGTGCCGAAAAGACATAATCCGGATGATGCAGCGCCGTCCGCACATAGCGATAGGCCGCCGCGCGCCCTTGCCGCCACCCGGCAAGGAATTGCATTTCATCGACCGAGACACGCGCGCCGGTCTTGCGATCATACAGGCAGTGCGCCGCTGTCAGCACCAGATCGGGCGCAATCAGCGCCCCGGTGCAAAAGGCATTGCCGGCAATCTCGAGCCGCCCGACCGCTTCCCAGCGTTTGCCGTCGTCAAGGCTCGACAACATGCGGGTCCCGCTTGTCTGGGCTGTTGCTGCACCGACCCACAGAAGGGCCAGCAAAAGGATGAAACGTCCACGCACTACGCTGCTCCGGTTATTTTCCGGGCAGGATAGGAATCAGCTGCGGCGAAATTGGGGCGCTTCGGTGCCGGTTTGGCGTCTGGGCGGATTACGGCCCAGCCTCGACCAGAACTCGCGGTTTCGGCCCGCCGGTGGCCCAATCCAGCAGCTCGACCGTGTGAACCACGGGCACCCCTGTGCCTGACCCGATCTGGATCATGCAGCCAATGTTGCCCGCCGCGATCACGTCAGGGGTCTTGGCCTCCAACGTCTTGACCTTGCGCTCTTTCAACTGCTTCGAGATCTCGGGCTGCATCAGGTTGTAGGTCCCCGCCGAACCACAGCACAGATGGCTGTCGGCCGGTTCCACAACCGTGAACCCCGCGCGCTTCAGCAGATCCTTGGGCGCGGTTTTGACCTGTTGCCCATGCTGCAGCGAACAAGCCGCGTGATAGGCGATCTTCAGGTCCTTGTTGGCGCCTTCGGGGATCTCCAGCTTGGTCAGCAATTCCGAGATGTCCATCGCAATGCCAGACACCGCCGCCGCATCCTTGGCCAGCGGATCGTTGCGGAACATATGGCCGTAGTCCTTGACCGTGGTGCCGCAGCCGCTGGTGTTGATCACGATGGCGTCCAGCCCACCCGCCTTGATTTCGGAACTCCAGGCGCGGATGTTCCTGGCCGCGGTTGCGTGGCTTTCGGTTTCCTTGCCCATGTGATGGGTCAGCGCCCCGCAGCACCCCGCGCCCTGGGCCACGACCACCTCGCACCCCAGACGCCGCAGCAGCCGGATGGTGGCATCGTTGATGTCGGTGTTCAGCGCTTTCTGCGCACAGCCGGTCATCAGGGCGACGCGCATCCGCCGCGAGCCTTCAGGCGCAAAGCTTTGCGGGTCGTCATTGCGGCTGACCGGCGGAATGCGCTTCGGCGCCATTTCCAGCATCGCGCGCAACCGCGCATCGGGCACCAGCCGCCGGAACGGCTTGCCGATCTTGGCCCCCAGCAGCGCCACCCGGAACCGCATCGGATAGGGCAGGATCCGCGCCAATATCCAGCGCAGCGCCCGGTCCGAGAACGGACGGTCATAGTTTTTCTCGATATAGGCCCGCGCGTGGTCGACCAGATGCATGTAATGCACGCCCGAGGGGCAGGTCGACATGCAGGCCAGACAACTCAGACAGCGGTCGATGTGCTTGACGGTCTTTTCGTCCGGCACCCGCTCGTTTTCCAGCATGTCCTTGATCAGGTAGATCCGCCCGCGCGGGCTGTCCAGCTCATCGCCCAGCACCTGATAGGTCGGGCAGGTCGCCGTGCAGAACCCGCAATGCACACAGGACCGCAGGATCTCGTTCGCCCGCTGGATGCCGGGGTCTTTCATCTGCTCTTCGGTAAAGGTCGTCTGCATGGCTTACCCCATCAGTCCGGGATTGAAGATGCCGCGCGGATCGAACTTCGCGCGCAGGGCGGTGCTGAGCGCGGCAACGCCCGCTGCCTCGGGGTGGAACACGGGCACCTCGGCGGTCATCGCCTGCCCGCGCCGCACCAGCGTCGCATGGCCGCCAACCGCATCGACTGCTGCGCGCAGCACCTGCGCGCCACCATCGGCGCGACCGTCGATCAAAAGCCACAAAAGCCCGCCGCCCCAATCATAGATCACGTCATGCGACAGCCCGGCCGTCTTTAGCGCCGAGCTTATCCCGACGCCGTCCGAAGGTTTCACGGAAACGCGCCAGACCGCGCCCGAGGTCCCCGCAAAGGGCGTCACATCCCGCACCTCGGTCCACAGCGCCGCGCTGTCCTCACCCTCGACCCGCTCGAACCCGGCAAGCGCCCCGTTCTGCAACTGGCCCACACGATAATCGACCGAACCCGCCAGCCCCTCGATGCGCACCTGCGTGCGCCCATCAAAATGCGCCGCGCCTGAAACGTCATAAGGCGACCCCAGCGCCGAGGTCATGGCCTGAACCGCCTCATCAGCGCTCTGATCCCGGTGCACAAGCGTCACTTCGGCCTGCGGTATTGCCAGCACCTTGAGCGAGACCTCGGTCATCACACCCAGCGTGCCCCAGCTGCCCGCCATCAGCTTCACAAGGTCGTAGCCGGTGACATTCTTCATCACCCGCCCGCCGTTTTTCACAACCTGACCCACGCCATCAACATACTGAACACCCAGCATGAAATCCCGGCAGGCCCCCACCTGTATGCGGCGGGGCCCCGAGACATTGGCCGCCGCAACCCCACCGATCGTCGGCGTTCCGTCCGTGCCCAACAGCGCCCGATGATCCATTGGCTCAAAGGCCAGCCGCTGCCCCTCGGCGGCCAGTGCCGCCTCGATCTCGGCCACCGGCGTGCCCGCCCTGGCCACCAGAGTCAGCGCCCCCGGCTCATACAGCGTGATCCCCGACAACCCACCGGTTTCCAGAACCGCGCCCTCGACCGTGCCAACAGCCCGCGTGCCACCCCCACAAATCCGCAAAGGCCCATCCGCGCCTGCAATCATCCCGGCCAGATCGGCCTCTGTCTCAGGTCTCATGATTTCTTCTTGCCTCAAAAATCCCGGGGTGAATGGGCCGCAGGCCCAGAGGGGCAGAGCCCCTATTCTGCCGCGATCCGTCGCGTCTCGGACGTCTGCAGCGGAAAGACCTTGGCCGGGTTCAGCAACCAGCCCGGATCAAAGACATCCTTGACCGCCATCTGCGCCTCAAGGTCCGCCGGGGCATACTGATGGGTCATCAGATCCCGCTTTTCGATCCCCACGCCGTGTTCCCCGGTCAGACAGCCGCCAACCTCGACACAGAGCTTCAGGATCTCAGCCCCAAAGGCCTCGCAGGTTTCCAGATCGCCCGGCTTGTTGGCATCAAACAGGATCAATGGGTGCATGTTGCCGTCGCCTGCGTGAAAGACGTTGCCGACCTCGAGCCCAAACTCCTTGGACATCTCGCCAATCCGGCGCAACACCAGCGGCAATTCCGACACCGGGATCGTGCCATCAAGGCACATGTAATCGTTGATCCGCCCCATCGCGCCAAAGGCCGACTTGCGGCCCAGCCAGATGCGCGCGGCCTCGTCGCCGGTCTCGGCCTCGCGCAGTTCAACCGGGTTGTGCTGTCGGGCGATGTCCAGGATCAGCGCCAGTTGTTCGTCGATCTCGGTGTCCGAGCCTTCGACCTCGACAATCAGCAAGGCCTCGCAATCGGGATAGCCCGCGCCGGAAAACTCATCCGTCACCCGGATGCACAACCGGTCCATGAACTCGATCGCCACGGGCAGAACCCCCGCCTTGATGATGTCGCTCACGCAGGCCCCGGCGACTTCGGAACTGTCAAAGCCCATCAATACGGGCCTAGCCCCTTCGGGTTTGCGTAAAATGCGCAGCGTCGCCTCGGTCACCACGCCAAGCTGCCCTTCTGATCCACAGATCAGCCCCAACAGATCAAGTCCCCCCGCATCCAGGTGCGCGCCGCCGATGTCCAGGATCTCTCCCTCCATCGTCACCATGCGCACACCCAGCAGGTTGTTCGTCGTCACGCCATACTTCAGGCAATGCGCCCCGCCCGAGTTCATCGCGATGTTCCCGGCGATCGCACAGGCCAGCTGCGACGAAGGATCGGGGGCGTAAAAGAAATCCTCTTCCTCGACGGCGCCAGTCACGCTCAGGTTCGTGCGTCCGCTTTGCACCCGGATCACCCGGTTGGCATAGTCGGTTTCCAGCACGTCGTTCAGGCGGGCGGTTCCAAGGATCACGCAGTCCGCCGTGGGCAAAGCACCGCCGGCCAGCGAGGTTCCCGACCCCCTCGGCACCACCGGAACACCCATGCGGTGACACACCTTGAGCGCCGCCGCCACTTCCTCGGTCGAGGATGGAAGCACCGCCACCAACGGCGGACATTTGTAGGCTGTCAGCGCATCACATTCATAAGCCCGTGTTTCAGCCTCGTCCGAGATCACGGCATCGGCGGGCAGAACCGCGCGCAGGGCCGCGACGATGGCGGCCTTCTTCTCAAGAACCCGAGGGTCCGGCGTTGGCATATCCATGATGGGCCTCCCTGATTGGTAAATTAATATAACCAATTTTTGCGATTGGCAAGTCATGGCTTTTGCCTATGGTGCCTCCATGCCGACCCACGACCTTTTCCAACTTCTCGACCTGCTTGATATTGTCGCCGCGCTGACAATTCTTGTTCTGTGGCAAGGCTTTGACGTGGTCGCGGAACATCCGCCCAAGACCTATCCGTCAACGACGATCCTGATGGCGCGCTACCGTCGGGCCTGGTTGCGCGAATTTGTCACCCGCGATCCGCGCATCTTTGATGCACAGCTCATATCCAATTTGCGGCAAGGCGCGTCCTTCTACGCTTCGGCCTGCATGATCGCCGTCGGCGGGGCCGTGGCGCTGATTGGCAACGCCGATCTGCTGAGCGGAGTGGCCGAGGATCTGACACTGGAATCCGCCCCGACCATTGTCTGGGAGATCAAGCTGATCTTCATGTTGATCTTTGCGGTGAACGCCTTTCTGAAATTCGTCTGGTCACATCGCCTGTTCGGCTATTGCGCCGTTCTGATGGCCGCCGTGCCGAACGACATCGACCACCCCCTGGCCTATCCCCGCGCCGCCAAGGCGGCCGAGATCAACATCACCGCCGCGCGCAGCTATACGCGCGGGCTGCGGGCGATCTATTTCGGCATCGCCAGCGCTGCCTGGTTGATCAACGCCGAGGCCCTGCTGTTCGCCGCTCTTTTCACAACGCTGGTCGTGATCCGACGCGAGTTTGCCTCGCAATCCCGGGCAGTGTTGCTTTCAGACACCGATGACGTGGCGAACACCGACACGTGACTGACGGCTGCGGCAACCGCTGCTAAGTTGCCAGACATGCGAGTCCCTGCCCTGATCCTAGCCCTGATGTTTTCCGCCCCGGCCAACCTTGTGTCTGCAGACGAACCCGAGGTGCTGGAGGTCAAAGTCAGCAAGTTGGGCATGTACTGGCGGGTCAGTGTCACACTGGAACATGCCGACACCGGATGGGATCACTATGCCGATGGCTGGCAGATCGAGACCGAGGACGGCACGATCATCGGCACGCGTGAACTGATGCACCCGCACGTCGACGAACAACCCTTTACCAGGTCGCTCAGCTCGGTGGTTTTCCCGGACGGCACGCGGCGGATCTATGTCCGCGCACGGTGTTCTCATGATGGGTGGTCCGATCACACCTATCCGGTCGATCTGGATCTGGCGTCAAACTGACGGCTCAGTTCCGCCCCTCGCGCAGCCAGGCGCCGACGATCAGCAGCGACGACAGGATCAGCACCAGCCAAGCGGGCAACAGCGGCGTCTTGCGCACATCCAGCGTTTCAAAGGCATTGCGCGGCGTCAGCCCAACCCAGCCGCGACCCGCGGCCGGACGGCCTGCACGGACCGAGCGGATGCTGGGCAGACCGGTTTCCAACCGGTGCACGCCGCCACGCATGGCCGCCAGTGCGGGTTGCAGCAGGTCCCCGGTCGCTATCGTCTGTTCAAACTCGCGCGGGGCGGCGGGTCCAAGGCCGATAACGGCCGCCATCTCACCTTCGTTCAGGCGATAAAGCCCGATATCCGGCCCGTCATAAAGCGCCTCGAACTGCCCGGGAGAGACCTCTTCCAGCGTGACCTCGGCCGTGCTGCCATCGGGGTTGGTCACGGTGACCGACCCGACCCGTTCTGACAGGCTGCGGCGGATGATACGCATGGTCTGGCCAGTGGGTTCGGCCCACAGCGCCTCTTCCTCAAGCTCAGGTTCCTTCATCATCCAGTGTGCCAGACGCCGCAGCAGTTCCATCTGCGGCCCACCGCCTTCGTAGCCGCGCGACCAAAGCCAGGCGTGGTCCGAAGCCAAAAGCGCCACGCGCCCCTGCCCGACACGGTTCAGGATCAGCAGCGGCCGGTCATCGACACCAGACATCACGACATTGCCGTCGCGCGGGGTCAGATCGATCTGGCGCAACCAGCGCCCCCAATTCCCCTCGTCCGGCAGACCCGAGGTCACCGGGTGCCGCGCGCCCAGGTCGGTCACCACCGGGGCAAAGGGCGCGTCCACCACGCGTGCCGTGGGATCGGCCGGCAGGACAACGGACAGGGGAGAGCGATAGATGCTGTCGGCGCTGGCAAAGTCCGGCCCCGCAGCGACCAGCACAGCCCCGCCGTTTTCCACATAGCTCGCCACGTTTTCCAGATAGATCGCAGGCAAAATGCCGCGCCGCTTGTAGCGGTCAAAGATGATCAGGTCGAAATCGTCGATCTTGTCCAGAAACAGCTCGCGTGTCGGAAAAGCGATCAGCGACAGTTCCGTGACCGGTACGCCGTCCTGCTTTTCCGGCGGACGCAGGATGGTGAAATGCACCAGGTCCACCGAGCTGTCGGATTTCAGCAGGTTCCGCCAGGTGCGGCTGCCCGCGTGTGGTTCGCCCGAAACCAGAAGCACCCGCAGCCGATCCCTCACGCCGTTGATCTGCACCAAGGCGGTGTTGTTGCGGTCGGTCAGCTCTCCGTCCGCCTCGGGCACCGAGAACTGGATGATGTTGCGCCCGCCGTGCGGCAAGGTCAGGGGCAGTTCCAGATCCTCGCCGATGTTCACCTCGAAGCGGATCGGTTCTTCGCCGTCGACGCTGATGTCCAGCGGCGTGGTCTGGTCGCCCGGCGCGGCCCCGTCGTCATCGATGCGCAGGGTCAGCGTGATTTCTTCGCCCAGGATCGCAAAGGCCGGCGCGTTGCGAACGGTCAAGCGGCGGTCCCAGTCGGTTTCCAGCCCCGTCATCAACAGATGCATCGGCGCGGGCAGGTTCGGCGCGCGCTCCAGATCGTGCAGGCGACCGTCGCTCAGCAGCAGGACACCCGCTATACGCCCGCGCGGCTCTTCGGCCAGAGCGGTGTTCAGCGCCGTCATCAGTTGGGTGCCCGCATCATCCTCGCCGTCGCCGACGGGAATGCGCCGCACTTCGGTGTTGGGACGCGCCGACAGGCGTGCCTCAAGCGTATCCGCCGCCTCAAGCGTCACGCCCGCGCGCTCGGCCAGGGTCTGGCTGGCGCTTTGGTCGACCAGCATCAGCACGATGTCGGGCAGCGGGGCGCGGTCCTCGATCTGATAGGACGGCTGCGCCAGTGCGCCGACCAGCACCAGCCCGGCCAAGGCCCGCAGCGCCCAGCCACTCAGGCCCCGCCACACCGCAAGAGCCACGCCCAGCGCGGCGACACCGGCCAGAACCCAGATCACCACCCAGGGCAACAGCGGATCGAAAACAACCGTACTCATTGGCCCAACCTGTCCAAAAGCGCAGGCACGTGCACCTGATCGGATTTATAGTTCCCGGTCAGCACATGCATGATCAGGTTCACCCCAAAGCGATAGGCCAGCTCGCGCTGGCGTTCCCCGGCAAAGCCGCGCCCGACCGGGAACAGCGGGTTGCCGCGGTTGTCCATCGCCCAGGCGGCGGCCCAGTCGTTGCCGCCGATGATCACCGGGGTCACGTTGTCGTTGAGGTTGCGAAAGGGCATGCCCTCGATCAGCTCGGCATCGGGCGGCGCGGCCTCGACCCAGACATTGCGGCCCGCAAAACGGCCGGGGAAGTCCTGCAACAGATAGAAGGTGCGCGTCAGCACGTGATCCTCGGGCACCGGTTCCAGCGCCGGGATGTCCAGCGGGCGGGCCAGTTGCTGCATCCGCCGGCCTTCGGGGCTGGATGTCCCAAAGCCCGAGGTGCTGGCATCGCGGGTGTCAAACATGATCATCCCGCCCGAGCGCAGATAGGTGTTCAGCCTGGCATAGGCCTCGTCCGAGGGCAGCGGCTGATTGGGCGAGATCGGCCAATAGAGGAAGGGGAAGAACGCAAGTTCGTCGGTTTCAAGGTTCACGCCGATCGGGTCCGCCGGTTCCACCGAGGTGCGGAAGAACAGCGTTTCGGACAGGCCGCGCAGCCCCGCCTCGGACGTTCGGTCCAGCGTCGGGTCGCCGGTCAGCACATAGGCCAGCGTCACCTCGGCGGTGGCCAGTTGCGCCAGCGCCTCGTCACTTTGCGCCTTGGCCTGCGGCGCAGTAACCAGCAAGAGCGCCAGAACCGTCGTCACGGCCCGCGCCCCGCGCAGCCGCCCGGACAGGGCAAGCGAGGCGATGACGTCGATCAGCAAGAGCGAGATGGCAAGCCCCAGCAGCATGCCTGCCAGCGGCGTTTCCTCGGGCAGGGTCAGGCCCTGAACCGTAACGCGAGAAGGCCAGACGGCAGGGGCCAGTTCAGTGTCCGCCAGCACCACGTTGCGCGCCAAAGTGCGGTCCTCGCCCTGATACAATCCCGGTGGCAGATCTGGGCCAAGCGGGTCCGTCACCAGCGTGTCCCCCGGAATCCCCGGCAAGGTGCCCGCGTCGCGCAGGGCACCAAAGCCATCCAGCACGGTTTGCGCCTGCCAGATCGTGCCCTCCAACTCTTCCGCCGTGGGTGTGCCCGAGCCGGAGGACACGGCCAGCCGGTCCAGCATCTGCACAAACAGACCCGACAGCGGCAGGGTCGACCATTCGGCATTGGCGGTCACGTGGACCAGCACAATCTGCCCAGCGCCGACCCGTTTGCGGGTCACCAGCGGCGTGCCGTCGTTCAGCTGCGCTATCACCCGCTCGGCCAGCGTCGGGTCGGGCTGCGCGACCACTTGCGAGGTCACGGTCACATCGCCCGGCACGGGCAGGCCAAAAAACGGGCTGTCGGCGGTGAAGGGCGCAAGGCCCTTGGGCTCTCCCCAGCTCATGGCGCCGCCCACGGTGCGGCCCCCGGCGCGCAGGCGGACCGGCATCAGCGGGTCTTCGTCGTCACGGCTGATATCGCTTGCGGCCAGTCGCGGCCCGGCAAAGCGCAAGAGCAGCCCCCCGGCATCCAACCATTCCAGCATCGCCTCGGTTTCCGACCCGCTCAGCGTCGCGACATCGGCCAGCACGATCACATCTGGGTTCGCGGGCAGGATATCCTCTAGCGCGCCGTCCAGCAGATCGGCCGAAGGCGTCAGAGCGCGGGTCAGATAGTGCAGCGGTGAAAGCAGTTCCAGCCCTTCGCGGTCCGACCGACCCGCCAGCAAGGCGACTTCGCGGCGGCGCAGGCTGTCATCGGGCAGGGTCACGGCCCCGGCCGAGCGTTGGCCCTCGATCTCGAACCGTGTCAGGCGGGCGCGCAGCTCGCTGGGCAACGACAGCTCGGTTGTTGCCTCTAACGCGCCGTCTTCGAAGGTAACGGGAACACGGACCAGAACCACGGCATTGCCCGCCGGGTCGCGGCCATGCCCGGCGACGGTGACCTCGGTGTCCGGGCCGGGGCGCAGGCGGGCCAGCGACAGGGCGATCTGGTTGTCCTCAACCGTCGCAGGGCGCAGGCCAAAGACCGAACGAGGGCTTTCAAAGACCGTCACGCGGCCTCGGGCCTCAAGCGCGGTCAGCAGTGCCTCGCGGCTGTCGCGGGCCAGACCGTCGGACAGCCAGAAGGTGTCGAACGATCCCTCGGGAAGAGTGCCCAGGTCCACGTCACCCGCCTGCCAGGGCTGCGGTTGCATCCCGGCCAGACTTCCGCGCAAAGCGTCGGCAGCTACAAACACGGGCGGCTCGGGATCCGTCAGGGACAAAAGCGCGGCGGTGCGGCCTTGACGCCCGGCCTCGGCCAGTTGTGCATCCAGCGCCTCGATCCGCGCGCGCCATGTGGGCGCGCTGGCCCAGCTGGCGTCAAAGACGACCAGCAGCGGGCCGGTGCCCGGAGTGTCATCCTCGGCCTGCGGATTCAGGACCGGGCCGGACAAGCCGATGATCACCGCAGCGACGGCCAGCATGCGCAGCAGCAGCAGCCACCAGGGCGTGCGGTCAGTGATCTGTTCCTCGTCCTTCAGACCCAGCAGCAGGATCACGCCGGGAAACAGCCGCCGCACCGGCGCGGGCGGCACGGCGCGCAGCAGGATCCAGAGGATCGGCAGGGCGATCAGCCCCAAAAGCAGCCAGGGCGAGGTGAAGCCAAGCACACCAAACAGCGTCATCGCGTGCTTCCTTCCATCGCGCGGTAGATCCACAACAGCGCAGACTGCGCGCTGTTGCCGGTGTGGTGGGTCGAAAACTGCCATCCGGTCGCGCGGCACAGCTGATCCAGGTGGTCCTTGCGCCGCGCAAGCTTGTCCAGATAGCGCTCGCGCAGCTCTCCGGCTTTCAACGTTTCATGCGCCAGCGACCCGCCGACACTTTCAAAGATCGTGCGGCCCTGGAACGGAAACTCTTCTTCCGAGGGGTCGAGCACCTGCAACAACACCCCGCGCACGCCGCGATCGGCGGCCTTGGTCAGCGCGGCCTCGACCGGGCCGATGTCACCGAGGAAGTCCGAGACAAACAGCGCCCGCGCGTGAGGCAGCATGCCCCGCGCCTCGGGTTCGGCATAGTCTGTGGGGTCGTCCGCGCTGAAAGCCTCGGCCAGCCGCAGGATCTGCACATCGCCGCGACGGGGCGGCAGGGTCCAGCCGGTCAAACCCACACGTTCGCCGCCGCGGATCAGCAAGATCGAGGTTGCCAGCGTCAGCAGACGGGCACGATCCGCCTTGGTCGGAAGCTTCTTCGAGGACGCAAACCGCATCGAGGCCGCGCGGTCGACCCAGACCAGCACGCTTTGCGCAATCTGCCATTCGCGTTCGCGGATGAACTGGTCATCCCCCTTGGCCGAACGCCGCCAGTCGATCTGGCGCAGACTGTCGCCGGGACGCAGCGGGCGGTATTGCCAAAAGTCATCGCCAAGACCCGAGCGCCGCCGCCCATGGTCGCCCAGCAGAACGGTGCCGGCCAGATGCTCGGCTCGCGCCAGCAGGGGCGGCAGGCGGCTGGCCTCTTGTTCGGCCTGATGGCGCAGGGCGACGGGGGTTGTCACGCGGCGGCCTCGGTCCGGCCCATGGTCTCGGTCACGCTTTGGATCAGCGCGCCAAGGTCTTCACCCCGCGCCCGGGCCGAGAAGCTGAGCGCCATCCGGTGGCTGAGCACCGGTTGCGCCATGTCGAGAACATCTTCGGGCGAAGGCGCCAAACGGCCCTGCAGCAGGGCCCGCGCGCGAACCGTCAGCATCAGCGCCTGCGCGGCACGTGGGCCGGGGCCCCAGGCGACGGTGTCGCGGACACGGTCGCTGGCGCTGGGATCGTCGGGACGGAAGGCGCGGACCAGATCCAGGATCATCTCGACCACGGCTTCGCCCACCGGCATCCGGCGCAGAAGCGTCTGCGCGGCCATCAGTTCGGCGGCGGTAAAGACCTCATGCGCCTCGGCCTCTTCCACACCGGTGGTGGCCAGCAGGATGTCGCGTTCGGTGTTGCGGTCCGGATAGTGCACGTCGATCTGCACAAGGAAGCGGTCCAGTTGCGCTTCGGGCAGCGGATAGGTGCCTTCTTGTTCGATCGGGTTTTGCGTGGCCAGAACGTGGAACGGCGCGTCCAGTTTGCGGGTTTCGCCCGCGACGGTGACTTCGCGTTCCTGCATCGCCTGCAGCAGCGCCGATTGCGTCCGCGGGCTGGCGCGGTTGATTTCATCGGCCATCAGAAGCTGGCAGAAGATCGGGCCATGAATGAACTTGAACGCCCGGCTGCCGTCTGCGCCGGTTTCAAGCACTTCCGAGCCCAGAATATCGGCCGGCATCAGGTCCGGCGTGAACTGGATGCGGTTGCCGTTCAGGCCCATGACGGTGCTCAGTGTCTCGACCAGGCGGGTCTTTCCCAGCCCCGGCAGACCGATCAACAGACCGTGACCACCGCACAACAGCGCGGACAGGGTCAGATCCACCACGCGTTCCTGCCCGATGAACCGGCGGGTGATGGCGGATTTGGCCTGAGCCAGCTTGGTTTCCAGTGCCTCGATCTCGGCAACCAGATCTTCTGCCTCGGCCATGACAACGCTCCCTCAAATCATTAGGGTCAGGATGCATTGATTTCCGGAGCGCTACGTGATTCACGGCCCGGAAAACGGAGCGGTGACATGAGCGACCTTTTCTGGCTGACTGACGAGCAGATGGCCAAGCTTTCCCCTTTCTTCCCC